>CP135913.1:0-2102125 GCA_002985465.2 Haemophilus influenzae
AAATCTTATGGCAATTAAAATTGGTATTAACGGCTTTGGTCGTATCGGTCGTATCGTATTCCGTGCAGCACAACACCGTGATGACATCGAAGTTGTAGGTATTAACGACTTAATCGACGTTGAATACATGGCTTATATGTTGAAATATGATTCAACTCACGGTCGTTTCGACGGCACTGTTGAAGTGAAAGATGGTAACTTAGTGGTTAATGGTAAAACTATCCGTGTCACTGCAGAACGTGATCCAGCAAACTTAAACTGGGGTGCAATCGGTGTTGATATCGCTGTTGAAGCTACTGGTTTATTCTTAACTGATGAAACTGCTCGTAAACATATCACTGCAGGCGCGAAAAAAGTTGTATTAACTGGTCCATCTAAAGATGCAACCCCTATGTTCGTTCGTGGTGTAAACTTCAACGCATACGCAGGTCAAGATATCGTTTCTAACGCATCTTGTACAACAAACTGTTTAGCTCCTTTAGCACGTGTTGTTCACGAAACTTTCGGTATCAAAGATGGTTTAATGACCACTGTTCACGCAACAACTGCAACTCAAAAAACTGTGGATGGTCCATCAGCTAAAGACTGGCGCGGCGGCCGCGGTGCATCACAAAACATCATCCCATCTTCAACAGGTGCAGCGAAAGCAGTAGGTAAAGTATTACCTGCATTAAACGGTAAATTAACTGGTATGGCTTTCCGTGTTCCAACGCCAAACGTATCTGTTGTTGATTTAACTGTAAACCTTGAAAAACCAGCTTCTTACGATGCAATCAAACAAGCAATCAAAGACGCAGCTGAAGGTAAAACTTTCAATGGCGAATTAAAAGGCGTATTAGGCTACACTGAAGATGCAGTTGTTTCTACTGACTTCAACGGCTGTGCTTTAACTTCTATATTTGATGCAGAAGCAGGTATCGCATTAACTGATTCTTTCGTTAAATTGGTATCTTGGTACGATAACGAAACGGGTTACTCAAACAAAGTATTAGACTTAGTTGCTCACGTTTACAACTACAAAGGCTAATTAAAACTTTGAAAAAATTAACCGCTCTTCGGAGCGGTTTTTTATTATCTAGAATTTAGTTTACGATCTAAAAATGAACAAGTGATCACTAAAAATAACTTAAAATAATCAATATTCTTCTAGCTTTTATTTATATTTAAGATTATATTAGCGTACATATGTTCGCTCAATAAATAAAAAATAGGGTTAATATGAATCTCGATCTCCATTTTGTTCATCGTATTCAACAACAAGCCAAAACTCGTGCAAATATGACCGCACTTCGCTATAAAGAACGAGGCTTGTGGCGAGACATCTCTTGGAAAAATTTTCAAGAGCAACTCAATCAACTTTCTCGTGCATTGCTTGCTCACAATATTGACGTACAAGATAAAATCGCCATTTTTGCCCATAATATGGAACGTTGGACAATCGCTGACATTGCAACCTTACAAATTCGAGCAATCACAGTGCCTATTTACGCAACCAATACAGCCCAGCAAGCAGAATTTATTTTAAATCACGCCGATGTAAAAATTCTCTTCGTCGGCGATCAAGAACAATACGAGCAAGCATTGGAAATCGCTCATCATTGTCCACAATTACAAAAAATCGTGGCAATGAAATCTACAATTCAATTACAACAAGATCCTCTTTCTTGCACTTGGGAAAGTTTTATTGAAACAGGCTCAAACGCACAACAAGATAAACTAACCCAACGATTAAACCAAAAACAATTATCGGATTTATTTACGATTATTTATACCTCTGGCACAACGGGAGAGCCTAAAGGTGTCATGTTAGATTACGCTAATCTCGCTCACCAGTTAGAAACACATGATCTTTCACTTAATGTGACAGATCGGGACGTTTCACTTTCTTTCTTACCGTTCTCTCATATTTTTGAACGAGCTTGGGCGTCTTATATTCTTCATAGAGGTGCAATACTTTGCTATTTAGAAGATACCAATCAAGTGCGGTCAGCTTTAACGGAAATTCGCCCAACCTTAATGTGTGCCGTGCCACGTTTTTACGAAAAAATTTATGCCGCCGTCTTGGATAGAGTTCAAAAAGCACCAAAACTTCGCCAAATTATGTTTCATTGGGCAATTTCCGTGGGACAAAAACATTTTGATTTACGTGCAAATAACAAAGCTATTCCATTCTTATTGAAGAAACAATTTGCTTTAGCGGATAAATTAGTGCTCTCAAAACTTCGCCAATTATTGGGTGGGCGTATAAAAATGATGCCTTGCGGAGGAGCTAAATTAGAACCGGCTATTGGGTTATTTTTCCACGCCATTGGTATCAACATCAAATTAGGCTATGGCATGACAGAAACAACCGCAACCGTTTCTTGCTGGCACGATTTTCAATTTAACCCCAATTCAATCGGCACACTCATACCAAAAGCGGAAGTTAAAATTGGGGAAAATAATGAAATCCTCGTGCGTGGCAAAATGGTAATGAAAGGCTATTACAAAAAGCCAGAAGAAACGGCTCAAGCCTTTACAGAAGATGGTTTCTTAAAAACTGGCGATGCGGGAGAATTTGACGAACAAGGCAATTTATTTATTACCGATCGTATTAAAGAATTAATGAAAACCTCAAACGGTAAATATATCGCGCCGCAATATATCGAAAGCAAAATCGGTAAAGACAAATTTATCGAACAAATTGCGATCATCGCCGATGCGAAAAAATATGTGTCTGCACTTATTGTGCCTTGCTTTGATAGTTTGGAAGAGTACGCTAAACAGATCAATATTAAATATCACGACCGCTTAGAATTATTAAAAAATTCTGACATTCTGAAAATGTTTGAACAACGTATTAATGCGGTGCAAAAAGAATTGGCTCACTTTGAGCAAGTAAAAAAATTCACACTACTTTCTCAAGCATTTAGCATTAAATTAGGCGAAATTACACCAACATTAAAATTGCGTAGAAAAGTGATTTTAGAACGTTATCGCAAGCAAATTGAAGCAATGTATCATTCACAAGAAGCATAACTAAAAGGCTCTCAATTGATAGCCTTTCTTTTCTAATTATTCAGGAAATTTTTCTTCTAAAATCAATGCAAGTCCATCTTCATTATTGGTTGCCGTAACCACATTTGCAGCTTGTCTAATTTCATCAGGTGCATTTCCCATTGCAACACCAAGTCCTACGTGTTCTAGCATATCCAGATCATTAAAATTATCGCCAAATGCAATCACTTCATTGGTTTGTACGCCAAAATAATCTTCCAAAAAACGCACCGCACTTCCTTTGGTTGCATTCTTGTGCATTACCTCTAAAAAGTTAGCATGGGAACGGCAAATACTCAGATGTGGAAATTTTTCCTTTAAAATAATTTCAATCTCAATGATTTCTGCTGCTTCCCCAATAATTTGGATTTTATGCGGCGAACCTGTTGCTATTTCATCAAAAGGATGAATTTCAATTTTGGTGACGCTGCGTTCATAAATCACCCATTTATTTTCTACATCACGAGCATGGCAATCATTATTTGTATAATAATTCACGCCAAGCAAAGGGTGATCCGCCAAAACGGCATTAATATCTAAAATATCTTTGGGATCAATTTGTACGCTATAAATTGGTTCAAGATGTTGATTCAAAATAAGCGCACCACTAAATGCAACAAGTACATTATTCGTTTCAAGCTGTTTCCAATAAGGCAAAATCCCCAAAGGAGAACGTGCCGAAATTGGCACAAAAGGAATGCCATTCGCCGTTAAACGCTTAATTACCGCAACAGTTCGAGGGGAAATGGTATGTTGAGAGGTTAATAAGGTGCCATCAAAATCACTAAATACTGCTTTATACATCATTACTCCGAATAAAATTATTTCTCTGCTAGATAAGGATCAACAAAACCTAATCCTTGCATAATTTGAGTTTCTAAACTTTCCATTTCCTCAGCTTCATCGTCTTCAATATGATCATAACCGAGTAAATGTAAGCTACCATGCACGACCATATGCGCCCAATGTGCCATTAATGGTTTATCTTGTTCTACGGCTTCTCGCTCCACGACTTGACGACAAATAACGAGATCCCCTAGCAACGGCAACTCCACTTCATCGGGGCATTCAAATGGAAATGAAAGCACGTTAGTCGGGCGATCCTTGCCACGATAAGTTAAATTTAATTCGTGGCTTTCGGCTTCATCCACAATACGAACCGTCATTTCGACTTCATTGCCCTCAGGCTGAACAGCAGCTGTTGCCCACTGCACAATCTGTTCTTCTGTTGGCAAACCCTCTATATTTTCTGTAGCAATTTGCAGATCAACCAATATACTTCCCATTTTACTCTCCTAAATTCTTTTCAATTTCTGACCGCACTTTTGCATCTATTGAATACATATAACAAACGTGTGCTTATGACCACTTTTGTATGTGTAAAAATAAAGCGAATTATACAATAATAAGCCCACTAATCACCTAAATTTGGATTACATAATTTATGTTTACCGCTAATTTACTCTATTTTAAACTTACAAAGAGACAAATCACGCTATTTTCTTAATCAACAACAAAACCTCAAATCACTCGCTCTTGGTTGGGGTTAATTGTGAAGTCGTAGATGCCCACTATAAATATTTCCTTTTCCTTCCCTAGCAAAACCAATTAAAGTCAAATTATGTTTCTCTGCCATTGTTACTGCTAAATCCGTTGCGGCGGAAATCGTGACTAACATTTCCACCCCGCAAGCCACTGTTTTTTGCACCATTTCATAACTCGCTCGACTGGAGGCTAAAATAAAACCTCTAGGCTTACCCGATTTTGCGTGCCACCCAAGCAATTTATCTAACGCAACGTGGCGACCTACATCTTCGTAAATAGCTAACATATTTCCATATAAATCGAAAAATGCACAAGCATGGGTAGCACCAGTTTTACATCCAAGTAATTGATTTTTTTGAAGATCAATAAGACAACTATCTAGCAAATTTAAATCAAATTGAAAAGTACAGTCTAATTTTGGAAAAGTTTTATATATTTGATTCAATTGTTCTGTACCACAAATACCACAACCAGTACGCCCCGTAAGATTACGACGATGCTCTTTTAATGCCATAAATTTACGGCTAGAAAGTTCAATTTGCACTTCAATACCATTGCAAACTTCTACAAGATCAATACCATAAATATCTTCTGGTTGATTGATAATTCCCTCTGTTAGAGAAAAGCCTAAAGCAAAATCCTCTAAATTGTTTGGGGAACACATCATAACTGCGTGAGAAATGCCGTTATATACCAAAGAAACTGGCATCTCAACAGCCAGTATGTCCTCTTTTTGTTGCAAAAGTGCGGTCAATTTTTCTGTATTTTTTGTCTTTCTAAAAAAGTTGATAGTTTGTCGAATCCAGCACTGCATTTATTACTTGCCCATCAGTTAAATGTAAAAAATCTGTTAAATTATTTTTATATTTATGATCTAGATCACAATATTTGTTGAAGCTAATATCATTTGATTATGGATTTATCGTTAAAAAATCGTTATCCTAGCCACCCAATAAATCAGCGTTTTTTCGATGATTTATATACTAGAGAGTGTTATTTTAACGAAATCAACATAATCTAGCTACTAAACGAATTTTATTACTATCTATAATATCTCAACAACTTGTTGTTGAAAGGAGTGATTATGCAGGTCTCAAGAAGAAAATTCTTCAAGATCTGTGCAGGAGGTATGGCGGGAACGTCAGCTGCAATGTTGGGCTTTGCTCCAGCAAATGTATTAGCTGCACCACGCGAATATAAATTATTACGTGCGTTTGAATCCCGTAACACCTGTACATACTGCGCTGTAAGTTGCGGTATGTTGTTATATAGCACAGGCAAACCTTACAATTCATTAAGTAGCCATACTGGCACAAATACTCGTTCAAAACTCTTTCATATTGAAGGCGATCCAGATCACCCTGTCAGTCGTGGTGCACTTTGCCCGAAAGGTGCTGGCGCACTCGATTATGTCAATAGTGAAAGCCGTTCTTTATATCCTCAATATCGTGCACCTGGTTCTGATAAATGGGAACGAATTTCTTGGAAAGATGCCATTAAACGTATTGCTCGTTTAATGAAAGATGACCGAGATGCCAACTTTGTTGAAAAAGATGCAAGTGGAAAAACGATTAATCGTTGGGCAACGACAGGAATTATGACTGCATCAGCAATGAGCAATGAAGCTGCGTTATTAACGCAAAAGTGGATTCGAATGCTCGGTATGGTGCCAGTATGTAACCAAGCTAATACTTGACACGGACCAACGGTAGCAAGTCTTGCTCCATCATTTGGTCGTGGTGCCATGACAAATAACTGGGTTGATATTAAAAATGCCAACTTAATCATCGTTCAAGGCGGTAACCCTGCAGAAGCCCATCCTGTTGGCTTCCGTTGGGCAATTGAAGCTAAGAAAAACGGTGCGAAAATCATCGTTATTGATCCGCGTTTTAACCGTACAGCATCCGTTGCAGATTTACATGCGCCAATTCGTTCTGGTTCTGATATTACGTTCTTAATGGGCGTGATCCATTACCTATTGGAAACAAACCAAATTCAACACAAATATGTTAAACACTATACCAATGCTTCATTCTTAATTGATGAAGGTTTCAAATTTGAAGATGGTTTATTTGTAGGGTATGACGAAGAAAAACGTAACTACGATAAATCTAAATGGAACTACCAATTTGATGAAAATGGTCACGCTAAACGTGATATGACGTTACAACATCCTCGTTGTGTCATTAATATCTTAAAGGAACACGTTTCTCGTTATACCCCAGAAATGGTTGAGCGTATTACAGGTGTAAAACAAAAACTCTTCTTACAAATCTGTGAAGAAATTGGTAAAACCTCTGCACCAAATAAAACAATGACGCATCTATATGCGTTAGGCTTTACCGAGCATTCAATCGGTACACAAAATATTCGCTCAATGGCGATGATCCAATTACTTTTAGGTAATATGGGAATGCCGGGTGGCGGTATTAACGCATTACGTGGACACTCCAATGTGCAAGGTACGACAGATATGGGCTTATTGCCAATGTCTTTACCAGGTTATATGCGTTTGCCAAACGATAAAGATACCTCTTACGATCAATACATTAACGCAATTACACCAAAAGATATCGTTCCAAACCAAGTGAACTATTATCGTCATACTTCAAAATTCTTTGTCAGTATGATGAAAACTTTCTACGGAGATAATGCCACTAAGGAAAATGGCTGGGGATTCGATTTCTTACCAAAAGCAGATCGCTTATATGATCCGATTACTCACGTTAAATTGATGAATGAAGGCAAATTACACGGTTGGATTTTACAAGGTTTTAACGTATTAAATGCACTACCAAATAAAAATAAAACGTTATCTGGTATGAGTAAACTGAAATACTTAGTCGTTATGGATCCATTACAAACTGAATCATCAGAATTTTGGAGAAATTTTGGTGAGTCAAATGATGTAAATCCTGCGGAAATTCAAACGGAAGTTTTCCGTTTACCAACTACTTGTTTCGCAGAAGAAGAAGGATCAATCGTTAATTCTGGTCGCTGGGCTCAATGGCACTGGAAAGGTTGCGATCAACCGGGAGAAGCCTTACCTGATGTTGATATTCTTTCTATGCTACGCGAAGAAATGCACGAACTTTACAAAAAAGAGGGTGGTCAAGGCATTGAATCTTTTGAAGCGATGACTTGGAATTATGCTCAACCACACTCACCAAGTGCGGTTGAATTAGCCAAAGAATTAAATGGTTATGCGCTTGAAGACCTTTATGATCCAAACGGTAACTTGATGTACAAGAAAGGTCAATTACTCAATGGATTTGCACATTTACGTGATGATGGTACAACAACATCAGGTAACTGGTTATATGTTGGTCAATGGACTGAAAAAGGCAATCAAACTGCTAATCGCGATAATTCAGATCCATCGGGTTTAGGCTGTACTATTGGTTGGGGATTTGCATGGCCTGCAAACCGCCGCGTACTTTATAGCCGTGCATCATTAGATATCAATGGTAATCCTTGGGATAAAAACCGCCAATTAATCAAATGGAACGGTAAAAACTGGAACTGGTTTGATATTGCTGACTACGGCACACAACCACCAGGTTCTGATACAGGGCCATTTATTATGTCCGCAGAAGGCGTAGGACGTTTATTTGCCGTTGATAAAATTGCAAATGGCCCAATGCCAGAACACTATGAACCAGTTGAAAGCCCAATTGATACAAACCCACTTCATCCAAATGTAGTGACAGATCCAACGTTACGTATCTATAAAGAAGATCGTGAATTTATTGGTTCAAATAAAGACTATCCATTTGTGGCAACAACTTATCGTTTAACCGAGCATTTCCACAGTTGGACTGCACAATCTGCATTAAATATCATCGCACAACCACAACAATTTGTGGAAATTGGCGAAAAATTAGCGGCAGAAAAAGGCATCCAAAAAGGCGATATGGTAAAAATTACTTCTCGTCGTGGCTATATTAAAGCAGTTGCCGTAGTTACAAAACGTCTTAAAGATCTCGAAATTGATGGACGTGTCGTACACCATATAGGTCTTCCAATTCACTGGAATATGAAGGCATTAAATGGCAAAGGTAACCGTGGATTCTCTACAAATACTTTAACGCCATCTTGGGGTGAGGCAATCACACAAACACCAGAATACAAAACATTCTTGGTAAATATTGAAAAAGTTGGGGAGGCATAATATGGCTGGAACTGCTCAAGGCGTTCAAACGCAAGACGTTATTAAAATCTCCGCAACATCTGGTTTAACACCAGCACCACAAGCGAGAGATCATAAAGTTGAAGTCGCAAAATTAATTGATGTTTCAACTTGTATAGGGTGTAAAGCCTGTCAAGTGGGTTGTTCAGAGTGGAATGATATTCGCTCTGATGTCAATGCACAATGTGTTGGGGTTTATGACAATCCAGTTGATCTTGATGCAAAAGCGTGGACGGTGATGCGTTTTAACGAAGTTGAAGAAAACGATCGTTTAGAATGGCTGATTCGTAAAGATGGCTGTATGCACTGCGCAGAACCTGGTTGTTTAAAGGCTTGTCCGGCACCCGGTGCAATCATTCAATATGCTAACGGTATTGTAGATTTCCAATCCGATAAATGTATTGGTTGTGGCTATTGTATTGCAGGCTGTCCATTCAATATTCCACGAATGAATCCTGAAGACAATCGTGTATACAAATGTACTCTTTGTGTGGATCGTGTTTCTGTGGGACAAGAACCAGCTTGCGTGAAAACCTGTCCAACAGGTGCTATTCGTTTCGGCTCTAAAGAAGAAATGAAAATTTACGCAGAACAACGCGTAGCAGATTTAAAATCTCGTGGTTATGAAAATGCGGGACTTTACGATCCTCCAGGTGTAGGCGGTACACACGTAATGTATGTGTTGCATCACGCAGATAAACCTGAGCTTTACAATGGTCTTCCAAAAGATCCTCAAATTGATTTGAGTGTGACCTTATGGAAAGATGTATTGAAACCAGTCGCTGCAGTAGCAATGGGTGGTCTAGCTCTAGCAGAAGTTGCGCACTACTTAACCGTTGGCCCAAATGTAGAAGAAGATGTGGAAGATCATCATCACGAATTTGAAGAAAATAAACCGTCTAAGGGGGAAAATAATGAGTAAAATTGAAATTAGCAACGATACTCGCGTTATCCGCCATAGAACACCAGCGCGTATTAGTCACTGGATGCTGGTTATTTGCTTTTTTATGACGATGTTCACTGGAGTTGCATTTTTCTTCCCTGACTTTGCTTGGCTCACAGAAATTTTGGGTACACCACAAATTGCGCGCGCCATTCATCCATTCACAGGGATTTTAATGTTCTTCGCTTTCATCTACTTAGCGTTATTGTACTGGGATCACAATATTCCAGAGAAAAACGATATTCGCTGGGCAAAAGGTGTTATTGAAGTGCTTAAAGGGAATGAACACGCAGTTGCTGACAACGGTAAATATAACCTTGGTCAAAAAATGCTCTTTTGGACATTAAACTTGGCAATGGTAACGTTATTAGTCACTGGCATCATTATGTGGCGTCAATATTTTTCACATTACTTCTCAATCCCAGTATTGAGAATTGCTATTTTGCTCCACTCTGCAAGTGCTTTTATGTTATTCACGGGTATCTTGGTGCATATATATATGGCATTTTGGGTTAAAGGATCAATTCGCGGTATTGTTGAAGGTTGGGTAACCGTTCGTTGGGCGAAAAAACACCACCCGAGATGGTATCGTGAAGAAGTTTTATCAAAACTTGAAGAAGATTTACTCAACGAGCAATCTGGCAAAAAAGTAGGTAAAACCAAAGTCTTATTTAAAGGATTTGGCAAATAAGCTGAAATCCTGAAAAAGAAAAAAGTGCGGTTAAAATTGACCGCACTTTTTATTCTAAAAGTGAGAAGAATATGAGTATCAAAATCTTATCTGAATCAGAAATTAAACAAGTGGCAAATACATATCAAGCCCCAGCGATTTTATTTGCCAATCCTAAAAATCTTTACCAACGCAGAGCAAAACGTTTAAGAGACTTAGCACAAAATCATCCTCTATCTGATTATTTATTATTTGCTGCAGATATAGTTGAAAGCCAACTTTCCACGTTAGAAAAAAATCCTTTACCGCCACAACAGCTTGAACAGTTAAATGCTATCGAGCCACTAAATGCCAAAACCTTTAAGCGAGACAGTATCTGGCGTGAATACTTAACTGAAATTCTTGATGAAATAAAGCCCAAAGCTAACGAGCAAATTTCTGCAACAATCGAATTTCTTGAAAAAGCCTCCTCTACCGAATTAGAAGAAATGGCAAATAAGCTATTAGCACAAGAATTTAATTTAGTCAGCAGTGATAAAGCCGTCTTTATTTGGGCTGCACTTTCCCTTTATTGGTTACAGATCGCCCAGCAAATACCCCATAATAGCCAAGTTGAGAACGCCGAAAATTTACATCACTGCCCTGTTTGTGGTTCTTTACCTGTGGCAAGTATGGTACAAATTGGTACATCACAAGGTTTACGCTACTTACATTGTAATTTATGTGAAAGTGAATGGAATTTAGTACGTGCACAATGCACCAATTGTAATAGTCACGACAAACTCGAAATGTGGTCGTTAGATGAAGAACTTGCACTTGTTCGTGCTGAAACCTGTGGTAGCTGTGAAAGTTACTTAAAAATGATGTTCCAGGAAAAAGATCCTTACGTAGAACCTGTAGCCGATGATTTGGCCTCCATTTTCTTAGATATTGAAATGGAAGAAAAGGGTTTCGCACGCAGCGGATTAAATCCATTTGTTTTTCCTGCAGAAGAAGCATAAAAAATATAGCCTAGGATAAACATCCTAGGCTATATCATTCGTGTCTATAAATAACAGGCCATTACTACGGCATTTTCTCGTCCACCACTAGGTTTAGGATAATAATTTTTTCGAATATCGACTTCATTAAAACCAATTTTTTCATACAAGAAACGAGCAGGATTAGACTCTCTGACTTCTAGCCATAAGGTCTGTACACCTTTTTCTTTTAACCGAGCGATTAACTCATTCAACAATAATTTCCCCAATCCATTACCTTGATGAGACGGTAAAATAGCAATATTAAACAAAGTCGCTTCATCCAATACGGTTTGGCAAATAGCAAAACCGATAATCTGATTATTCTCAATTAATTTTAAATTGAGATAACGCTCACCTTGATTGTTTTTTAACGTACCAAATGACCAAGGTACAAGATGTGCTTGCTGCTCGATTTCATACAATCGCTCGAAATCACAGGCTTCAATTTGAGAAATAATAGACATAATTAAGGCTGCTGAATTTGTTGCCATAAGGCTCGTTTGGCTTGATGATTAGATTGAAATTGCTGCCAACTTGGCGAGCAATAAACCTGCTCAGCCTGAATACAAAATGGCAAAGTGCGGTCAATTTGGTCGCTATTTTCTGATAGTAACCAATAACGAATAGGCTGCTTACATTCCATATGCTGGATTTGATCGTAATTTAAACATAAGCAATTTTCTTTTTTAAGATCAAGGCTTAACAGCACATCAGCCAACAAAGGCGAGCTACTGATATTCTCATCGGAAACAGTGATAAAGCGAATATTCTCTGCCACACTAATTCCTACGGAACCTTGCAGCACCTCGGGGCGATATAATGTCCACTGGGAAATCCCCATTTCTTGTAAAAGAAGATCGCGTCTGTTCATAAGTAAATTTTTAAAACGTTGCTTGAAAAATAGTGTTAATTTCTTTTATTAATCTTTGCTAAAATGACGCATAATTTTAACTAATAACCCACAGGATTCAAAGCGTGATTTCTCTAGAAAGCCAAGTTTTAGAACGCCATCTTTCATTTTTTAACGGTAAATCGGTATTATTTGCTGGAGGAATTTCTGATAATTTTCCTCAAACATTAGCCTCAAAATGCCAATCAATCCAAATTTGGAGCTGCTATTTTGACTATGCAAGAACACAAAGTGCGGTCAATTTTTCCGTTGAATTTCAAGATCAAGCCGATTTAATCGTTTATTATTGGACTAAAAACAAACAAGAAGTCAATTTCCAACTGCTTCAACTATTGTCTCAAGCTCCTATTGGTCAAGAAATATTAATTATTGGCGAAAACCGTTGTGGCGTGCGTTCAGTAGAAAAAACATTAAAACCCTATGGGGAAATAGCAAAAATTGACTCCGCTCGCCGTTGTGGTTTATATCATTTTTCACTACAAAATAAACCGCACTTTGAGCTTAAAAATTTCTGGAAAACCTATCAACATTCAACACTTGAAAACTTAACTATATATAGTTTACCTGGGGTATTTAGTGCGGCGGAATTAGACACAGGCACAGAACTGTTACTTTCAACCATTGATAATAAAATAAAAATAAAAGGAAAAGTGCTTGATCTTGGCTGTGGGGCGGGAGTAATTGGCTCTATGATAAAAAAACGCTCGCCTAACACACAAATTACAATGACAGATATTCACGCTATGGCGTTAGAATCAGCGCGTAAAACACTTTCTGAAAATCAATTACAAGGCGAGGTTTACGCCAGTGATGTCTTTTCTGATATACAAGGAAAATTTGATTTAATCATTTCAAATCCACCATTCCATGATGGCATTGATACCGCCTATCGAGCCGTAACAGAACTTATCACTCAAGCGAAATGGCACCTCAATCAAGGTGGAGAATTACGCATTGTCGCCAATTCATTTTTGCCTTATCCCGAATTACTTAGACAACATTTCAATGATTATCAAGTTCTTGCTCAAACAGGAAAATTTAAAGTGTATTCAGTGAAAAATTAGAAACAAAAAAATCCCCATCACAATAATGGGGATTTTTATTATCCGTATAAATTTTACCGCACTTTATTCATCCATATATCCTAAACTTCGCAGCGCACGTTCATCATCAGCCCAACCTGATTTCACTTTTACCCAAAGTTCAAGATGGACTTTGTTATCAAATAAACGTTCCATATCAGCACGTGCTTCCATACCAATAGTTTTAATTTTTTGACCGCCCGCACCAATGACCATTTTTTTCTGCCCCTCACGTTCAACCAGAATTAAGCCATTTATTTCATAAGTGCCACGTTCATTCACTTTGAACTGTTCAATTTCAACAGTAACAGAATAAGGCAATTCTTCCCCCGTAAAACGCATTAATTTTTCACGGATTATTTCCGATGCCATAAAACGTTGCGAACGGTCTGTGACATAATCTTCTGGGAAATGATGCACACCTTCGCGTAAAGATTTGCGTACAATTTTCTCTAATTCCTGAACATTATTCCCACGCTGTGCAGAAATTGGCACAATGTGAGCAAAATTAAATTTACTGCTAAGTTCTGTAATAAACGGCAACAAATCATCTTTATTTTTGATGTTATCTACTTTGTTGATAGCAAGCACAACGGGGGATTTTGCATTGCGTAATTTGTTTAGCACCATCTCATCATCTGCATTCCAGTGTGTGCCATCAACAACAAAAATAATTAAATCAACATCGCCGATAGCACTACTTGCTGCACGGTTCATTAAACGGTTAATAGCACGTTTCTCTTCAATATGAAGCCCTGGCGTATCCACATAGATTTCTTGATACGCCCCTTCAGTTTTAATCCCCACAATGCGGTGACGCGTGGTTTGTGCTTTACGTGATGTAATTGAAATTTTTTGTCCTAAAATTTTATTTAAGAGCGTTGATTTACCCACATTTGGGCGACCTACGATAGCAATAAAGCCGCAATAGGTTTTGTCGAATTGTTCGGTCATTTGATGTCCAGTTCTTTTAAAATTTGTTCTGCTGCTGCTTGTTCAGCTTTACGACGGCTAGATCCTTTTGCCACAAAAGTGCGGTCAATTTTCTCCGCACTTTTCACTTTACATTCAACAGTGAAAATTTGGCAATGGGCTTCCCCTTGAATATTTACCACTTCATAAGTTGGCAATGGCAGATGTTTACCTTGTAAATATTCTTGCAAACGAGTTTTCGCATCTTTTTGATTATCGCCCGGTTTAATTTCTGCCAATAATTGTTGATACCAATTTCGAATCACTTGGGTCGTCACAGCCAATCCTTGATCCAAAGACATCGCGCCAATAATTGCTTCTACACAATCGGCAAGAATAGATTCACGGCGAAAACCACCGCTCTTTAGCTCACCAGAACCAAGCAACATATAATCGCCTAATTCAAATTGGCGCGCTAAAATCGCTAAAGTGGGTTCGCGTACCAAAGTAGCACGCATACGGCTCAGTTCGCCTTCATTACAACGTGGAAACTGATGATAAAGTGCCTCAGCGATAGTGAAATTAAGAATGGAATCGCCTAGAAATTCTAGGCGTTCGTTATGTTGAGTTGCCGCACTTCGATGTGTGAGTGCCTGCTTTAAGAGCGCAATGTCATTAAAACGATAGCCGATTTTACGCTCAAGTCGATCTAAATGATTCATCTTATTTTATTGCTGTAAAGAAACGATCAAAACGGAAACCTGTTGGCCATTCATTCGCTTCTTTTTCTAAGCTCATCCAAATATAAGTGGCTTTCCCCACAATATTTTTTTCAGGCACAAAGCCCCAGAAACGGCTATCATCACTGTGATCGCGATGATCCCCCATCACAAAATACTGCCCTTCTGGCACAAGCCATTCTGCAGTTTGCATCCCCTCTTGTGGGAAAAATTCAGGGCCTGAATAACGACGATATTCACTAATTAACACGTTATGTGTTACATCGCCTTTTTCAGTCAATTCTAATTCATTCGGAAAAGCAGGATTTGTTGGATTTTGTGAATATTCAAACGCTTTGGTTTCACAATCAATTTCACAAGGTTTCCCCTCTTTACCATATACAATTTTTAATGTTTTTTGTTCCACATCAAAAATGACACGATCTCCGCCCTTTCCAACAATACGCTTAATATAATCCACACCAGACATATTATCTTTTGAACTTAACGCAAGATTTTCTGCAAAAGCTGCTCGAGTAGCCCCAAGACCAGTACGAATTAACGCTTGTTGTGGTGCTTTAAATACAATCACATCGCCACGTTGTGGTTTTTCGCCTGCAATAATGGTGTTTTGGAAAATCGGATCTTTCACACCATAAGCATATTTATTCACAATTAAAAAATCGCCAACACGTAAGGTGGATTCCATTGAGCCAGAGGGAATTTGAAACGGTTCAAACAAAAAAGAACGAACCAAAAATACCACTGCAAGCACAGGAAAAAGTGAAGATAAAAATTCTGAAGACTCAGAAATCGGTTCAATTTTGGCTTTTTCTTCCTCACTTAAGGTTTTACCAGAACGTTGTTCTGCACGTGCCACTTGACGATGACGTTTTGGCAGCACCACAAAACGATGATAACACCATAATACGCCAGAAAGTGCGGTCAAAATTAGTAACAAAATACTAAAAGTATTTGGCAGCTGAAAATAATCTAATACTTTCCATACACCAAACCCCACAGCCAGTAAAATCACAAAAAATAAATTTGACATACTTTTCCTTATTTATCTTTTCCTACGTGTAAAATTGCTAAAAACGCTTCTTGTGGCACTTCTACATTACCTAAAGACTTCATACGTTTTTTCCCTTCTTTCTGTTTCTGTAAGAGTTTTTTCTTACGGCTCACGTCTCCACCATAACATTTTGCTAATACGTTCTTACGTAATTGTTTTACCGTAGAACGGGCAATAATGTGGTTTCCAATCGCTGCTTGAATGGCAATATCAAATTGCTGACGAGGAATTAACTCACGCATTTTTTCAACCAATTCACGACCACGATATTGTGAATTATCTTTATGAACGATTAAAGCCAACGCATCTACTCGTTCGCTGTTAATCATAATATCCACGCGAACCATATCTGCAGCTTGGAAACGTTTGAAACCGTAATCTAAAGAAGCATAACCACGCGATGTTGATTTTAAACGGTCAAAGAAGTCTAGAACCACTTCTCCCATTGGAATTTCATAAGTCAGTGCGATCTGATTACCGTGATATACCATATTGGTTTGCACGCCACGTTTTTCAACGCAAAGGGTAATGACGTTACCTAAATATTCTTGCGGCACCAGCATATTACATTCAGCGATTGGCTCGCGAATTTCAGCAATATTATTAAGTGGAGGCAATTTTGCAGGACTATCCACATAAACAACCTCGCCATTCGTTAATTGCACTTCGTAAATTACCGTTGGCGCAGTTGTGATAAGATCTAAATCATACTCACGCTCTAGACGCTCTTGAATGATTTCCATATGCAGAAGTCCAAGGAAACCACAGCGGAAACCAAAGCCAAGTGCGGTCGAAGTTTCTGGCTCATAGAAAAGTGACGCATCGTTTAAACTTAATTTACCAAGTGCATCGCGAAACGCTTCATAATCATCAGAGCTAACGGGGAATAAACCAGCATAAACCTGTGGTTTTACTTTTTTAAAACCTGGCAACACTTCAGTTGCAGAATTATGTTGATGGGTTAAGGTATCTCCAACTGGCGCGCCTAAAATATCTTTAATCGCACAAACAACCCAACCCACTTCGCCACATTCTAAAACAGTCGTATCTTCTTGTTTTGGCGTAAAAATCCCTAAACGATCTACGTTGTAAGTTTGCCCTGTGGACATCACTTTAATTTTATCGCCTTTACGTAATACCCCATTTTTAATACGCACTAAAGATACCACGCCCAAATAGTTATCGAACCAAGAATCAATAATCAATGCTTGTAATGGCGCATTAGGATCGCCTTCTGGTGCAGGAATTTTTGCAACGATTTCTTCTAATACATCTTCGATACCGACACCCGTTTTAGCAGAGCATCGAACCGCTTCCATCGCATCAATTCCCACAATATCTTCAATTTCTTCAGCTACTCGTTCAGGATCTGCGGCAGGCAAGTCGATTTTATTCAAAATCGGCACTACTTCTAAATCCATTTCGATTGCGGTATAACAGTTTGCTAAAGTTTGAGCTTCTACACCTTGTCCTGCATCCACAACTAACAACGCCCCTTCACAAGCAGCAAGAGAGCGAGACACTTCATAGGAAAAGTCCACGTGTCCCGGTGTATCGATAAAGTTTAATTGATAAGTTTCGCCATCTTTGGCTTTATAATTTAAAGTAACACTTTGTGCTTTGATGGTAATTCCACGCTCACGCTCAAGATCCATAGAATCTAGCACTTGCGCTTCCATTTCACGATCCGAAAGTCCACCACAAGTTTGAATCAAACGGTCAGAAAGCGTTGATTTACCGTGGTCAATATGGGCAATAATAGAAAAGTTACGAATATTCTTCATAAAAGATAGTTTTTCTCAAAAATCATTAAATTTAACTGGCGGATTGTACCTGAAAAGCGTGTAAATCGCTAGAGATGCAAAAGAAAAGTCAGCTATCTATAAAATAAAAGGTTCAATTCCATATAACTCCCCGCCCAAAATGCTATAAAAAAGATCGATTGGTTAAAAAATAACCTGAAATCGTTTTTTTTTTGCTCATTAAGTGTATTATGTGCAGGTTTTTAACATTTTAAAAACAGTCGTGATCACAAAATAACAAAAAAATGTGATCTTTAAATAATTACTTCCATTCTAAGGATTAAATAATGAAAAAATTAACGTTAGCAGCAGGCTTACTGTTTAGTTTAGGCGGAATCTCGAGTGCATTTGGCGTAGCAGATGGCACCATCACATTTAATGGTCGTGTCGTTGATCAAACTTGTACCGTTAAAAACGGTAACAACAGTGGTAATTTTGAAGTAAAACTACCAACAGTCAATAAAACACAATTAGCATCAGTTGGTGCAGTTGCAGGTTTAACGCGTTTTAACATTGAATTAACGGGTTGTAAATCAGCTGCAACTGGAGGCACAGATGGCGTTCGTGCCTATTTTCTGCCAAATAGCCAATATGTGGATCCTAACACACATAATTTAAAAAATATTGCACAGACTACTATTGATGGAACAACTCGAGCTGAACATGTACAAATTCAATTAACTCACGCCGATACCAGTAAAGTGATTGCAGTGGGTGAGAATGTTGATGTTCAAGGGCATGAAAACGATCCCTATAATCCTTGGTCTAATTTTAAAAATGATACTGGAGCAACAACAGCTACAGCTAATTTAACTTACTATGCACAATATGTTGCTGTTGATGCTCCTGCTGAACCTGGTGTTGTTCAATCTAAAGTTGAATATAACATTATCTATAAATAAACGTTCTTTTCTCCGACTAACGCTTTCTGCGTTAGTCGGTTTTTTTCTGTTTCCTATTGAGTAATCCTATGCTAAAAAAAATCTTCCTCTTTTTAACCGCACTTCCTTTTTTTGTCCAAGCAAATGTCGTGATTACTGGCACTCGCATTATTTATCCTGCTGAACAAAAAAATATTTCCATTCAATTAAGTAATGTAGGCGATTCTCCCGCATTGGTGCAATCGTGGTTAGATAAAGGCGATATTAATAGCAATCCTAATTCAACTAAAGTGCCTTTTGTCATTGCGCCGCCTATTGTTCGAGTAGAAGGCAATTCAGGGCAATCTTTACGCGTAAACTTTACTGGCACTGAAGCCTTACCCCAAGATCGAGAATCGATTTTTTATTTTAATTTATTAGATATTCCCCCTAAACCAAAAGCTGAATCATTAGCGATCAACCCTAATTATTTACAATTAGCAATCCGTTCACGCTTGAAATTTTTTTATCGTCCAACAGGATTAGCAATATCTATTAATGATGCTTATCAAAAAGTGAATTTTTCAACAGATGGTTCTTCTTTGCGAGTGGATAACCCAACGCCTTATTTCATTACCTACGATCAAATTAAAATCAATGGAAAATCAGTGAAAAATGTCGATATGGTTGCGCCTTATTCACAACAAACCTATCCATTTAAAGGTGCGCGCGCGAATGAAACAGTTCAGTGGACTGTCGTAAATGATTATGGCGGCGATCAAAAAGGCGAATCAATTTTACATTAATTCAATCGCGAAAAATGAAGTGAAATTTCACCGCACTTTTTTCTAATTAATCAGATAAGAACATTAATAATGCTACAAAAATATCAATTACATCCAATTTATTGCGGGTTAGCTTTATGTTTTAGCCTGTCATTTTATGTTCACGCAGATGATGAATTTGATGCAGGCTTTTTACGACAAAGTGAAAATGCACCTGTGGTGGATATTCGCCGTTTTAATGAAAAAAATGCGGTTCTAGCAGGTCATTATCCCGCAGAAATTTTTGTCAATAATATCAACAAAGGGCATTTACAACTGCGTTTTGATGATACTGAAAACGGTATTTCGCTTTGTTTAACCCCTGAATTAGCCGAAATCTTAGATTTACAACCGAAAGCTTTTTTGCAATCGCCGTCTAATGCAATATGTGTGCCTGTAAATACAGCAATTTCACAAGTAAAAACAGAATTTGATACAGGGCTTTTACGTCTTAACGTGGAAATTCCTCAGGCTCTTACCGTGCAACGTCCACGCGGTTATATTTCGCCAAGTCGTTGGCAAGATGGCGAACCTGCCGTCTTCTTAAATTACAATGCCAACCATTATCGCTATAACAATGGGAATAATACCTTAGCGCAATCTTATCTTGGTATTCGTGCTGGAGCCAACATAGGCAGTTGGGCATTACGACATTCTGGCTCTAAAAATTGGCAAAAGTCAGTAGATCAAGACCAAAATAGTCGCTATGAAAGCACAGAAACCTATTTACAAAAAGATTTTGCCGCTATTAGAGGGCTCGTAACATTAGGCGATTTCTATACATCAGGCGAATTAATGGAGGGGATGTCTTTACGTGGATTAAAAGTGGCTTCAGATGATCGAATGCTACCCTCTTCAATGCGTGGTTACGCGCCTATAGTTCAAGGTGTCGCAAATAGTAATGCCAACGTGACAATTCGTCAAAATGGTTCAATTATTTATCAAACTTCTGTTCCTGCAGGTGCTTTTACAATTACAGATCTTTATCCAAGTGGCTATAGTGGCGATTTAGTCGTTGAAATTACAGAATCAAATGGGCAAATACGCACATTCACAGTGCCATTTGCTAATATTGCACCGTTGATCAGAATGGGACAATTTCGTTATCAAACTGCTTACGGTCGTTACCGTTATGGTTCTGAAATATATCCAGATAACGTATTACAAAGTACATTGCAATATGGTTTATTAAATAATTTCACGATTAATAGCGGAATAACATTACATAAAAATTATCGTGCAGAATTGCTAGGCGCAAGCCTAAATACGCCAATTGGCGCATTTTCTGCAGATGCCACCTTTGCACAAAGCATCTTTGATGAAACGAGAGAAAAGAAAAACGGCTATAGCCTGCACGCAAGTTATAGCGTAAATGTACTTTCAACTAAAACCAATGTGACTTTAGCGGCTTATCGCTATTATTCAAAAGATTTCTATACATTGAGAGATGTTATTTGGGCGAAAAATAATGACTATAATCTTGCCAATGAAGCCTTGAGAAATTCACTATTTTCTCGCCCTAAGAATCAATATCAACTTTCAATTAATCAAAATCTTGGCGAAAAATGGGGTGTGCTTTATTTAATTGGTTCAACTTATAGTTACTGGGGAAAAAGCGGGGTACGTAATGAATACCAACTTTCTTACAGTAATAATTGGAAACGATTAAATTATCAAATTGGTTTTTCACAATCAGTTGATCAAGAAAGAAAAACACGCGATAACAGCCTGTATTTAAGCTTTTCTATTCCATTGGGCGAACAATATGTGTCTTCAACATTTACACATAATCGCCGTTATAACAATGCGCAAAGTAGCGTAAGCGGTTCAACAGGTCAATATAATCAATTTAATTACGCATTATCCGCCGCGAGCAATAATCAAAATAATCGTTCTGTTTCTGCCAATGTAGGCTACCGAGCCGATGTCGGCGATTATCAATTCTCTGTAGGACAAGATAATCAACACAATCGTCAAGTCTCAATGACCGCCTCTGGTTCTGTTGTTGCACATTCTTATGGTGTGACGTTAGGGCAAACAGTAGGAGATAATTTTGCCATTATTCACGCTAAAGGCGCAAAAGGTGCGTTAGTTACGGCAACTGGTATGGGGCAAACTTTAGATTATTTCGGTAATGCTATTGTGCCTTACACCTCCCCTTATTCTATTAACTATATTGGTATTGATCCGACCCATTTACCAATAAATATAGAATTTGATTCAACAGAACAACAAATCGTGCCACGCGCCAATAGCATCAATCTAGTCAATTTTGATACGCAAAAAACGACGATGGTGCTATTTAATGTGGCAACGCCAAAAGGCGTTATTCTACCAATGGCAACAGAAGCTAAAGATGATAAAGGAAATCTCGTAGGCTATGTTGGGCAAGGTGGTGTTCTTTTTGCGAATAATTTAACGAAAACAAAAGGTACACTTGCTGTTTCTTGGGGATTAGGGAAAAACGAGCAATGTTATTTTGATTATCAAGTCAATTTAGATAATGAATCAGAAACAATGCAAATTTATGATGTGGAATGTAAATAAAAGTTGAGAATCATATGTGGAAAAAAATAATATTTCTAACAGGCTTATGTTGTTACACTTTACCCTCGCTATCAATTGAACGTCGTCCTAATGGCGATGGTTATCACTACAGAGGCTCTAGTATGGAGTATGATATCGTTGCGCCCTTTGAATTAGGCGCAAAAACAACGAATAATACTATTCCTTTATATTCACGCCATTACTCCGCAGACGACTTACCACGCAAATTTGATAATTTCGGTAATGCGTTTTTTGCAAACGATCCCGAGAAATATAAGTTTGTTCGTGGTCATAACAATGGCGATAATTTTTGCACAGAACTTTATGCAATATCTAATTTACCTGTTATTGGCACCATAGATAACCAATCTATTTATGATATAGGAAATGAATATATTGGGATTTTAGTCTATGCTGGCGATACCAATAAACCTGTACCTGTTAATGGTAATTCTTGGCAAAAAGTGTTTAATGGATGGTGTACTACATCAAGTCAAGGAGCCTCAGCTAAAGTGATTCCTGTTCTTCTAAAACAACCTCCCGCAGGGGAATATACCATTCCTCGTACTGAAATTGGCGAAATTGAACCTCGTCGCCGATCCGATAGCAGATATGGCGAATATACAGGAAATAAAATTACAAAATTTATTCTTAATACATTCAGATTTAGAGTTACTCCTCACACTTGTGTTTTAACCACGCCAAAGGATATTACGCTCAAATTGCCAACTATTTCTCAGCGTAGTATCGCAACTCAAGGAGATGAAGTTTATGGCGGTAAATTCGAAATTGGTTTACGTTGTGATAATTCATCGCGAAGTGGTTTATGGGGTGGGATTCGTGTTTATAGCACATTAACCGATAAATCAAATGTAAATAATCGGAGTGATATTTTAACTTTAACAGCGGATTCAAGCGCAAAAGGTATCGGAATTAAACTCTATAATAATTGGAATACGCCCGCTTTAAAATATGGACCTGAAAATTCCGCAAAAGGCACAGAAAATCAATGGGAGTTTTCTTCTGGCGTTCAAAATAATCCTTCCGTCTTATTCCGAGCTTATTATGTCAATACAGATGGAAATGTGAAGCCCGGAACAGTAAAAGCAATTGCCACTTATACATTTTCCTATCAATAAAGTGCGGTCAAATTTTCAAACTTTTTAGATAAAACAAAACCCCGAATAACTTCGGGGTTTCTTTTTTCATTCAAACTGGAATTATAGGCTTTCAGTGAAAGTACGAGTGATAACATCTCGTTGTTGTTCTGGAGTTAAAGAATTGAAACGTACTGCGTAACCAGAAACACGGATAGTTAATTGTGGATATTTATCTGGATTGTTTACCGCATCTTCTAAAGTTTCACGACGTAATACGTTTACGTTTAAGTGTTGTCCACCTTCAACTTTAACAGTTGGTGCGACGTTTACTGGTAATTCACGGTATTCGATTTGACCTAATTCGCTAACAGCAACAACTTGGTCTTCAGCGAATTCGCCTTTTGCACATAAGCAACGCGCTTCATTTTTTTCGCTGTCTAATAACCAGAATGAATTAAGCAAATTGTCATTTGCCGCTTGAGTAATTTGAATACCTTTAATCATAATAGCCTCCTAATTGGCACGAAAATAATAATAAAACTGTACAAATTTTATCAAATCATTTTAATATTTCAAATTATTTTAGATTTATTTGATAAAGAGCAGGTTATTTTTTTTATTAATTTTTATAAATTTGATCTAAATTAAAATTTATTAATTTTTAAATAAAATTTATATCAATAATTTAACATTAATTTAACTTTTTATTGAATGAATGTTTTTGTTTATAATGAATAAAAAACTTATTAATAGGATAAAATAATGAAAAGCTGGACAGACGTTATCGGAACAGAAAAAGCACAACCTTACTTTCAACACGCACTACAACAGGTTCATCTTGCAAGAGCAAGCGGAAAAACAATTTATCCACCACAAGAAGAGGTATTTAATGCATTCAAATATACCGCTTTTGAAGATGTAAAAGTGGTAATTTTAGGTCAAGATCCTTATCACGGTGCAAACCAAGCGCACGGCTTGGCTTTTTCAGTGAAACCCGAGGTTGCTATTCCCCCTTCCCTATTAAATATGTATAAAGAACTCACACAAGATATTTCGGGGTTTCAAATGCCATCACATGGTTATTTAGTCAAATGGGCAGAACAAGGGGTATTGTTGCTCAACACAGTACTTACCGTAGAACGAGGTATGGCACATTCACATGCCAATTTAGGTTGGGAAAGGTTTACAGATAAAGTTATTGCAGTGCTTAATGAACATCGTGAAAAACTGGTATTTTTACTTTGGGGCAGTCACGCACAAAAAAAAGGGCAAATTATTGACCGCACTCGCCACCTTGTTTTAACGGCTCCGCACCCATCCCCACTTTCAGCTCATCGAGGTTTCTTTGGCTGTCGTCATTTTTCCAAAACAAATTCATATTTGGAAAGCAATGGAATGAAACCAATTGATTGGCAAATCTAAACCATATATCTCTAAAAAATAACCGCACTTTAATCTCTCAAAGTGCGGTTAAATATTTCAGCATTTTAATTAGCCGTGATAACGCCCTACGCCTAATTCATCTTCTTTACGTGTGCGATTCATCACTTCTTGTGGCGATTGTGCAATACGTAATCCCATTTCATCTTCAGTACGCACCACTTCGCCACGTAACGAATTAGTATAAACATCAGTGATTTTCACATCCACAAATTTACCGATCATTTCTGGAGAACCTTGGAAATTAACAATACGATTTGTTTCAGTGCGTCCTGTTAATTCCATAATATCTTTCTTCGATGGCCCTTCAACTAACACGCGTTGTTCTGTGCCAAGCATACGACGACTAAATTGTGCGGCTTGTTGATTAATACGCTCTTGTAGCACATAAAGACGCTGTTTCTTTTCATCTTCCGTCACATCATCTGGCATATCTGCAGCAGGCGTACCAGGTCGAGCGGAATAAACAAAACTGAAGCTCATATCAAAGTTCACTTGTGCAATCAAATTCATAGTTTGCTCAAAATCTTCCGCAGTTTCCCCTGGGAAACCAACAATAAAGTCAGAGCTGATTTGAATATCTGGGCGCACTGCACGAAGTTTACGAATAATGGATTTATATTCTAATGCGGTATGACCACGTTTCATCATTGTTAATACACGGTCAGAACCTGCTTGCACTGGAAGATGCAAGAAACTCACTAATTCAGGCGTATCACGATACACATCAATAATATCATCGGTAAATTCTATTGGATGGCTAGTTGTAAAACGTAAACGGTCAATACCATCAATTGATGCAACAAGACGAAGCAGTTCCGCAAAGCTACAAATTTGACCATCGTGCGTTGGCCCACGATAGGCATTCACGTTTTGACCAAGTAGATTAACCTCACGCACGCCTTGTTCCGCAAGTTGCGCAATTTCAAATAACACATCATCTACAGGACGACTAACTTCTTCCCCACGAGTATAAGGCACAACACAGAAAGTACAGTATTTATTACAACCTTCCATAATGGAAACAAATGCAGTTGGGCCTTCTGCGCGAGGTTCAGGTAAGCGGTCAAATTTCTCAATTTCAGGAAAGCTCACATCAACCACAGAGCTTTTACCGCCACGAATTTGATTAATCATTTCAGGCAAGCGATGCAAAGTTTGTGGGCCAAAAATAATATCCACATAAGGCGCACGATGGCGAATATGTTCCCCTTCTTGAGAAGCCACACAGCCGCCCACGCCAATCACTAAATTTGGATTATTTTTCTTTAATTCTTTCCAACGCCCAAGTTGATGAAACACTTTTTCTTGTGCTTTTTCACGAATAGAACAGGTATTCAATAATAATACGTCTGCTTCTTCAGGTGCTTCCGTGAGTTCTAATCCGTGAGTGCTTAATAAAAGATCTGCCATTTTAGATGAATCATATTCATTCATCTGACAGCCCCAAGTTTTAATATGTAATTTTTGAGTCATTTTCTACAATATCGTTAGGAGTTATAAATAATTAGTTAAATAAAGCGATGGGCTATTCTACAGGCTTGCGCTAATTCTGGCTAGTGAATATTCAGTGAAAAAATATCAAAAATAAACCGCACTTTTGTAAGAAGCAAAAAGTGCGGTTTAATTCAGAGTAGTTTTAAATTATTTCACTAATCCGCCACTGGCTTGTAAATCAGCGTGATAAGAAGAACGAACAAATGGCCCACAAGCCGCATGTTCAAAGCCCATTTCATTGGCTTTATCACGGAATTCATCAAATTCAGCTGGCGGCACATAACGGGCAACAGGCAAATGATGGCGGCTAGGTTGAAGATATTGCCCCAACGTGAGCATAGTCACACCGTTATCACGTAAATCTTGCATCACTTGCAAAATTTCCTCATTAGTTTCGCCTAGCCCTACCATTAAACCAGATTTGGTTGGGATATTTGGGAACATTTCTTTGAATTCACGCAATAATTTAAGTGACCATTCGTAATCCGCACCCGGACGAATTTCTTTATATAAGCGCGGTACGTTTTCTAAATTATGGTTAAAGACATCTGGCGGATTATCTTTTAATTTTTCTAAAGCCTGTGTAACACGACCACGAAAATCTGGCACTAAAATTTCAATCTTGATGTTAGGATTAAGTTCACGCACAGCTTTTACACATTCAGAAAAATGACCCGCACCACGATCAGGTAAATCATCACGATCCACCGATGTAATCACCACATATTTAAGTTTCATATCTTGAATTGTTTCTGCCAATTTTTGTGGTTCTTCAGGATCAGGCGGTAATGGTTTACCGTGAGCCACATCACAGAATGGACAACGGCGGGTACAAATTGCACCTAAAATCATAAAAGTTGCAGTTCCATGATTAAAGCATTCGTGTAAATTTGGACAAGATGCTTCCTCACAAACAGAATGTAGCCCGTGACGACGCATTCCATTTTTAATGCTTTCAATTTTAGCTGAACTTGCTGGAAGTTTAATTTTCATCCATTCTGGTTTTTTTAATAATTCTTGATTAGGATCGATATTTTTTACGGGAATAATTGAGGTTTTTGCCGCATCGCGATATTTTACACCGCGTTCCATTTTGAAAGGCGTAGACATAGTATTTTCCTAAATAAAAATGCCCAAATTGGGCATTTAGTTTTTATAAAATGTTATCAAGTTGTTATATTATAGCCTAAAAGCTCAGCGAAGTGTTTAATTAATTTTGCTGAAACATTATCGCAATCAGCTTCATCTTGATTAACAAAATCCGCTAACTGACACATTTCAAGCCCTGCATAACCACAAGGATTAATATAATGGAAAGGATTAAGATCCATATTAATATTCAATGCTAACCCGTGAAAAGAGCAACCACGACGAATACGTAATCCAAGAGAACAAATCTTTTTTCCATCCACATAAACACCTGGTGCATCCGGCTTTGGATAGCTTTCAATGCCATATTCAGCCAAAGTTTTAACCACCGTTTGTTCAAGTGCGGTAACTAATTGACGCACATTTAAATTTTTATGGCGTTTAATGTCAATAAGCACATACATCACTTGCTGACCGGGTGCGTGATAAGTAATTTGCCCACCACGATCCGATTGTACCACAGGGATTTCACTACGTTGTAAAAGATGCTCTGGTTTACCTGCTTGCCCTTGGGTAAATACCGGAGGATGTTGCACCAACCAAATTTCGTCTTGCGTTTCAGCATTTCGAGCATCAGTGAAGTCCTGCATTTTGTGCCAAATTTCTTGATAATCTTGCAATCCTAACTGACGAACGATAAGGGAATTGTTCATACTAAATAACCATTTTCACGCCTTCAACTTTAGCCAGTTCTTTATAGAGTGTTTCTACCTGATCAAAGTTTTCAGCAATAATATCAATTGAAACTGAATTATAAGTGCCTTTACTACTGCGCTTTTCTTTTGGAATATAATCGCCTTTAATATATTTTTGCACCACTTGTATAAGATCTTGTGCTAACCCTTCTCGATTAATTCCCGCAACTTTAAAAGTCATTTTTGCTGGAAATTCCATTAATTCCTTGAGTTTTGCATAATCGTTTTCTATTGTCATTTTCTTTCCTAAAAATAAAATAAATCAAAAAGTGCGGTCAATTTTCAACTTGTTTTTATGAAAATAACCCTTTCACAGTCAATACTAACCAATCCCATAGTTTACCAAAAATACCCGCTTCTCCCACATGATTCATCACTTGTAAATTGGCACTTGCAATATCCTTACCATCCAGTTGATAAACCACTTTACCAATCACTTGACCTTTTGCTAATGGTGCTTGTAAATTTTTATCTGCTAATTCATAACGAGCTTTAACCTCACTTTGTTTACCTTTAGGTATCGTAATAAAGTGATCCATGAAAGCACCAAGTTTTACTGAATTTTTATCACCATAATAAACCCTTTGTTCTGAAATTTCTTTACCAGCCTCTAAAGTTTTAAATGTTTCGAAATTAGCAAAACCCCATTGTAAAAGTTTCTTACTTTCTACTTCACGACCTTTGTAAGTTGGCACCCCCATTACTACAGAAATTAAACGCATATTGTTTGATGTAGTCGCTGAAGCGACTAAGTTATATCCTGCTTGGCTAGTATGCCCTGTCTTCATTCCATCAACATTGATAGTTTTATCCCATAATAGTCCATTACGGTTAGCTTGTTTGATTTTATTAAATGTAAAGTCTTTTTCGGAGTAAATTTTATATTCTTCAGGTAAATCACGAATAATATGTGCACCAATAATTGCCATATCACGCGCAGAAGAATATTGATTTGGATCGTCTAAACCATGCGGCGTAGTGAAATTCGTATTTTTTAACCCAAATTGTTGAACATATTTATTCATCGTTCCTACAAAATTTGGCACATTGCCTGAGATATGTTCGGCCAATGCAACTGTTGCATCATTTCCAGAAACAACAATCACACCACGATTTAAATCAGCCACAGAAACCTGAGTATTTAAATCCAAAAACATTTTAGAAGAATCAGGGAAATTACGTCCCCACGCACTCTCGCCAATAGTAACCATATCTGTATTATGAATTTTGCCTTGTTTTAATGCGACACCAACTACATAACTTGTCATCATTTTAGTCAGTGATGCAGGATATTGACGTTGATCTGGATTAAGTGCGGTCAAAATTGCGCCTGAATTATAATCCATCAATACATAAGTTTGAGCCGTAATTTGTGGCGGCATTACAGCAAACTGCATATCTTCAGCAGATACGGAAAAACTGCTAAGTGCCACAAATCCAGATAAAAATGCGATTTTTGTTGTTCTTTTCAACATAAGATCTTCCTACAATTAATTTTTATACGTATAAACAATTAATGGCTTATTATTTGCCATTTTTTGTAATTTAGTTCTCACTTGTGCCATTTTTGTTTTGTCATCAAAAGGCCCAATATGAATTTCATATTTATTTCCCGAGCGATTTACTTCAGCCTGAATATTCGCTAATGCAAGTTGCGTAATTAATTTATTTGCTTGGCTACGAGAGGTTAATTCAAGCATTTTCAAACGGTAAAATTCAGTTCCTTTTAGATCATTTATTGACTTAGATGCGTTATCAAAAAGCGTGTTAGATTTTAATACTAAACGATCGGCAGCTTCTTGAGTTTTTGCTTGTTTAGCCAGTGTTTTTGTGGCTGCACCTGATAAATTCCCATTTTTAGCAACGTGCAACGCCTCAATTCTTACCTGCCCTATGCCACGGGAAATTAAGCCAATTTCTTTTGCCGCAGCGTGTGAAAGATCAATTAAACGTTTATCACTAAAAGGCCCACGATCATTAATACGTACAATCACTTTACGATTGTTATGTAAATTTGTCACTAAAGCATAAGAATTTATTGGCAATGTTTTATGCGCTGCAGTAAATTGTGTAGATCGATAAATATCACCATTTGCCGTCTTACGACCATTGAACTTAGAATGGTAGTAACTCGCCACTCCTTCTTTTATATAAAATTTGGCATCATCTCCACTTTTAGTCGTATAGGTTTTCCCTTTCACCGAATAAGTAATTGGTGTTGGCATTTTAGTCGTAATAGACAGATTATCACCTCGAATGCCATACATTTTTTGTGTATTCGCTTGCACTGGAAGATTAATGCTTACCATAAACAGCGAAAGTGCGGTCAAATTTAACCAAGTTTTTAATTTCATAAGTATTGACGCTTTTCATTTAGTCTCTCTTTAAGAAAGAAAAAAATGAAATTAGTTCCTTTTCATAAATTGACTTTTGTGCGTATGAATAGACATCAGTAAACCAAAGCTCGCCATAATAGCAACATAAGATGTACCACCATAGCTAAATAAAGGTAATGGCACACCCACAACAGGCAAAATACCGCTCACCATTCCAATATTAACAAATACATAGACAAAGAAAATTAATGTCGTTGCACCAGCAAGAATACGCCCAAAAGAAGTTTGAGCATTTACAGCAATCATTAAACCACGCACAATAATAAATAAGTAAATTGCCATTAAAATCAAAAAACCAATCATTCCATGCTCTTCACCCATTACCGCAAAAATAAAATCTGTATGAGGTTCGGGCAAAAATTCTAATTGTGATTGAGTCCCCTGCATCCAGCCTTTTCCGTTTAATCCACCAGAACCAATCGCAATTTTTGATTGCAAAATATGATAGCCTGCACCGAGAGGATCTTTTTCTGGATCTAATAATGTAAGTACACGAGTACGTTGATAATCATGCATTAGATATAACCACATGATCGGAATAAACCCAGCCAGACCAATCACTGCAGCTAAAATAAGCCACCAGCTCATTCCTGCTAAAAACACGACAAATAAACCTGACGCACTGACCAAAATTGATGTGCCTAAATCTGGTTGTATAGCCACAAGTAAAGTCGGAATCATAATCATTGCAATCGCAATAAATGTTTCACTTAATTTAGGTGGAAGTGGACGATTACCTAAATACACTGCCACCATTAATGGCACAGCAAGTTTTACAATTTCAGAAGGTTGAAAACGAATAAATCCAAGATCAAGCCAACGTTGCGCACCTTTACTTGTCGTGCCAATAGCATCTACTAAGATCAACAACACAAAGCCAATTAAATAAAGATAAGGTGCGATGCGTTGGTAAAATCTTGGTGGAAATTGAGCCATTAACAGCATAACAATAAATCCAAGTAAAACCTGAATAATTCGGTTATTAAACATCATTTCACTGGCACCTGATGCACTATATAACACCAGCATACCATAAGCCGTTATTGCAAGAAGTCCGATAAACAGCCAAAAATCAATATGCAAACGTTGCCAAACACGCAACCAAAAAGGGATTTTATCTTCCATTTATTTGTTCGCTCTCTTGTGACAAATCTTTTTTTTGCTGAATAGGTATATTATATTTTTCAACTTGTGGTAAACGCTGATTCAAATAGTAATCCATCACTTTACGTGCTAACGGTGCGGCATTACTTGAACCACCACCTGCATTTTCTAAAATCACTGTCACAACCAATCTAGGATTTTCATAAGGTGCATATGCGGTAAACCATGCGTGATCATGTAATTCTTTTTTCAATCCAGCCGCATTGTATTTTTCATTTTCTTTTAAACTAAATACTTGAGCAGTACCAGATTTTCCTGCTACACGATAGTTTGCTCCAGCAAAAGCCTTTCTCCCCGTCCCTAAAGCTGAATTGACAACATTATACATTCCACGTTTTGCCGCATCCCAGTAACTTTGTTTAGCCTCTGTAATATCAGGATAAAGCAAAGGATCTTCATAAGGTTTTAGAGTAGATACTTCAATTGCTTTCATCAAATGCGGCGTATTTACTTTGCCATTATTGACCAATATCGTCGTTGCTTTTGCTACTTGTAGTGGTGTTGCCGTCCAATAACCTTGACCAATCCCAACCGAAATCGTATCGCCTTGTACCCAAGGGCGTTTATAGCGTTTTTGTTTCCATTCTCGGGTTGGCATATTGGCAGCCGTTTCTTCTTGAATTTCAATCCCAGTTGGCATACCGAAGCCAAAGCGTTTCATCCAATCAGAAAGACGATCAATACCCATATTATAAGCCACTTGATAAAAATAAGTATCAGAGGATTCAGTAATCGCTTTATTCAAATCCGTATCCCCGTGGCCTGTTTTTTTCCAATCACGAAAACGTTTTGTGGAATTAGGTAATACCCAATATCCCGGATCAAAAATCGTTGTGTTTGGTGTAATCACATTTTCAGTTTGTGCGGCTACTGCAATAAAAGGTTTGACTGTCGAAGCGGGCGGATACGCACCTTGTGTCGCACGACTATAAAGTGGACGAGCAAGATCATTTAATAAACGTTTATAATCTTCGGAGGAAATACCATCAACAAATAAATTATTATCATAACTTGGTGTAGATACCATCGCTAATACACTACTATCCTTCGGATCAAGCACAACTACAGCACCTTTTAGTCCCGATAAAAGTTCAGTAATATAACGCTGTAATGCCAAATCAATGGTTAAATGAATACTTTTTCCCGCCACAGCAGGTCGGCTACGCAAAGTGCGGATTACTTTGCCGCGATTATTAATTTCTACTTCTTCAAAACCCGTGGTACCTTGCAGAATATCCTCGTAATAACGTTCAATACCCAATTTTCCAATATCGTTCGTTCCCGCATAATTCGCGAATTTATCCTCTCGTTTCAAACGTTCTACATCTTTATCATTCATTTTACCTACATAGCCCAAAATATGCGCCATTGTTTCGCCATATAAATAATGGCGTTTGAAATAAGGACGTACCTCTAAGCTCGGGTATTGGTAGCCATTTACCGCAAAGCGTGAAATTTGTTCTTCTGTTAAATTCGGCTTTAATAAAATCGGTGTATAACGCGTTCCGCGGCGACGTTCCTTTTTAAAATTTTCAATATCGTTATCCGTCAATCCCACAATATAGCGTAATTCATCTAAAGTGCGGTCTAAATTTTCAGTTTTTTCTGGCACAATGTATAAACCAAAAAAAGTAAGATTTTCGGCTAATAATTTGCCGTAACGATCATAGATTAAGCCACGCGTTGGCGGTAAAGGTAATAATTTAATTCGGTTACCATTAGAACGCGTTTGGTAAATATCAAAATTAACAATCTGTAGCTGATAAATATTGGTGAATAAAACACCTGTTAGTAACAAAATCCCCAAAAAAGCCACTAAAGTTCGGCGTGCAAAAAGGTTACGCTCCGCTTTTTTATCGCGGAACGGTTCGTGTGTTGGTGTATTGAAGAATTTTTTTAAATTCATCTGACTAAAAATAAGGATGTATCATTCTCGATGATAAGGATGATTAGTAGTGAGCGACCACGCACGATACAAACTTTCAGCCACTACAACACGAACAAGTGGGTGAGGTAATGTTAATGGCGAAAGCGACCAACTTTGCTCTGCAGCGGCTTTACATTCTGGCGAAAGCCCCTCAGGCCCACCAATCAACAAACAAACATCGCGACCATCATTTTTCCAGGCTTCCAATTGCTCGGCTAACTGCGGTGTCGTCCAAGGTTTACCTGGAATATCTAACGTCACAACTTTACCTTTTCCACAGGCGGCTAACATCGCCTTAGCTTCTTGCTCTAAAATACGTTTAATATCAGCATTTTTTCCACGCTTACCTGCTGGGATTTCAATCAGTTCAAAAGGCATATCTTTTGGGAAACGGCGTTGATATTCCTCAAAACCCGTTGTAACCCAAGAAGGCATTTTTGTTCCAACAGCAATTAACGTGATTTTCACAAGTCATCCTTATCTAAAAAGTGCGGTTATTTTTTACCGCACTTTACTAAAATTTACGCCCAAAGTTTCTCTAATTGATACATTTCACGCGCATCACGTTGCATGATATGTACGATAGCTTGACCAAGGTCCACCACAATCCAATCTGCAGTATTTTTCCCTTCTTCGCCAAAGGTTTCAAAACCTGCTTTTTTACATTCTATAATTAAATTATCTGCCATTGCAGAAACTTGGCGGCTCGACGTACCCGTGCAAATAATCATATTATCCGTAATAGATGATTTTCCACGTACATCAAAATGTACAATATCTGTTCCCTTTAACCCATCTAAGGTTTCCATCAAAAATTCAACTAATGCCATTTTGTTCGCACTTAGCAATAAAAGTGCGGAATTCTATCATTGAATACCCTCTCGCGCAAAATCCACGCAAAAAAATAAGCGCGAAATTAACCGCGCTTTTTATGTCTAAATTGAAATTATTTTTTCTATGCTGCCCATAACAACACTGCCAATAACTGTGGCGACATTATTCGCAAAAACATCACTAACGGATACACAGTTGCATAAGAAAGTGCTGCCGCACCGTTATCTTCTTTAATTTCATTCGCAAATGCTAAAGCGGGAGGATCCGTCATTGAACCTGCAAGTAAACCACAGATAGTTAGGTAATTAAGTTTTCCATATAAGCGTGCTATAGTCCCAGCAATAATCAACGGCACAAAAGTGATAAAAATACCGTATCCCATCCATTCAAGTCCCGAACCATTCACTAAAGTATCAAAGAAACTTCCACCTGATTTTAAACCGACCACAGCCAAGAAAAGAACAATCCCAATTTCGCGTAATGCCAAGTTAGCACTTGGTGGCATAAACCAGTAAAGTTTACCAATCGTGCCAATTCTCGCTAAGATCAACGCAACCACCAATGGCCCGCCAGCAAGTCCTAATTTTAAGGCAACAGGGAAACCTGGAATATAAAATGGAATCGAACCAACGAGTACCCCTAAACCAATGCCGATAAACACAGGTAACATTTGCACTTGAAGCAATTTTTGTTGTGCATTACCAATAACTGAAATAGCCTGATTTAGTACATCACTGCGTCCGACCATATGTAACACATCGCCAAATTGCAGTGTGGTATTTCCCGTTGGAACTAACTCAATCCCTGCACGATTTAAACGTGAAATCACAACCCCATATTTTTGATGAATGCCTAAGGCACGGATCTTTTTGCCTAATACTTTTTCATTCGTTACCACCACACGCTCAGAACGAATTTCGCCACTATAGGCAACAGTTGGTGCATCAACTTCGTGTCCGATAATTAAACGCATTTTGGCAAGCGAATTATCATCGCCCACTAATTGCAAAATATCGTTGATACGAATTTCAGTACTTGCCTTTGGAACAATTTCCATATCATCGCGTTTTAAACGTGAACATACGACTTCTTCATCACTAAATCCAGGAATTTGAATCAATGTCAGACCATCTAGATTTTGGTTCGTCACTTTTAAAGAAATATTATGTAAACTTTCTTTATCTTGGCTGCTCTCCGCATTAAAACGAGCGGCTTCATCGTCCACTTTGACGTTAAAAAACAAGCGGATTAACCACATTGCAAGCAAAATACCGCAAATCCCGAATGGATAAGCCATTGCATAAGACACCCCCATAGTCACAGTGGTTTGAGGCACCCCTAATTCTGCTAAAATTTGCTGCCCTGCCCCCAACGCTGGCGTATTAGTAACAGCACCAGAATAAATACCTAAGGCAATATCCAGTGGAACATCCGCAATTTTATGTACAAGAACCACGGCAATTGACCCCAGCACAATAATCAAAATGGCAAAGGCATTTAGCTTTAAACCAGATTTTCGTAAAGAAGAAAAAAAGCCAGGTCCAACCTGAATACCAATAGTATAAACAAATAAAATTAAACCAAATTCTTGCACAAAATGCAGCGTATGCGCATCCAGTTTCAAGCCATATTGATTAGTGAAATGGGCAACAATAATGCCGCCAAACAGCACGCCACCAATGCCAAGCCCAACCCCACGGATCTTCCAATGCCCGATCCATAAGCCGATTACGGCGACGAGGGCAAGAAGACTAATCGTGATCGCAATATCACTCATATTGACCCCTTAAAAATGAAATTTAACTCCTTCGGATTATATCCAAGTTACTTTTTGAAAACCTTAACCAAACTCAAAAAATGCTACATTCGTCACATTTTTTCTTGCGAAATTGAGCATAGACTCTACAATACCGAAAATTTTGACCCTTTTACAAAAAGTGCGGTTATTTTTCACCGCACTTTTAGCTCGGATGGAATATTTATGGATTACGCCCAAGAAGCCATTACTTCTCTTATTTGGATTTTACAAACGCTAGCCATCACCTCAGTCGTCTTTAGTTTTGGCATTTTTCTTTTGGTGCGTTTTACTCAATGGGGAAGACAATTTTGGATGTTTGCAGGTGGTTATCTTTCGCCTAAACGTAGTATAAAACCTATCTTATTCTTTCTACTTATTGTTGCAATGACGCTACTTAGCGTACGTATCAGCCTTGTACATTCTGAGTGGTACAAAAATATGTACACATCATTACAAGAATTTAATGAACATGTATTTTGGCAACAAATGGGCTTGTTCTGTGTCATTGCCGCAAGTTCTGTTTCAGCAGCATTAGTAAGCTATTATTTAGAGCAACGTTTCGTCATCAACTGGATTGAATGGCTTAACGAACAGCTTGTTGATAAATGGATGGCACATCGTGCCTATTACAAAACACAATATTTATCAGAAAATCTTGATAACCCCGATCAACGTATTCAACAAGATGTGCAATCTTATGTAAAAACCACGCTTTCTTTAAGCACTGGTGTCATTGATGCGGTAACCTCTATGATCTCTTATACGATTTTATTATGGGGATTAGCAGGTCCAATGATGGTACTTGGCGTGGAAATTCCGCATATGATGGTATTTTTAGTATTTGGTTATGTCATTTTCACAACCCTCATCGCATTTTGGCTCGGTCGCCCATTAATCTCATTGAATTTTATTAATGAACTCCTAAACGCAAACTATCGTTATTCTTTAATTCGCATTAAAGAATATGCCGAAAGCATTGCTTTTTATGCGGGCGAAAAAGTCGAAAAAAATCAGCTTTATCAGCAGTTCAATGCCGTCATTCATAATATGTGGATTATTGTATTTAGAACACTAAAATTTTCAGGATTTAACTTAGTCGTAAGCCAAATTTCCGTGGTTTTTCCATTGTTAATTCAAGTTGGACGTTACTTTGAAAAGCAAATAAAACTAGGCGATCTAATGCAAACCTTACAAGTATTTGGTCAGTTACACGCAAATCTTTCATTCTTCCGTAATACTTATGATAATTTTGCAAGCTATAAAGCAACGCTAGATCGTTTAACTGGGTTCAGTTATGCCATTGAAAAAGTAAATAATAAATCACAAACACAGATCCACAATCATCCAACAGATGTGATTTTCAAAAATTTAAGTATTCAAAATCCATTAGGTCATACACTAATTAAACATCTAAACATTACCTTACCGCAAGGAACAAGTTTGCTTATTCAAGGAAAATCTGGGGCAGGGAAAACCACGCTTTTACGCACGATTGCTGGACTTTGGAACTATGCTGAGGGGGAAATAAATTGCCCTACGCACAATCAGCTTTTCTTGTCACAAAAGCCGTATGTGCCACAAGGAAATTTGATGTCAGCATTAGCTTATCCAAATAACGCTGACAATATTTCACATACGCAAGCGGTAGAAATATTAAATAAAGTGCAACTAGGACATTTGGCTGAACAATTAGAAAAAGAACAAGACTGGACGCGTATTCTTTCTCTTGGCGAACAACAGCGTCTGGCGTTTGCACGATTAATTCTACACAAACCAGCAGTGGCATTTTTAGATGAAGCCACAGCTAGTATGGATGAAGGTTTAGAATTTTCGATGTATCAATTGTTACAACAAGAACTACCACAAACGACAATCATCAGTGTGGGACACCGTTCAACCCTTAAAACCTTACATCAACAACAATTAATTCTACAAGACAAAGGGCAATGGCAACTGCGATAAAAAACGCTAAAAAACACTGTAATCGCAACGCTTTTTTTGATACATTTAGTGCAATTTTTTGTATGTTTGACAAAGTCATTTTCTACTTTTTTGTCAAACAAAACTAACTTTCATTTTAAACGGTATAATTATGTTATTTAAAAAAATTCGTGGGTTGTTTTCAAACGATCTTTCTATTGATTTAGGTACAGCTAATACTTTAATTTATGTCAAAAGACAGGGTATTGTACTTGATGAACCCTCTGTTGTTGCGATTCGTCAAGATCGCGTAGGCACATTAAAAAGCATTGCTGCTGTGGGTAAAGAAGCCAAATTAATGTTAGGTCGTACTCCAAAAAGTATTGTCGCAATTCGTCCGATGAAAGATGGCGTTATTGCAGACTTTTTTGTGACAGAAAAAATGTTGCAATACTTTATCAAACAAGTTCATAGCGGTAATTTTATGCGCCCAAGCCCACGCGTATTAGTATGTGTGCCAGCTGGTGCAACACAAGTAGAACGCCGTGCAATTAAAGAATCAGCAATTGGAGCGGGTGCGCGTGAAGTATATTTAATTGAAGAGCCAATGGCAGCGGCAATTGGGGCTAAATTACCCGTTTCTACCGCCGTTGGCTCAATGGTAATTGACATCGGTGGTGGTACGACAGAAGTGGCTGTAATTTCCTTAAATGGGATTGTATATTCATCTTCCGTGCGTATCGGTGGTGACCGTTTCGACGAGGCGATTATTTCCTATGTTCGCCGCACTTTTGGCTCGGTTATCGGAGAACCTACAGCCGAACGCATCAAACAAGAAATTGGTTCTGCTTATATTCAAGAAGATGACGAAATTAAAGAAATGGAAGTACACGGACATAATTTAGCCGAAGGTGCGCCACGTTCATTTACTTTAACATCACGTGATGTCCTAGAAGCCATTCAACAACCATTAAATGGTATTGTAGCAGCGGTTCGAACGGCACTTGAAGAATGCCAACCAGAACACGCAGCAGACATTTTCGAACGTGGTATGGTCTTAACTGGCGGTGGTGCTTTATTACGTAATATTGATATTTTACTTTCTAAAGAATCTGGTGTCCCTGTTATCATCGCAGAAGATCCATTAACCTGTGTTGCTCGTGGTGGTGGCGAAGCATTAGAAATGATCGATATGCACGGCGGCGATATTTTTAGTGATGAAATTTAATTAGAATATGAACAAAAAGTGCGGTTAAAAATAACCGCACTTTTCCTTTCACTTTTTTCATTCAACAAGAGAACGTTTAATGAAACCCATTTTTAGCAAAGCCCCTCCCCTAGGCATTCGTTTACTTATCGCTATCTTTGCATCTATTGCCCTAATTTTAGCTGATGGACGTAATAACTCAATAACGAAAGCACGTAGTGCAATGGAAACGGCAATAGGCGGTTTATATTATCTTGCAAATAGTCCTCGAAGCATCTTAGATGGTGTTTCAGAAAATCTTGTTGATACCAATAAATTACAAATTGAAAACAAAGTACTACGCCAACAGCTTTTGGAAAAAAATGCAGATTTACTTTTACTTGATCAACTCAAAATCGAAAATCAGCGATTACGCCTTTTATTAAATTCTCCGTTAAGAACTGATGAATACAAAAAAATTGCCGAAGTTCTTACCGCAGAAACAGATATTTATCGCCAACAAATTGTGATTAATCAAGGCGAAAAAGACGGTGCTTATGTAGGTCAGCCTGTCATTGATGAAAAAGGCGTCATTGGACAAATTATTTCCGTGGGCGAAAATACTAGCCGAGTACTGCTACTCACAGACGTAACACACTCAATTCCAGTGCAAGTTCTACGCAATGATGTTCGTGTTATTGCGAGTGGGACTGGGCATACCGATGAACTAAGCCTCGATAACGTGCCTCGTTCCGTTGATATAGAAAAAGGCGATCTTCTCGTAACTTCTGGGCTTGGTGGACGTTTTCTTGAGGGCTATCCCGTAGCCGTTGTACAAAGTGTTTCGCGTGATAGCTCTAATTACTTTGCGATAGTTAAAGCTAAACCTTTAGCTTTATTAGAACGTTTACGTTATGTACTTTTACTTTGGCCAAGTAACCTAGATATATCAAAAGTAAAATCAATGTCGCCAGAAGAAGTTCGCAATCTGGTGCAAAAACGTTTAGAAAGCCAAGCTAATGAAGCAAATTATAGAGTGAAAAAAACACCCTTAACAGAAGAAGACTTTCCAGAAAATAAAGAAAAAACCATTATTGAACCAGATATTCCAACAGATTTCCTTCAAAATGAAGAAGATCTTCTCATAGAACAGCAAGAAGAAAGGATAGAAGACTAATGCAAACACGATTTATTTTACAATGGTTCACTATTTTAAGCTTCTTTGTTATTGCCTTTGTATTAGAACTTGCACCTTGGCCACTTGGTTTCCAAATGTTAAAGCCCGCGTGGCTTGTACTTGTATTACTTTATTGGATATTAGCAATTCCCAATAAAGTGAGTATAGGCTGGTCATTTTTACTCGGATTAACTTGGGATTTAGTATTAGGCTCTACATTAGGCGTTCACGCTCTCGTACTTTCTACGAGTATGTATATCATTGCCAAAAACTATTTAATTCTGCGAAATTTATCACTTTGGTTCCAAAGTTTATTGGTTGTACTTTTCGTCTTCATTATAAGATTACTTATTTTCTTAATTGAATTTTCACTCCATACTGCCTTTTTTCATTGGCAAGCCATCTTAGGCGCATTCGCTTCTGGTTTACTATGGCCGTGGGTATTTTTATTAATGCGAAAAATACGCAGAAAAGTTAAATTACATTAAAAAAGAGAGATAAATATCTCTCTTTTTATGACGTACGAGTATCTCAAACAACTAATTCAACTGCTTGTTCGCATCCATTAAAGAATCACATTCCCAACCGATATACTCTCCCGAAAATTGTTCAGCCAATTTTTCGAAACGTTCTACTTGTTCAAAAATTTCGCTATTTTCTAATGAAATTTCTTGCTCTAATTTTACCAAGAAATAAGGTTCGTCATCTTCATTAAACTGAATCGCTTGTGCAGAATATTGTAATGTTGTGAAAGAATAATCCCCTAAACTCAGTTCATCCATAAAAGGGAACATTTTCTGCTCTTCATCAAAATGAAAACTATGCTCTACTAAATAGGTATCACTTAAATTACGACCTTTACTTTTTAATAAATCAAGTAACTCCTCCGTTGCATTTAACTTAATCTCTAATGGAGAAGCAAGCAAAAAGTCAAAATAAGTATCCCAAATTAAATCCTTTTGAACATTAATATCTTTAACAAAATCAATTTGTTGTAAAGTTTCTACAATAAGATTTTCGTGCTTACAATAAAAATGTATTTTTATTTGAGAATTACAAATAAAATGCCCCGCAAAAAATACATTTGGAAGTGCGGTGAGTTGTGTCAAAATTTTAAATACACGGTTAATTAACTTATCGTATTCAACTTCTGATGGTAAACCCGTTTCATCATCAGCCTGATAATCAATAGTAAACTGCACTATTTTATCGAGACCTTTACCGTGATATTTTTCAACATCTTCAATATTTGCGGTAAACACGGCAGGCATACCGTTCACAGTAGAACGATAATTCTGCCAATTTGCCATATCCATTTCGCTTTCCTATTTAAATTCAGCCCAAATCGGTGCGTGATCAGACGGTTTTTCCATTGCTCGAATATCTAATGCAATACCCACATCGACACAGCGTTCAGCCAATTTTTGGCTTACTAAAATATGATCAATTCGTAAACCTCGATTATCATCAAAACCTTTAGAACGGTAATCAAACCACGAGAATTTATCATTCGCTGTTGGGTTCAGCTTACGGAAACTATCTTCTAATCCGTAATCATATAAACGTTGATACCACGCTCTTTCTTCTGGTAAGAAAGAGCATTTACCTGTGCGTAACCAACGTTTACGATTTTCATCGCCGATACCAATATCTAAATCACTTGGGCTAATATTCATATCGCCCATAATTAAAATCGGATTAGATTTGTCGTGTTCTTTTTCTAAATACTGTTGAAGATCCGCATAAAATTTCTCTTTAGCTGGAAATTTAATCTCGTGCGTACGACTTTCCCCTTGAGGAAAATAACCATTAATGACAGTCAATAAGCCAAATTCAGTTTCAAGATCAGTCATAATAATGCGTTTTTGCGCATCTTCATTGTCTGTTGGAAAACCGCGACGAACCGCTTTAGGTTCTTGTTTAGTCAATAATGCCACGCCATAATGACCTTTCTGTCCGTGATGAAATACGTGATAACCTAAGTTTTCTGTAATTTCATAGGGAAAAGCCTCGTCAGCAACTTTAATTTCCTGCAAGCCAATCACATCTGGCTGATATTTTTCAATAATGGCTTCAAGTTGATGTGGTCTAGCACGTAAACCATTTATATTAAAAGAGATAAATTTCATTTTTGTTCCTATTAAAGAGTGAAATTGGCTTTATTATACAGAGATTTCTATTTTGATAAAAACGGCTTTGTCAGATAAACCTGAATTTGCTCAAATACTGTAGGCTTAATCCAAAATTGACCTTGAATAGGAAAACAAGTGACCGAAATAAAATCATTCAAATAATCAAATTCCAATTGAACCGAATGCAAATAAGTGCGGTCAATTTTTTCAGTATTTTTACCATAAAGCCCATCGCCTAAAATCGGGCTACCTAAACTTTTCATCGCAACACGTAATTGATGTGTTTTCCCCGTTTGAGGTTTTAAAATAAATAAACGTAAATTAGGTTCACAACTTACACTTTCAAAACGCGTAATCGCTGGATTTTCTTTTGTTTGACAAAGTTTCCACGCACCATCTCGGGCTTTCTTCATATCCCCGACGATCAATCCTTGTTTCTTTTTAGGCTTTTGGTTACTTAATGCCAAATACGTTTTATGAATTTTATGTTCAGAAAAAAGTCGAGAAAATTCAGCCGCACTTTCAGCATTCAGTGCCAAAATTAATAGCCCCGACGTCACTTTATCTAAGCGATGAACCAACCATACTTGAGGCACATTCAATTGTTTTGCAACAAGTTCTGTTAAGCCTTGTTCTTCTTGATCTTTATGAACGCTAATACCCTCAGACTTGTTGATAATAATAAAATCGCTATGTTGATAAACAACCTCGATTTTCATCAAACTTGCTCCTTTTTGTAAATTTTATTTTTACCGAGAACAATATCTTTCATCGAACTAAGTAATTCCTGTTGAATATGTGAAAGCTTTGGTTTTTCGTTTAATTGAAATGCTAATGGGCGACAAAGCTCCATTGCTTTCACACCTAATCTAGCTGTGAGTAATCCCACACCGATTCCTTGAGCGATACGCGCAGACAATTTTGCTGTCATATCTTGAGAAAGCCAATCCATTCCAATATCTTGTGCCACTTCGGTTGCTCCAGCAAAAGCGATATTGACCAATACCATTCTTAACAATCTAATACGTGAAAAATACCCTAATTCAATCCCATAAATTTCAGCAATCTTATTCATTAATCGAAGATTACGCCACGCGATAAAAAACATATCCACTACAGCAAGCGGACTAATCGCAACAATCACAGCTGATTCTGCTGCCATTTCACTAATCAATTTTTTAGCTTGTACATCAAAAGAAGACAAAACATTACGACTGAATAAATAAGTAATTTCTTGCGCGGAATAAGCTTCATTTAATTGGTGTTGCCATTGAATTACCGCTGGAGAATCATTTTCCAAACCTAAAGATTTTGCGACCTCTAAACAAAGTACTTTACTTTTTTCTACGTTCTGAACAGAAAAAACATCGCTATTTTCTACCGCACTTTCTAACCAAATCTGCTGACTTTGTTGTTGCAATTGCTCACGTTTTTTTAAATAAACTAAATGTCGCCACTCGCCAATAATCTCTTTAATCCCCAATAAAATGACAATTAAACTCACTAAAGCAAAAGCAAGATAAATCCATTGATGTTGTTGATAACTATCCCAAATCCACTGCACGGATTGGGCTATCGTTGCCGTGCCAAATAAAAGTGCGGTAAATTTTAATACCGTTTTTCCAAAACTGGATTTTGGTTTCAATGCCTGTTCAAGTTGAGTATCAAGTAACTCTCTGTCCAACGCTTCATCTAACTTTGCTTCTACATTATGAAACTCTTGCTTAGGCTGATATTGTTCTTCCTCTACATTAACTGAATGTTCAAAAATTTGTTTTTCCATTGCCTATTCCAAAAAATAACCCCACTAAATAGTGGGGTCATAAAGTCAAAATTCAATCATTATTCATCACTTGAAAAGATAGAAAGTAATCTTAATAAACTCAAGAATAAATTGTAGATTGAAACATAGATGTTCACGGTTGCTCGAATGTAATTTGTTTCTCCACCGTGAATAATATTACTGGTTTCATACAAAATGGTCATTGTTGAGAACACAACAAATAATGCACTAATTGCGACTGATAACGCAGGAATTTGGAAGAAGAAACTTGCCACCATACCAAGCAATAGCACAATAAATAATGCGAACATTGCGCTAGATAAGAATGACATATCTTTTTTCGTAGTCAATACATAAGCGGAACACGCGAAAAATACAATAGCAGTTCCCGCGAATGCAAGCATAATCAAATCTTCCATTCCACGTGCCACATACATATTTAAAATTGGTCCGATGGTGTATCCCATAAATCCAGTGAAAGCAAAGGCAGCCAAAATACCAGCAGGGCGATCAGCTAATTTATTGGTTAAGAAAAGTAAGCCATAAAAGCCAACCAATAACACAATAATATTTGGATAGGGCAAGTTTAGGCTCATTGAAATAAACGCAACAACCGCTGAAAATGCCATTGTTAATCCCAGTAAAAAATACGTGTTACGCAACACTTTATGTGTGCTGAGTAACGATTCTTTTTGAGCATCCACAATAAGACGTGATTGCATAAAAGCTCCTTGTAAAATAAGTAAAAAGTCTTCAGTAAAGTAAGGGCTAGGGATAAAAAAGTCAATGGTATTAATGGAATTAATTTCATCAAAATGAATAAATTATCATCATCTAAAGTTAAATCATCAAATTTCTATTTACATCAATAAAATATTCATTATACTACGCCCATCAATCACGGAGGAATGGTCGAGTGGTTGAAGGCACCGGTCTTGAAAACCGGCGAGGGTTTACGCCCTCCTAGGGTTCGAATCCCTATTCCTCCGCCATCAGAATTAAAAAAATCCCTAAGTCGAAAGGCTTAGGGCTTTTTACTTTGTATTACGTTATTTGGTTAATCCATTCACTAGTGAAATAACAGCCTGAATATCGCTATCAGACAATTTTCCTTCTTTCACAAATTTTACTTTTCCCGTTTTGTCTAACACGATAATTGCGCTATCTTTAGGATTTAATCCCCAAGCATTTTTCACCGCACTTTTATCATCTAGCACAACTTGGCTATGTGGATTTTCTTGTTTACCTTTTTGCGCACTATTTTTTACAAATATACCTGTACCAACAATCGCATCATCCGCATTAATAATAGTGGTTGTTTGGTATTTTGCAGGATTAAAATGAGATGCTTTTATCGCATCAATCATTGGCTGATTTTTCTCTTTTGCGGCAGTTCTACCCGCTAAATGATGAACAACACGCACTTTACCCGCTAATTCCGCAGAACCCCAAGGTTGAAACGCGGTATCTTTTCCAGCAAGTACAATTTCCCCATACTCACTCACTTTAACAGATGGTAAAGATTGCTCTAATTGCAAATTATGCGCCCAAGTTGAACCACTAAACACCACGCCACAAACTAGGGCAAGAATTTGTTTTTTCATACATTTTCCTCAAAATTGATCAAAAACTTTCACGCTTTGGCGAAAGACATCTTTTTTGCTATACTCGCGCGCCTATTATATGTAATCAAGAAGGAAAACCCAATGGATCAAATGCCTAATTGCCCAAAATGTCAAGGTGAATATGTTTACCACGATTCAATTAATTTTGTTTGCCCTGATTGCGGTAATGAATGGGATAATAATGAAATTCAAGAATTAGATGACGATCAACTCATCGTAAAAGACAGCAATGGGAATTTGCTTGTAGATGGCGACGATGTACTTTTGATTAAAGATTTAAAATTAAAAGGTTCATCAGAAGTATTGAAAAAAGGTACAAAATTCAAAAACATCCGCTTAGTAAATGGCGATCATAACGTCGATTGCGGCAAAATCATGTTGAAATCTGAGTTTTTGAAAAAAGCTTAATCGAAAAAAATGCGATCCAAATAGACCGCACTTTGCACTTTAAAGACATAAATTTATTTAATAATATCAATCACTTCTCTGACTAATCGTCCAATTTCATCCCAATTTTTGGATTGAATCAATTTTTTCTCCACAAACCAAGAGCCTCCACAAGCAACAATATTAGGAATAGCGAGATAATCCCTTATGTTATGAAGCCCTATACCACCAGTCGGCATTATCTGTAATTGAGCATAAGGACCGAGCAATGCTTTAATCATTTTCACTCCGCCTGAAGCCTCTGCAGGGAAAAATTTTACCGCTGAAATTCCCATTTCTAATGCAGTTTCAATTGCCATAGGATTATTCACCCCTGGTGTTATTGGAAAATTCAAATCTTGACATAATTTCACAATTTTTGGATTTAACCCAGGAGTAACAACAAAATCTGCTCCGCTACTTTTAGCTAAAACTACTTGTTCCGCAGTTAAAACTGTGCCCGCAGCAATCAAAAAATCGGGTCGATAAGTACGCAGTAAATGAATTGCATCTGCCGCAGCTTCAGAACGAAAAGTAATCTCTGCCACAGGTAAACCATTTTTAGCCAACGTATCTGCTAGCGGCAAAATATCTTCTGCATTATCCAACGCAATTACAGGCACAATTTTGAGTTCACGAAGTTTTTCAATAATTTGTTGAGTTGTGTATGACATAATTTTCCCTATTTAAAATAATTTTTTGCATTGTTGAAACAAATATCTTCAATCATTTTACCCAGTAATGAAATGTCATTTGGCGCTTCACCTTTTTCAACCCATCCGCCAATCATTTCACATAAAATACGGCGGAAATACTCATGGCGAGTGTAAGATAAAAAACTACGTGAATCAGTTAGCATTCCAACAAATTGACTGAGTAACCCTAATTGAGAAAGCTGTTGTAACTGACGTTCCATTCCGTCTTTTTGATCATTAAACCACCATCCAGAACCAAACTGTATTTTGCCTGCAATACCATCGCCTTGAAAGTTTCCGATCATACTAGCGATCATTTCATTATCTCGAGGATTTAAGCAATACAAAATAGTTTTAGGAAGTTGATTTTCCCTATCCATTGCATCTAACAAACGAGAGAGGGGCTCAGCATAACTTCGATCACCAATGGAATCAAAGCCACTATCTGCACCAAGTAAAGCAAACATTCGACTATTATTGTTACGTATTGCACCAATATGCATCTGCATTACCCAATTACGTTTACAATATTCTGAAGCTAACCAGACTAAAACTGCAGTACTAAATTGAGCAATTTCTTCTTCCAAGAGCGGTTGATTTTGCAAACGTTTTTGTAAAATACTATTCAATACTGATTCATCTGGAATAGCTGAAAAACGGACAATTTCCATACCATGATCAGCAGATTTACAACCTTGAGCATCAAAATATTCGAGACGTTTTAACAACGCTTTTTGTAAATCTGCAAACGTATAAATATCTACATCTGCAATTTCACTTAACTGTACAAGGTAATCATTAAATTGCGGTAATTCAATTTTAAATACTTTATCAGGTCGCCAACTTGGTACAACATCAATATCAAAACTTTCATCATTCTTGATTGCTTGATGATATTGCAAAGAATCAATGGGATCATCTGTTGTCCCCACTAATTTCACGTTCATTTTCTGCATAATGCCTCGCGAAGAAAATTCAGGTTGTTGCAACATTTCATTACATTGATGCCAAATTTTTTCCGCATTTTGCGGATTGAATAACATATTAGTTATACCAAAAGGACGGCGTAATTCTAAATGTGTCCAGTGATAAATTGGATTACCAATACAAAGGGGGACTGTTTTCGCCCAAGCCAAATATTTTTGATAGTTAGTAGCCTTCCCTGTAATCAATTCTTCTGGTATTCCAGCTGTACGCAAAGCTCGCCATTTGTAATGATCACCCTCTAGCCAAATTTCAGATAAATCATTAAATTGACGATTTTCCGCCACTTCTCTTGGATTTAAATGACAGTGATAATCAAAAATAGGTTTATTTTTGGCATAATCATGATAGAGAATTTTTGCTGTATCCGTTGAAAGAAGGAAATTTTCATCCATAAATTGTTTCATTTAATCCCCCTATACTCCACTATACGCAGAAAAACCACCATCAACAGGCAAAACCACGCCATTGACAAAAGTAGAATAATTTTCATCTATTAAGAAAAGTAATGCACCGAGCAATTCTTCTGACTCACCAAAACGTCCCATTGGTGTGTTAGTGAGGATTTTATTTGCTCTATCTGTTGGTTTTCCTTCAGTATCAAATAATAAAGCGCGGTTTTGATTACTAACTAAAAATCCTGGTGCGATAGCATTACAACGAATACCAACTTTTGAGAAATATACAGCAAGCCATTGAGTAAAATTACTGATTGCAGCTTTTGCACCAGAGTAAGCAGGAATCTTTGTGAGTGGCGTAAAGGCATTCATACTGGAAATATTAATAATATTTGCCCCTTGTTTACCAAGCATATCTTTTGCAAAAACTTGGGTTGGTAATAATGAACCTAAGTAATTGAGATTAAATACAAATTCTATACCAGATTTATCTAAATCAAAGAATGTTCTCGTCGTTTCATTTAAATCAAATTGATGGAACTCATTATCTGTTGTCGCTTTTGGATTATTCCCACCAGCACCATTAATTAAAATATCACAAGTGCCAAAATCAATAGCTATTTGATCACGCACTTCTTTAATATTTTCAAGTTCTAACACATTAGTTTTATAAGCTTTTGCTTTTCCACCTGATTGGTTAATTTCTTTTGCTGCTTTGTCTGCTGCCTCGAAATTCAAATCTAACAGGGCAATATTAGCTTTAGTATGTGCTAACTGCTTGGCTAGAAATGAACATAACACTCCACCAGCCCCCGTGATTACAATTAGCTTATTTTCTAAGTTATGGTTTGCTGCAATATTCATAGTAAACTCCATTAATTAAATTCAGATTGAAGATGAGAAGTTGCGACTTTATCTATAATCGCACCTTTATGCTGAATGACGATGCCAGCAATACGATTGCCTTGCTGACAACAAGTATCGAGAGATTTATTTCGTAAATAACCGTTCAGAAATCCAGCATTAAAAGAATCACCAGCAGAGGTTGTATCTACCACATTTAAAATAGGTTCAGTCATCACTTGCCCATATTGAGATAAATACCTATCTGAAAAAATAGCACCATTCTTACCGCACTTCACAATCACTTTTGGTATACCAATTTTATGTAATCGTTCTAAAGTATCCCTAGATGTTTTATCTTTCCATAATGCTTGTTCATCATCAAAAGTCACCAAAGCTATATTAACACTAGGTAAAAGCTGCAAATAACAATCTTGGGCTTCTTCTAATGAATCCCAAAGTGCAGGGCGATAATTACTATCAAAAACAATTTCTGTGCCTTTTTTAGCTAAAGAAGATAATTGTTCAATTAAAAAAGTGCGGTCATTTTTCGGTAAGATTGCTAATGAAATACCACTTAAATAAATCACATCAACTTGCTGAAGTTCTGCAATAACCTTAGCAAAATCCGGATGTTGAACCATATAACGTGCTGCAGATTGATTACGCCAATAAAGGAACGTTCGTTCGCCTTGAGCATCTAATTGGATTAGATAAAGACCTGGTTGATGCTGTTCATCCTGTAAAACCCAATTTGTTTGGATGCCATCAGCTTGCCAATATTTAAGCATTTGCTTGCTTAAATTATCGGTTCCTAATGCAGAGACATAATGAACTTGAATCTCTTTTGATAAACTTACTCGACTAAGATAAGTTGCAGAATTTAAGGTATCACCACCATAACTTTGCCACATTTCGGCAAAGGGTTTCCCATTGAGCTCAATCATACACTCGCCGATAAATGCTATTTTTTTCATATTCGCCCCAAAGTAAAGGGTATGCGAAAGCGCCTCCCCTTCTCAATGCAAATTATTTGGTTGCTAAACTATCAATACGTTCAATATATTCCTTAAGTAAAGGATTTGATTTAGCAGCATCATGCATATCCTTTGTTGCATCAATAAACGATTTTTTATCAACTTCAACAAAAGTTACACCCAATTTATCTTTTGCTTCTTGAGTTGTTTCAGCAATCATTTTTTGCCATAAATCTTTATGATACATCATAGAATCATCAGCAGCTTTCTTGAGAGCTTGTTGTTGCTCTGGTGTTAATTTGTCCCAAGATTTTTGACCTATTACCAACACATCAGGAATCATTGTGTGTTCATCACGACTAAAGTATTTCGCTACTTCACCATGACGTGCTAATGTTAAAGCTGTTTCATTATTTTCAGCTCCATCCACTACTTTTTGTTGCAATGCTGTATAGAGTTCGCCATAAGCTAATGGTGTTGGATTTGCGCCCATCAATTTAATCATTTCAACTGCGGTTGGGCTTGGTTGAACACGAATTTTCATACCTTTTAAATCTTCAGGAGATTGGATTGGTTTAGCAGCATAGAAACTACGTGCGCCACCATCATAATAAGTTAAACCAACGAACCCCTTTCCTTTTGATGAGTCAAGGATTTTTTGCCCTACCTCAGGATCAAGTAAAACACGATAGTAATGGTTCACATCATGAAAAAGATACGGGATATTATATGCGCCATAAGAAGGCTCAAAGGCTTCCAATTCACTCGCATTTGATTTTGCCATATCAAGTGAACCTGCTTGTAATAGTTCCATTGATTCACGCTGGCTGCCTAATTGACTATTTGGATAAATGCGGATCACCACTTCTCCATTAGTTAATTTTTTTACTTCATCTGCCATATATTGCATTGAAATATGAACAGGATGAGTTTTGTCATTGTTATGACTTAATTTTAATACGGTTTTAGCTGAAGCTGAGAAAGCAACACCAGCAGATAATGCTAGTGTTAAAGCGCAAGAAAGCATATGTTTTTTGATTTGCATAACGCATCTCCATAATAAGTAAATTAAAGACTAATCCTCTAACAGCTCGGATGTTATAAAGATAATAGACCAACAAATTTAATGCGGTCAATCCAATTATTTTAAATTGGTGATCCAGATCACATTTTTAAATAAAAAAACTTGTCAAAAATAAAAAAAACACACAAAATTGGTTCACCAACTTAAGTTAATAACATAAGGAACCTATGATGAATAAATTTATATCTATTATGAATTGGGCATTATCAACGATTTGTGTAGCTTTAAGTTCATTTCTAGTGTGTTGCGTAGTTTGGCAGGTGTTATCTCGTTATTTATTAAATACACCTAGCACTTATACAGATGAAATAGCTAGATTTCTCTTTATTTGGGTGGGCTTAATGGGCGCAGCTTATGCTCTTGGTCAAAAGAAACACCTAGCGATTGATCTTCTAGTCAGTAAATTTGAACACTCACCCAGCCTTCAACATCGATTACAACTTGTAATTAATTTAATCAGCGTAGCTTTTGCGGCAATGATTATGTGCTATGGGGGAGGCAACTTGGTAATAGACACTGTAAACAATGGGCAAATATCACCTGTCTTAGGTATCCAAATGGGATTAGTTTACCTCGCAATTCCTTTAAGTGGTTGCTTTATGCTGATTTACCTTTTAAGAGATATTATAGATAACTTTCATCATTTGAATCTTAAATCATCACCGCTTTCAGATAATCAAGGAGAATAAAATGGAATGGTCCAATATTATTGTGCTTAGCTCAAGTTTCTTTGTCCTACTTTTTATTGGTGTACCAATTTCATTTTCAATTGGAATTGCCTCACTGCTTACTATTATGCTTTCTATTCCTTTTGATGCTGCTATTGCTGTTATTTCGCAAAAAATGGCATCTGGATTAGATAGCTTTTCACTACTCGCCATTCCTTTTTTCATCTTAGCGGGCAATATTATGAATCGTGGCGGTATTGCTATGCGGTTAATTGAATTTGCTAAAGTCATCGGTGGTCGCTTACCTGGATCTCTCGCACACGTGAACGTACTCGCAAATATGATGTTTGGTTCAATCTCAGGTTCAGCTGTAGCATCAGGAGCGGCAATGGGTGGGATTATGTCACCTTTACAAAAGAAAGAAGGATATGATCCTGCTTTTTCCGCTGCAGTAAATATTGCCTCTTGCCCAACTGGACTACTTATTCCGCCAAGTAATACCTTTATCGTTTATTCATTAATTTCTGGAGGAACATCTATTGGTGCATTGTTCCTTGCTGGTTACATTCCAGGAGCCTTAATGGGCTTATCAATTATGCTGATTGTGTCCATTATCGCGAAAAAAAGAAAATATCCAGTATCAGCTAAACCAACAAGCTCTGAAGTCATAAAGAAAACGCTGGACGCTTTACCAAGTCTTGGTTTAATAATTGTGATAATGGGCGGAATCATAGGTGGTATTTTTACAGCAACTGAAGCCTCTGCTTTTGCTGTTGTTTATACTCTAATTCTTGCTGTATTTTTTTATCGTGAAGTCACTCTCAAAGCATTACCTAAAATTATTTTAGATTCAGTGGTAACAACAGCCATTGTATTGTTGTTAATAGGCACATCAATGGGTATGTCTTGGGCAATGGCTAATGCAGATATTCCTTATACTATTAGTGATGCGTTATTAAATGTATCCGACAACCCTATTGTCATTCTCTTAATCATCAACATAATTTTATTGATTGTTGGAGTGTTCATGGATATGACACCTGCTTTGTTAATCTTTACGCCTATTTTCTTACCAATTGTTACTGAATTAGGAATGGATCCTGTTCATTTTGGTATTTTGATGGCATTCAACCTTTCTATTGGTATTTGCACACCACCAGTTGGAAGTGCGCTATTTATTGGTTGTTCTGTTGGTGGCGTAAAAATAAATCAAGTAATTAAACCATTATTACCATTTTATACTGCATTGATTTTAACCCTCTTGCTGGTTACTTATTGGCCTGCATTAAGTTTAGTTTTACCTCAAATGTTATTAGGTTATTAGTTAGCTAAATAGGAAAATAAGATGAAATCAATAAAACATTGGAAATTGATAAGAAATCATAATCATCAAATTGAAATAAGTTGTGATCACGGTTATAAAATGCATATTTTCGTCTTAGAAAATGATCTGTTACGTATTGCATTTACAAAAAATAATACTTTTAAAGTTCCTCATACTTGGGCTATTGCACCAAATCAAACAGATGTATTTTGGCAAGGTCGTAATAAATGGTCATTAGAAGGATTTACTTGTCCTGATTATGCCATTTTACAAACAGAAAAAACGCTTGAAATCTCAACCGCACTTTTAAAAGTAACAATTCATCAACCACTCTATCTAGAATGGGAACATAAACATGGCGATAAATGGAAACCATTATTTAAAGACCGAAAAACTGGTGCCTATTTGATGGGCATTTCAAATACTACCATTTCTCATTATTTACAACGAGATATTCAAGAACATTATTATGGACTCGGTGAAAAAACAGGAAATCTAAATCGCCATGGTCGCCGCTTTGAAATGCGTAATATTGATGCAATGGGCTATAATGCTGAACATACAGATCCTCTTTATAAACACATTCCATTCTATATTACGCATGCTCCTGAAGTAAGTTATGGATTATATTACGATAACCTTTCACCTTGTTGGTTTACCTTAGGTAGTGAAATTGACAATTATCATTCTTACTATCGTAACTATAAAGCTGAGGATGGAGATGGAGATCTAGATTACTACGTTATTCTCGGTCCCAAAATACTTGATGTAACAAAAAAATATTGTCGCCTTACGGGAGGTACTATTTTTGGTCCAAAATGGAGCTTAGGTTATAGTGGTTCAACTATGTATTATACCGATGCACCTGATGCTCAAGAGCAACTAAAAAAATTTGTCAATTTATGTAATGAACATGATATTCCTTGTGATTCATTCCAACTCTCTTCAGGTTATACCTCTATAAATGGAAAGCGTTATGTTTTCAACTGGAATTATGACAAAATTCCAACCCCTAAAGAAATGACAAAATATTTTCATAATGCGGGGATGAAGTTAGCTGCAAACATTAAACCGTGTTTATTGCTAGATCACCCACGTTATCAAGAAGTGGAAAAACTTGGATTATTCATTAAGGATTCTGAATCAGATAATCCTGAAAAATCTATGTTCTGGGATGACGAAGGTTCTCATTTAGACTTTACCAATATAGCCACGGTGAATTGGTGGAAAAAGAATATAAAACAACAATTACTCGATTACAGCATTGATGCTACTTGGAATGATAATAATGAATTTGAAGTGTGGGACAACTACGCAAAATGCCATTATTTCGGTGAAGGTATGCCAATAAAATTATTGCGCCCACTACAACCATTATTAATGATGAAAGCGTCCTATGAGGCTCAATTAGAGTACGCACCAAATAAACGTCCTTATTTAATTTCACGTTCTGGCTCACCTGGAATGAACCGTTATGTACAAACTTGGTCTGGAGATAATCGTACCAGTTGGAATACATTACGTTACAATATCAAAATGGGATTAGGTATGAGCCTTTCTGCACTCTATAACGTTGGGCATGATGTAGGTGGTTTTTCTGGAAATAAACCGGATCCTGAATTATTTGTACGTTGGGTACAAAATGGTGTAATGCATCCACGTTTCACTATTCATTCTTGGAATGATGATAAAACTGTTAATGAACCTTGGATGTATCCACAAATAATCAATATTATTCGTGATGCTATCCAATTACGTTATATATTAATGCCTTATTTATATAACACATTATGGAAAGCTCATCATGATCATGAACCAATACTACGACCAACATTCCTTGATCACGAACATGATAAAAATACTTTTGAAGAAAATGATGACTATCTTTTAGGTGAAGATTTACTCGTTGCTTCTGTTGTGGAACCTAATCAACGAAAACGTGAAGTCTATCTACCACAAAATTTCGTCGGTTGGTATGACTTTTACACACACAAATGGTTTAATGGCGGCGAAAGAATCATAGCTGATGCACCATTAGAAAAAATTCCTTTATTTTTAAAAGCTGGAAGCATTATTCCAATGGCAAAAAAAGGTCATAAAAATACGTTATCTGATAATTATAGACAATTATTAATTATGCCTTTTATTAATCAAGGAGAGAGGAATATTACTATATTTGATGATGACGGTGAAAGTTTCGATTATTTAAAAGGTAAATTTTTAAAATTTAATATTTATCTAAAATGCACTAGTCAAACAATTGAACTTGTTTTAGAAAAATCGGGTGATTATTTACCAAAATATAATGAAATTAGTTTCTACCTTCCTAATAAAGAAAACAGAAAATTAATTATTAATGGAAAAACGGTCACTCAAGGCTATAAATTGAGTTTATTAGATTAAAATTAGGAAAAATTTATGAACATTGATGACTTGCGATCCTATAAAAAAATAGGAAATGAGTTAAAACAACAGCTAAATAATCATCAATATAAAATAGGCGATAAACTACCAGCGGAGCGAGACTTGGCTGATTATTTTGATGTAAGTCGTACAGTTATTCGAGAAGCCATCATTATGCTTGAATTAGAAAACCTTGTTGAAGTACGTAAAGGTTCTGGAGTGTATGTGATTGCATTGCCACAACGTGCTGCAAGTAATGATGAATTTTTAGATAAGGTTGATGTAGGTCCTTTTGAACTTTTACAAGCTCGCCAATTATTAGAAAGTAGTATGGCTGAATTTGCTGCGTTACAAGTAACAAGAGCAGATATTACTAAATTAAAAGACATTCTAGCAAGAGAGCGAAATACTCTTGAACAAGGTGATGAAGATTATGTGGCAGATGAAGATTTTCATCGCACTATAGCAGAAATAACTCAAAATGAAGTTATTTTACAAATGCAAAAAGCACTGTGGGATCTTCGTACTAATAGTCAAATGTGGAAAGGTTTACATCTTCATATTCCAAATCAGAGCTATCGTCACCTTTGGTTACAAGATCATGAGAATATTATTACAGCCCTACAGAGAAAAGATCCTGTAATGGCAAAAAAAGCAATGTGGCAACATTTAGAAAATGTTAAGCAAAAACTTTTTGAATTATCTGATGTAGATGATCCTAATTTTGATGGTTATCTATTTAATATGAGCCCAATTGTTGTTGATCGTTAGAAAACTATAGGAGTTAAAAATGGAACAAGCATGGCGTTGGTATGGACCAAAAGATCCTGTTTCTTTATCTGATATTCGTCAAGCAGGCGCAACTGGTATAGTCACTGCACTTCACCATATTCCTAACGGTGAAATATGGAGTATTGAAGAAATTAAAAAACGCAAAACTGAAATAGAAAATGCTGGTTTAAGCTGGTCAGTAGTGGAAAGTGTACCAGTTCATGAAGAGATTAAAACTCAGACTGGAAATTATCAAAAATGGATTAATAACTATAAACAAACTCTTCGCAATCTTGCTCAATGTGGAATTGACACTGTTTGCTACAATTTTATGCCAGTTTTAGACTGGACTCGAACCGATCTTGCTTATGAATTACCAGATGGTTCTAAAGCATTGCGCTTTGATCATATCGCTTTTGCCGCATTTGAACTTCATATTTTAAAACGTCCTGATGCAGAAAAAACCTATAATCAAGAAGAACAAATTGCTGCCAGAACCTATTATGACAAGATGTCAGAGCAAGATATAGCGCAATTAACTCGCAATATTATTGCAGGCTTACCTGGGGCAGAAGAAGGTTACACTCTTAATGAATTTCAAACTCAATTAGATCGCTATAAAGATATTTCACCCGAAAAATTCCGTACGCATTTGGCTTATTTTTTAAATGAGATCGTACCTGTTGCCCAAGAAGTAGGAATCAAAATGGCGATTCATCCAGACGATCCTCCACGCCCAATCTTAGGCTTACCACGCATAGTTTCAACTATTGAAGATATGCAGTGGTTTGTAGAAACTCAACCATTGCCAGCAAATGGTTTTACAATGTGTACGGGTTCTTATGGCGTACGTTCCGATAATGATCTGGTAAAAATGACAAAACAATTTGCAGATCGTATTTACTTCGCACATTTACGTTCTACTCAACGTGAAGGTAATCCACTAACCTTCCATGAGGCAGCTCATCTAGAGGGAGACGTAGATATGTTTAATGTAGTAAAAGCTTTATTAAACGAAGAATATCGTCGATTAAGCCAAGGAGAAACTCGTTTAATCCCAATGCGCCCAGATCATGGGCATCAAATGTTAGATGACTTACGTAAAAAAACCAATCCTGGCTACTCTGCCATTGGTCGGTTAAAAGGTCTAGCTGAATTTCGCGGTTTAGAGATGGCACTAAAAAAAGTGTATTTTAATAAGTAAAAGAAAAAGTGCGGTCATAAAAAACATTATTTTTATCGACCGCACTTCTAATTTATTTCATCAATCTTCTCATTCGAATATTGATCATTTCGACTACAACAGAGAATCCCATTGCAAAATAGATATAACCTTTCGGGATATGAATATCCAAACTTTCTGCAATTAAACTAATTCCCACTAAAACTAAGAAGGCTAAAGCCAGAATTTTCAAGGTTGGATGCGTATCTACAAAATCGCCGATTGGTTTTGCCGCAAACATCATCACACCCACGGCAATAATAATCGCTAAAATCATCACAGAAAGGTGGCTTGCCATACCCACCGCTGTAATGACAGAATCTAAAGAAAACACAATATCTAGCACTGCAATTTGAATTAATACGCCAAGATAACTCACTTTGTTTTTGCTTTCAGATTCATGGTGTTCTTGATGATTTATCGCCTCTTTAATTTCGCCAGAACTTTTTATAATCAGGAATAAACCACCGATTAATAAAATCAAATCACGCCCAGAAATTTCTTGATTAAACACAGTAAATAACGGTGCAGTAAGTTTCATCATCCAAGCCAGTGACATTAAAAGTAAAATTCTTGTCAGCATTGCTAAACCAAGTCCAACAATACGACCAGACTGGCGTTGGCGTTCAGGTAAACGCCCAACTAGGATACTAATAAAAATAATATTATCGACCCCTAAAACGATCTCCAAAGCAGCAAGTGTTGCAAGTGATATCCACGCTTCAGGATCAGTAATCCATTCAAACATAATTTTTCCTATAATAGAGTTAAATAAATCCGAAAGTGCGGATCATAATGGCTTTATAATGAAAAGCAATCGTTATTTATATTTGAGAAATGATTGATTAGTCGTTTTTAAGTGTTTCAAAAATCCTTTCAGCAAGTTTAGGGGAAATCCCTGGCACTGAAGCAATTTCATCTAAGGTCGCCTTTTTCACACCTTGTAAACCACCAAGATATTTAAGTAAAGCCTGACGACGTTTAGCACCCACTCCTTCAATGGTTTCTAAACCACTTTGTGTAAAGGCTTTTTGACGTTTTTTACGGTGTCCGCTTATGGCGTGATTATGGCTTTCATCACGGATGTGTTGAATCAAATGCAATGCCAAACTATCATCAGGTAAATGAATTTCGCGCTCTTGTTTGCTGATGATCAGTACTTCCTGCCCTGCTCGACGATCCACACCTTTTGCCACGCCAATTAAGTGCGGTCTATTTTTATCCCATTTTACTTGAAGATGTTGGAACACGTTCAATGCTCGATTTAATTGCCCTTTTCCACCATCAATAAAAATAATATCGGGAATTTTATCTTCTTCTAAATCACGTTCGTAACGTTTCTGCAACGCTTGTTCCATCGCAGCATAATCATCCCCGCCAGTAATGCCTTCAATATTAAAACGACGATAATCAGATTTCAATGGACCTTCTTGATTAAAAACAACACAAGATGCTACTGTTTGATTGCCCATCGTGTGACTTATATCGAAACATTCCATACGCTTAATGTCAGGAAGATTTAGCAAATCACACAACGCTTGATAACGCTCTGACATCCGTGAAGATTGTTTAAGTTGAACATTTAAAGCCGCTTTAGCATTAACTTGTGCGAGCTGTAAATATTTACTCTTATCGCCTTTTACGCTTTCTTGAATCGTCACTTTTCTGCCCGCCTGATCCGTAAGAAGTTGCTCAAGCCCTGATTTTTCAGCTAATTGACGATCCACAATAATGCTATTCGGAATACTTCGTCCTTGATGACCTTGTAAATAAAATTGTCCCACAAAAGTTTCTGTAAGCTCAGATAAATCCGTATTGGCGGGTACTTTTGGGAAATAACTGCGATTGCCTAGCACTTTTCCTTGACGAATAAACATCACTTGTACGCAGGCTAAACCATGTTGATATGCGATAGACATAATATCCATATCATCTAAACGTTCATTGGATACAAATTGTTTTTCAATAACCGAACGCACCGCCTGAATTTGATCACGATAACGAGCCGCCTGTTCAAAATCTAAATTTTTGCTTGCCTGCTCCATTTTACCGATTAAATAATCTAACACCTGTTGATCCTTGCCTTGTAAAAATAAGCGGGCTAATTCAACTTGCTGATTATATTCTTCATCAGAAACATATCCCTGAACACAAGGTGCGGAACAACGCCCAATTTGATACTGCAAACAAGGACGAGAGCGGTTAGAATAAACGGAATTTTCACATTGTCGAACTGGGAAAAGTTTTTGCAAAAGCGATAACGTTTCACGCACGGCTCCCGCGTGAGGATAAGGCCCGAAATATTCGCCTGCAAATTTTTTAGAACCTCGATAAGAAGTGATTCTTGGATGGCGTTCTTTGGTTAATAAAATAAATGGATAGGATTTATCGTCACGCAATAATACGTTATAGCGAGGCTGATAAAGCTTGATGAAATTATGCTCTAGCAGTAAAGCTTCCGTTTCAGATGAAGTTAGCGTGGTGTCAATATGATGAATTGACGCCACCAACGCCTCTGTTTTTTTACTGCTCAGATTTTTACGAAAATAGCTTGAAAGACGTTTTTTTAGATCCTTTGCTTTCCCAACATAAATAACCTGATCTTTATCGTCATACATACGATAAACACCAGGTTCGTGAGAGACATCCGCTAAGAATTTTTTAGCATCAAACATTTTAATTCGCCGCTAAAATTGCCCGTACTTTTTCCAAATCTTCAGCAGTATCCACCCCCACTGCAGGCACTTCTTTCGCAAGTTCTACGTGAATACGTTCGCCGTTATATAACACACGAAGCTGCTCAAGTTTTTCTAGATTTTCAAGTTGAGTCGGTGTCCATTGCACATATTGTTTTATGAAACCCGCACGATATGCGTAAATGCCAATATGACGTAAGTAATCGTCCGCAAGCTGTACTTTCTGAACATCCTGTAAATTCATAAACTGATCACGATCATAAGGAATAACCGAACGGGAAAAATACAGCACATAGCCATCTTTATCTGTTAATACTTTCACTGCATTTGGATTAAATAATTCCTCAGCATCATGAATTTTTACCGCAAGGCTTGCCATATTTACATTAAATTTTGCTAAATTATCTGCCACTTGTCGCACAATAACGGGAGGAATCAAAGGCTCATCGCCTTGAATATTGACAATGATTTCATTGTCAGGAATCGCTAATTTTTCTACCACTTCCGCTAAACGTTCTGTACCAGAATTATGATTAACCGAAGTCATACACACTTCCGCACCAAAACTTTTGGCAACATCAGCAACATTTTCATTATCGGTGGCAATAATCACTCGGTTCTCCCCAGACTGCAGAGCTTTCTCAAATACATGTTGAATCATTGGCTTACCCGCAATATCAGCAAGAGGTTTTCCTGGCAAACGACTTGATGCAAAACGAGCGGGGATAATCACGGTAAATGACATAATTTATTCCTTATTCTTTAATATTTCAGCTTTATCGGCAAGCAATCAAAACAACTGGAGATTAATCCCTTCAGCCATTTCTGTATTGCGCCACAAGTTTATCTATTTTGTTCCAAAAGTGCGGTAAATTTTCACGTTGTTTTTCAGCCTCAATAATTTCTGCATCAACAGGGACATACCACCAATTATCTTTAGCAAAAGATTGACATTTTACAGCATCTTTTTCCGTCATAAAGAGCGGTTGATTTTCAGCAAGTTTTTCTAATTGAGAGGCTTCAAAATGTTGATGATCTTGAAATGCTTGAGTTTTCTGTAACTGAATCCCTAACTTTTCTAACATAGTAAAAAAACGCTGTGGATTTCCAATCCCTGCAATGGCAACGCCTGATTGAAATTCATTTAATTGGTGTTTTTCATTGGTTTTTAAATTAATCGCGAAATGAGGCACAAGACGCATAACTGCATCTGAATACTGATTTTTTCCACCATTAGTGATCACAAAATCGACGGATTTTAATCGACTTGGTAATTCTCGCAATGGACCTGCTGGCAATACAAAACCATTTCCCAACGCGCGCTCAGCGTCCATTACGACAATTTCCAAATCACGCTGTAATTGATAATGTTGTAAACCATCATCAGAAACAATAATATCGCACTCTGCTTGGCTTAAGAGTAATTCAATCGCTTGCTGGCGATTCGGGGAAATCACGACTGGCACATTGGTACGTTTAGCGATCAATACAGGCTCATCGCCACCTTCAATTGGATTCGTATTTTCAGTGACGCATAACGGATAAGTTTTAGATTTACTGCCGTAACCACGAGAAATCACACCTACACGCAGACCTTGTTTTTTTAATTCTTCCACAAGCCAAACAACCACCGGCGTTTTACCATTTCCACCAACAGACAAATTTCCCACAATTATCACTGGTTTCGGTGCGCGATAAGAAGACTTGAGCCCCAAAGAGAATAAGGTGCGACGAAGTTGGCTAATCAACCAAAACAATAAAGAAAAAGGCGATAAGAGCCAAATAAGTTTGGAGTTGGAATACCAGAAGGGCATAGAAAATCCTTTCTAATAAGTGCGGATAAAATAACGCGAGTTTTTCAACTCGCGTTTTCGATAATCAATAAATTAGCCAGTAAACTGCATACTGTGTAGCTGTTTATAAGCGCCATTTTGTTCAAGCAATGCTTTATGGTTGCCACGCTCACAAATTTCTCCGTGATCAATCACAAGAATTTCATCCGCATTTTCAATAGTTGATAAACGATGGGCGATTACGATAACAGTACGATCTTTCTTTAATTCCTCTAATGCAGATTGAATTGCTCGTTCTGATTCTGTATCTAGTGCAGATGTGGCTTCATCTAAAATTAATACTGGCGAATTACGCAATAAAGCGCGAGCAATCGCTAAACGCTGACGTTGCCCACCTGATAGGCTAGCACCATTTTCGCCAATTACCGTATCAAAACCTTGTGGTAATTTTTCGATAAACTCTAAAGCATAAGCCGCTTTTGCTGCAGCAATAATTTCTTCGCGAGAATACTTATCTTGTGCTGCATAAGCAATATTATTCGCAATAGTATCGTTAAATAAATGGACTTGTTGAGAAACCACAGCACAGTTTTCACGTAAATTAGATAAACGATAATCTTGGATATTTACGCCATCCAGTAAAATTTCGCCTTGCTCAATATCGTAAAAACGTGTCACTAAATTAGCAATGGTTGATTTGCCCGATCCAGAACGTCCAACCAAAGCAACAGTTTTTCCTGCAGGCACGCTAAAAGAAATATTATTTAATGCAAGTTCCTCTTTTCCTTGATATGCAAAACTCACATTTTTAAATTCTAATTCGCCTTTCGCGGGTTCAGCTTTATAAGTACCGTTATCTTTTTCTGGATCTAAGTCTAAAATGGCAAATAGCGTTTGACAGGCTGCCATTCCACGCTGGAATTGAGAGTTTACGTTGGTTAAAGATTTTAATGGACGCATCATCGCCAACATAGATGAAAAAACTACCGTAAAAGAACCTGCACTCAAATTATCTTCCGCAATTAATGGCGTGGTAGCTAAAAACAATACAGCAGCTAAAGCAAGAGAAGCAATAATCTGCACAACAGGGTCGGAAATGGAATCTGCGGTGACCATTTTCATACCTTTACGACGCATATTGTTACTCACTTTATTAAAACGTTCTTCCTCTACAAGCTGACCACCAAACGAAAGCACGACTTTATGTCCTTTCAACATTTGCTCGGTCGTTGCAGTTAATTCTCCCATTGAATCTTGTAAATTCTTACTCAATTTACGGAAAATTTTTGACACGATAGTGATCAATACCGCAATAACGGGCCCGATAACAAATAAAACAAGGGTTAATTCCCAGCTTGTGTAAAACATTACTGCCAATAGAGAAATAATATATGCTCCCTCTCGCACAATGGTAATCAAAGATCCTGAAGAAGAACTTGCAATCATCTCAGAATCATAAGTAATACGAGAAAGTAATTTACCTGTTGAATTTCTGTCAAAGAAACTCACTGGCATAAACATTAAATGTTTAAACAAGCGGCGACGCATTGTCATGACAACTTTGCCTGATACCCACGCCAAACAATAATTAGAAATAAAGTTGGTAATGCCGCGTAAAATAATCATTCCAACAACGACAAAAGCCATAATTTTCAAAAATGAATGGTCTGCCTTGCCAAATCCATCGTCCAACAACGGTTTTAACAAATAAATCAAACCTGAATCAGCCAACGCATTAAAAACTAACGCAATACCTGAAACAATAAGCCCCGCTTTAAAAGGTTTAATTGTTGGCCACAAACGCTTAAACGTTTGTAAGGTTGAAAAATCATTTTCTTGTAATTTTTGCTCTTGCATAATCGCTATCTAATAGTAAAAATTGCACGCATTGTACCTTTTATTCCTTTGATAATCCAATTACACGCGCATACCAAGGGGAAAATTCTGTGCGTGCTTGTTGGATTTCTAATCGATCTTGAAAAAAATTTACCCTCACTTGCCCTGAAACAGCGGTATTTTCTACCGCACTTTTATAGCGATGAAGCCTTTCTATAACCGAATAATGGGGGAATTTCCACGGATTCCAACGTCCACTAGATATAATCGCTACATCTGGTCTAACCTGAGAAAGTAAATATTCACTTGTCGATGTTTTACTTCCGTGGTGCCCCACTTGTAACACATCAATTTTTCCTAAAGTGTGGGCAAAAATTTGTTCATTTTTTGCTTCAGCATCGCCAGTCAGCAAAACGCTATGCTTTCCATCATCGACTAAAATCACACAAGAATGGGGATTATCAGCTCGTATCACAATGTTGTGGGGAGAAAGTATTTGAAAATGTAACCCTTGCCAATGCCAATCACGTCCAGCAGTACAAAAAGTCTGGTAATTTTCCCCATAATTTTTTTGCGACGGGGTAATAAATTCCACATTGGGATACGCCTTTAAAATTGTCGAAGTACCACCTGCGTGATCGTTATCGTCGTGGCTCAAAATCAATTTTTCCAAAACAATCCCTTCTCTTTGTAAATAAGGCAAAATTTCCAACTCAGCCATACTTCCACCTCGCCAAGAAGAACCCGTATCATAAAGAATCCCTTTACCATTTTTCACAATCAGCGTTGCCAGCCCCTGCCCTACATCTAAAGTATCTACCTGCCAAGTTGGTTTGTTCAATTGTTTAAACAACAAAATCATAAAACACATAAGAATAATGCCGAAAGAACATATCAAAACGTTGATTCGTTCATTTTTTAGCAAAGGTTTACTGAGATTTAATGTAAAAAATCTTGGTCGTTTAATTTTCCAAGTTGATGATGAAGCCTCTGGTTCTCGATAAATACGCCAAATAATTAACATAAAAATTCCTGCACAAAGTGCGGTTAAAACCAATGCTAAATTAAATGAAACCGTGAGCCAATTTCCTTGAAAAACAGAAATTAACCAAGTGATTCCTTCGGCTAACCTATTTGCAAGTTGCCAAGAAAACATTGTGCCGTTGGTAAAAACGGCAAATAAAATTAATGGCACAAGGAAAAAACTATAAATTGGAACGGCGATAAGATTGGCTAAAAATCCACTCAGCGATAAGCCATTAAATAGAAAAAGTTGCAAAGGCGTAAAAAAGATCAATAACCCCAATTGCAAATGAAATAAACTCAAAATCCACCGCACTTTTGGGGAAAAGGGACGATTTTTCCATTGAAAAAGTGAAAAAGGCACATAACGATACCAGACGATCAAACAACCAACGGCTCCACAAGAAAGCCAAAAACTGACCGAAAGCGGCATTAATGACTCACAGAAAAGCAAGAATGCGACAACCAACGTAAAAAGCTGAATGGGCGAATAATGTCGCCTTATTATTTGAACAAAGAAAACGAAAACAAGAGCTGATACCGCACGAAAAGTGGGCACGCTAAAACCAGCCAAATACGCATAAATTAAAACAAATAAAACGCCGAAAACTAAAGGAAAATAAGGATGAATAAAACGGGTGGGGAAAAATACTTGCACAACACGCACCAAGTAAAATCCAATTCCCATAGCCAACCCAATATGTAAGCCAGAAATAGCAATAAGATGCGCGGTATTGGTTTGTTGGTAAATTGACCAAGTGTTTTTATCTAGCCAAGCCCGTTCGCCAAAAGCTAACGCAATCAATAAACCTTGTAGTGATAACCCTTCCGTTTGCTTTCTCACTTGTTGCAATTTTTCTGCACGCAATGATGAAACATCAGCAATTTTTACCGCACTTTTTACGGTTCCAACAGCGGTAATCCCCTTTGAAAAATACCATTGTTGCCGATCAAATCCACCAAAATTTAATCTCGCAGAAAGGGGACGTAAAGAAATTTCCGCTTGCCAAATTTCCGATAGTTGAGGCACCTCTTTTGCTTTCCAATTTAAAAAAATTCGTTGCTCTTGTAAGTTATCCGCCAATGTTGCTGTGGCGATAAGCGTTTGATAATCCTGTTGGTGCAAAATTTCTTGAATCTCAAAAGTCACCATTTGCTTTTGAGCGGTAATATTTTGAGCTTGTTGTAATAAACTCAAAGCCGAATAATGAAAATAGCCAAGAGAAGCAACAAAAAAAGTAAGACTAACTAAGAAATTTTTACGCCAAAAAATAAAAAGAAAAATTAGAACAAGCACAATAACGAAAGCAACTTGCCAAGACAATAGCAACGGTTGCGGTAGAAATAACAAGGTTAAATCCGCAATAATCAACAAAACAGCTAAAGTTATTAAGTTTAATTTCATTTTTTAAAAGATTAATTCCTATCTCGCTAAGCCTAGGCTAGTTTTATTTAAATATGCAAACGGTTGCTTCAAATTTTGCGATCTGTATCGTAAAAATAAATTTTTCAGGAAAATTTACTTGCTAAAACAAACAACTTCTGATATTTATACCGCCCGCAAAAATTGGGTTCCTAAAAAGCTGTCAGGAACAAACTAAAATAACAAGACAGGAAGTCGTGAAGTCCACGCTTAAATTCTGTATGTATTAGGAGTGAGAGATGTCAAGAGCATCATTGAGCTTGCTAGATTTAGCAGGCGTAAAGCCTTATCAAATGAAAAAAGATGAAGAATATATGAATGAAGAGCAAATTCTTCATTTCAGAAAAATTCTTAATGCTTGGCACGAACAAATCGTGGAAGAAGCTTCTCGCACCGTTGCACATATGCAGGATGAAGTAACCAATTTCCCCGATCCCGCAGACCGAGCAACTCAGGAAGAGGAATTTAGTCTAGAATTGCGTAATCGTGATCGCGAACGCAAACTAATGAAAAAAATCGAAGCAACCTTGAAAAAACTTGATACCGATGATTTCGGTTATTGCGATTGTTGCGGAGAGGAAATCGGTATCCGTCGTTTGGAAGCACGCCCAACAGCAGATCTTTGCATTGATTGCAAAACGTTAGCTGAAATCCGCGAAAAACAGGTCGCTGGTTAATTCATTCTATTGAAAAATACCAAAGTGCGGTTAAAATTAGCCGCACTTTTTTACATTTAAAAATACGGAAAATTTTCCCTTAACTTTTCCTACAAGAAAAGAGCTAAACCATTAATTTACAATAAAAAAACGGAGTAAATTATTCTTACTTATATCAAAAATTTGTTTGGCAAAAAAACAAAAAAATCAAAAGAGGTTGCTAAAACAAGTGCTTATTCTAAACGAGTTGAGCGTTCTAATAGCCAAATATCAAAAGCGCGAGCAAAAAAATCAGAACAAACACGTCGCTATGATAAAAATGTGATTAAAGCGGCTCAATTTGATATTTCCCCGCGAGATTTTAGCCGTAATGCACTCACTGTTGTGGAAAAACTGCAACGTCAAGGTTTCGAGGCTTATATCGTCGGTGGATGTATCCGCGATTTATTGCTCGGTAAAAAACCAAAAGATTTTGATGTTGCAACAAACGCCCGTCCTGAGCAAATCCAAAACATTTTTCAACGCCAATGCCGTTTAGTGGGTCGCCGTTTCCGCTTAGCACATATTATGTTTGGTCGAGATATTATTGAAGTCGCCACTTTCCGAGCTAATCACAGTGATGCTCGCAATGAAAATCAAGCGAAACAAAGCAATGAAGGAATGTTATTGCGCGATAATGTTTACGGTACGATCGAACAAGATGCGGCACGCCGTGATTTTACGGTCAATGCACTGTATTACAATCCACAAGATAATACGTTACGAGATTATTTCGAGGGCATTAAAGATCTCAAAGCAGGCAAGCTACGCTTAATTGGCGATCCTGTTACACGTTATCAAGAAGATCCTGTGCGGATGCTGCGTTCAATTCGCTTTATGGCAAAACTTGATATGTTCCTTGAAAAACCAAGTGAACAGCCAATTCGTGAACTTGCGCCTTTATTAAAAAATATTCCGCCAGCCCGCTTATTTGACGAAAGTTTAAAATTATTACAAGCAGGACAAGGGGTAAAAACCTATCGTTTATTACGCCAATATGGTTTATTTGAACAACTTTTCCCTGCATTAAGTTCATATTTTACAGAGAAAGAAGATAGTTTTGCAGAACGCATGATCGTCACCGCCCTTACTTCAACAGATGAACGTGTTGCGGATAAACTTCGTATTAATCCTGCATTCTTATTTGCAGCATTTTTCTGGTATCCATTACGCGAAAAAGTGGAAATCTTGAAAAATGAAGGCGGTTTAAATAATCATGATGCTTATGCTTTGGCGGGTAATGAAGTTTTAGATTTGTTCTGCCGTGCTTTAGCTGCACCACGTCGTCATACTGCGGTTATTCGTGATATTTGGTTCTTACAGCTGCAATTATTAAAACGTACTGGCTCAGCACCAATGCGTACCATGGAACATCCAAAATTCCGTGCAGGCTTTGATTTACTGGCTATGCGTGCAGAAATTGAAGGTGGCGAAACCATTGAATTAGCCAAATGGTGGCACGAATATCAATTTAGTAATGGCGAACAGCGTGAACAGTTGATACAGGAGCAACAACGCTTACATCCTAAACCAAAGAAAAAATACTACCGTCCACGCCGTCGTAAAACAACGCGTTCAGCAGATTAAGGGAAGAGATGATTACTGCATATATTGCCCTAGGTAGCAATTTAAATACGCCAATAGAACAATTACACGCTGCGCTTAAAGCAATAAGTCAGTTACCAAAAACAGATTTAGTAACAACGAGTTCTTTTTATAAAAGCAAACCGCTCGGCCCACAAGATCAACCCGATTATATGAATGCTGTTGCAAAAATTGAAACCGAGCTTAGCCCACTTGCACTATTAGATGAATTGCAACGCATTGAAAACGAGCAAGGTCGAGTGCGTTTACGTCGCTGGGGCGAACGCACATTAGATTTAGATATTTTACTTTACGGCAATGAAATTATTCAAAACGAACGCTTAACAATTCCCCATTATGATATGCATAATCGTGAGTTTGTGATCGTTCCATTGTTTGAAATTGAATCGGATTTGGTCTTGCTTAACGCCCAGCCACTAGCAGATTTGGTCAAACAATTTTCTGACCACAAAATGATAAAATTAAATCCCTAGAAATTTCACCGCACTTTTATGAATCTCAAAAGTGCGGTAGAATCTGCCCACATTTTTCTTCATTCATGACCTGTTATGGAAAGCTTAACTCAATATATCCCTGATGAATTTTCTATGCTCCGCTTCGGCAAAAAATTCGCCGAAATTCTTTTAAAATTGCATACTGAAAAAGCAATTATGGTTTATCTTAACGGTGATCTTGGTGCAGGAAAAACAACGCTGACACGTGGAATGTTGCAAGGTATCGGTCATCAAGGTAATGTAAAAAGCCCAACTTATACGCTGGTTGAAGAATACAATATTTCAGGAAAAATGATTTATCATTTTGATTTATATCGTTTAGCAGATCCTGAAGAACTCGAATTTATGGGTATTAGAGATTATTTTAATACTGATAGCATTTGCTTAATTGAATGGTCTGAAAAAGGTCAAGGCATATTGCCAGAAGCGGATATTTTAATAAATATTGATTATTACGATGATGCACGAAATATTGAATTAATCGCACAAACAAATTTGGGTAAAAATATTATAAGCGCATTTTCTAATTAATTTATTTATGAAAACTAAAATTTTATTTTTTCTTTTTTTCTCGACATTTAGCTTTTCTCTTTTTGCAGCTCCAATTACGATTGCGATTGACCCAGGTCACGGAGGAAAAGATCCTGGTGCAATCAGCCGAAATTTAGGCATTTATGAAAAAAATGTTACCCTTTCGATTGCAAAAGAATTAAAAGCCTTATTAGATAAAGATCCACATTTTCGCGGTGTATTAACGCGTAAAAGTGATTATTATATTTCCGTGCCTGAACGCTCAGAAATCGCACGTAAATTTAAAGCAAATTATCTTATTTCTATCCATGCAGACTCATCTGAATCGCCTGATCGCCGCGGGGCTTCTGTTTGGGTATTATCAAACCGTCGAGCCAATGATGAAATGGGTCAATGGCTAGAAGACGATGAAAAACGCTCGGAATTACTTGGTGGTGCAGGAAAGGTGCTTTCACACAATAATGACAAATACCTAGATCAAACTGTGCTTGATTTACAATTTGGTCATAGCCAACGTACTGGCTATGCGTTAGGCGAACATATTTTGCGCCATTTTGCTAAAGTAACAATATTAAGTCGCAGTACGCCACAACATGCAAGTCTAGGTGTTCTACGTTCGCCAGATATTCCTTCTGTGTTGGTAGAAACGGGATTTCTTTCCAATTCAGAAGAAGAAAAAAAACTTAACTCTCAAGCCTATCGTCGCCGCATTGCTTATATGATTTATGAAGGCTTAGTTGCATTCCGTAGCGGTAAAACCAATGCCTTAGTGAAAGACAATTTAGTGCAAAACATCAAACAAAACGATATAAAAAAATCAGGGAAAAATAACCGCACTTCAGAACAAAATATAAATGAAGATAATATTAAAGACAGTGGCATTCGCCATATTGTAAAAAAAGGAGAAAGTTTAGGTAGCTTATCAAATAAATATCACATAAAAGTCTCTGATATTATTAAATTAAATCAATTAAAAAGAAAAACACTTTGGCTAAATGAAAGTATTAAAATTCCTGATAATGGCGATATAAAAAATAAACCATTAATAATTAATGAAAATAGTTCTCACAAAAAACAAAATAGATCAGTAAATAATACCAATAAAGATTTAAAAAAAGAGAAGAATACACAAAACAACAATCAAAAAAATATAATTCCGCTCTATCATAAAGTAACAAAAAACCAAACACTCTATGCTATTTCGAGGGAATATAACATTCCAGTAAATATACTATTGAGCCTAAATCCACATTTAAAAAATGGCAAAGTTATTACAGGACAAAAAATTAAATTAAGAGAAAAGTAAATGCCAATTAAAATTCTTTCCCCACAACTTGCTAACCAAATTGCTGCTGGAGAAGTGGTAGAACGCCCTGCATCTGTGGTAAAAGAATTAGTAGAAAATAGCCTTGATGCAGGCGCAAATAAAATCCAAATCGACATCGAAAATGGCGGGGCAAATTTAATCCGTATTCGTGACAATGGCTGTGGCATTCCAAAAGAAGAATTAAGCCTTGCTTTGGCGCGACATGCTACGAGTAAAATTACCGATCTTGATGATCTCGAAGCCATTTTAAGTTTGGGCTTTCGAGGCGAAGCCTTGGCGAGTATCAGTTCGGTATCGCGTCTAACCCTAACTTCTCGCACCGAAGCACAAACTGAAGCTTGGCAAGTTTATGCACAAGGTCGTGATATGGAAACAACAATCAAACCCGCATCACATCCTGTTGGCACAACAGTTGAAGTCGCCAATCTTTTTTTCAACACACCAGCCCGCCGAAAATTTTTGCGCACAGATAAAACAGAATTTTCCCATATTGATGAAGTCATTCGCCGCATTGCTTTAACGAAATTCAACACGGCATTTACATTAACACATAATGGAAAAATTGTGCGTCAATACCGCCCAGCCTCCAATCTCAATCAGCAACTAAAACGTGTCGCCTCTATTTGTGGTAATGATTTTGTAAAAAATGCCTTACGAATTGATTGGAAACACGATGATTTACATTTATCGGGCTGGGTAGCCATACCAAATTTTAGCCGAACTCAAAATGATTTGAGTTATTGCTATATCAATGGGCGAATGGTGCGTGATAAAGTGATCAACCATGCTATTCGACAAGCCTATGCACAATATTTGCCAAGCGATGCTTATCCTGCGTTTGTGTTGTTTATTGATTTAAATCCGCACGATGTAGATGTCAATGTTCATCCAACCAAACATGAAGTACGCTTTCATCAACAACGTCTGATTCATGATTTTATTTACGAAGGCATAAGTTATGCACTAAACAATCAAGAACAGATTAATTGGCATACTGAACAAAGTGCGGTAGAAAATCACGAAGAAAATACAGTGCGTGAGCCACAACCGCATTACAGCATTCGTCCTAATCGTGCAGCTGCGGGGCAAAATAGCTTTGCGACACAATATCATGAAAAATCACAGCAAAATCAACCGCACTTTTTTGACGGTCGCAGCTTATCAAGCCATGTCACAGCAGACTATCGTGATTATCGCGAAAATTATAAAAAAGACACGCCAAGTAAAACAGAACAGCAGTTGTATGGGGAATTGTTACCCACATTACCGCCTACAGAGCAAAAGGATATATCGAATACAGCACAACAAAATATTTCAGATACAGCCAAAATCATCCCAACTGAAATAATTGAGTGCTCATCACATCTACGCACCCTTTCACTTATTGAAAATCGCGCGCTGTTATTACAACAAAATCAAGATTTCTTTTTGCTTTCATTGGAAAAATTACAACGCTTGCAATGGCAATTAGCTTTACAACAAATACACATCGAACAACAGCCTTTATTGATTCCAATCGTGTTTCGCTTAACCGAATCACAATTCCAAAAATGGCAACAATATTCAGATGACTTCAAAAAAATTGGCTTTGAATTTATCGAAAATCAAGCCCAATTACGCTTAACCTTAAATCGCGTACCAAGTATATTACGCACGCAAAATCTACAAAAATGCGTGATGACAATGCTAACAAAAAATGAAAATTCATCCCCATTTTTAACCGCACTTTGCGCACAGTTAGAATGCAAAACCTTTAATACTTTGGCGGATGCACTCAATTTATTAAGCGAGACAGAACGTTTACTGACGCAAACAAATCGCACGGCATTCACCCAATTACTCAAACCTGTTAATTGGCAGCCTTTATTAGACGAAATTTAAATTTTTTATGAAACCAACTGCAATTTTTTTAATGGGGCCAACTGCCTCAGGTAAAACAGATTTAGCCATTCAATTACGAAACTCACTTCCAGTCGAAGTGATTAGTGTGGATTCAGCACTCATTTATAAAGGAATGGATATAGGCACAGCGAAACCATCAAAAGAAGAACTTGACCTTGCACCTCATCGATTGATCGATATTTTAGATCCCTCAGAAAGCTATTCCGCAATGAATTTCCGTGATGATGCACTACGCGAAATGGCAGAAATTACCACGCAAGGAAAAATTCCGTTACTGGTGGGCGGTACGATGTTGTATTACAAAGCCTTAATCGAAGGGCTTTCTCCCTTGCCTTCTGCTGATGAAAATATTCGCGCCGAGCTTGAACAAAAAGCAGAACAACAAGGTTGGGCAGCATTGCATGCAGATCTCGCCAAAATCGATCCCATTTCTGCCGCCCGAATTAATCCTAGCGATTCTCAACGAATCAATCGAGCTTTAGAAGTTTTTTACATCACAGGAAAATCACTCACAGAGCTGACGGAAGAAAAAGGCGAAGCCTTGCCTTATGATTTTGTGCAATTTGCGATTGCGCCGCAAGATCGTCATATTTTGCATAACCGCATTGAAAAACGCTTTCATAAAATGATTGAACTAGGTTTTCAAGAAGAGGTAGAAAAACTTTATGCGCGTGGCGATTTAAATATTAATCTACCGTCGATTCGCTGTGTAGGCTATCGTCAAATGTGGGAATATTTACAAGGCGATTACAATCACGAAGAAATGATTTTCCGTGGTATTTGCGCAACCCGCCAACTTGCAAAACGCCAGCTCACTTGGCTACGCGGTTGGAAAACACCAATACAATGGCTGGATAGTTTACAACCTAAACAAGCGAAAGAAACCGTATTACGTCACTTAGATTCCTATCAAAAAGGTTAGAAAAAATGACCGCACTTTCTGCCCTCATTGAACAAAAATTACAATATCTTGGCACAATCCTGTGCCAATCTTTTCCAGAACTATCCCCAGAAAAAATTCACGACGCCATTAAAAAAAATTCAAACCACCCTGAACTGCCTATTTACCAATTAGGCTATGCCATGGCAATGTCTGACTTTGTGGAAAAAGTCTTGCAAAAATACCCGCACTTAGTGGAACAATGGTGGGAAAAATCCCCCAGTTTTGCAGATTGCTCTGCCTATACTAAACGTTTGAATAGAGAATTAGCCAATGTACATGACGAAACCGCACTCTATCAAATATTACGCCAATTCCGTAACATTGAAATGGCAAAATTAAGTTTTTGTCAAAGTTTGAATCTTGCGACTGTAGAAGAAATTTTTGTTCAGCTTTCACAACTTGCAGAAAGTTTAATTATCGCTGCACGCGATTGGCTTTATCATCAAGCCTGTGCGGAAATGGGCACACCAATGGATGAACAAGGCAATCCGCAGCAGCTTTATATCCTAGGAATGGGGAAATTAGGCGGCTTTGAACTCAATTTTTCCTCAGATATTGATTTAATTTTCACTTATCCGTCACAAGGGGAAACTTGCATTAATAATACTAATGTTCGACGTCCTGTGGATAACGGAAAATTTTTCACACGTTTAGGGCAACGACTTATTTCTGCCTTAGATGAATTTACCTCTGAGGGTTTTGTGTATCGAACCGATATGCGCTTACGTCCATTTGGTGACAGCGGCGCGCTTGTTCTCAGTTTTGCGGCAATGGAACAATATTATCAAGATCAAGGTCGAGATTGGGAACGCTATGCGATGATTAAAGGGCGAGTATTGGACGCACAAACAAAGGATCCCAACGTACCTAAATTGCAAAAAATGTTACGCCCCTTTGTGTATCGTCGCTATATTGACTTTAGTGTGATTCAATCTTTACGCGAAATGAAAGGCAAAATTGAGCGAGAAGTACGCCGTCGTAGTTTGAAAGATAATATTAAACTGGGGGCAGGTGGAATTCGTGAAGTCGAATTTATCGTGCAAGTTTTTCAACTCATTCGAGGCGGGCGAGAAATCAATTTGCAACAACATTCACTCTTAAAGATCTTGCCTGAAATTACCAAACTAGGATTAATTACCGAACAACAATTCCACGATTTACGTGAAAGTTATATTTTTTTACGCCGCGTAGAAAACATTCTGCAAGCCATTAACGATCAACAAACTCAAACACTACCAACCGATGAAATAGATCAAATTCGTTTAGTAGAAGCCTGTAAAAAATTTACTTGTTTAAATAAAAATAATCAAACCATTGAAAAATATTATTCAATAGAAAATTGGGACGATTTTTACCGCACTTTGCAACAAAAACAAGAAAAAGTGCGGGCTGTATTTACTCAATTAATCGGTGATGAACAAAATGAACCCTCGCCAAAGGATAGCCAATGGCAAGATTTTTTAGAATCAGATTTTGAGGATATTGAACAGACATTATTAGAGAGTAGTGTATCGGAAAATCATATTAATGAAATTTTAGAACAACTTGTTCAATTCAAAAATAACCTAAATCACAGAATTATAGGTACACGTGGGCGTGATGTATTAAGTCATTTAATGCCAGCGATATTTACTCTTATTTTTGCTCAAGAAAATTACCGCACTTTGCTTCCCCGCATTCTAAATATTATTGAGAAAATTTCGAGCAGAACGACTTATTTAGAACTACTGTTGGAAAATCATCACGCACTTCAGCAAGTTATTGAACTTTGTGCGCAGTCTCAACTTATTTCAGAGCAGCTGGCCCGCCACCCTATCTTATTAGATGAATTACTTAATACAGAAGCACTACGCCATCCATTGCCATTTACCCAATATCCTGCAGAATTACACCAATATTTGCTTCGTTTACCCCCTGATGATGAAGAACAGCTTATTGATGCTTTACGTCAATTTAAACAAGCAACCCTATTAAAAGTAGCAGCGGCAGATATTTTGGGGGCATTACCGGTGATGAAGGTAAGCGATCATTTAACCTATCTTGCTGAAGCAATTATTGAAGTTGTTGTGAATCTAGCTTGGAAACAAGTTTCCTCTAGATTTGGCGTGCCTGAACATTTACAAAATAATGAAAAAGGATTTTTAGTGATTGGTTATGGAAAACTAGGAGGAATTGAACTCGGTTATAAATCCGATTTAGACCTCGTATTTTTGTACGATGCCATAGAAAGTCAAACAACAGGTGGAAAAAAAGTGATTGATAGCAATCAATTTTACCTACGCTTGGCACAAAAGATTGTAAGTATTTTTAGCATAAATACTTCCGCTGGCGTACTTTATGAGGCTGATATGCGCCTTCGCCCTTCTGGCGATGCTGGCTTAATTGGCTGCTCTATTTCTGCATTTGCCCATTATCAATTAAATGACGCTTGGACATGGGAAAAACAAGCGCTTGTGCGTGCTCGCCCTGTATTTGGTGAATCATCTCTTAAATCTAAATTTGAGCATATCCGCCAACAAGTACTTTCTGCATCACGAGATATTGAGCAATTAAAACTAGATGTTGTGGAAATGCGAGAAAAAATGTTCACGCATTTGTCCCATTCAAAAGATGGTGAATTTAACCTTAAAATAGATCGCGGTGGTATCACTGATATTGAATTTATTGCTCAATATTTAATGCTTGCCAATGCCCCACAAAACCCAAAACTGACAAAATGGTCAGACAATGTACGTATTTTCGATGATATGGCAGAGGCTAAAATTATTAGCCAAACAGACTGCGACACATTAAAACAATGTTATGTTGATTTACGCAATGCTATTCACCATTTAAATTTAATAAGCAAATCCTCCATTGTGGATAAAACTGAATTTGTCAAAGAGCGGTCATTTATTCAAGCATTTTGGGATAAGCTATTTAGTTCATAAAATAGCAATTAAATCCCATTTTTAATGAACTAAATCTAGCATTTCCTGTGCATTGGCTAAGGCTAATTCGGTAATTTCACTTCCGCCCAATAGTTTTGCCAAGGCTGGTACACGTTCAGCTTGCGAAAGTGCGGTCATTTGTGTTTCAGTTTTATTATCCACAGTAAATTTTTCTACATTAAACTGATGATGGCCATGACAAGCAACCTGTGGCAAGTGAGTGACGCATAATACTTGGCAACGTTCACTTAATTGACGTAAAAGTTTTCCGACAACACTTGCTGTTTTTCCACTAATACCCACGTCCACTTCATCAAAAATTAAGGTTGGAATAGCTGATTGATCAGAAGTTAAAACTTGAATCGCTAAAGAAATACGAGAAAGTTCGCCACCAGAAGCAATTTTAGCTAATGGCTGTGGTTGTTGTCCTAAATTACTACGCAAAGTGAAAATCACATTATCCGCACCGTTTGATCCTACTTTATCTAAATCCGTATTCAACTCTACATAAAATTCTGCATTTTCCATTGCAAGTTGTTTTATCGACTGCGTGACATTTTGCGCTAAACGAGCCGCAGATTCCTGACGACTTGCTGTTAATGCTATAGCCGTTGCTTGCATTTGTTCAAATGTAAGTTTTTCTTGCTCAATCAACATCTCTTCACTTTCAGAAAAATCTAAAAGTGCGGTTAATTCTGCTTTTAATTTTTTGTGATGTTCTACAAGATCTTCAGGCTTAACTTGATGTTTACGAGCAAGTTGTAAAGTCTGACTAATTCTTTGTTCGATTTCCTGTAAAAGCTGAGGATCTTGTTCGATATTACTCGATAAATTTCGCACTTCACTGGTTGCTTCTTGCACTTGAATCAACGCATCATTCAACATATTTTGCACTTCAGCATATTGTGGATCAAGTTCAGCTAATTCATCAATATATTGTGTCGCACGATAAAGCAAACTATCGATATTTACCGTGTCATTTTCACTTAAAATTTGCAGCACCGATTGGGAAAGTTGGGTTAGCTGCTCACTGCTAGATAAACGACGTTGTTCATCTTCTAATTCCAAATATTCATTTGGTCGAAGATTAAATTCATCTAATTCGTCCACTTGATACTGTAAAAGTTGTTTACGAGCTTCATTTTCTGCCACTTTTTGTTGAAAGGTTTTTACTTGATTTTGAAGATTTTTCCATGCCTGATAATCTTCACGCATTTTCACAAGTAATTCAGGATGAGCGGCAAAATTATCAACTAACTGAAGCTGATAGTCATTTTTTAGCAATAATTGAGAAGCGTGTTGCCCATTAATATGAACAAGATATTGAGCAATTTCTTTTAATTGGGAAGCGGATACTGGTGTACTATTAATAAAAGCCTTAGAACGTCCGTCTGCATTAATTATGCGACGTAAAATACATTCACTTGGATTATCTGGATCTTGTAATTCTTGCTCACTCAACCAGTGATAAGCAGGATTTTTCGATTCTAGTTGGAAAGTTGCACAAATTTCTGCACGTTCTTGTCCTTCACGCACCATTGAGGTTTCCACTCTCTGTCCGAAACATAAATCTAAAGCATCAATGGCGATAGATTTTCCAGCACCAGTTTCCCCTGTTATAACAGACATTCCTTTCGCCAATTCGATATTAAGCTGACGAACAATCGCAAAATTATTGATAGTAAGTTGAGTAAGCATAATAAAACCCTTTAACTGTATATTTAATATAATATAACTGATTTAATTTACAGTAAAGGTTTTTTTACAGTATTTTATCTAATTCATTTCAATCGAAAATTTTTACCATAATCAAAATGATTTTAACCACCCTAATTTGGCACTTAACACATTGTAATAATTATAATTTTTCAGATGAAGCAATCGGAGTTTATGCTCACTTTTTTGAATATGCACGACATCATCTGGGGTAAAAGGTAAGGTAATTTGACTATCGCATCCTACTTCCAATTGAGAGGTATTATGTTCAGCAAAACGAATCGATATTTTGCTATCGCCATCAATAACAAGAGGACGAGAAGTTAATGTATGTGGAAACATAGGCACTAGCGCAATCGCATTAAGATTAGGTGTCAAAATCGGGCCACCAGCGGAAAGAGAATAAGCCGTAGAGCCTGTTGGCGTGGAAACAATTAATCCGTCAGAACGTTGAGAAAAAGCAAATTTATCATTGATATATACGTGAAAATCAATCATATGTGCAATTTTGGCGGGATGAATAACCGCTTCATTTACCGCATTGCTCGTTGATACAATTTCACTTGCTCGTTCTATTTTTGCTTCCAATAAAAAACGTTCTTCCACAAAAAATTCGCCACGTTCTAAACAAGCTTCAAGCTGGGAATAGGCATTTTTTGGGTCAATATCTGTTAAAAATCCCAAATTACCACGATTAATACCAATCAATGGAATATCGTATTTCGCTAACACACGGGCGCGCCCTAGCATATTGCCGTCTCCACCAATCACAATGGCTAATTGAGCTTGACGACCTATTTCTTCTAACGTAGCAAGATGTTCAGAAGGTAACTCAAGTGTTATGGCGACTTCTTTTTCCACCAGCACTTGATAACCACGTTCCATTAACCAATGAAATAAGTTTTTGTGCATTTGTAAGTTAATGTCATTGCGAGGCTTACCTACAAGAGCAATGGTTTTAAAAGAACGATATAAATGATTCATAAAATGACCGCACTTGAATTTAATATTTTCATCATTATATCGTTTTTTGTTACACTATGCCCAGTTACGATTAATCAATTTTGTTTTATGGAGAAAAAAATGTCAGAACAAGAACAAAAAGTTGAAACCCCAGAACTAGAAAAGCAAGAAGACGCTGTTGTGGAAGAAGCACAACAAGCAGAACCATCTCAGGAACCAGATCCTTTAGAAGAAGCAATTGTCCGCGTGCAAGAGCTTGAAGAGCAACTAAAAACTCAAATAGAAGAAGCGGCAAACAAAGAACAGGATATTTTACTTCGCTCTCGTGCTGAAATTGAAAATCTTCGTCGTCGTACTGAACAAGACGTAGAAAAAGCACATAAATTTGCATTGGAAAAATTCTCAAAAGACATTTTGAATACTATCGATAACCTAGAGCGTGCGCTTGCCACTCCAGCAAATAAAGAAGATGAAAGCGTAAAAGCCTTATTTGACGGTGTTGAACTGACCTTAAAAGAATTAGTTTCAACCGTTGGTCGTTTTGGTGTAGAAACTGTAGGTGTTGTCGGCGAAGCATTTAATCCTGACTTACATCAAGCCATTTCAATGCAACCTGCTGAAGGCTTTGAAACCAATCAAATTAGCGTCGTATTGCAAAAAGGCTACACCTTAAATGGTCGAGTCATTCGCCCAGCGATGGTTATGGTCGCGGCATAAGATATAAAATAAAAAGAGCAGTCATCATGATCTGCCCCCAAAAAGCTAGACTGATTTAGTTCAAGGACTGAGTTCCGTATTCCACAGGGCTTAGTCCTTTAGTTTACACTGAATACGCTCATGATTGTCATAATAAATGTACTCATGAATCGTTTTTTCGAGTTGTTCGAAAGTATCAAACTGTTTCCCCTCATAGCACGCCGTTTTTAACCGCCCAAAGAAACTCTCCATCGCTGCATTATCTAAACAATTTCCTTTTCTCGACATACTTTGTCGAATACCGTGTTTTAAGAGGATTGGATACCCTCTCATTTGATATTGCTATCTGTAAAATCGGCGTTTCCCCATTAAGCCTTGTTACCGCTTGCGTCATCATTCGAGAGATTTGCTCAAAATTCGGGCTTCTTGATAAATCATAGGCAATGATTTCATGATTAAATAAGTCTTTAATGGGCGACAAATACAGCTTACCTTATGCACATGTCAATTCAGTGAGGTCTGTTACCCACTTTTCGTTTGGTCGGTTTGCAGTAAAGTTACGTGCTAATAAATTATCAACAATACGACCTATTTCACCTTGGTAAGTGCGGTATTTTTTTCTCTTATTTTTCCTTTTTCCCTTAATGCCTAATACGTTCATCAGACGTTGAACTTTCTTATGATTGATGTTGAAGGTTTTTCTGAGTTTCAAAGTAATACGACGATAACCGTAACATTCATGATTATCACGATAAACCCGCATAATTTCTTGTGAAATTGTGCCATCTTTATCGGTGTTTTCTTTCAAATGATAAAAGAAAACACTGTGTGCCAACCCTAGTAAATCTAGCAATATCTGAAATGGAAAGTCTATCCTCAACACTTTGACGATTGCGGCTTTTTCTGCATTTTTTGTTGGTTGAGCACCTGAAACTTTTTTAGAATAGTATTCTCCACACGAAGTTTGAGGTTATCTAATTCCAACGCTTTCTTCTCGTGTTTTTGGCTTAGGAGGCATTTTGGGATATTTTGGTTTCATACTAGGACGACCTTTAGGTTTTGGCATTAAACCGTTTATACCTTGTCTTTCGAAAGCTTATAGCCATTGACTGATTATCCCTGAATTGGCAATACCGAAATGCAGACAAGCAGATTCTGCAGAACAGTTTCCTTGTATAACCATTTGAACAACCGAGAGTTTAAATTCTGGAGAATATGTTTGTTTCTTGCCTCTGACTTCTAACCCATTGTTTCCATTGTGATTGAATTGTTTAATCCAACGATTTAATGTTTGTTCTGCAAGTTGAAAATGCTGTCTGGTGAGGGAAGGATTTTTACCATGTTGAAGATAAAAATCGATCACTTGTTGTTTGAAGGATTGGTTGAATTTAGTCATAAAAAATCTGTACCTTAATCGGTTGGTTGTTTAGTCCAACTTTTTTGGGGGCAGAACAGTTCTATTACATTCTGAACTTAGTCTTTTTAATGAAAGTGATTTAACGTTTGAATTTATTGCTTACGCCAAGTTGTCCCATTCGGACCATCTTCTAATACGATGCCCATAGCTGTCAATTCATTACGTGCTGAATCTGCGGCAGACCAATCTTTAGCAGTGCGGGCTTCATTGCGTTGTTTAATCAGCGCTTCAATTTTTGCTACTTCATCATCATTAGAACCTGCTTGTAAGAATTTTTCTGGTTCTTGTTGAAGTAAGCCTAAAATCGCACCCAATTCACGCAAACGTGCGGCAAGTCCATTGGCTTTCTCAGCATCCTCTGTTTTTAACTTGTTAATTTCACGCGCCATTTCGAATAAAACAGAAAGTGCATTTGGCGTATTAAAATCATCATCCATTGCTTCACGGAAAGTTTCCACAAAATTTTCTCCGCCAAAAGCAACCGCACTTTGATCCGTTCCACGTAAAGCCGTGTATAAACGTTCCAACGCACCTTGCGCTAAATTCAAGTTTTCTTCGCTGTAATTGAGCTGGCTACGATAATGTGCCGTTAATAAGAAATAACGCACTGCTTCTGCATTGTAGTGGTTTAATACATCACGAATAGTGAAAAAGTTGCCGAGTGATTTCGACATTTTTTCTTTATCCACCATAATCATGCCAGAATGGATCCAATAATTCACATATTGGCCTCCATGCGCACAGCAAGATTGTGCAATTTCATTTTCGTGATGTGGGAACATTAAATCAGAGCCACCACCGTGAATATCAAAATGCTCGCCAAGCTGTTTGCAGTTCATTGCAGAACATTCAATATGCCAACCTGGACGACCTGCGCCCCAAGGAGAAGACCAACTTGGTTCGTTTTCTTTCGACATTTTCCAAAGCACGAAATCCATTGGATTTTTCTTGATTTCATTGATTTCAATACGTGCGCCAGCTTGTAATTGCTCAAGATCTTGACGAGATAATTTGCCATATTCTTTGAAACTTTCTACATCAAACATCACGTCGCCATTTTCTGCGACATAAGCATGAGCACGTGCAATCAATTTTTCCACAATTTCAATAATTTCTGGAATATGATGCGTCGCACGAGGTTCAAAATCAGGGCGTAAGACATTAAGTGCATCAAAATCTTTATACATTTCCTGCACCATGCGATCCACAAGTTGATCGCAGGTTTCTTTGTTTTCTAACGCACGTTTAATAATTTTGTCATCTACGTCCGTAATATTGCGCACATAAGTTAAATCGTAACCCAAAGAACGTAAATAACGGGCAATCACATCAAAACACACAAAAGTGCGTCCATGGCCGATATGGCACAAATCATAAACAGTGACGCCGCAAACATACATTCCCACTTTATTTTCGTGGATAGGTTTAAAGATTTCTTTTTCTCTCGTTAAGGTATTGAAAATTTTTAGCATTTTTAAGCTCGTAAAATGAAATAAAAACAAACCGCACTTTTATAGCACTTTTACCTCGATTGTGGAATAATACAACCCTTAATTTTTTAGAGGGAAAACAAAATGGTTACATTACACACAAACTTTGGCGACATTAAAATTAAATTGGATTTTGATAAAGCTCCAGTTACAGCAGAAAACTTCTTAAATTACTGCAAAGACGGTTTTTATAATAACACAATTTTTCATCGTGTTATTGATGGCTTTATGATTCAAGGTGGCGGTATGGAAAGCGGTATGCGCGAAAAAGCAACTAAAGCCCCAATCCAAAATGAAGCGAACAATCGTTTAAGTAACAAACGTGGAACCATTGCAATGGCTCGCACTTCAGATCCACATTCAGCGACAGCACAATTTTTCATTAACGTGGCAGACAATGATTTCTTAAACTATCGTTCAAAAGAAATGTTTGGTCGCGAAGTCGTTCAAGAATGGGGCTATGCGGTATTTGGCGAAGTGGTTGAAGGTATGGATGTTGTTGATAAAATCAAAAAAGTGAAAACAGGCAACAAAGGCTTTCATCAAGATGTTCCAACTGAAGATGTAGTGATTACATTGGTTTCTATTGAGTAACAAATGAGCATAAAACAACATCGCCCTAAAGTTGGAGAAATTCTAGAATGTGATTATGGTCAATTTTCGCATACCTGTCACGTTGATGGACATATTCCACCTGAAATGGTTAAAAAACGTTTGGTTGTTGTTTTGAATGCGAAACTGAACGGGCTTATTTTAGTTGCACCAATTTCATCTACAATTAATTTAGATGGTATAAAAAATGGCTATCATATTGAAATAGATTCAGAATTAATAAAAGCAACAAGCTTTTATGATAAAAGAACTCGCTGGGTTAAATCTGAATTAATTCAATCAGTGAGTCGTCTTCGTCTGTATCATATTTATGATAAAGGAACTAAAATTACTCAATATTTACCAAGAGATGTTGTAACAAAAGTTCAAAAAGCTATCATAAAAGCAATCAATGCAAATTCACTGCTTGACAAATAGATAAAATACAGTATAGACTTCTTAGCGTAACGCCTTAGAGCGATCATCATCGAAAGATGAGTTTTTCAACGCCATTGAGCGATGAATCCCCTGATTAGCGATAATCAGGGGATTTTTTATAGAATTTAGAGAAAGATATTTATGCCCTTCTTCGACACTCACACGCATCTCGATTATCTCCAACAATTTACAGGGGAGCCTTTGTCACAGCTTATTGATAATGCTAAGCAAGCCGATGTGCAAAAAATACTGATTGTGGCGGTAAAAGAAGCTGATTTTAAAACAATCCAAAATATGACCGCACTTTTTCCTGATAATTTGTGCTATGGTCTTGGACTCCATCCTCTTTATATTCAAGAACACGCCGAAAATGATTTGCTTCTGTTAGAACAAGCCTTAAAAAATCGTGATACAAATTGCACGGCGGTGGCAGAAATTGGCTTGGAACGCGCGATTCCCGATTTGCTCACCGATGAACTTTGGGCAAAACAATGTCATTTTTTTGAAAGCCAACTTTATTTGGCAAAACAATTTAATTTACCCGTCAATATTCACAGTCGAAAAACCCATGATCAAATTTTTACTTTTTTAAAACGTATTCCATTATCTAAACTTGGCGTGGTACACGGTTTTGCAGGCAGCTACGATCAAGCAAAACGCTTTGTTGATTTAGGCTATAAAATCGGAGTTGGCGGCACGATCACTTATGAACGTGCCAATAAAACTCGTCAAGCGATTGCAAAGCTACCACTTGACGCCTTAGTGTTGGAAACAGATAGTCCTGATATGCCTGTATTTGGTTTTCAAGGCCAACCTAATCGACCAGAACGTATTGTGGAAAGTTTCAAAGGTCTTTGTACCTTAAGAAATGAACCTGCTGAATTGATTAAAAAAGTCACATGGGAAAATGCTTGCCAGATTTTTTCTTGATCCACGTCACATTACTGAAATTATTTTGAATTAAATACTAGAAAAAAGAAACTGAGCATAATAATATCTGCCTCGTAGAAAGTTTTTCTCAACACACAATAAGGATATATTATGTCGCAAATCTATACTCAGGTGAGAAAGTTAGCGGAACAGTTTATTGAGCCTTACGCCGACGAACTCGATCAAAAAAAAGAATTTCCTGTTCAGGCATTTAAGGAGTTAGGTAAAGCTGGTTGGTTTTCACTTTTAATTCCAAAAGAATACGGCGGAATGGGATTAACCCTAAAAGAACACGCTGAAGTCTGTATGGCATTAGCTGAAAGTTCAGCCTCTGCTGGTCTCTGTTACATGATGAGTAACGTTGCAGTGAATTGTTTAAATCTATTCGGCAGCGATCAACTCAAACAAAAAATCTTTTCTGACATTGTTCAAAATCAAACCTTTGCCGCACTCGCCTATAGTGAATTAGGCACGGGTACTCACTTCTATATTACCGATGCAACCGCACAATTTAATGCTGAAGATGCAGTATTCAATGGCTTAAAATCCATGGTAACATCGGGCAATTATGCCTCTTATTATTTAGCGCTTTTGCCTTCGGAAAATGGTGAAACTATTGATAACTGGGTGCTTCCACTTGGTACTCAAGGCTTAACTTTTGAAGCCGATAGCTGGAATGGCTTAGGTATGCGTAGCAATGTCTCTTGCTTTATGCGAATGACCGATATGCCATTAGATCGTAGCTGGCGTATTGGCGAAGTTGGCACAGGCGCAGAACAAGTATTTGGTGGCATTGCACCAGCCTTTATTTGTGGTTTGGCCGCTGTCTATAGCGGCGTCTGTAAAGCCGTGCTTACTGAGGCAATTAAACATTCAACACAGCGTAAATACACATCGGGCTCTGCATTAGCTGAAATCGAAACCGTGCAAATTCACTTAGCTAAAATCTATACAAATACAAACGCTGCTGTATGTGCTACGCGAGATGCGGCTCGTGCAGCCACAGAAGGGGATACTGATGCCTTGGCTAAATTATTAGCTGCCCGTATTCTTGCAAGTGAAAATGCAATTACTCTTGCTCAAATTGGTATGCGTATTGGCGGTGGTAAGGCTTATAACAAAATGGGGCCAATGGAACGCTATTTACGCGATGCATTAGCAAGCCAAGTGATGGCGCCAAGTGTCGATGTGCTAAATATTTGGTTAGGTAAAGCTATTACAGGACAGCAAATTCCATAAAGCGCGGTAAAAAATGAGTGAGAAATTAAAAATCGGGGCGGTAATCTACGCCCCACAAGTGACGGTTATTTGGGGCATTATTGCAGACTTTTTCGAAAAAGAAGGATTCCCTATTGAGCCCGTGTATTTCAAAGACTACAAAGGGCAAGTTGATGCGTTACTCAATAATGAAATTGATGTAGCGTGGAACTCTCCCTTAGCGTGGTTAGACGGTTACTTGCGTAGTGGCGGTAAAACCTTAAATGGTGCAATGCGTGATACCGACCAAGATCGTCAAAGCTATTTAGTTGTTAATGACCCAACTATCCAATCGATTGAGGATTTAAAAAATAAAACTATTGCTTTTGGTGCGATAGATTCTCCACAAGCTCGGTTAATTCCTATCGAGTTTTTACATCAACATGGCTTGGAATTTGGTCAAGATTATGTAGAAAAACGCTTTGATGTGGGTGTTGGTTTGCACGGCGATCATGTAGGCGGTGAATTAGATGCAGCTAATGCATTAAAAGATCGCCAAGTTGCCGCAACATGGATGTTAGATTTCAACTTTGAACGTTGGACAAAAGATGGCACGCTCGATCCTGCAACAGTTCGAGTACTCGCAAAAACACCATCATTTGACCATTGTATTTTCAGTGGACGCGTGGGATTAGATGAAACCAAATTCAATGCATTCACCGAAACCTTGTTCAAAATGGATTACAACAATCCAGAACATAAAGAAATGATGGATTTGGAAGGATTAAAACGTTGGGTTGCGGGTAGAACAAAAGGTTTTGCTCAATTACAAGCTGCCAATGAATATTTAAAATTCTTTTAATATCAATATGTCATGATGGGCGTGTAATAAACGCCCATCATTGTGGATTTTCTATGCAACCTTTCACAACGTCCCTTTTAGGCTCAATGCCTCGCAGCCAAGCACTTTTGATGGTGCGTAAAAAGCACGCACTGGGCAAAATAACCACAGCTGAGCTTGAGCAAATCGCTGTTCAAGAAACAAAACAAATTGTCGAACTTCAACAACGAACTGGCATTGATATCATCACGAGTGGCGAATTACTTCGCGACAATTACCTTTCTTTTATTGCACAAAAAATTCAAGGTGCGACCTTAATGAGCATGAGTGAAATGCTCGATCACATTAAAGAAAAGCAAATTTTTGAGTCAATGCTAGAAACCTTGGATGTTCCCGCACTTTCCATAAAAAATGCTATTTGCGTGGGAAAAATCAGCTACAAACAATCTTTAGTAGCAGATGAAATGCTACTACTAAAAAATCTAACCAAGCAATCAATTAAAGCAACCTTGCCAGGGCCTTACTTAATGGCTCGCTCCATGTGGCTTTCGCCTGTGTCAGGGCAACATTATTCATCAAAAGAAGAAATGGCAAAAGATGTTGTTGCTATCTTAAAGCAAGAAATTGATCATTTGTGTGAGCTAGGCGTAAGCGTAGTTCAATTTGATGAGCCTGTTTTGACAGAAGTTATTTTTAGCCATCATCAAACACGTTCATTTATGTGTGCGGCGTTAAGCGAAAAACAAGATTTTGCAGTGGAACTACAGTTTGCAAAAAGTTTAATTACTCAAATCTTTGAGTATGCAAGAAATAAAAATATCAAAACCGCACTACATGTATGCCGTGGCAACTGGAGCAAAGATGAAAGCGTATTACTGCGCGGGCCTTATACATCATTAGTGGATTTATTTGAATCAGCATTACCTGATATTTTAATGCTCGAATTTTCTACGCCAAGAGCGGGAGAATTAAGCTCGTTGTTAGAAAGTGAAATATTAAGACAAAAATGTATTTTAGGCTTAGGCGTCATCAATCCTCGTTCTGATGAGGTGGAAACCGTAGAACAGATTGTTCAACGAGCAGAAAAAGCCTTAAATTACCTTCCACCAGAGCAAATTTGGCTAAATCCAGATTGTGGATTTGCCACTTTTTCTAACCGCCCTTTAAATGGTTTTGATATTATTGAAGCCAAACTTAAGGTATTAAATGAGGCAAAATCAATATTGAGGGAACGTTATGTATAACGTACCTGAAAGTAAATGTTTTACAGCGAAATATCGAGCCGTATTACGCGGAGAAGAAATTAAATTATTCACACCGAATGACAGTATTTCGCTCTATTCACAAGTCAATTTTGATAACCAATCGTTACAAAAAAGTGCGGTGGATTATTTCGCTGTTTCTATTTTAGGTGGAATTTTGAGCAGTGTAAAAGCCCATTTTACTCAACAACAAGCCGATATTGTAGAAATGGAAGGAAAAATTTGGCTCAATCTCGCCAATCCTTTAACCCTACTTGGCGTTCGCGGCTATAGTGAGCAGCCAGTCATTAATGACGGAAAAATTAAAATTTTTATTTCATCAGATTTAACCGATGAAACCTTCACACAACTCACACAAAACGCATTACGCTATTGTTTTATTTACAACACTATAACCAAAGCCTTTCCGTTAAATATAGAATTTGAGCAAGTGCTTTGATTAGCATCAGATTGTTTCTCAAAATATCAGATAAAAAAATTGCCCCATTAAGGGGCAATCTTATCAATGCGCTAAAGTTACTTATAACTTTAAGCAACGATTAAATATGTTGGTTAATGAAGTTAGCCAATTGAGTTTTTGGTAATGCACCAACTTGAGTTGCAACAACTTGACCATTTTTAATCAATAATAATGTTGGGATACTACGAACACCAAATTGTGCTGGTGTTGCTTGGTTATCATCCACATTCATTTTCACGATTTTAACTTTACCTGCAAATTCAGGCGCAAGCTCATCTAACACTGGTGCAATCATTTTGCAAGGACCACACCAAGGTGCCCAAAAGTCTAATAAAACGGGGATATCTGAATTAACTACAACACTTTCAAAATCTGCGTCATTAATGTGTAATACTTCGCTCATTTTGTTTTCCTTATTTTGTGAATGGAATCCCTATATAAGGGTTTTTTGTTTAAACTTACAAGTGCGGTGCAGAATAACACCGTTTTAAAAAATGTAAACTAATCGTTTTAATTGCCAAAAGCTAAGACGGCAAAACAATATTTTCACACACTTTGCCCGATTTCAATTTATAAATATTTGATAAAGTCACATCCGCAATATTCGTTAGTGCCTCTTCGGTTAAAAATGCTTGGTGACCTGTTAGCAATACATTATGGCAAGAAGATAAACGGCGGAAAATATCATCTTGAATCACTTCGTTAGACTTATCTTCAAAGAACAAATCTCGCTCATTCTCATACACATCCATACCTAACGCACCGATTTTGCGCTGTTTTAACGCATCAATTGCAGCTTGAGTATCAATCAAAGAGCCGCGACTCGTATTAACGATCATCACGCCATCTTTCATTTTGGCAAAAGCCTCGCGATTTAATAAATGATAGTTTTCTGGCGTTGCCGGGCAATGGAGCGTAATCACATGAGATTTAGCATAAAGCTCATCTAATTCAACATATTGTCCACCAAGTTCTTCCACCACTGGATTTTTGAAAGGATCGTACGCCAAGATATTCATGCCAAAACCTTTCAAAATTCGCATCACCGCAATCCCAATTTTACCCGTTCCGATTACGCCAACCGTGCGTCCGTGCATATTGAAACCAATTAATCCCTCAAGAGAGAAATTCGCTTCTCGGGTACGCTGATAAGCACGATGAATTCGACGGTTCAGCGTCATCATCAAACCGATGGTATGTTCTGCCACTGCTTCAGGCGAATAAGCGGGAACCCGTACAACTTGAATGCCCAATTCTTGAGCAGCTTTTAAATCAACATTATTGAAACCCGCACAGCGTAAAGCCACGATTTTCACGCCAAGTGCGGCTAATTTTTCTAATACTTTTCGGCTACCATTATCATTCACGAAAATACATACTACTTCGCAATTCTCTGCCAAACGTGCGGTGCTCTCGTTCAACATAAAATCAAAAAATTCTAAATCAAAATTATATTTCGCGTTAATGAGCTCAATGTATTTTCTGTCATAGCTTTTAGTGCTATAGATTGCAATTTTCATGGTTTGCTCCAATTATTTTAGGTTTGCAAAAGCCTGTAATAAATCCGCTTTAATATCTTCTACATCTTCAATACCGACTGAAAAACGCAGCAAGGTATTAGTAATCCCACGAGCTACACGCTCGGCTTCTGGAATATCCATATGGGTTTGAGTAGCAGGATAAGTAATAAAACTTTCTGTGCCGCCTAAACTTTCTGCAAAAGTAATCAATTTGATGGATTTTAAGAACGTATTAACCCAAGCTTCATCTTGCAAACGGAAAGACAACATCCCACCTTTATTTGGATAAAGCACCGATTCCACTTGTGGTTGAGCTTTTAAAAATTCCGCAATAGCTTGTGCATTTTCTTGATGGCGTTTCATACGCAAAGAAAGTGTCTTCATACCACGAATAGTCAGCCAAGAATCAAACGGAGAAAGTACTGCACCCGCACCATTTTGAATATAAGCAATGCGATCACAAAGTTCTTGCCCTTTTGCAACAATCAGCCCGACAAGTGCATCATTATGACCAGCAATATATTTGGTCCCGCTGTGAATCACCACATCAGCGCCTAAATCTAACGGACGAGAAAACACAGGCGTTAAAAACGTATTATCCACGATCAACATTAAGTTATGTTTTTTCGCAAGTTTTGCAATTTCAACCACATCACATTCTTCCATTAAAGGATTCGATGGGGTTTCAATAAAAATCGCTTTCGTATTTGGATTAATTGCCGCCTCAATTTCAGAAGCAGATGCTGTATTAACATAAACAGGTTTTACACTATTGTTATTTTTATAAGAAAAATCTAATAATCGATAAGTACCACCATACACATCGCTAGAAACAATCCATTCATCTGGTGCAGTGAAAAGCGTCATCAAAACTTGAATTGCAGCCATACCAGAAGAAAACGCAAAGCCACGATCTCCATTCTCTAATTTAGCCATCGTTTCTTCTAATACTGTACGAGTTGGGTTTTTGGTACGCGTGTAATCAAATCCCGTACTTTCACCGATACCATAATGACCATAAGCTGTAGAAAGAAAAATTGGTGTAGAAACCGCGCCTGTACGCTCATCACTGCGATTGCCTGCTTGAGCTAATAAAGTATCGATAGCATATTGTTGTGTCATAATATCCTCTAAAAATAATGAAAAAATCAACCGCACTTTATGTGCTAAAAAACGTTTAGCATTTTGGCACAAAGGAAAAAGTGATAAAAGTAGAAATTAGAAAATTACATAAAATTCCATTTTTCCATCATTTTCTGTGATTTATTTGAACAAAATGAACTTTTTTTAAACGGTTAGATAATTTTTTTAAATCTGTAATTGACACTTATCTGAATTTCCGTAAAATGCGCACCACTAACAGCGAATGCGGGAATAGCTCAGTTGGTAGAGCACGACCTTGCCAAGGTCGGGGTCGCGAGTTCGAGCCTCGTTTCCCGCTCCAATTCGTGGCGTGTTAGCAAAGCGGTTATGCACTGGATTGCAAATCCATGTAGCTCGGTTCGACTCCGGGACACGCCTCCATAATACGCAAATGTTAGTTGTCTATATGCCCGAGTGGTGGAATCGGTAGACACAAGGGATTTAAAATCCCTCGCCTTTCGAGGCGTGCCAGTTCAAGTCTGGCTTCGGGCACCATTTAAATACCAATCTAAAGATTTTAAAATTTACTTTAAAATCATCTAATTGGGTCGTTAGCTCAGTCGGTAGAGCAGCGGACTTTTAATCCGTTGGTCGAAGGTTCGAATCCTTCACGACCCACCAATAATATTCAACTGGCGACAAAGTGGCGATTATAAATATCTAATTTTTATCTTTACTTTTAAACCTATCTTTAAACAGTGGCGATAACCGCCAGTCAATTAACTGAAATCAATTACTCTCATACTTCACACAGAAAATTTAAAAATCATTTAAAAATCATTTAAAAATCATTAGGTTACCTTATTATTCTTAACATCAATAATCTATTTTAAGTGAAAAGTGATGAAAAAAATTGAAATTTTTACAGTTAAGATCTCTATTCTGTTCTATTAATGCTCTCTTTTACTTCAATAAGTTAGATTAATTTTTACTTTGAAATCTAACTGAAAAAACACCAATTTTTAACGCAAATTCGGCAGTAAGGGAAGTGAATTTTCCGTGCCTTGGGTTTTTACGTGAAAAATTTCCGTGATATTCTTTTAATATGCTTTACTTATAAAATCTATATATTAAACAATGACTTATGTTTTACTTATGAAATTTATAACAATGACTTATGTTTTACGTGAAACAAATAGAATGGTTTGAAGAAGTAAAATGCATAACGATATTACAAGGTTTTTTGCCTATACCACAAAATGGCACAAGATTCTGACAATGACCAAAAAGAAAGCCACAATATTATGCGGCTTTGGTTTGATGTGAAGCATGATTGTTATTCAATAATCGGCGTGAGTTTATTTTTAATTGCTGTCGCCTTTGAGGATTGGGCATTAAATTTACCTTGCTGATCTGGCGGTGGCGATCCTCTATGAGTATGAGTTGCCACTGTGCTTGCCACCTCGCTTAATAGTTGAATGGTATCTTCCAACAATCTAAAAATATTCTGACTTTCAGATCCCATATAATTCAATGGTGCCACCAATTTATTCTTTTCGTCTGAAACACGTTGCGCTAATCCAACGATTTTTTCTTATAGCGTGCCACCTGTTCCCACAGTTCTATTACTTGCTGTCGTGTCGTTGATACTACCCAATACGCTAACAGTTTTATTTCCTCCTATAGTTTGCGTACTATCTGAATCTACCGTTTTTATTGATGTACCAATTTGTTTTACTTCACTATCTGTTTCGATGTGTCGTTCAAAGGATTTATCTGTAATCTTCTGATCGGTTTCGCGAATCTTATTGCCTGCTGCATCGGTGCGTTCATACACTTCTGGGCGTTGTTGTTTGAGTTGTTCTCTAGGTGCAACACTCGGTACTGTTTTTCCTTGTGCTAACATGGTGCACACAAAAGGCTGATCGCTTCGCCCATAAGCAAAACCTACTTCAACCATCGTTCCCATTTCAGGAAAAGCAAAATCTCCGCCTTGTGAACCTGTACTTGTTACAGGCAAAGGCACGGCTGGATAAACTGGAACCGTTTTATCCTCGTTTCCGTTTTCGTCCAGTAATTGCAACTCGACGGCATATTTCGGGCGGAACGGATCGGAAATATCGCCACCGCTTGAGGGATCTGCTATACCAACAACTTTCGCATACTTCGGCAAATGATAACCGCCAGCCAGTTCGGGGAATGTTTTTTCCATTTGGCGGCGTTCTGGGCTTTTTTGTTCTGGCTTGCCATCTTTGCCTAAATTTTCCCACGAAAGCACATAATCGTCACCGTGTAATTCCACTTTCTGAATTTTATTGCTGTTAATAATTGCACCTGGTCGAATAGCAGCAGTAATTGGAATGGTCATATCATTACTGCCGCTTGTTAATGTTATGCTTTCGTCAAACTCAATGTTTTTCCCCAATGCTTGTGATGTAAAAGACTGTATAACCTGATAACATCATCTATATCAGACCCCAAAGACATAATTTACATTTTTCTCGTAAACCTCATCATAGCCCTAATGCTACGCCTCAATGTATTTGTGACTGGCTTATCTAAACGTCCTCACTGGAGTGCTAAAAGCTTTTATATAGCTTCATTCGGAATTTTACAGAGGTTAAAAAGCTAGGAGATAGTACCGGCGATTTAATTTTGGCTCGCAATGTTATAATAAGTATATGATATTCCTTAAAATTATAGACTGAGCGTAAGCCCACGTATTTATTTTGTTATCAAATCTCGCCTTTATAAAGCATTTTTGCAAAACGTGCTATTTTCAAGGATAATACGCCGATTTTTTAATACAATTTGAATAAATAAGAGAAGATTATGGCTTATCCTCAAGAAGTGAATAAACGCCGCACTTTTGCGATTATTTCCCACCCTGATGCGGGTAAAACAACGATTACTGAAAAAGTACTTTTATACGGCAATGCCATTCAAACTGCTGGCTCGGTCAAGGGTAAAGGATCGGCGGCTCACGCGAAATCTGACTGGATGGAAATGGAAAAACAACGTGGGATTTCGATTACCACTTCTGTGATGCAATTTCCTTATAATAATTGTTTAGTGAATTTGCTCGATACCCCCGGACACGAAGATTTCTCTGAAGATACTTACCGCACTTTAACCGCTGTGGATAGCTGTTTGATGGTTATTGACTCTGCCAAAGGGGTGGAGGAACGTACGATTAAGTTGATGGAAGTCACACGTTTACGTGATACGCCAATTATCACGTTTATGAATAAACTCGACCGTGATATTCGTGATCCGATGGAATTGTTGGACGAGGTGGAAAATGTGTTGAAAATTCGTTGTGCGCCAATTACTTGGCCAATTGGCTGTGGGAAGTTATTTAAGGGCGTTTATCATCTTGCAAAAGATGAAACCTATTTATATCAATCAGGGCAGGGTTCAACCATTCAGGCAGTTCGTGTTGTTAAAGGCTTGAATAATCCTGAATTAGACGTTGCTGTTGGCGATGATTTGGCACAACAGCTTCGTGATGAATTGGAATTGGTGCAAGGCGCAAGTAATGAATTTGAGCAGGATGCCTTTATTAAAGGGGAACTTACCCCTGTATTTTTCGGGACGGCATTAGGCAATTTTGGGGTGGATCATTTCCTTGATGGCTTAACGCAATGGGCTCCGAAGCCGCAATCTCGTCAAGCGGATACAAGAACGGTGGAAAGTGCGGAAGAAAAATTCACTGGTTTTGTGTTTAAAATTCAAGCCAATATGGATCCGAAACACCGTGACAGAGTGGCGTTTATGCGTGTGGTTTCGGGAAAATATGAAAAAGGGATGAAGCTTAAACACGTCCGCATTGGAAAAGATGTGGTTATTTCTGATGCGCTGACTTTTATGGCGGGCGATCGCGCTCACACTGAAGAAGCTTACGCAGGCGATATTATTGGTTTGCATAATCACGGTACTATTCAAATTGGCGATACTTTCACGCAAGGCGAAATGCTGAAATTTACAGGCATTCCAAACTTTGCGCCAGAGTTATTCCGTCGTATTCGTTTGAAAGATCCTCTTAAACAAAAACAACTGTTAAAAGGCTTGGTGCAACTTTCTGAAGAGGGTGCAGTACAAGTGTTTCGTCCATTATTAAACAACGATTTAATTGTGGGTGCTGTGGGTGTGTTGCAGTTTGATGTGGTGGTTTCTCGTTTGAAAACTGAATATAACGTGGAAGCGATTTATGAAAATGTAAACGTTGCCACGGCTCGTTGGGTGGAATGTGCCGATGGGAAAAAATTTGAAGAATTTAAACGTAAAAACGAGCAAAATCTAGCCTTAGATGGCGGCGATAATTTAACCTATATTGCGCCAACAATGGTAAATCTGAATTTAGCCCAAGAACGCTATCCCGATGTAGATTTTTATAAAACGCGGGAGCATTAAAATCTATCATTAAATAGCAAATAAAAATTAGCGAAGTTTTAACAAAATCCTTGTGTATGTTATTGCCACAAGGATTTTTTACAGAAAAATAATCACTTTACGTTTATTTTTGGTAGTTAATTGCTAATCTGATATACTCGGGAAGAAATTTATACATCAATTTGGAGAAAGTAAATATGGCTAAGACAATATGCTTTTTCAATCATAAAGGTGGTGTGAGTAAAACCACAACAACATTCAATCTTGGCTGGTCTTTGGCAAATAAAGGCTATAAAGTGTTAATGATTGATTTAGATTCTCAATGTAATTTGACTGGATTAGTATTGAGCTATGAACAATGTAAAGAAAATAGTGAATTAGAGAATTTCTATAATAATCGCCATAATTTAACAATGGAAAGCATTGTCGAAGCACTAATAAATGGTCAGAGTCCAGATACATTTTTAAGTGGTTCGACTGGTAAAATCACAAATACATTAAATGAAAATCTTTTTTTATTATCTGGGCATTTAAATATTGCTGATTTAGATTCTCAAATTAGTGTATCGTTAAAAATTGCTGCTGGAGTACCTGCCACAAAAAATATTCCTAGCAATCTGCCTAGCCTATTTAATAAATTAGCTGAAAAAGAAAATATTGATTATATTTTTTATGATTTAAGCCCAAATATTGGCGGATTAAATGAAGTCATACTTATGTCTAGTGATTACTTTATTGTTCCAACATCGCCTGACTTTTTTTGTTGGCAAGCCGTTGGTTCTTTGACAAAAAATATTTCCAAATGGAACAAAGAATTAGATTATTTCAAATCAAGCAATGGATTTAATTCCCCTAATTATGCGATTAAAAACGCCCCTAAATTTTTAGGGACAATCCAAGCGTTACCGTCCTAGAAATGGTAATCCTGCAAAATCATTCGAAAAATGGATTGAACGTATAAAAAATGAAGTAAATTCTCGCTTTGTACCTGCTTTAGAAGAATTAAATTGTGTGGTCGATAGAAGTAAAATAGAAAATGCTTTACAGCACGCTTTGCTTGAGCCTTACGATCTCGCCCATATTGCAGATTTCAATTCGCTTATTGCAATTAGTCAAGAATTAAGAATTCCTGTTTTCTCTTTACAAATTAGAACCTCTGGTCAGTTTGGACACGCTTTGAATACTATGGATGAAAGTAAAGAAAATTTTGAATGTGAATTTAATGAATTGGCTGAACGTATCATCAGTTTAACGAATTAAAGTGCGGTAAAATTCTGCCGCACTTTTCCAGAAAAAAGCGTTGAAATTTAATTCAACGCTTTTCTTTTATTTAGATCCGTTTTCTTGTTTTAATCGCCAAAGTTGATAAATATTTACCACAACTAAAAACGCATTTAATAATGCAACGGGGTATGCTGTGATAATTACGCTGTAAATAACAAATAAAATTGCGCCGATACTATTTACAATGCGTAAATGCACAATAGATTTAAATAAGAAAGATGCAGCAACAAAAAAAGTCGCCATATAACCTAAAAATTCAATAAAATTAAATTCCATTATGTTGTTCTCTTTGATTAAAAATAAAAACATTGGGTATGATAAAAGATTTTTAATGCCAGGAAAAGATAAGAAAAAGAAGCAACCGTTTGCAAGGGAAAATTATATAAAAATAAGTTGAACGAGAGCCATATAGAAAAGTGTGCCTATGGCAATAGATAGAAACATATTTTTCTTCCAGAAATGTAAGCCAAGCACGACTATCCCTGCAAGCAAATCAGGAATGCCGTGATAGCCAGTTAAAATATCAATATTTTTATAACAATAAACGACAAGCATACCAAACATTGCTGGAGGTAAAACTTTTCCGAGATAACGGATATATTGTGGAATGGGGCGATTAACAGGAAACACAAAAAATGGTAATAAACGTGTAAATTGTACCGCTACTATACAAATTCCGATGGTAATAATTTGTTCTGTTAATGTCATTTTGTTTCTAATTTAGCTATTCGCATAGTTAAAATTAACCAAATGCTAATTAATGTTGGAATTAAAAAATATTCTTTTCCTATAATAAGTAAAAAAACTAATGCGATGCCTAAACCTAATAGAGAGCTTTCGTGGGATTTTTCTTTTAGCCAATTTTCTGCAAAAATAACTAAGAATAGTGCGGTCATTGAAAATTCCACGCCTTTTAAATTAAAAGGTAAAACAGTGCCAAATAAGTTACCCATTGCTGCACCAAGTACCCAATAAATATGCAAATATAAGCTCACAAAAAACATATACCAGCCTTTATCTAAGTGCGGTGGGATTTTTGCCATATAATTTAAGGAAAAAGATTCATCTACCAGTGTTGTGATTAAATACCAGCGTTTTTTTCCTATATGTATGCCATATTTTTCTAACATTGATATGCCATAAAAAATTTGTCTGGCACTAATCATTAAGGTAATTAATAATACGCTGATTGGAGAGAAAGGTGCGATAAGTGCGCCTGCCGCAATAAATTCAACAGAACCCGCATAAATCAGTAAAGCCATTAAAGTGGGATATAAAAATCCGAAACCAAGTGCTTTCATATAAATACCGTATGCTATGCCAAGAAATAAAAATCCTGCAATCATTGGTACGCTATAGGGAAAAGCAGCCTTAGCCGCTTCAGTAATTGAGTTAGGCTGTTGATTTTGTTGAGATAAATCCATTAATTACGTCTATAAATTTAAAACAGAAAGTCCGGGTAAAGTTGAGAAACTTTGAGATTTGACTGTTTGATAAAAATCTTCCAAATAAGAAAGGGATTCGTCTTCTTTGCGAATCGCGGCATATAAGTTGCTGTATAAGCCACTTTTTGTGATTTTTCTTGCTACGACATAACCTTTTTCCAAATAAGGCAAGGCTGCCCAATAAGGCACTGTGGCAATACCGCGTTTGCTCGCAACAAGTTGAATCATTGCAATAGTAAGTTCTGTTGTACGGCGAGTAGGATTAATGCCTTTTGGTTTAAGCACTTTACGCCATAGATCTAACATATCGTCAGGTACGGGGTAAGTTACCCAAGTTTCATCAATAAAATCTTCTGCTTCCCAAATGTCTTTTTCTGCTAAAGAATGATTTTTTGAACAAATTCCAACCATTTCATAAGAAAAGAGCGGTTTAAAAATAACATCATCATTATGCTCTACTTCTGATACTATCGCCCAATCTGCTCGATGGGAAAGTAATAAGCCAACGGGATCCGTATGAAAGCCAGATACAATATCCAATTCTACTAGCCCCCAATGCTGACGGAATTCGTCCATCGCTGGCATTAACCAATCAAAACAAGTATGGCATTCCACCGCTATACGTAACTGTCCTGCATCGCCGTGTTTTACACGTGCAAGATCACGTTCGGCATCAATCACTTTTGGCATTACTTCATTCGCAAGACGAATTAAACGCTCTCCCGCTGAAGTAAAACGAAGTGGATTACTTTTACGCTCAAATAAAGGTAAACCAAACTGTTCTTCTATTAATTTAATTTGATGAGAAAGTGCTGATTGGGTTAGATATACGCGCTTTGCAGCTAGAGAAACGCTGCCTGTCTCTTTTAAAGCCAATAAAGTTTTAAGATGTCTAAATTCTAGAAAGGTTGGTTTCATTAATAATATTCATATAAAATTAAGAATTAGGGAATCAGTATAATACCTTAAAATTAGAAATATGCTAATTAATAAAATTAATTATTTGGATAATTATTTTAGTTAAAATATAAAACCCCAGTTATTCAACTGGGGTTTTATATTTATTCTTTATCTAATTTTTTAATTTTAATTCTGTTTTTACTTAATTTAATTTTATTTGTCTTAGATTGATTTATATCTAGATTTTTATTTGATAACCCGGCGGTGCCCTACTCTCACATGGGGAAACCCCACACTACCATCGGCATTACAGCGTTTCACTTCTGAGTTCGGTATGGTCTCAGGTGGTTCCACCGCACTATCGCCGCCGGGATAATTCTTTGATAACTTTCTCTGTTTGTTTTTTATCTTTTACTACTTCACTTTTTTCGCTTTTCGTCTCTCTTCTTCTTATCGGCAACAAGCTGAACGTTTAGTTTAGTTAATTTCTTTTTCTTTCACTCTGTTTTCCAAAAACACTTGAGCGTTGTATAGTTAAGCCTCTCGGGCAATTAGTATCTGTTAGCTCAATGTATCACTACACTTACACACCAGACCTATCTACGTCTTCGTCTTAAACAACCCTTACTGTCTTAAAGACAGGGAGAACTCATCTCTTGGCAAGTTTCGTGCTTAGATGCTTTCAGCACTTATCTCTTCCGCACTTAGCTACCCGGCAATGCGTCTGGCGACACAACCGGAACACCAGTGGTGCGTCCACTCCGGTCCTCTCGTACTAGGAGCAGCCCCAACCAATTCTCCTACGCCCACGGCAGATAGGGACCGAACTGTCTCACGACGTTCTAAACCCAGCTCGCGTACCACTTTAAATGGCGAACAGCCATACCCTTGGGACCTACTTCAGCCCCAGGATGTGATGAGCCGACATCGAGGTGCCAAACACCGCCGTCGATATGAACTCTTGGGCGGTATCAGCCTGTTATCCCCGGAGTACCTTTTATCCGTTGAGCGATGGCCCTTCCATTCAGAACCACCGGATCACTATGACCTACTTTCGTACCTGCTCGACTTGTCTGTCTCGCAGTTAAGCTTGCTTATACCATTGCACTAACCTCACGATGTCCGACCGTGATTAGCAAACCTTCGTGCTCCTCCGTTACGCTTTGGGAGGAGACCGCCCCAGTCAAACTACCCACCAGACACTGTCCGAGACCACGTTTCGTAATCTTCGTTAGAACATCAAACGTTAAAGGGTGGTATTTCAAGGATGACTCCATAGAAACTGGCGTTCCTACTTCTTAGTCTCCCACCTATCCTACACATCAAAATTCAATGTTCAGTGTCAAGCTATAGTAAAGGTTCACGGGGTCTTTCCGTCTAGCCGCGGGTACACCGCATCTTCACGGCGATTTCAATTTCACTGAGTCTCGGGTGGAGACAGCCTGGCCATCATTATGCCATTCGTGCAGGTCGGAACTTACCCGACAAGGAATTTCGCTACCTTAGGACCGTTATAGTTACGGCCGCCGTTTACTGGGGCTTCGATCAGGTGCTTCTCTTTCGATTACACCATCAATTAACCTTCCAGCACCGGGCAGGCATCACACCCTATACCTCCACTTTCGTGTTTGCAGAGTGCTGTGTTTTTAATAAACAGTTGCAGCCAGCTGGTATCTTCGACCGGTTCAACCTTCAGGGGCAAGCCCTTACAATCTACGCCGGCGCACCTTCTCCCGAAGTTACGGTGCTATTTTGCCTAGTTCCTTCACCCGAGTTCTCTCAAGCGCCTGAGTATTCTCTACCTGACCACCTGTGTCGGTTTTCAGTACGGTTTAGTAAAGCCTGTCGCTTAGTGGCTTTTCCTGGAAGTGTGGTATCAGTTACTTCAGCTCCGTAGAGCCTCGTCATCATCTCTCAGTGTTTAATAGAAGTCCGGATTTGCCTAAACTTCCCACCTACCAACTTAAACGTGCATATCCAACAGCACGCTAACCTAACCTACTCCGTCCCCACATCGCAGCTTTACCAAGTACAGGAATATTAACCTGTTTCCCATCGACTACGCTTTTCAGCCTCGCCTTAGGGGCCGACTCACCCTGCCCCGATTAACGTTGGACAGGAACCCTTGGTCTTCCGGCGAACGGGTTTTTCACCCGTTTTATCGTTACTTATGTCAGCATTCGCACTTGTGATACGTCCAGCCAACCTCTCGATTAACCTTCATCCGCTTACACAACGCTCCCCTACCCAACAGACTTACATCTGATGCCGCAGCTTCGGTGCTATATTTCAGCCCCGTTACATCTTCCGCGCAGGCCGACTCGACTAGTGAGCTATTACGCTTTCTTTAAATGATGGCTGCTTCTAAGCCAACATCCTAGCTGTCTAAGCCTTCCCACTTCGTTTCCCACTTAATATAGACTTTGGGACCTTAGCTGGCGGTCTGGGTTGTTTCCCTCTCCACGACGAACGTTAGCACCCGCCGTGTGTCTCCTGAGTATCACTCTTTGGTATTCGTAGTTTGCATCGGGTTGGTAATCCGGGATGGACCCCTAGCCGAAACAGTGCTCTACCCCCAAAGGTGTCCGCTCAAGGCTCTACCTAAATAGATTTCGGGGAGAACCAGCTATCTCCCGGTTTGATTGGCCTTTCACCCCCAGCCACAAGTCATCCGCTAATTTTTCAACATTAGTCGGTTCGGTCCTCCAGTTAGTGTTACCCAACCTTCAACCTGCCCATGGCTAGATCACCGGGTTTCGGGTCTATACCTTGCAACTATTCGCCCAGTTAAGACTCGGTTTCCCTTCGGCTCCCCTATTCGGTTAACCTCGCTACAAAATATAAGTCGCTGACCCATTATACAAAAGGTACGCAGTCACCCTTTCAGGCTCCCACTGCTTGTACGTACAAGGTTTCAGGTTCTATTTCACTCCCCTCACCGGGGTTCTTTTCGCCTTTCCTTCACAGTACTGGTTCACTATCGGTCAATCAGGAGTATTTAGCCTTGGAGGATGGTCCCCCCATCTTCAAACAGGATATCACGTGTCCCGCCCTACTTCTCGTTAGCTTAGTACCACAATATGGTTTTAAGATACGGGATTATCACCCTCTTTGATTGTGCTTCCCAACACATTCTCCTAACTATACTGCTATCACTTACTGGCTCTTTCGCTTTCGCTCGCCGCTACTGACGAAATCTCGGTTGATTTCTTTTCCTCGGGGTACTTAGATGTTTCAGTTCTCCCGGTTTGCCTCAACAAGCTATGAATTCACTTGTTGATAGTAGATTCTTCATCTACTGGGTTTCCCCATTCGGATATCTTGGATTAAACGCCTCTTATCGACTCATCCAAGCTTTTCGCAGATTAGCACGTCCTTCTTCGCCTCTGATTGCCAAGGCATCCACCTTGTACGCTTAGTCACTTAACTATACAACCTCAAATGTTTTCAATCACTTTACGTTTTCACTTCAAAGTGCGGTCAATTTGATGCGTATTTTCATTCAACTAAACACTTGATTGCTTTTGTTCAATCAAGATTTTTTTACAAAACAGGTTTGTTTTTAGAGTTTCCTTTTCAGTTCTCTCTTTCACTTTACTGTTTTGCCTACTCAGACTTTCTCTCGAAAATCTCTTGTTTTCAGCTTGTTTCCAATTTTTTAAAGAACAGTAAGACAATCTAATAAAGTTATCTTTAATTGGCGTCCCCACGGGGATTCGAACCCCGGTTACCGCCGTGAAAGGGCGATGTCCTAGGCCTCTAGACGATGGGGACATCAATTAAAGATACTCTATTTTCTTTTTATCTTTTAACGTTTATTTTTCAACGTTGCTTTCGCTTCGTTTTTAATCTTGTCTACAACTATCAGCCAATCTGTGTGAGCACTCGCTGCCTCTCGTCTTTGGTAAGGAGGTGATCCAACCGCAGGTTCCCCTACGGTTACCTTGTTACGACTTCACCCCAGTCATGAATCATACCGTGGTAAACGCCCTCCAAAAGGTTAAGCTATCTACTTCTGGTACAACCCACTCCCATGGTGTGACGGGCGGTGTGTACAAGGCCCGGGAACGTATTCACCGCGACATTCTGATTCGCGATTACTAGCGATTCCGACTTCATGGAGTCGAGTTGCAGACTCCAATCCGGACTTAGACGTACTTTCTGAGATTCGCTCCACCTCGCAGCTTCGCTTCCCTCTGTATACGCCATTGTAGCACGTGTGTAGCCCTACTCGTAAGGGCCATGATGACTTGACGTCATCCCCACCTTCCTCCAGTTTATCACTGGCAGTCTCCTTTGAGTTCCCGACCTAATCGCTGGCAACAAAGGATAAGGGTTGCGCTCGTTGCGGGACTTAACCCAACATTTCACAACACGAGCTGACGACAGCCATGCAGCACCTGTCTCAACGTTCCCGAAGGCACTCCAATATCTCTATCGGATTCGTTGGATGTCAAGAGTAGGTAAGGTTCTTCGCGTTGCATCGAATTAAACCACATGCTCCACCGCTTGTGCGGGCCCCCGTCAATTCATTTGAGTTTTAACCTTGCGGCCGTACTCCCCAGGCGGTCGATTTATCACGTTAGCTACGGGCGCCAGAGTTAAACCCCAACCCCCAAATCGACAGCGTTTACAGCGTGGACTACCAGGGTATCTAATCCTGTTTGCTCCCCACGCTTTCGCACATGAGCGTCAGTACATTCCCAAGGGGCTGCCTTCGCCTTCGGTATTCCTCCACATCTCTACGCATTTCACCGCTACACGTGGAATTCTACCCCTCCCTAAAGTACTCTAGTTACCCAGTCTGAAATGCAATTCCCAGGTTAAGCCCGGGGCTTTCACACCTCACTTAAATAACCGCCTGCGTGCCCTTTACGCCCAGTTATTCCGATTAACGCTCGCACCCTCCGTATTACCGCGGCTGCTGGCACGGAGTTAGCCGGTGCTTCTTCTGTATTTAACGTCAATTTGATGTACTATTAACACATCAACCTTCCTCAATACCGAAAGAACTTTACAACCCGAAGGCCTTCTTCATTCACGCGGCATGGCTGCGTCAGGGTTGCCCCCATTGCGCAATATTCCCCACTGCTGCCTCCCGTAGGAGTCTGGACCGTGTCTCAGTTCCAGTGTGGCTGGTCATCCTCTCAGACCAGCTAGAGATCGCAGGCTTGGTAGGCCTTTACCCCACCAACTACCTAATCCCACTTGGGCTCATCTCATGGCAGGTGGCTAAAAGTCCCACCCTTTCGTCTCTCGACACTACGCGGTATTAGCGACAGTTTCCCGTCGTTATCCCCCTCCATAAGCCAGATTCCCAAGCATTACTCACCCGTCCGCCACTCGTCAGCAAGAAAGCAAGCTTTCTCCTGCTACCGTTCGACTTGCATGTGTTAAGCCTGCCGCCAGCGTTCAATCTGAGCCATGATCAAACTCTTCAATTCAAGTTCAATCGCTCAATAAACTACTTAGCTATAAATAAAACACTACTTAAAAAAGTAATTATGAATTTTCAGTTAAGCACCTATTAAGACTTCAAAATTAAAAATAGTTTAAAACAAGTCAATCAACAAGTGCCCACACAGATTGTCTGATACATTGTTAAAGAGCAAAATAAATTGGTCGGCGAGATAGGATTTGAACCTACGACCCACTGGTCCCAAACCAGTTGCGCTACCAAGCTGCGCTACTCGCCGTCAGATCTTATAAAGATAAGATGGGGTGGCTAATGGGATTCGAACCCACGACAACTGGAATCACAATCCAGGGCTCTACCAACTGAGCTATAGCCACCATTAAAAGTTGTTATTGCACTGACCTGGCGCGCTCGACAAGATTCGAACTTGCGACCTTTGGCTCCGGAGGCCAACGCTCTATCCAACTGAGCTACGAACGCGTTACTGCGTCGTTGCGGTGGCGTATATTAATGATTTAATAAAATCTTGTCTAGCACTTTTTGAAAAAAAATGTTTGAGCGATAGTTTTTTATTCAGTTTGTTTAAAATTCACTATTTTTTCGACTATTTTTACAACTTGGCAAATTATTATATATGTTGAATCATCCAACAATTATGAATTTGTTTATTACGTTCAAAATCTAGAGGTAATGTTTTATGCGAAATTTCTACCGCACTTAAACCTAATTCTTCCAACGCAACTAAATTCATTTTGAATCCACGTTTATTATTCGAGAAAACAATTGTGCCATTATTCGATAAAACTCGTTTTAGGTTGCGCATTAATTTCACATGATCTCGTTGAACATCCCAACTGTCTTCCATACGTTTAGAATTTGAAAACGTCGGTGGATCCACAAATATCAAATCAAATTGACGATCACATTTTTCTAACCATTGAAGGCAATCTGCTTGAATTAATTTATGTTGTTTACCTTCAATATCATTCAAAATAAGATTTTGCTCTGCCCAATTAAGATAAGTATTTGACATATCAACGGTGGTTGTCGATTTGGCACCACCAAGGGCAGCGTGAACAGTTGCAGAACCAGTATAAGCAAATAAGTTCAAGAAATCTTTACCTTTTGCCAACTCTCCAATCATTTTTCGCGTTAAACGGTGATCTAAGAATAAGCCAGTATCTAAATAATCTGTCAAATTTACCCAAAGCTGTGCGCCATATTCATTCACATAAAAGTATTCGCCTTTATTAGCCAATTTTTCATATTGATTTGTACCTTTTTGTTTCTGACGAACTTTGAGAATCAACTTATTCGTTTCCACTCCTGTTACCTGCAAAGTTGCAGTAACGGCATCTAACAAACGCTGACGTGCTTTATTTTCATCAATATTTTTCGGTGCTGCATATTCTTGCACAACAATGTAATCTGCATAACGATCAACGGCTAAATTATATTCAGGCAAATCGGCATCATATAAACGATAAGCATCTAATCCTTGTTGCTTTGCCCACTTGCTAATTTTCTTAATATTTTTTTGTAATCGATTAGCAAAATCAGTTGCCACTTCCGAAGTGCGGTTAAATTCTAGTTCCTTTGCAGCTGTAGTTTCGTCAGATTTTCGTTCTGAAACTTGATAATTCTTCTGCACACAATCTAATGGGCCATTTTTAGCTTTAAACTGTCGGCTGGCACGCATTCTCAAACAATCAAGCAATGTGGATTTGCTACTAAAAACAGAAACATTCCAACCGCAAAATTCTTTTTTAAGTCTTTGCCCAAATACAGAATAAAGTGCGATCAATGCTGGGGTTGTGCCTAAGCGTTCCCCATAAGGTGGATTAGAGATAACCGTACCGACTTCATTTAAACGAGGATTTTTCAACGCTGCAACATCACCTTGCTGCCATTTAATTAAATGTGAAACACCTGCATTTTGTGCATTTTTCTGCGCCTTTTTTAATACACGATGATCGAGGTCAAATCCATAAAAGTGCGGTTGAATTTCACGTTGTTTTTCTTCTGCTAATTCAATCGCTTCATTTTTTACTTTTTCCCAAACGGATTGATTATGCGCTTTCCAAAAATCAAATCCCCAATGTAAACGATAAAGTTGCGGTGCAATTTTGGCTTCCATTTGTGCCGCTTCAATTAAAAGCGTACCTGAACCACACATTGGATCTACTAATGGAGAACCCACTTGCCAACCTGAACGCAGAACAATTGCCGCAGCTAGAGTTTCACGTAAAGGCGCTTGACCTGCATCTTCACGATAGCCTCGTAAATGCAATGCTTCCCCACTTAAATCTAAAGAAATCACTAAATTTTCACGGTTCAAATAAGCGTGAATACGTACGTCTGGCTGTGTTTTATCTACATCAGGACGACTTTTACCTTGACGTTCAAAGTAATCGACAATTCCATCTTTAACGCGCATCGCACCAAATTGAGTATGACGAATTTCTTGGTTGGTTCCATTAAAATCGACAAAGAATGTAACTCGTTCATCAAATAGCCCTAACCAATTAAAGCCTGAAACAGCCGCATAAAGATCCAAATCACTGTAAATTTTGGTTTCAATCAAAGGAAATAAAATGCGTGAAGCAAGGCGTGACCAAAGCAAAATGCGGTATAAAGTTTCGTCATCAGCTTGATAATGAACGCCACCTTGAACCACTTTTGCCTCTTGCGCACCAAGTTCAGTGAGTTCAACTTTTAATAATTCTTCAAAGCCACGAGAAGTCGTTGCAAATAATTGTTTCATTTAGGTACCGATTTTGAAAATTTTGAGGGATTATAGCATAGAAAAAGATGATCTAATTGAGATCATCATAGCGAGTTAAACTGTAAAAAGAAAAGCCCCGATTTTCTAAATCAGGGCTTCAAAATTTGTTGGTTGCGGGGGCCGGATTTGAACCGACGGCCTTCGGGTTATGAGCCCGACGAGCTACCAAGCTGCTCCACCCCGCGTCTGATGAGGCGTACTATACTCGCTTAAAATTTAATTGCAAGAATTAAACAAAACTTTATCAATTGTTTGTTAATAAAATGTTCAATGTGTAGTTTTATTAGGCAATTTCACTAAATAACACTGGTTGTTTTCTGTAAATTTTGGTAGCGTATGCAGCCTTATTTCTGCTTACTTTAGGATTGAAAATGTCGGTGTGTAAACCATTTTGGTTCAAAACTTTTTCTATCTCAATTATTACCGCACTTTTGGTGGCTTGTACCTCTAACACAAAAAACACCCAGATTCCCACCACCTTAAATGGTGGTGATCCTCAACAATTCGGTGCAAAATATACCAATCGGACTTATCAGCAAGCAGCACTTGTGCCAGTATCCAACATAGAAAACCAAAGTGCGGTAATAAATCAAGGCGATTTTTTAACACAGCTTTCCAATATAAAAAATTATTCGAGTAAACTTTCCACCAATTTTTACGATAATTATGAAAAAATTACAAATTGGGTTCTTTCTGGGGCAAATATTAATGAACTCACTCAATTTAATATCCATCCGCAAATTATGCGTGGCTTTGATGGATTTCAAAATGTACTGATGACAGGCTATTATTCGCCTATACTTTATGCTCGTCATACCCCACAAGGTCAATTTAAAAATCCAATTTATCGTATGCCTGTGAAAAAACGTCTAAGTCGAGCGCAAATTTACGCTGGAGCATTAGCGGGGAAAGGACTAGAGTTAGCATATAGCGATTCCATGTTGGAAAACTTTTTACTTGGGGTACAAGGCAGTGGTTATGTAGATTTTGGCGATGGCAATCTTAACTATTTTGCTTACGCAGGACAAAATGGTTTCCCTTACACGGCTATCGGGCGTTTATTAGTGGAAGATGGCGAAATTCCAAAAGAAAAAATGTCCATTCAAGCAATTCGAGAATGGGGTAATCGTAATCCCTCTCGTGTACAAAGCTTGTTAGAGCGCAATGAAGCTTATGTCTTCTTTAAAAATGATCCAAGTGGCAAAGTGAAAGGCTCTGCAGGCGTTCCTCTTGTAGCAATGGCTTCAGTGGCATCAGATCGCAATGTTATCCCATCTGGCTCTGTACTTTTAGTCGAAGTACCAGATATTGATAATAATGGAAATTGGCTTGGCACACACAAATTACACTTAATGGTTGCACTTGATGTAGGCGGTGCAGTGAAAGGTCATCACTTTGACTTATATCGTGGTATCGGTGCTAGAGCAGGGCATATTGCAGGGCTTTCAAAACACTACGGTAGAGTATGGGTATTACAATAATGGCTAGAATAGATAATTACGAACAACGTTTCGGCGGTATTGGACGACTTTATACACCCGATGGCTTAGCACGCCTACGCCAAGCCCATATTTGCGTGATTGGCATTGGCGGCGTCGGCTCTTGGGTTGTTGAAGCCTTAGCACGATCTGGCATTGGCGAACTCACATTAATTGATATGGATGATATTTGCGTCACAAATATCAATCGCCAACTTCCTGCGATGAACGGCACAATCGGCAAATTAAAAACTGAAGTCATGTCAGCGCGAGTAAAATTAATTAACCCAGAATGTACCGTCAATATTATTGATGATTTTATCTCGCCAGAGAATCAATCAGATTACCTCAACCGAGGCTATGACTATGTCATTGATGCCATTGACAATGTAAAAACTAAAGCATCACTGATTGCTTATTGTAAACGTAACAAAATTAATGTGATTACTATTGGTGGGGCTGGTGGTCAAACTGATCCAACCCAAATTCAAATTGCCGATCTTAGTAAAACCATTCAAGATCCGCTGCTTGCTAAAGTGCGGTCAGTTTTACGCAAGGATTACAATTTTAGCCAAAATCCAAAACGCAAATTTAGTATCGATGCGGTATTTTCAACACAACCTTTAATATTTCCACAAATGACTGAGGACTGTGCAATTTCTGCTACGATGAATTGCGCAAATGGGTTTGGTGCAGCCACAATGATCACGGCAACCTTTGGTTTTTTTGCGGTTTCTCGTGTAATAGATAAATTACTCAAGAAAAAATCTTCATCCTTTGAAAATGCATATTAACTATGAATGTGCATTTTTGATCGAATGAAATCCATTTACTTTAAAAATGAAAAATTTTCCCCCTTTTTCACTATAAAATCATTGCAATTTATAGAAAAGAGCGTAGGCTTTTTGCCCTTTACTAATTATTATCAACAAGTAAGGAAACAGAAATATGAAAAAACTTTTAAAAATTAGTGCAATTTCTGCCGCACTTTTAAGCACACCAATGATGGCAAATGCCGATGTATTGACATCAGTAAAACCTTTGGGCTTTATTGTTTCATCTATTGCAGAGGGTGTAACTGGCACGCAAGTTCTTGTGCCTGCTGGCGCCTCTCCGCATGATTACAATTTGAAATTATCTGATATTCAAAAAGTAAAATCTGCAGATTTAGTTGTATGGATTGGTGAAGACATTGATTCATTCTTAGACAAACCAATTAGCCAAATTGAACGTAAAAAAGTGATTACCATTGCCGATCTTGCGGATGTAAAACCTTTATTAAGTAAAGCTCACCACGAGCATTTCCATGAAGATGGCGATCATGATCATGACCATAAGCACGAACACAAACATGATCATAAACATGACCATGATCATGATCATGATCATGATCATAAACACGAGCATAAACACGATCACGATCATCACGAGGGTTTAACAACAAACTGGCACGTTTGGTATTCTCCAGCTATCAGCAAAATTGTTGCACAAAAAGTAGCGGATAAATTAACTGCACAATTCCCAGATAAAAAAGCGTTAATTGCACAAAATCTTTCAGATTTTAACCGCACTTTGGCAGAACAAAGTGAAAAAATTACGGCACAACTTGCAAATGTTAAAGATAAAGGTTTCTACGTTTTCCACGATGCTTATGGTTATTTCAACGATGCTTATGGTTTAAAACAAACGGGTTACTTCACCATCAATCCATTAGTAGCACCGGGTGCAAAAACTTTAGCGCACATTAAAGAAGAAATTGATGAACATAAAGTAAATTGCTTATTCGCAGAGCCTCAATTTACGCCGAAAGTGATTGAATCTTTAGCTCAAAATACTAAAGTCAATGTAGGACAACTCGACCCAATTGGCGATAAAGTCACTTTAGGCAAAAATTCTTATGCAACATTCTTGCAATCTACAGCAGATAGTTATATGAAATGTTTAGCTAAATAAACCATTCTAAAAACAATGACCGCACATAAAAGTGCGGTCATTTTCTTTTCTAAATTTGATATTTAGTTTTGTCTCCAATATCAAAATGCAAAGGCATTCGCCATTTTTGTATCGCTAAAACCAAAAGTAATACGCCAGAAATAATAGAAAAAATGCGTAGTGCGATAAAATTATTTAATACCCACGAAAACCACAAGCAAGCCACAAATATCGGCTGTAAATTTAGCAAAGGTACGCGGAAACAAAAATATTCTTTAAAACACAAACCACCTAAAGTAAGTAACGCACCGCCAAGAGCCAAAGCGGGATAATGATTAATATAAAAAAGTAATCCTATCCAAGTAGCAAATTGAAAAAGCAATCGGAAAGATTTCAAGTAAATGTGTAACGAAGAGGCACAGCAAGTTGCCGCAATTAATATAAATATAAGTGACAAATCTGGATACCAGCTTACTGTAAGAACAGCCAACGCTGCTATCACAAAACCAGTTCGGTAAATAATAACAGTCAGATTATCTAAAAAATCCATCGGTGATTTAATATGTGGATCAGCCATTGTATAAATGTTCCTTTTTATGAATTACAAATTAAAAATAGATATAGCCTAAAAGTCAGAAATAAAAAGTGCAGTCAATTTAAAAACAGGTTCTAAATTAACCGCACTTTTATTATTTCAGTTTTAGTTTATCAAGAATTTTTTGATGAATGCCACCAAAACTGCCGTTAGACATCACTAAAATATGATCCGTAGGTTGAGCCTCTGCAACAATCATATCCACTAATCGATCTAAATTTGCATTCCAATAAGCAGGTTGTACACATTGGTTTGCAATATCTGCCACTTCCCAAGGAAGCTGTTCAGGTTGAAGCATAAATACAGTATCAGCTCGACCAAGCGCAGGCGCGATGTCATCTTTATGAACCCCCATTTTCATTGTGTTAGAACGAGGCTCAAGCACGGCAAGAATTCGCACGCCGCCACCTACTTTATCTCGCAAAGCAGTTAGCGTAGCAAGAATAGCTTCTGGATGATGCGCAAAATCATCATAAACTGTAATGCCATTAACTTCGCCTTTCACTTCTAAACGACGTTTAGCATTTACAAAAGATCCCAACGCTTTGCACGCATCTTCAATAGCAACGCCAGCATGATAAGCAGCGGCTATTGCCATTAATGCATTGTGCATATTATGTTGCCCCACGACATTCCATTTTACTTCTGCCACTTTTTTTCCATAATGGAAGACAGCAAAATGTGAAGCATCATTTGTGATACGTTCAGCAAACCACTCGTTATCTTTGCCTAAAAATTGCTGTTGAGACCAACATCCCAATGCCAGCGTTTCTTTTACACTTTGTTCACTCGCCGAACTTAATACCAATCCACTTGCTGGAATAGTTCGAATCATATGATGAAATTGGCGTTGGATCGCTTTGAGATCGTCAAAAATATCTGCATGATCAAAACTAATGTTATTTACGATAAGTGTACGAGGATTATAATGGACAAATTTTGAACGTTTATCAAAGAAGGCCGTATCATATTCATCAGCTTCAATAACAAAATAAGGACTTTCGCCTAAACAGGCGGAAATACCGAAATTACCGGCAATACCACCGATTAAAAAACCAGGTTTTAAACCATTTTGTTCCAGAATCCAAGTTAGCATGCCTGTTGTCGTTGTTTTTCCATGCGTACCCGAAACCGCCAATACCCAACGTTCGCGTAATAAATGGTCGTGTAACCATTGAGGACCTGATGTGTATTTCAAATTATTTTCCAACACATATTCTACGCAAGGATTGCCCCGTTTCATCGCATTACCAACAATTACCATGTCAGGCGCAGGTTGTAATTGTGCAACATCATAATTTGGAATAATCTCGATACCTTGCTCTTCTAAAAAAGTGCTCATTGGAGGATAAACATTAGTATCTGAACCCGTTACGTGATAGCCCATTTGTTTAGCAATCATCGCCACGCCGCCCATAAATGTGCCACAAATACCTAAGATATGAATATGTTTCATTGTACTTCTCTGTTGATTAAGGAAAACGAAAAATATGATAAAACAACTTCTATGAACTTTCAAAAGAAAAGACTGTCATACCAAACTATATGATCTATAATTAACGCCACTGAACTATTATTTAACCACTTCAATAGGAATAAACAATGAAATTTAATAAGTCTTTTCTTTTCACAACTATCATCGCAAGCTCAATTGCTTTAACTGCTTGTAACGATAAAGAACAAAAACAAGCTGAAAAACCCGCAGTAGAAGCAACTCAACCTGCTGTAGAAAAAACTCAACCCAAAACAGAAGCTACACAATCAGCAACAACCCAATCAGAACAACAGGCACAAATAAAAATAGATGAATTAGTCGCTCAAGCTAATGCAGAATTTCAAAAAGTTGCAAACATAAAAGTCACTAATGTTTCTGTTACTGATGATTTAAAATCCTTTTCTATCACTTATGAAATTACAAATTTAAGCGATAAAGCAATTTCAGAAGCACAATGGCTCACTATTTACAAAGAAAATAACCAGCCGTTCTATGTAGCAAATCTTCCTGCATTACAATTTGGAAAAACAATTGCACCGAAAGCAAATGAAACCGTTACCTTATCAACCGATGAAGAAGCAGTGCTTTCTCAAATTCGTCCTCACTTACAACAAGGAAAAAGTATTCAAGTCGATATTATTGGGACTTCAATTCATTTTGCTGACGGTTCCCAAATTGGTTTAGTTTCAGAACAAAAATAATCCTATAAAAAATGCCTGTGTAAATGTTCTGCCCCTAAAAGTTAGACTAAACAACCTGCTAAGGTGCAGATTTTTTATGTCCAAATATCCTCCCTTTTCAAACAACAAGTCATCAAGTTTTATCTTCAAAATGGTAAAAATTGTTCACTTATCCGTAAATATTTTCAACTTGCCAGCAGAATATTGCAACATTGGATTAACCCAATTTAATCATAGTGGAATCAATTGGTTAGCTGTAATAAGTAAGAAGAGAAATTACTCACCTTAATTTAAATTTAACGTGATACAAGCGGTTAAAAATAGGCAATTTTTTGCAGAAGCTGACTGTTTATACTTTGGTATTGCTAATTCAGATGTTACACTAAAAGAGGTTCTGGAATTGGAAAATTTCCGACTTCGTGCTGAGGTAGAAATTCTAAAAAAGTGGTAGGAACTCAACCGACAAAAACAAGCTGTAAAAAGGCTTGAAGGCGCAAAACCAATTTTACATTCCGACCAAGGTTGACTATATCAGATGATCGGCTATCAACACATACGCAGGGAGAATGGCGTTCAACAGAGTATGTCTGTCAAGGAAGGGAAATTGTTTAGATAACAGTAGGATGGAAAGCTTCTTTGAACGATTAAAACACAATGTTATTACGGCAAACGATTTGAAACGTTCGAACAACTAGAAAATATGATTCATGAGTACATTTATTATTACAACCATAAGCGCGTTCAGGGGAAACTAAAAGGACTGGCCCTGTGAATAACATAACTCAGTCCTTGAACTAAATAAGTCTAACTTTAGGGGGTTAATAAAAAAATGGAACATTTTCGTCTTAGTTCTATTTATGGTTTATTTTGTATAAGTATTTCAACTTTATGCAAAAAGATTTACGAAATTATAAGTACTGCTATTTTAATATTTAGCATTCAAACAAAAACTGGACATAAAAAAGTACCGATATTACTAAAAGAGTTAAATATTCCATTACCAAATCTATATGAAATTATAGCCCCCTCAAATTTATTTGCCTCAAGATTAGGCGAAAAAAGAAGCTCTAAATAATAATCTTACAGATCTCCATTATTTGGATTTTATTGCAGTACTTGATAAAATATAATAACTCTGTTGAATATGCAAAAAATACAATACAAAATATCTTAAACATAGAAGAGCAAAGAAAACGGCTAAATATGTTCAGAACATTGCCAACATAAGTAATCAAAAATCAATGAAATTTTCAAAAGAATTAAATTCAAAATTAACTAAATAAACAATAAATTTGTGAATCATATCCTAGAGTTTATATAAATACATTTTTCCGTTTAGTAGTGATCATTTAGGGAACTCTGAAAAATCAACTACTATAAGAGGTATAGTAGATAAAATAGTTAAATTTTCCTTGAACACTATACCTTAGAATAAAGGAGTTATTTTGTTTAAAAAGAAATAATCTCTCGTAAAATAAAAATCTTAATCATAAAAAATCCTTAGTAACTAATATTTGTAATCAAATTCAAAACCCTTTTATCCGATATTTGATATTTCGTGCCTAATTGCTGCGCAAATAAACTTACGCGTAATTCCTCGATCATATAGCGAATTTCTGCTACTTCATCGGAAATAGGTTTAGATTTTGGCAGTTTAGCTAGCAATTGTTGGTAAGCCTGTTGTACTTGTTCCACGCGTAGCATCGCTGCACGATCACGGTTTACATCTTGAGCCAACTTATCAATACGTTTATCAACGGCTTGCAGATAACGTTGTAAATCTGGTAGGCGATCATAACCGCTCTTTTGCACAAAACCTTGATACACCAAGCCTGCAAGTTGCGATTTGATGTCGGATAATGCAAATGCCATCGTGAAATCCATTTTGCCTTTAAGGCGTTGGTTAAGTTGGTAAGTGAGAGTAAGAATCTGCTCCACTTTCTGCGCAATATCCACAGTCACTTCGTTAAGGTTTTCTCGAACAAAATCACGCAATTTTTCAAAGCCAACTTCATCCCATACAAACCCGCCAAAATCGGCAATCAGTTTATCCACGGCACAAGCGATACAGTCATCAATCAAATCTAAGACACGACCGAACGGGGTAAAATACAGACCCAATTTGGCTTTATTCGGCAGTTTTTCGTGCAGATATTTAATTGGTGACGGCACATTTAGCAACAACAAGCGGCGTAAACCTTGTTGCATTGCTACTGCTTGCTCAAACTCGGTTTCAAACAATTTGATACCTACGGCATCTTTTTCATCCACAATGGCTGGGAACGCTTTGACGCTAAAACCACGTTGTTTTTGTTCGTAACATTGTGGTAAATCTGCAAAACTCCAAATATGCAGCCCGCTTTGCTCAATGCCATCATCTGCCACAGCAGAAATACTTTCCTGAACACGATCTTTTAAGTTAAATTTCAGCTCATCTAAATTCATGGATTCAGCGATTTTCTTACCGTTTTCATCCACCACGCGGAATGTCATTTTTAAATGACTTGGAATTTGCTCCCAATTCCAATGTTCCGCTTCTACGGTAACGCCCGTCATACGACGCAATTCATAAATCAGCGTATCTAATAACGGTTTTTCCAACGGCACGGCTCGACTTAAAAAAGCTTGGGCATAATTAGGTGCCGGCACGAAGTTACGGCGATAAGATTTTGGTAGAGATTTAATCAACGCAATCACCAATTCTTCACGCAAGCCTGGAATTTGCCAGTCAAAACCCGTCATTTCCACTTGGTTGAGCAATGGCAAGGGAATATGTACGGTCACGCCGTCTGCATCAGTACCTGGTTCAAATTGATAAGTCAATTTGAGTTTTAAATTACCTTGATGCCAGAAATTCGGGAAATCAAGCTTGCTCACTTTTTCTGCATCATCATTAATCAAGAATGAACGTTCAAAATTAAGCAATTCAGGATCTTTTTGCTGTGCCTTTTTCCACCAGGTATCAAAATGTTTTTGGGAAACTACTTCTGTGCTAATACGCTGATCGTAAAACTCAAATAGAGTACGCTCATCCACCAAAATATCGCGACGACGGCTTTTGTGTTCTAATTCCTCAATTTCACAAATTAGTTGCTGATTTTTCTTGAAGAATTTATGTTTGGTATTCCAATCCCCTTCCACTAAGGCAGATTGAATAAAGATCTCACGGCTTACCCTTGGATCAATAGCACCGTAATTCACTGGTCGTGCAGCCACAATCGGCACACCGTAAAGCGTGACTTTTTCATCTGCAATCACTGCCCCACGAGATTTAGACCAATGCGGTTCTGAATAGGATTTTTTAATTAAATGCTCAGCAAGTGGCTCGATCCATTCTGGCTCGATTTCTGCCACCATACGCCCCCAAAGTTTGGAGGTTTCCACTAACTCTGCCGCCATTACCCATTTCGGTTGTTTTTTGAAAAGCACAGAATTTGGGAAAATTGCAAAATAGGCATTACGTGCGCCAAGATATTGTTGTTTTTCCGCTTCTTTTAAACCGATATGAGAAAGCAAGCCACTTAACAGTGCGGTATGAATTTGCTGATATTCTGCTTTTTCGGAATTAATCGGCAAGCCCATTTCACGCACGGTTAAACGAATTTGATGATAAATATCTTGCCATTCTCGAATGCGTAAATAATTTAAGAAATCCTTTTGGCATTGGCGGCGGAATTGGTTTTTCGTCAATGATTTTTGCTGTTCTTGAACGTAATTCCACAAGTTCAAGAACGCCAAGAAATCGGATTTTTTATCGGCAAAACGGCGATGTTTTTCATCAGAAGCTTGCTGTTTTTCTTGTGGGCGTTCACGAGGATCTTGAATGGATAACGCAGCAGCAATAATCATCACTTCATGCAACGCACCTTGTGAGACAGCACTCAACAACATTTTCGCTAAACGTGGATCCACTGGGAGTTGAGCTAATTGACGACCTGCAGCCGTTAATTGACGTTTCTCGCCCGTTTTGGTACGAACCAGTTCAAACGCACCCAATTCTTCCAACAGTTTTATCCCATCTTGAATATGGCGTTTATCAGGTGCATCCACAAACGGGAACGCTTCAATATCATCCAAACCCAGTGCCGTCATTTGCAAAATAACAGAGGCTAAATTGGTACGCAGAATTTCAGGATCGGTAAACTCCGGACGAGAATTAAAATCCTCTTCCGAATATAAACGAATACAAATCCCTTCGCTCACTCGACCACAACGACCTTTACGCTGATTAGCAGATGCCTGTGAAATGGGTTCAATCGGTAAACGTTGTACTTTGGTGCGATAGCTATAACGAGAAATTCGTGCAGTACCTGGGTCAATCACATACTTAATGCCAGGCACAGTCAATGAGGTTTCTGCGACATTGGTGGCTAATACAATGCGATTTAAACCGCTTGGATGGAAAATTTTATTTTGTTCTTGCGCAGACAATCGAGCAAAGAGCGGTAGAATTTCCGTGTGTTTTAGATTTTGTTTTTGTAAGGCTTCGGCGGTATCACGAATTTCACGCTCTCCGTTCATAAAGATCAAAATATCGCCCCGACCTTCCGCTTGCAGTTCATCCACCGCATTGAGAATGCCTTGTAGCTGATCTTGATCATCTTCCTCTGCAATAGGACGATAACGCACTTCCACAGGATAGGTTCTGCCCGAAACTTCGATAATCGGGGCATTATTGAAATGTTTGGAAAAACGTTCCACATCAATGGTCGCAGACGTGATGATAAGTTTTAAATCACGACGACGTGGTAAAAGCTGTTTCAGATAACCGAGAATAAAATCATTGTTCAGACTACGTTCGTGGGCTTCATCGATAATCAAACAAGAATATTGATTGAGGAAACGATCGTTTTGAATTTCTGCTAACAGGATCCCGTCAGTCATCAATTTGATTTGTGTATCATCACTGATTTGATCGTTAAAACGAACCTTATAACCAACTAAACCGCCAAGATCCGTTTCCAGTTCTTCCGCAATACGTGCCGCCACCGAACGAGCGGCAATACGACGAGGTTGAGTATGTCCAATCATACCTAGATTACCGAAACCTAATTCCAAACACATTTTCGGTAATTGAGTGGTTTTACCTGAACCAGTTTCCCCTGCCACTACGATTACTTGATGCTCAGAAAGCAGTTTTTGAATTTCTGCTTTGCGTTGGCTAACGGGCAGGCTTTCTGGAAAAACGATAGGATTTTCTACCGCACTTTTACGACTTTCTACACGCAATTGAGCCTGTTCAATCTGCAGTTGGATTTCTTCAGCAACGGCTTGTTGTGCTTCTTGGTTTTTAATTTTTCCGATGCCGTGAATACGGGCAGATAAACGGCGTTTATCCACCAACATGATGTCATTTAATTGAGAAAAAAGCGATTGTTGTAAGGGAGTTAATTCGTGTTTTACTGATCTGTTTTTCATAGTGATTTATTTTTGAAACTTCCGTAAGCTAAGCTAATCCATCCGATTAAAAATAAAGTTCCGCCAATAGGCGTAATCCACACGATTACATTGCTTGCTCCGAAAGCGAGGGCGTACAAACTCCCACTAAATAATAAGATTCCAATTAACCAAGAAGACATAGATAATCGGGCGAATTTGTTATCACGTAAAGCAGATAATGCAACGGCAAGTACTGCAATGGTATGGAACATTTGATATTTTAAACCCGTATCAATCCACGCTAATTCTTTAGGTTCTAAAACTTTACTTAATCCATGTGCCGCAAAAGCACCAATCATCACACATAAAAAACCGCTTAATCCCGCAATAAATAACCATTTGTTTTTCATTTAAATTTTCCCTAAAAATAAAGCTAATATCCCTGCAGCAATAAGTGGCCCGACAGGAATTCCACCCAAAAATGCTACACCAATAATTGTACCGATAAGCAAGCCAGTGACTAAAATCGGTTGTTCGCCCATTAAAGGAACACCCTTGCCCGCAAGCCAAGCCACAAGCACTCCAACTGCAATGGAAAGTGCCATTTTCCAACTAAGAAAACCAGATAAATCAGGCAACTGAATTTTCCCTGAAACTAAGGGGCTTAAAACACCAATGGTTAAAATAATGATACCAATTTTAACGCCATATTTTTCGAGCAAAGGAATGTGAGAAGATAAAAAAGTTTGCTGCATAATAAGTAATACGGCGGCAGAAATAGTAATTGCGCTGTTGTTACTTAATACGCCAAGAATAAGCAGTATAACTAGTAATAGAGCAATAGTATTGAATTGTAATGTCATAAAGTGCGGTTAAAAAAATGGAAATTTTGATAAATATTCTAGCATAGAAATTCGTAAAATTATTTTCCATTGTTGTTGAGAAAAAGATGAATAGGGAAGTTAAAAAGGGTTCATAATGAACCCTTTTATTTAGTTGGTAAAATTCTTGAATAATTTATTCTTCAAATTTACCTTTTTTTTCTTTATTGATGGTGCATTTCGCGCTAGCCCAAATTGCAAATAATACACCCACTACCCAAATCGCATATAACATTCTATTTCTCCTTAGTATAATGAGTTTTTATTTTTATCAATGAAATTAGCATCTAAACGACCAAACATTTTTGAGTAAGACCAAATAGTATAAGCTAAGGCAATGACCACAAAAACAACTGCAAAAATCAGCATTAATGTTAATGTTAATTCACTTGAAGTTGAATCCCACATTAATAAACTTTGTTCAGGATGTGAACTTGAAGGCATCACAAATGGGAACATTGATACTGCCGCAGTAATAATCACACCAGCCATTGTTAATGCAGAGAAGAAGAATGCAAAACCACAACGATTAGCTTTAGAAAATGCAGCATTTAATAATGCAGCAACTATAGCTAACGCAGGGAAAATCCAAAGAATTGGCATTTCATTGAAATTTCTAAACCACGCGCTTGTTTCTACAGCAACTTCTTTATTCATTGGAGACGATGGAGCGAAATGATCGATAGTGCTAGTAACCACATAACCATCTTTAGAATATAACCATACGCCAGCTAATACGAATGCAATTAAAGTCACAATAGAACCAATTTGACTTACTGAACGAGCACGATCACGTAATACTTCAGTGGTTTTCATTTGCAACCAGTTTGCGCCGTGAGTGACAAGCATTGATAAGCTAATAACACCACATAATAATGCAAATGGATTTAATAGCTCAAAAAATGAACCTGTATAAGTCACTTGAGTCAATTCGTTAAAATGGAATGGAACGCCTTGTAATAAATTACCAAAAGCCACGCCAAATACTAATGCTGGTACAAAACCACCTGCGAATAATCCCCAGTCCCAAACAGAACGCCAAGTTGGATTATCAATTTTTGCACGATATTCAAAACCCAATGGGCGTAAGAATAACGCTGCCAAGACTAATACTAATGCAATGTAGAAACCAGAGAAAGATACTGCATATACAATTGGCCAAGCTGCAAATACTGCACCGCCTGCAGTTAATAACCAAACTTGGTTACCATCCCAATGGGGAGCAATAGTGTTGATCATAATGCGGCGTTCCACTTCTTTTTTACCTATTACTGGTAAAAGTGCGGTCACGCCCATATCAAATCCATCAGTTACAGAGAAACCGATCAATAATACAACAACTAACACCCACCAAATAAAACGTAGAAATTCATAATCAATCATAATTTATCTCCTGCTTATTTAGTTGATTGTTCAAAGTAGTATTTGCCGGTTTTTAATGCACTTGGACCTAAACGCGCATACTTAAACATCAAATACATCTCAACAATAATGAACGCAAGATAAAGCGCACAAATTAAACCAATAGAGAACCATAAATCGCCTGTGCTTAAATTAGAAGCAGATACACCAACAGGTAAAATCTCGTAAATAGCCCAAGGCTGACGACCATATTCTGCTAAGAACCAACCGCACTCAATAGCAATCCAAGGTAATGGCAAGCCCCATAAAAGAACTTTTAACAATAATGGAATTTGAGTGACTTTATTACGTAAATTTTGAACAAATGCGCCGAATGTAAGTAAAGCAATTAAACCACCAGCTGCAAGCATTGCACGAAATGCCCAAAAATTAGGGCCTACATTTGGAATAGTATCACGAGCAGCTTGTTTAATTTGTTCTTCAGTCGCATCAACAACATTGTTTGTATAGCGTTTTAATAATAAACCGAAACCAAGATCTTTTTTAACTTCATTAAATTGTGCTTTGGTTTCTTCATTAACTTGACCATTCGCTTTTTTCTCAGCCCGTAGTTGAGTAAATAATTCATAAGCACGGATACCACTACGCACACGAGTTTCATTTAATGCTTGAAGATCTTTTAGACCTGTAATTTCTTTATCAATTGAACGAGTTGCTATTACACCACCAAGATAAGGAATTTCAATCGCAAAATCATTTTTCATTTCAGCCGTATTTGGAATTGCAATAGGGTGGAATGGGGCTGGTGCCGTATGCGTTTCAAACTCAGCTTCCATTGCGGCTAATTTTACTGGTTGTGCTTTACCAATATCATAACCAGATTCATCGCCAAGAATTAGTACTGCAATAGAGGCGATAAATCCAAAAGTAGCAGCTACGGAGAAAGAACGTTTTGCAAATTCAAAATCACGACCTTTTAGTAAAAAGTATGAGCTAATGGCTAAAACAAAAAATGCGCCTGTCACATAACCTGCAGAAAGAGTATGTAAGAATTTACTTTGTGCAACAGGGTTTAACCAAAGATCTAAGAAGTTAGTCATTTCCATACGTACAGTTTCAAAATTAAATTCTGAACCTGTTGGTGCTTGCATCCAGCCATTTGCGACCAAAATCCACATAGCAGATAAATTAGAACCGAAAGCTACACAATAAGTTGCTAATAAGTGTTTTCCTTTTGATAAACGATCCCAACCGAAGAAGAATAATCCCACAAAAGTTGATTCTAAGAAGAAAGCAAGTAACGCTTCAATAGCAAGTGGCGCACCAAAAATATCCCCTACATAATGGGAATAATAAGACCAGTTAGTACCAAATTGGAATTCCATAATAATACCGGTGGTCACCCCAAGGGCAAAGTTAATGCCAAATAACTTTCCCCAAAATTTTGTCATATCTTTATAAACTTCTTTACCTGTCGCCACATAAATAGTTTCCATAATTACAAGAATAAAGGATAAACCCAATGTTAGCGGCACGAAAATGAAGTGATACAACGCAGTTAAAGCAAACTGCAAGCGAGAAAGATCAACAACGTCTAACATTCTCAACTCCTTTGTATAAACAACATTAGTTCCAACAATGATTAACAAGGCGATGCCTTAAATAATCCCTAATTACTCAACTCCAATCAGCTAAGTTTAAATTGACTTATCTGCATAATTATTTTTAAAGGTTAAAAAAACACCAGTTATTATAGAGATAACCCAAATTGGCGGCTATTCTACTACTAAACATAAGGATAAAAAATAGTAAAAAATGCTATATAGATCACATTTTTGATATAAATACAAAAATAGGGCTTATTTGTTATATTTCATTTAATTGACCTAGATCAAATTGACATTTTTACAATAATTTTTGTTTTAAAGATGATTAATTTCATCGTTTAAGAGCATATTTAATATGTGTCTCAATCAACATCATATCTTGATATTTTTAACTGCTTGAATAAGTATGTAATGACATTTAGTATTTAATTTATTATTCAATATTTGTAATGTGATTGTTAATCATTTCTAATGATAAAAAGGATTAAGCTAAAACTAGCATTGAGTTCATTGCTCAAATCAGGTAAACTACCGTCCCGTCTTTGATAGCTAGTTATCTTCGATTTTTGACCGCACTTTTGGTCGATTTTGTCTGTAAGATGATTAGCTATAATCATTTATATCCCAATACAGATTAGGTTCCCTATGGCTACAAATTATATTTTCGTCACTGGCGGTGTGGTTTCATCGTTAGGTAAAGGCATTGCGGCAGCATCATTGGCGGCAATTTTAGAAGCGCGTGGTTTAAACGTAACCATTATGAAATTAGATCCATATATTAATGTGGATCCAGGTACTATGAGTCCAACCCAACATGGGGAAGTTTTCGTCACTCAAGATGGCGCAGAAACAGATTTAGATTTAGGTCACTATGAGCGTTTTATCCGCACGAAAATGACTAAACGCAATAACTTCACCACAGGTAAAATTTATTCTGAAGTATTACGTAAAGAGCGTCGTGGCGATTATCTTGGTGCAACAATTCAAGTGATTCCTCATATTACCAATGAAATTAAAGATCGCGTTATTGCTGGTGCTCAAGGTCACGACGTTGTGATTGTTGAAGTGGGCGGCACTGTTGGGGATATTGAATCACTTCCATTCTTAGAAGCATTACGTCAATTAGCCGTTCAAGTTGGTCGTGAACATACGTTATTTATGCACTTAACCTTAGTGCCTTACATTCCAACGGCGGGTGAAGTAAAAACTAAACCAACCCAACATTCGGTAAAAGAATTACTTTCTATTGGTATTCAACCTGATGTGTTGATTTGCCGTTCAGATCGTATGATTCCACCAAATGAACGTGCAAAAATTGCTTTATTCTGCAACGTACAAGAGCGTGCGGTAATTTCACTAAAAGATGTAAATTCGATTTATCAAATCCCCGCATTATTAAAATCTCAAGGTTTAGATGATTTCGTTTGTGATCGTTTTCGTTTAACTTGCCCTGAAGCAGATCTTTCTGAATGGGAGCAAGTGCTTTATAAGCAAGCCAATCCAGTGGGAGAAGTGACCATTGGAATGGTAGGTAAATATACTGAATTACCAGACGCCTATAAATCTGTAAATGAAGCGTTGAAACACGCAGGTTTAACGAATCGTTTAAGTGTAAACATTAAATATATTGATTCCCAAGATGTTGAAACCAAAGGTGTTGAAGTGTTAAAAGGCATTGATGGCATTCTTGTTCCAGGTGGATTTGGTTATCGTGGTGTGGAGGGTAAAATTCGTACCGCACAATATGCACGAGAAAACAAAATTCCTTACTTGGGTATTTGCTTAGGTATGCAGATCGCATTGATTGAATATGCACGTAATGTAGCGGGTTTAACTAAAGCAAATTCATCTGAATTTGATAAAGATTGTGAACAACCTGTGGTGGCATTAATCACGGAATGGCAAGATGCAGATGGTAATACAGAAGTACGTACCGATGAATCTGATCTTGGCGGAACAATGCGTTTAGGCGCACAACAATGTCATTTGGTGTCAGGTAGTCGCGCTCGTGAGCTTTATGGCAAAGAAACCATTGAAGAGCGTCATCGTCATCGCTATGAAGTGAACAATACCTTGCTTCCACAAATTGAAAAAGCAGGGTTGAAAGTAACAGGTTTATCTGCAGATAAAAAATTGGTAGAAATTATCGAAGTACCAAACCATCCTTGGTTTGTCGCTTGCCAATTTCATCCAGAATTTACTTCTACGCCTCGTGATGGCCATCCGTTGTTTGCAGGCTTTGTAAAAGCAGCTTATGAAAATCACAAAAAATCTGTGAAGTAATTCTTGGTTCTGCATATAAGTGCGGTAAAAAATAAAATATTTTTATTTAGTTATGATATAACTTGATGTTTTTGAAGTAAAAAAACCCCGTTAAATTCATCATTTAACGGGGATTTTTATAAGCTATTTACTGTTTTTATATTTTTAGTTAGTACGCTTAACTAATTTCGTCCAGTTGTAATAACCATACAACGAGTTAAGTAAGTAGGCTGAGTACATTAAGTACATGGCTGGTGTTTCTGCCCATAAGAAAATAGAAAGGATATTTAAAGCAATCCATAACAACCACTGTTCACGATAACGCAAAATCATTAAAATCTGTGCAGCAACCGTAATAATTGTAGTTAGTCCATCTAAACCAGTTGAACTACCGCCAGCTGCTTGCAATGCCTGAACAAAAAGTAAAGTTCCAACTGTAGTTGTAACAATTAATGTAACCCAACCTTTAACAGTTAAAGCTTTTGCAATTACACTTTCTCCACCATCGCTATTTTGCATGTTGGCTTTCCACATAAAGTAACCAATAAATTGAGATGGCAAATATACGTAAAGTACGGTGTTCATTTCGCCTAAGAAATTTGATCCCCAAGCAACATAAAAATAAGTATAAGCAAAAATTAATCCAAAGAAATAATTACTGATTTTTCCTTTACTTACCAATACCACACACAAAATACCCGAAATGCCAGAAATCATTCCTAGCCAAGAATCGGGAGCTTGTATATAAGCCCAAATTTGCGCAATGATAAAAAGCACAAGCCAAACCACCTCAAAAGGTTTCCAACCAGAAACAAATTCTTGTTTTAAACGCGCTGCTAAGGTCATTATTTACTCCTATTGACTTAAATTTTAATGTGAGCATTTTTGCATTATGCATTGGTAATGTAAAGATTTAGAACAATTTAATTCTAGAATAGTGAAAATTCATTACGATTTAATTAAATCCTACATTATCCATTATTGAGTTGTTCAAAAAAACTCTAAAATTGACCGTGCTTTAAATATAATAATCGATCTCAAGTGGTATTTTTGCTTGTAACAAGAACTGTTTAGTGCGCTCGTGTTGTGGGCAAGTAAAGAATTTATCTGCTGTATTTTGTTCTACAATATGCCCATCCGCCATCAGAATCACACGATCTGCAACATCTTTCGCAAACTGCATTTCGTGAGTAACAACAATCATTGTCCAGCCTTCTTGAGCAAGCATTTTTAGTGTTTGTAACACCTCGCCAACCAATTCAGGATCTAATGCCGATGTAGGTTCATCTAATAAAATAATATCAGGTTTTACCGCAAGGGCTCGGGCAATGCCAACTCGCTGTTGCTGACCGCCAGAAAGTTGAGATGGAAATAAATCCGCTTTATTTTTAAGTCCTACTTTTTCTAGTAAACTAAGTGCTTTTTCACGAGCTTGAGCTTTATCTTGTTTTTGCACAACAACCATTCCCTCCATAACATTTTCAAGGGCAGAACGATGAGGGAATAAATTGTATTGCTGAAAGACCATTGACGAACGTCGGCGTAACTTCAATTCATCTGATTTACTAATTTTCTGGCTAAAATCAATTTTTAGACTGCCATCAGTAAATTCCAAAATTCCTTGCTCCGGTCTCTCAAGCAAGTTTAAACAACGTAAAAAGGTGGTTTTTCCAGAACCTGAAGGCCCTAAAATTGCGACCACTTCGCCTTTATTAATTTCAAAATCAATGCCTTTTAACACATGATTGCCATTAAAGTTTTTCTGAATATTACTTACTTTTAACATAGACAATCCTTACAAGTGACGAGAAAGGCGTTTTTCTAAACGCATTTGACCAATAGACAATACAAAACAGAAAACCCAATAAATCAGAGCAGCTTCACTATAAATCAAAATAAATTCATAGTTTGCTGCCGTAATATTCTGTGCAACACGGAATAATTCTGTCACTAAAACAAGAGAAGCTAATGAAGTGTCTTTCACTGTACTAATAAAAGTATTAGAAAGCGATGGTACTGAAATACGTAAAGCCTGTGGCATAATTGTACGAATAAATGCTTGTCGATAATTCATACCTATCGCATAAGAGGCTTCCCACTGCCCTTTAGGTATAGCAATAATTGAAGCACGAACAGTTTCTGCTGCATAAGCACCTATATTAATAGAAAATGCAATAATCGCTGTCGGAAAAGGCTCTAAAGTAATACCGACTTCAGGTAACCCATAAAAAATAATAAAAATTTGTACTAACATCGGTGTACCTCGAATTATAGAGATATACACTCGACATAAAGCCTGTAACAATTTTAAGGGTAAATTAGGACTAGGCAAAGTACGAATAACTGCAACAATCACTGCAATAAGCAAACCACAGAAGAAGGAAATGACTGCCAATGGCAATGTGTATAAAATTGCTGCTTCCAACATAGGCCAAAACGAGCTGATTACATACTCAGCTCGTTCTGCACTCATAAATGGAAGACTCGCCAACCAATTATTGAGTAATATCATAACCAAACCATTCAATTGAAATCTGTTTTAATGTACCATCTTGGCGAAGTGCTTCAAGTACTTGATTAAATTTTGTAATCAATGCATCTTCACCTTGTAAAAAAGCAAAGGCAGTCGGAGTTTTATCCCCACGATCATAAGCAATTTTTAAACCAGAATTTGGGTGTTGTTTAAAATAATCTAATACAGCCAATTTATCATTAATTGTTGCTTCTGCACGGCCTTGTTTAATAAGCTCTAAGCTCTGTGCTAAACCATCCACTACAAGAATCTGCGCGCCTGCAGCTTTTGCATCTTTACCCCAGTTACTTGTTGCAGATTGTGCAGATTTACGACCTTTCAAATCTTCAAATGATTTAATACTGTTATCCGATGATTTTGTTACAATCACCCCACCAGAATAATTATAAGACGTTGTGAAACTGTATTTTTTTAAACGCTCTGGGCTTGGGTTAGTTTGGTTTGCTATCACATCAAAACGTTTTGCATTTAACCCCGCATACATTGCATCCCATTGTGTTTCTTTAAATTCAACTTTCAAACCGAGCTTTTCAGCAACTTTACGAATAACCTCTACATCAAAGCCTGTTAATTTTCCACTTTTATCATGGAAAGTAAATGGTGCATAAGTCCCTTCTGTTCCGACTAATAAAGTTTTCGTTTTTTCAACACGATCGGCAATTTCTCCTGCGTGAGAAAACGTTGAGAAAGCAATAGCTCCAGTTAAAAGTGCGGTAGTAAAAAGTAATTTTTTCATTTTTTATTCCTTATGTTGTGTTTTGGATTGATGCGATTATAAAAACCAAATTTATGAAAAAACAATACTATTTATTTATAGTTTATAAACTTTTGTTCTAAAAACTAGAAAAGAATTAACCGCACTTTTTAAAAATTATTTTGCATCTATACAACGTAATGACTTATATTTTTACCCTTAACGCAAAAATGCCTTTATAAAGAAAGGCATTTATAGAAATTTGACGAAGTACTATGGCTGTAAATAGAAAGAATATAACGAGTAACTATATTTAATTATCAGAAAAACGTTCAATTTTTGCACCTAGACCACGTAACTTGTCTTCGATATGTTCATAACCACGATCGATATGATAAATACACTCTACAATGGTTTCTCCCGTTGCGATACAGCCTGCAAGTACTAAACTGATTGAAGCACGTAAATCTGTCGCCGTCACTTCTGTGCCAGACAATTGTTCAACTCCGTGACATACCGCTGTATTTCCTTCAATTTCAGCTTTACCCCCCATACGAATTAATTCAGGAATATGCATAAAACGATTTTCAAAAATTGTTTCAGTGATAATGCTTGTACCTTCTGCCACCATATTTAATAAGGTAAATTGGGCCTGCATATCAGTTGGAAACCCCGGATGTGGGGCGGTACGAATATTCACTGCTTTAGGGCGATTACCAAGCATATCTAAAGTAATGCTATTTTCAGTTACATCAACTTGCGCACCAGCTTCACGGAGTTTATCAATTACGGCATCTAAAGTATCCGCTTTAGTATTTTGACAAACAACACGACCGCCCGAAATGGCTGCAGCGATTAAGAATGTTCCCGTTTCAATACGATCTGGCACAACACTATGTTCACAACCAGTTAAATGTTCAACACCTTCAATCGTAATGTGAGCAGATCCTGAACCTGTTATTTTCGCACCCATTTTATTAAGGAAATCGGCGGTATCTACAATTTCAGGTTCACGAGCGGCGTTTTCAATAACAGTCGTACCTTTCGCAAGGGTTGCTGCCATCATAATAGATAAAGTTGCGCCTACACTTACTTTTTCTATTACAATACGAGTTCCCACAAGACGATCTGATACTTGTGCTTTTACATATCCTTCTTCAAGAACAATATCCGCACCTAATTTTTCTAAACCGCTAATATGGAGATCAACAGGTCTAGCCCCAATAGAACAACCTCCAGGTAATGATACTTGACCTTGATGAAAACGAGCGACTAAAGGCGCTAATGCCCAAATCGAAGCGCGCATAGTTTTAACCAATTCATAAGGTGCAGTGAAATGATTGATATTAGAGGCATCTAATAAAACTGCACCAGTTGCATCACGATCTACAACCACGCCTAATTGACGCAAAATTTTCAAAGTAGTTTCAATATCTTTAAGTTCGGGAACATTTGTCAATTTAACAGGTTCAGTCGCTAAAATAGCCGCAAAAAGAATTGGAAGTGCGGCGTTTTTCGCGCCTGAAATATTCACACTTCCACTTAAACGAGATTGCCCATAAACACGAAATTTATCCATTTTTAAATCCTTAATTAAACTGGTTTAATGCTCGATCGCGTTTCCATTTTTCTACGGTATAAGTTTTGATGGTTAGAGCGTGAATTTCACCAGTGCTAAAATAAGGCATTAAAGGGGCATAAATCGTTTGTTGTTGTTTTACACGAGATAGTGCAGCAATTTCATCACTCACTACAATTACACCAAAATGTGCATTTTCACCTTGTGCATAGACTTCTGCAATATTTAGCGTGTCTTTTAAAATTTGTTCAATTTTTTGAAGTTCCATTGGATTTCCGTTTAAGTAAGCTATGTAAAATTTGCGATCCAATCAGATAAACCAAAGAGATCTGCTAGGGTTAATAATTGTTTTGGTGGATAAACTAATCGCACTGTTTTGTTAATCTTTTGGCACTCTCGTAAAAAATCACAAAGAGCTGCAAAACCAGCTGAATCAATATGCTGAAGATCAGACAAATTCCATTCAACAATAGTTTTATCAAGTGTACTTGCTGACAAAAAAACGCCACGTTGCTGCCACATTGGCAACAAGGTGCAGCGAGATAGTTCCCCAAACAAAAAGAGCGTTATTTTATCATTATTTTTTTGCAAATCCCAATTTAGCATAGTTATTCATTTATTGATTGAAAATTATAGGTTGTGAGGCAGATTGCTGCATCTTTGTGATTAATGTATCAATGCCTTGTTTGTTTAAAATACCAACCCAATTTTTTATCGTATCTTCCAGCATACTTACTCCTGCTGCTGCCATATCGTAGGCTTTCCATTCCCCACTTTTATTGCCTTTACGCCATTTAAAATCTAATAGGATCGGAGCGACGCCATTAGTTTGAATAATATTTACGCGAATATTTACAAAATTGTCATCGCCTAATTCTTTTTCTGATTCAATTTGAATTTTTTGATTAGAATAATTTGTTAATGCTTGTGCATACTTTTGCTCAATCAAGTCGCCAAAAGTTTTGAAAAATTTTTCGCGTTGTTCTGCAGAGGTTGATTTGTAGTATGAACCTAATACTTTAGAACCTGCATATTCTAAGTTTACATAAGGCAATAAATCATTACGAACAATAGTACGTAAATAATTTGGATCTTGTTTAATTTTACTTTGATTAGCTTGTATATCAGAAAATAGTTTATCTGCCGCTTGCTGCATTAAAACATAAGGACTTGTTTCTGCAATAGCCGTTCTTGTAACCAAAAGTGCGGTAAATGCGAAAGTGAAAATAGTAAACCATTTTTTTAGTTGAGTAAGGTTCATTATCAATCTCCTAATTTATAAAATTTAACCTATTGTTCTGCGGATTCTGATTTTTCATTATCGTCCGATTTTTTACTTCCATATAAGAATTGCCCAATTAAATCTTCCAATACCATAGCTGATGTAGTGTCTTGAATTCGGCTACCATTTTTAAGCATTGCTGTATCTCCATCATCAAAACCCATTGTCAAGGCAATATATTGCTCACCTAATAAACCTGATGTTTTAATTGATAAAGAACTGTTTTCTGGGATTTCATTATATTCTTGATTAATCGCAATACTTACTTTTGGCAAATAGCTTTTTTCATCAAGCGTAATAGCACTCACACGCCCAATTACTACGCCTCCAATTTTTAGTGGTGCTCGCACTTTAAGTCCGCCAATATTATTAAAAATTGCCGTCACGGTATAAGATTTCGTCTCAGCAAAACCTTGTACATTAGCTACGCGTAAACCTAAAAAAACTAAGGCACCAATACCAAGTAATAAAAATAATCCGACCCAAAATTCATATTTAATTGTTTGTCTCATAAAAAAATCCTTAACCTGCACCAAACATAATAGCAGTCAAAATAAAATCTAATCCTAGAACAACAAGTGAAGCGTGCACAACTGTTCGTGTTGTAGCTTGACTGATACCTTCTGATGTTGGCATACAATCATAACCATTAAAAAGCGCAATCCAAGTTACGGCTACAGCAAAGAAAACCGCTTTAATAAAGCCATTTAAAATATCATAGCTCCAACTCACGGAATTTTGCATAACAGACCAAAAGCTGCCTGAATCAACACCTTTCCAATCCACACCAACTAAGGAACCGCCCCAAATACCAATCGCGATAAACAAGATTGACAAAATTGGCATGGAAATAACCCCTGCCCAAAAACGAGGTGCAATCACTCGACATAAAGGATCAACAGCCATCATTTCAAGACTAGAAAGTTGTTCAGTGGCTTTCATTAAGCCTATTTCAGCCGTCAATGCAGAACCTGCTCGACCAGCAAATAAAAGTGCGGTAACAACAGGGCCTAATTCTCGCAAAAGAGAAAGTGCCACCAACTGACCTAAACTTGTTTCAGCAGAAAAATCGACTAACACGACATAACCTTGTAGTCCTAATACCATTCCAATAAATAAACCGGACAACAAAATAATGAGTAACGATTGGACACCTAAAACATGCATTTGCTTCACAAGCAAAGGAAAATGCTTACGAATTTGTGGCTTGCCGATCAATGCGCCAAATAACATAAAGCCAGCTCGCCCCAATGCACGGAAAAAATCAATCACCTGTTTTCCCAAAGCAGAAATAAAATTGACGATCATTCAAACAATTCCTTCACATAATCTTGCGCTGGGTACTTAAAGCGCACAGGACCATCAGATTCACCTTTTAAGAATTGCACCACGCGCGGATCTTGGCTTTGTAAAAGCTGCTCAGATGTTCCTTCTGCGATGACTTTTTGGTCTGCAATAATATAGGCATAATCAGCAATACTCAATACTTCCTCCACATCGTGTGACACTACGATAGAAGTCAAATTTAACGCTTCATTTAATCGTTTAATCAGGCTTAAAATTACGCCCATACTAATCGGATCTTGCCCCGTAAATGGCTCATCAAACATAATTAAATCAGGGTCAAGCGCAATAGCACGCGCTAATGCAGCTCGACGAGCCATACCACCAGAAAGTTCTGAAGGCATTAATGCGGCAGCGCCTCGCAACCCAACAGCCTCCAATTTCATCAATACGATTTGGCGAATTAAATTTTCAGGCAAATGCGTATGTTCACGAATTGGAAAGGCGACATTATCAAAAGTAGAAATATCCGTAAAAAGCGCACCTGATTGGAATAACATCCCCATCCGCTTGCGTATTTCGTACAGTTCACGATTAGATAGACGACAAATATCTTGTCCATCAAATAAAATTTCCCCTTGTTCTGGCATTAGCTGCCCACCAATTAATTTAAGTAAGGTGGTTTTACCAATCCCCGACGGCCCCATAATTGCAGTAATCTTCCCCTTTTTTACTTGCAAATTCAGGTTATCGTAAATCACACGATTACTGCGTTTAAAGGTGAGATTTTTAATTTCAATTAAATTTTGATTCATTAATATCTCGTTTATAAATAAAAAAATTTAGTCAGTTTTATATGACCTGAAAAAGTTAGATTTGTTTAATTTAAAAATTAAGTTTTGTTATTTATAGCAAAACATCTCTTTGGTTTAGCTTTGATGTGGTCATAAAAATAGCGATAAATTTTATTTCCATTTTTTATAGCTTAAAATTTTTGCAATAGTAACATTCTTTTTGATCTCACTAAAGAAGCTTTACATTTCTTCATTATTTATTATTTATTATTTATTGAATTTTAATAATACTTTGTTTATAGAAAATAAACATTGATACATGCCTATAAATAATAAGCCTGTAAAAGATACGGATTTGATAAAAAAGATCGCAAGAGAAAAGTTATAGAGAGGAAAGTAGAAAAACCTAGCTTTGCTAGGCTTTTCTATGTTTATTATTTTGCGCAATTGCAGTGTGCTGTTTTTTGTTCAAAACGTTCTGCAACGAAATCCCAGTTTACCACGTTCCAGAATTCTTTAATGTAGTCTGGACGACGGTTTTGGAATTTTAAGTAGTAAGCGTGTTCCCAAACGTCTAAACCTAAAAGTGGGAAACCCTCGAAACCTGCCACTTCTTTACCCATTAATGGGTTATCTTGGTTTGCTGTTGATACAACGGCTAATTTACCTTCAGCAGTTAATACTAACCATGCCCAACCAGAACCAAAACGAGTTGCTGCTGCTTTTTCAAATTCTGCTTTAAACGCATCTACAGAACCAAAATCACGTTCAATCGCATCTTTTAATGCACCTTGTAAAGTAGTGCCTTTTTTCAAGCTTTTCCAAAATAAACTGTGGTTTGTGTGGCCACCAGCATTATTACGTAATGCTCCACGTTTTTCTGCAGGAATTTTATCAAGGTTAGAAATTAAATGACCCGGACACATTTCTATTAATTCAGCGGGCAAACCTTCTAATGCAGCATTTGCATTGTTTACGTAAGCTTGGTGATGTTTACTATGATGAATTTCCATTGTTTGCGCATCAAAATGTGGTTCTAACGCATCGTAGGCATAGCCTAATTCAGGGAGAGTATAAGACATAATGTATTCCTTCTATTGTTAAAAACAGATTTCGTTGAGGTTTTGGTCTATAACTAAAATTGAGCAAATAATAGCAAAAAAATTGATTTAGATCATTAAATGTTTTTCCTTTTTTAAAAAGTGAATTTATTAAATTTTGTTTTAAATCAATAAACCTATCGATCTACTTCTAAAGAGTTATGCGTTTGAGTTGCGAAAATTTCATCAAATATTAGAATACCGCCACTTTTTATTTTCCCTTTGCAATTATGTTTGAGCCACACAAGTTATCTCTGCAAAATTTATCCTGCCAACGTGGTGAACAAGTACTTTTTCGTGCTTTGACTTGCGATTTTACTAGCGGTGATTTTGTACAAATTGAAGGGCATAATGGTATAGGTAAAACAAGTTTGTTACGTATTCTTGCGGGTTTAGCGCAACCTTTGGAAGGCGAAGTGCGGTGGGATTCTGAAGCGATTTCTAAACAACGTGAACAATATCATCAGAATTTGCTTTATTTAGGTCATCTTTCGGGCGTAAAACCAGAATTAACCGCATGGGAAAATTTGCAGTTTTATCAACGAATTAGTCAAGCTGAACAAAATACTGATATTTTGTGGGATTTGCTTGAGAAAGCAGGGTTGTTAGGTCGTGAAGATTTGCCTGCTGCACAACTTTCAGCAGGACAACAAAAACGTATCGCCTTAGGTCGCTTATGGCTTTCTCAAGCTCCTTTATGGATTTTAGATGAACCCTTTACTGCGATTGATAAAAAAGGCGTGGAAATTTTAACCGCACTTTTTGATAAGCACGCTCAACGAGATGGTATTGTGTTACTGACCAGCCATCAAGAAGTGTCAAGTTCTCATCTGCAAAAATTGAATCTAGCAGCTTATAAAGCGGAATAACTTAATGATTTTTCTAGAAATAATTAAACGCGAACTTCAAATTGCGATGCGTAAAAATGCGGAAATTTTAAATCCGCTGTGGTTCTTTTTGCTTGTGATTACCTTGTTTCCGTTGGTTATTGGGCCAGATCCTAAATTACTTTCCCGTATCGCACTGGGTATCGCGTGGGTAGCTGCATTACTTTCAGCATTGCTTTCTTTTGAGCGTTTATTCCGTGATGATTTTATTGATGGTTCTCTCGAACAATTAATGCTAACCGCACAGCCTTTACCAATGACAGCTTTGGCCAAAGTGGTTGCACATTGGTTGCTCACAGGTTTGCCGCTTATTTTATTATCGCCTATTGCAGCTTTGTTACTTTCTCTTGAAGTGAATATTTGGTGGGCATTAGTTTTGACATTGTTACTTGGCACCCCTGTATTGAGCTGTATTGGTGCCATTGGCGTAGCTTTAACAGTGGGGTTGCGAAAAGGGGGCGTGTTGTTGAGTTTGCTTGTTGTTCCATTATTTATTCCCGTTTTAATTTTTGCTTCATCAATATTAGAAGCAGCAGGATTAAATGTACCTTATGGGGGACAACTGGCGATTTTAGGTGCCATGATGGCTTGCGCTGTAACACTTTCGCCTTTTGCCATCGCAGCGGCACTCGAATTAGTTTAGATAATTAATTTCATTCCACCGTATAAAAGTGGCAGTGGTTTTTCTCTTTAATTTTTAAGGATCTTTTTTATGTAGAAGTGGCTACATCCTTATGCAAACCCCGAAACTCAATATCGTATTTGCGGTAAATTGAGTCCGCTATTTGCATTTTTAACGCTTATTTTACTCGGAGTTGGCATTGTATGGGGCTTAGCTTTTGCACCGGCAGATTACCAACACTGCCATCAATCATATTTCAGAAGGTATCGCTGTATTAAATGATGTAATTTGTAAATAGGTTATATTAAATGAAAAATTTCGTTCTTATTAGTGTTGTTATGTTAAGTTTGGTTGGATGTTCATCTCAGTCAGAACAAACTAGCCACGTTATTTACGATATGAAAACTGTGCAAGAATATAATGCTCGAGTTATTAGTGGTAATACTGTTACACAAACTCAAAAGGATAAAATAACACAACAAATTGATACAAGTTTAAAATTAAACCAAAGTGACAATAAAGTTAAAACGAGAACAAAAAGTGTATTACCTATTCTTCCAGTAACTCCAAGCGTTGGGTATCATTATAATTATCACTATTTTAGATAAAATTTATCTTGTTATCTGTGCTAAAAATTCTTCTTCTGTTAATACTGCAATATTTAGTTCCTGCGCTTTTGCAAGTTTAGAGCCTGCTGCATCGCCTGCGATAACAAAGTCTGTTTTACTGGATACCGAACCACTTACTTTTGCGCCAAGCTGTTGTAATAAGGCTTTTGCTTCATTACGCCCCATTTGTGTAAGAGTGCCTGTCAGTACTACAGTTTTATCTTTGAATAAGTTTTCACTTGCTTCTTTCACTTCTACAGTTTCCCAATGCACACCTTGTGCGATTAAATCCTCAACGACAGCAACATTATGCACTTCACGCCAAAATATAAAAATTCGGTTCGCCACAACTTCCCCTACATCAGGTACTTGTTGAAGTTGGTCAAGATCGGCTGCTTTAAGCGCATCTAAGGTTTTGAAGTGATTAGCAAGATTCAATGCAGTGGCTTCGCCTACTTCACGAATGCCTAAAGCAAAAATAAAGCGAGCAAGCGTTGTGCTTTTTGCCTTTTCAAGACTATTGAGTGCGTTTTCTGCCGATTTTACGCCCATTCTTTCTAAGCGTGTGAGCGTGGTTAAATCGAGTTTAAATAAATCGGCTGGTGTATGAATCAGTTCTCGATCGACTAATTGTTCTATTAATTTTCCACCTACACCATCAATATCCATCGCTTTACGAGAGACGAAATGTTTTAACGCCTCTTTGCGTTGTGCAGCACAGAATAATCCTCCCGTGCAACGTGCTACCGCTTCACCCTCAATACGAATAATTTGAGAATCACACACAGGGCAATTTGTCGGGAAAATGATTGGTTTAGCATTATCAGGGCGACGTTCGTGTAATACACCGATAATTTGTGGAATTACATCGCCTGCTCGACGAATAACAACAGTATCGCCAATAGCTATATTTAAACGTTCAATTTCATCGCCATTGTGTAAGGTGGCATTACTTACTGTAACGCCTGCAACAAACACTGGCTCTAATTTGGCAACTGGTGTGATTGCGCCAGTTCGACCCACTTGGAATTCAACATCATTCAGCACCGTTAATTCTTCTTGGGCGGGGAATTTATAAGCAATCGCCCAGCGAGGTGCTTTAGAAATAAATCCTAGTTCATTTTGTAAGGCTATATCATTGATTTTTAATACCGTTCCGTCAATATCATAACCTAACGAGCTACGTTTATTTTGAATATCTCGATAAAAATCTAAAATTTCATCAGCACCGTTACATAAACGAATTTCTGGATTTACTGGAATACCGATAGATTTTAGCCATTGCAAACGAGCATAATGCGTGGTCGGCAGATCAACACCCTCAGCAATTCCAATACCATAAGCATTTAATACCAGCGGACGTTTACTGGTAATATTAGGATCAAGTTGGCGTAAAGAACCTGCCGCTGCATTGCGAGGATTAGCAAAGGTTTTTTCATTATGTTCTAGCGCATATTTATTTAAACGCTCAAAGCCTGCGTGCGGCATAAAAACTTCGCCCCGCACTTCTAAACGTGCTGGAGGATTGTCTGTTAAAAGTTGTAACGGAATATTACGAATGGTGCGGATATTTGCCGTAATATCTTCTCCTGTAGTGCCATCGCCACGAGTGGCAGCTTGGGTAAGTACACCATTAACATATAAAATACTCACAGCCAAGCCATCAAGTTTAGGTTCGCAACAGAAAGTAAGTGGTTTAGGCAATACAATTAAACGATCTTCAATGCGTTTTACAAAAGCATTGAATTCTGCATCGGAAAAAGCATTATCCAAAGAGAGCATTGGAATTTCGTGACGAATTTGGTTAAACCCAGAAAGTGGTTTTGCACCCACACGTTGAGTTGGCGAATCTGACGTAAGAAATTCAGGATGTTCTAGTTCTAAAGCTTTTAGTTGATGAAAGAGACGATCATATTCGCTATCAGGCACGGTTGGATTATCTAGAACGTGGTATTCGTATTCATATTGACGCAAGGTTTTGCGTAGATTGTCTAGTTGAGTTTGAATATTTGTCATAAAATTCTCGGAGAAAAATGACCGCACTTTTCTATGTATTTAGCGTGAAAATAGACAGGTACAAAGCCTGTCTAAATGAATATAAAAGAGCGGTAAATTTAAGGTATGAATTTACACACGAGCAAGATAGCCTTGCTCTGCATTTGCATCAAAAATTTCTTGTTCTTCAGTCAGTATAACACCTTGTAAATCTTCGGCTAATGTATGGGCAGCACGCATCATCATACGTAAATTAGCAAGATTATTACCCGGAGAGGGCAATTGCATAAAGAATACAATTCCTATGGTATTAAATTCCACTAAGTTATAAGCATTGAATGTGCCGGGTTGTTCTAAATTTGCCACACTAAAAAGCACAGGACTTGCCACACTTAAATCTAAATGGCGATGATACATTTCATCTTTACCCAAGATAAAACCTAAATTTTCAAGAGCCTGCACTAATTTAGCACCATTAAATTCTTCGCTAGATTTTGGAATAAGATAAAGTTGAATATAGCCAGTTGTTTGTTTTGCTTTAGCTGTCATTTCTACTTTTGCTTCATTAAACGAGACGTTGTAATCTATTTGACGTTCTTCGTGAGATAATTCTGCAAGCTGCACTCTTAATTCTGGCGATGATGAATTAATGCCATTAAAATCAACATTTTGGCTTTGTGCTTCAAGTTGTTCTAAGGTCATACTTGCGACATTATTTGAGGTCGGCATATCGTATTGAGGCTGCGTTGGTTGTGTTGTCTCTGAACGATGATTGCCCATATCATAAATAGGTTGCGCGTTAGGAATAGAAATTTTGATGTCATCCACACTTTTATCACTTTGGCGATAATCGATCAATTCAGCTTCTGATGGTGCTTTTTCTGTGGTTGGTTGAGTAATTGGTGTATGCCTATTTTCCACATAGGTATTTGGCGAAATATTGTTTGGCTGTACCATTTCTTCTTGCGTATGGGATTTAGGCGTTTGAGAAGTGCGGTCAAATTTATTGGCTTTATCGAAATATTTTGATTTCTCACGACGATTTGACCATAATCCGTGTACGATTAAGGCGACAAGTGCCACGATACCCACAATAATCAAAATTGTATTTAAATCCATTTTTATTCCTTACGCGCGATAGTTCGGCGAGAGTGCTATAAATGGTGCTAATGCTACCATATTTCAGTAGGTGAAAAAATACTTCAAAGTGTGGAATTTTAAAGGAAAAGTGCGGTCTGTTTTAAGCATATTTTTATTGAAAGGAAAGAAAAATGTTGAATCTTAATGAATTAAAATCGGGTTTCCATTATTTTGTGATGGGATGGCACTTCATCACACAAAAAGGTTTACGTCGGTTTGTTATTATTCCAATTTTACTCAATACTGTTTTGCTTTGTGGTTTATTTTGGCTTTTTATTAGTCAAATCAGCAGTGCCATTGATTGGGTAATGAATTTTATTCCTGATTGGCTTGGTTTTCTCAGTTTTATTTTACTAGCATTTTCGATCTTAACTATTTTATTGCTCTTTTATTTTACTTTTACCACGCTTTCTGGCTTTATCGCCGCCCCTTTTAATGGTTTGTTGGCGGAAAAAGTAGAAAAAATGCTGACGGGGGAAAATATTAATGATGATGGTCTTGTTGATGTAATAAAAGATGTGCCTCGTATGTTTGCTCGAGAGTGGCAAAAATTACGTTATAGCCTGCCTAAAATTATCGCCTTGTTTTTACTGAGTTTTATCCCTTTGGTTGGGCAAACCATTGTGCCAGTACTTACTTTCTTGTTCACTTGTTGGATGATGGCAATTCAATATTGTGATTATCCTTTTGATAATCATAAAGTTTCTTTTGATGTAATGAAGAAGGCGCTTGGCAATCAACGAACTCAAAATTTAACTTTTGGAGGATTGGTTACGTGCTGTACGTTTGTGCCTGTGATTAATTTATTAATTATGCCTGTTGCAGTATGTGGAGCGACGCTAATGTGGGTAGAAAATTATCGTAATGGCTTACGTTTTAATATGAATAGACCTTTTTCCTCTCAAACAGGGCTTGATATTCATTCAAAAAATACAGGGATTGTTAAATAGCCTACAGTTATAAAATAGATCAAATAACTATTTTTTTAATTAAAAGTGCGGTGCTATAAATAAATCAACATTAACAAAGCCTAACGAAAGGGAAATATTATGACAATTTATGCAGACAATTCTTATTCTATCGGAAATACGCCACTTGTGCGTTTAAAACACTTTGGTCATAACGGCAATGTGGTCGTGAAAATTGAAGGTCGTAACCCAAGCTACAGCGTAAAATGCCGCATTGGGGCGAATATGGTGTGGCAAGCAGAAAAAGATGGCACGCTCACAAAAGGGAAAGAAATTGTAGATGCAACGAGCGGTAACACCGGTATCGCTTTGGCTTATGTTGCAGCCGCTAGAGGTTATAAAATCACGCTCACCATGCCAGAAACAATGAGCCTAGAAAGAAAACGTTTATTGCGCGGATTGGGTGTGAATTTAGTGCTTACCGAAGGCACAAAAGGAATGAAAGGTGCGATTGCGAAAGCAGAAGAAATTGTTGCTTCTGATCCAAACCGCTATGTCATGCTTAAACAATTTGAAAATCCAGCCAACCCACAAATTCATCGAGAAACAACAGGTCCTGAAATTTGGAAAGATACGGATGGCAAAGTCGATGTTGTGGTTGCTGGCGTAGGAACAGGCGGAACGATTACGGGTATTTCTCGCGCAATTAAATTAGATTTTGGTAAACAAATCACTTCTGTTGCCGTTGAACCAGCGGAATCTCCAGTCATTACTCAAACTTTAGCGGGCGAAGAAGCAAAACCAGGCCCACACAAAATACAAGGAATCGGTGCTGGTTTTATTCCAAAAAATTTAGATTTATCTATTATTGATCGCGTAGAAACTATTGATAGTGATACCGCACTTGCCACAGCTCGTCGCTTAATGGCGGAAGAGGGCATTCTTGCAGGTATTTCATCTGGTGCAGCTGTCGCGGCTGCAGATCGCTTAGCTAAATTACCAGAATTTGCGGATAAACTTATTGTTGTTATTTTGCCTTCAGCTTCTGAACGGTATTTAAGCACAGCTCTGTTTGAAGGGATTGAGGGATAAATAAAAAAGAATAAAGTGCGGTAAATTTCCACCACACTTTTTTGTATCAATAATATTTATTAGATTGTATAGATTTAATTAGTCACAATTTTGATGTTTTGAACGGTAGTAGATTAGCATCTATACTATAGTTAAAAAAATTAATCTGCACGCTAAAAGTTTGATTACTTTCTCACTTATTAGCGTGCAGATTTTTATATCTAAATAATCTAACTGTAAAAACTAAACTCAATGAATTAAAAGTTTAGTCCTTAATTTAATGATGTATTTTCTTTAATATTATTCTTTCAACATTCACTAACAAATAGTGGTGCCTTCTTCGGTACCAGTCACTACTTGACGTAATGCACCTGATTTGCCCATATTGAACACTCGGATCGGCATTCCATGATCGCGAGCTAAAGTAAACGCCGCTAAGTCCATCACTTGTAATTCTTTATCGATCACTTCTGCATAACTTAAATTTTTATAAAGTTTTGCATCAGGATTTTTCGCAGGATCACAATCATATACACCATCAACTTTAGTCGCTTTCAATACAACATCAGCTTCAATTTCAATACCACGCAAACAAGCCGCAGAATCAGTGGTAAAGAATGGACTTCCTGTTCCCGCAGAGAAAATGACTACGCGTTTTTCGCGTAACATTTTGATTGCTTCAGACCAGTTATAAGTATCGCAAATACCATTTAATTGGAAAGCTGACATTAATTTAGCATTCACATCAGCACGGAATAAAGAATCACGCATTGCCAAACCATTCATCACCGTAGCAAGCATTCCCATATGGTCGCCCACCACGCGATTCATCCCCGCTTTTGCTAGTTTTGCGCCACGGAATAAGTTGCCACCACCAAGAACGACACCGACTTCCACGCCCATCTCCACTAATTCTTTAATTTCAACAGCCATTCGATCGAGAATCGCAGGATCGATACCAAAACCATCTTCTCCTTGTAATGCTTCACCGCTTAATTTCAATAAAATACGTTTATAAATTGGTTGGCTCATTGTTTTTTCCCTCTGGCTTTAAAAATTGGCTTATTCTATAAAATAACCGCTCAAGAGTGAAGAAGTTAAATATGGAAATTCTGAGTGAAAGGTGGATAATAGCGACATTTTCTTTTCAGGAAAGACAATGATGAATACGAAAAAAACAAGCCAAATTTTGCCCGCACTTTTTGCGATGATTTGTGCCGCATTAGCAGGTTATTTTATTTTAATCGGTTCTGGAATGTTTACAGAACCCAGTGTGGCTCTCATTCTGATTGCGACAACAACTATTCTCTTATTAAGCAGCAGTAAAAAATCCTTCTATTTTATTTTGTTACCGCTTGCATTACTGCATGCTTTTTATACGCCTATAGGGCTAAATTTTGGCCCTCCAAGCTACCAATATATCGCCTCGCTTTTCGCGACAGATATGTTGGAAACGAGGGAGTTTCTATTACAAATCCCAGTGAGTAGTTACTTAATTGTTTTCGCCATTCCTATTTTGATTTTTCTTCAGTACAAAAGTGCGGTGAAATTTGGCATAAAATTTTATCGTAATAAAACATTTATTGCCTTAGCGACCTTGCTCTTTGCCTACAATATGCCACTTGCCGAACCAATTAAAGAAACCGTAAGTTCCACATTAAAAATTGTAGATGAAGTGCAAAAACTAAAACAAATGTCTCAATTGGATAACTGGGGGAAATCAACATTAGAAAATTCACGCTATGATGATTATGTAATTGTACTCGGAGAAAGTGCGCGGAAAGATTACCACCATGCCTATGGCTATCCAATTGAAAACACCCCCTTTATGTCTAACGCTAAAGGCACGTTGATTGATGGTTTCCGTTCAGCAGGAACAAATACCGTTGCCTCACTTCGTCTAATGCTAACCCTTCCTAACAAAGAAAAATGGGAACCAAATTACAGTTTGAGTTTAGTGGATCTCATCAAATCTGCAGGTGTGAAAACTTATTGGCTTTCTAATCAAGGTATGCTCGGCGAATTCGATACGCCCGTTTCATCCCTCGCTTCAAAATCTGATGAAACCTTTTTCTTGAAAAAAGGCGGGAGCTTTAATTCTACTAACTTTAGTGATTTTGATTTATTACCAAAATTCGCCCAAGTATTAGAAGATCCTGTTCAAAGAAAACGATTTATTGTGTTACATATTTATGGTTCACACCCAATGGCTTGCGACCGTGTCGAAGATTATCCAAAAATCTTTGACGATAAAGATCTTAATCCGAGATATGGTTATTTAAATTGCTATGTGTCGTCTATTAAGAAAACTGATGAATTTTTAAAACGTGTATATGATCAGCTTGAAAAAAACGCGAAGAAAAATCACCGCACTTTCTCAATGATCTATTTCTCAGATCACGGCTTGTGCCACCAACAAGATGAAAAAAACAATATACTTTTATTCAATCAAAACTGTTTCAGCCGAGAACACCATAATATTCCGCTATTCAAAATTTCATCAGATGATACAGAACGCAAAGAATATAAGGTGTTTAAATCAGGTTTAAACTTCTTAGAAGGAATTGCAAATTGGATAGGAATTCAAAATTCTCAATTAACGCAAACAGAAGATTTATTTTCTAACGAATCCGATAAAAATGACTTTGGATTGCAAAAACGAATTGATGAAAAATATCGTAAAGATGACGATCCAGCCATTGATATTCGTCCTAAACACTAGGCTATATTGAGTACGTTTTATTTTTGGCTGTAAATATCGTATAATTCGACAGATTTTATTTGTTTATTTTTTGTAAGGTATCAACGTGTCAGAACAACAACCAAGAGTGATCGAATCAAAAGAAATTATGACTTTATTGCCACATCGCTACCCATTTTTGTTAGTGGATCGCATATTGGATTTTAAAGAGGGCGAATGGTTAAAAGCAATTAAAAATATTAGCGTCAATGAACCTTGCTTCACAGGTCACTTCCCCGGCGAACCTATTTTACCGGGCGTTTTAATTTTAGAAGCTTTGGCACAAGCAATGGGCATTTTAGCCTTTAAAACTCACGAATTAAAAGGCGGCGAACTGTTCTACTTTGCAGGTATTGATGAAGCGCGCTTTAAACGCCCAGTATTACCAGGAGATCAAATGGAATTAAACGTTCAAGTGATTAAAGAACGCCGTGGTATTACTGCATTTACTGGCGTTGCCACCGTAAATGGCGAAATCGCTTGTGAAGCAAAACTAATGTGCGCTCGTCGTTAATTAAGGGGTAAATATGATCCACCCAAGTGCAAAAATTCATCCAACTGCCCTCGTTGAAGAAGGTGCGGTAATTGGCGAAGATGTTTTTATTGGGCCTTTCTGTATTGTTGAGGGCACTGTTGAAATCAAAGCTCGCACTGTATTGAAATCTCACATTGTGGTACGTGGCGATACCGTGATTGGCGAAGATAACGAAATTTATCAATTCGCGAGCATTGGCGAAGTAAACCAAGATTTGAAATACAAAGGCGAAGCTACCAAAACCATTATTGGTAATAGCAACAAAATTCGTGAACATGTTACAATCCATCGTGGCACGATTCAAGGCTGTGGCGTAACCGCTATTGGCAATAATAATTTATTAATGGTTAATGTTCACGTTGCACACGATTGCCAAATTAAAAATAACTGTATTCTAGCAAACAATGCAACGCTTGCAGGTCACGTAGAATTAGATGATTTCGTGATTGTTGGCGGTATGTCAGCGATTCATCAATTTGTGATTGTTGGCGCACACGTTATGTTAGGCGGTGGTTCTATGGTAAGCCAAGATGTACCACCTTATGTTATGGCACAAGGCAACCACGCGCGTCCATTTGGCGTAAACTTAGAGGGTTTGAAACGTCGTGGTTTTGATAAACCAACCATGCACGCAATCCGTAACGTTTATAAAATGCTCTACCGTAGCGGTAAAACACTTGAAGAAGTGTTACCAGAAATTGAGCAAATTGCGGAAACCGATTCAGCGATCAGTTTCTTTGTTGAATTTTTCAAACGTTCAACTCGCGGAATTATTCGTTAATAAAACTTCTTTATTTTCAACCGCACTTTGCACACCAAAGTGCGGTTATTTTTAGGATAAATTTGATGAACAAAACAAATCCAACCATTGCTCTTGTTGCAGGCGAGGTATCTGGCGATATTCTCGGAGCGGGGTTAATACGCCAACTAAAAGCACATTATCCTAATGCTCGCTTTATTGGCATTGCAGGTCCAAGAATGTTAGCTGAAGGCTGTGAAACGCTCGTCGATATGGAAGAGCTTTCTGTTATGGGTTTGTCTGAAATCTTGAAACATCTCCCACGTCTGTTGAAAATTCGCAAAAATGTCATTCAAACCATGTTGCACGAAAAACCTGATGTTTACATCGGCATTGATGCGCCTGATTTTAATTTGGATGTAGAACTTAAACTTAAAGCGAACGGAATTAAAACCATTCATTATGTAAGCCCCTCTGTATGGGCATGGCGTCAAAATCGTATCCATAAAATTGCCAAAGCAACTCATCAAGTTCTTGCCTTTTTGCCTTTTGAGAAAGCCTTTTACGATAAATTTAACGTTCCTTGCCGTTTTATTGGTCACACAATGGCAGATGCTATTCCGCTCAAACCAAACCGTGCTGAAGCCTGTCAAATGCTACAGATTGATCCCACACAACGCTATTTAGCAATCCTAGTTGGAAGTCGTGGTTCAGAAGTGGAATTTCTGGCTGAGCCTTTCTTAAAAACAGCTTTATTGTTAAAAGAACAATTCCCTGATTTACAATTCCTCGTTCCTTTGGTAAACGAAAAACGACGAATTCAATTTGAAGCCATTAAAGCTAAAATTACGCCGAATCTAGACCTGCATTTAATTGATGGCAATGCACGACAAGCAATGATCGCAGCTGATGCTACACTTCTTGCTTCAGGCACTGCTGCGCTTGAAGCAATGCTTTGTAAATCGCCCATGGTGGTTGGCTATCGAATGAAACCACTGACCTATTTCTTAGCAAAACGTTTAGTGAAAACCGATTATATTTCTTTACCAAATTTGCTTGCAAATGAAATGCTCGTGCCTGAAATGATTCAAGAAGAATGCACGCCAGAATTACTCGCTGAAAAACTATCTGCTTATCTTTCTGATGATGAAAGTGCGGTAAAAAATCGCCATGTTTTAATTCAGCACTTCACAGATTTACACCAAAAAATTCAATGCAATGCAGATAAGCAAGCGGCTCAAGCAGTCATTGATTTATTAGAGGAAAAAGAAAATGTTTGAATATCCACAAGGCTATGAATTGATCGCTGGCGTTGATGAAGTTGGGCGAGGCCCTTTAGTTGGGGCAGTTGTAACGGCTGCCGTTATTTTAGATCCGAATAATCCAATTGAAGGATTAGCTGATTCTAAAAAACTTTCTGAGAAAAAACGTTTAGCCCTTGCTGAAGAAATCAAAGAAAAAGCCCTTGCTTGGGCATTAGGACGAGCAGAAGCTAATGAAATTGACGAGATCAATATCCTGCAAGCCTCCTTACTGGCAATGACTCGAGCAGTAAAATCTTTAAAAATTCAACCGCACTTTGTGTTGGTTGATGGCAATAAGATCCCAAAAGATTTAGCTATTCCAGCGCAAGCCGTCGTAAAAGGCGATAGCCTTGTGGCGGAAATCAGTGCAGCCTCTATTTTGGCGAAAGTAGCACGAGACCAAGAAATGGAAGAATTAGACAAGCAATATCCAGAATATGCTTTTGCCCAGCATAAAGGCTATCCGACCAAATTACATTTGGAAAAATTAGCTAAACTTGGCGCATTACCGCAACACCGTCGTAGCTTTGCCCCAGTGAAAAAAGCACTAGAATATTTTTAGAATGCTAATTTGGTTTAACAAAGGCTGTGTTTTAATACTGTGTTGATGCTTTCACTAAAATTTGATAAAACCCTTATAGTTCAATTGACTATAAGGATTTCATTATGTCAGGCATTACAAAAGATTTAGACATTTTAAAACAACTTTTTGAGAATTTATCTGATTCAGATAAACAAAATTTTTTGACTTCTGTTAGTCAAAGAAAACAGGTTAAGAGAGTAATTGAACCTGTACGGTCAATAAATATACCTAAACACCCTGCTATTCCTATGTAATAGCATATTAAGATAATGACTGATGAGGATTTATAACGATGAATACAGACATTCAAGCCGAATTAACCCAAGCCCTGCTACCACACGAAAAAGTATGGGCGAACGAAGAAAAAACCATTTTAGCCAAAAACATCCTGTTGGATTTGGTGGAAAAAACCGACCCGTCCATTATCGGGTTGTTATTGGGGAATGATGAGTTAAAACGCCATTTTTTTGTGGAAGTGAATGGTGTTTTGGTGTTTAAATTGCAGGATTTCCGTTTTTTCTTGGACAAACACAGCGTCAATAATTCCTACACAAAATACGCCAACCGCATTGGTTTGACGGACGGCAACCGCTTTTTGAAAGACAGTTCGGATATTGTGTTGGATTTTCCGTTTAAAGATTGCGTATTGAATGGCGGGCAAAGCAGCGAAGAAGGCGAAGAGATTTATTTTAAACACAGTAATAGCCAGCCAGCCAGCCAGCCAGCCAGCCAGCCAGCCAGCCAGCCAGCCAGCCAGCCAGCCAGCCAGCCAGCCAGCCAATTATACACTAAATTAACCCGAAAAAGACAAGAAATCTTTTTTAATCAAACGCTTGCTTTTGATGAAATTGACCGGCTTTTTGACGCAAAAGCATTCTCAAAATTCTCTCGCCACACCGCAGACGGCAAACAAGCCGTTGGCGAAATCAAACGCCGTTCAGACGGCACTCCCGCCGAAAATCTCATTATCAAAGGCAATAATCTGATTGCCCTGCATTCGCTTGCCAAGCAGTTTAAAGGCAAAGTGAAGCTGATTTATATTGATCCGCCTTATTATTTTGTTAAAAAGAAAAAAAATGATTCTTTTGGATATAACAGCAATTTCAAATTGTCCACGTGGCTAACTTTTATGAAAAATAGATTAGAAATTGCCAAGCAGTTAATGACAGAAGATGGTTTGATTTTTGTGTCCATTGATGAAGATGGACAGGCTTATTTGCGTATCTTAATGGACGAAATATTTGGAAGAGAAAATTATATTACTGATTTAATTAGAAAAACAAAATCATCAACAAATGACGCAAATACAGGAGCAAATGTCCAACATGAAAACTGTTTAATTTTTGCGTTACAAAAAGAAAATACCGATGTATTAGGTGGAGAGAAAGATTTATCCAGCTATTCAAACCCTGACAATGACCCCAATGGAGATTGGAAATCATCTGACCCAAGTGCCAAAAGTGGAAAGCAGGAAAATAATTGGTTTGCTGTTGAAAATCCACATACAGGACAAATTGACTATCCGCCACAAGGCAGGTTTTGGCTATTTTCTAAAAACTCAATAAAAAAACACCTAGAAAATGGAACTATTGTATTTAAAAAAGAAATTAAAGAAGGTGAACGTGGCTTCATTTATAAAAAATATAAAAATAAACTTAAAACTCAATTAAAAACTTTGAATAGCTTAATTGCCACTGATAATACTTGCATGAACCAAGTAGGTACAAAAGAATTATCAGAACTTGATTTACCAGATGATTTAAAAAATCCCAAACCTGAAAATTTCATCAAACTTATTATTGAACACGCTACTGACGAATCCGACATCGTCCTAGACTACCATTTAGGCAGTGGCACAACCGCCGCCGTTGCCCACAAAATGAACCGCCAATATATCGGTATTGAACAAATGGATTATATTGAAACGCTTGCCGTTGAACGCTTGAAAAAAGTGATTGATGGCGAGCAAGGCGGTATTTCCAAAGCCGTGAATTGGCAAGGTGGTAGCGAGTTTGTTTATGCCGAACTTGCCCCATTTAACGAAACCGCAAAACAACAAATTTTGGCTTGCGAAGATTCAGACGGCATCAAAACTCTGTTTGAAGGTTTATGCGAACGCTATTTCTTGAAATACAACGTCAGCATAAATGAATTTAGTCAAATCATTCAAGAGCCTGAATTTCAATCCTTGGCATTAGACGAACAAAAACAAATGGTGCTTGAAATGTTGGATTTAAATCAAATGTATGTTTCATTATCCGAAATGGACGACGAGCAATTTGCAGATTGCCTGAACGATGATGATAAAGCCTTAAGCCGTGCATTCTATCAATCAGTAAAAAATCAAGCGGAGAAAAAAGATGGCGAATAATAAAACGTTGTTTGAAGTGATTGAAAATGAACGTAAAGCGGTAAAAAAATACAAGCCTGAATTACTTGAAATGCCAGAATTTACGTCCAAAAACTTAAAATATGATTTTTTTGAATGGCAAAAATCTGCCCTTGAAAACTTTTTGATTTTTGACCGCACTTCAAAGCTAGACGATTTCCCTGATTTAAAAAATAAGCCAACGCATTTGCTGTTCAATATGGCAACAGGTGCTGGCAAAACGATGATGATGGCGGCGTTGATTTTGTATTATTTTGAAAAAGGTTATCGGCATTTTCTGTTTTTTGTGAATCAAAATAATATCGTGGATAAAACGGAAAATAATTTTATTGACCCAGCGCACGCAAAATTTTTATTTACCGAGAAGATTTTGCAGGGCGATACGGTAATTCCCATTCGCAAAGTGGAAATGTTTAGCCCACATTCAGACGGCATTGAAATTAAATTTACCAGCATTCAAAAGCTGTATAACGATATTCACACCGAACGGGAAAACCAAACCACATTGGCGGATTTGCACAAATTGAACCTTGTGATGCTGGGCGATGAAGCACACCATTTAAACGCACAAACCAAAGGCAAAAAACAAGGCGAATTAGATTTAGAAAAGGAAATTAACGACCGCACTAGCAATGCCGAGATTGAACGCAAAGGCTGGGAGCATATGGTTTTGGAATTGTTACTCAATAAAAATGGCAATCCTAGCGAAAATGTGCTGTTGGAATTTACCGCCACGCTACCTGAAAATGCTGACGTGCAACAAAAATACGCGGATAAAATCATCACAAAATTTGGCTTAAAAGAATTTTTGCAAAAAGGTTATACCAAAGAAATCAATTTGGTATCCAGTACGCTGGGCAAGAAAGAGCGGGTGTTGCACGCTTTATTATTTGCTTGGTATCGCCATCAAATCGCGTTGAAATACGGCATTGCCAATTTCAAGCCTGTGATGTTGTTTAGAAGTAAGACGATTGATGAATCAAAAGCGGATTATTCGGCATTTTTAAATTGGGCAGAAAATGTACAAGCGGATGATTTTGAGTTTTTAGATACGTTTTCAGGCAGCCTGAATAATAGCGACAACGCCAACGAACAAGGCAAAACCCGAACCGAACAAGCCCTAAAATTTATGCAGGAAAATGGCTTTGAGTTTGCACATTTGGCAAATTGGGTGAAACAAAATTATCAAAAACATAATGTGATTATTACCAACTCCGAAACCAACAAAAACAAAACTGAAAAAACCGACAGCGAAACCGAAAAATTGCTAAACAATTTGGAAGCGGCTGATAATCCAATCCGTGCCATTTTTACGGTAGATAGATTAACCGAAGGTTGGGACGTTCTGAATTTGTTTGATATTGTGCGTTTGTATGAAGGGCAAAATGGCGGTGGTTCAAATAAAAAATCAGGCAAAACGGCTGCCGCTACCGTATCGGAAAAGCAGTTGATTGGTCGTGGCGTGCGTTATTTTCCATTTGCGTTTGAAGGTAAACAGCCGAATAAACGCAAATTTGACAACGACATGCAACACGAATTGCGTATCTTGGAAGAATTGTTTTATTACACGCACGATGAGCAATCCCGCTATATTTCAGAACTGAAAAATGAGTTGCGAAAAGACGGTTATTTGCCTGAAAAAGACGATGATAAGGTGTTGGCAACATTTAAACTCAAATCTGAATTTGCCGATAATAAGGATTTTAGAGAGTTGTTAATTTGGGCGAATAAAAAAATCCCCAACCCAAACGCCAAAAGCAATAATGCAGACAGCCTGCAAGCCAATCCGCAAACGCTTTCATTCCAAGTTCACGGTAATCAACTGTTGCAGGAAACGCAATTTACAGCCGATGAAAATGATGAAACCGCCCGACAAATCGGCACACAAAATAATTTTACTCAAACCATAAAAATGAGTGAAATGGAGCGGCATATTTTCAATAAAGCATTACATATCAAAGGGAAAAATAGTCAATCTTTATTCCATTTCAACCGTTTGCAAAGCAAGCTCAACATTCAAAATCGCAATGAATTGCAAAATAACTTGTTGAAAGACTGGCAAATTGAATTTTTAGGATTAGGGCAAGACAAACAGGTTCGCCCGGACGATAAACTTGCAGGCTGCCTGAAAATCTTGGAAATGGTTGAAAAACATCTGAATGAAAGTGATATGCCGTTTATCGGTACAAAAGAATTTACGCCTAAAAAATTATGGGAAATTTTCGGCACACCAAAACAAAAATGGGTCAAAAAAGATGATGTAAAAACGACTATTGCCACGCAAAATGATTGGTATGTGATGAATAATTTTGCCGGAACGGGTTTGGAAGAAGCGTTAATTCAATTTATTTCAGCGCGTTTGGGCGATTTGAAATCTCAATATGACATTCATTTAATCCGTAACGAAGAAGTGTTTAAATTGAATAACTTTGCCAATGGCGAAGGATTTATGCCCGACTTTATTTTATTGCTGAAAGATAAACAAAAATCTTCTTCCAATGGCGTGAATGACTTTTTGCATTACCAAATTTTCATTGAGCCCAAAGGTGAGCATTTAGTGGAAACTGATGGATGGAAAGAAGAATTTTTAGAAGCCATCACAGTGGAATATGGGATGGATAAGATCCTGCAAAAAGATACACCGCATTATCGTTTGATCGGTTTACCGTTTTTTACTGATCATCAGAAAAATGGACAATTTACGGAGTCATTCCCTTTAGGAGACATTGCTTGAAAAATAGAGTGGTGTATTATTAAAACACAGCCTTAACAAAACAAGGGAGCATTAAAAAATGCTCCCTTTCTCTTAATCAACTTAACTTTATGGAATGACGAGTAATTAATCTTTCTGTACGCTATATGCTTCTAATGCACGTAAAGAATAAGTATAAGCAGCACCCGCATTTAATGCGATAGCTGTTGCTAATGCAGCAGCAACTTCAGCTTCGCTTGCACCAGCTTTTACTGCTTCTTCTGCGTGTACGCTAATACAGCTTTCACAACGAGTTGTTACAGCAACGGCTAATGCGATAAGTTCACGAGTTTTAGCGTCAAGCACATTGCCCTCTGCTGCAGCCGCGCCTAATGCTTGGTAAGCTTGTAACATTTTAGGGTGTTGTTTACCCAATGCGCCAAATGATTTTTTAACGTGAGATGTGTGTTCTTTCCAATCTGCAAACATAATGTTCTCCTAAATATATTGAATTAATAACCAACTGGTGTGGCAAATTATAGGCGGATTAGATTATGATACTTGCTTATTTATCTCAATTTTTATCGCTAACATCTCATTATGGACTATTTAGATAAACTTACCCATTTAGCACAAGTGCGTGGAGAAATTAATATTCGCTGTGAATTTCAAGGAGAATGGCAAATATCTCATCAAGAAAAGAATGCAGGAAAAGGCATATTCCATCTTATTGAACAAGGCGAATGCTGGCTTACACTAAATGAAAAACAATTTCATTTAAAAGAGGGAGATATTTTTTTTCTTCCTCAAAATCAACCGCACTTTATGCATTATTCAGTAAATAAAAGGGCAGATATTCCTACAAAAAAAAGTCATCAAGGATTATTTGAGTTACATCAGATTGGACGAGGTACACCAGATTTAAAAATGTTCTGCGGTAATTTTTATTATCAACAAGATGCGCTTCTTACAGCATCAATACCTGAATATTTACATATAAATTTATGCGACACGCCAATTCATCCTTTAGTACAGCTTTTTTTACAAGAAGCACAAAAAAATGATGCGGGTACGAAATCCATCGTTGATGCACTTTCAAATGTACTTTTAATTTATATTTTACGCCACGCTATTCAACAGAATTTAATTGAACAAGGCATCTTATTTGCCTTACAAGATAAGCGATTAAATACTGCACTGATAGCAATATTACAACAACCTCAAAATGATTGGCATATTGAACAATTAGCTGAACTTGCAACAATGTCTCGTGCAAACTTTATTCGTGTTTTTCAACAACAACTTGGTATGTCGCCGGGACGTTTTCTCACGAAAGTGCGGTTACAATCTGCGGCGTTTTTATTAAAACAATCCCAACAATCCGTGCTTGCCATTGCTTTAGAAGTGGGGTATCAATCGGAGGCGCATTTTAGTAAAGCCTTTAAGAATTACTACCAACTTTCGCCAAGCCAATACAGAAAATCTGTCAGTCTATAAATTGATGTGTTTTTGCGCTATAATAATATGCACTTCTAAAAGGCAACCCGCGTTGCCTTTTCTTTTTAAGGAAAAGATATGTTTAACAAAATTTTTTCGTGGTTTGAAAACCGTTTAAATCCCTATCCAGAAAGCAATCCAACAACACCTAAAAAAGGTTTGTTCCGTTTTATTTGGTCTAGTATTGCAGGAATGAAAGGTTGGATTCTTTTGCTCGCAATTTTAACCGTCGGTACAGGTGTAATGGAAGCAGTATTATTCCAATTTATGGGGACACTTATAGATTGGTTAGGCACATTTACGCCTGAAAAATTATGGCAAGAAAAAGGTCATTTATTAATTGGAATGGCAGCCCTATTACTTATTAGCATCGTTTGGGGATTTTTAGCTTCAACCGTGCATTTACAAACCTTACAAGGCGTATTTCCAATGCGATTACGTTGGAATTTTCATCGTTTAATGCTTGGACAAAGTTTAAGTTTTTATCAAGACGAATTTGCAGGTAGAGTATCCGCAAAAGTAATGCAAACCGCCCTTGCAGTACGTGACACAGTACTTACACTTGCGGATATGTTTGTATATGTCATCGTATATTTTATTACATCAGGATTAGTTCTCGCAGCATTAGATTCTTGGTTCTTACTGCCATTTATTGCTTGGATTATACTCTTCGGTTTGATCCTACGAATCCTCATTCCTAAACTATCAAAAACCGCACAACGACAAGCTGATGCTCGTTCTTTAATGACGGGACGCATTACAGATGCTTATTCCAATATTGCTACAGTAAAATTATTTTCTCACGGCTCACGCGAAGCTACTTATGCCAAGCGTTCAATGCAAGATTTTATGGTAACAGTACACGCCCAAATGCGTTTGGCAACATCACTAAATTCTCTCACTTACGCTACAAATATTCTACTTACATTAAGCACCGCAATACTTGGCATTATTTTATGGAAAAATGGTCAAGTTGGCGTGGGGGCAATAGCGACTGCAACTGCAATGGCATTACGCGTAAACGGGCTTTCTAGTCGGCTTATGTGGGAATCTGCCCGATTGTTTGAGAATATCGGCACCGTAAACGACGGAATGAATACTTTAACTAAACCTCACACCATTGTAGATAAACCACAAGCATCGCCGTTACAAGTTAAACAAGGGGAAATTAAGTTTAACGATATTACCTTTGCTTATGATCCAACAAAACCATTACTCAATCATTTCAATCTCACTATCAAACCAGGGGAAAAGGTTGGGTTAATCGGTCGTTCTGGTGCAGGAAAATCTACGATTGTGAACTTATTGCTGCGTTTCTATGAAGCACAACAAGGCGAAATTACCATTGATGGACAAAATGTACTCAATGTGCAGCAAGAAAGCTTACGTCGCCAAATCGGTTTAGTCACTCAAGACACTTCGTTGCTGCATCGTTCTGTACGTGACAATATTATTTATGGTCGCCCGAATGCTACTGATGAAGAAATGGTTTTAGCTGCTGAACGAGCGGAAGCCGCTGATTTCATTCCATTCCTCACTGATGCTCAAGGCAGAAAAGGCTATGATGCCCATGTGGGAGAACGCGGGGTAAAACTTTCTGGTGGTCAGCGTCAGCGTATTGCTATTGCTCGTGTCATGTTAAAAGATGCGCCAATTCTATTGTTAGATGAAGCCACAAGTGCGCTGGATTCAGAAGTGGAAGTGGCGATACAAGAAAGTCTCGATAAGATGATGGAAAATAAAACTGTGATTGCCATTGCCCATCGTTTATCCACCATCGCAGCGATGGATCGCCTGATCGTACTTGATAAAGGACAAATTGTCGAACAAGGTACTCACGCAGAATTACTAGAGCTCAATGGCTTATATGCTAAACTTTGGAATCATCAAAGTGGCGGATTTTTAAGCGGAAGTGTTGAATAATATTGCGTTTATCATATTTAATAGCTAAAGAAAAGTGCGGTGGGTTTTCACCGCACTTTTTGCTAGGTATTTAGCATTTAATTCACAACTTCAGCAGTATATTTCAGCTTATGAATCGCATTAAATAGATGAAATAACTTATAATCCTTCTCTTTAGGAAAACATAGGAAGGAAATTTATTCGCTATGATCACACTTTGTGCTGTTACTAAAATAACGTTCAACCCCAAACATTTATATCAAAAATAAAATCAACCTCGTAAGTTATTTAAATATCTTAATCAAGTCTCCATCCCCTTCTATCTCAACTATTACTATTTCATGACGAAGATCGCCTTTTTCTTCAAAAAGGCAAAAATAATGCTATTAATCAACCATGCCAGTAATGTCGCCACCAATAAATCTATTGGGTAATGCATGCCTAATCGCACACGGCTAATCAACATCAACAAGCCCCACACTGCAATACCCGCCACCAGCAATTGTGCTTTAAAAGAGCGATTACCCAATAATTGGGTAAAGCCAACAGCAAGCATCAGCCAAGTTGCTGCAAAAATCGTATGCCCTGAGGGGAAAGAATAGCCTGTTTCATTTTCATAATGATGAACTAACCAAGCAGGTGTAGTGAAATCCATCGAATAAAAATTCTTAGCCATTTCTGCACGCAAAGTGCGGTCATTTTTATAAAAGTTTTCAGGCGTTGAATGAGTTTGCTCAGCTAGATAAACAGTGAACGGACGAGGTTCTTCAAATAATGCTTTTGCCCCTATTTTTGCGGCTTGAGTGGCGATAACTGAAATCCCCATCACAATTACGCCTAATATCCATTGTTTTGGATTTTTGAATAAAAATGCGAACAAAAGCGTAAATAACACACAAGTGATCAAGGCATAAGGTACGCTACCCGTTTCAGTGAGCAAATAAAGCCAATAATCAGCCTGGGTTAATTGGCTATTGCCATGCCAATGATAGGAAATACCCCAAATAAAAAATGGTACAAGACAAAGTAATAACGTATATAATGACAGCCTTTTAAACATGCCCGCCCCTTGATAATAAAAAATAACGCGCGCATTCTAACAAAAATGACGATAAATAAGGATCACTTTATGGCAAAAATTCAGCTAGTTGCACAAGCCAATTTACCCACTGAATATGGTATTTTCAAAATGGTGGGATTTGAATTCCCAGATACCAAAAAAGAACATGTTGCCTTAGTAATGGGCGATATTTCTAATGCGGATAAACCTGTGTTAGCACGCATCCATTCTGAATGTTTAACTGGCGATGCGCTTCACAGCTTAAAATGCGATTGTGGGTTCCAACTGGCGACAGCGTTGAAACAAATTCAAGAAGAAGGTCGCGGTGTCTTAATTTATCATCGTGAAGAAGGCCGCGGAATTGGTTTGATTAATAAAATCCGTGCTTATTCTTTACAAGATAAAGGAATGGATACCATTGAAGCCAATCTTGCTTTAGGTTTCAAAGCGGATGAACGCGACTTTGAAGTCTGTGCCGATATGTTCGAGCTACTCAGTGTAAAAAAAGTTCGCTTAATGACCAACAACCCAGAAAAAATGGAAACGATGAAAAAAGCGGGTATCAACGTGGTTGAGCGAGTTCCACTTAATGTTGGCGAAAACCGCTACAATACAAAATATCTTGATACTAAAGCGAAAAAAATGGGGCATTACATTGTACATAACAATGACGAACAGCATTTAATGACCTGCCGACATTGCCAGGAAGAGATTATTTAACAAATAAGATATGTTAAAAAAGCCATACTGTTATATTGAACAGTATGGCTTTTTTTATTTAAACTCTCAGTTACGGAATAATCGAAGGATTTTTAGCATATTGCTAAAAACGAGAAACCCCGTCTCGTATTCCAAAGATCGGGGCTTATCAGGAGTAAGTAAAATGAAAAAAATTGCCTTTTTCATTTTCTTGATTATCTGTTGTTTAGTTAGCTGTTCCGGAACAGTTATCTAAGATAATCGCAAGGGGACGATGTCGGAGTTGTCCCCAATGCCTCCAATCTTAAAGATTTTTTTCTTGATTGCAAGGGTAATTATTGACTTTGAACCTTTCTCCACAAATCTTTACTGTAAATGACACCGACAGAATTTACTTGCGCACCCATTATACTTGATGCGAGATAAACTGGCGTACTATATTGAAAAATAGGTAACACTAAATGTTCTTGCTGAATCATCTCTTTCAATTTTGTGTAATTTTCTAATCGCACTTTTTCGGATGTTGTCGTCATTGCACTTTCAAATAAACGATCAAATTCTGCATTTTTATAGCCATTTTTGTTATCAGGGCTTTTTGAATAGAATAAATTTAGAAAGGCTGCAGGATCATTAAAATCAGCACACCAGCCAGAACGAATTAATTGAAAATCGCCTTTTGTGCGAGCTGTTTGCAATTCTTGCCAACTCATCCCTTGATTTTCAACTCGTAATAAATCAGATTGTGATAATTGATGATTTAATCGCATTGCAATGGTTTGATTCAAAGGCGAAGTGTCATAACGAATGCGTAATTTCAATGGACGAGTTTCATTAATTTGATTTTGCGAAAGAAGCTGCTCTGCAACAACTGGCTCCCAAACAGATTCTTGCTCTCCGAGCATCGATTTTGGCAAAAAAGTATTGTTAGGATAAAGATTAGGAATATCTGCAACCAAATTCTTGGTAGAAATCATCGAAACAATCGCTTTTCTTACCGCACTTTTTTGTAACACAGGATCGGAAAGATTAAACTCATAGAAGTAAGTACAAAGTTGCGGATAATCTTGGATATTCTGATCGACTTTTTTCGGATTCATTACAACATCAAAATCAGACAAATCTGCATCTGCTACAATTTTTTGATACTTCACTTGTTGAAATATCACTTTTTCTTTTGCCCAGTAATAAGGATTGGTGGTTAAAATATGCTGATTTTCAGACTGACTTTGTAATTGATATGCACCATTGCTGATAAATGTTTCAGTCGATTTAGCATAGCGAGGCAAAAGGCTGACGTGTGCCAGCATAGAAGGTAAATATGGCGATGCTTTATCTAATTCAATGCGTAAAGTACGGTCATTTTCGGCAAACAATCCTAGGGATTCAACAGATAACGCTTTTTCCAATACTGCCTTCGCATTCTTCACATTCATAAAAGCCAAATAATTTTTAAGTGGGCTTTCAGATTGCGAAAGTGCTTGCCAAGATTGTACAAAATCTGATGCAGTGATAGGCTCGCCATTTGACCATTTAGCATTTTCACGCAAAGTGAAAATCCAAGTTTTATTGTCTTCGGTTTGCCAATTTTCTGCTACAGCTGGAACAAGATTACCTTGCACATCATAAGCTGTTAAGCCTTCAAAAAGATCCCGTAATAATTGAGTTTGTTCTTCGCTTTGTGCTTGCCAAGGTTGCAAAGTCAAATCGCCATAAACACCACGTTTTAATTCAACTCGGTTAGATTCTAATTGAGTATTTTTTGGTGTCTCAACTTGTGGCGAAATAGGCTTAGGATTATCCAATTTATCACAAGCCACCATCGTAAAAATAATAGAAAAAATAACCGCACTTCGCTGGCACAAAGCGAACAAATTATTCATTTTCGGTTTTAATCCAAAATAAGAAGAACCAAAACTTAATACAAATCAACGCAACAATAACACTACGCCCTATTACACTTGGCGTGAAATAAAAACCAATTAGTAGCATTGTGGTAACAAAAGTCAAAATACAAATTTTGGTATTTTTCTTTAATGATCGATTTTCATGAAAGGACTTGAGATGTTTTTGATAAATACTTGTGCCTAAAAACCATTGTTCTAAGCGTTTTGAACCTTTTGTGAAGAAAAATAAAGTAAGTAATAAAAAAGGCGTGGTAGGCAAAAGAGGAAGGAAAATCCCAATGATGCCAATTGCAAGTGAAAGAAAACCTAAAATAATGTAAATAATTTTCATAATGTTCCTAATAAAAAAGAAAATGCAAACTATTATTACTGATTTTTTAGATTTTTCAACCTTGATATTATAAAATTCGCCGTCACATAAAAAAGAACAATTTTCAAAAAAGGAACATTTATGTCTATGTCAAATCCATTACTTAACATTCAAGGCCTACCGCCATTTTCACACATCAAGCCAGAACACATTCAACCAGCTGTTGAAAAATTAATTCAAGATTGTCGCGATACGATAGAACAAGTATTAAAACAACCGCACTTTACTTGGGAAAATTTCATTTTGCCTTTAACGGAAACCAATGATCGCTTAAACCGTGCATGGTCACCCGTTTCTCATCTCAACTCAGTAAAAAACAGTGCTGAATTACGTGAAGCCTATCAAGCTTGCTTACCGTTACTTTCTGAATACAGCACTTGGGTTGGTCAGCATAAAGGGCTCTATAATGCCTATTTGGCGTTAAAAAATAGTGCTGAATTTGCCGATTATTCTATTGAGCAAAAGAAAGCCATTGAAAATTCACTGCGTGATTTTGAACTTTCAGGTATCGGGCTTTCCGAAGATAAACAACAACGTTATGGCGAAATTGTGGCGCGCTTATCGGAATTAAATTCACAATTTAGCAATAATGTATTAGATGCCACAATGGGTTGGGAAAAACTCATTGAAAACGAAACAGAGCTTGCAGGCTTACCTGAATCTGCACTGCAAGCAGCACAACAATCTGCCGAAAGCAAAGGATTGAAAGGTTATCGTTTTACGTTAGAAATCCCAAGTTATTTGCCAGTAATGACTTACTGTGAAAATCGTGCATTGCGTGAAGAAATGTACCGCGCTTATGCGACACGTGCCTCAGAACAAGGCCCTAACGCTGGCAAATGGGATAACAGTAAAGTTATGGAAGAAATTCTGACGTTACGAGTAGAACTGGCGAAATTACTCGGTTTTAATACTTATACCGAACTTTCACTTGCCACAAAAATGGCTGAAAACCCACAACAAGTGCTTGATTTCTTAGATCATCTTGCCGAACGTGCCAAACCACAAGGCGAAAAAGAACTTCAAGAATTGAAAGATTACTGCGAAAAAGAATTTGGTGCCACTGAACTTGCACCTTGGGATATTGGTTTTTACAGCGAAAAACAAAAACAACATTTATACGCCATTAATGATGAAGAACTTCGCCCATATTTCCCTGAAAATCGCGTAATTTCGGGACTGTTTGAATTGATCAAACGTATTTTCAATATTCGTGCAGTTGAACGTAAAGGCGTGGATACTTGGCATAAAGATGTTCGTTTCTTTGATTTAATCGATGAAAACGAGCAAGTCCGTGGTAGTTTCTATCTTGATTTATATACACGTGAACACAAACGTGGCGGTGCGTGGATGGATGACTGTATCGGACGCAAGCGTAAACTGGATGGCAGCATTGAAACGCCTGTGGCTTATTTAACTTGCAACTTCAATGCACCGATAGGAAATAAGCCAGCGTTATTTACGCACGATGAAGTGACTACTCTATTCCACGAATTTGGTCACGGAATCCATCATATGCTCACGCAAATTGATATATCCGATGTGGCAGGTATTAACGGTGTACCTTGGGATGCAGTGGAATTACCAAGTCAATTTATGGAAAACTGGTGCTGGGAAGAAGAGGCTTTGGCGTTTATTTCAGGACATTACGAAACAGGCGAGCCGTTGCCAAAAGAAAAACTCACGCAATTGTTAAAAGCGAAAAATTTCCAAGCTGCGATGTTTATTTTACGTCAGCTTGAATTTGGTATTTTTGATTTCCGCTTGCATCACACCTTTGATGCGGAAAAAACCAATCAAATATTAGAAACACTTAAAGCGGTGAAATCGCAAGTTGCCGTCATAAAAGGAGTTGATTGGGCAAGAGCGCCACACAGTTTCAGCCATATTTTTGCTGGGGGTTATGCCGCAGGTTATTACAGCTATTTATGGGCAGAAGTACTATCAGCAGACGCGTATTCACGCTTTGAAGAAGAAGGTATTTTCAACCCAATCACAGGCAAATCATTCTTAGATGAAATTCTCACGCGTGGTGGGTCGGAAGAACCAATGGAGCTATTCAAACGCTTCCGTGGACGAGAACCGCAATTAGATGCGTTGTTAAGACATAAAGGAATTATGAACTAATACGTCAAACTATAGGGCATGCACAACATGCCCTTTCTCAAATATTTTCCGCAAAAAAGCTATTCATAAAAACATTGCAAATTTCAACCGCACTTTATCAAGGCAAAACCTTCAAACGAGCTATTATTTTTTTACAAATAACCGCAATGAAGCATTAAAGATAAATTCATAGAAACTCACACATAACATTCTCATTTCCTGTATAATTTTTCACATCTTTATTTAACTCATTACATAAAATATTTTGAGGATTTTATGACAATAGCAATGCAACAACGTGCCGAACTTCAACGCAAAATTTGGCAAATTGCTAATGATGTACGAGGCTCAGTCGATGGCTGGGATTTCAAACAATATGTGCTTGGCACACTTTTTTACCGTTTTATTAGTGAAAACTTTACCAATTATATTGAAGCGGATGATAAAAGCGTGAATTACGCTAAATTGCCTGATGAAATCATCACACCTGAAATCAAAACGGATGCCATAAAAACCAAAGGCTACTTTATTTATCCAAGCCAGCTATTCAAAAACGTAGTGGCGACTGCGAACACCAATCCAAACCTTAATACTGAACTTAAACAAATTTTTAGCGATATTGAAAACTCCGCCACTGGCTATCCTTCCGAACTAGACATTAAAGGCTTATTTGCCGATTTTGATACCACCAGCAATCGCTTAGGCAATACCGTTACCGATAAAAACAGCCGTCTAGCCGCGGTATTAAAAGGCGTTGCCGAGTTAGATTTTGGCGACTTTGAAGATAATCATATCGATTTATTCGGCGATGCTTACGAGTTTTTAATTTCCAATTATGCCGCTAATGCTGGTAAATCAGGTGGCGAGTTCTTTACGCCACAATGCGTTTCCAAGCTAATTGCTCGACTGGCTTTATATGGACAAGACAAGGTCAATAAAATTTATGACCCTGCTGCTGGTTCGGGTTCTTTATTATTGCAAGCGAAAAAACAATTTGATGAACATATCATTGAAGAAGGATTCTTCGGGCAGGAAATTAATCACACCACTTACAACCTTGCTCGTATGAATATGTTTTTGCATAACATCAACTACGACAAGTTTGATATTGCTTTAGGCAACACCTTAATGGAACCACAATTTAGCGATGATAAACCTTTCGATGCTATCGTTTCTAATCCGCCTTACTCCGTGAAATGGATTGGCTCGGATGACCCAACACTGATTAACGATGAACGCTTCGCTCCTGCTGGCGTACTTGCACCAAAATCCAAAGCGGATTTTGCCTTTATTTTACACGTATTAAGCTATCTTTCAGGCAAAGGCAGGGCGACGATTGTCTCCTTCCCAGGCATATTTTACCGTGGCGGTGCGGAACAAAAAATTCGTCAATATTTGGTGGATAATAACTATGTGGAAACAGTAATCGCCTTAGCACCTAACCTCTTTTTCGGCACCAGTATTGCGGTGAATATTCTAGTGCTTTCCAAACATAAACCCAATACCCAAACTCAATTTATCGACGCTAGCAGTTTGTTTAAATCCGCCACCAATAACAACATTTTAGAAGAGGAACATATTGAGCAAATTCTCAAACTGTTTGCCGATAAAGAAGATGTGCCGCATTTGGCAAAATTAGTTCCCATTGAAGAAATCGCCAAAAATGAATATAACCTTGCGGTAAGCTCTTATGTGGAACAAAAAGACACTCGCGAAGTGATTAATATTGATGAACTCAATGCTCAAATTCGTAAAACAGTAGCTAATATCGACCGCTTGCGTGCCGAGATTGATAAGATTGTGGCAGAGATTGAAGGATAATAAGATAAGGAAATAGAATGGCTATTTATAAAATATTTTGTGATGAAAGTTGTCATTTAGAACATGATGGATCTGATATTATGGCAATCGGAGCAATTCACTGCACAGCAGAGAAAGCAATTGAATTAAGTAAATCAATTAAGGCATTACGACATAAACACAACTACTTACCAGAACTAAAATGGAGTAAGCTAAATAAACAACAATGGAATCTTTACCGTGATCTAATTGATCTCGTTTTAGATAATGAAGAAATTCATTTTAAAACTACTGTCGTAATGAATAAAAAGGCTTTAAATCACAAAGTCTTTAATGAAGGTTCACACAATAATTTTTACTATAAAGTACTCTATTACACAGTACGAGATTTCTTAGAGAAAAAAAATATTTACCGCATTTATTTAGATTATATGGATACATTAGGTGCAGATAAATCTAAGAAATTATGCGAAGTATTACAAAATAGTACAAACTGGAGTTTAAAAGCAGAAGTGACCATTGTGCAATCTTATCAAGTCCAAATGATTCAACTTTGTGATTTATTAGTCGGTGCTGTTGCTTATAAGAACCGAACCGATATTGACCATAAAAGTGCGATAAAAAAACAATTTGTAGATTATTTAGAACAAAAATTATGTCATCCTTTAGATATCACAACTGAGCCTTGGGAAAAGCATTTTAATATCTTCCGTATGCAACTACAGGGAAGAAAAAGATGCTAGATGAGATATTAGACTTAAATAAAATTGAAAGTGAAAATTTATTTGATAATTTATATTCCATTTTCCATTCAAACTTTGTAGAAAATAAAACTTATTTAGCCAGAAAAATTTATATAGACCCTAAATCACACGATTTAGAAGATAATAAAGAAAAAATCTTTTGGCATCTAATCTCACGAGAAGAAAAGAAACCTATTGGGAAAATGGTATAAAGAAATTTCGCTCACGTGGTCGCTATCCTGATTATAGACGGGCTGAAAGAATTGGTTGGGTGAAGGAGATTCTAGAAAATCATACTCATGAAAAAATTAAGCTTTTTTATCATCGTGAAAGTAACAAAAAACGGGACATTCGCTTATATTTATGGGCTTATGAAGAAGATTTTGTTGTGATTTTACAAAAACTAGGTAAATCCTCTTCATTTTTAGTAACAAGTTTTTATATTGATCACCAAGGAAAACGTGATGATTATCAGAAACGCTACGAAAAATACCGAAATGGCGATGAAACTTTGAAAGGATGCGAATGGTTCTAACGATAGAGAAATGGTCGCCTATTGTAAGCCGGGCGAACGGCTACCTCTTTCTACTAAAGAGTAGGTGAGCTGTGGGAATTATAGTTATTCCACAACAATTCTGCAAGCGTTTTCTGACGTTTGAAATATAGTATTCAAGACAAATTAAAATCCAACTGTCAACTAAACGTTGACAGTTGTACCCTACGAGGAACAATAAAAAACACAATGAAAAACAACCGCACTTTTTTAGAAAAATTATTAGATGGGGCTGAGGTTGAGTGGAAGCCTTTGATGGATTTAGCAGAAATTGGAACAGGAAATTCAAATCGACAAGATGAAGAAGAAAATGGCAAGTATCCATTTTATGTTCGTTCAAAAAATATTCTTAGATCTAACTCTTTTCAATTTGATGAAACCGCAATCATCATCCCTGGCGAAGGAGGCATTGGAGACATTTTTCATTATGTTGAAGGGAAATATGCTCTACATCAACGAGCATACAGAATTCACATTACCTCAGATCAAGTAAATACAAAATTCTTATATTACATAATGCATAATAGCTTTAAGAAATATATTCTTTCTAAAAGTGTTGGTGCAACAGCTATTTCAATAAGAAAACCAATGCTTGAGAAATTTGAAATCCCCATCCCCCCACTCTCCGTTCAAACCGAAATCGTCCGAATTTTGGACGCATTGACAGCACTTACCAGCGAGCTTACCAGCGAGCTTACCAGCGAGCTTATACTACGCCAGAAACAATATGAATACTATCGGGAAAAATTACTATCTTTTGATAGTTTAGAACAATTAAATTCGGGGGGGGGGAAGAAGAAACTTATTGATGTGGCTAAAATCAAAAATGGAAAAGATTGGAAACATCTTGGGGAAGGTAATATTCCAATATATGGTTCTGGAGGAATTATGGGATATGTTGATGCATATTCATACGATAAACCTACAGTATTAATTCCACGAAAAGGAACTATTACAAACATATTTTACCTTGAAGAACCATTTTGGAACGTTGATACGATTTACTATACAGAAATTGACACAACTCAAATTTTACCAAAATACTTTTATCATTTTATGAAAACGGTAGATTTAACAAAATTGGATACAGGCTCAGGCAGACCGAGCTTAACACAAGCTATTTTGAATGAAATTCCTATTTTTGTTCCGTCAATCGAAGAACAACAACGCATCGTTTCAATCTTAGATAAATTTGAAACCCTAACAAACTCCATCACCGAAGGCTTGCCTTTAGCGATTGAACAAAGCCAAAAGCGGTATGAATATTATAGAGAATTGTTATTGAGTTTTAATGGGAGTAATTGATAGATTAAAATGAATAGATTATTTAGATTTTTCTTAGCCGTGAGCTCGACATCATTATTTATTGTTATATTTTTAATAAAATCAAGATGTTATATTTTAGAATCTAATTTTTATTCTTATTTAGATAAGTTTTTAAAAATAAATAATCTTGAACAGTATTCGTTAGTAGGGTTCATTTCAATCCCTTTATTATTCTTGGCAATTTCTATGAAATTACTAGAAAAACTTAGTAAAGATAGAATAAAAGAAGGAGAGATTATTGAAATAGAAAACTCAACTAACAATTTTTTGCCTAGTTATCTTGGCTACTTTTTTGTGGCACTAAGTATAAGTGACAATGACTTTCTAACCATGTCTATTATTTACTGTATTATCGTTTTATTTGTTTTTTATTCTCAAACTAATTATTTCAATCCATTCCTATTGATTTTGGGATATAAATTTTACAAAATTAAAACTAAGGGAGGACTATCACTTTTACTTATAAGTAAAAAAGAATTCAAAAAATCTAGTGAAGTAATCATAGAAAAAGTATACAGAATAAATAATTCAACATATATAGATACACAAAAAAGTGAGGTTTAAATGGATTGTATAATTGCAAAAGCATCAAGAAAATACTGGAAGCTTCTTTCTGACGAGAAATTATATGAAAATATATCCTATGATGATAGTAATTATGTAGAATATAGTTCTGTTCATAATCTTGATGAAGAATGCTGGTTTAAAATTGAGAATTTTTCTTCTCAAAATTTCTGTCCCGAGATACTAAAAATCGAGTTCGATTCCAAAGAATATAATTCTATTCCAAGAGATAAATTTAACTCTATTAAGTATATTTTATCTATACAAGATGAAAACATCTATTGCTTCCAAAAAACTCCAAAATCTTCTTATTTAAGGAAAAAGTTTATAAGTATAGGGGATGATATAGCATTAGAAGAAAATAAAACTGTATTTACTATAAATAATATTCCTGATGCAGTTTACTTTAAAGATAAAGACGTTCTTATATTTAAAAATATTGCAACTATATCTAGTGTATTTAGAGGCATTGACCAATTGTATAGAGAAGCAACAAACGAGGATGTTGATAATTTTCTTTCTAATAATTTTATTAATAAAGATGGAAGTTTTAGTACTGAAAATGTATCCAAGCCAAATAGAAAGAGAATTGCTATGGTAATAGACACATTATCTAAATTAGACAACGACTCAAAAAATAAAATTTTGAACTATATTAATGAATATTGTGGAGATAATCTAAATTTCAATAAAGAAACTCAGAAATTCAATATATCAACTGATAATGAATTAAAAATATTATTATATGGAATTGAACAACGTTTTTACACAACCCCTATAGGTAATGAGAAGAGATTAGCAAACTCTATAATAAAACTGGAATGATGGTAAAACTTACCTATCTATGGTGATACTAGCTTTCGCTATATATTATTACTCCTAGTAAAAAGTTATGGCTGGTTGATATTCAATTAGTTTATGAGATTTTTCCTCAGTTGTGTATAAAATACATCCACCAAAAAATTATAACCAATTTAAATATAAAAGGCTAATAAACATTCAATTATAAATAATCACTTAATAACTGAAAGGTATGCTAAGGAAAAATCATGACCCAATACAAAACCATCGCTGAATCCAATAATTTTATCGTTTTAGATCAATATAATAAATTTGTGGAAGAGCCTAATGCTGGTTATCAAACGGAAGGGAGCCTTGAGCGTGAGTTTATTCGTGATTTACTGGCACAAGGATATGAGTATTTACAAGAGCTTAATAATCACGATGAACTGGTTAAAAACTTACGTGTTCAATTACAACGGTTGAATAATGTTGTTTTCTCCGATGCGGAATGGCATCGTTTTTTAGAGGAATATTTGGATAAACCGAGCGATAGTCTGATTGAGAAAACCCGCAAAATTCATGATAACTATATTTATGATTTTGTGTTTGATAATGGACGCATTCAGAATATTTATCTGCTAGATAAGAAAAACCTTGCCAATAATTCTCTGCAAGTCATCAATCAATTTGAGCAAACCGGCAGCTATGACAATCGTTATGATGTGACAATTTTAGTGAATGGCTTACCCCTTGTACATATTGAACTGAAAAAACGCGGCGTGGCGATTCGTGAAGCTTTTAATCAAATTCATCGTTACAGTAAAGAAAGTTTCAATACAAAAAACTCTCTCTTTAAATTCATTCAAATCTTTGTCATTTCCAACGGTACGGATACTCGCTATTTTGCTAATACGACTAAACGCGACAAGAATAGCTACGACTTCACAATGAATTGGGCAACGGCAAAAAACACTTTAATTAAAGATTTAAAAGATTTTACAGCGACTTTCTTGCAAAAGAAGACTTTGCTCAATGTGTTGATAAATTACTGCGTGTTTGATGTATCCGATACCCTATTAATTATGCGTCCGTATCAAATTGCCGCAACAGAACGTATTTTATGGAAAATTCAAAGTTCTTACTTAGCAAAAAATTGGAGTAATCGTGAAAGTGGTGGCTATATTTGGCATACCACAGGTTCAGGCAAAACACTCACCAGTTTTAAAGCCTCTCGCCTTGCGACTGAACTTGATTTTATTGATAAAGTCTTTTTTGTGGTCGATCGTAAAGATTTAGATTATCAAACAATGAAAGAATATCAACGTTTTTCGCCGGATAGCGTGAATGGCTCGGAAAGTACCGCAGGGCTTAAACGCAATATTGAAAAAGACGATAACAAAATTATCGTAACCACCATTCAAAAGTTGAATAATTTGATGAAATCGGAAGAGAATTTGCCGATTTATCAAAAACAAGTCGTATTTATTTTTGATGAAGCCCATCGCTCCCAATTTGGCGAAGCACAAAAAAATCTAAAACGTAAATTCAAAAAATTCTATCAATTTGGTTTTACTGGCACGCCAATTTTTTCTGAAAATGCCTTAGGTGCGGAAACCACAGCCAGTGTATTCGGTACGGAATTGCATTCTTATGTGATTACCGATGCTATTCGTGATGACAAAGTACTGAAATTCAAGGTCGATTACAACGATGTCCGCCCACAATTTAAAGCCTTAGAAACAGAAAAAGATCCTGAAAAATTGACCGCACTTGAGCAGAAACAAGCCTTTTTACACCCTGAGCGTATTAAAGAAATCTCGCAATATTTGCTTAACAATTTTAAACAAAAAACCCACCGCTTGAATGCCACAGGTAAAGGCTTTAATGCAATGTTTGCGGTAAGCAGTGTGGAAGCAGCAAAACGTTATTACGAAACCTTACAAAATTTACAGGCAGAGCAGGAATATCCGTTAAAAATTGCAACAATCTTTTCGTTTGCCGCCAATGAAGAGCAAGATGCGATTGGCGATATTCCAGATGAGACCTTTGAACCCACTGCTCTAAACAGTACGGCAAAAGAATTTTTAACAAAAGCCATTGATGATTACAATCACTACTTTGGCACGAATTATGGCGTAGATAGTCAATCATTCCAAAATTACTATCGCGATCTTGCCAAACGTGTGAAAAATCAGGAAGTGGATTTACTGATTGTGGTCGGAATGTTCTTAACAGGCTTTGATGCCCCTACGTTGAATACTCTTTTCGTGGACAAAAACTTGCGTTATCACGGATTAATGCAGGCTTTTTCTCGCACCAACCGCATTTATGACACAACTAAAACCTTTGGGAATATCGTCACTTTCCGTGATTTGGAACAAAATACCATTGATGCAATCACGCTATTTGGCGATAAAAATACGAAGAATGTCGTACTAGAAAAAAGCTACGACAGCTATTTTAACGGTGATGACAATCAACGTGGCTATGCAGAAATCGTGAAAGAATTAAAAGAAAGCTTTCCTGATCCAACAGAAATCGAAACAGAGCAAGATAAAAAAGAGTTTGTAAAATTATTTGGCGAATATTTACGTATTGAAAATATTTTGCAAAATTACGATGAGTTTGCAGCATTGCAAGCCTTACAAGCGGTCGATTTAAATGATCCGATTGCAATGGAGAAATTCAAGCAAGTACATTATGTGAATGATGAACAAATTGCAGAAATGCTGAAAGTTTCCACTTTACCAGTAAGAGCGGAGCAAGATTATCGTTCAACTTATAATGATATTCGCGATTGGTTACGCCAAAGAAAAGAGGGGAATGATAAGGATAATTCACCGATAAATTGGGACGATGTCGTGTTTGAAGTAGATTTATTAAAATCTCAAGAAATCAATTTGGATTATATTCTTGCGTTAATTTTCGAACATCATAAGAAAAACCAAGACAAAGAGGTGTTAATTGATGAAATCCGCCGCACAGTTCGTTCAAGTTTAGGTAACCGTGCTAAAGAGAGCTTGATTGTCGATTTTATCAACCAAACAAATTTAGATGATATTCCCGATAAAGCGACTTTAATTGACTCATTCTTCCTATTTGCTCAAGCAGAACAGCGAAAAGAAGCAGAATCCTTAATTCAAGAAGAAAATTTGAATGTCGATGCAGCAAAACGCTATATCAGCACTTCATTAAAACGCGAATATGCCAGTGAAAACGGCACAGCGTTAAATGAAGTATTGCCAAAAATGAGTCCACTTACTCCACAATATCTCACTAAAAAGCAGACAATTTTCCAAAAAATTGCTGCATTTGTAGAGAAATTTAAAGGGGTTGGTGGAAAGATTTAAATTTAATATATCAACAATTAGACATCTTATTAAGACATAAAGGCATTATGAATTAATAATACAAAACGTAATGATCAATATTTAACTAGTCGTGATAATAAAAACAGCTCCAATTTATACTTGGAGCTGTTTTTATATCGATAAACTTATTTTTTACGTGCTAAAATTCGATTTGCACACTCTGCTGCAGCTGTTAAGCCACCTGCCATCATAATAATATCTTTAATCACTAAACGACCAACTCCAGATAAATAAGGGAAACCATAGGCTGGCGTTGGTAAATCTCCACCTAGATTAGGCACCCAAGCCTCAGGCGTTGTGATTAAAAATGACAGCGTGACTATTGACATGCCAAATGTCAGTAGGCCTCCTGCTAAACCTGCCGTTGCATTCCAAATACCAGCTAAAGTAAGAATACCAACAGTAACAATAATTGCTCCAATAATGTAAGAAGCCGTATAGGTGCCATTTTCTTTATGCCATTCGATGTTTTTTGCAACCATCTTTCCTTCAGGATTTTTGTGTAGTGTATATTCCATCACTAACTCTCCTTTATCATTCGGCACTAAATTTGGCCCTTTTTCATACATATAGCTAAAAAATGGGCTATTTGATACAAAGTGGGCAATTCCATCTGCCTCATATTGACAAACTTTCAAACCACCGATCCATGCCATTACAATAAAAATAGCAATACGGATAAAATTAATAAATTGACGCTGCATTGGTGCAACAATTCTCGCGACAAATTCAACAAATGTATTAAATACTGACATATAAATTTCCACATAAAAGTAAATAAAATTGAGAGCCTAATTCTACTCGCTTTAATATTAAAAAGCAAAATCAATTCCCTTTAATATAAAGGTAAATAACGGAGAAATTTGAAAAGTTTTACTAATTAAAATAAAATTTGATTTTCCCATTTTAAGCCTATTTATTATCTTTAAATCACATTTAAATAATCTTTACACAACTACCTTATGATATTAAAATTTACAAAATTTAAGCAAATCCTCCACATCTTCTAACCAAAGATTTCCAATTTCATCAATCAATTCTCCACAATTAAAAACATCAGAATTTTTAGCCGCACTTTCTAAAGTATCCGCTAATTGACGTAAATGATTTAACCCTACCGATGCCGCTGCGCCTTTAATTTTATGGGCGGTATCTTCTGTTTCTTTCATATTATCTTTTGATAATTGAGCAAGATAATTTGGCATAGTTTGTTTGAATAAAGATAAATTTTCTAAAATTTGTTTTTTTCCAAGTGTTTCTATCAGCGCTAAATCAAACTGTTCTGAAAGCTCATTATCATCATTCATTTCTATAATAGATTCGCTTTCATCTGCAAAAAATTGCTGTAGACAATGGTGTAAATCCTTAATTGAAATGGGTTTACGTAATACGCCATCCATGCCCATTTCTAAATATTCTTGCTCGCTTTGCATAACATTCGCGGTAAAAGCAATCATTGGCGGTAAAAAATCATAAATACCGTTTTCATAGTTCTCTCGCAAATATTGGGCAATTTCAAAACCACTCATATCTGGTAATTTAATATCGAGCAATAGAATGTCGTAAACATTTTTCTCAAATAAAGTAATCGCCTGCTTGCCATTTGTCGCAACATCAACATGATGCCCAAGTTTTTCTAAAATAGTTTTTGCAACCATAATATTGAGATCAACATCTTCCACTAAAAGAATATTCAAGGATGGTATATTTTTCTTAACAGATTCTTTTTCAGAAATTTCCTGAGCGTGGAGAGTAAGATGGAAAGTCGCGCCTTTTCCTCGCTCACTTTCAACTGTTAAATCCCCTTCCATTAACTGAGCGAGATTTTTAGAAATAGCCAACCCAATACCGCTACCCGCACTTTGCTGACGGCTTTCTTTCACTTGATAATACATTTCAAAAATATGTTTTTGTTCTTCAGGTGAAATCCCCATTCCTGTATCTTTCACAATAAAATGGTAACAATCCTGATTTCTCATAATTTTAAGAATAATATTTCCCTGATCCGTAAACTTCACCGCATTACTAATTAAGTTCCACAAAATTTGGCTCAAGCGAACACGATCAAGATTCAGCCAATTGGGTAGATTTTGTTCAAGCTCTAAAGAAAAAATAAGATTTTTTTGTTTAGCAAGGAAACTGGCGAAATTATAAATATCGTTTAATAAGGCTGGGAAATCTGTTGGCTGGCGATTTAATTCAATTCGGCTCGCATCAATTTTTTCCAAATCAATAATATCGCTAAAAATATAGCCTAAACTGACCGCACTTATGTTGATAGTTTTTAAATAATTACGCTGGAGATCATCCAATTCATCATCAAGTAAAATTTGACTAAGCCCGACAATCCCATTCAATGGCGTGCGAAATTCATGGCTTATTGTGGCAAGTAAGGTACTTTTATCACGGCTATTTTTTTCTAACTTTTCCAATGCTTGGGATAATTTTTTCTGAGCAGCAATTCGCTCGGCGACCTCATTTTCCAATCGATTAACCGAGCTAGAAAGATCAAGACGAGAATGTTCAAGTTTTTCTACTAATAAAGTGAAAAAATAAATAACAAAAGGCGCAGTGAGTAAGCCAAAAGTTACAGAACGAAAAATATCTACCCAAGATATCTGATGAACAATAAATAGACTAAATAAAATCTGAGTACAAAGGGCTAAAACCGCGAGAATCATCACGCCTAAAAGAGAAAAACGAAGACGCCCAAGACGAATAACCCAATCCACATAACTCTGAGCAAAATATTTGAAATTTTTCATCAAATCTCCTAAAACATTATTATCGTTATAAAAAAACCTGTGCATATAGGCTTTATTATATCCATAAAGTAAAAGAGATTGTTATTACTATGTGTGCGTAAGAAATGAAAAACTTAATCTTTATTAATTATCTGTTTGACTAAAATTTGTAATTCAGGAATAACTTGCTCTTCAAACCAAGGATTCTTTGTTGCCCAAAGCTGATTACGTGGGGAAGGGTGCACGAGAGGCATAAAGTGCGGTAAGAATTGACGATAATTTTTAACAGTGTTAGTTACATTATCTTTATTTTCGGGTAAATAATATTTCTGTGCATATTGCCCAATAAGAATAGTGAGCTGAATATTAGGTAGATGTTCCAAAATCATTGGATGCCATTTTTCTGCGAAACCTTGACGAGGTGGTAAATCACCAGATTGACCTTTTCCAGGATAATAGAAATCCATAGGAAGAACCGCAAACATTCCAGAATTATAAAAATAATCGTAATCCACACCTAGCCAATCACGTAGACGATCACCACTTTTATCATTCCAATACAAACGAGATTGCTCAGCTTTTAACCCCGGAGCTTGACCTACAATATTAATTCGAGCTGTTTTAGGCGCTGAAAATAAAGGGAAAACTCCACGTTCTGTAAAATCTTTATTTTGAGGATCAGCGATAATACTTGAAGTTATTTCGTCTAAATTTTTAAGCATAATGAAGGAGATTAGAAATGAGTATATAAAGTCTATTTGAAAAATATGAAAAATCAAAATGATAAATAGATACATTTATTAAAACTATATTGTGTGTAATACAGAAACTAAAAAACTTAGTCTCTGAATAAAGATTATTATTTTTACTTTCCTCTTTGTGAAGATGGATATACTAAATTAAAGAGGCAAAACCCCAGCCTTTCGACTGGGGTTCTTCTGTTTTTATGCAATTTAGATTTGTATTTAATAACCCGGCGGTGCCCTACTCTCACATGGGGAAACCCCACACTACCATCGGCATTACAGCGTTTCACTTCTGAGTTCGGTATGGTCTCAGGTGGTTCCACCGCACTATCGCCGCCGGGATAATTCTTTGATAACTTTCTCTGTTTGTTTTTTATCTTTTACTACTTCACTTTTTTCGCTTTTCGTCTCTCTTCTTCTTATCGGCAACAAGCTGAACGTTTAGTTTAGTTAATTTCTTTTTCTTTCACTCTGTTTTCCAAAAACACTTGAGCGTTGTATAGTTAAGCCTCTCGGGCAATTAGTATCTGTTAGCTCAATGTATCACTACACTTACACACCAGACCTATCTACGTCTTCGTCTTAAACAACCCTTACTGTCTTAAAGACAGGGAGAACTCATCTCTTGGCAAGTTTCGTGCTTAGATGCTTTCAGCACTTATCTCTTCCGCACTTAGCTACCCGGCAATGCGTCTGGCGACACAACCGGAACACCAGTGGTGCGTCCACTCCGGTCCTCTCGTACTAGGAGCAGCCCCAACCAATTCTCCTACGCCCACGGCAGATAGGGACCGAACTGTCTCACGACGTTCTAAACCCAGCTCGCGTACCACTTTAAATGGCGAACAGCCATACCCTTGGGACCTACTTCAGCCCCAGGATGTGATGAGCCGACATCGAGGTGCCAAACACCGCCGTCGATATGAACTCTTGGGCGGTATCAGCCTGTTATCCCCGGAGTACCTTTTATCCGTTGAGCGATGGCCCTTCCATTCAGAACCACCGGATCACTATGACCTACTTTCGTACCTGCTCGACTTGTCTGTCTCGCAGTTAAGCTTGCTTATACCATTGCACTAACCTCACGATGTCCGACCGTGATTAGCAAACCTTCGTGCTCCTCCGTTACGCTTTGGGAGGAGACCGCCCCAGTCAAACTACCCACCAGACACTGTCCGAGACCACGTTTCGTAATCTTCGTTAGAACATCAAACGTTAAAGGGTGGTATTTCAAGGATGACTCCATAGAAACTGGCGTTCCTACTTCTTAGTCTCCCACCTATCCTACACATCAAAATTCAATGTTCAGTGTCAAGCTATAGTAAAGGTTCACGGGGTCTTTCCGTCTAGCCGCGGGTACACCGCATCTTCACGGCGATTTCAATTTCACTGAGTCTCGGGTGGAGACAGCCTGGCCATCATTATGCCATTCGTGCAGGTCGGAACTTACCCGACAAGGAATTTCGCTACCTTAGGACCGTTATAGTTACGGCCGCCGTTTACTGGGGCTTCGATCAGGTGCTTCTCTTTCGATTACACCATCAATTAACCTTCCAGCACCGGGCAGGCATCACACCCTATACCTCCACTTTCGTGTTTGCAGAGTGCTGTGTTTTTAATAAACAGTTGCAGCCAGCTGGTATCTTCGACCGGTTCAACCTTCAGGGGCAAGCCCTTACAATCTACGCCGGCGCACCTTCTCCCGAAGTTACGGTGCTATTTTGCCTAGTTCCTTCACCCGAGTTCTCTCAAGCGCCTGAGTATTCTCTACCTGACCACCTGTGTCGGTTTTCAGTACGGTTTAGTAAAGCCTGTCGCTTAGTGGCTTTTCCTGGAAGTGTGGTATCAGTTACTTCAGCTCCGTAGAGCCTCGTCATCATCTCTCAGTGTTTAATAGAAGTCCGGATTTGCCTAAACTTCCCACCTACCAACTTAAACGTGCATATCCAACAGCACGCTAACCTAACCTACTCCGTCCCCACATCGCAGCTTTACCAAGTACAGGAATATTAACCTGTTTCCCATCGACTACGCTTTTCAGCCTCGCCTTAGGGGCCGACTCACCCTGCCCCGATTAACGTTGGACAGGAACCCTTGGTCTTCCGGCGAACGGGTTTTTCACCCGTTTTATCGTTACTTATGTCAGCATTCGCACTTGTGATACGTCCAGCCAACCTCTCGATTAACCTTCATCCGCTTACACAACGCTCCCCTACCCAACAGACTTACATCTGATGCCGCAGCTTCGGTGCTATATTTCAGCCCCGTTACATCTTCCGCGCAGGCCGACTCGACTAGTGAGCTATTACGCTTTCTTTAAATGATGGCTGCTTCTAAGCCAACATCCTAGCTGTCTAAGCCTTCCCACTTCGTTTCCCACTTAATATAGACTTTGGGACCTTAGCTGGCGGTCTGGGTTGTTTCCCTCTCCACGACGAACGTTAGCACCCGCCGTGTGTCTCCTGAGTATCACTCTTTGGTATTCGTAGTTTGCATCGGGTTGGTAATCCGGGATGGACCCCTAGCCGAAACAGTGCTCTACCCCCAAAGGTGTCCGCTCAAGGCTCTACCTAAATAGATTTCGGGGAGAACCAGCTATCTCCCGGTTTGATTGGCCTTTCACCCCCAGCCACAAGTCATCCGCTAATTTTTCAACATTAGTCGGTTCGGTCCTCCAGTTAGTGTTACCCAACCTTCAACCTGCCCATGGCTAGATCACCGGGTTTCGGGTCTATACCTTGCAACTATTCGCCCAGTTAAGACTCGGTTTCCCTTCGGCTCCCCTATTCGGTTAACCTCGCTACAAAATATAAGTCGCTGACCCATTATACAAAAGGTACGCAGTCACCCTTTCAGGCTCCCACTGCTTGTACGTACAAGGTTTCAGGTTCTATTTCACTCCCCTCACCGGGGTTCTTTTCGCCTTTCCTTCACAGTACTGGTTCACTATCGGTCAATCAGGAGTATTTAGCCTTGGAGGATGGTCCCCCCATCTTCAAACAGGATATCACGTGTCCCGCCCTACTTCTCGTTAGCTTAGTACCACAATATGGTTTTAAGATACGGGATTATCACCCTCTTTGATTGTGCTTCCCAACACATTCTCCTAACTATACTGCTATCACTTACTGGCTCTTTCGCTTTCGCTCGCCGCTACTGACGAAATCTCGGTTGATTTCTTTTCCTCGGGGTACTTAGATGTTTCAGTTCTCCCGGTTTGCCTCAACAAGCTATGTATTCACTTGTTGATAGTAGATTCTTCATCTACTGGGTTTCCCCATTCGGATATCTTGGATTAAACGCCTCTTATCGACTCATCCAAGCTTTTCGCAGATTAGCACGTCCTTCTTCGCCTCTGATTGCCAAGGCATCCACCTTGTACGCTTAGTCACTTAACTATACAACCTCAAATGTTTTCAACCACTTTAAGTTTTCACTTCCAAGTGCGGTCAATTTGATGTGTATTTTCATTCAACTAAACACTTGATTGCTTTTGTTCAATCAAGATTTTATGCAAAACAGGTTTTGTTTTTAGAGTTTCCTTTTCAGTTCTCTCTTTCACTTTCCTGTCTTGCCTACTCAGACTTTCTCTCGAAAATCTCTTGTTTTCAGCTTGTTTCCAATTTTTTAAAGAACAATAAGATAATCTAACAAAGTTATCTTTAATTGGCGTCCCCACGGGGATTCGAACCCCGGTTACCGCCGTGAAAGGGCGATGTCCTAGGCCTCTAGACGATGGGGACATCAATTAAAGATACTCTATCTTCTTTTTATCTTTTAACGTTTATTTTTCAACGTTGCTTTCGCTTCGTTTTTAATCTTGTCTACAACTATCAGCCAATCTGTGTGAGCACTCGCTGCCTCTCGTCTTTGGTAAGGAGGTGATCCAACCGCAGGTTCCCCTACGGTTACCTTGTTACGACTTCACCCCAGTCATGAATCATACCGTGGTAAACGCCCTCCAAAAGGTTAAGCTATCTACTTCTGGTACAACCCACTCCCATGGTGTGACGGGCGGTGTGTACAAGGCCCGGGAACGTATTCACCGCGACATTCTGATTCGCGATTACTAGCGATTCCGACTTCATGGAGTCGAGTTGCAGACTCCAATCCGGACTTAGACGTACTTTCTGAGATTCGCTCCACCTCGCAGCTTCGCTTCCCTCTGTATACGCCATTGTAGCACGTGTGTAGCCCTACTCGTAAGGGCCATGATGACTTGACGTCATCCCCACCTTCCTCCAGTTTATCACTGGCAGTCTCCTTTGAGTTCCCGACCTAATCGCTGGCAACAAAGGATAAGGGTTGCGCTCGTTGCGGGACTTAACCCAACATTTCACAACACGAGCTGACGACAGCCATGCAGCACCTGTCTCAACGTTCCCGAAGGCACTCCAATATCTCTATCGGATTCGTTGGATGTCAAGAGTAGGTAAGGTTCTTCGCGTTGCATCGAATTAAACCACATGCTCCACCGCTTGTGCGGGCCCCCGTCAATTCATTTGAGTTTTAACCTTGCGGCCGTACTCCCCAGGCGGTCGATTTATCACGTTAGCTACGGGCGCCAGAGTTAAACCCCAACCCCCAAATCGACAGCGTTTACAGCGTGGACTACCAGGGTATCTAATCCTGTTTGCTCCCCACGCTTTCGCACATGAGCGTCAGTACATTCCCAAGGGGCTGCCTTCGCCTTCGGTATTCCTCCACATCTCTACGCATTTCACCGCTACACGTGGAATTCTACCCCTCCCTAAAGTACTCTAGTTACCCAGTCTGAAATGCAATTCCCAGGTTAAGCCCGGGGCTTTCACACCTCACTTAAATAACCGCCTGCGTGCCCTTTACGCCCAGTTATTCCGATTAACGCTCGCACCCTCCGTATTACCGCGGCTGCTGGCACGGAGTTAGCCGGTGCTTCTTCTGTATTTAACGTCAATTTGATGTACTATTAACACATCAACCTTCCTCAATACCGAAAGAACTTTACAACCCGAAGGCCTTCTTCATTCACGCGGCATGGCTGCGTCAGGGTTGCCCCCATTGCGCAATATTCCCCACTGCTGCCTCCCGTAGGAGTCTGGACCGTGTCTCAGTTCCAGTGTGGCTGGTCATCCTCTCAGACCAGCTAGAGATCGCAGGCTTGGTAGGCCTTTACCCCACCAACTACCTAATCCCACTTGGGCTCATCTCATGGCAGGTGGCTAAAAGTCCCACCCTTTCGTCTCTCGACACTACGCGGTATTAGCGACAGTTTCCCGTCGTTATCCCCCTCCATAAGCCAGATTCCCAAGCATTACTCACCCGTCCGCCACTCGTCAGCAAGAAAGCAAGCTTTCTCCTGCTACCGTTCGACTTGCATGTGTTAAGCCTGCCGCCAGCGTTCAATCTGAGCCATGATCAAACTCTTCAATTCAAGTTCAATCGCTCAATAAACTACTTAGCTATAAATAAAACACTACTTAAAAAAGTAATTATGAATTTTCAGTTAAGCACCTATTAAGACTTCAAAATTAAAAATAGTTTTAAAACAAGTCAATCAACAAGTGCCCACACAGATTGTCTGATATATTGTTAAAGAGCAAAAAAAAGAACGACGCACTTGTAAACTTAAATATTTCACAACAGTGCGTCGTTGTGTGCGGTGCATTATAGGGATTTTCAAATCCCTTGCAAGTATTTTTTGTAAAAATATTTAAAAAAATGATCTTTTGATTAAAGTACAAGCGATTAGAGCAAAATATAGATCTTTTTGGCTATTTTTTTAAGCGTTTTAAAATTCTCGGAAGATCAACGATAGAATCTAACACATAATCCGCTATTCCTTCTCCTTCCCCTGTTACTGGTTTACCAGTACGAACTAATACGTTCATTTTTACCTTCGCACCAATCCCCGCTTTTAGGTCTTCAACTTTATCTCCAACCATAATAGATTGCGTAGGATCAATCTTTAATTCTTTGATCGCTTGCAATAGCATTCCCGATTTAGGCTTCCGACAATCACAATCTTCTTTATATTCGCCCTTTCCCTCAGGATGATGTGGACAATAGTAAATACCATCCAAATCCACATATTGTTCAGCTAACGACCAATCCATCCATTCTGTCAGCTGTAAAAACTGATCTTCAGAAAAATAACCACGTGCAATGCCCGACTGATTGGTCACTAATACCAACATATATCCCAGTTTCTTTAATTCTCGCAATGCATCAATCGCACCGTCAATAAATTTAAAGTTATCAATTTCGTGTACATAACCATAATCAATATTTAACGTGCCATCGCGATCTAAAAAAATAGCCTTATTCATTCTCTTACCTTTTATATATAAAATTAAGGAAAATTATCTATTTAATCCAAAGGATTAGCAAATATAACTCATAACTAATCTGTCTAAAAAAGATAATCTGACATATTGACATAGCAATCTAGACGTCTAGAATACCAAAACAGATTTAAAAACAATAAATAAAAAAGGGCTTATATGATTAAGCTAAATAATATTACGAAAATTTTTGAGCTACCGAACAAAAAATTGACTGCGCTTGACAATGTTTCGTTGAATATCGAAAAAGGTCAAATCTGTGGCGTAATTGGTGCATCTGGTGCAGGAAAAAGCACATTAATTCGCTGTGTGAATTTATTAGAAAAACCGACAAGCGGTTCCGTTATTGTTGATGGCGTAGAATTAACAGGACTTTCTGATCGAGAATTAGTACGCGCTCGTCGTCAAATTGGAATGATTTTTCAGCATTTCAATTTACTAAGTTCTCGCACCGTCTTTGAAAACGTAGCATTACCCTTAGAATTGGAAAGTATGCCAAAAGCAAAAATCCAAGAAAAAATTACCGCACTTTTAGCGCTTGTTGGTTTAAGTGAGAAACGAGATTCTTACCCAAGCAATCTTTCGGGTGGGCAAAAACAACGTGTAGCTATTGCTCGCGCCTTAGCCAGCGATCCTAAAGTCTTATTATGTGATGAGGCCACTAGCGCATTAGATCCTGCAACAACACAATCTATTCTGAAATTATTAAAAGAAATTAACCGCACTTTAGGTATTACGATTTTATTGATTACTCACGAAATGGAAGTTGTTAAACAGATTTGTGATCAAGTTGCTATTATTGATCAAGGTCGCCTCGTTGAACAAGGTACTGTCGGTGAAATTTTTGCAAACCCTAAAACAGAATTAGCACAAGAGTTTATTCGTTCGACTTTCCACATCAGTCTACCTGATGAATATTTGGAAAATCTTACTGATACGCCGAAACATAGCAAAGCGTATCCAATTATCAAATTTGAGTTTACGGGTCGATCAGTTGATGCACCGTTACTTTCTCAGGCATCAAAAAAATTTGGCGTGGAGCTCAGTATTTTAACCTCGCAAATTGATTATGCTGGAGGCGTGAAATTCGGTTATACCATTGCTGAAGTAGCAGGCGATGAAGATGCGATTACACAAACCAAAGTTTATTTAATGGAAAATAACGTGCGCGTGGAGGTGCTTGGTTATGTTCAATGATTTCTTGGCAACATTCAGCCAGCAATTAACACCTCAAATGTGGGGTGTTGTCGCAACCGCAACTTATGAAACTGTTTATATTAGTTTTGCATCAACCCTACTTGCCGTACTAGTCGGCGTGCCGATTGGTGTATGGACTTTCTTAACTGGAAAAAATGAGATTTTACAAAATAACCGCACCCATTTTGTATTAAACACGATTATTAATATTGGGCGTTCCATTCCATTTATTATTTTGCTCTTAATCTTATTACCTGTAACACGTTTCATCGTGGGAACTGTATTAGGTACAACAGCAGCAATTATTCCATTAAGTATTTGTGCAATGCCATTCGTAGCTCGCTTAACTGCTAATGCATTGATGGAAATTCCAAATGGTTTAACCGAAGCCGCTCAAGCAATGGGGGCTACCAAATGGCAAATTGTATGTAAATTCTATTTGCCAGAAGCACTACCTACACTCATTAATGGCATTACGCTTACGCTAGTCACTTTAGTTGGTTACTCGGCAATGGCAGGAACACAAGGCGGCGGTGGCTTAGGTAGCCTCGCTATCAACTACGGCGTATATCGCAATATGCCTTATGTCACTTGGGTGGCCACCATTATTATTGTGCTATTCGTTATGATTAGCCAAAAACTCGGCGATACACTGGCTAAAAAAGTGGATCATCGTTAATAAAATACAACCCTTAACTTAAACAGGAAGGAAATCCTATGAAATTAAAACAACTTTTTGCAATCACTGCAATCGCATCAGCTCTCGTTTTGACAGGCTGTAAAGAAGATAAAAAACCTGAAGCGGCAGCTGCACCACTTAAAATCAAAGTCGGTGTGATGTCTGGCCCTGAGCACCAAGTTGCAGAAATTGCAGCAAAAGTCGCTAAAGAAAAATATGGTTTAGATGTTCAATTTGTTGAATTCAATGACTACGCATTACCAAATGAAGCTGTGTCTAAAGGCGATTTAGACGCAAACGCAATGCAACATAAACCTTATTTAGATGAAGATGCAAAAGCGAAAAATTTAAATAACTTAGTCATCGTGGGTAATACTTTCGTTTATCCATTAGCAGGTTATTCTAAAAAAATCAAAAATGTGAATGAATTACAAGACGGTGCTAAAGTTGTTGTTCCTAACGATCCAACAAACCGTGGCCGTGCATTAATTCTTCTTGAAAAACAAGGTTTAATCAAATTAAAAGATGCAAATAACCTTCTTTCAACTGTACTAGATATTGTTGAAAATCCGAAAAAATTAAACATCACTGAAGTAGATACTTCAGTTGCGGCACGTGCATTAGACGATGTTGATTTAGCTGTAGTAAACAACACTTATGCAGGTCAAGTGGGCTTAAATGCGCAAGATAACGGTGTATTTGTAGAAAATAAAGATTCGCCATATGTGAATATTATCGTTTCTCGTACCGATAACAAAGACAGCAAAGCTGTTCAAGATTTCGTAAAATCTTACCAAACAGAAGAAGTTTACCAAGAAGCTCAAAAACACTTTAAAGATGGTGTTGTAAAAGGTTGGTAATTTCTACCGCACTTTAATTCATTACTAAATCCCTTGCTCTGCAAGGGATTTTCTTATCTAAACTCAGAATGTTTTAAAGAATATTGATAGCTAAAAATAATTAGATAATACAGAAATATGAAATTTCTTTAATTGATTAAAAAAGCAAGATACTTTTACGCTTGGAAATGTTTAATTGTAGAAAAGACAATAATTCAGAGAAAGAATATTTAGATTACTTTTAGATAAATTTCAATTAAATCAAAAATTAAGAGTAATAGCTTCTTTTATCGACAAATTAATAAGAAAATCAAAGATATTTTTACCGCACTTTACCATTACATAAAACCAATTTCGTTTTCTGAGCTTTCAGATAATTAGCAATTCCTTCGGGAACATCATCCGTAAACAAATATTCTACATCACTTAATTCGCCCAATCGAACAATCGCTTGGCGAGTAAATTTAGAGTGATCGGTCACTAATAATGTCTGACGTGAACTTTCAATAATCGCCCGCTTTACTTGTACTTCATGGTAATCATAATCCAATAATGAACCATCTGCATCAATAGCACTAATCCCTAAAATCCCGAAATCTAGGCGAAATTGAGAAATAAAATTCACTGTAGCTTCGCCAATAATTCCACCATCCATTCGCAATGATCCGCCTGCCATGACAATATCAAAACTTTCATTTTGGCGTAAAAGATGAGCAGCATTCAGATTGTTCGTCACAATTCGGAGTTTTTCGTGGTCAAGCAAGGCATTGGCGACAGCCTCAGGCGTCGTACCAATATCAATAAACAAAGATGCACCGTTAGGAATCAACTTTGCAACTTCCTGTGCAATATTATTTTTTTGTAATGAAAAGAATTGTTTACGATCCACGTAATCAGAATTTTCAGCAGAAGATGGCGATGCCGCACCGCCGTGATGGCGACGAATTAAATCTAACTCCGCCAAAATATTCAAATCACGGCGAATCGTTTGAGGGCTAACATCTAAGGCAGTAACCAGTTCTTCCGTGCTTAAATAGCCGGATTGTTCCACCAGTTTAATAATTTTTTGATGGCGTAACGATTGTTTCATAGCAAATCCTTTATCCAAATTAAACGGGCTTACTCTAGCGAATTTTTACGTAATTGGCTATCGATAAATCCCCAAATCAAGCCGACAATCAAGCCTGAAATATGCGCAGCATTTCCCATTTCAACACCAAATAAGGGGCTAATAAAACCTAATGCGATCCCCACCAATAACATTGTGAAAAAACCTTCTGGCAGATCAAATAAATGATGATTCAATTTATCGCATATAAATACATACCCTAGAACCGCATACACAACACCAGAAAGCCCAAAGAAAGCGGGGCCAGACACATAATTTTGCACATATCCTGTTATGACAGATGCTACAACATACAACAACAATAATTTGACTGAACCAAAAGTGCGCTCAATCATTCCACCAAAAATAAAAAACCAAGACAGATTAAACAAAATATGCAAATTAGATAAATGTACCAATGTATGTGAAATATAACGCCACACTTCGCTATCTTGATCTTCGTAAGTGGGGTAATGCATCAAATACATAATATCGTCTTCAAAACCCAGCTGTTGAGCAATATAAATAAGCGCACAAAGTGCGGTGAGAATTAGCGTGATTTTTCCTTGTTGAGCTAAAAAGTTTTTCATTCGTGATCTCGTGCTTCTACGGAAATTTAAAAATCTGACTTCGCATTAAAAGTCATTGTTTCCCCTGTAATGGGGTGGGTAATCGTCAATTCTTCTGCGTGCAAGCATAATCTTGGCGACATAGCTTTAGCCTGAGGATGTGAATAAAATTTATCGCCTAGAATTGGATGCCCCAATGCTAACATGTGCAAGCGTAATTGATGAGATCTGCCTGTCACGGGCGTCAGTTTCACGCGAGTACTGTTATTGGGCAAACGTGCCAAAACTTTGAATTTTGTGACCGCTCTTTTTCCTAAAACGAAATCCAAACGTTGGCGAGGTCGATTTTCCCAATCACAAATCATCGGCAAATTTACCTCGCCATAATCGTTTTCCAAATGCCCCCAAACAATCGCTTGATAATGTTTTTTCGGTTCACGTTCGCGAAATTGACGTTTTAATTCACGATCCGCCGCCTTACTTAAAGCAAACACAATAATACCGCTCGTTGCCATATCCAAACGATGCGCAGGCTCACAAAAGCCGAATTTTTCTTTTACTCGACTCATTGCGCTATCGTAATATTGTGGTTGATTGCCCGGTACGGAAAGCAAACCGCTCGGTTTGTTCACCACGCACAAATGATTATCTTGATAAATAATATCCAAATAAGGTTCAAGAGGCGGATTGTATTCAATCAATGCCATTTTTATTCCTTGTTTGTCACAATGACACGCAAGCAATCCAAACGCCAATTTGCTTTAGAAAGCTCGTCCAGTGATTGTGTTCGTTGTTGTTCCAAAATATCAATTTCGCTTTGGCGAATATTTTTATTCACCGCTCGCAAAGCCTGCAAACGATTAATTTCTGCGCTTAATTGTTGATCTGCCTGATTTTTAGCTTCGGTAATAATCGGTTCAGCTAAAGATTTTACGAGTTGATCGCCTCGTGTAATCAAGGCTTCAATATTACTCCGTGCCATTTTCACCATTTGATTAGCAATATTTTTACCAAGCGGTTTCAATTTGCTATGCAATGTTTCAAAAGCAACCTGCTCTCCAATGTTATTTCCTTTGTTATCAAGCAACAGGCGAATAGGCGTTGGCGGCAAGAAACGATTGAGCTGTAACCCTTTTGGCGATTGACTTTCCACTATATAAATCAATTCAATTAATAAGGTTCCAGCGGGCAGTTGTTTATTTACAAGCAATGCCATTGCGGCTTTGCCAATATCTCCCGAAGCAACAAGATCAATACCTTGACGAATCATAGGATGATCCCAAGTCAAGAATTCCATTTCTTCGCGAGCAAGGGCAAGTTCTCGATCAAAGGTAACCGTCACACCTTCTTCTTTTAAACCCGGAAAATCTGGTACAAGCATTGTCCCTGTTGGACTAATTACAATACTATTTGCGCCAAGATCTTCTTGCTCTACGCCAATAATATCAAATAATTTTAAGGCAAAATTCACAAGCTCAGGCGAATTATCTTCATCAGCAATTTGATCCGCTAACGCTTGTGCTTGCTCACCGCCATGAGAATTTAGCTCTAATAAACGATCTCGCCCTTTTTCTAACTCAATCTTGAGTTTTTCCCGAGCAATTTTAGTTTGTTTTAATAATTCAGAAAATTCATTCTCTGAAAGTGCGGTAGAATTTGACCGCACTTTTTCCAACTCGTCCTCAAACTGCGAAAATAATGCCATTCCCATTGGGCAGGTTTGTTCAAAAGCATTCAGCCCCTCATTGTACCAACGCGTTAAACGAATTTGAGGCGAATCTTTCGCACAAGGCACATAAATTTGCACATCACGTTTTTGTCCAATACGATCTAATCTCCCAATACATTGTTCCAATAAATCAGGATTTGTCGGTAAATCAAATAACACTAAATTTGCTGCGAATTGGAAATTTCGCCCTTCCGAGCCAATACTCGAGCTCAGTAAAACCTGTGCGCCGTTTTCTAAATCCGCAAAATAAGCGGCGGCTCTATCCCGTTCGATAATCGACATTTTTTCGTGGAACACTGCGGCACGAATCGCCTCACGTTCACGCAAAATTTGTTCTAACTGAATCGCTGTTGCCGCTGTCTGGCAAATCACAAAAATTTTTTCATCGCGATGTAGTTTGAGGAAATTAATCAGCCAATCAATTTTATCATTCTCTTCCGAGAGTGTAATTTGGTGGTGAACACGGTGTGGAAAACCTTTCACGCCTTGACGTGTATTGCGGAATAACATTCGCCCCGTGCCGTGACGATCAATTAAGGCTTGAATCAATTCCTGACGGGCACGGTGCTGTTCTTCATCATTATTTGATGCAATCGCTTTAAAAAGTGGCTCAACATCTTGTTCAAGCAATAAATCAGAAATATGATTTTTTTCTACCGCACTTAATGCCTTATTTGCCAGCAAAGATTCAACAGCATTAACCACAGGTTGGTAGCGTTCCTGCTCTTTCACAAAAGTTTGATAATCAAAGAAACGTTCTGGATCCAGTAAACGCAAACGAGCAAAATGACTTTCTTGCCCAAGTTGTTCTGGGGTCGCCGTCAGTAACAAGACGGATGGAATGATACGAGCAAGCTGTTCAACTAATAAATAAGCTGCACTTGGTGCGCTTTCTGACCATACCAGATGATGCGCTTCGTCTACAATTAAACAGTCAAATTGAGCATCAAGTGCCTGCTCTACTCGGTTTGGATGCGTTTCTAACCAATTTAGAGAACAAATAATTAAGCTTTCAGTCGTGAATGGATTAACAGCATCAAGATCAAAATCATTGCAACGTTCTTCATCAAAAAGTGAAAAATGCAAATTAAAACGACGAAGCATTTCCACCAGCCATTGATGTTGCAACGTTTCTGGCACGATAATAAGAACACGTTGCACTTTCTCAGCAAAAAGTTGATTCTGCAAAATCATTCCTGCTTCAATGGTTTTCCCTAAACCAACCTCATCAGCCAATAACACGCGAGGATTAACTCGATTACCGACTTCAGCTGCAATATGAAGCTGATGGGGAATTAAACCCGCACGCGTTCCGCGTAAACCACGCAATGGCGATTTAAATTGTGCTTGCTGATGACAAAGCGTGCGATAACGCAATGCAAAATGACTGCTGCGATCAATTTGCGCTGAAAACAAACGATCTTTCGCTTGGCTAAAAGAAATAATCGGCGAAATATCACGTTCTTGCACAATGACATCTTCATCTTGTGGGGTTTTAACTAAATAAAACAACAAACCGTTCATATTTTGAACGTCTAAAATCTCGCCTTTCCAGCCAGCTTGATGGGATAATATTTCGCCTTTGCTAAACACAATTCGACTTAAAGGCGCTTGTGCAGCAGCATATATCCTCGTTTCATCTGCTGCGGGGAAATAAATAGTAACAGTTCGTTGATCTAATGCGGTGATAACACCTAATCCTAAAGCATTCTCACTTTCACTCAACCAACGCTGACCAATAGCAAAGGGCATAATAATTCTCTTTCTGATTTACATTGATAAAATTTTGTGGCGTATTGTAGCTTGCATACTCTTGAAAAGAAACTCACAAAAAATGACCGCACTTGTGATTTAAGTCAAGAATTTTTTAGTGAAAAATTTTGTTATATCGATCACAAAATAAATAATTTTTCTTTGATTATACGAAAAAATAGGACTATCCTAAATTGATAATCGTTATCGTTTAATATGGAGATTCGAAAAATGAAACATAAATTTTCCTTTATGCTATGTCCTCTCACCTTGCTTATTCATCAAAGTATCTATGCTTCCCCACAAATAAATCAGCTTGATACGATCTCTGTTTTAGGTACTTCTGAAAGTAAGGCCCAAGCAGGTAAAGATAAAATGTTTTCAGAAAACCAAGTAACCGAATATAAAAGCAAGAAAGAAATTGAAACTTACAAAGGACATTCTGTAGCGGATTTATTGACAGGTACAACGGGCGTATATAGTGGTGATGCACGCAATAGCGGTGCGTTGGATCCTAATATTCGTGGTGTTCAGGGGCAAGGTCGAATTCCCGTTTTAGTTGATGGCACGGAACAAGCGATCACTGTTTGGCGTGGTTTTGCGGGTGTGAGCAACCGTAACTATCTTGATCCATTTTTAATTAGCGGTGTTACTGTTGAAAAAGGTCCAAATTTAAACCGCACTTTAGATAGTGGCGCAGCAGGCACAATCCGTCTTACCACATTAGAACCCGATGACATTATTAAAAAAGGTGAAAAATTTGGTATCGAATTTAAAGCTGAAACAGCTAATAATTCTATTAAGCAACGTGGTTATCCTGTCCCTATTGGTCAAGACTTCCGAAAACTCAATCATCCTGAAGATATGGGATTAGGCGCATTTTCAGCTTATTTTAGAACATCTGATCGTTATCCTGCGCGTGCCAAAGGACGCAATAAATTTTTTAATGATAATGCCTATCGGCTAGCTATAGCGACAAAAGATGAACATTTTGAAGGATTATTTGCTTATGCTTATCGTAACAAAGGCAATTATTTTTCTGGTGGAAAGGGTGGTCATAATTATGGTGAGGGAAAAACTTTAGATGAATACGCACAAGCTCATGATTTTGATCCTAATTATTATCGAAGTGATGATCCTTATATTCCCTGGATAGCGATTGTCTATCATCCGAAAAAAGAAGTCCCAAATACGTCTTTTGAATCCGAGTCCTATTTAGGCAAAGCCACCATTAAATTTAATGATCATACAAAATGGAAATTTGGTTTGCGCCATAGCGATATGCATTATGGTGAGATAATGCCTTCTCGTTTATGGCAAACCAGTTATCAACAAGGCACAGTATTGCAATGGCCACTCGCCCATGTAAAACAAATGGCTATCAATACAGATTTTGAATATAACCCTGAAAATAATAAATGGGTGAATTTGCGCCTTGGAGCCTATGCAGTATTTAATCATGCGAAAACCAATACTTCAGGTGGAAGCCCTTCCGATATTATTTTTGATGATATGGGATTTAATGCTGTTGGAACCGATCTTGATGCACCTGAAATTAAACAACCGGGAGAAGAAGGGTACGAGCAATATTTAATTGAAAAAGAAGAATATATAAAGCAAATACGTCAGAAATGGAAAGAATACGCAGCATCTAATAACAAGACACCAAATATTAAGGGTGTTTTTGATACCAAAGAAGCGCAAGCACAATGGTCGAAAGATAATCATTATGGGGTTTATGTTAGCAACCGTTTTGAAGTTACTCCAAAATTAAATTTTAATGTAATGAGTAATTACAAATGGGAGAATCTAAATTCTGAAAATGAATTTACCAAAAATACTCCACTTGCAAACGAGGTATGTGGTGGCTGGGTTGGTGGCGGTAAGAAGAACAGTAAAATATATTGCCCTAGTTGGGATTATTATATGAGTGGTGAACGTCATGGCAAACGCAAAGAGTTTAATGTAGGCTTTAATTTCCAATATAGCCCTGTGGATTGGTTAGTGTTAGATGCTGGTGCAAAATATACGCACTATAAATCACGTGATGATGGGTTGAGAAAGCAAATTCAAGATAAACAAAGGGAAGAAGTATTTTATCCTGCCGCTTTAGAATTAAGTTATTATGGTTTTGTGAAATTAGACGATGAAATAAGAAAGAGACTAAATACTTATGAAATAGCAAGCAATAAGAAACTAGAATATGAAGATGAATTTGAAGCAAAGAATCCACCACCTGATGATGACAGTGATTATGACAAGTGGCTTAATGAAATGGACAAATATGTTGATAAAAAATTAGAAAAAGAGAATTTACATAGACCTACAGAAGAAGATCATGCGATCGCTAGAGCAGTAAAAAATTCTAAGCCTATATATAGAAGTATATTCTTTGAGAGAGATGAATATGGAAACTTTAACTTTAATGAATCTGCTATAAACAAGTATTTCCCAAAAGATAAACTTGATGAAGAAATATATAATAAGGATACAGGAAAAATGGAAAAAGTTATAAAAAATATTACTCTTTCATCAACTTTGGTTAAGAAAAATCCAACACCTGAACAATGGGAAAGAATGAAAAAGGCAAAACGAACAGCCCACGCTTGGGCTCCAGCTTTTGGGGCAACTGTACTTGTTACTGACAATATTCGTATTTATGCGAGATATACAGAAACAAAACGTATGCCAAGTATTTTTGAAGATACTATTGGTTATTCCATTACTGAACTTCATCCATTCTATGAGCGAAAACCTGAACATAGCAAAAATATTGAAGTAGGTTATGTACAAGATTTACGCAACTTATTATCTAACGCTCGTCGTGCAGATATTCGTTTAAATTATTTTCATAATTTAACTAAAAATGTATTTGATCGAGATATAAATTATGAACTAAAACAATTTGACAAACGAATTTTATCTGGGTTGGAATTACAAGCTCGTTATGATCAAGGAAATTTCTTTGCTAATTTAGGTGTAGTTTATAATCTAAAAAATAAATTTTGTGATAAAAACTCTACTATTTTAGATAGAGGAGGTTGGGATTATGACGCATTTAGAGGAAAAAGAACTAGAGCATTTCCTGAATGTGTAAATGGTGGTAATAATAATGGATATTTAAAACATACGATTGCACCAAAATATTCTATTACTGCAAATTTAGGTATTCGAGCATTTGATGAGCGTTTAGAATTGGGTACTCGTTGGCTTTATCATTCTCAAGTAAAAGACAGCCGTGCAAAATCATTAAGAGATGCGGGCTTCTTAGGAAGCTCTGAAACCAACCGCTGGAATCCAGTATTAATGGTTGATGCTTATGCTTCCTATAAAGTAAACGAAAATCTGCAAGTTGAATTAGTTGGTACCAATATAACTGATCGCTATTATCTTGATCCGCTAACGAGATCTAGTATGCCAGCACCGGGAAGAACAGTAAAACTAGGATTTACTGCGAAATTTTAAATAAAAACAATTATCATTTTATGTTTTGTGGTATAATTTAAACGGTTCAAAACGATTTATGTTTTGATTTTATAAACCTTCTATAATAAGTAAGGAAATCATTATGAAAAACTTAAATAAAATTGCAGTAGCAATCATGGCTTGTGGTGTTGTTGGTTTTACACAAGCACAAGTTGTCGGTGGCGTATCAACAGATACAACGCAAACTAAATATTATCGTTAAAGCTGGCTTAAAAGATGGAAAAGCGGGTATTGAAGTTCACGATAAAAATTTACCAGATTATAGTCCTGCAACTAAAAAAGCATTAAGTAAAACAGCAAACAATAGAGCTCAATCAATGTCTTTAATGGCTAAGCGTGCAGATAAATGGATTGCACGTATTAGTGGTGTGGCTAAAAAAGACCGCAACGGTGTTGTTGTGGCAAAATTATACAAAATGCCTAAATTGACATTAATTATGCCAGATCATACTGGCTTAGGAAGATTATCATTTAAACAAGTTGGTAATCTAGATACCTACTATGGTGAATGGGAAAACGTAACTGGAAGAGACATTAAAGAAAAAAATGTTAGTGTTTATTATGTAGGATCCAATCCAACAACTACTTTACCTAGTGGACAAGCTGTTTATTCTGTTAAAGGTATTAATCAATACGATAATTTTGATAAGTCATTGATGACTGGTGAATTTGATGTTGATTTTGACCGAGCTACTATTAATGGTTATTTAAGCAAACCTAATTTATCTCTTTCTATTGAGAGTAAAATTGATAAAACAAATGCAACTTTTGAGGGTAAAGCTACAGCAGAAGGTATCACTGGTAAATCAGAAGGTCGTTTCTATGGTGCTAAAGCTGAAGGCTTGGCTGGTATGGCAACATTTGCTTCAAAACCTGAATACAACACAGCCTTTGGCGGTACTAAAAATTAAGTTTAATAAACAAAAGGCTTGCGAAAGCAAGCCTTATTGTAAACAGGATGTTTTATGTCGAAATTCCCTTTTATCTTTCTTTTTATTCCTTTTTTGGTACTTGCCGAAAATCAAGAAAAAGATTTCCGCTTACAGCAACAATCTCAATTAAATCAACAACGACAAGAACAACAATTTATTCAACAAGATAAATTCTTTACTACATTAACAATAAACAACCAAGAATTTGAGGTGAGTGATAATATAGAAGAAATAATGACCACTCTTTTTCTCGCAATTAATTACAAACAAACGAATGATATTCAACATTTATTGATCCGTTATAAACAATTTCCGCAAGCAGAACAAGGAATGATTTTATTTGCAGAAGCAAATATTGCATTTAATCAAGGAAATACCAAAAAAGCCATTCAACTTTACGAGCAACTTATTCAACAAGAACCCGATTTCACACGCGGAAAATTAGATTTAGCTAAACTTTATTTTTTTAATTGGCAAAATAATCAGTCTCAAACATTATTTCAACAAATATCTTTACCACAACAGCCGAATGTCATGAATCGAGTCAAACAGTTTTTGTCTCAAATTGCTCTTCGTCAATCTTGGCATGGATCTTTCTCTTTAGGTGGGATTTATAATTCTAATTTAAATCAATCCGGGAATGAAACAACCAAAGAGATTGTTGATAACCCTTATTTGGGTAAATTAGAATTAACGAGAACTCGCCCTAAAATACAAAAAGGTTATGGATTAAGTTATGAATTGGGTTTAAGTAAATATCATGCACTTAAAGAACATAATGGGTTCATATTTAAAGGATATTTTTATGGTGAATTGTATCCTAAAAAATCAGAATTTACGGAACATAATATTTCATTAGGACTTGGTTATCGTTTTAAAGATCAATCTAACCAATTCGATCTCTATCCTGTTTTTGAAAAGACATATGCTTATCGTGATTGGTATAGCGAAAGAAAAGGGATTAATTTAATTTATTCAAAAACTATAAATTCTGATTTTTATTTCTCATTACAAACTGAATATAAATGGGAAAAATATCAAGATAAAACGTTGTCCCATCATAATGGAAAAATTTTGTCATTATATCCTACAGTGGTTTACAATCTACCGAATAATTGGACATTATTTGGTGGAATTGATTATTTACGAAAATATTCAACAGAATCAAAGATTGATCAATATAATAGAAAAGGAATAAGATTCGGTATTAATAAATATTTTCAAATAGGAATTGAGCTCACTGCGCAAGCTATTTTTAGAAATACGAATTATGCAGCCTATAATGCATTATTAGGAAAAACTAGAAGAGATCGTGAACAAAAATATCTTTTTACGATATCCTTACCTAAATTTTCATTTTATGATATTACGCCAAGCATTAATCTCACTTACACAATACATCAAAGTAATGCAAAAATGTTATATCGTTATAAGCAAAGTGAAATTGTTATAAAATTAGAAAAAACCTTTTAAAAATAAACCGCACTTTTAGAAACAAATACCAATCCAACATTAGCCTATATAATTTATCCTTGGATTTTCAATATACTCAAGCGTAAACTAGAATCTCGACTAAATCCACCGTATAGGGAAAAGAGATGAATTATCGTGATGAATTAATTTTACAATGGGTAAATCAACAAGGAAAAGCCAGTGTAATAGAACTTGCACAGCATTGTGATATTTCGGTGGAAACCATTCGTCGCGATTTGAACAAATTAGCGAACAAAGGCTTATTGCACCGAACCCACGGAGGAGCAGTGAGTAATAAAACCAAAGATTTAGGTTCATTTTTCCAAACTCGAAAACATATTAATGCAACAGCTAAACGACATATTGCCCAAAAAGCCTTGGATTTGCTATATGAAAATGCCGTTATAGGTTTAGATGCAAGCTCAACAAGTTGGTATTTTGCTTATTTAATGCCCGATATTCCTTGTACAGTAGTAACCAATTCAATGTTTAACATTAATGCCCTAGTTAATAAATCCAATGTTAAAACTATTGTTACTGGCGGAGTTTATTCAGCAAAATATGAAGCATTTTACGGTCCCTTATCTGAGTACTTATTACAACGATTACATATTAATTTTTCAGTGTTTTCTTGTTCAGGAATTGATAAAAACGGTAATATCTGGGAATCAAACGAGCTGAATGCCTCTTTAAAACGAAAAATGATGGAAGCTTCAGAACGTGCTTATTTGTTAATTGATTCTTCTAAATTTGAAAAAACAAGTTTGATTCAACTTGCCGATTTAAGCAAAATTAATACCATTTTTTCTGATCGGTCACTTCCCGATAACTTACAAAAATATTGTGAGCAACACGATATAATGACCGTTTTATAAAAAAAGATGACCATTTTGACCGAAAATTACTAAAAATTGAAAGAATCGGTCATATACATTTCCTTAAATATAGTCAATTTTTGTGATCTGCTTCGCAGTTTTGCAACAAAATTTCATTTCTTACTGTTTTCCTTATCATTTTTCTTTCACACTCTAATTCAATGAAAACACCATTTGTTCTGCAGTGATTTCATCATTCTTACTTAAGCACAAACAAAGGAGTGTAACTATGGCTCTTGCTACTCAATCAAATCGTATAAAAATCGGTATTCGTCCAACTATTGATGGTCGTCGAATGGGGGTTCGAGAATCTCTTGAAACCCAAACAATACGTATGGCTCAATCTGTTGCTCAATTATTACAAACACATATTCGTCATACAGATGGTACTTTCGTTGAATGTGTAGTTGCAGATAGCACTATCGGCGGTGTAACCGAAGCAGCCGCCTGTGCGGATAAATTTAAACGCGAAAACGTTGGATTAACCATTACCGTTACCCCTTGTTGGTGTTATGGCTCAGAAACCATTGATATGGATCCTCACATGCCTAAAGCAATTTGGGGATTTAACGGCACGGAACGCCCAGGCGCGGTTTACTTAGCTGCTGCCCTTGCTGGTCATTCTCAATTAGGACTACCAGCCTTTTCCATTTACGGTACAGAAGTTCAAGAAGCTGATGACACAAACATTCCTGAAGATGTAAAAGAAAAATTATTGCGTTTTGCTCGTGCTGGGCTTGCTGTTGCAAGTATTCGAGGAAAATCCTATTTATCTATTGGGTCAGTTTCCATGGGAATTGCAGGCTCTATTGTAAATCAAGCTTTCTTCCAAGAATATTTAGGTATGCGTAATGAATATGTGGATATGATGGAAATTAAACGCCGTTTAGACCGCAAAATTTATGATCAAGAAGAAGTTGATTTAGCCTTGAGTTGGGTTAAACAATATTGCAAAGAAGGGGTTGATGTAAATAGCCTAGAGAATCAACGCAATGCGGAAGAGCGTGCAGAACTTTGGGAAAATGTTGTGAAAATGACCATTATCACTCGTGATTTGATGGTAGGAAATCCAAAATTAGCAACATTAAATTATGCAGAAGAAGCCTTAGGTCATAATGCCATTGCAGCAGGTTTTCAAGGGCAGCGTCATTGGACTGATCATTTGCCAAACGGCGATTTTATGGAGGCAATGCTCAATTCAACTTATGACTGGAATGGCGTGCGTCCACCTTATATTCTTGCCACGGAAAATGATAGTTTAAATGCAATAGGAATGTTATTTGGGCATCAATTAACTGGCAAAGCTCAAATTTTCGCAGATGTGCGTACTTATTGGAGCCAAGATTCGGTTGAGCGTGTTACTGGATGGCGACCTGAAAGTGGATTCATTCATTTAATCAATTCAGGTTCAGCTGCACTTGATGGAACGGGAGAACATCAAGATGCTCAAGGCAATCCAACTTTAAAACCAGCATGGGATGTTACCGAAGAAGAAGCAAAACGCTGCTTAGAAAATACACGTTGGTGCCCTGCTGTTCACGAATATTTTCGAGGGGGCGGTTTATCTTCTCAATTCCTAACCAAAGGTGGCATACCGTTTACAATGCACCGTATTAATCTTATTAAAGGTTTAGGTCCCGTTTTACAAATTGCGGAAGGCTGGTCAATCGACTTACCTCAAGATGTACATAATAAATTAAATCAACGTACTAATGAAACTTGGCCAACAACATGGTTTGTTCCACGTTTAACTGGCAAAGGTGCATTTACTGATGTGTATTCAGTCATGGCAAATTGGGGAGCAAATCACTGTGTAGCGACTCACGGTCATGTGGGGGCTGATCTAATCACTCTTGCTTCAATGTTACGCATTCCAGTCTGTATGCATAATGTATCAGAGAAAAATATTTTCCGCCCTAGCGCTTGGAATGGATTTGGTCAAGACAAGGAAGGGCAAGATTATCGTGCCTGCCAAAACTTTGGTCCGCTTTATAAATAACCCCTAATTTGTTTTTATAAAAAAGTGCGGTCAAAAACATAATGATTTTTGACCGCGCTGAGGAGAGTTTTTATGGCTATCGCATTGATTTTTGACTGTGGTGCAACAAATTTACGCACCATTGCGATAAATGAAAAAGGACAAATTCTTGCCTCTCATCACCTTGCTAATAATACAAAACAAGGAATCGAATCATCTGATTATCATATTTGGGATATTGAAGAAATCTGGCAAAAATTAACCTCTTGTGCAACTCAAACCTTCAATCAATTAATGCAACAAGGTATTGATTTAAAAGATATTGTAGGAATATCTGTTACCACTTTCGGCGTGGATGGCGCACCTTTTGATGAAAATGATCAACAACTTTATCCGATTATTTCATGGAAATGCCCACGAACCATACCAGTAATGGAAAATCTATCTAATCAATTAGATATCAAATATCTTTATCAACGTAACGGCATTGGTCAATACAGTTTTAATACTTTATTTAAATTACATTGGTTAAAAACACACAGGCCAGATGTTTTCCAAAAAATGGCTAAATTCGTTTTTATTTCGTCAATGCTCACTCAACGCTTAACTGGTCAATTCACAACAGATCACACAATGGCGGGAACATCAATGATGACAAACCTTACTAGCGGTAATTGGGATCCATCGATTTTAACATCGCTGGGTTTAAGTAATAACCATTTCCCTCCTATGCGTTATGCAGGTGAAAAAGTTGGAAAATTACGTACACCGTTAGCCCAGAAATGGGGATTAAATCCCGTACCTGTCATTTCTTGTGGACATGATACTCAATTTGCTGTGTTTGGGTCTGGTGCAGGGCTAAATCAGCCTGTGTTAAGTTCTGGCACCTGGGAAATCTTAATGGCTAGAACCCAGCACGCAGAACCTAGATTTGAGTTTGTTTCTCAAGGCTTAACCACTGAATTTGATGCACAATCCAATTGCTTTAATCCAGCGGTACAATGGGTGGGTTCTGGCGTCATAGAATGGTTAGGTAAATTATTATTTTCCGATGTTTATGGCAGCGATCACTATTACACCACAATGATCAAAGAGGGAGAAAAAGCTTTTAATGCGGGAAAAAGTGCGGTCAATTTTGAAGGTATTTTTAGCCAACTAGGACAAGGTAATATCAGTGGACTTTCCATGTTTGCTACTCGTGGAGAAATTTATGTCAGCGCATTACAACATATGGCAAATAAACTCAAAAACGGTTTATCCGTGCTACATCAAGTCAGTCAGTTCCAAGCTAAAAGCTTAATTTGTGTTGGGGGTGGTTCAAAAAATGTATTGTGGAATCAAATCCGTGCAAACACCTTAAATTTACCGATTGATGTTGTGGACATTTCTGAAAGTACTGTACTTGGTGCCGCAATGTTTACCTTTGCAGGCGTAGGCATTTACGAAAATGTAAACGCGGCACAGCAAGCGATGCAACCAACAAGAAAACGAATTTACCCAAACTAGAAGGAACAACAAAATGCTAAAAGGTATTCACCCAGCTCTTTCTCCTGAATTACTAAAAACCCTCGCCGAAATGGGGCATGGCGATGAGATAGTTCTAGCTGACGCCCATTTTCCCGCACATTCACTACATAAAAATGTAATACGTGCAGATGGTATATCTATAGATATTTTACTTGAAGCAATAACTCCCTTATTCGAATTTGACGCTTATGTTGATGCCCCTCTGTTGATGATGAAAGCAGTTGAGGGAGATTCTTTAGATCCGAATGTTGAAACTCGTTACTTAAATGCGATTGAAAGTGCGGTCGGTTTCACACCAAATTTAACCTGTCTAGAACGCTTCGATTTTTATACCCGTGCTAAACAGGCTTATGCTGTTGTTGTCAGTGGTGAGATCGCAAAATATGGCAACATTATCATTAAAAAAGGGGTTACTCCCATTTTATAAACAATAGAGGTATTACAAAATGAACAGAACAGAATTATCACAAAAAATCATTGATACTTGTCTTGAAATGACAAAATTAGGTTTAAATCAAGGCACGGCGGGAAACGTTAGTGTTCGTTATAAAGATGGAATGCTGATTACCCCGACAGGTATGCCATATCACTTAATGAAGCCAGAAAACATTGTTTATGTTGATGGAAATGGTAAACACGAAGAAAATAAATTACCATCAAGCGAATGGCAATTTCACTTGAGTGTTTATCATACTCGCCCTGAAGCAAATGCCGTTGTCCACAATCATTCCATTCACTGTGCAGGCTTATCCATTCTCGAAAAACCTATTCCTGCAATTCATTATATGGTAGCCGTAGGCGGCACAGATCATATTCCTTGTGTACCTTACGCAACATTTGGTACTCACGAATTAGCTAGTTATGTCGCAACAGGAATCAAAGAAAGTAAAGCCATTTTACTAGCACACCATGGTTTAATCACTTGCGGAGAAAACCTAGATAAAGCTTTATGGCTTGCACAAGAAGTAGAAGTATTAGCATCTTGGTATTTGAAATTACTCTCTACAGGATTAGAAATTCCACTGCTCAGCAAAGAGCAAATGCAGGTAGTGTTAGGTAAATTCCACACCTATGGATTACGTATTGAAGAATCCTAAACCTTGTTATACCCCATCACTTACATGAGGAAAACATTATGAACGCCAAAGTTTTAGAAAAGAAATTCATCGTCCCCTTTGTGCTTATTACTAGCTTATTTGCTCTTTGGGGATTTGCCAACGACATTACCAATCCGATGGTCGCAGTATTTCAAACAGTAATGGAAATTCCAGCCTCAGAAGCGGCATTGGTACAATTAGCTTTTTATGGAGGATACGGCACAATGGCTATTCCTGCGGCATTATTTGCAAGTCGCTATAGCTACAAAGCGGGGATTCTTCTGGGGCTTGCTCTTTATGCAATAGGTGCATTTTTATTTTGGCCAGCTGCGCAATATGAAACATTTAATTTCTTTTTAATCTCCCTTTATATTTTAACCTTTGGGCTTGCTTTTTTGGAAACCACTGCCAATCCTTATATTCTTGCAATGGGAGATCCGCAAACAGCTACACGTCGTTTAAATTTCGCACAATCATTTAATCCACTTGGTTCAATAACAGGTATGTTTGTTGCTTCCCAGTTAGTCCTAACGAATCTTGAATCTGACAAACGTGATGCTGCAGGAAATTTGATTTACCACACCCTGTCTGAAGCAGAAAAAATGGGGATTCGCACCCATGATTTAGCTGAAATTCGTGATCCTTACATAGCACTTGGTTTTGTCGTAGTTACAATGTTTATTATCATTGGGTTGAAAAAAATGCCTGCTGTAAAAGTAGAAGAAAGTGGACAAATTAGCTTTAAAAGTGCAATAAGCAAACTGGCTAAAAAAGCTAAATATCGTGAGGGTGTGATCGCACAAGCCTTTTACGTGGGTGTTCAAATTATGTGTTGGACATTTATCGTACAATATGCTGAACGTTTAGGCTTCACTAAAGCTGAGGGGCAAAACTTTAACATCATTGCTATGGCTATTTTTATTAGCAGTCGCTTTATTAGCACGGCATTAATGAAATATTTAAAAGCAGAATTTATGCTGATGCTCTTTGCTATTGGTGGTTTTTTAAGTATTCTCGGAGTTATCTTTATTGACGGTGTATGGGGTCTATACTGCCTAATTTTGACCTCAGGTTTTATGTCTTTAATGTTCCCTACCATTTATGGTATTGCCCTCTATGGCTTAAAAGAGGAATCGACATTAGGAGCTGCAGGTTTAGTAATGGCTATTGTAGGCGGCGCATTAATGCCACCACTACAAGGAATGATTATTGACCAAGGCGAAGTTATGGGACTTCCAGCAGTAAATTTCTCCTTTATCCTACCATTAATCTGTTTTGTAGTAATTGCCGTTTACGGCTTCAGAGCTTGGAAAATACTTAAATAACCAAAATATTGTTTTTATCTGCATCATCAAGAGTGTATTTAAGCTTCTTCACTCAAATGATGCAGATCACGAACATAAAATCTAACAAACTAAAAGACTTATATTTGAAAAAACTAGACAGAGTCTAGTTAAACAAATAACAAATGGCACGCCCTAAAGGATTCGAACCTTTGACCCACGCCTTAGAAGGGCGTTGCTCTATCCAGCTGAGCTAAGGGCGCATTCAAAGGATTTCTTTTGTAAAAATTTCAAGAAAATATGAAAGAAGTGGTCGGCGAGATAGGATTTGAACCTACGACCCACTGGTCCCAAACCAGTTGCGCTACCAAGCTGCGCTACTCGCCGACAAGTGCGGTCAATTATAAGTTTGTTTTTATTTCAGTCAATGAAATTTTTGATTTTTCAACTTGATTGTTCAAAATTATTCCACTTTAGGAAAAATTCCCCTTTTTCATTGTAAAAAAATCATTGTTCGTTAAAATAGCAAACGCTTTCTTTTTCATCACATAATCATATCAAGGATAGCTCAATGGCCGCAAAAATCATCTCTGGTACTGAACTTTCAAAACAAATTAAAGCTCGTTTGGCAGATAAAATAACCCATTATATTGAACAAGGAAAACGTGCTCCAGGACTTGCAGTCATTCTCGTGGGTGCTGATCCTGCTTCGCAAATTTATGTGGGCAATAAACGTAAAAGTTGCGAGGAAGTCGGTATTCTCTCTAAATCTTATGACCTCCCTGAAACAACTACGCAAAATGAATTATTAGCGATTATTGACCAACTTAACGCAGATAAAAATATTGACGGTATTTTGGTGCAACTCCCCTTACCAAAACAAATTAATGCAGAAGCCATTATTGAACGTATCGATCCTAAAAAAGATGTAGATGGCTTTCATCCTTATAATGTTGGGCGGTTATGCCAACGTATTCCAACTTTACGAGCTTGTACACCTTATGGTGTGATGAAACTATTAGAAACAACGGGCATTGATTTACACGGCAAGCACGCAGTAATTGTAGGCGCATCTAATATTGTCGGTCGCCCAATGTCTTTAGAATTATTATTAGCAGGTGCAACCGTCACAGTAACACATAGATTCACTAAAGATTTAGAAAACCACGTTCGCCAAGCAGATATACTTGTCGTTGCGGTAGGTAAACCAAATTTAATTTCTGGCGATTGGATCAAAGAAAGTGCGGTAGTAATTGATGTTGGAATTAACCGTGTAGATGGAAAATTAGTAGGCGATGTAGAATTTGACAAAGCAGCCGAAAAAGCGGCGTATATTACGCCAGTACCTGGTGGTGTTGGACCAATGACTGTTGCAATGTTGATGAGCAATACGCTTTATGCTTATGAACACAATAAATAGCTTTTGTATAGAACTGTTATAAAAAATGGGTTAAAGCTTTCATTTGCTTTAACCCATTTATTTAAATGGCTTTATTGTACTTCTCACGTTTAAATTTATAATCTTCAATCATCATTTAAACTTAAAAGTAAACAATCCTATATTATTTAAACCAGAACATATAAGCTACCGTGGCAATCACGACAACACAGACTAAATTCAGTAAGAAACCAACTTTGACCATTTCACTTTGTTTTACTTGACCAGAGCCAAATACAATCGCATTTGGTGGTGTCGCTACTGGTAGCATAAAGGCACAAGATGCACCAATACCAATAATTAATGCTAAACCAATTTCTGGCATACCCAATGATTGAGCGATAGAAATAAAGATAGGCACAAGTAATGCCGCACTCGCTGTGTTAGAAGCAAATTCAGTTAAAAAAATAATGAACGCTGCAACTAATAAACCAATCAGATAGAAATGTTGTCCATCAATCATAAAAACAATACTATCCGCTAAGATTTTACTTGCACCAGAATCCTTCAACACCGCACTTAATGCTAAGCCACCACCAAAAAGCATTAATACGCCCCAATCAGTATTTGATTGAATTTGTTTCCAACTTGCGACGCCTGTCGAACAAATAACAATTGCCGCCAATAAGGCTACAATACTACCAAAACTAGCAATATTTTTTTGTAAGCCTAGCAATCCTGAAATAAACGGATTAATTTTACCGCTGAATATCCACATCAACACAATGACTGAAAAAATGATAAACGTCAATATACGCATAGGATTCATTTCAATATTTTCAAAGGTCTGTTCAAAATTGAGATGAAGTTTTGGTTTGAAAATAATGTAAAGTACCCCAATCATCAATGGCAACAAGATAATCATTATAGGTAAGCCATACCATAACCAATCAGAAAAAGTTAAATGTAAATTGCTTGCTACAATTGCATTCGGAGCACTCCCTACAAGGGTTCCCATACCACCAATTGATGCACTATAAGCGATCCCTAACAGCACAAACACATAGGTATTATGATCTTTCTCACGATCAAGTTGGCTTAAAATACCCATTGCGAGTGGCAACATCATTGCAGCTGTTGCCGTGTTATTCATCCACATAGAGAGGAAAGCTGTAATCAAAAAGAGATAAATCACCGTAATAAATAAATTACCGCGCGCTAATGCCATAAATTTATTAGCAATCAATTTATCAAGTTTTTGAATATGCAATGCTGTCGCTAGGGAAAAGCCACCAAAAAATAAAAATATTGTCGGATCAGCAAAACCAACTAAGGCTTGTTTAGTGCTAACCAATCCCAATGCTACCGCCAAGAGTGGAACTAATAACGCAGTAATAGTAACGTGCAACGCTTCACTTAACCAAAGTACTGCGATAAAAGCTAATAATGCCAAACCAGAATTAGCTTTTGGTTCAAAAGGTAATACATTTAATAACACAAAGAACAGCACAATATCTAAAATAAAAATAATGCCATTTTTATGACTTTTTAAAGATGCCATCTCACCCATAAAGTTCCTCCGTTAGGGCTATCACTTAAATAGGGTTCAATGTTAAATGAATGTTATAAAGATGCAACGAGCAATATTCAGAAATGTGATCGAGAGCAACAAATTTTAATAAAAAACACGGTATACTATTATCTTTATCCCAAAAATTGGACTATTCGCTCAAACAGAATTAAGTATATTTATTAATCATTTTATTTACTTAAATATTCAAATTCATGCCATCATCAATGCCAATAAAATATTGGTTCATATCAAAGGCGGGTTTTGCTGCTTTATCTTGACTTACAATTCGAGCTGGCACACCCGCGGCTGTGGCATATTCAGGAACAGGGTTAAGCACAACAGAATTTGCTCCAATTTTGGCGTATTTGCCCACTTCAATATTACCGAGAATTTTTGCACCCGCCCCAATCATAACACCCTCGCGTACTTTTGGATGACGATCGCCTGATTCTTTTCCCGTACCGCCAAGCGTGACACCTTGCAAAATTGAAACATCATTTTCGATTACAGATGTTTCCCCTACAACAATGCCTGTTGCGTGATCGAACATAATACCGTGTCCAATTTTTGCTGCAGGATGAATATCCACATCGAAAGCCACTGAAATTTGATTTTGTAAATAAAGGGCAAGGGATTTACGATTTTTATTCCATAAATAATGGGTAATTCGATAGCTTTGAATTGCGTGGAAACCTTTTAAATAAAGTAATGGGGTGGACCATAATTCTACAGCGGGGTCTCGGTGGCGAACAGCTTGAATATCGCAAGCAGCACAATCAATGATCGAAGGGTTGGCTTGATAGGCTTCTTCAATAATTTCACGGAGAGAAATAGCTGGCATAATAGGATTAGCTAATTTATTTGCCAATAAATAACTTAGCGCCCCGCCCAGATTTTGATGTTTTAAAATCGTAGAATGAAAAAAACTGGCAAGCATAGGTTCGTTTTCAACAAGTTCTTTGGCTTCTTGGCGAATATGTTGCCACACATTTAATATCATAATGCCTCCTTTATTCGCCTTTACATTCTCGCCCCAAAAGGCTGATTGCTACATCTTTTGCACTTTTACCACAAAACAGCATTTGATAAATTTGTTCTGTAATCGGCATTTCCACACCTTGTCTTTGTGCAAGCACATAGGCTTCTTTTGTATTATAAAAACCTTCCACGACTTGTCCGATATTTTCCATAGCCGTTTGGACATTTAAGCCTTCGCCTAACATTAAGCCAAAGCGTCGATTACGCGATTGATTATCAGTACAAGTTAGCACTAAATCGCCCAATCCAGACATTCCCATAAATGTATTGGTATTTGCACCGAGCGAGATACCTAAGCGGGTAATTTCTGCAATACCTCGAGTAATCAGTGCTGTACGAGCATTTACACCAAGTCCCATTCCATCTGAAATACCTGCGCCAATTGCGATCACATTTTTAATTGCACCACCAAGTTGAACGCCAATCATATCCGAATTTATATAGACTCGAAAATGTTTACTACAATGAATACGAGACTGAAATTCCTGCGCGAATTGCTCGTTATTGGCAGCAAGTGTAATAGCTGATGGTAGACCTTGCGCTAATTCTTTTGCAAAAGTTGGTCCAGAAAGTACAGCTAGTGGATATTGCGTTCCGAGTTGTTCTTCAACTACGGTTTGTAGTAAACGCCCTGTGTTACGTTCCAGACCTTTTGTTGCCCAAATTAATCGGTGATGGGCTTTTAAGTGCGGTTTGATTTTTATAAGAATTTCACCGAAAGCATGACTTGGCACCACGATTAAAATATCTTGAGAATATTCCATTGCTTGTGCAAGATTACTTTCTAAATGAAGATCCTCAGGAAAGATGACATCCGGCAAAAAACGATAATTTTGTCGTTCTGTCTGCATTTGTGCGATATGGGCGGGATTGTGCCCCCATAAGTAAGTGGGAGAACCATTGCGAGAAAAGGCAATTGCCAGCGCAGTTCCATAAGATCCCGCACCTAGCACAGTGATTGGTGTTTGCGAAGTTATCATATCCACAATTTATCCAGTAAAAGATGGAATAAGTATAGATATATTTGCACTCCCTATCAACTACAGGAAAATATTACTTATTCATTGGACGGAATTTAAACGGCACAATGGATATGCCATTTTTTCCATTTTGTAGTTGATAAAATTGAGGGTAGTTAAAATTATGTTGAACGATATTGTAAGGATTTTTATCGCCTTCCTGTTTGGCATTTTGATAAAGTTGATTAATCTCCCGCACTTTTTCATCTTTTTCTCCATCACAATGGCGATAGATTTCGAGATGATTAGATTCATCTAAAATGTAAACATTGAAGCTGTGATCGGAATTATCTTCAAAAAAGAATTGTAGGAATCCTTCACTTGCGAAGGCATCCATTTCTGGTGGATAGCGACGACTTTCTTGGTTTGTCTCGCCATCTTCAATTGGCGTTTGTAAAACTTCGTCAAAATCTACCGCACTTTCAGCTTCATTACAGACCGATTCATTTCCGATTTCTTGTAAGCTGATCCCGCGATCTTCAAAAAATAATTGCCAGTTTTTACCCGCTACGCGTAAACGTGACGTTTGGCAAGGTTGTTGAATATCACCTACTTGGATGCTAACGCATCGATTGACTAATCCCATCACTAATTGGCGTAAATCTTGGCGATAACGTTCGCTATAACAATAGACTTGGATGAAATCTGGGCGATTAACGCCACGATAAATTTTGTTAGAAAGCACTTTTAGTGCAAGCAAAATAGCATTTTGCCCTTCAAAATGGAGCGTTCGGATTTCGTTCCACACATTGCGATAAGTAAAATCAATACTGCCTACAAGACTTTGTTCAAGCGATCCAAAACTAAATAAATCTCGCGATGAAATACCAGTTAATACTTCTTCTACTTTGGATGTTGGATCTACGGTAAGATTTATAGCAATAAACAGGCTACGAATTTCGCATTGATTCAATAAATCGCTATTTTTAGGTTGTTTGGCGATTGTGCTTGGAAAAGACTGACGCAAGTTAGTGACAAAGCGTTGTAATGTATTTAAAGTCACATTCTTGCTAAAAATTGACAATTCGGTTTTTTCTGTGAGCAAATGATTGAAATAAGCCCAAGAAACTAATTTATTCAGACTTTCTCCGTATTCGATCACCCGTTCTTTGGAGAACATAATATGATGCCTTGGTTGATTAATCAGGTACCAACCATCTTTAAAATGTTTATTACCGCAAACTTCCACAAAAGTCAGGTGTGCTTCTGATAAATTGTGAGATATCTGTGTGTTGAGTAAGGACACTTTGCCGGGAAGTTCTTCAAAAGCAGTATAAAGTTTGCGAGAAAGAATGTTGATATCTTGTGGCACGACGCTCGAGTGAATGTGATGCTTTCGTGCAAATTCCACTAAATTACGATAGCTCAACATTAAAAATTTCATTATATTATCGTGGTTTTCTTTTACCGCCTTAATTTTCCAAAATGGACGCTTATTGAGATGTTTTACCGTTTCTGCAGACCATCCCCATTCTTGTGCAAGGATTTCCATATAACGAATACGCCAATTATTAGTTTGGTAACGCGCAAAATCTTCCGTTGCTTTCACATAGAAACAACGGCGCACAAAATCCAAACGTTTAAATTCAGAAAGTGCGGTTAAATATTGGGTTACTTTTGCAAGAATGGCAATGTAAGGATCAAAATGGTGATTAGGATTGGTATTGTCTGTAAGTAAATCTCGCTTAAAAGTGCGGGCAATTAAGCAAGTGTTTGGGTATTCCTTGGAATAGGCTTCCAACAACAAAATTTTGAGCACAGATTTATAAGGCGAATCAATCCCTTTATAAAGATGCCATAAGCTGGCACCGAAATATTCGTTTGCAGAAAATTGTCCTAAACCGCCGAAATCCACCCAATCATTTGGATCAATTTCTCCTTCCTTAATTAAACGAGCGACCTCTTTTTCATAGTCTTTTTCATTTTCCACCCATAAATGCAACCAAAGTAGAGGTTTACCTGCTAAGCGTACGGCGGAGCGATAGAACTCATCAAGCAATAACATATATTGCGCAGAGCCGCTATTTTCAACAGTGAGTGGGTCAGCATAATGTTCATTGCGGAAACGTTGTTGATCCATCAAATAAAAATTAATTTCCACATTAAATTGTATTGCCCATTCACTAATCCGCTTGGCTTTTTGAGTAAGAAGTGCATATTCATCTGAACTCAAGCCATCACGGACACAAATCCAAGTATCAAGATCTGAAGAAGAGGTTTGGCTTATTGAGCCAAAGCTACCCATTACATAAACGCCTAGAATTGGTGGCAAAACTTCGTGAAAATCCACCGCACTTTTGAGTGTTAAAGGCTTATGATCGGCATAGTGAATACTGTATTCATTGATGAGCCACTTTTTTTGATAATCAGATGCGAGGAAACTTGCAATACCTGAGGGGGCGTGAATAACATAACCTGGAAGTTGTGGATGGTTTAAGTGTAAAAGTAAAGGAATAACCGCTAAAACGTGTTGGAATGCATCGCCTGAACCTTGTAATGCACGCTCAAAACGGCGTTGATCCAAGGCACTAACCCATTGTTTTGCTTGTGCTAGATTACATTCCACGCGGTGTCCCTACCAGAACAACAAAAATTGGCGAACAATTTACCACTTAGGGAGTATAAATGCAAAAAAATGTGACATAAATCACAATTTTTTTGAAAAATACTATAAGTTTTACCTATCAACAATCAAAATGACTTTTTTACCTAAGAGTGGTAGGATAATGCCTAATTTTATTACGTAAATAACTTAATTCTACCGATATAAAAATCTATATTTTCTATTATTAGTGGATAGCTTGATATTTTTCTTATAAACGCAAAAGTATTATAAAATACCTTACTCAATATCACTTATTAAGGAATTGATATGGCAAAAGAGCAATCTAACAACCTCACTGAACAACTCACAGATACGCAAAAAACAGCAGTTGAACAAACTGAAACAATGCAGTCTGTTCCGCAAACTATTGTGAAAAAAACAGGTACAGCATTAAGTTTATTCGCAATACTTGTTGCGCTAAGTATTGGTGGAGCTGGATACTATTTTGGTCAGCAGCAAATGGCTAAAATTCAACAGAAATTAACCGCACTTGAAAATCAAACGGGAGCAGATCTTTCCTCAAATAATACCAACAACAATAAACGACTTACACAATTAGAACAGGGTTTAAAAACTGCACAAGAAAATATAGTGCAACTGGAACAATTAATTGTGAGCAAAACAGGGGAAATAACATCCTTACAAACTCAAATGAAACAAATAAATCAGCTTGCCATCGCACAGCAACCTAGCGATTGGTTATTTTCCGAAGCTGATTTTTTACTAAATAATGCCCTGCGTAAACTTGTTTTAGATAACGATGTTGATACAGCGGTTTCTTTATTAAAATTAGCTGATGAAGCCCTCGTCAAGGTTAATAATTCACAGGCAAATGAAATTCGTAGTGCAATCAATCAAGATTTAAAACAACTCCTTTCACTTTCAAGTGTGGATCAAAATGCGGTAATGCAAAAACTGTCACAGCTTGCAAACACAGTCGATGAATTACAAGCTTTGAATGTAAATTTTGATGAAACATCTAAAAATAATGATAAATTATCGAATAACATTACTGACTGGCAACAAAATATTGAAAAAAGTGCAACCTCTTTCCTAAATCATTTTATTCGTATTTCGCCAAAACAAAATTCAAATAAAAAAGAATTACTTGCACCAAATCAAGATATTTATCTTCGTGAGAACATTCGTCTACGTTTACAGCTTGCAATTATGGCAGTTCCTCGTCAGCAAAATGAACTTTATAAGCAATCTCTAGAAGCTGCTTCTTCTTGGGTTCGTAGCTATTTTGATACAAACGCTGAAGTAACACAAAATTTCTTAAAATTAGTAGATGGATTGGCTGATACTTCTATTTATGTAGATGTACCAGAGCAATTAAAAAGTTTAACATTACTTGACAAATATCTTAATCGTACAGCTTTAGATATACAAAAAGTGGAAATTGAAGCAGACAAAGCGATTGATACAATGCCTAAAGTAGAAGCTGTTAAACCAACACAACCTGAATCACAACAATAAGGATAAGTCTATGTTTAGAGTGCTTTTTTTAATGCTGACATTGCTTGTAGGACTTGTAGCTGGGCCTTATATTTCTGGTCAGCAAGGTTATGTGCGCATTGAGACAGCAAATCGTATTATAGAAATGTCCATCACTACCTTAGTGATTTTTTTCATTATTTCTTTAGCGATAATTTATGCTTTTGAATGGAGCATCACTCGTTTCTTTCGTTTAAGTCGTAGCTCTTATCAATGGTTTTCTAATCGAAAACGTGTAAAAGCGCAAAAACAAACCCTTGAAGGCCTGGTAAAAATGAATGAAGGGGATTATGCTAAAGCAGAAAAATTAATTGGCAAAAATGCTAAACATTCTGCTGAACCTGTACTAAACCTAATCAAAGCAGCCGAAGCCGCTCAACAACGTGGCGACGAATTTAGTGCAAATCGCTATTTAATTGAAGCAACAGAATTAGCAGGTTCTGATAATTTGCTCGTGGAAATTGCCCGTACTCGCATTTTATTGCAACAAAATAAATTACCTGCAGCGCGCAGTTCTGTAGATAGCTTATTAGAAATGGCTCGTCGTAATAAAGAAGTATTAAAACTCGCGGTAGATATTTATCTTCGTTCTAAAGCCTATCAAGCTCTAGATAAAATTTTGGATAATGTTGAGAATAGCGGTTTATTCAATGATGAAGAACTCAAAGATCTTCGCTCTAAAACCGAAAATGGTTTACTCGACGAGAAAATGAACGAAGAAGGAGTTGATGGCTTGCTAACTTGGTGGAGTCAGCAACCTCGTCATCGCCGTAGCAATATTGAACTTAAAATTAGCCTTATTCAACGTTTAATTGACTGTAATGATCATGAATCAGCTACTGAATTGACACTTGAAATACTGAAAAAACTCAGTGACAATACAGCAATCAGTTTACCTCTTTGTACTCAAATTACACGTTTACAACCAGAAGATAACAGCAAGCTTCTCAAGCTAATAGAAAAACGTGCAAAACGTGCGGATGAAAAACAAAAATGCTGTATCAATCGTGCTTTGGGTTATTTATATGTTCGTAACAATGAATTTGTTAAAGCAGCAGATGTATTCAAAAACGTGATGGCTTGCCCTGAACAGTTAGAGCCAAATGATTTGATGATGGCATCCTATGTATTTGAACAAGCGGGCGATAAAGCGTTAGCTGAGCAAGTTCGCCAAGAGAGTTTGAAATCAGTGATGGCAATTCAAGATGTTGTGCCAGAAAGTGCAGAAGAAAAAACAGAAGAAAATTCAACCGCACTTTTAGAAAGCAAATCTGAGTAACTCAACTTAAAAGACAAAACGCACTTCAATTGAAGTGCGTTTTTTATTAGTTGTAGTCTAAATTATAAATTTTTCAATTTATTAGAATATAACACCAAACAAAGTGCAATTACCATAATTAATATTGCACCAGCAAATAAGATAGTATCTATCGAGCTTTCGTGATTAACAATAATTAAACGTAACATCGCAGTAATCCCTGCATAAATAAAATAGCGTAAAGGGAAGTGATAGCCACTTTTAAAATACTGCACAATCAAGCCAATAAACCCGAAATATGAGAAAAACATTACTCTACTTGTTCAGCAACATCATAAGGTACAACAGACGAAGTGTTAAGCACCATCATAGATAAAGTATAAGTTATTTTTACAAGGGCAATAATAAGCACAATCAACGCTGTGCAAAGCACAATTTTCAATACATCAGTAATAATTCGTGGCAATTTCTGGAGACTCTTCCATTTTTATTCCTTACAACAAAACTAAGGCTCGTATTCTAATGTAAAATTAGAAAACTGGTCAAAATTATTTAAAGATAATTATTAGGAATTATTATATTCCTACACATTTAAATGCGATCACATAATAAAGTTTATAAATAAATGTCACATTTACTCCATACGAAGAGGCTTATTTCTCAAAAGAGATTTTTATAATATAGTAAATTATTAAACATGAAATGTTTTTAATGGCAGGGGCGGAGAGGCTCGAACTCCCAACACCCGGTTTTGGAGACCGGTGCTCTACCAATTGAACTACGCCCCTATTGGTATGGATAAATTATGATATGAATAATTGGCGGAATGGACGGGACTCGAACCCGCGACCCCCTGCGTGACAGGCAGGTATTCTAACCAGCTGAACTACCACTCCGCTAAAAATGACAATTGGCAGTGCCTTACTCTCACATGGGGAAACCCCACACTACCATCAGCGTTACAACATTTCACTTCTGAGTTCGGTATGGTATCAGGTGGATCTATTGCACTATCTCTGCCAAAAATTTTTTATTTTTTTAATTTACTCAATGAATAAACTAAAAAAATAAAACCCGGCGGTGCCCTACTCTCACATGGGGAAACCCCACACTACCATCGGCATTACAGCGTTTCACTTCTGAGTTCGGTATGGTCTCAGGTGGTTCCACCGCACTATCGCCGCCGGGATAATTCTTTGATAACTTCTCTCTTTGTTTCTTCTCTTTTACGACTTCACTTTTTTCGCTTTTCGTCTCTCTTCTTCTTATCGGCAACAAGCTGAACTCGATTTTCTTTCTATTTTTCCTTTCTATTAAGTCTTCTATATTTAAGTTGTTTGTCTAGCCTTCTCTTTCGCTCTTTTCTCCAAAAACACTTGAGCGTTGTATAGTTAAGCCTCTCGGGCAATTAGTATCTGTTAGCTCAATGTATCACTACACTTACACACCAGACCTATCTACGTCTTCGTCTTAAACAACCCTTACTGTCTTAAAGACAGGGAGAACTCATCTCTTGGCAAGTTTCGTGCTTAGATGCTTTCAGCACTTATCTCTTCCGCACTTAGCTACCCGGCAATGCGTCTGGCGACACAACCGGAACACCAGTGGTGCGTCCACTCCGGTCCTCTCGTACTAGGAGCAGCCCCAACCAATTCTCCTACGCCCACGGCAGATAGGGACCGAACTGTCTCACGACGTTCTAAACCCAGCTCGCGTACCACTTTAAATGGCGAACAGCCATACCCTTGGGACCTACTTCAGCCCCAGGATGTGATGAGCCGACATCGAGGTGCCAAACACCGCCGTCGATATGAACTCTTGGGCGGTATCAGCCTGTTATCCCCGGAGTACCTTTTATCCGTTGAGCGATGGCCCTTCCATTCAGAACCACCGGATCACTATGACCTACTTTCGTACCTGCTCGACTTGTCTGTCTCGCAGTTAAGCTTGCTTATACCATTGCACTAACCTCACGATGTCCGACCGTGATTAGCAAACCTTCGTGCTCCTCCGTTACGCTTTGGGAGGAGACCGCCCCAGTCAAACTACCCACCAGACACTGTCCGAGACCACGTTTCGTAATCTTCGTTAGAACATCAAACGTTAAAGGGTGGTATTTCAAGGATGACTCCATAGAAACTGGCGTTCCTACTTCTTAGTCTCCCACCTATCCTACACATCAAAATTCAATGTTCAGTGTCAAGCTATAGTAAAGGTTCACGGGGTCTTTCCGTCTAGCCGCGGGTACACCGCATCTTCACGGCGATTTCAATTTCACTGAGTCTCGGGTGGAGACAGCCTGGCCATCATTATGCCATTCGTGCAGGTCGGAACTTACCCGACAAGGAATTTCGCTACCTTAGGACCGTTATAGTTACGGCCGCCGTTTACTGGGGCTTCGATCAGGTGCTTCTCTTTCGATTACACCATCAATTAACCTTCCAGCACCGGGCAGGCATCACACCCTATACCTCCACTTTCGTGTTTGCAGAGTGCTGTGTTTTTAATAAACAGTTGCAGCCAGCTGGTATCTTCGACCGGTTCAACCTTCAGGGGCAAGCCCTTACAATCTACGCCGGCGCACCTTCTCCCGAAGTTACGGTGCTATTTTGCCTAGTTCCTTCACCCGAGTTCTCTCAAGCGCCTGAGTATTCTCTACCTGACCACCTGTGTCGGTTTTCAGTACGGTTTAGTAAAGCCTGTCGCTTAGTGGCTTTTCCTGGAAGTGTGGTATCAGTTACTTCAGCTCCGTAGAGCCTCGTCATCATCTCTCAGTGTTTAATAGAAGTCCGGATTTGCCTAAACTTCCCACCTACCAACTTAAACGTGCATATCCAACAGCACGCTAACCTAACCTACTCCGTCCCCACATCGCAGCTTTACCAAGTACAGGAATATTAACCTGTTTCCCATCGACTACGCTTTTCAGCCTCGCCTTAGGGGCCGACTCACCCTGCCCCGATTAACGTTGGACAGGAACCCTTGGTCTTCCGGCGAACGGGTTTTTCACCCGTTTTATCGTTACTTATGTCAGCATTCGCACTTGTGATACGTCCAGCCAACCTCTCGATTAACCTTCATCCGCTTACACAACGCTCCCCTACCCAACAGGCGTATCACTAATAATCCTCACTCAAAGATGCCCGACTCAACATTCGGGTTGCTTGAACAACCTTTCATGCCGCTTCGCGCCATTCTAGCTTGTTAATCGTAAGGCGTATTAGTGATACGCCTGATGCCGCAGCTTCGGTGCTATATTTCAGCCCCGTTACATCTTCCGCGCAGGCCGACTCGACTAGTGAGCTATTACGCTTTCTTTAAATGATGGCTGCTTCTAAGCCAACATCCTAGCTGTCTAAGCCTTCCCACTTCGTTTCCCACTTAATATAGACTTTGGGACCTTAGCTGGCGGTCTGGGTTGTTTCCCTCTCCACGACGAACGTTAGCACCCGCCGTGTGTCTCCTGAGTATCACTCTTTGGTATTCGTAGTTTGCATCGGGTTGGTAATCCGGGATGGACCCCTAGCCGAAACAGTGCTCTACCCCCAAAGGTGTCCGCTCAAGGCTCTACCTAAATAGATTTCGGGGAGAACCAGCTATCTCCCGGTTTGATTGGCCTTTCACCCCCAGCCACAAGTCATCCGCTAATTTTTCAACATTAGTCGGTTCGGTCCTCCAGTTAGTGTTACCCAACCTTCAACCTGCCCATGGCTAGATCACCGGGTTTCGGGTCTATACCTTGCAACTATTCGCCCAGTTAAGACTCGGTTTCCCTTCGGCTCCCCTATTCGGTTAACCTCGCTACAAAATATAAGTCGCTGACCCATTATACAAAAGGTACGCAGTCACCCTTTCAGGCTCCCACTGCTTGTACGTACAAGGTTTCAGGTTCTATTTCACTCCCCTCACCGGGGTTCTTTTCGCCTTTCCTTCACAGTACTGGTTCACTATCGGTCAATCAGGAGTATTTAGCCTTGGAGGATGGTCCCCCCATCTTCAAACAGGATATCACGTGTCCCGCCCTACTTCTCGTTAGCTTAGTACCACAATATGGTTTTAAGATACGGGATTATCACCCTCTTTGATTGTGCTTCCCAACACATTCTCCTAACTATACTGCTATCACTTACTGGCTCTTTCGCTTTCGCTCGCCGCTACTGACGAAATCTCGGTTGATTTCTTTTCCTCGGGGTACTTAGATGTTTCAGTTCTCCCGGTTTGCCTCAACAAGCTATGTATTCACTTGTTGATAGTAGATTCTTCATCTACTGGGTTTCCCCATTCGGATATCTTGGATTAAACGCCTCTTATCGACTCATCCAAGCTTTTCGCAGATTAGCACGTCCTTCTTCGCCTCTGATTGCCAAGGCATCCACCTTGTACGCTTAGTCACTTAACTATACAACCTCAAATGTTTTCAACCACTTTAAGTTTTCACTTCCAAGTGCGGTCAATTTGATGTGTATTTTCATTCAACTAAACACTTGATTGCTTTTGTTCAATCAAGATTTTATGCAAAACAGGTTTTGTTTTTAGAGTTTCCTTTTCAGTTCTCTCTTTCACTTTCCTGTCTTGCCTACTCAGACTTTCTCTCGAAAATCTCTTGTTTTCAGCTTGTTTCCAATTTTTTAAAGAACAGTTGATAAAACTTTTCAGTTATCATCGTTAAATAAACTAAATGAATACAAATAAAAGGTTACACACTATATTCGTTTAGATTAGTGCTTATGACTTTCTTCTCTATTCTCTCTTAATTTACTTAACGATGATAAGTGGTGGAGATAAGCGGGATCGAACCGCTGACCTCCTGCGTGCAAGGCAGGCGCTCTCCCAGCTGAGCTATATCCCCATTTATCATTCATCATTTATTATATTAATTACTTAATATTTTTATAATAAATGATTGACCATTACGCCTTTATCCACTCTCAGAGTGGTGGGTCTGAGTGGACTTGAACCACCGACCTCACCCTTATCAGGGGTGCGCTCTAACCACCTGAGCTACAGACCCAAGGGTAATGTTTTCTTCTGCTCATTTGTCTACAACTATCAGCCAATCTGTGTGAGCACTCGCTGCCTCTCGTCTTTGGTAAGGAGGTGATCCAACCGCAGGTTCCCCTACGGTTACCTTGTTACGACTTCACCCCAGTCATGAATCATACCGTGGTAAACGCCCTCCAAAAGGTTAAGCTATCTACTTCTGGTACAACCCACTCCCATGGTGTGACGGGCGGTGTGTACAAGGCCCGGGAACGTATTCACCGCGACATTCTGATTCGCGATTACTAGCGATTCCGACTTCATGGAGTCGAGTTGCAGACTCCAATCCGGACTTAGACGTACTTTCTGAGATTCGCTCCACCTCGCAGCTTCGCTTCCCTCTGTATACGCCATTGTAGCACGTGTGTAGCCCTACTCGTAAGGGCCATGATGACTTGACGTCATCCCCACCTTCCTCCAGTTTATCACTGGCAGTCTCCTTTGAGTTCCCGACCTAATCGCTGGCAACAAAGGATAAGGGTTGCGCTCGTTGCGGGACTTAACCCAACATTTCACAACACGAGCTGACGACAGCCATGCAGCACCTGTCTCAACGTTCCCGAAGGCACTCCAATATCTCTATCGGATTCGTTGGATGTCAAGAGTAGGTAAGGTTCTTCGCGTTGCATCGAATTAAACCACATGCTCCACCGCTTGTGCGGGCCCCCGTCAATTCATTTGAGTTTTAACCTTGCGGCCGTACTCCCCAGGCGGTCGATTTATCACGTTAGCTACGGGCGCCAGAGTTAAACCCCAACCCCCAAATCGACAGCGTTTACAGCGTGGACTACCAGGGTATCTAATCCTGTTTGCTCCCCACGCTTTCGCACATGAGCGTCAGTACATTCCCAAGGGGCTGCCTTCGCCTTCGGTATTCCTCCACATCTCTACGCATTTCACCGCTACACGTGGAATTCTACCCCTCCCTAAAGTACTCTAGTTACCCAGTCTGAAATGCAATTCCCAGGTTAAGCCCGGGGCTTTCACACCTCACTTAAATAACCGCCTGCGTGCCCTTTACGCCCAGTTATTCCGATTAACGCTCGCACCCTCCGTATTACCGCGGCTGCTGGCACGGAGTTAGCCGGTGCTTCTTCTGTATTTAACGTCAATTTGATGTACTATTAACACATCAACCTTCCTCAATACCGAAAGAACTTTACAACCCGAAGGCCTTCTTCATTCACGCGGCATGGCTGCGTCAGGGTTGCCCCCATTGCGCAATATTCCCCACTGCTGCCTCCCGTAGGAGTCTGGACCGTGTCTCAGTTCCAGTGTGGCTGGTCATCCTCTCAGACCAGCTAGAGATCGCAGGCTTGGTAGGCCTTTACCCCACCAACTACCTAATCCCACTTGGGCTCATCTCATGGCAGGTGGCTAAAAGTCCCACCCTTTCGTCTCTCGACACTACGCGGTATTAGCGACAGTTTCCCGTCGTTATCCCCCTCCATAAGCCAGATTCCCAAGCATTACTCACCCGTCCGCCACTCGTCAGCAAGAAAGCAAGCTTTCTCCTGCTACCGTTCGACTTGCATGTGTTAAGCCTGCCGCCAGCGTTCAATCTGAGCCATGATCAAACTCTTCAATTCAAGTTCAATCGCTCAATAAACTACTTAGCTATAAATAAAACACTACTTAAAAAAGTAATTATGAATTTTCAGTTAAGCACCTATTAAGACTTCAAAATTAAAAATAGTTTTAAAACAAGTCAATCAACAAGTGCCCACACAGATTGTCTGATATATTGTTAAAGAGCAAAAAAAAGAACGACGCACTTGTAAACTTAAAAACTTCACAACAGTGCGTCGTTGTGTGCGGTGCATTATAGGGATTTTCAAATCCCTTGCAAGTACTTTTTACAAAAATATTTAAAAAAATGATCTTTTGATGGAAATATAAACATTTTATTAGAAAGTGCGGTTAGAATAGTCAAACTTTTATTGCTATTATTTCTTACGCAATGAAACCTCTCCACCATTAAACATCTGAATTTTATTGCCACATAATACTTTTAGATAACCGCGTTCATCTATGCCTTGTTCAATGCCTGAAATAGCACCTTGTTCAGTCAGCACATTTACTGCACTATTTGCAAACGCATTATATGATTTCCATGCTTGTTGAAATTCATCATTAATACCATTTTGCTCAAAGGTATTTAACCGTTTGTATAAATGTTGTATAAGTTTGGGTAATAAAGTTTGGCGATCTACATCAGGATCAATTTCACATACTTCCGCATAAGGCTGACTAATTTCCGTTTGTTTTGGCAACGACACATTAATACCTACGCCAATCACTAAATTGAGCATACCATTTTTATGGTTAGCGATTTCAACCAAAATTCCGCCTAACTTTCTTCCATTAAATAAAATATCATTTGGCCATTTCACTTGCACATTTAGCACCTCGGCAATCGCCAAACCAATAACTAAACTTAACCCCTCAATTGATTTTTTAGTATCAAACGTCCAATAAAAGCTAAACATAATTTGCCCGGCAAAAGGCGATAGCCATTGACGACCACGCCGACCACGCCCCACCGTTTGATATTCAGCCACGCAAAGATCTCCTTTTTTTAAGGAAGATATATTTTGTAGTATCCATTCATTTGTAGAGGAAATTATCGGTTGATAATAGATACCATAAGGAAAAAGTGCGGTTGAAATTTTCTGAGGATTTAATAAAGGAAGTATTGGCACTAAGCGATAATCTTGCCCATCAACAAGAATATCCAAACCGATTTCACGTAATTGTTGAATATCTGCCTCCAGATTTTTAGAAAACTTTTCCAATTCAGACCGCACTTTTGTCTGACAATCTGCTAAATATGTCAATAACGTAAAATTCATCATTCATTCCTTATGGCAAATAGTATGAAAATCATAGCATAAATCCTAAAATTTCGTTTTCAAAATAAAGTGAAATCTGTATAATCCCGCCGCAATATTTTTTAACTTCAACTTAGCGAGAATATTGCAATGTCATTACGCATTAAACAAGAAGCCCTTACTTTTGACGATGTTCTACTCGTCCCAGCGCATTCTACTGTGCTGCCAAATACAGCCAATCTTTCAACCAAACTCACTAAAGAAATTACTTTGAATATTCCTATGCTTTCGGCGGCAATGGATACCGTAACTGAAACCAAACTTGCAATCTCTTTAGCACAAGAAGGTGGCATTGGCTTTATCCACAAAAATATGACCATTGAACGCCAAGCGGATCGTGTTCGTAAAGTGAAAAAATTCGAAAGTGGTATCGTTTCTGAACCTGTCACTGTTTCACCTGATTTATCCCTTGCTGAATTAGCGGAATTAGTAAATAAAAACGGCTTCGCAGGCTACCCTGTCGTAGATGGCGAAAATAACTTAATCGGTATCATCACTGGGCGTGACACTCGTTTCGTAAAAGATTTACATCAAACCGTTTCGCAAGTAATGACAAAAAAAGACCGCTTAGTAACGGTAAAAGAAGGGGCAACTCGCGAAGAAATCTTAGCATTAATGCACCAACATCGTGTTGAAAAAGTATTGATGGTCAATGACAGCTTTAAACTGAAAGGAATGATTACCGTTAAAGACTTCCAAAAAGCAGAACAAAAACCAAATGCGTGTAAAGATGAATTTGGTCGCTTACGTGTTGGTGCTGCGGTTGGCGCAGGTGCTGGCAATGAAGAACGTATTGATGCATTAGTGAAAGCAGGCGTAGATGTACTGTTAATTGATTCTTCTCACGGTCACTCAGAAGGCGTATTACAACGCGTGCGTGAAACTCGTGCAAAGTATCCAAACTTACCTATCGTTGCGGGTAACGTAGCAACGGCTGAAGGTGCAATCGCATTAGCAGATGCAGGAGCTAGTGCAGTGAAAGTGGGAATCGGGCCTGGTTCAATTTGCACTACACGTATCGTAACAGGCGTAGGCGTGCCACAAATCACCGCTATCGCAGATGCAGCGGCGGCATTAAAAGATCGTGGTATTCCAGTTATTGCTGACGGTGGTATCCGTTTCTCTGGCGATATTGCAAAAGCCATCGCTGCAGGCGCAAGCTGTGTAATGGTTGGCTCTATGTTTGCCGGTACTGAAGAAGCACCAGGCGAAATAGAACTTTACCAAGGGCGTGCATTTAAATCTTACCGTGGTATGGGTTCATTAGGTGCTATGGCGAAAGGCTCATCAGACCGTTATTTCCAATCTGATAACGCGGCAGACAAACTTGTACCAGAAGGTATCGAAGGCCGTATTCCATATAAAGGTTACTTAAAAGAAATCATCCACCAACAAATGGGTGGCTTACGTTCTTGCATGGGCTTAACTGGCTGTGCAACTATTGATGAACTACGCACCAAAGCGGAATTTGTTCGCATTAGCGGTGCAGGCATTAAAGAAAGCCATGTTCACGATGTTGCTATTACTAAAGAAGCACCAAACTATCGTATGGGGTAATCTTTAAGGTGGGCTTTAGCCTGCCTTTTGCTGTTTAAAGTGCGGTTGGTTTTTGCAAAGTTTTAGAGGAAATTAACCGTCCACACTATCAATAATAAGAGCATTATAAATGACAAACATCCACAATCACAAAATCCTAATCCTCGACTTCGGTTCACAATATACTCAACTGATTGCACGTCGTGTGCGTGAAATCGGAGTGTACTGCGAACTTTGGGCATGGGATGTAACAGAAGAACAAATCCGTGAATTTAATCCAACGGGAATCATTCTTTCAGGCGGTCCTGAAAGTACTACTGAAGAAAATAGTCCGCGTGCACCAGAATATGTATTTAATGCTAGTGTGCCGATATTAGGTATTTGCTACGGCATGCAAACCATGGCGATGCAACTTGGTGGCTTAACAGAAACCTCTGATCATCGTGAATTTGGCTATGCTTCTGTAGCATTAGAAAATGCCACCGCACTTTTTGCAAATTTAAACGATAATTCGACCGCTTCTGAGCCGAAGTTAGACGTTTGGATGAGCCACGGCGATAAAGTAACCCGCTTACCAGAAAACTTCAAAGTGACTGGTACAACACCAACTTGCCCTATCGCGGCGATGTCTGATGAAAGTCGTCGTTTCTACGGCGTACAATTCCACCCAGAAGTAACCCACACCAAAAAAGGTTTAGAATTATTAACTAATTTTGTTGTGAATATCTGTGGTTGCGAAACCAAATGGACAGCAGAAAACATTATCGAAGATGCCGTTGCTCGCATTAAAGAGCAAGTTGGCGATGATGAAGTAATTTTAGGCTTATCTGGTGGTGTCGATTCCTCTGTTGTCGCACTGTTATTACATAAAGCGATTGGTAAAAAACTACACTGCGTATTTGTGGATAATGGTTTGCTTCGCTTACACGAAGGCGATCAAGTCATGGAAATGTTTGGCGATAAATTCGGCTTGAACATTACCCGTGTTGATGCTGAAAGTCGTTTCTTAGGTGAACTTGCAGGCGTATCTGATCCTGAAGCGAAACGCAAAATTATCGGTAAAGTATTCGTTGATGTATTCGATGATGAATCGAAAAAACTCACTAATGTGAAATGGTTAGCACAAGGTACAATCTACCCTGATGTCATCGAATCTGCTGCAAGCAAAACCGGTAAAGCACATGTGATTAAATCACACCACAACGTAGGTGGCTTACCTGACTATATGAAACTTGGCTTAGTTGAACCGTTACGCGAGTTATTTAAAGACGAAGTACGTAAAATCGGTTTGGCATTAGGCCTACCAGCTGAAATGATCAACCGACACCCATTCCCTGGCCCAGGTTTAGGCGTGCGTGTATTAGGCGAAGTGAAAAAAGAATACTGCGATTTATTACGCCGTGCGGATGCGATCTTTATCGAAGAATTACGCAATAGCGGTTGGTATGAAAAAACCAGTCAAGCCTTCAGCGTGTTCTTACCAGTGAAATCTGTAGGTGTAATGGGCGATGGGCGTAAATACGATTGGGTTATCTCACTACGTGCGGTAGAAACCATCGATTTTATGACCGCACATTGGGCACATTTGCCTTACGATTTATTAGGCAAAGTCTCTAACCGTATCATCAACGAAGTGAATGGCATTTCCCGCGTCGTGTACGACATCAGTGGAAAACCACCAGCGACTATTGAGTGGGAATAAACTCGCTTTTTAAATCCTGATCTAGACTAAGGCACGTTTTCCTCACGTGCCTTTATTTATTAATTTCACCGAAAATTGGCGTTTTGATTGTAGATTGTTGTTGAAAAAAAGATTAGAAAGGAAAATGTTCAGAAAAAGATCAAAAAGTGGTCGTATTTTAAATATATTAGGTGCAAACTGAAAAGCCTTTTAACTTCTTTATTAAGAGACTAAACTATGCTATTACAAACAAACGAACTAATTTAAGATATTCCTATTTATCTTGTCTAATTCTTTCTTTCATTTCCCCCTCCATCGTAACAGCTGCTCCAACAGCTCAAGATAACACAAACAAATCTCAAGATTCTAACGGCTATTATTACTTCAATTGGGTACCAAATGAAAATTATGATCATAAAGCTGTATCGCGAACAATAGATAATAAAGAAAACATCTATGGTGATAAAGCTTATGTAAATAGAGCTGGTGGCGGTATGGCAATCGGTATCAATTCACAAGTGACACCAGAATATAATTCAATATTAGTAAATTCTACAGATCTAAAAACCAATTACACCGCTGAATTATCAATGGCGTTAGGTTATGCTGCCAAAGCGTTGAATTCTGACTCAATCGCAATCGGACAATTTACAGAAGTTTTAGGGCAAGATAGCGTTGCTATGGGATTTGGCGCTTATATTGGTAAACAAAAACAAACTACAGGCGAAAAACCAACATCTATTTACGAAAGTGGCTTTAAATGAGAAAGCAACAAGACATATGCTGAACTTATCAAACCTGAAGCCAGCAATCGATTTAATTATTCAACAGTAATTGGTAGTAATGCGAAAGGCTTTGGTTATCATACCACCGCATATGGGGCAGGGGCTGAAGCATACGGCACACACAGTTTATCATTAGGTATAGCAAGCAGAGCAAAAGGGCATTTTTCATCTGCAATCGGGTCAAGTGCTAATGCTGAAGGTATATTTTCAACTGCATTAGGTTCTCGAGCTTCAGCAAATAAAGAAGGTTCATTAGCATTAGGGCGAGATAGTGAAGCTGATAAAATGGATGGCGTAGCATTGGGCAGTTATGCAAAAACTGATGCTAATGAAGGCGTTGTAGGATATAACCCAATGGGTAATAAAACAGCGAATGATTTATTGGAAACCGATGAAGCTAAAACGGCTTATCAAAATTTTACAGTGACAAGAGAAACCGCGGAAGCAGCCGAAAAAGCAATGCTTGCAACACGTTCAGCCTATTATGAAATTGAAGATAAACGGGTTGAAAATGAAAAAGCACAACTTAGAGCTAATGAAGAATTCAAAAAGGTTAAGGAATCGTTGGGAAAAAATGATATTTCTGAAGAAGAAAAAACAAAACTAAACACACAGAGAACAGAAATTATCAATGCATATAAACAACTTCATAATGAACGTGAGGAATTAGATAAACAATCACAAAATTTAGCCAATACTTATACTGAAGAATCTAATTCTTGGGAAAAGGCTAGAAATGACTTAATGAAAGCACGAGAAACCGTTGGCAAAGAGGCGGGGGCTTGGATTTCAACCGCTTCAGCAGTTTCTGTAGGGAATGCAGAAAGTGGGTTCATTTAAAGGGGAAAGTGCAGTGGCTGTAGGCTACTCTACTGCCTTGAAAAAAAGGGAAAGTAGTGGTAAAATTCAATGCATCCATCAATTCTCGAGGCGATATTGGTACATCAGGTGGCGTGGGCTGGAAGTGGTAATCATGAACAAATAACGGCACATATTTCTTGTGTACTAATTAATTGTGAGAGGTTTATTCAATACTTGCACTGCAATAGAAACAATTCTCTTTGCAGTGCAATTTTTTTCGCAAATTTTATGAAGAATTAATTTATTTTGGTTGTTTGTTTTAAGAATAAATAACCAAGTATTGCCGAAACCGTTGAGCCAAGTAGAATGCCTAAACGAGAAAGGGTATTGACACTTTCTCCCGCATTAGCATCAAACGCAAGGCTTGCTAAGAACATTGACATTGTAAAGCCGATACCACATAAAACTGCGACGGCAAAAATTTGTTTAAAATTGATTCCATCCGGTAATTTAGCTAATCCTAACTTAACGGAAATATAACTAAACCCAAAAACACCGACTGGTTTACCAATAATTAAACCGCTTGCTATAGCCAATAATAATGGCGATGAAATCATATTCACATCTATCCCAGCAAAACTCACACCAGCATTGGCAAATGCAAAGAGCGGTAAAATGACGAAAGATGACCAAGAGGCTAAAATATGCTCAAAATCATCTAATGGGCGTTCTCCTTTTTTACCTTTTAATGGAATGCTAAAACCAATAATAACGCCTGCTAAAGTAGCATGTACACCAGACTTTAATACGGAAGCCCATAAAATTGCACCGACAACCATATAAGCGCAAAGTGCGGAAACTTTAAAACGATTTAGTAATATCAACGCAATAATTGCCACAGCAGAAAAAATTAGTGCTTGTACACTCAATCCGTGCGAGAAAAATAATGCAATAACAACTATCGCACCGAGATCATCAATAATAGCAAGGGCAAGTAAAAATATTTTCAATGGAAGTGGCACTTGTTTACTCAATAACGCCATAATCCCTAGCGCAAAAGCAATGTCTGTTGCCATTGGAATTGCCCAGCCATTAGCTAAGCTTGGATCTTGTTTAGCGATAAACCAATAAACTACAGCCGGTATAACCATTCCGCCAATAGCTGCAATAGCAGGGAAAATAGCTTGTTGATAGGTTGAAAGCGCGCCTTCAAATAATTCTTTTTTTACTTCCATTCCCACTAATACAAAAAACACCGCCATAAAACCATCGTTAATCCAGTGAATTAAGGTTTTATTAATTGAGAAACTACCAATTTGTAAACTTACATGCAAATTTAAAAAATCATTATATTGGTTGCTTAACGGCGAATTAGCCAGCAACATCGCAACAACCGCTGAAAAAAGCAATAATATACCGCCAGCAGATTCTAATTTAAAAAAACGTTGGATCAGTTTTATCACATAAACCCCTTTAAAAATAAATAGCAAAAAATTCACAAACAGGGCATCCTAGCATATTTTCGAAGTTAAAGGAAAAAGTGCGGTAGATTTTGTCGGGATTTTTAGCGAATTGTCGATAAAATGCCATATATTGTGACAAAATTCACATTTTTAATTTTACGCAATAGGGATTTTATCTACTTTGTAGTAGAATGCAGTCCTTTTATTTTTAGAATTAAAAAACTATGTTTTCACGCAAAGATATTATTATTTTAGGAATGATGATCTTCGCCTTATTTTTAGGTGCGGGTAATATTATTTTTCCGCCTATGGAGGGACTTTCCGCAGGACAACATTGGGCAAGTGCGTCCTTAGGCTTTGTTTTAACTGGCGTTTTAATGCCATTTATTACGCTTGTTGTGGTAGCGATTTTAGGTCGTGGCGAAGAACTTACTAAAGATTTACCAAAATGGGCTGGCACAAGTTTCCTCGTTATACTTTATTTAACCATTGGCTCTACCTTTGCAATGCCACGTATCACGAATGTTGCTTATGAAATGGCGTGGTTGCCTTTAGGCTTAGCAGAAAATAATGCGAATGTTCGTTTTGTATTCTCACTAATTTTTAACTTAATCGCGATGGGCTTTATGATTAGCCCAAATACGATCATTTCAAGCGTGGGTAAATTTATGACACCCGCTTTATTAGTGTTACTTATTGCTGTGGCAATTACCGTATTTATTTCTCCTTTATCTGAAATTCAAGTGCCAAGTAATGCTTATGAAAATAGCCATTCTTTATTAATCGGTTTAACTAGCGGCTATCAAACCATGGACGTACTCGCAGCCATCGCTTTTGGTGGAATTGTCGCCCGAGCATTATCAGCGAAAAATGTGACAAAAACCAAAGATATTGTGAAATACACCATTTCAGCAGGATTTGTTTCTGTCATTTTACTCTCCAGTTTATATTTTTCGCTTTTCTATCTAGGAGCAACCAGTGCTGCAGTTGCAGAAGGGGCAACAAATGGTGGACAAATTTTTTCTCGCTATGTAAATGTCTTATTCGGTTCTGCTGGGACTTGGATTATGGCGGGTATTATTGTATTAGCAAGCTTAACAACCCTTGTTGGTGTAACTAGCGCATCTGCTGATTATTTTGCAAAATTTTCCCCTCGCTTTTCCTATCCATTTTGGATCGCCCTTTTTACCGCAATAACAATCACAGTTTCACAATATGGATTGACTGATTTACTTCGCATAACGATCCCAGCCTTGTTATTAATTTATCCAGTAGCTATTGTGCTTGTTTTATTGCAATTCCTACGCAAAAAACTTCCATCAATAAAATTTACATACAACAGCACATTAATCGTAACTGTTTGTTTTAGTTTATGTGACAGCTTAAATAACGTTAAAATGTTACCAGAAAGCATCAATTCATTATTGAAACACTTCCCTCTTTCATCTGAAGGAATGGCTTGGTTGGTTCCCACTTTAGTGATGCTAGTTGTAAGCATTTTAATTGGAAAAGCATTGCCTAAAGCAAGTCATTAATATTCAAAAAAATTAAAACTAATCTTTATCAGCCAGCAAACATGGGATTATATAACCACTGTTTGATGGTTGATTTTTTATTCCAATCTAGAAACCTCTCCCTAAAAAATACAAAATAAAAAGGACTGAATCCGATAAATATCGTCATCAGTCCTTAAAGCTAGTATTTATTTTGCTCTAAATTTCTACCGCACTTCTACCAAGTAAAGCCAACCTTTAATGAAGCGAATTTCTGTAGTGCCACATCAGAACCCTTAAGCATTCCAATATTCGTGCTTATATTCCACTGTTTCATCTGAGCACTAAAACCAAGTTCATGAGTAAAATAACGTCCAAATTGTTGTTTTAATGCGACATCATTGACGCTTAATACACCGTCAATGGTAAGTTTTCGTAGAGTAGCATCATAGTAATTGCTTGAGAAACTTGGAGTGAATTTTACACCATTTACATCAAACGTTTTATCTAACATTACACCAGCACGGTAAGTGGTTAAATGTAAGGTTTTACTGTTGATATTTGCACCATCTAATTGGTAGTTTGTACTAGATAGACGGTAGTAGCGCATACCAACTGAAGGTGTGACGTGAATTCCCCAGTCCAAAGAAGCCCCAATATTTCCACCCGCACTAAAAATATTACGGTGGAACGTTTTGTTTTCTTCATCAAATTTTACATTGTTACGACTGTGCCCATAACCTAAATCAAAACTTGCAAAGACACCATTATTCCACTCACCTTTAACAAAACTATTTATGGTAGTTAGTCGGCTTGTACCTGATACATTTTCATCAAACTCATTATTTGCACGAGAATGAGAAAGCACCGCACCAATTTGTATGGTCGAATTTAATGCCTGTGCTACACCGATTTGAGTTAAAGTTAAATTTTGCTTATATGGACGATTATAGTCAGAGCGATAAGTTTTCTTACTTGCTTCGGTATTCACCCAAACATTCGATTTATCTTGGCTTAATAAATGACGATCTAAATTTCGTCCAATTTGTAATACCGAATTAACGTTTGCAGAAAGCTCTGATAAAGCCGTATTGGAATAACGACTAATCAGTTGAGCTTGCACTGGCAGTGCAACAGTCGAAGATTGAGAACTTAAAAATTGCTGAATTTCCTGCTCAGTTTGATAAGCCTTTTCAAGGCTATTCAGTAATGCTAATACCGCCTCATTCAAGGAAACTTGCGCAGAATTAACCGCACTTTGATTGCCAGAGGTTTGAGCGTTCATTAAAGTTTGTTGAGCTGATTCAACACCTGTAATGTTTGCATCAATTTCCGCCTCAAATGCAGTAATGTTACTTTCATCAGCCACTTTTGCAACTTTACGACAAATGTCAGAAGAAAGTCCTTGAACTTCACAAAGCAACTGTGCATAACTTGCCTTATTCATTTGTGAATCATTTTTCAAACGATTAAATTCTGCTTGTAACTTATCGTATTGAGTCGAAAGCGTATTCTCAGTATTTCTCATACCAGTTAGCATTTGCAGTAATTTTTGAGCTTGATTTTCACTCTTTTCTGCCTGAGCTCTTAAGCCTCGATACTCATTACGTTGATTTTCCAAACGTGCTTTATATTGAGTAAATTGGTTATATAAGTTACGACGTTTAATAAAGCGAATACGCCAAGTACGATTATATTCATAAAAAACATTATCAATTTGATTATTAGTTTGGCGAATATCAGCTAACAAACGCCCAATCCGAGCATCATCTTCTGTTTTTTGTTTTTGTGCGTGACTATATTCACGAGTTAAATTAGCAAGCTCTAGTCTTTTGCTATTTAGTTTATTCTGAACCGATTCAAATTCACGCTGACTATTTAATATTAATTGGTTGTTATCCCTAGAATGTAATTCTGCATCACGTAACGGGTTATATAATCGATAATCATTGCTACGATTTGTTAAAATATAACGATAAGCCCCTAAATCGACATAGCCATTTTCAAGAGAAAATTGCGCAGCACCAATAGTTTGTTCAGGATGATTTAATTTAACTAAACTTAATGGATTTACCTCATTGGGTTCTCTCCCCGTATTTTTTACAGAAAGAAGATATGCCCCTGATGCTAGTCCATTTACTGTAATATGATCGCCACGACGTTCAGCAACATTAGTTAAAAAACGAAAATGCCCATTACCCGTCAATTTTCCATTTATTGTCAATTCATTAAATTGTACCCAACCACGATAATCCTTATTTAGCTCATCATAGCCCGTATTTAATGTAACTTGACTATTGGGCGAAAATTCTAGATTTCCCACTGTACTATTACCCGTTAGCGTCCATTGGCTATAGGGTTGTAAACGAAGTTGTGTCATCGGTGTTGCATTTATACGCCCTACTAAATGTGCTTTACCTAGATTAAATTGACTCGTCTCTTTTAAATCGACATTACCATTTACTCCCGTTACAGGTATACTATTAAAGGCTGACTGGCTTAGTACCTTATTTTCAGTACAACTCGTTATTCCTGTATATGAAGCTCGAATACACTCGCTAGATTGATTCTGGGTAAAACCGAGTTGGATTTGAGCTTGATGACGAGCATTAAAATTCCCTTCTAATAAGCTCACATTACGACTACTTTCTAATTTTCCATTACCAGAAACATTAAATTCATGAGCCTTGAATTGACGATTAATCCAACTATTTTCATCTATGACTTCTTTTTGGTTTAAATGATCATAAGCATGTGGTGTTGGGATACCAGAAAGAACCAAATGCCCCGCCGATACATTTAAATTGCCATTTAAGTTGGTACCTCCATTCAAAACAAATACGCTATTGTGATAGCTAGGATTGTAATTAAATGTTAATGCACCGTTATAACGCTGAGAATCATATTCACCAAGGAAACCACTAAAAGTATCTAAACGTTTTTTAGCATTTTCTTTTGCAACGGCATTTCTTACAACTTTTTGTTTATCGTTACCTAAAAACTCCCAATCATTGGTCGTTTCCATATCCCAAGGGAAATAAGCTCGTGGATTTTTTCCATCTTTTAGGCGGAAATAATCTAATCGGTTATTTCTATAATTATTTTTGTATTCATAGATAGCTAATGATGTTGCAGGTTGCTGTCCCCATTTTACCCATTCAATATTTTGTTCAGTAAAGTAATTTAGACCAATAATGTTAATTTCGGCGGATTGAGTGCGGTTATTATTCACAATCTTTGCACCCTCATCTGCGTTTTGAATTCGATGGAAAGTCAGATTATTACCATTTATATCTAAACGTCCTCCTCGGAAGCCAAAATAAATGTTATCTGGATTAACCTGTTTGTTATTTGCCAGTATAACAGTTGCCCGACCGCTGGTAATTCCAACTTGATTAAAGGCCTGTTGCTGTCCATTAAGCATTTTTTGATCAAGAATAACTGTACCATCCCCCACACTAATATCGCCTAGGTTTTTACCTTGACCATCAATATATAGCGTACCTGTTCCCAATTTTGACAGACGGTCATTAATAGGATTTTTTACTCGCCAATGAACAGTTTTATCGCCATTCACCACAATGCCTGCACCAAGCCAAGTATAATCATTGTTATCAGCTTGAACGGTCATATTCTGATTAAAATGTAACGCCCCCGCACCCTGATTAATATTGTTTTTCAATATCAATGTTGAGTCTTCTCCTCCTTGGAAATGAATTGTCTTACCGTTTTCTAATGAAGGGCGAAATTGATTATTATCCTGAGATTTTTTAGTCAAGTCAGCAACTGGCAAGGTAATATTCTGATTACCAACTTGTAAAATACTTATTCCATTATTCTTATTATCCCAAGTTATTCTTTTTGCATTTAGCTGGACGGTTGTTTCATCATCCTTGAATGCTTTTTCAATGGTATCGGGCTGAATAATTGTATAGATATTATTTGAACTATCATAACCTGCATAAGTTGATAATACTCCTACCAATACCCAACGTTGTTCTTTCGCATCATAGGCTAAAAGCGCAGAACCACTATCGCCTGGCAAGCCATAGGTTCCTAACGTATCATAAAGATCACCGTTAAATAGTACCCAATGATCCATTGATCTATTAGGTTTAAGTGGTGTACCGCCTGTAAGATAGTTATACGCAGATGTTAATGACGTTTTTACTTTTCCATCCTTACTGCGTAAATATTGAGTACCAGATCCGACTCGCACAAAATATGGGTAACGATTCTTATTTAAGAATGCATTATTATATGGTCCAGTCCTTCTAGCATTATCAAAAGCAATATTATTTAACGAAATTGGCGCAACTTCGGTGACTAATTTATGTAAACGTGGTGCATGAAAATCAAGGGTGGGGTGGTTATTACGTTCTGTAATAAGATAATTAAAGTGATGATTATCAGTATTGTTGCTATTTTCACCAAATTGTACTGAGCCATAACCTAAGTTATGCTTTACGCTAGCAATGTATTGAGGATTAAATAAGGTCGCAACGCCGCTTACCCGACTTGCTACGTGTAAATCAGGCATAGCCCAATGAGGCAACATAGTTGAAACTTGCTGACCTTGTTTATTAAAAATTGGAATATTCTGCGATCCCACCGAAAATACGCCTTTATTTTCGGCAAAATCACGGAAATATTGATAGTCCACATCATTGCGAACCATAGACGCTTGAACACTTGAACCTACTAAAGCAAGACTTAATGCTAATAGCGTTGGACGAAAAAAACGAATTTGATGCATAAAGTTTCCTCATAAAATAGGAGATCCTTACACTAATCTTTAGAGAAAATAAAATCAAGTCAAGTACAGTGAAAGTCTGCAAAAATTTTGAAATTATTCCTTGATAGGAATAGATTTGAACCAATAATGCACACAAATAAGTCAATTCACTTATGTAAAACAATTCAATTGCTCCTTTATTAAGCAATAAGTCATTTTTTACTATTCAAAAAACACCTTATCCTTCAACACCCTCAAAGGTTGCATATCACTATTCCTATGATGACACGAATCGGATCAGAACGCAGATAAATCCCTACAATAGTGTCAACACACAGTAAAAGTACAAGGAAGGAATAACCAAGTTAAATAAAGGCGATGGTCTAGAAATTGAATTTGACTGCACTCAAGCTATTCCCACTTAGGCTGCTGAAGAAGGTTATGAAGTGATAAACTTCGAGCAAATCGATAATGCCAAATGGTCAATTACTGTAATTAAATAATAAAAAAGTACGGTTAAAACTTCTAATTTTTTAACCGCACTTTGTATACCAAAGAGTATTTTTACAAAATTACACTTTTAACTTATAATTCCAAACTAAATTATGGTCTAAAGCTGTCAGAAGAATATATATGATTAGAAAAAATCTTTATAGCTATTGTTCTAACATTAACTCTACTTAGGATATAAATGCACTTTTATCAATTTATAAACTCATGCCCACATATAATTTCGGAGGATAAATGAAACTAATATCTCTATTCTCAGGTTGTGGGGGAATGGATATCGGATTTGAAGGTAATTTCTCTTGCCTGAAAAAGTCTATTAATGAGGAGCTCTATCCTGAATGGATTAGCTCCATAGAAAATGAATGGGTTACTGTTGCACCTACTTCTTTTGAGACAATTTTTGCTAACGATATTAAACCTGATGCTAAAGCTGCATGGGTTTCTTATTTCCTATCTCAAAAAACTAATGCAAACGAAATCTACCACTTAGAAAGCATTGTTGATCTTGTAAAAAAAGAACGAGAAACTCACAATGTTTTCCCAAAAGATATTGATATATTAACAGGTGGATTTCCTTGCCAAGATTTTTCTGTAGCTGGAAAACGATTAGGATTTTATTCCCACAAAAATCATCACGGTAAACTATCAAATATAGATGAACCCTCAATTGAAAATAGAGGTCAGTTATACATGTGGATGAGAGAAGTAATATCTATTACTCACCCTAAATTATTCATAGCTGAAAATGTAAAAGGATTAACGAACCTTAAAGATGTAAAAGAAATTATTGAACATGATTTTAGCCAAGCTAGTGACGGAGGATACTTAGTTGTACCTGCTCAAGTATTAAATGCCCAGTTTTACGGAGTTCCTCAATCACGTGAGCGTGTCATTTTTTTTGGTTTTAAAAAAAATGCGCTAAATAAAAAAGCTTTAGAAGAATTGCAAAAAGAAAATATTGCAGAGGATTACAATCCATATCCACCACCAACTCATGGGAAAGGAAATCTGAAAGATGTTGTTACATGTGCCGATTCATTTATAAACCTACTAGAACCAGATTTTAGCAAAGACCCATCTCAACAAAAATATTCAAAAGCCAAATATATGGGCAACCATTGTCAAGGGCAAATTGAAATTAAACTTAATTCTGTTGGTCCCACAATCCGTTCTGAACATCATGGTAATATTGAATATCGTAGACTAAGCCTAGAGCATGGAGGAAAATATACTAACGAGTTATCTAAAGGAATGATCGAACGACGTCTTACCATAAGAGAATGTGCTAGGTTACAAACATTTCCTGATAAATACCAATTTATTTTACCTAAAACAGCAGAAAACGTTTCCGTTTCATCCAGTAGTGCCTATAAAATTATTGGCAATGCAGTTCCATGTGTATTAGCTTATAACATTGCTAAAAATATAGAAAAAAAATGGAATCTTTATTTTAAATAGGATTTATTTATGATTTTCTCTAAAAATAAGTATCCACCTTTGCATGAATTCACTGCGTTAATGAATAGAGTCGATAATTTTCTTAATCATGATGCAAAAAAAAGAATTGCATACTATAAGAAACGGAGTGGTATTGATTTAGAAAAAGACGTATATGAGGCTATTTGTTATTGTGCCCAAAACACTCCTTTCAAAGACACTATTAGTTTGGTATCAGGGAAACAATTTCCAGACATTGTAGCCAGTCAATATTATGGTATTGAAGTAAAAAGTACACAAGGAGATAAATGGACTTCAATTGGCAGTTCTATTCTTGAGTCTACACGAATTCCAAATATAGAAAGAATCTTTTTAACGTTTGGTAAATTAGGTGGAAATATTAAATTCCTATCTAAACCATATGAGGAATGTTTATGTGATATAGCTGTAACCCATTACCCTAGATATAAAATAGATATGTTATTAGAAAAGGGTGAAAGTATATTTGAAAAAATGGATATCGCATATGATAATCTTCGAGAATTAGATAATCCAATTATTCCTGTAGCCAAATACTATAAATCTCTATTAATAGAAGGTGAAAGTTTATGGTGGACTTCAAACAATGTTTTAAATGATATTGCCCCTCCCAAAGTTAGACACTGGAAGGTAATAGAAAAATATGAACGAGACATGTTAATTGCTCAAGCATATGCTTTCTTCCCTGAAACGATCTTAGGAAATCCTAGAAATAAATATGATAAATTTGCACTATGGTTAGTGACTAAACATGGAGTAATAAACACTAGTTTAAGAGATGAGTTTTCTGCTGGAGGGCAACAAAAAATTACTGATACTAGTGGTGAAACCCATCTTTATTCTGCTGTATTAAAGAGAGTAGAAAACAATATTCTTGCAATTAAAAAATTTATTTTAGAAACTCCTGAAAATATTCTAACTGAACTTTGGGAAAATAACATTAAAAATGATCGTATAACTCAATGGGCAAATTTAGTTTTATCTTATTGTAAACCCTCAAACCACTATGAAATGAAATTAATTTTGACAAAAATTGTAAATGAAAAAACAATTTTTGATAATAAAGATGATGTAAACAAATTAGAAGAAATGGCAAAAATATATATAACCAACCAGAAAATTAACAGTTTATAATAGATAATCCAAAATACGGTCAGAAAAACATATAAATTCCCGACCGCACTTTATTCAAAGTTAAATTAATTTAACAGGTACTTTCACCACTAATTTTTTAATTTTTTCTGTTTTTCCATTCACTATACAGCAAGGCTTGTGCGGTTCGTAAGGATAAAATACAACAAACATTTTTGGTTTCATTGTGACGGTGAATTTATCATCAATATCTGCACAAAGTTGATAATCATCTGCTTCGTTGTAAGATTCATACTTAGACAAATCAGGATAATTAGCACCAACTTCTATATTTTCCGTACCAAGGATTAACACCTGAATATCTAAGTATTCATGATGTAATTCTGCTTTTTTACTGCTTGGTTCTGCAGTTTCTGGTTCCATTACGTTCATATAAATTTGATCGTTAATATCATGGCGACCATTTTCTAACGCATTCAAATCTAACGTATTCAAATAATCACATACTTCAACAATCACTTTTGGTAAACCAACTTTAAAATTTGGGCTGGTTAAACTGCTAATAATCATAGAATTTTCCTTATAGTGGATGAAAGTTGCACTATGATACCAAGTCGGTTAAATGAAATAAAGTTACCAATCACACAAAAACCTCTGTATAATGAACAGACTTTATTTTCTACATTAGCGTGCGGCTATCAAAAGAAATTTTTAAACGCCCAAAGTGCGGTCATTTCTTCGAGAGATTTCTTTTGCTAGTCGCAATCTGGAAAATAAGGCATTGTTTTTAATATAAATTTTAAGGAAAACATTGTGAATCCAATTGTTAAACAATTTAAATACGGTCAGCATACCGTTACTCTAGAAACTGGTGCAATTGCACGTCAAGCAACTGCTGCTGTGATGGCAAGTATGGACGATACCACGGTATTCGTGACTGTTGTTGCTAAAAAAGATGTAAAAGAAGGTCAAGACTTCTTCCCATTAACTGTAAACTACCAAGAGCGTACTTATGCGGCGGGTAAAATCCCTGGTGGTTTTTTCAAACGTGAAGGTCGTCCATCTGAAGGCGAAACCTTAATTGCTCGTTTAATCGACCGCCCAATTCGCCCATTATTCCCTGAAGGTTTCTTCAACGAAATCCAAGTTGTGGCGACTGTGGTTTCTGTAAACCCGCAAATCAGCCCAGACTTAGTGGCAATGATCGGTGCTTCTGCAGCATTAACCTTATCTGGTGTGCCTTTCAATGGCCCTATTGGTGCGGCGCGTGTTGGTTTTATCGATAACCAATTCGTATTAAACCCAACGATGGCTGAACAAAAACAAAGCCGTTTAGACTTAGTAGTTGCAGGTACTGACAAAGCCGTATTAATGGTTGAATCTGAAGCCAACGTTTTAACTGAAGAACAAATGTTAGCGGCAGTCGTATTCGGTCATCAACAACAACAAGTTGTAGTTGAAGCAATCAAAGAATTTGCAAAAGAAGCTGGCAAACCACGTTGGGATTGGGTTGCGCCACAACCAAACACAGATTTAATCAACAAAGTAAAAGCGATTGCTGAAGCACGTTTAGGCGATGCATACCGCATTACTGAAAAACAAGCTCGTTACGAACAAATCGATGCGATTAAAGCAGATGTGATTGCACAAATCACAGCTGAAGATGAAGAAATCAGCGAAGGTAAAATCGTGGATATTTTCACCGCACTTGAAAGCCAAATCGTTCGTGGCCGTATCATTGCAGGCGAACCACGTATTGATGGCCGTACCGTTGATACCGTTCGTGCATTAGATATTTGCACAGGTGTATTACCACGTACTCACGGTTCTGCAATTTTCACCCGTGGCGAAACGCAAGCATTAGCTGTTGCGACTTTAGGTACCGAACGTGATGCACAAATCATTGATGAATTAACAGGCGAACGCCAAGATCACTTCTTATTCCATTATAATTTCCCTCCATATTCTGTAGGCGAAACAGGAATGATTGGTTCGCCAAAACGTCGTGAGATCGGTCACGGTCGTTTAGCAAAACGTGGTGTAGCAGCGGTTATGCCTAGCCTTGCGGAATTCCCGTATGTAGTACGTGTTGTCTCTGAAATCACTGAATCTAACGGTTCTTCTTCTATGGCATCGGTATGTGGTGCGTCTTTAGCATTAATGGATGCGGGTGTACCAATCAAAGCTGCTGTTGCAGGAATCGCAATGGGCTTAGTGAAAGAAGAAGATAAATTCGTGGTGCTTTCAGATATTTTAGGCGATGAAGACCATTTGGGCGATATGGACTTTAAAGTGGCAGGTACACGTGAAGGTGTGACCGCACTTCAAATGGACATCAAAATTGAAGGTATCACACCTGAAATTATGCAAATTGCATTAAACCAAGCGAAGAGTGCGCGTATGCACATTCTTGGTGTAATGGAACAAGCAATCCCTGCTCCACGTGCTGATATTTCTGACTACGCACCACGTATCTATACAATGAAAATTGATCCTAAAAAAATCAAAGACGTGATTGGTAAAGGTGGTGCAACAATCCGCTCACTAACTGAAGAAACTGGCACTTCTATCGATATTGATGACGATGGTACAGTGAAAATTGCCGCAGTCGATGGTAACGCTGCGAAAAACGTAATGGGACGCATTGAAGAAATCGTTGCAGAAGTTGAAGCTGGCGCAATTTACAAAGGTAAAGTTACTCGTCTTGCTGATTTTGGTGCATTCGTAGCAATCGTTGGAAATAAAGAAGGTTTAGTTCATATTTCTCAAATTGCTGAAGAGCGTGTAGAAAAAGTTAGCGATTACCTCCAAGTGGGTCAAGAAGTAAACGTAAAAGTTGTTGAAATCGATCGTCAAGGTCGTATTCGTTTAACAATGAAAGACTTGGCTCCAAAACAAGAAACTGAAATTAACCAAGAAATGTCTTCCGAAGAACAGAAATAATCTTGGAATATCGAATCAAAACTTGACAGCAACAGCTGCCAAGTTTTGTTGTTTTCCAACTTTTAGGCATAAAGAAAGCAAATGTGGTGTTTTCGCTTATCTCGCCATTTTATAGTCTATTTATTTAGCTTATGTGCGATCTTACTCCTTGCAGGCTGTGTTCAGTCTAGGGGCGGTTTTGTGTCTAAAAATCATGTTGTATTGGCTGAACAAAATCCGAATATGCACTTTGAACAAGAAGTGATGATCGTGCGATTAAGCCAAGTACTGCTCGTTGGAAAAATGAGTAATGAAGAACGAGCATCGCTACATTTTGAACGTGGCGTACTCTATGATTCCCTTGGATTATGGGGACTTGCTCGTTACGATTTTACTCAAGCCCTTGCATTACAGCCGAAAATGGCTTCTGTATACAATTACTTAGGGCTTTATTTATTGCTTGAAGAAGATTACGACGGCGCATTGGATGCTTTCAATACGGTGTTTGAATTAGATTCAGGTTATGACTATACCCACCTTAATCGTGGTTTAAATTTTTATTATGTAGGGCGTTACCCTCTTGCTCAGCAAGATTTCTTACAGTTCTACCAAGCCAATACAAAAGATCCCTATCGTGTCTTATGGCTATATTTGAACGAACAAAAATTAAAACCACAAGAAGCCCAAACAAACCTTGTTGAACGAGCAAAAGGGCTATCAGAGGACTTCTGGGGTACACATATCGTTCAATATTACTTAGGACACATCTCTGTAGAAGAATTACAACAACGTGCAAGTGAATTTGCCGAAAATTCACAACAATATGCTGAAATTCTCACAGAAACCTATTTTTATCTAGCAAAACAAAAACTCAATGTAGGGCTAGTAGATGAAGCGGCAGCTTTATTTAAACTAGCTATGGCAAATCAGGTTTATAACTTTGTTGAGTATCGTTTTGCTGCGTTTGAACTAATGAAATTAAAACCGGTTCAAACAGAAGACGAAAAAGAAGAGAAAAGTGCGGTGGCAAAATAAGCACTTAGGGTAGGTATACCCTAAGTTATGCAAAGCGGTTCTCCTTTGGAGAACTGCTCTCCCCCAACGGGGCAGCACTAAAATTAACCTAGAGTATATTTACCCTAGGACTACGTTTCAATAACAACATAAACCCGAAAGCCCGTTGAGCTTTCCTTATTTATATTCGAGTATTTTAATGACTGACAAAATTACTTTTAATGACTTAGGCTTACCTGAGTTCATCTTAAAAGCTGTTTCTGACTTAGGTTTTGAAACCCCTTCTCCAATTCAACAAGCTTGTATCCCACATTTGCTCAGTGGCAATGATGTGCTAGGTATGGCACAAACGGGTAGTGGTAAAACCGCTGCTTTTGCACTGCCTTTATTAGCACAAATCGATCCAAGTGAAAAACATCCACAAATGTTAGTAATGGCACCTACTCGCGAACTTGCTATTCAAGTTGCCGATGCTTGCGAACAATTTGTTAAATATGCGCATGGCACTCGAATTGTTACCTTATATGGCGGGCAACGTTATGACATCCAACTTCGTGCATTAAAACAAGGCGCACAAGTAGTTGTGGGTACACCTGGCCGTATTCTTGACCATATTCGCCGCGGAACATTAAATCTTTCTGAACTTCGTTTTATCGTATTAGATGAAGCCGATGAAATGCTACGTATGGGGTTCATTGATGATGTAGAAACCGTGATGGCTGAATTACCAGAAAATCATCAAACTGCGTTATTCTCTGCAACAATGCCTGAACCGATCCGTCGTATTACGAAACGTTTTATGAATGATCCGAAAGAAATGAAGATCAAAGTTAATAACGAAAATGCTCCAGATATTGAGCAAAGTTGTTGGTATGTACACGGCGTGCGTAAAAATGAAGCCCTTCTTCGTTTCTTAGAAGTGGAAGATTTTGATGCGGCGATTATCTTTGCTCGCACTAAAACAGGCACCTTAGACATTACAGAATTACTTGAAAAAAATGGTTTCCGTTCCGCCGCACTTAATGGTGATATGACACAACAATTACGCGAACAAACCCTCGATCGCTTACGTAACGGCAGTTTAGATATTGTAGTAGCAACCGATGTGGCTGCTCGTGGTATTGATATTGAACGTATCAGCCTTGTGGTAAACTACGACATTCCGCTGGATGCAGAATCTTATGTACATCGAATTGGCCGTACTGGTCGTGCAGGTCGTTCTGGTCGTGCTTTATTATTCGTTGAACCTCGTGAGCGTCGTTTACTTCGTAATATTGAACACCTAATGAAAAAAGGTATCAATGAAGTAGAATTGCCAAATCATCTTGTGTTACAAGAATGCCGCCGCAAAAAATTCGTTGCAAAAATTACGAAACAACTCGAGCATCACGATTTAGAGCAATATCGTAGTTTATTAGAAGACTTATTCACAGCCGATCAAGATCAAGAAGATATTGCTGCTGCAATGTTAATGTTGTTACAAGGTAAACAAAAATTAATTCTTCCACCTGATCCGCCAATGGAAAAACGTCGTCGTGAACGTAATGAACGAGGTGATCGTCGTGAAAATCAACGTTCAGCTGAACGTCGTGACGAACGTAAAGGCTATGGAAATCCACAACCAATGGATTTATATCGTATCGAAGTCGGTCGTGCGGATGGTGTAGAAGTTCGTCATATCGTTGGTGCGATTGCTAACGAAGGCGATATTAACAGCCGTTATATTGGTCATATTAAACTTTATGATGATTACACTACCGTTGAATTGCCACAAGGTATGCCGAAAGAATTATTGCAACAATTCGGAAAAACACGCGTATTGAATAAACAAATGCAAATGTCTTTCTTAGGTGCAGTAAAATCCGATAATTCTCGTGGCAGCGATGATTTTAACGGTAAACGTAAAGGTCGTGGTGGCGATTTCCGTGGAGAACGCAGACGTGAACGCGGCTATGATAATCGTAAATTTAATGAAAAAAGTAACCGCACTTTTAGCGACAAACCACGCCGTGATCGTTCATCATTCTTCTGATATTTTACATACGCTTAGCCTCTTGAACCTCAAGGGGCTTTTTATTGTCTATAGTGAAAGTTTTGGCTACAATCCCATAACTTTTTTATATAGGAAAAATCATTGAAAGGTCTTTTTTTACGTATTATTACTTCTCTAGCTTTATTATTTTGGGCTATTGATATGGTATTCCCATGGCAATTTTTACGTCATACTGAAGAAAATCATTATGCTGCAATTCAAACTAGGGGAGCACTTTATGTAGGTACAATAAATAACCAGATTTCTTATTTTACCAATAAAGATGGTGAGCAAGGTTTTGAATATGAATTAGCCAAAGCATTTGCTGATGCTTTGGGCGTAAAACTCGAAATGAAAATTTTCGATAATCAAGGGCAGTTATTTGATGAACTTGATAAACACAATATTGATTTAGCTGCTGCCCACCTTTTATACCATCCTAAAAATGCAGAACGTTTCCAAATAGGCCCAGCATATCATTCTGCTTCATGGCAATTAGCTTATCGAAAAAATGAAAATCGTCCTAAAAATTTAGGTAACGTAAAGAAAGATATTTATATCTCAAATAATTTAGCATTAGAAGAAACGTTAAAAGAATTACAAACACAATATCCACAATTAACTTGGAAAAAAAATCAAGCACTCACTCAAGAAGAGCTATTACTACAATTGGCTGAAGGCAAAATTCCTTACGTTATTGCAAATTCTATTGATATTGCTGCAATTCAACAAATAAAACCAGAATTAGCCATTGCCTTTGATATTACTGATGAAGCAAACGTTCACTGGTATTTACCCAATAAATCCTACCACGATCTGCAACTTGCTTTACTCAATTTTATGAATAATGCCGAAGAAACGGGGCTTTTAGATAATTTAAAAGAAAAATATTTAGGACATATTTCACAATTTGATTACGTGGATATGCGTTCTTATATGAACGCGATTGAAAATACACTTCCACAATATTCACCGCTTTTTGAAAAATATCAGGGAGAATTAGATTGGCGGTTACTCGCAGCAGTGGCTTATCAAGAATCCCATTGGGATCCTGACGCAACATCGCCAACTGGCGTACGTGGCATAATGATGCTCACCAAAAATACCGCACAACATATGAAAATCAGTGATAGAACAAATCCTGAACAAAGTATTAAAGCAGGTTCAGAATATTTACACTGGTTGATTAGTCAGCTTCCTGAAAGCATTGAAAAGGAAGAAAGAATTTGGTTTGCCTTAGTTGCCTATAACATAGGACTCGGTCACTTAATTGACGCACGTCGTTTAACTCAAAATCTTGGGGGAAATCCAGATAATTGGCTCAATGTGAAAAAAAATCTGCCTTTATTAGCAGAAAAACGCTATTATTCCCAACTCAAATACGGCTATGCTAGGGGCTATGAAGCCTATCAATATGTAGAAAATATTCGCCGCTATATGAATAGCATCGTAAATTATCATCGAGTCCAAGAAAATCAAATAATAAATGATAATGCAAGCAACGAAAGTGCGGTTAAAAATTTAGAAGAAATAAAAGAAAATAAGGATTAATAAAATGTTAAAACGCAAAACTTTTCTTAAAAAGAAAGCTAATTTACAACAAAGTTCTTTATCACGAAATCTACGTTTAAGACGTTTAAAACACCGCAAACAAAAACAATTTTCGAGACATTCATTGCAATTTGTCGTACAAGAAATTGGTTGTTAAGTAACCTATTTTTCTTATCAAAATAAATAAAAAAATAACCGCACTTTTTTATATAATTTATATCATTAAAGTGCGATCTTTGTTTTACAATAATCGTAAAATATAGTGTGAAATTTTATAGATTAATCAATATTTTATTCTGATTTTATCCCTAAGTTTCCAATTTTCACACCGACTAGACCAATAGATACGGGATCAAAATAATCCCCTAAAAATTTAAACAATTCATTTAACTCTGTAAAAGAACGCTGAATTTTTATTTGATCCTCCACTTTACGCACAAATTCATAGCGTATGTTATTTTCTTCAAAATAAGCCGTTAGAGTTAAATAAATCCTTTCAAAGAAATGGCTTTTTGCCCCCTCCTCTCCGGGATCACTAATACGCACATTCCACGTATTATTAATTAGAATTTGAGGCTGTTTTGACATATTTTACTCCTTATTATTTTTAACCTAAGAAAAACCCGATTATAAAGTTTCTGTAATCAAAAAATTTATAATCGGGCTTTTCAAACATTTTCCCTGGGTGTTTCACTTTACGTTGGTAACTGCCTTTCCCTTTACGTTTTTTCTCAACACGCTGACGAAATAATTTATCGCCTAGCAATGCCATCACTGCATTATCTTTTATCACGCCTCGAGTATGCTGATAAACGGTTTCATTTTCAACCGCACTTTTTTGTTGCTTTGCCATAATTTTTCCTCAAAAAAGCCGCGGAAGGATTTCCACGGCGGGAGTATTATACTCGCAAACGTTTAAATTACAAAATCTCAAGTACAGTTTCTGGTGGACGCCCTATTTTAGCTTTATCGCCATTTATAACAATTGGGCGTTCAATAAGTGCTGAATGTTCACTCATGGCTTTTAATAATTCAGCTTGAGAGAGCTCTAAATTGTCTAAATTTAAGCTTTTATATAGTTCATCTTTCGTTCGCATCATTTGACGCACATCATCAATTCCTAATTTTTGAGCAATACTTTTTAATTCATCAATGGAATATTGCTTTTGTAAATACAGTTCAATTATTGGCTGAATACCTTGATTTTCTAATAATGCTAGCGTTTCACGGCTTTTTGAGCAATGTGGGTTGTGATAAATAATAACAGACATAGGATTTCCTTTTAGTAGCTATAAACACTGTAAATTTTAACTTATAATGGCGAAAAATACTTATAGGAAAAGAAATTATGCTAGAAATGTTAAAAAGCTGGTACTCGCGCCGTTTAAGTGATCCGCAAGCGATGGGACTATTAGCAATATTATTATTTGGCTTTATCTCCATTTATTTTTTTGGAGATTTAATTGCACCTTTGTTAATTGCTCTAGTACTATCCTATTTACTAGAAATGCCGATCAATTTTTTAAATCAATATTTAAAATGCCCAAGAATGTTAGCGACAATTCTTATTTTCGGTAGTTTTATTGGTCTAGCAGCAATTTTCTTTTTGGTATTGGTGCCAATGTTATGGAATCAAACTATTTCCTTATTAAGTGATTTGCCCGCTATGTTTAATAAATCTAATGAATGGCTACTCAATTTACCCGAAAATTATCCTGAACTTATTGATTATTCAATGGTTGATTCTATTTTCAATTCTGTACGAGAAAAAATCCTTGGTTTTGGTGAATCAGCTGTAAAACTTTCTTTAGCCTCCATCATGAACTTGGTTTCTTTAGGAATTTATGCCTTTTTAGTACCATTAATGATGTTTTTTATGTTGAAGGATAAATCAGAACTTTTACAAGGCGTGAGCCGTTTCTTACCGAAAAATAGAAACTTAGCCTTCAAAGTATGGAAAGAAATGCAACAGCAAATTTCTAATTACATTCACGGAAAATTATTAGAAATACTGATTGTTACTTTAATCACTTATATTATTTTCTTAATTTTCGGGCTAAATTATTCGCTCTTATTGGCTTTTGCGGTGGGCCTTTCAGTTCTCGTCCCTTATATTGGCGCAGTTATTGTCACTATTCCTGTTGCATTGGTTGCTTTATTCCAGTTTGGAATCAGCCCAACATTTTGGTATATCATTATTGCTTTTGCTGTAAGCCAACTTTTAGATGGAAATCTCCTTGTACCTTATTTATTTTCTGAAGCCGTGAATTTACATCCATTAATTATTATCATTTCAGTATTAATTTTTGGCGGTTTATGGGGATTTTGGGGTGTATTCTTTGCCATTCCTTTAGCCACTTTAGTAAAGGCCGTAATAAATGCCTTACCGCAAGATTAAATGATCTTTGAATTTTAAGTACTTTGTTTAATTAGAGGTTTATATAAATAAAAAAATAGTTAATCGTAAATTTTCGATTAACTATTTTTTTAATTTATTCTAAACGTAAATTAACTAAGGTAATTCATCAATTTCTTTATCTACTTTAGGTGGGATCATATGCTCACGACGTAAACCAACATCGTATGCAATGGCGATGGCAACAAAAATTGAAGAATAAGTACCAAATCCAATACCTACAAGTAAAGCGAGTGAAAAGTTATGGATGGAAGGACCGCCAAAGAAGAACAATGCGATCACAACAACTAATGTGGTAACCGAAGTAATGATAGTTCTTGATAAAGTTTGCGTTAAAGAAATATCAATAATATCAATCGTATCCAATCGTCTAATTTTTCGGAAATTTTCACGAACTCGGTCAAAAACCACAATACTATCGTTAATGGAGTAACCCACCACAGATAAAATCGCGGCGACAAAAGTGAGATCAATTTCAATTTGTAATGCAGAGAATACCCCTAGCGTAATAATTACGTCGTGGGCAAGAGAAGCTATACCACCAAAACCTAAACGCCATTCAAAACGTGACCCCACATAAATAAGCACCATTGCTAATGTCGCTAAAGTTGCATATACCGCACCTTGTGCTAATTCTTCACCAACATTTGGGCCAACAAATTCAATACTGCGAATTTGAATGTCTTTATCTACATTCTGTAGCATATTTTTGACGTGTTCACCAATGGTAGAATCATTATTACTTGCAGGTAAACGAATCATCACATCCTGAACCGAGCCTGTGGTTTGAACAACTGGGCTTTCAATTCCATTTTCGTGAAGTTTATTACGGATTTGTTCAAGGTTAGCAGATTGCGAGAAGTGAGTATCAAATACCACCCCGCCAGTAAAATCCAAGCCCCAGTTAAATCCTTTGGTAATAATAAAAAATAGAGAAATTACCATTAAAAGTGCGGATAATATATAACCCAATTTACGCACTTTCATAAATTCAGTCAATGGGAACGGGAGCTTTATCCCATTGATTTCACGGATAAAATGTCCGTCTTTATCTTTTGTAAAAAGTTTCATCATTTCCCACCTAAATTAATAATTTTTTAAGTTGTTTACCGCCGTAAAGGGCATTAACTAATGCGCGAGTACCTGTAATCGCGGTAAACATAGAAATCGCAACACCAAGTGAAAGCGTAATCGCAAAACCTTGAATAGGGCCTGTTCCTACCGCGTATAGAATAATTGCGGTTAAGATTGTGGTTAAGTTTGCGTCAAAAATAGAAGTAAATGCGCCGTTATAACCTTCATTAATCGCTTGCTGAATTGAACGACCATTACGAATTTCTTCTTTAATACGTTCAAAAATCAATACGTTCGCATCTACTGACATACCTAAAGTTAAAACGATACCCGCAATACCCGGCATTGAAAGCGTCGCGCCTGGTAAAATAGACATCAAGCCCACAAGTAATACGATATTAATAACAAGTGCAAAACTTGCAATCACACCAAACATTTTGTAGTAAAACAACATAAAGGCAATAACCGCAACTAATCCCCAAAGGCTCGCATTAATCCCTTGCTCTACGTTTTGCGCACCTAATGATGGACCAATTGTGCGTTCTTCAACAATTTGAATTGGCGCAATTAATGCACCAGATTTCAATAAGGTAGAAAGATTATGTGCTTCAGCAATACTATCAACACCAGTAATTTGGAAATTAGAACCAAAACGTCCTTGAATTGTTGCAACATTAATCACTTCTTCATGCTTTTCTAAAATGGTTTTACCATTTTCATCTTTTTTACCGTTATCTTTATATTCAACATAAAGCGTTGCCATTGGTTTTTTGTAATATTTTTTAGTGGTCTGAGACATAATCTCGCCACCCTCGCTATCCAAGGTTACACTCACTTGCGGCGTACTTGAATGTTGATCTAAACCAGAGCTTGAATTAATGATATGTTCCCCACCTAATACGGCACGTTTAAATAATGCAATAGGATGACCTTGGCGATCATATTTAACTTCCGAATCAGCAGGTAACATATTACGAGAAATAGCATCAGCCGTAACATTTTGATTTACGATACGAAACTCAAGTGTTGCCGTTGCCCCTAAAATTTCTTTTGCGCGTGCAGTGTCTTGAACACCTGGTAATTCAATTACAATACGTTCCGCACCCTGACGTTGAATTACTGCTTCTGCAACCCCTAATTCAGCAACACGTTTACGTAAAATCGTTAAATTTTGCTCAATGGCTAAGTCGCGTGCTTCATTTAATGCTGCAGTAGATAGCCCTAAATTAATACTATCAGCATCAGGCTCAGTAATGTCTAATGTTGGATGCAATTGGCGAATAATTCGCTCAGCTTTAGCACGCTGGCTTACATTAGCTAAGATTATCAACGTACCAAAATGCTCAGTATTTTTAATGGCAGTATATTGAATTTTTTCTTTACGAAGTTCGCCACGCAAACTGTCTTGTAATTGCTCTTGGCGTTTTACAAGTGCAGCATTCATATCCACTTCCATCAAAAAACGAACCCCACCGCGTAAATCTAATCCCCATTTCATTGGGTTAGCACCAAACATACTTAACCAAGCTGGAGTCGCAGGAGCAAGATTTAATGCAGTGGTGTAATTATTGCCAAGACGTTCAGCAATTTTATCTTTAGCAAGAAGTTGATCATCGGTATTAGTAAAACGAGCTAGAATTGAGCCGTTCTCAAGTACGACAGATTTGGTTGGAAGATTATTGGTTTTAAGCACATCTTGAACTTGTCCAAGCACGCTAGTATTCGCTTCTTGACCGCGCGTACCGGAAATTTGCACCGCAGGATCTTCACCATAAATATTTGGAAGAGAATATAAAATCCCGATGGCCACAATAAAAATCACCATCAAATTCTTCCATAATGGATAACGGTTTAACATAGTTTTCCTTTTCTTTTCTAACGCACAGAGCCACAATACGTGGCTCTGGAAAATAATTTAACGTTACTCTTAAAGTGATTTTAATGAACCTTTAGGAAGAACGCTCACAATGTAGTTACGATTAATCGTAATTTCCATTGTGTCGTTTAACGCAATCACGATGCTATTACTACCTTCGGTAACTTTCGTAATTTTGCCGATTAAACCACCAGCAGTTAAAACTTCAGTACCTTTTGCAAGCTCAGACATCAATTTTTTATGTTCTTTATTGCGTTTAGATTGCGGGCGATAAATCATAAAGTAAAAAATTAAACCAAAGATCACGAAAATAAATAGCGTGGACATTGGGCTTTGTGCTTCCATTGTGTTTTCCTTATTAATTTAAGTTAAAAATTTTGCGTAAAATACCATAAATTGCTTCATAGGGAAAGGCGAACCACTCCCAATATCTTAGGTTATAGCAATAAATTTTATTTTTTCAAGATAACAATAAATTCTTTTTCCGAAGCGTAATATTGCTCGACCAAAGCAACAGAATTTTCCTCTGCAAAAATGGAAAAATTTTCTACCGCACTTTCAAGGTTTAAGATCAACATCAGTTCATCATTTTTATTCAATTTTTTTAAGGTTTTTTTGGCACTTAAAAGAGGAATTGGACATCGAAGTGCGGTTAAATTGAGCTGATATTTCATTCTTTAACTTGACGACGAGCACTCATGTTCTTGCCCATTTCAGCCAAAATATCCGCACTTAAGCATTCACGCCCCATTTCAAATAAGGGTTCTTCTAACGCAATATGACGATCATAACCTTGAACAAAGCGTTCAATTAAATGTTCATCAATATTTTGACGTTGTTCAGAAATAAGTTCTTCTAACTGCGCAGATAATGCATTCCAATTTTCATGCAAATTTTCGTGCTGTTGTTCCAATTCATCAATGGTGCTTTGTGCTTGCGGAGCCACTTTGACTAATTGAGGGAAAAAATCTAATTCTTCATCATCGTGGTGTAAAGGCGCGGCACGATTGAAATAGCTTAAAATTTGCTCAACATCATTTAACACAGCCTGAGTATAGCCGTGTTTTTCTAGATAATCTGGCAAAATGCTTAACTGACGACAAAAACGTTTTACCTTGCTATGGCAGGCATAAAGCATTTCAATAGGTTCATTCCAGGTGGCGAATTGTTGAGGTTCAAGAATTTGCATAAAATTTCCTTGTAATAAACGTATGATTAATTTTTTAAAGCCATTTTTCTAAAACTGCTTTTTTAACTTTCGCTGAATTTGCTAACACATTTTCTAATTCAATTATTTTATTTTCATATTCATTAACTTGAGCGATGATGGATTTTTGGGTTTCAAAATCTGGAACGGGTATTTCCACATTTCTTAAATTTTCATTATAAATTCTTGGAATAACACTACCTTCTGTTGCATATTTTTTCCAATTAATATTTTTTAGGACATAATAAAGAAAGGTATTATTAATTATTTTTTCATTTACATCTATCCAAACAATATTTGAATCTTGAAAATAAGATGGCTTTCCATCAAAAATAACTACTTTTCCAAGTGTGCCTGCTGCTGAAATTAAAACTTGTCCTTTTTGGGGATAAGGATATTTATTTTTATATTGTTCATATAATTCTAATGAAATAAAGGAATCAGCTACACCTCCAAATGTACCAATTTTATAAAATGGAACGCCACTTACAGAATTTGTTTCGTGTTTCATAATGCGCTTACACATTAAAATAAAGCCTAAATCATTGATTTTAAAGCGTTTTACCCCCCCGCACGATGTCTAAGTCATTGAAGATTTTAGAAATTTTTGCACGATATTCTTCAATTTGCATACGAGTGCGGTTAAATTCATCGTCGATTTTTTGACATTCTTCGACTACTTTTTGTTGAATATCTAGAGGGACTTTAGGAATAGGTAAACGTTTAATATCATCAGGATAGACGTGTGGTTGTGCTGCACCACGTGCCAAATCAAAAATATTCTCTTGAATACTTTGCAAATATGTAAAAATAAATTTTGTCCCTATATAATTATCTGCTCTCACAGTTGTACAATCAGACGCAAAAATTTTCTCTGTCCAAAAATTGACAAATCCTGCATTTGCGCCTGAGGCACTAATAGTAATTGTGTTTTCCATACGGTTAAATTCATTATGCATATAAGCAAAGTCTTTTCCGCCTGCAACCACTTTGTAATCTCCTGCAATCGCATTTTTAGCAGTAATTGATTTGCCTTTTTTAATTTCTACTGGAAACTCTTCCAATGCAATAATGGGATACTTACTCAAAACCTTAATTTTCTTTTGAACGTTAGTGCGAATCGCTTTATCAAATTCAACACGGCTAAAATCCAGCATTTGTGCAAGCGGTAATAGGCTCACATAATTTGCTAAAGTTTTCGGAATTTTGACCGCTTGCTGGTTGAAATTCTGCCGAATAAGGCTGTTAATTTTGGTTTCATCAAACAAGTTTTGTGAGTTAAACAACGGCGTTTGAATTTGGTTAATGCCTTTGAGTTTGCTTAGGCTGTCGTCCTCATCACTGCTGGTTTGATTGAGATATTTAATCCCTTCGCTGCCTTTTGCCGAACTCCATTCATAACCTAAAAAGGCTTTCTTCTCTTTGTTGTCCGTAGGCATTTTCACCACTAACACATCTTGCGGATTATTTTGTGCTAACATAAAGAATCGTAGCTTATCCGCCTCAATCGCTTTAGCAAAAGCGAGCCACTCTTTGGCCAAATTTACTGATTTTGCAAATTTTCTTTTCTCAAACGCCCTGCGGTATTCTTGGAAAAGCTCAGTTTCAGCAATGGCTGAAGGCATTTCTTCGATGGCAGATAAGAAAGCTTTGTAATCATCAAGATTAAAACTGCAATGGTTACAATAACTTTGTAACAAATGATGATCTTCAAATAAGCCATCAAAGCCGAAGTTACCGCTTTGCCATTGTTCTACGCGGTTTTTATAATGCTCTGCTAAATTTGGTGTAGTTTGTTTCCGCCGTAAGAAAAGGGTAGCTGTGTTTGTGCCTGTTTTACCAAATGTGCCTGAACCAAATTCTGCAATGGCGACTAAATCAAAATATTGTAGCAAGATTTCACGGCATTTAATGTAAATGTTACCGTTGGTTAAAATACTGGAAGGCAATACGATAACCGCAATCCCTTCAGCGTGAAGAAGCTGTGTGGCTTTTTCAATAAAGAAGGTTTCAATGCTGTTAAAGGTTTCTTCGTTATCAATGTTTTCATAAAGGGTAAATTTGGCTTTATCTTCATCGGAAAGAGTAGATAAAAAGCCTTTAACGCTATATGGTGGGTTAGCCACTAATAAAGAGAATGAACCGTCTTGCAAAGCTTTGCCTTGTTCTTGATTTTGAGCAAGGGCATCGGCATAGATAATATTCATCTCATCTTGTCCATACATAAAAGCAGAAACCTTCGCCACTTTGGATAAGCGGTATTCTTTTTCAATGCCGTAGATTTTTTGGTAAAACTCAGATAGATTCCGACCGCTATCTGTTAGCAAGAGTTTGATTTGGCTTGCGTATTCCGTTAAGAAATGCCCTGCACCGCAAGCGTAATCAATTACTTTCGGCGCATTTTCATTTTGTAAAACCTGTTCCAGTGGCAGTGAAGAAATCAAAAATTTCACAATCGGCATTGGAGTGAAAAACTGTCCTTCCGATTGTTTTACACCTTGATCTAAAAAGCCCTCAAATAAATCGCCCAAAAATTGGTGCTGTTCTTCTTCATTTTTAAGTTTGATGTCTTGCAACATTTGCACGATTTCTTTCAAAATCACTGCATTTTGAAAGAAGAGCTTTTCATTATGCACATCTAAAAACGCAAAAGGGTTGTTGGAATAGAATTTAAGTTGAGTAAAGTATTCTAAAACCGTGCGTTTGGTTTCATCTTTTTTGTTTTTGAACAGATGAAACGCGTTATTGATTTCTTCTTCGCTAATGTAGGTTACTTCTTCGCCCAAAAAATCTTTCATACCAATTTTATAAAGTTGTTGTAGGCGATCTTGCAGGTCGTAGTGGTTGTCGCTGGCAGCTCCTTTCCAATAAACTTTTAAGTTTTCAGGGTTGGCTTTTTCGTCCACCACTTTGCATAGAAAGAGATTAACCAGTTTATCAAAAGCATTTTCACGTGCTGAAACGTTATGCTGGCGCATAATCGTGGCAAATTGATGATATTTTTTCTGAATGGTGTCGTTATCAACAATTTTGAGATCGTTCACATTATAAGGACGATTACCGACTTTAAAGATTTCTGATTCAAAGAGATTATGCGTAATAAAGTCTTGTTGGTAGGTATCTGTCCAAACGTTGAAATAATCCACTTTTGCCCCATTTTCTGCTTGAATTTGGGCAAAACTTTGTAATTTATCGTTGTTTTTCAAGAAGTCATTATTATCTGTCATCGAAATCAGATGATAAATGGATTCCACTTTATCATTGCGAAAATCTGAACAATATAAACAAAGCCATTTAGCTCGACGGTAAGTATTAAAATAGTTAAATAACTGTCCACCATTTTTTAACATTTTCGCCCATGCTTTAGAAAATTCTCGGCTTTTGCCATTATCTGCGGTTTTACACTCAATTAGTAAGTATTCCACGCCATCGTTATCTTGCACAATAATATCGCAAAAACCACCTGTATCACCATGTCCGCCTGGCATACCTTGTTCTAAAATAATATGTTCTGGTTTATAACCAGATTGTAATAAGTTATGCACACACTCAAATACCACAAAATTTTCAGGTGCAGAAAAGTTTTTAGTAGTATCTCGTTGTGCTTTTAAACCTTCAGGATAAATTAATTTTTCGTTAGCAAAATCGACTTTTAATTCATAACTGTTGATTGTTTTATAATAAATTTTATTTGTTTGAGAAAAGTCTAAAGAAGAGAGTAATTCAGGAAAATTTGAGCGAGTAATCATATATTATCTATTTATTGTGAGATTTGTTATTCATTATACTAAAAAGTGCGGTCAAAAAACGTTTCATTTTTCTACCGCACTTTTATTCATTATGATTTATCCGATAATTGTAATGGTGGAACGGGTTTGCCCATACGAGCATAGAATTCTACTACAAAATCATCGAAACGATCATCTTCTATTGCTTGACGAATTTCCGCCATTAAACGTTGATAATAGCGTAAATTGTGAATGGTATTTAAGCGTGCACCTAAAATTTCACCACACTTATCTAAATGATATAAATAAGCTTTGGTGTAGTTTTTACAAGTGTAGCAATCACATTCTGGATCCAATGGGCTGGTATCATCACGATATTTTGCATTACGGATTTTAACAATGCCATCAGTCACGAATAAATGGCCGTTACGGGCGTTACGGGTTGGCATTACGCAATCAAACATATCAATACCACGGCGAACACCTTCCACTAAATCTTCTGGCTTACCTACGCCCATTAAATAACGCGGTTTATCAGCTGGGATTTGTGGGCAGATGTATTCTAAAATGCGGTGCATATCTTCTTTCGGCTCGCCAACAGCTAAACCGCCCACCGCATAACCATCAAAGCCAATATTCACTAAGCCTTCTAGTGATACTTTGCGTAATTCTTCAAATACACCGCCTTGAATAATACCGAATAACGCATTTTTATTGCCTAATTCATCAAAGCGATCGCGGCTGCGTTTCGCCCAACGAAGTGACATTTCCATAGATTTTTTCGCATAATCAAACGTTGCAGGATATGGTGTACATTCATCAAAAATCATCACAATATCTGAGCCGAGATCATATTGAATTTCCATAGATTTTTCAGGCGAAAGGAAGATCCGCTCACCGTTAATTGGGTTTTGGAATTTTACGCCTTCTTCGGTGATTTTACGCAATTTACCTAAACTGAATACTTGGAAACCGCCACTGTCAGTCAAAATCGGGCGATGCCATTGCATAAAGTCGTGCAAATCGCCGTGTTTACGCATAATTTCTTGCCCTGGACGTAACCATAAATGGAAAGTGTTACCCAAAAGAATTTCTGCACCTGTCGCACGCACTTCTTCTGGCGTCATGCCTTTTACTGTGCCATAAGTACCTACTGGCATAAATGCAGGGGTTTCTACGCTGAACGTGCCTTGTGGACGCTCAAATACTAAACGACCACGACGAGCATTGCCGCTTGTTTTATCTAATTCATACTTCATTATTTTTGCTCCAACGAATAAACAGTTCGAAGATTTTTGTGAATAAAAAAGCCTGTTCAAAGTTACAGGCTTTATGCTATCATATTTTCAATGCTCTTTGAGCAGAGGCGGTTCTGCTAAGATAGTCCGCCAGTTGCCGCTGTCGGGCTATTTCGTAGATCCTGAGTTTGTTAATCATACTAAGGATAAAAATATGACTAAATTTATGATTAAGTTGGTCATCATTATTCTACTTTGCCTGTTATTGAAAAGTAGCACTGGCTATTAGTAGTTGATGCCGACAAGGGATGGTAACTGCCATCTCTTGTTCTTTATTGTAAGTGCTGACTAATTACAAGTCAAACAACTTATTCTAATCCTCTCACATTTGGATTTTTAGTGATGAACATCGCATCGCCATAACTGAAAAAACGATAGTGATTTTCGACCGCACTTTTATAAGCATTCATGGTATTTTTATAACCAGCAAAAGCTGAAACTAACATAATCAATGTGCTTTCAGGTAAGTGGAAATTAGTAATTAAGCAATCCACCACTCGGAATTTTTTCCCTGGATAAATAAAAATAGAGGTATCAGAAAAATAAGGCTCAATTAAATCTGGATTGCCAAATTCTTCCGCAGAAAGTGCCGCACTTTCAATAGAACGAACAGAAGTGGTTCCCACTGCAATTACACGTTTGCCCGCTTTTTTTGTTGCAATAATTGCATTGCAAACTTCTTGAGAAACTTCCACGTACTCCGCGTGCATTACGTGATCTTCAATATTTTCCACACGAACAGGCTGGAATGTTCCCGCGCCGACATGCAATGTAACAAATTCAAAATTCACACCTTTTGCTTTGAGTTTTTCAAGTAAATTTTCATCAAAATGCAAACCAGCCGTTGGTGCTGCTACAGCACCAGGGACTTTACTATAAACCGTTTGATAACATTCTTGATCAGCTTCTTCATCTGGACGGTCAATATAAGGCGGCAATGGCATATGTCCAATGGCTTGCAACACATCTAAAAGAGCGGTTGATTTATCACTTAATTCCACTTCAAACAATGCATCATGACGTGTTTTCATTACCGCTTTAATGCCATTATTTTCGCCTAATTTATCTTCCCCTAAAAATAATTCAGCCCCTTCTTTTGGGGATTTTGATGAACGAATATGCGCTAAGAAACGATGTTCATCTAACATTCTTTCAACTAAAACTTCAATTTTGCCACCACTGGCTTTACGCCCAAACATTCTTGCAGGAATAACGTGCGTATTATTAAAAATCAACAAATCGCCTTCATCAATTAAATCTAATACATCAGAAAAAGTGCGGTGAGAAATTTCCCCGTTTTCGCCATTTAACTGTAATAAACGACAAGAAACACGATCAGTTTTAGGATAACGAGCAATTAATTCATAGGGTAAATCAAAGTTAAAGTCTGAAACACGCATAATAAAGTTTAGGTTAAATAAAATAGGCGGTAAGTCTAGTTTGAATTGAACATGATCTCAAGAAAAAATCTTTCCTCGGGGAAGATAAAATAACCAGCAATTATGCTGGTCATTTGGGATTAATTATAAATTTGCTTTTTTAGTTGCTTTTACGTTTACATCACAATTTTTAACGATGATGTTATCGCTAGATTTACCTTTTTGAATTAAATTGACAGGCACAACAGAATCAAATTTATCTAACGTTAAGCCACTATCTACATTCCAAACATAATCCCCAGAAACGAAACTTGTAAAGTCATTTTGTGATTTATCACGAGTAAAATCTTTCGCAATAATGCCATCGCCCACACTTACCATTGCAGCAACTGGTTCTTGGTTTTCAAATTGATACACGGCAGTTACAGTTTGTTTATTGCAGGAATATACGACTGTTTTATCAGTGATTGTTGGAAGTGTTTGCATTTCAGCTATTTGCGCAGATGATTTTGTCATTTCAGGTGCATCCTTTGCACAAGCAGATAATACGACTACAGCAGCAAATGCTGGTAAAATTTTAGTTAAATTCATTATTAAATCCTCTTAATTAATCCCCTATATGGGGTGCTACTTAGATGCTCTTAATTAAATAAAGTTCCATTATTGAAATAAAAAAGATGGGAACTACCCCACCTTGTTTATCAATAAACGATAAAATTATGTTGATTTTTACCAACGATACCCAAATTTCACGCCCATATTTTTCTGTTTGCCGAGTTGCGAACCTTGAGATTTAGAAATAAAAGCAGAAAGTTGGAAATGTAAAATTTCTGCCTTTAATCCCACTTCTTTTTGCCAATAACGTCCAAATGGTTGTTGCAACACCGTGCGATTTACAGTGGTTTGTACGTTAGCGTTTGAAACATCAACATAATTGACGAAGAAATAAGGCTTAACGCTGATATTATCCGTCGGGGTAAACGTATAATCGACCCGTACACCAGCATTATAGCGATTAAATGCAAGGCTAGGTGTTTGCACTTTCACTTCTTCAGATTGATAATTTTCACGTTCAATAAAATATCGATTAACACCAAAATAAGGCTGAATACCCAATTGCCCTAAATGGAACGAATAACTTGCATTCACACCATAATTTATCGCTTTTCGATGAATTTTTCGGCTTTGTTCTTCAGCCATTTTACTCGCACTAATTCCCGCTCCCACGTTTACACCAAGTTGTAAATCGCCCCATTGATATTGAGCAAAACCCGACATCATCGTTAATGTTGCGTGATTTTTAACCTGTTCATCAAAGGTATTATCTGAACGGCTATGCGAGAAAACTGCCCCAATTCGTCCATTAGCTAAGGCTTTTTGCACCCCAATTTGACGTAAGTTCGTTTTCTGCTGATAAGCACGGAACGCATCAGAATCATAGCGTCTTTTATCCTGTGCGATATTTGTCCACACCGCAGATTGAGCTTGATCTACAAAAAGACGATCCAATTCATCTTGAACGGAAAGCATACTATTTACTGTCGCAGACAACTCCGATAACGCACTATTTGAGTAACGGCTGATCAAGTCTTTTTGTTTGCGTTGTCTTTCCACTTGCTCTTGCTTTTTACGCTGTTTTTCCGCCGCTTCTTCTTGAGTTTGACGCTCTTTTTCAGCTTTCTCTTGAGCTTGATGTTCTCTTTCTGCTTGTTCCTCTTGAGCTTTACGTTGTTTTTCAGCTTGCTCTTGAGCTTGACGCTGTTTTTCTGCAGCTTCTTCTTGAGTTTGACGTTCTCTTTCTGCTTGTTCCTCTTGAGCTTGACGTTCTTTTTCAGCTTGTTCTTGAGCTTTACGTTGTTTTTCCGCTTGCTCTTGAATTTTACGTTCTTGTTCCGCTTGCTCTTGAGCTAGACGTTCTTTTTCCTCTTTCTCTTGAGCTTGACGCTCTTTTTCAGCTTTCTCTTGAGCTTGACGCTCTTTTTCTGCAGCTTCTTCCTGAACTTTACGTTCTTGTTCCGCTTGCTCTTGAGCTAGACGTTCTTTTTCCTCTTTCTCTTGAGCTTGACGCTCTTTTTCAGCTTTCTCTTGAGCTTGACGCTGTTTTTCTGCAGCTTCTTCCTGAACTTTACGTTCTCTTTCAGCTTGCTCTTGAGCTTGACGTTCTCTTTCTGCTTGCTCTTGAGCTAGACGTTCTTTTTCCGCAGCTTCCTCTTGAGCCTTACGCTGTTTTTCTGCAGCTTCTTCCTGAACTTTACGCTCTTTTTCCGTCGCTTGTTCTTGAGCTTGACGTTGTTTTTCCTCTTGCTCTTGAGCTTTACGGAATGCAGTGGTTACAGGCATTGTTTGCTCTGTTGTTTGACGAGTTTCTGCAGCAGATTTGCTAGTTTGAGCCTGAGTTTTTTCTTCCTCAGTGCGAGTAACATCTGAAGCAAGCGTTTCTGTGGAAGATTTTAGTGTTTCGACCGCTTGTTTTTGCTTTTCAACATTCTGATTTGCCTGATCTAATGCAGCTGAACTTTCATTATTTTGCGTAGCTGCTCTTTCTTTATTTTCAGTGGCAGTCGCTTTTTCGGCTTCCGTAGTTGCAGCCCTTGTTCTAAAGTTTGCTGCCGCTTGCTTTTGATTTTCCTGTGCTTGTTTATCCCGCTCAAGCAAAGCTTTCTTCGCTTTTAAATCTGCATTGTTAGCTTGTGCTTGTGCTTGTGCCAATTCAGCTTGTGTTTTAAGCAATTCTTCATTCAATACTTCAAGGGATAAATTCGCTGCATCAAGTGCTTGTTTTTCAGTGTTTAAAGCTAAGGTTTTATCTGCTAATTTTTTTGCTTCCTCAGCCACTGCTAAGGCTTTTTCTTGTTGCTGTTTTGTTAGATTTAATTGAACTAATTTTGCGCTAACAAAATCAATTTGTGCCGTTTCTTTTTCCACCAATGCAGTTGCCAAGGCTAAATTTGCTTTATCTAACGCTTTCGCTGTTTGTAAATTTGGTGTGGTTTGATAATCAGCTTTGGCTGTTTGTGCTTTTTCTTGAGCGGTTTTAACTTGCTCGTTCTTTTCGTTAAGTGCAGTTGCTTTCTGATTTTGCACCGCTTGTACAGCTTGCTGTTTGGCATTAATCGCCTCAAGTTCGGCTTGTAATGCGTTTAACTGGCTTTGATCAGGCGGGGTATCAGAAAACGCCGCTCTTTTTGACCGCACTTTTGCCTCAGTTTTTTGTTTTTTATCATTTAGTTCAGCTTGTTTTGCTTCTAATGTTCGTTCTGTTTGCTCTACTTTTACTAAATCATTGCGCAATTCCTTCTCTTTTATTGGATTATGCAAGCGGAATTCGCCGTTATTCTTCACTAATTCATAACGTAATGCACCCGCATCAACGTGGTCATTTTCTAACGTGAATGTGAGTTTGTTTGATAACGGTTGATTATCTTTGCTTTCAATTAAAGTTAATTGCTCAAGGGTCACGGGTTCTTTGCCTGTATCGTGAACAGCTAACTTGTAAATACCCTCAGCGTCATTAGATAATTTTAATTTATCGCTTTCATAGCCAAATAAAGAGGAAGTAAATTGGAATGTGCCTTTCCCTCTTAATGTACCATTTACTGTCAATGTGTTGAAACGATGTTCAGCCGATGTTGGCGTCGTTTCCGTCTCTAACGAACGGCGACGACGGAGTGGTGTATTGTTTGTGGTAGCTGAATAAGCTGAATTTAACGTAACAGTACTGTTATTTAGCGTTAAATTCTGCAATGTGGTATCACTAGGCATTGTCCAAGTCGCATTTTCCAACATCACTGTTGTGCCTTCATCGCCCTGAATTTGGTGCGAAAAATGGCTGTTTTTTAAAGAAAATTGAGCAGAATTTTTTAAGTTCACATTACCCATTAAAGTGGCATTATCCACTGTTGCATTTGCATTATCAGAAAGTTTGATATTGCCAGTTTGGGTTGCTTGATTGCTTAATGTAAAACGGCTGGTATTCATTAAATTCACATTGCCCGTTAAAGTAGCGTTATCCACTGTTGCTTGAGTTTGCTGATGAAGACTGATTGTGCCAATCTGGGTTGCTTGATTGCTTAATGTAAAGCGGCTGCTATCCGTTAAATTCACATTTCCCGTTAAAGTGGCATTATTTACCGTTGCGTTTGCGAGATTTGAAAGTTGGATATTGCCTGTTTGGGTGGCATTGTTGCTTAATGTAAATTGGCTGTGATTTGTTAAAGTGACATCGCCATTAAGTTTTGCTAAACCATTAATATTCGCCGTTGCATTATTAGTTAAATTAATAGAGCCATTGATTTGTGTTATAGGTATAGAAGCAATAACAGCGTTATTGTTTAAATCTACTGTTTTACAAGTTGTTAATCCTGTCCAATCTGAACGTGTGCAAATGGTATTTTGTTGATTTGGCACAACACCAAATGTGGCGTTGGCGTTATTGCTGATTGTCCAATTTCCCTCAATTTTAGAAACATTGCGAGAAACCACCGCACTTCCGCCTTTAATTTGGAAGTTTTCAGCTTTAAATGTGCGGTTGATCCAATCGTGATCCCACACAATTTCGCCTTGTGGTATATTTTCCATTTTTGACCAATGTTCGTTCAAATGATTGTAGGCGTGCGGTGTCGGTCTACCGCTGAAAAATAGTTTACCTTTTGTTTGGGTAATATCGCCGTTTAAGTTTGTACCGCCTGAAAGTAGCAAAGTACGATCTTCTGCAGTAGGTTGATAAATAAGGTTTAATCGCCCATTGTGTTTATTTTCATCTGTTTCGCCAAACCAACCGTTGTAGGCAATTTCTTTGCTGTAATCAAGTTTATTAATATTCTTTTCATTAGTTGGAGCAGTAATGCTTTCGTTCTCAGTAATAGTAATATTAGCGGCTTGAGTTGTATTATGGTTCACAATCATCGCCCCCTCGTCCGTATTTTGGATACGTTTAAAGGTTAATGAATGCCCGTTAAGATCTAAGCGACCACCACGAAAGCCGAAATAAATATTGTTAGGATCAACTTGATCTTCACTATTTAGTTGAACAGTTGCTCTACCGCTTACAATGCCAACTTCTTTGAAAGCTTGTTTTTGACCCGCTTCATCTGCTTGTTGATCCAAAATGACTGTACCATCGCCTACACTGATGGAACCTTTATTTTCGCCTTTCCCCTGAACGTGTAATGTTCCTTTACCAATTTTAGAAAGGCGATCATTTTCCACGCCGTTTACTTTCCACGAAACGGAGCTGTCTTCACTAATGGAAATACCTGCGCCTTGCCAAGTATCATTTGGGTTGCGCGTAGAGACATCAAAATCTCCCTCGAAATACAAACCTCCTGCACCTTGATTAATACTGTTGGTAAAAATAAGCTTACCCTTTCCTGTATCCATAAAAGTAAGACTTTCAGCATTGTCCAATTGCGGTTTATAAAAATTATTCCCACCATTTGTATAAACTTTTTCTACCCCTCTTTCCTTTAAGTTTGGATTAAAAAGTCTAACAGTCGTTGAGGTAGAGTCTTCTGTTTTTGTCACAGTTCCTGTACCATTATCATTGGCTGTAAATAGGTAATGCTTATTCGGTCTTTGCATTGGATCAAAAAAGTAGGCTTTTGTATCATTAGGAAAAACAGAGGTATAAAACCAATCTTTTCTCACTAATTGGAATAAATTTCCACCACCTAGGAAGGGATTACCTAATCGTAATACGCCGTTAATGAACCATTTTTTTTGTTCGGCATTATAAATAAACATAGGGGAACCGCTATCGCCGAAAGATCCAGCGGTTGGTAAGGGTCCATAATGATTAGTTTTTGTGAGGTTTCCATTTAAGTCTACAGTGCCGTTGCCAGTCCCAGTTTGTATATGAGTATTACCTGCTATTAGCCAATGATAAGCATCTTTAAGAAAAGAGCTGTAACTTCCATTCGCTTGCTGTTCGTCTGTTCTTTGCCATTGTTTACCTGATCCAATACGAACACGATCAGGATATTTATTTAAATCAGCGTATTTACTCCCATCCATAAGCTGTGTCATACCTATCGGCTCGGATTCAGTGACAAATTTATGTAAACGAGGCATATGATAATCGCCATCATATGGTCCAGGTTTATAATTGTTTCTCTTTACAATTTGATAAGTAAAACGGTGCTGATCGGGGTTTCTTCCTTCCGCACCAAAATCAACATCAGTATACCCACCGTTATGAGCAACGCTCACAATATATTGATTTTCAACCAAGGCTGACACGCCGTTACGCGACACTACAGAAAAATCAATCATCGGGGCTTTTGTCATTGATGTACCGACTAATTCTCCTTTCTTGTTATAAACCTCAATATTCTGGGCTCCAACTGTGAACTTCCCTTTATTCTCGGCAAAATCACGATAATATTGGTAATTAATACCAAAATAAGTGTGGCCAGCCCACGCTTGCGATACTATCCCTAATGAAATGCAAGCGGTTAAAAAATTCAGACGAAATACAGTTTTTTTCATAATGTTTATTTAATTAAGTAATTTTTCGTATTAAAAAATACGTAGTTAAACGACTATTGAACACTAATTGAACAATAAAAGTGCGGTGATTTTCTGAGGGATTTCAGCTAAAAAACGAACTAAAAGACACAAAAGAAAATAAAGGGGCAAAATTATATAGTAATTAAGCCAAAATTTCTAGGTTCTGGCTTAATACTTAATAGGTAATCTTATCTTAGGACAAGTTAATATTGTATGTAATTTATACAAATTAAAACAATATCACTAATAAAATAACCGCACTTTATGTGAGTTTTCTCTGAAAGTGCGGTCATTTTTTCTAAGGTTTTTCTAAAATCGGTTTAAGGAAGCGAGCGGTGTGGGAACTTTCCACTTTAGCAACTTGCTCTGGTGTACCTGTCGCAATAATTTGTCCGCCGCCACTGCCTCCCTCTGGGCCAAGATCAACAATCCAGTCTGTGGTTTTAATCACATCAAGATTATGTTCTATCACGACAATAGTATTTCCTTGATCGCGTAATCGATGCAACACTTCAAGTAATTGCTTAATGTCAGCGAAATGCAAACCAGTCGTCGGTTCATCTAAAATATACAATGTTTTACCTGTATCACGTTTAGAAAGCTCAGTCGCTAACTTAACACGTTGTGCTTCGCCGCCCGAAAGTGTAGTGGAAGATTGACCTAATCGAATATAGGATAATCCCACATCTATTAAGGTTTGTAATTTTCTTGCAATCATTGGAATTGCATCAAAAAACTCGCGAGCCTCTTCCACTGTCATATCTAAAACTTGATGAATTGTTTTACCTTTATAACGAATTTCTAAAGTTTCGCGGTTATAGCGTTTACCTTTACATTGGTCGCAAGGGACATAAACATCGGGTAAAAAATGCATTTCAACTTTGAGTACACCATCGCCCTGACAAGCTTCACAGCGTCCGCCTCGCACGTTAAAGCTAAAACGCCCAGGATTATAACCACGCGCACGCGCCTCTGGCACCCCCGCAAAAAGCTCTCGAATTGGGGTAAATAAGCCAGTATAAGTGGCTGGATTTGAACGTGGCGTGCGTCCAATCGGACTTTGGTTAATATCAATAACTTTATCGAAATGCTCTAATCCCTCAATGGATTGATAAGGTGCGTAATCCGTCTTTTCCGCTCGATTTAACGCATTTTGCGCAAGGGGAAATAAAGTGTCATTAATAAGTGTGGATTTTCCCGAACCAGACACACCAGTTACGCAAGTAAATAACCCAACGGGAATCTCTAAATTCACATTTTTTAAGTTATTACCTGATGCTCCTTTAAGTTTGAGCCATTTTTTCTTATCAAGTGCGGTGCGTTTTTTCGGGATTTCGATTTTATCTGCACCCGATAAAAATTTTCCCGTGATGGAATTTGGATTGAGCATAATTTCATCGGCATTTCCTTGCGCAATAACTTGACCGCCGTGTACGCCAGCACCTGGCCCAATATCAATAATATGGTCAGCCGCACGAATTGCATCTTCATCGTGTTCCACAACAATTACCGTATTACCAAGATTACGCAGATGAATTAATGTGTTAAGTAAGCGTTCATTATCACGTTGGTGCAAGCCAATAGAGGGTTCATCTAATACGTACATCACACCAACAAGTCCCGCACCGATTTGACTGGCAAGGCGAATACGTTGTGCTTCCCCGCCTGAAAGGGTTTCCGCAGAACGAGAAAGAGAAAGATAATTCAAACCAACATTGACTAAAAATTGCAAACGCTCGCGGATTTCTTTAAGAATTTTTTCTGCAATTTGTGCTTTTTGCCCAGTTAAAGAAAGTGCGGTAAAAAATTCGAGGGTTTCGCCAATGCTTTTTTCCGCAATTATCGGCAAATTGGTTTTTCCAATATACACATTACGTGCTTCGGGTCGCAAACGAGAACCGCCACAATCTATACAAGGTCGATTGCTAATATTTTTTGCCAATTCTTCACGCACCGACATTGATTCCGTTTCTTTATATCGGCGAGCCATGTTATTCAAAATACCTTCAAAAGGATGCTTGCGAATAACCACATCGCCACGATCATTCATATATTGGAATTCAATTTCCTCTTTGCCTGAGCCCTGCATAATGATGTGTTGAATTTTCTTTGGCAAAGATTCATAAGGGGCTTCAACATCAAAATGATAATGTTTCGCCAATGATGTAAGCATTTGATAATAATAGAAATTACGACGATCCCAACCTTTCACTGCACCGCCTGCAAGAGAAATCGTTGAATTTTGCACCACACGATCTTCATCAAAATATTGCTGTACACCCAAGCCGTCACAAGTTGGACAAGCACCTGCAGGATTGTTAAAGGAAAATAAACGAGGCTCTAATTCTGGCACAGAATAACCACAATGCGGACAAGCAAAATTTGCTGAAAAAACTAATTCTTCCGCTTTCGGGTTATCCATTTCTGCCACAATTGCAGTGCCACCTGAAAGCTCTAATGCAGTTTCAAAAGATTCGGCTAAACGTATTGCCAAATCTGACCGCACTTTAAAGCGATCAACCACCACTTCAATTGTATGTTTTTTCTGTAAAGCTAATTTTGGCGGATCAGATAGATCGCAAATTTCGCCATCAATACGCGCACGAATATAACCTTGCGCAGCAATATTTTCTAAAATCTTGAGATGTTCGCCTTTGCGATTTTTGACCACTGGCGCAAGTAACATCATTTTGCTGTCTTCTGGCAAACTTAATACTTTGTCCACCATTTGGCTAATTGTTTGTGCCGTTAATGGAACATTATGATCGGGACAACGAGGTTCTCCCACTCGAGCAAACAATAAACGTAAATAATCGTAAATTTCCGTAATGGTTCCCACTGTAGAACGTGGATTGTGTGAGGTGGATTTTTGTTCAATGGAAATTGCAGGCGAAAGCCCCTCAATAGAATCTACATCAGGCTTCTCCATTAAAGATAAAAACTGACGGGCATAAGCGGAAAGGGATTCAACATAGCGGCGTTGCCCTTCCGCATAAAGTGTATCAAAGGCTAAAGAAGATTTCCCCGAACCTGAAAGCCCTGTGATTACCACAAGTTTATTGCGTGGAATAGTTAAATTAATATTTTTCAGGTTATGGGTTCTAGCCCCGCGAATATCGATATTTTCCATAAAATAACTCAAAAGAATAAAATAAGTGTAAATTTTGCGACCATTATCGCATATTTTAATATCTGTGCAAATATCCAGTTAAAATATATAGATCTTTTAAAAAATTTCAGGCAAAATAACCGCACTTTTTTAGATAAAAAATGAGGTTTTTTATGGCTGGAGTTAATAAAGTCATTATTGTTGGTCATCTAGGCAATGATCCTGAAATTCGTACTATGCCAAACGGCGATGCCGTAGCAAATATTAGCGTAGCGACTAGTGAAAGCTGGAACGATCGTAATACGGGCGAACGCCGTGAAGTAACAGAATGGCACCGTATTGTATTTTATCGTCGTCAAGCAGAGATTTGCGGCGAATATTTACGCAAAGGTTCTCAAGTGTATGTGGAAGGTCGTTTAAAAACGCGTAAATGGCAAGATCAAAACGGTCAAGATCGTTACACCACAGAAATTCAAGGCGATGTAATGCAAATGCTTGGTGGACGTAATCAAAACGCAGGTGGTTATGGTAATGATATCGGCGGTGTGCCACAATCCTCTTACCAAGCTCGTCAAACTAACAATGGTGGTAGTTATCAATCATCTCGTCCTGCACCACAATCAGCTACATCACAACCAGCAACACCACAGGCTGAGCCACCAATGGACGGATTCGATGACGATATTCCGTTCTAAATTACATAGATTGAAAAAATAAATGTTGACATCTTCCCCGCCTTAAAGTGCGGGGATTACTAGATTTATTGCGAGCAATAAGCTACGCTCGGCGGAGTTTTATTGCTGACTATCGGTATAATTCACTTGAAAATCAGAATATGTTGTGATTTTGGATGTACAAACTATACAACCAAATGAGTGAACACACTTATTACTTAAAAATTATCGTAAGATCCATACAAGCTGCTGTATAAATTTTATTAACAGTTTCGTGTTCTAACAAATTAACCCTTAGTTTTCTTCTGACACGATATCCTTTTTAATTCATTCGTTTTTAAATCAGTGATATGTTATTCATAAAAGCGATTTCAAAGCCATAAACTAGAAATGGCACATTACTGTGCCATTTTATCGAATTGACTAGAAACTATAAGTTACTTTACCCCAAAAAGTGGTTTTATCACTTTCAAATGCCTTATTACCATTTAAACTATCTTTATACGAATTAACTAAACGTCTTGCTACAAAAAAATCCATATTTAAATTTTTCACAAGCTCCGCTTTCACACCTAAACCTGCTGACGAAACAGTATGCGTATTCCCATCATAGATTTTAGCATTTTCTTTATTATAACGATATTGCCCTAAATCATAGAAGGCGTAAGGGCTAATATGATATTGGGTATATTTTGGCATCGTTAATTCATTTCGCCATACTAACCCGCGCTCCGCATTAACACCACTATATTTAAAACCTCGCACACCATATATCCCGCTAACAACGAAATGATCAAGACTATTTAAATCCTGACGACTATATTGACCGCTTAGTTGACTATTAAAGTTCCAACCATCAGCAAAATCTTGGTTATATCCAAGTCGAGAAACAAGTAAGTTATAACTACTATGATAATTTTCACCTAATCGTCTGCTATGTTTTGACCCAGGTAAGTTATACGCATAGTAATAATCGGTAAATTCAACACTAACTGTCGATGCTGCATTTAATTTTACCTCTCCACTTATCCCTAAATTAATACCTCCAAGAGAAAAATGTTTACTCGTATTACTTAGGTTATTTATGCCCGATTTTTGGTCGTAATAACGATAACTATAGCCCGCATTTAGTTTAAATTGATCTTCAATGCCCCAATCAAATTGCGGTAAAAAATAACTCCAATTTAGTCCAACAAAGGCGGTTTTACCACGTGATAATTTACGGTTAATTACACTCGCTAATCCATCTGTATCACTAGAATCTAAACGGCTTACCCCAGCTTGAATGTTAATAATTTGATGATTATCATAAAATGGACGCGAATATCCGATACCCAAAGCTGATGATTTTGAAGGAGCCTTAAAGTTAGTTAAAGCATTTATAGTTAATACATCGTCATTGCCTGTTAAATTCGCATTCATATGTCCCAATGTAATACGAGCGTAATTAAACTCTCGTAAACCATAGTTATCCACTGAAATAAAATTACGTGTTTTACCATATGGCGAAAATCCAGAAACCGTTAAGTTAGACGCTTTATTTTGAGAAGCTAATTCATAGTGCATTCGAGTAATTTTTAATGGATTTTCTTTTGTCATCGCAAATTCCCGACGGTCAAACCATTGACGACCATCTTCAAAATATTTGCCCTGTTTTAAAGAAGGAAGACTCTGTGCAATATTTTTTTCATCATAACCTTCACTACCTTTATAAAAAACTTGGCTAGTAGCGGGGGTATTATAGGTTAATTGGAACAAAACATTCCCATTTTTCACTCGTTGTTCAGGTAAAACAACTTCATATTTTCCTTTATTAAACGTATCTAATTTTGCTTGTAACGCTTTTTGAGCTTTTTTTAGGCTTGTCAGTGTTTGATGACCTTGATAATGCGCTAAAATTTCAGCTAATGAAATTTGCTCATTATCCGTTAAACCTTGAATATCGCCCAGTAATTGAAAACTATTCACTGGGAATTGTTGCTCTGCATTTGCCATTGATGTCATACCAAAACCAAGCAATAAAACAACTGCACTTAATTTAAATTTATTCATTTTGTTCATTTATTTCACCTAACATAAATAATTTGTAATATATCCTAAAATGAAGTGGGTAAGCCCACTTCATTTTCATATAATCAATGGCCTACCTTTTCAGACTGCTTGTGATATTGAGATTTACTTTTCTCATTTTCAGCAAGGCAAGAGGTTAACAGACGACCATCTGCGATGTTTTTACCTGCAGGCAATACCACTGAACATACCGAACCATTAGACATAATGCTTGCGACCTTATTCACAACACGTCCTTTATCGTAAAACATTAAACTTTTTGCATTGCTTGATGGATACTGCTCATTTTCAGCTGTGCTCAAGTTTGAACGTACAGTACGCTCCATATCGCCCAAAGTATTGATTAAATCCGACATTAAATTATCTTTACTTTGTCGTTCAGCTTCTACAACTGTCGTCCCCGTTTTACCTTGAATCAATCCGTTGTTGTCTAAAGTGCCATTTGTAATCACATCCACATCTCCTTCTGTTGAAATGATTTTTGCAACTTCGTGGTTCGTGACGTTTTGACCTGAGGTTACTGATGTAGCTTGCTGACCGTCGATAACGCCTTTATTATCCACGTTACCTGTTTCGGTATTCACCGTTACATCGCCTGCTGGAGATACAATTTTACCTGATTCTCCGTTGTTCACATCGGTCTTCGCTGCCACCGCTGTACCTGTTTTACCTTGAATCAATCCGTCATTCGCTACACTACCACCTTGTGCATTCACAGCCACTTTTCCTTCTGCTGAAGTGATTTCTGCACCTTCGTGGTTCGTAACGTTTTGACCTGCGGTTACCGCTGTACCTGCTTTACCTTGAATCAATCCGTCGTTCTCTACACTACCACCTTGTGCATTCACAGCCACTTCACCTTCTGCTGAAATGATTTTTGCACCTTTGCGATTTGTGACGTTTTGACCTGCAGTTACTGATGTAGCTTGCTGACCGTCGATAACGCCTTTATTATCCACGTTACCTGTTTCGGCATTCACCGTTACATCGCCTGCTGGAGATACAATTTTACCTGATTCTCCGTTGTTCACATCGGTCTTCGCTGCCACCGCTGTACCTGTTTTACCTTGAATCAATCCGTCATTCGCTACACTACCACCTTGTGCATTCACAGCCACTTTTCCTTCTGCTGAAGTGATTTCTGCACCTTCATGGTTCGTAACGTTTTGACCTGCGGTTACCGCTGTACCTGCTTTACCTTGAATCAATCCGTCGTTCTCTACACTACCACCTTGTGCATTCACAGCCACTTCACCTTCTGCTGAAATGATTTTTGCACCTTTGCGATTTGTGACGTTTTGACCTGCAGTTACTGATGTAGCTTGCTGACCGTCGATAACGCCTTTATTATCCACGTTACCTGTTTCGGCATTCACCGTTACATCGCCTGCTGGAGAAACAATTTTACCTGATTCTCCGTTGTTCACATCGGTCTTCGCTGCCACCGCTGTACCTGTTTTACCTTGAATCAATCCGTCATTCGCTACACTACCACCTTGTGCATTCACAGCCACTTTTCCTTCTGCTGAAGTGATTTCTGCACCTTCATGGTTCGTAACGTTTTGACCTGCGGTTACCGCTGTACCTGCTTTACCTTGAATCAATCCGTCGTTCTCTACACTACCACCTTGTGCATTCACAGCCACTTCACCTTCTGCTGAAATGATTTTTGCACCTTTGCGATTTGTGACGTTTTGACCTGCAGTTACTGATGTAGCTTGCTGACCGTCGATAACGCCTTTATTATCCACGTTACCTGTTTCGGCATTCACCGTTACATCGCCTGCTGGAGATACAATTTTACCTGATTCTCCGTTGTTCACATCGGTCTTCGCTGCCACCGCTGTACCTGTTTTACCTTGAATCAATCCGTCATTCGCTACACTACCACCTTGTGCATTCACAGCCACTTTTCCTTCTGCTGAAGTGATTTCTGCACCTTCGTGGTTCGTGACGTTTTGACCTGCAGTTACTGATGTAGCTTGCTGACCGTCGATAACGCCTTTATTATCCACGTTACCTGTTTCGGTATTCACCGTTACATCGCCTGCTGGAGATACAATTTTACCTGATTCTCCGTTGTTCACATCGGTCTTCGCTGCCACCGCTGTACCTGTTTTACCTTGAATCAATCCGTCATTCGCTACACTACCACCTTGTGCATTCACAGCCACTTTTCCTTCTGCTGAAGTGATTTCTGCACCTTCGTGGTTCGTAACGTTTTGACCTGCGGTTACCGCTGTACCTGCTTTACCTTGAATCAATCCGTCGTTCTCTACACTACCACCTTGTGCATTCACAGCCACTTCACCTTCTGCTGAAATGATTTTTGCACCTTTGCGATTTGTGACGTTTTGACCTGCAGTTACTGATGTAGCTTGCTGACCGTCGATAACGCCTTTATTATCCACGTTACCTGTTTCGGCATTCACCGTTACATCGCCTGCTGGAGATACAATTTTACCTGATTCTCCGTTGTTCACATCGGTCTTCGCTGCCACCGCTGTACCTGTTTTACCTTGAATCAATCCGTCATTCGCTACACTACCACCTTGTGCATTCACAGCCACTTTTCCTTCTGCTGAAGTGATTTCTGCACCTTCGTGGTTCGTAACGTTTTGACCTGCGGTTACTGATGTAGCTTGCTGACCGTCGATAACGCCTTTATTATCCACGTTACCTGTTTCAGCATTAACGGTCACTTTTCCTTTCGCATTTAAGTTACCAGTTGGTTGATTAGTGAAGTTTTCTTTTGCATTTACGTTCACATTACCTATTTCAGCCGTTACATTGCCTGCATTAATAATGTTTTTACCTTCTAAATTCACATCATCTGTCGTTGCCGTAACTTGTGCATTTCCAGCTACATTTAAATTTTCGCCAGCTTTCAAGCCAACACTGCCACCGCTTACTTTACTTCCTTCTTTAATTGAAAGATCGTTCGTTGCTGTAATGTTTGCTGCACCTGTTTCAGCCGTCACTGTTCCCGCAACTTCTGCATTTTCTGCTGTAACCGTCACATTATTTTTACCTGTTAAGTTACCTGTCGCTGTGTTGGTAAATTTCTCCGTTGCCGTTACACCAACATTACCCGTTTCAGCTGTGACCGTTCCGTTGTTCGTAATCGTATTACCCTCAAGTGTTGCGTTTTGTTTCGCTGTCACTGTGCCGTTTTGCTCAATGGTTTTAGCTTTTAACGTCGCATCGCCTTCCGTTGCGGTGACTGTTGCATTATTTGTTACAGCTTCAGTTGCCGTTAAAGCAACGTTTGCGCCGCTAATTGCGCCGTTGTTAGTCACGGTTGTGGCATCTACAGAGGTTTGCCCAGTTGAATTCAACTTACCACTATTGGTAATCTCTACATCTAGGTTTGCATTTCCATCCGCTTTTTTAACCACTAGATCATTGCCTGTTACCGTTGTTTCAACTTTAAGTTTAGCTGCTCCTACATTTAAAGTACTATTTTCAAATGCAATCCCCATTTTACTTGGTTCGGCATGATTGCCTTTTAAGACAACCTCATTTTTGCCTTCAATAGAATTTAATGTCAAATTAGATTCGCCATAGTTCTTGAATTTAATCTTTCCATAATTCCCATTAAGTGCAGAAGTATTAATCGTTAATTTAGACTGAGCATTACCATTAAATGTAATAGTATTATGTTCAGAATTTGTTTTCTCTCCATTAACATCCTTATTTGTTGCATCAGTTTGAATATCTTGAGTTTTAGTAGTTAAAGTTAAATGCCCACCTTCCTGGTTTATATCCCCACCTAATTTAATTTTACCAGCTGTCCAATTAACGGTATTGTTAGTATTAACCTTGCCTCTAAGCTGTAAATCTTTTTTCAGTGTAATATTAGTATGCTCGCCTTTAAAATCAAATTGATAAGCTGTATTTGCTGGTGCTAGCATTCCTCCATTTGCAGTAATATCCAAATTACCTGTTGAAGTAAAATCACCATTAACCAAAATGACATTATCAGCATCATTCGTCGCTTCCACGTTCATTGAATTTTTTGAATTAGTTTTCCCATTAAAAGTAACTTTACTACCTTTAATATTTAAATTCGCATTATTCATTAAGTTATTTAAATTAATTGTGGCATTAACATTTTCACTATGATTATTTAAAGTCACATTACCGCTATTAAATGTTGTATTACCATATACATTAATATTTACACCACGGACATCATCTTTCTCGCCTAAATAAACATTCTTAGCATCACTGGTTAAATCGCCTGTAATCGTGATTTTGGCAGCATTACGACTTCCTGGTTTATCCATTATATTCTGTGAGGCAGTAATATTAATGTTGTTCCCCTTTAAGGTTAAACTACGTTTGTTGCTATCTATTTTATAATCATTGCCCGTATAGCTATGTACATTTTTACCCACATAAATTACCGTTGAGCCCAATGCACCTGAGCCGTGAAGATTAATCTTAGAATCGCCTAACGCATTTAGTGTTAAGTCGCTTTCAACCACAATAGCAGGTGGGTTTACTGTATCTTCTGATTCTGCTTTCCCTGTTAAATTTAACGTTGCATTGCCTGCTGTGGTAATATTAGTTGCATTGATTAAAATACCACCTACAACAGAGTTGTATGGCGTTGTCGATGTGATATTTACTTTCCCATCCCCCTGCACAGTTAAATTATTATTAATATGGGTGGCTAATTTAGAAACATAATCTTTATTTCCTTTTAATAATGAAGAAGCCCCCGCCTGACTACCATGTTGTCTAACATCAAATGTGATAGTATCTGTACTTTTCTTCACATCAAAATTAACATTGCTAATACTTAAAATCGGATTCTCCTGACTTACATCAACAATAGAATTGTGTTTATTGACATCAGAAAAAGTAAACTTACCGTTATCTACCGTTAAATTCGCTGTCCAATCGTGGTGACTTTCTTTTATATGATCAGAGAGTTTATGTTCATACGACACATTACCAGTGACATTAATATTGCCTTCCCATTTGCCTTTAATTTTCGCGTTATCTGAAACCTTGATAGACAATCCGTCTTTACCATAACCTTTTAGAGTTGTATCACCTTTTACCTCTAAAGTGCGGTCAGAATTTCCTGAGTTTTCAGGATTAATAGAAATTGCACCTTTCCCTTTTACAGTAGCCCCATCTAACGTTGCATTGCCTTTAGTGGAGATGTTTAAATCCCCTTCTTTAGTATCAATTTTGCCTTTTAACATCAAATCGTTACCAGCATTAATAGTAAGATTAAGCTTTCCACTTTCTGATTTAATTTCGGTATTTTCGTTTTGAGTAAACTTACCGTTGGCTGTTAGGGTTAAACTCGCATCATCTCCTGATGTTTTAATAATATCCGCTTCAACCGTAAAGTCCCCCTGACCGCCTACAGGCTGAGTACCAGCAGGTTCGGTAGTTGTAATAGTTACATTTGTACCTTTATTTAAAGCATCTTGAATTGTTGTATTCAAAATTTTAACTTCTTGTTCTGTACCACTAATGGTAATAGCCGGTTGATTATTTACTCCTGTTGATTGAGTCTCAGGGTCTGATACAATACGCACATTGTAAGGATCTAATAACCAGTCTTTCGCTTCAACTTTTGCTGTTTTACCTACTCCCAAGTATTTACCCGAAGTTTCGACAAAACCACTATTCTTTTTATCTTTACCTTTAGCAGTGATTTTGCCATCAACTTGTGCAAGATCCCCCCAAACAATCGCTTTACCGCCTTTTTCAGAGCCTGAAACATTTACGCTTGAGCCTTGTTTAATTTCAGTTTTTTCTGCTAATTGAATTTTGCCTTGACCGCGCTCATCGCCGCCAATATAAACCGTACCACCTTGTTTACCTGTTAATTCCACTTTCGCACCACTGTTTAACACCACTTTTTTACCTGTAATGGTTAAACTGCCTGCTTTAAAGTTGGCATTGTTTAAAGTGACTGTGCCATCAATATTCGCCTCGCCTTCTTTGGCTGAAAGGATGATTGCACCTGATTTATCTTTGCGTACGCTGTTTGCGTTTAATGCACCTTTATTTACAACAGAACCAGCATGTATTTGAATCTTGCCATTTTTTGCAAAAATTGTGCCTAAGTTCACGGCTTCATTTTTTGGTGCAACAACGCTGTAAGTAATGGTTGGGTTAGTAATATCGCTGATTGTGACTTTTTGACCTGCTAATAAAAGAATGTTGCCATCTTCAACTTTAATCACACCGTTATTTTTAACGCTGCCACCAATTAAATTTACGCTACCATTTTTTGAAACACTGATTAAACCATTATTCACAATTTGTGCCATGGCTTTATCTTTAGCCTGTTCAAAATTGAAATTGCGTGCTTTTAAATCTTTATCTGAAATGTTTAATGTTGATGCGGTAAAACCTGCAGCATTAATTACTGCATCTTTGCCCATGACAATCCCGTTCGGGTTAATTAAGAATACGTGACCATTTGAATTTAACGCACCTTTTAATTGCGAAATTTGATCAGAAGTCACACGGTTAAATACCGCAGAATTACTATTTTCTTGCACAAAACGAACAAGCTCGTCTTGATTGATATTAAATTGCTTCCAGTTAATAATGGCATCTGGGCTATTGGTAATGGTGGTATTTTTACCATTTATTGACATTGATGCACTACCACTTACCACTTCCATACCTTGCAAGCCATTTGCCATCGCAGTTTGTGTCGCAAAACCGAATGAAAGCAGAGAAATTAAGCTTGCAAGTGGTTTTAATTTTAACCATTTTGTCATTTGAAAACTTGAAACTGTATCCACTGCATTTTGACAGCCGCTATGACGGTCGTGTCCAGCAGTAATTTCAGAAACAGCCACTAATTGATTTAAACGCTTACTAAATTTTAAACGATAAATTTTGTTCATATAAGAGCCCTATAAGTCATTAAAGGAGGTATCATTGGAAGTTGTCTTTCAACAATAAGAAACGCAATATCACTATCGCAAAAAAAAAGCATGAGGGTATCATTGATCCAAGTGTTTCATCATTCTCGCACTAAAAAATATAAAACGACAAAATAAGCACTTTCTATACAACTCAATCACCTTTTGAAACACGGCATGCCGCACTATGCAAGATGATGCGATGATGCGATGATGCGATGATGCGATGATGCGATGATGCGATGATGCGATGATGCGATGATGCGATGATGCGATGATGCTTATTATACTAAATAATAAAAATAATGCTACTTTTTTTCACAAAATTTATCCTTTATTTATCTTCACTTTAAATTAATACCTTTTACAAAAAAGACATGTATATGTGCCAAGCACTCAAACAATTATTTTAACGTTATTTTTTCTTAAATCACAAACTCAAACCAATCAATCACATCACGTTCATGAATACCATTTTTAATCAAAATATCCGCATTTTTTACAGAATGGGGAGAGCCAGAAATAAGCGGATGCCATTCGGGTAGCTTTTTTCCTTCATAAAGCAAACGATAAGCGCAAGTATCAGGCAGCCAATGAAAATCAGGTAAATTCTTTTTGGTGAGTTTGGTGCAGTCGGTTTCAATTTTAAAACGCTCAGAATAATTACCGCACTTTCCAGTTTCCACATCTAAAAGGTTACAAGCAATGCGGGTGTAATAAAGTTGTTGGCGTTTACCTCGCCCTTGAATATATTTGCGATAACAGCATTTACCACAGCCATCACATAAGGCTTCCCATTCAGATTCGGTCATTTCAAGCAGGGATTTTGTTTGCCAGAAATTGGGTTCAAGTTGCATATTGGATTGCATAGTTGATACAAATAAAAAGTGCGGTCAAAATTTATGTAGTTTTTGACCGCACTTGGTTGATTAAAATTAGAAGCCTTCTTTTAAGCTTACTGTTAAGTTAAATACTAAATGTTCAGGGCGGCTATCTTTACTATCCGCACAGAAATAACCTTCACGTTCAAATTGATAACCTTTCTCTGCTTCTGCAGTAGCCAAGCTTTGTTCTACAAAACCATGTTTTACCACGAGAGAATGTGGATTTAACACGCTTTCAATATCATCTTCAGCACCTGGATTTGGCACGGTAAATAAGCGATCATACAAACGGAACTCCGCTGGATGATTATGCGTAGCAGAAACCCAGTGAATGACACCTTTTACTTTACGACCATCTGCTGGATTTTTACCTAAGGTTTCAGGATCGTAAGTACAGAAAATCGTAGTAATTTCACCATTTGCATCTTTTTCTACACGTTCAGCTTTAATCACATAAGCATTACGTAAACGCACTTCTTTGCCTAACACTAAACGTTTATATTGTTTGTTTGCTTCTTCACGGAAGTCTGCGCAATCAATATAAAGCTCTTTCGTAAACGGTAATTGACGTTCGCCTAATTCTGGACGATTTGGATGATTTGGCGCAGTTAAGGTTTCTTCGCTTTCAAAGTTTTCAATTACCACACGAATAGGATCAATCACTGCCATTGCTCGTGGTGCATTTTCATTTAAATCCTCACGAATACAAGCTTCAAGTGCAGAATATTCCACCACGTTATCTTGTTTTGTTACCCCGATACGGCGGCAAAATTCACGCAACGAAGCAGGCGTATAACCACGACGGCGTAAACCTGAAATCGTTGGCATACGAGGATCATTCCAACCATCTACAATACCGTCGTTTACTAATTTCAATAGCTTACGTTTAGACGTCAATGTGCCTTCTAAATTTAAACGTGAAAATTCATATTGATGCGGTAATGGACGTTCAATACTGATATTTTCCAACACCCAATCATATAAACGACGGTTATCTTGGAATTCTAATGTACAGATCGAGTGAGTAATACGTTCAATGGCATCAGAGATACAGTGAGTGAAATCGTACATTGGGTAAATGCACCATTTTTCGCCTGTTTGATGATGGCTGGCAAATTTAATGCGATAAATTACCGGATCACGCATGACCATAAATGGCGAAGCCATATCAATTTTTGCACGTAAACTTGCTTTACCCTCTGCAAACTCGCCATTTTTCATTTTTTCAAATAACGCTAAGTTTTCTTCAATAGTGCGGTCACGATATGGGCTGTTTTTACCCGCTTCAGTTAATGTGCCACGATATTCACGCATTTCTTCTGGCGAAAGTTCATCCACATAAGCCAAGCCTTTTTTAATTAATTCAATGGCATAGCTATAAAGTGCATCGAAGTAATCAGACGCATAACGCGGTTCGCCTTCCCATTTAAAGCCTAACCATTCCACGTCAGCTTTGATGGAATCCACATATTCCACATCTTCTTTCACTGGATTGGTATCGTCAAAACGTAGGTTACATAAACCTTGATATTCTTTTGCTAAGCCAAAGTTTAAGCAAATCGATTTGGCGTGACCAATATGCAAATAGCCATTTGGCTCAGGCGGAAAACGGGTATGAACGCTTTTATGTTTACCCGAAGCTAAATCTTCATCAATAATTTGGGTAATAAAATTGTGAGTGCGAGTATTTTCAGCACCCAAAGATGTCTCTGTCATCATTTTCTCTCGTTAAAATAAAAAAATATTTGGCTATTCTATACAAATCTAAGGGAAAATAAAGGTTCATCTCCTGTTCTTGCCATAGAGCAAGAGCGTATTCCCCCAAATTTGTGATCTAATATATTCTCTATATCGTATTATATTTTGAGTATTGCATGAATATCTTTCTTTTTTCAATAAGATAAGATAACAACAAAAACGAAAATTAATTTCGATAGATGAAAAATTTTAATCTAAAACGTAAAGCATCTTACCTAGCATTACGGCGTGATAAGATTGGAAAATATAACACAAAGTACCCAAGGTCATTGGGAAACGGAGAATATCTAATGAATTTAGAATTGGGTTGTTTATGAGCTCAATATATAGGCAATAAATAGGCAACATTTGCGGTTGCTCTACCTTATGTTATCCTTTGCAAAAATTTTTTAGGAGCACATTATGTTGAGTATTTTTGTTACTTTTCTAGGTGCGTTTTTAACATTGATTGTGATGCGACCAGTTGCCAATTGGATTGGATTAGTTGATAAGCCAAACTATCGTAAACGTCATCAAGGTGCAATTCCGCTAATCGGTGGCGTGTCGCTTTTTGTTGGAAATCTTTGCTATTACCTGATGGAATGGGATCAACTTCGATTACCGTATCTCTATTTGTTCAGTATTTTTGTTTTATTGGCGATTGGGATTTTAGATGATCGCTTTGATATTAGCCCTTTTTTAAGAGCAGGCATTCAAGCAATACTGGCGATTTTAATGATCGATCTTGGGAATGTTTATCTTGATCATCTAGGTCAGATTTTAGGACCTTTTCAATTAACGCTGGGGTCTATTGGGCTGATTATCACTGTATTTGCTACTATTGCGATTATTAATGCCTTTAATATGATTGATGGTATTGATGGATTGCTTGGTGGACTTTCTTGTGTTTCTTTTGCCGCGATTGGTATTTTAATGTATCGAGATGGGCAAATGGATATGGCGCATTGGAGTTTTGCTTTAATCGTATCGATTTTACCTTATTTGATGCTAAATTTAGGGATTCCATTTGGGGCTAAATATAGGGTGTTTATGGGGGATGCGGGGAGTACATTAATTGGCTTTACCATTATTTGGATTTTGTTATTGAGTACGCAAGGAAAAGGGCATCCGATGAATCCAGTAACCGCACTTTGGATTATTGCGATTCCTTTGATTGATATGGTTGCAATTATTTATCGCCGTGTACGTAAAGGCAAAAGTCCATTCCGCCCAGATCGTTTACACGTTCATCATTTAATGGTGAGAGCGGGTTTAACATCAAGACAAGCCTTTTTATTGATTACGTTTGTTTCGGCAGTGTGTGCAACTATCGGTATTTTAGGGGAAGTTTATTATGTGAATGAATGGGCGATGTTTGTCGGCTTTTTCATTTTATTTTTCCTTTATGTCTATTCAATTACGCGTGCGTGGCGAATTACTCGTTGGGTAAGAAGAATGAAACGTCGCGCAAAACGGTTGAAGAAAGCATAAAAAATAAAGGCTTGTGTTATTAAATCACAAGCCTTTATTTTTGAGAAAATTCACCGCACTTTAGAGTTTGGGCGATATGTTTTGTAGATAGAAAAAATCCCCAGCCTTTTGGCTAGGGATTGAAATTTGGAGCGGGAAACGAGGCTCGAACTCGCGACCCCAACCTTGGCAAGGTTGTGCTCTACCAACTGAGCTATTCCCGCAGTTCACATCAGTGAATGGGGTGGCATTATACAAATATTTTTAGGGCTTGCAAGGGCAATTTCATAAAAAGCAATTTTTTGTTGAAGTTTTCGTCAATCTAATTTCATGAAATGTTCGCGATAATAAGCCAGCTCTTTAATAGATTCTCGAATGTCATCTAGTGCCAAATGGGTATTCTCTTTTTTAAAGCTTTCCAAAATTTCAGGTTTCCAACGTGCGGCAAGTTCTTTTAATGTGCTTACGTCTAAATGACGATAATGAAAATAATCGGCTAAATCAGGCATATATTTCACTAAAAAGCGTTTATCTTGCGCAATGCTGTTACCGCAAATTGGCGACGCACCTTTGGGAACCCATTTTTTTAAAAAGTCTAGGGCTTGTAATTCTGCTGCACGTTCGGTAAGTTTACTGGCTTTTACGCGTTCAATTAAGCCGTTTTCACTATGTGTTTTTTGGCACCAATCATTCATTTTATTGAGTAATTCATCTGATTGATGAACAGCCAATACAGGGCCCTCTGCCAAAATATTTAAATTTTTATCTGTCACAATAGTCGCAATTTCAATAATACGTTCTTTTTCCGGATCTAAACCGGTCATTTCTAAATCAATCCAAATAAGATTTTGTTTATCGAATGGCATAATATCAGGTATCCTATGCAAAAATTTTTTTCATTTTACCAAAAACAAGGGAAAAAACGACCGCACTTTTATGGCTAAACGTAAATTAACTCAAAACCAAACTAGAAGAATTCAATCGAATAATGCGAAAACATTACATCGCCATAAGAAAAAAGACATTGAATGGTCAGATGAAATGTTGGGAAAATCGCAAGAAGGCGTTGTGGTCACACGTTATTCTATTCACGCAGATGTTGAAAATGAACAAGGCGAAATTTATCGTTGTAATTTGCGCCGTACCTTGTCGAGTTTGGTGGTGGGAGATAAAGTGGTTTGGCGTAAAGGCAATGAACAATTACAAGGTGTGAGCGGCGTGATTGAGGCAATTCATCCGAGAGAAAATGAAATATCCCGTCCCGACTATTATGATGGTTTGAAACCCATTGCGGCGAATATTGATCGTATTATTATTGTATCAGCAGTATTGCCAACGCTTTCTTTAAATATTATCGATCGTTATCTTGTTGTGTGTGAAATAGCTGAAATCAAGCCATTAATTGTTTTGAATAAAGTGGATTTATTGACGCAAGAACAGCGTCAAGAAATTGAAGAACAACTTAAAATTTACCAAGATATTGGCTATGAAATTTTAATGATTTCAGCAAAGAACGGCGAAAATATGGAAAAATTGACCGCACTTTTGGCACAAGGCACAGCAATTTTTGTTGGGCAATCAGGTGTTGGTAAATCGAGTTTAATTAACCATATTTTGCCTAGCGTAAATGCTCAAGTAGGGGATGTGAGCGAAACATCAGGGTTAGGGCAGCATACCACGACATCATCGCGTCTTTATCATTTGCCACAAGGCGGTAATTTAATTGATTCGCCCGGAATTAGAGAATTTGGGCTTTGGCATTTAGATGCGGAGCAAATTACAAAAGGGTATCGAGAATTTCAATATGTATTAGGCACCTGTAAATTCCGTGATTGTAAACATTTGAGCGACCCTGGATGTGTGTTGCGTGAAGCCGTGGAGCAAGGCAAAATTTCGCCTGTGCGTTATGATAATTATCATCGATTAATTGAAAGTTTAAGTGAGACAAAATCACAACGTCATTTTTCAGTAGTTTAACGATTGCGATTGTGCATAATAAATAAACTATTTGTCCTTTTTTATGATTTAATTCAGGCTTTTTGGTGTTTATTCTTGATTATTTTGTTTTGAAAAAGGATACTAGGGCAATTTTCTGGTTTTATATTTTTAATCATTGATTAGTCGAGGTAGCATTATGTATTCAAAAGATGTGGAAATTATTGCGCCAAACGGTTTACACACGCGCCCTGCCGCACAATTTGTGAAAGAAGCGAAAGCATTTTCTTCTGAAATTACAGTAACCTCTGGGGGAAAAAGTGCAAGTGCAAAGAGCTTGTTTAAGTTGCAAACATTAGCTTTAACGCAGGGAACAATACTTACCATTTCTGCTGATGGAGAAGACGAGCAACGGGCAGTTGAACATTTAGTTGCGTTAATTCCTACTTTAGAATAATTCTTACTTAGCCATAAAATTGTGAAATTTTATGGCTATTGTTTATTTATTACTTTGTTAATTGTTTCGGAAGGTATCTATGATTTCTGGCATTCTCGCATCCCCAGGTATTGCCTTTGGTAAGGCACTTGTTCTTAAAGAAGAAAAGATTGTTCTTGATACGCAAAAAATTACAGATGATCAAATTGATGAAGAAGTCGCTCGATTTTATGAAGGGCGTGCTGCTGCGGTAGAACAACTTAATTCAATTAGAGAACGCGCATTAATTTCTTTAGGAGAGGAAAAAGCCGCAATCTTTGAAGGGCATTTGATGATCCTTGAAGATGAAGAATTAGAAGAAGAAATTCTTGATTATCTTCGTTCAAATAAAGTGAATGCAGGGGTTGCAGCGAGTAAAATTTTAGATCAACAAGTGACAATGTTATCTGAAATTGATGATGAATATTTGAAAGAACGTGCAGGCGATATTCGGGATATTGCTAACCGTTTAGTTAAAAATATTTTGGGAATGCACATTGTTGATCTTGGCGATATTCAGGAAGAATCTATTCTTGTTGCTTATGATCTGACTCCCTCAGAAACCGCCCAACTTAATCTTGAAAAAGTATTAGGAGTTGTCACTGATATTGGTGGCAGAACTTCCCATACTTCGATTATGGCGCGTTCTTTAGAATTGCCAGCGATTGTCGGCACAAATAAAGTGACTAAATTAGTCAATACGGGCGATTACTTAATTTTAGATGCCATCAATAACCAAGTTTATATTAATCCAACAGCATCTCAGATTGATGAATTAAAAGCACTTGAAGCGAAAATTTCTGAGGAAAAAGCAGAGTTAGCTAAATTAAAAGATCTTCCAGCTATTACATTGGATGGACATAAGGTTGATATCGGCGCGAATATCGGGACGATTCGTGATTGTGACGGCGCAGAACGTAATGGAGCGGAAGGGATTGGGCTATACCGAACTGAATTTTTATTTATGGATCGTGAACAGCTTCCCACAGAAGAAGAACAATTTATTGCCTATAAACAAGTGGTAGAAGCAATGAACGGACGCTTAACTGTGCTTCGTACGATGGATATTGGCGGCGATAAAGAGCTTTCATATTTAGATTTACCAAAAGAAATGAATCCATTCTTGGGATGGCGTGCAATTCGCATTGCGTTAGATCGTCGTGAAATTTTAAATGCACAATTACGTGCGGTATTGCGTGCTTCAGCTTTTGGTAAATTGGCAGTGATGTTCCCGATGATTATTTCGGTAGAAGAAATTCGAGAATTAAAAGCAGTTATTGAAACATTAAAGGCGGAATTACGTGAAGAAGGGAGAGTTTTTGATAATAACATACAAGTGGGTGTCATGGTTGAAACCCCCTCTGCTGCGGTAAATGCAAAATTTTTAGCAAAAGAAGTAGATTTCTTTAGTATCGGAACTAATGATTTAACTCAATATACTTTGGCTGTAGATCGCGGTAATGAATTTATTTCCCATCTTTATAATCCGATGCATCCCTCTGTGCTTGGTTTAATTAAACAAGTGATTGATGCTTCTCACGCAGAAGGAAAATGGACAGGAATGTGTGGGGAATTAGCCGGTGATGAACGTGCGACTTTATTATTGCTTGGTATGGGACTAGATGAATTTAGTATGAGTGCGATTTCTGTACCTCGCATTAAAAAATTAATCCGTAATGTAAATTTTCAAGATGCAAAAGTGCTTGCTGATGCCGCATTACAAAAACCGACTGCTGCAGAAATTGATCAATTAATTGAAGAATTTTTGCTGGAAAATTCATTAAATTAAACAAAAGTATTTGATTTTACGTTAAAATATCAGCCATCTTGAATGGATAGGAGATTAAAATGGGCTTATTTGACAAGTTATTTGGTTCAAAAGAAAACAAATCTGTGGAAGTTGAAATTTATGCACCGATCTCTGGCGAGATCGTTAATATTGAAGATGTTCCTGATGTGGTTTTCTCTGAAAAAATCGTTGGCGATGGTGTTGCTGTTCGTCCTACTGGTAACAAAATCGTTGCACCAGTGGATGGTGTGATTGGTAAAATTTTTGAAACCAATCACGCTTTCTCAATGGAATCAAAAGAAGGGGTAGAATTATTTGTACACTTTGGTATTGATACTGTTGAACTGAAAGGCGAAGGCTTTACTCGTATTGCACAAGAAGGTCAATCTGTTAAGCGTGGCGATACCGTGATTGAATTTGATCTTGCGCTATTAGAATCAAAAGCAAAATCTGTCTTAACACCAATCGTAATTTCAAATATGGACGAAATTTCTTGTATCGTAAAAAAATCAGGCGAAGTAGTGGCTGGAGAATCAGTGGTATTAGCCCTAAAGAAATAATTTGTTTACGGTAAAAAATCCGCCTTTGTGCGGATTTTTATTTATTATAGTTACCTAGGGTAAGTATACCCTAGGCTAATCTCAATGCTACCCCGTTGGGGTAGTGTGAGGTTCTTCAAAGAGGAACTGCTATACTTACCTGTGGTTAAATAAATAATCTAGGGGAAGACAAATTACCTAGGGTAGGTATACCCTAGGTTAATCTCAATGCTACCCCGTTGGGGTAGTCTAAAGTTCCCCAAAGGGGAACTACTATAATTAACCGTGGGTATACTTACCTGCGGTTAAATAAATAATCTAGGGGAAGACAAATTACCTAGGGTAGGTATACCCTAGGTTAATCTCAATGCTACCCCGTTGGGGTAGTCTAAAGTTCCCCAAAGGGGAACTACTATAATTAACCGTGGGTATACTTACCTGCGGTTAAATAAATAATCTAGAGGAAGACAAATTGCCTAGGGTAGGTATACCCTAGGTTAATCTCAATGCTACCCCGTTGGGGTAGTCTAAAGTTCCCCAAAGGGGAACTACTATAATTAACCGTGGGTATACTTACCTGCGGTTAAATAAATAATCTAGAGGAAGACAAATTGCCTAGGGTAGGTATACCCTAGGTTAATCTCAATGCTACCCCGTTGGGGTAGTCTAAAGTTCCCCAAAGGGGAACTACTATAATTAACCGTGGGTATACTTACCTGCGGTTAAATAAATAATCTAGAGGAAGACAAATTGCCTAGGGTAGGTATACCCTAGGTTAATCTCAATGCTACCCCGTTGGGGTAGTCTAAAGTTCCCCAAAGGGGAACTACTATAATTAACCGTGGGTATACTTACCCACGGTAAAACATAACTTTTAGCGGAAGATAATTAATGCCTAGGGTAAGTTAAGTATACCCTAGGTTAATCTCAATGCTACCCCGTTGGGGTAGTCTAAGGTTCCTCAAAGAGGAACTACTATAACTAACCGTGAGTATACTTACCCACGGTAAAACATAACTTTTAGCGGAAGATAATTAATGCCTAGGGTAAGTTAAGTATACCCTAGGCTAATCTCAATGCTACCCCATTAGGGTAATCTAAAGTTCCCCAAAGGGGAACTACTATAATTAACCGTGGGTATACTTACCCACGGTAAAACATAACTTTTAGCGGAAGATAATTAATGCCTAGGGTAAGTTAAGTATACCCTAGGCTAATCTCAATGCTACCCCATTAGGGTAGTCTAAAGTTCCCCAAAGGGGAACTACTATAATTAACCGTGGGTATACTTACCTGCGGTTAAATAAATAATCTAGAGGAAGACAAATTGCCTAGGGTAAGTATACCCTAGGCTAATCTCAATGCTACCCCATTAGGGTTATCTAAAGTTCCCCAAAGGGGAACTACTATAATTAACCGTGGGTATACTTACCCACGGTTACACAGTAAAAAATTACGTTAGTTAAAATGGAAATAAGCAATGATCTATAAACTTACTGGCTCACTTCAAAATTACGTATGGGGAGGGCATCAATATATTCCAGAATTATTGAATATTCCTGCAGAAGAAAATCAATATTATGCTGAATGGTGGTTAGGCGCACATAATTCTGCGCCTTCAACCATTGAGGTTGATGGTAAAAATTTGTTACTTACTGAATTTTTACAGAAAAACCCTACCGCACTTGGTGCACAAAGCCGAGCAAATTTTGCTGATGAATTACCCTATTTATTAAAAATTCTTGATGTCGCCAAGCCCCTTTCTATTCAACTCATCCAACAAAAACGCAAGCTGGAATAGGCTTTGAGGAAGAAAATGCGAAAGGTATTGATTTAAAAGCATCAACACGTACTTATAAAGATAATAATCATAAACCTGAAATGATGATTGCTTTATCTGATTTCTGGTTGTTGCACGGTTTTAAAAATAAATCGGATATTATAGAAACATTATCATCACGATCATCTTTAATTCCGCTTGCAAAAAAATTGCAGGAACAAGATTTACGTGCTTTTTATGCTGATATTATGCAGGCAGATCAAACGCTATTGTACCAATGGCTTTCCCCAATTCTGTTGGAAAACCAAGCAACTTATCAGGCTAATAATCTAGATTTAACAAACCCAGATTATTGGGTACTTTATACCATTGATGCAATGAATATTTCTCTAGATAAATTAGATGCAGGTTTAATTTGTTTCTATTTGTTTAATATTGTACACCTCAAAAAAGATGAGGGAATTTACCAAGATGTTGGCATTCCGCACGCTTATTTACGTGGGCAAAATATTGAACTGATGGCTTGTTCAGATAATGTAATTCGTGGTGGTTTAACGCCTAAATATGTCGATATTCCAGAATTGCTTAAAATTGTAGATTGTCGTGAAGTAGAGCCTAAAATTATCCCGTCAGCACCTCAAGACGCGCGTATATTTACTTATGCTACGCCTGCGCAAGATTTCGCTTTGCAAAATATTCAATATGAATGTGGTGAAACTCATCATTTAAAAGCACAAAGTGCGAGTATTTTATTGGTGATGAATGGCCAATTAAATTTACGCTCAGAAACGACAGCACTTTCTTTGAAACAAGGCGAGGCAGCTTTCATTACTGCAGGTGCGGCTTATGAAGTGGAAGGCTTAATTGAAGGCTATACAGTGATCGCAAAATTGCCTTAATAACAATCGTTTTTAAAATTTTTTCAGGAAAATATAATTTTGTTTAAATGCTCTTTTGGAATTTTCCTTCATATTTAGCTTGAATTTTTCCTCTAGAGCTAATCACAAATGAAGTTTGTGTGCCGATAAGTTGATAACGTTCTGCTGTAATTTTCATTTGTTCTTTAATCACAGGCAAATGAAACTCATGTTTATCCACTGTGGCTTTAGTGTCCGTTTTATCGTCATCTACACTAATGGTAATAAGTGAAACTTGTCAGGATTGACTTCTGCGAGTTTTTCAAATTCTTTTAATTCGGCGATACAGCATCCGCAAGTCTCAGACCAAAATAAGTAAGCATGAGCCTTTTCAGTTTTCAGAGGTAGCGGAATTTCTTTGAAGATCGAAAGCTGCGATGTCAGATACTTTTTGCCCCACTGAGGTAACTTTATCTTTACAAGAAACGCCTCAAAAAATAACTGCACCTATGGCAACTAATTTGAATAGCTTATGTGTTCATATGATTTTCTTCCTTTACAAATATTTCATGATATAAATAACACAATCAGTGAGTTTTCCTAATTCTAGATCATCCCCCATCATTACAATGATGCGCCCTTGTTAATTGAATTTTGTAAGCAAATCCAAAACTAGGATTCATTTTGCTCATCTAAATTTCCTGTTGGTTCATCAGCAAAGATAACGGCTGGCTAATTAACTAAAGCACGAACAATACAAACTCATTATTGTTCACCACCTGAAAGTTAGCTTGAGGGCTAGTTAATTCTATGACCTAAGCCTATTTGTTCTAATACCTCTTTGACAAATGCTCCATCAAGCACGTTATGATAGTATTATTCAGGCATAACGTTTTCAAGTGCGGTTAAATAAAGGATTAAATGGAATTGTTGAAATACCAAGACTATTTTTTCAGAGAGAAAACGTTAGCGACCGACTTCATCTAATTTTGAGCCACATCCATACCATCTAAAATCACTTTTCCCTCGCTGCAGTATCTAAGATAATTAAAATATTCATTAGTGTAGTTTTGCCTGAAACTCCATAAGGGCAACAAATTCACCTAGTTTGATTTGGATGTTAATATCATCTAGGACAGTAACTTGCCCAAAACATTCACATAAATGTTGGGTTTCGATGACAAAGTTAGTCATAGTTTTATCTGCAGTGAATGAAATTTTAAATATAATAAATCTATCATTTTGATAATCATTTCTATTCCAAAACAACATAAAAAGTAGTATTATTATTTCCGATGAATAATTGTTGTGCTGTTGAACGATTATTCAGGCATTCAATCTATCTTTTTTAAATAAGGACATCTTATGCGAAATTCACTCAAAATTATGACCGCACTTGCACTTGGTTTATTTGCAATGCAAGCTAACGCAAAATTTAAAGTCGTAACCACTTTTACCGTGATTCAAGATATTGCGCAAAATGTGGCAGGCAATGCAGCAACAGTGGAATCTATTACCAAACCAGGTGCTGAAATTCACGAATATGAACCAACGCCAAAAGACATTGTAAAAGCACAATCTGCTGATTTAATTTTATGGAATGGCTTAAATTTAGAACGTTGGTTTGAGCGTTTCTTCCAAAATGTTAAAGATAAACCTGCTGTGGTAGTAACAGAAGGTATTCAACCATTATCTATTTATGAAGGCCCGTATAAAGATGCGCCTAATCCACACGCTTGGATGTCGCCATCTAATGCTTTAATTTATATTGAAAATATTAAGAATGCGTTAGTGAAATACGATCCACAAAATGCAGCTGTGTATGAAAAAAATGCCGCTGACTATGCTCAAAAAATTAAACAACTTGATGAACCGCTTCGTGCAAAATTAGCACAAATTCCAGAAGCGCAACGCTGGCTTGTAACAAGTGAAGGTGCTTTCAGTTATTTGGCGAAAGATTACAACTTAAAAGAAGGTTATTTATGGCCAATCAATGCAGAACAACAAGGCACACCACAACAAGTGCGTAAAGTGATTGATTTAGTTCGTAAAAACAATATTCCAGTTGTGTTTAGTGAAAGTACAATTTCAGCGAAACCTGCACAACAAGTAGCTAAAGAAAGTGGTGCAAAATACGGTGGCGTATTGTACGTTGATTCACTTTCTGCGAAAAACGGCCCTGTGCCAACTTATATTGATTTGCTTAACGTCACTGTATCAACCATTGTTAAAGGATTCGGAAAATAATGGACTCTTTCTCGACATCAATTTGTGTTAATGATGTAACTGTTCGTTACAACAATGGTCATACTGCTATTCACAATATGACGTTCTCACTCAATAGTGGAACTATTTGTGCGTTAGTTGGCGTGAATGGAAGTGGCAAGTCCACATTATTTAAAAGCATAATGGGGCTTGTAAAGCCACAACAAGGCGAAATTAAACTTTGTGATTTGCCAATTTCCCAAGCACTGAAACGTAATTTGGTTGCTTATGTACCACAATCAGAAGAAGTGGACTGGCAATTTCCAGTGTCAGTGTATGATGTCGTGATGATGGGACGTTATGGGTATATGAATTTTCTTCGTATCCCCAAAGCGATTGATAAACAAAAAGTTCAAGAGGCGATGCAGCGAGTAAATATTGAGCATCTTGCGCATCGTCAAATTGGCGAGTTATCTGGCGGGCAGAAAAAACGCGTGTTTTTGGCCCGCGCTTTAGCACAACAAAGTCCCATTATTTTATTGGATGAACCTTTCACTGGCGTTGATGTGAAAACTGAAAATGCCATTGTTGATCTTCTTCAACAGCTTCGAGAAGAAGGTCATCTGATTCTTGTTTCAACCCATAACTTAGGTTCTGTTCCTGATTTTTGTGATCAAGTGGTCATGATTAATCGCACAGTCATCGCCGCAGGAAAAACAGAAGACACCTTTAACCAACATAATTTGGAAATTGTATTTGGTGGGGTGTTGCGTCATATTAAATTATTGGGCGAAAATTTACATAATGATGAAGATAAACGTTCTGTTACCGTCTTAACAGATGATGAAAAAGCCGTTGTATTCTATGGCGAAACTAAGCAAGATCCACCTGCGCCAACAACACAAAATTGTCATTTTGAAGATTGCCCTTATAAAAGTGCAGTTAAAAATAAGAGGGATTAGGTAATGTTAGATTTATTGCTTGAACCTTTTTCCTATGATTATATGCTCAAGGCGATGATTTTGAGTACCGCAGTGGGTGCTATTTGTGCTTTTTTGTCTTCATATTTAATGCTTAAAGGCTGGTCTCTAATTGGCGACGCGCTTTCCCATTCTGTCGTGCCCGGTGTTGCAATTGCCTATGCTTTTGCGTTGCCTTACGCACTTGGTGCATTTTTTGCCGGAATTTTAGCCGCACTTTCCATTCTTTGGATTAAATCCATTTCAAAATTGAAAGAAGATGCTGTGATAGGTTTTATTTTCAGTACTTTTTTTGCATTAGGTCTGTTAATTATTTCTTTAAATCCAACGGCAGTAAATGTGCAAAATATTATTTTAGGTAATATTTTAGGCATTGCCGATGAAGATATTTATCAAGTGGCAATTATCATCGGTGTTTGTTTAGTATTGCTTTTATTATTTTGGAAGGATTTACTGCTGATTTTTTTTGATGAAACACAAGCGATTACAGTCGGTCTTTCTCCATTATTTTATAAAATTTTATTTTTCACATTATTGAGTGCTTGTGTGGTTGCTGCCTTGCAAACTGTAGGCGCGATTTTAGTGATTGCGATGGTCGTTACCCCAGGTGCGACAGCATATTTACTCACTGATAAATTCAAAACCTTGTCAATCATCGCCATTATTTTAGGAGCTGTGACAAGTTTTGTTGGGGTTTATATTAGCTATTATTTAGACGGTGCCACTGGTGGTGTGATTGTGACATTGCAAACATTATTGTTTTTAGTAGCTTTCTTATTTTCACCAAAATATGGCTTACTCACACGTAATAAAAAGGCGGTAGAAAATGTTTAATTGGATTTTAGAACCGCTACAATTTGAGTTTATGCAAAATGCCTTATTGACCGCATTGATTGTTTCGATTATCTGTGCGTTACTTTCTTGCTATTTAGTCTTGAAAGGTTGGTCATTAATGGGCGATGCAATTTCTCACGCTGTATTACCTGGTATTGTACTTGCTTATTTGGTAGGAATTCCTTTAGCCATTGGTGCATTTTTCTCGGGTATTTTTTGTTCGCTTGGTGTGGGATATTTGAAAGAAAATAGCCGTATAAAAGAAGATACCGCAATGGGCATTGTATTTTCTGGAATGTTTGCCATTGGTCTTGTTATGTTTACCAAAATTCAAACAGAACAGCATTTAACCCATATTTTGTTTGGTAATGTGTTAGGTGTAAGTCATTCAGAGCTGATTCAAAGTGCGGTCATTTCTGCGATAATTTTTTGTCTGATTGTTTTCAAACGTAAAGACTTTCTGCTTTATTGTTTTGACCCAAGTCATGCCCGTGTTGCAGGACTTTCTCCTAAAATTTTACATTATGGTTTATTAATTCTACTTGCTTTAACCATTGTAAGCACGATGCAAGTGGTAGGTGTTATTTTGGTGGTGGCAATGTTAATTGCACCAGGAATTACCGCACTTACGCTTACCAAATCTTTTGATAAAATGTTATGGGTTGCTATTGCAAGTTCCATTGCATCAAGCCTAATTGGCGTAATATTGAGCTATCATTTTGATGCCTCAACAGGTGCTTGTATCATTCTTCTGCAAGCTGCATTTTTTGTTATAGCATTAGCTTATAGCAAAATTAGAACAAGATAATTTTCCTTCCCCCCTCTTTCTCAAAGAGGGGTTATATAATCACAATAAATTTATCCGTTTGTGGAAAAATAAAGTCATTAGTCTGAGACTAAACCTAAGCCAAATCCAACCCCATTTGCCAAAACGCAATTTCCATTCTAGTGGCGGTGGTAAAAATCTGTTGAATCTCGGTAAGCTGGCTTGAGTTTAGCGGTTTACAAAGTGCGGTAAGAAAATCAACGGTTTCTTGGGCAGCTTGTTGAAATTCCTCGCTCGCATAGGTGTCAATCCACGTTTGATAAGGGTTGTTCGGTAAGCGAGGATAATGCTGAGTAATGTAACGGGCAACTTGAGCGTAACCCAAAGCACAAGGGGTCACGGCTGCATAAAGCTCAGCTAAACCGCCCGTCATGCCGCAATCAAGCAAATAGCGGGTATAAGCAATACAAGCGGCACTTTCTTGAGTAGCAAAAATCTCTTGTTCGCTAATGCCCCATTGGCGGCAATAATTTAAATGCAATTGAATTTCTTGGCAGAGTATCTCTAAGGTTTTGCGAGGTGTTTCCATTTCAGCGAAATTTTTTGCTTTATACACGCCCAAGGCAAAAGCTCGGCTGTAATGAAAAAGATAAAGGTAATCCTGCTTTAAATAATGCTGAAAACAAGCTTTTGGCAGCGTACCTTTTGCGAGCTGTTGCACAAATTCGTGTTCAATATATTGTTGCCAATAAGGCTGAGCTTGTTGAATGAGTTGTTCAATCATCTTTTTTCCTTATTCAATTTCTACCGCATATTCTTTCAACGCTAAGACTTTTGGAATTAATCCTTTTTGTTGCATAAATTCTGCCATTTGTTGATAACGTTTAGCGTATAATTGGCGAGGTTTATTGGCTAAGAAGGGGAGCGTGTCTTTCCACGCCAGTTGGTTTAATGGCGTGTTGAGTTCATTCGGTTTATAGCTTACAAAGGCTTGCCACGCTTCATTGGGGTGAGCTTGCAGATAGCTTGTGGCTTGTTCAAGTGCGGTCAAAAATGCAGATGTTTTTTTATCTGTTACGCTGTTTTTATTGGCAACTAAAATCAATTCATCATAAGCAGGCACGCCATATTGTTCAGGGAAGAATGCGATACCTTCTTGCTTTTCTAAAGCAAGCTGATTGAGTTCAAAATTACGAAATGCACCAATCACAGCATCCACTTGTCCAGTTAAAAGGGAGGGCGAAAGCGACCAATTTACATTCACTAATTCCACATCTTTATTGCTTAAACCAATAGAATGAAGCATTGTATCAAGTAATCCATCTTCAAAACCGCTGACAGAATACCCCACTTTTTTACCTTTTAAATCAGCAAGGCTTTTCAAATTGCTCTTTTTTAATACCACTACGCTATTTAATGGATTTGAAATCAGTGAACCCACTCGCACTAAAGGCAAGCCTTCTGCCACTTGTTGATAAAGCTGAGGCTGATAACTCACGGCTAAATCAACTTTTTCTGCCGCAGCTAATTTCGGCGGTAATGCAGGATCAGCAGGTTCGATAATTTCAACCTCCAAGTTATTTTTTTCAAAAAAGCCTTTTTGTTGAGCCACAATGATGGCTGCATGATCGGGGTTTACATACCAATCTAGCATTACGCTGATTTTCTCTTTTGCAAAGCTAGGAAGCGTGAGCATTAGCCCTATTACAAAGCTGAAATAACGGATGATTATCTTCATTTTTTCTCCTTTAATGAAAAGTTAAACAGACCAAATAAAACGGTGTAATAGCCAATCAATGCTGAAATATAAACAGAGTGAAATTGACACTAAAATCAGTAAGGCGGCAAACATTAAATCGACTTGCATTCGGGCATTGGCGTGAATCATCAAATACCCCAAGCCTTCAGATGAACCGACCCATTCACCTACCACCGCACCAATCGGGGCGACCGAAACGGCAATTCGCAAGCCCGAAGCAAAAGCAGGCAAAGCCGCAGGTAATCGCACTTTAAGCAATAAACGCAAGGGGGAAATGTTAAAGGTTTTCGCCAAATCGAGCCACGCTTGTGGGGTGTTGCGTAGTCCATCATAACAAGCTGCCGTGACGGGGAAGTAGATAATCAGCACCGACATAACTATTTTGGATGCCATTCCATAACCAAACCACAACACCAACAACGGCGCGATGGCAAACACGGGAATCGCTTGTGAAATGACCAAAATCGGCAATAACACGGCGGAAATTTGACGAGAAAATGAGAGCAACAACGCCGAAATCAACCCAAACAGAAAGCCTAACAACAGCCCTAAGCAGATTTCTAACAACGTGACTTGCGTATGCTGCCAAAGCAGTTCAGCGTGTGTGAACAACTGCTGCCCTACAGCTTGCGGTGAGGGAAAAATGTAGTGTGGGAAGCTGCCCAAGGTTGCGACCATTTGCCAGAGCATCAACAACACACCTACAATAAAAAGCGGTTTGAGCAGGCGAATTTTCATTGTTCGCCCCCTAATTCTCGCAATAATTGTTGCTGCAACGCCCATAAATTAGCTTGATGCAACTCACGAGGGGCGTTACCTTCGGGCAGAATTAGCTCCGACAATGTTGTTTGATGAGTTTCAGGCGAACGCAACACAAAAATACGATGGCTTAGCCGCAATGCCTCTTGTGGATCGTGGGTCACGAGCAGCACTGATTTATCTTCGAGCAATTCAAAGGCTAAGTCTTGAAGTTGATGGCGACTGATGGCATCAAGAGCGGAAAAAGGCTCATCAAGCAAAATCAAATCCGCCTCTTGCATTAAGGTGCGTGCCAAGGCAACCCGCTGTTTTTGCCCGCCTGAAAGTTGCGAACAAGGCTTGTGCCAATGTGCTGCCATTCCCACTTTTTCAAGCAACATTTTAGCTTTTTTAGTGGTTTTTGCAGATTTTCGCCCAAATAAGACCGCTTGCAATTGTACGTTATCAACAATTGATAGCCACGGATAAAGTGTCTCTTTTTGAGGCAACCACGCAATACGAACTTTCGGTTCAAATAGGATTTTTCCCTGTACCACGCCTTGCGTTTCAATGCCCGCCAGTAGTCGCAAAAGCGTCGATTTCCCCACGCCTGAACTGCCCAACAAGCTTACCCATTCGTTCGGCAACAGGGTTAAATTAAGATGCTCAAATAACGTTTTCCCATTAAAGGCAAGACTCAAATCTTGAATACGCACCATCGCTCGCCTCAATGATTAAAGGGAATGCGTAATAAAAAGGAAAGATAAGAAATGGAATGAAAAGAAAATGGATTTATTGGCATATTAGTTTCCTACGTCAGTGCTAACTGTTTCAGGTTCACGGGTATCATCTCAGCCTTTCGGCACCCCGACTAAAAGTGGGAAAAATTCTATACTGTAATGAAAAATAAAACAAGGCTGAATTTTATTGGCTTTGGTTTATGATTTTTTAGAAAAACTAAATTTATAAAAAATGCCTTTCCCATTTATGAACGAAAAGGCATTTTTACCAAATGAATTTCAGTGCTTTTTATTACTGCAACATAATACACCGCAGAAATTAACCGCACTTTTGTCATCTAAATGATTATTTTACGCGGGAGACGTATTCGCCAGAGCGAGTATCAACTCTGATAACTTCGCCGATTTGAACGAAAAGAGGTACTTTTACTACTGCACCAGTGCTTAATGTTGCTGGTTTACCGCCAGTACCAGCTGTATCGCCTTTTAAGCCTGGGTCTGTATCGACGATTTCTAATTCAACAAAGTTTGGTGGCGTAACAGTAATTGGTGCGCCGTTCCATAAAGTCACGATACAATCTGCTTGGTCTAATAACCATTTTTCTGCATCGCCTACGGCTTTTGCATCAGCAGAGTATTGTTCAAATGTTTCTGGGTGCATGAAGTACCAGAAAGCATCGTCTTTGTATGAATAAGTTAAGTTAAGATCCATAACATCAGCCGCTTCAACTGAAGTGCCAGATTTAAAGTTTACATCTAATACTTTGCCTGAAATTAATTTACGAATACGAGTACGAGTGAATGCCTGACCTTTACCTGGTTTTACAAATTCATTTTCAACGATGACACAAGGCTCGCCGTCTTGCATAAATTTTAGACCTGGTTTGAAATCACTGGTAGTATATGTAGCCATATTTGAAATATCCTAAAAATGAGAGATGGTTTGAAAAGTGCGTATTTTAACCCAAGAACCCGTCATTAGAGAAGAACAAAATTGGCTCACAATTCTAAAAAATGCCATTTCAGATCCTAAATTGTTGCTAAAAGCCTTAAATTTACCAGAAGATGATTTTGAGCAATCTATTGCTGCACGGAAACTTTTTTCTCTCCGCGTGCCACAACCTTTTATTGATAAAATGGAAAAAGGCAATCCGCAAGATCCCCTTTTCTTGCAAGTGATGTGCTCTGATTTAGAGTTTGTGCAAGCTGAGGGATTTAGTACGGATCCCTTAGAAGAAAAAAATGCCAATGCGGTGCCGAATATTCTTCATAAATATAAAAACCGATTGCTCTTTATGGCAAAAGGCGGTTGTGCGGTAAATTGTCGTTATTGCTTCCGCCGACATTTTCCTTACGATGAAAACCCAGGAAATAAAAAAAGTTGGCAATTGGCGTTAGATTACATTGCGGTGCATTCTGAAATTGAAGAAGTGATTTTTTCCGGTGGCGATCCTTTAATGGCGAAAGATCACGAATTGGCTTGGTTAATAAAACATTTGGAAAACATACCGCACTTACAACGTTTGCGTATTCACACTCGTTTGCCTGTTGTCATTCCGCAGCGGATTACTGATGAATTTTGTGCCTTATTAGCAGAAAGTCGTTTGCAAACAGTTGTGGTAACACACATTAATCATCCGAATGAAATTGATCAAATTTTTGCTAATGCAATGCAAAAATTAAACGCTGTGAATGTCACGCTTTTGAATCAATCTGTTTTGCTAAGAGGCGTGAATGATGATGCGAAAATTCTAAAAATATTGAGCGATAAACTTTTTCAAACAGGCATTTTGCCTTATTACTTGCATTTGCTGGATAAAGTGCAAGGGGCGAGCCATTTTCTGATTAGCGATATTGAAGCTATGCAAATCTATAAAACCTTGCAATCTCTGACTTCTGGCTATCTTGTTCCTAAACTTGCACGAGAAATTGCGGGCGAGCCAAATAAGACTTTATACGCAGAATAAGATCAGATAAAATACGCCTAATTTTCTCGCCGCACTTTTGGGCTTCTCAATTTTGTGGCTAATTAATATGAATAAGAACAAGCATCAGGGGCAATCCAGTGAATTCTATGGATAAAAATGAACAATCATCTCAAAATGAATTAGATTTAGGGCTTAATCAAGAGCCAATTACACCAAAGAAAACAATTCAGCCAAGTTCGTCAATTTTAGGTAAAGCAAAAGGGTTATTTGCCAAAAAAAATCACGTGCAAACTAACTTTCAACAACGTAAAGAACCTACTTTTGGGCATACTCCTGCTCAAGAAAGCACACCTTTTATTTCTAGCGAAACATTGAGAACGGAACAAGAGCCTGTTCTTCAAACTTCTTCCACAGAAGAAAATATTTCTGTTGTTGATGAAGAAATCAGTGCTGAAAATAACGCGGATGAAACCGTCGAAAAGGCTGAAAAACCCACTTTAGCCCAACCAGAAAAATGGAAAGTATTACAAGTATTACCTGCAAAACATCGCCGTTTGTTTATGGCTATTTTTGTGTTGGTTATTTTATTGATTATTTTCTTCGCATTAAAACCAAGTTCTGACACCGTTGAGTCTTTCACTCAATCTAACAGCAATGAAATTCCTGTGCAGTTCCAATCGTTAGATCAAAGTCAGCCAGTGGAAACCACGATTTTAGATAATCCTCCTGCACAAAATCAAATGGCGGCAGAGCAAGCTAACCAACCTGAAAATGCACCAAGAGCAGAGGAAGCGGCGAATAATATGATGGCTCAAAACCAATCAGTAGAAAATACGCCAATGCAACAAAATGTTGTTCAAGCTCCAAGTCAAATGCCAAATGAAATGGCTGCAGCATCTGTTATGCCTATGCAACCAGTTCAAGCGGAACAGCCTCAAATGCAACCTGCACAAACGCAAGCAGAACAGCCAAAACCAACTGTGCCTGTTCAGCCGATGAAAAAAGCGGTAGAGCCACAAATTGCACATAAAGATACCGCGAAAAAAGAATTGAAAGTGGAGGAGAAAGCACAGGCTCCATCAAAAGCAACGGAACAAAGCGTCGCTAAAACCGCAGGAAAAGCACCGATTGTTGAAGCCAAACCTGTTCAAGTTAAAAAAGAAAAGAAAGTTCAAATCGTTGATGCAAAACCTGTGAGTAAATCTACAGCTTCTCGCCTTGCTGCAAAAACATTAACTGTGCCGAAAGGTGTTTCACTGATGCAAGTTTTCCGTGATAATCAACTTAATATTTCCGATGTAAACGCAATGAGCAAAGCGGCAGGGGCGGGAAATGTTTTAAGTAGCTTTAAATCTGGCGATAAAGTAACGGTATCTGTGAATAATCAAGGGCGAGTAAATGAAATGCGTTTATCCAATGGCACGCGTTTTGTTCGTCAATCTGATGGTTCTTATCAATATAAAAAATAATTTTTTGGGCGAGTAATCGCCTTTTTTCTTTTTAAATTCTTTTCTCAAGGTAGGATTTATGTTGAAAAAAATACCTCTTATTTTTACCGCACTTTTGCTGGCTGGCTGTGTGCAAAATGCGAATGTGGCAACGCCCCAAACGCAAAAAATGCAAGTAGAAAAAGTGGATAAAGCCTTACAAAAAGGCGAAGCTGATCGATATTTATGTCAAGATGATAAAGTTGTTCGTGTTGTACACGCCACGCATAAAAAATACAAAAAAAATTTGCATTATGTCACTGTCACTTTTCAAGGCGTATCAGAAAAACTAACCTTAATGATTTCTGAACGTGGTAAAAATTATGCCAATATTCGTTGGATGTGGCAAGAGCGTGACGATTTTAGTACGCTAAAAACAAATCTTGGCGAAATTTTAGCGACGCAATGTGTGTCACAAACAAGTGAACGCTTATCTGGACAATAATCGTGCAAAGCGAACTTCAACGTGGTTTTGTTTTGCATCGCCGCCCTTACAGTGAAACGAGCTTATTGGTGGATTTATTCACTGAAGAAAGTGGGCGTTTAACCGTGATAGCCAAGGGCGCGCGCGCAAAGCGTTCATCTTGGAAATCGGTCTTGCAACCTTTCACACCTTTATTGTTGCGTTGGACGGGAAAAAACGCATTAAAAACCCTTACCAAAGCTGAACCCGCCGCAATTACACTGCCTTTACAACAAATCGCCCTTTATAGTGGCTTTTATGTAAATGAATTACTCACTCGTGTTATTGAGTCTGAAACGCCAAATCCTGCGCTTTTTCAACATTATTTAAAATGCTTAACGGGCTTGGCAACGGAAAGCAACGTTGAGCCAACGTTGCGTCTTTTTGAATTTCAACTTTTACAAATTCTCGGTTATGGCGTGGATTTTCTGCATTGTGCAGGCTCTGGCGAGCCAGTGGATTTCTCAATGACATATCGTTATCGTGAGGAAAAAGGTTTCATTGCTTCCTTAGTGAAAGATAATCTCACTTTTTACGGCAGAGATTTATTAGCCTTTGAAGCCCTCGATTTTTCTGATGATGTGGTACGTCAAGCAGCAAAACGTTTTACTCGTATTGCACTGAAACCTTATCTTGGCGATAAACCGCTAAAAAGCCGAGAGTTATTTTCACAGCATATTCTCTTGTTAAAATGATTTTTTAAAAATGTAAAGCAAAAATAAAGGCAAACAATGTTTGCCTATGATGTTTATTCTAAACCGTTTTCACTTATTCCTGCTTTTGTACTAAAAAATAATCCAGCAAAGCCAAAAACAAAGAAACTTATTGCAGAGTAATATACTAACTGAATGTAATTTAAGATAGGCATATTTTCATCATTAAATGTAAGAACATCGCCTAAGGTAAAAGCATATCCAACACTTAATGACAAAAGTACGATAATTTTTCCAATTGTTCTTTCTATATTCATTACTTTTAATCCAAATAATGCAATTAAAAGTAAAACTATAAGAATTGCAGAACTAATAAATAGATCATTCATTTTACTATTTCTTAATTTTTTCTAACATTTCGCAACCATAAGAATAGCCATTTTTACAAGATTTTTGAAACCATAATATTGCTTTCTTTTTGTTCTTCTTAGCTAAATAACTATAGCCGAGAGTAAATTGAGCCGATGAAATAATCTCTTGGTTGAATTCGGTAATAGGTGCGTTTGCTACAGGTTCAGCATATTCTATAGCTTTAGAATAATTACCTGCACCCATTTCAAGAGCTGCCTGCTTTACGCGCCCACTCATTGCTACTTGTATGTTTGATTGTTCAAGAGTTAATTCATAAGAGTAAGTAGATAAACTCATTAATGATAAACCGAGTAATGTTGTAGTAACAGTCATTTTTAACTTGTTCATTTTTCATTCCTTATTATAGAAAATTTCTTAGCGAGATGTTTTGTGTTATCTCTGTAAAGAGATAACACCAGTCAGTATACTGACTGGCAAATTGGCTATAAAAAGAGCATAAAAAATAGCGATTACTGGCTTATATAAAGATGGGAATATCACTGGTGGTACAGTAAATGCTGTTGCCACCTTTGGGTTTTGACTATCTATTGTGGATCAATCAAATCTACTAATTTCATAATCACTTCATCGACTAAATAATCTTCTGATTTTGTGGCAAATTTTGCTTGTCTCTCGTTTAAATCTAATGCACGAACTTGATGACATAAAATTACACCTGTTACTTTGCCTGATTGCGTGCTATTTCCATCAATCACGACAGTGACATTTTGTGAACGAGCAAAATTCCCCCCAGATGATATTGGACAACAAATAGCTGTCCCTAAAGCCTTATTAAGTAATTCATCTGAAACGACTATAAAATAATGCGGGTTACGTAATTCTTGACCCTTAGTAGGATCTGGATCGATATACCAAATTTCGCCTTTTTTAGGTATTCCCATTACCATACCTCTTTTCCTGTTGGTTCAGATTGTGTGAAATTTGACACTGAAGCATTTAATGCTGCAATTTCTTGGCTATCAATATTTGACAATAGTTCAGCAACGGTTTTTCGTCCTCTAGCTTGACGTTTAATTGGCGTAAGCACAACGCACTCCCCTTGCGTTTCTAAATTAATTTTATGACCAATTTGCCATCCCATTTGTTGTAAAATTGCCATCGGCACAGTTAATACGGCTGCACCGCCTTGTTGTCTTAATGTCGCTTGCATAATATCCCTTTCTTTTTGTGTTACTTTGTGTAACATTGTGAGACTGTTTTTAGGAAATGTAAAGCAAAAATAAAATATCAATGAATCACAATTCTGTAATGTGTATACTTAACTAATTTAGCGTAATTCTTCTTCAAACAATGGTTCTTCTTTATACCCCAAAGCAAAAAACAAAAAATGTTCAAACCATTACGGCGGATATTCTTGATTTAGATTATCAAGGTTTAGGCGTGGCGAAAATTAATGGTAAAACTTGGTTTATTGAAAATGCACTTCCGTACGAAAAAGTGGAATGTCATATTTTGGAAGATAAACGCCAATATGGGCATGCCATTGTAAAAAAATGGCGAGTAAAAAGCCCTGAACGTTTAGCACCAAAATGTGCTTATTTTATGCGTTGTGGTGGTTGCCAAGGACAGCATATTCCTGTTGAAATGCAGAGAAAAGCGAAAGAATCTGCGTTGTTTAAGCGATTAAGTAAATTACAGTCAGAACCGATTTCATTTCAACCTATGATTTGTGGCGATGCTTGGGCGTATCGTCGTCGTGTGCGTTTGAGTTTATGGTTTAACCCAAACACAAAACAAATCGACATGGGCTTTCGTCAGAAAAATACCAACGATTTAATACCCGTTCAATCTTGCGAAGTGGCAGAGCCTGCAATCAATCATTTACTGCCTAAATTACCCGCACTTTTAGAAAAATTTTCAGCACCGAAACAGTTGGGGCATATTGAACTTGTGGCTGCCGATAATGGCGTCGCAATGTTGTTACGTTACATGAAAAACCTTGCGGAAATTGACCGCACTTTATTGCTTAAATTTGCTGAGCAAGAAAAGTTAATGCTATTTTTACAAAGCGACAAAGGCATTGAACAAATCTATGGCGATGCGCCTTATTATCAATTTTCTGATAGCATAAAATTACATTTTGATATTCGTGATTTTATCCAAGTCAATCGTGCATTAAATGAACGTATGGTCAATACAGCCTTGGATTGGCTTGAATTGAACCAACAGGATTGTGTGTTAGATTTATTTTGCGGCATGGGAAATTTTACGCTTCCTCTCGCTAAACGCGTGAAAAGTGCGGTAGGAATTGAAGGTGTTTTTGAAATGGTACAAAAAGCGGCGCAAAATGCCGCAAGAAACCAAATTAAGAATATTGAATTTTTCCAAGCGGATCTTGACCAATCCTTTGTTGAACAACCTTGGGCTAATCAGTCGTTCAATAAGATTTTGCTTGATCCTCCACGCAGCGGCGCAGCTTTCGCGTTAAATGCGTTGTGTGAGCTGAAAGCAGAGAAAATTTTATATGTGTCTTGTAATCCCGCAACATTAGTACGTGATGCGGAAATTTTACGTGATTTTGGCTACAAGATTGAAAAAAGCTCAGTAATAGATATGTTTCCGCACACAGGGCATTTGGAATCAATAACCTTATTCACTACAAAATAACTCGGTTATTCGGTACAATCTCAACCCAAAATAAAAGTGGCAGGAAGCGACTTTCTTTTCATTAACAAGGGGGTGTTATGGTTGCTGTTCGTGGTTCTCATTTGTTAAATCCGCAGGATTTTGTGATTGAACAATGGTGTGCTGGCTTAAAACTGGCAGAACAAACAGAAAAAAGTTTGATCGATGCGTGGTATTACGCACGTGATTTAATGAATACCTATCCCGATGAAATGAAGAATGCGACCTTGATGCTGCAGTCTGGCGTGGAAATGGTAGAAATTTTGCACGAACTAAATATGGATGCGGAAACATTGCTTACTGCCATGTTATTTCCTGTGGTTGCAAATAAATTAACCGATTGGGAAAGCCTCAAAGAAAAATTTGGTGCGAAAATCACTAAATTGCTTAAAGGCGTGTTGGAAATGGATAATATTCGCCAACTCAATGCCAGTCATTCAGCTAATGCGTTACAAGTGGATAATGTTCGCCGTATGTTGTTGGCAATGGTGGACGATTTCCGCTGCGTAATCATTAAACTTGCTGAACGCATTACTTTCTTGCGTGATGCAGAGCATCGTTGTGCTGAAGAAGACAAAGTCCTTGCTGCCAAAGAATGCTCTAATATTTATGCCCCTCTTGCCAATCGTCTTGGGATTGGTCAGTTGAAATGGGAGTTAGAAGATTACTGCTTCCGTTATCTCCATCCAGAACAATATCGTGCTATTGCTAAATTATTGCAGGAACGTCGTCTAGACCGTGAACATTACATTGCTGATTTCGTCAGTGAGTTGAGCGGTTATTTACGTGAAAATATCGAGCAAGTGGAAGTCTATGGTCGTCCGAAACATATTTACAGCATTTGGCGAAAAATGCAGAAAAAGCATCTTGAGTTTAGCGGTTTATATGATGTAAGAGCGGTCAGAATTATCGTGCAAAAATTACAAGATTGTTACACCGCACTTGGGATTGTTCATACTCAATTTAAACACTTACCCAAAGAATTTGACGATTATGTGGCGAACCCGAAACCGAACGGTTATCAATCTATTCATACTGTTGTTTTGGGTAAAGGCGGCAAGCCAATTGAAGTACAAATTCGAACCCAACAAATGCACGATGATGCAGAGTTGGGTGTGGCTGCACACTGGAAATATAAAGAGGGCAATACAGGCAGTATGTCTGCCTACGAAGAAAAAATTGCGTGGTTGCGTAAATTGTTAGCTTGGCAAGATGATATTACGGATTCTGGCGAAGTGATGGCTGAGTTACGCAGTCAAGTATTTGATGATCGTGTCTATGTGTTTACGCCAAAAGGCGAAGTGGTGGATTTGCCAACAGGCTCAACACCATTAGATTTTGCTTATGCCATTCATAGTGAAATTGGTCATCGCTGCATCGGGGCAAAAGTGGCAGGGCGTATTGTGCCATTTACCTATCAGCTACAAATGGGTGATCAAATCGATATTATTACCCAGAAAAATCCGAACCCGAGCCGTGACTGGCTAAACCCAAATTTAGGATTTACTCACACCGCAAAATCTCGAGCTAAAATTCAAGCGTGGTTTAAAAAACAAGATCGCGATAAAAATATTCCAGCAGGTAAAGAATTACTCGATAATGAACTCGCGCGTTTAAATTTAAGCATTAAGCAAATAGAGCCTTATGCGTTACCACGCTATAACTTGAAAAATTTGGACGATCTTTATGCGGGCATTGGCAGTGGCGATATTCGTTTAAATAACTTAATCAATTTCTTGCAAAGTAAATTGATTAAAGTGACTGCTGAAGAAGCAGATCAAGAAATTTTACGTCATGTTGCTAACAAAAGTGCGGTGAATTCTCAGCAGAAATCTGAAAAGAACAATGGCTACGTAATTGTGGAAGGAGTAGGCAATCTTATGCATCATATTGCACGTTGCTGCCAGCCGATACTGGGCGATGCGATTGTTGGTTATATCACAATGGGGCGTGGTATTTCTATTCATCGAGCGGATTGTGAACAGTTCTTAGATTTGCAAGCAGCTCACCCTGAGCGCGTGGTGGAATCTATTTGGGGCGAAAATTATGCAAGTGGTTTCCATATTAATATCCGTATTGTGGCAGGCGATCGCAATGGCTTATTGCGTGATATTACGACGGTTCTGGCAAATGAAAAAATTAGCGTATTAGGGGTGTCAAGCCGTGCTGATACCAAAAAACAGCTTGCTACCATTGATATGGAAATTGAACTCCATAATGTTGAAAGTTTAAGTAAAATATTGGCTCGATTAGCAAAATTAGATGATGTTATTGAGGCGAAGCGTTTATAAAAATAGGAAAATTTATGTATAAAACGACGGGGCTAACCCATTTAATCAATTCCACGAAATATTCATTACAAGGCTTAAACAGTGCGTTTAAAAATGAAACGGCTTTTCGCCACGAATGTTTTCTTGCCTGTATTTTAATTCCTCTTGCGTTCTTTTTAGGCGAAACAAAAATTGAAATTATCTTGATGATTTCTTCTGTTTTGCTTGTGATGGCGTTAGAACTTTTAAACAGTGCGGTGGAAGCTGTCGTTGATCGCATTGGTACAGAACGCCACGAACTTTCAGGGCGTGCGAAAGATCAAGGTTCTGCATCGGTATTTATTGCCCTTTGTATTGTCGGTATCGTTTGGGGCGGGATTTTATTCTTCTAGTCCTCCAAAAGTGCGGTAAGTTTTTACCGCATTTTTGATTTATTCAATCACGTCAAAATCATTTATAAAAATAAGGAAAAATATGACCGCACTTTTAAAAATTGGTCTTGTGTCTGTTTCTGATCGCGCATCAGCAGGTGTATATCAAGATCAAGGCATCCCAGAATTACAGGCTTGGTTAGAACAAGCGCTTGTCGAACCTTTCCATTTGGAAACAAGATTAATCCCCGATGAGCAGCCAGTTATTGAACAAACATTAAAAGAGCTGGTGGATGAACAAGGTTGCCATTTAGTGCTGACAACCGGTGGGACAGGGCCTGCAAAACGCGATGTTACGCCTGACGCCACCCTTGCGGTAGCAGATCGAGAAATGCCAGGTTTTGGCGAACAAATGCGTCAAGTGAGTTTGCATTTTGTACCCACTGCAATTTTATCCCGTCAAGTGGGTGTGATTCGTAAGGAAAGTCTGATTTTAAATCTTCCGGGTCAGCCTAAAGCGATTAAAGAAACCTTAGAGGGTGTGAAAGATAAAGACGGAAATGTGCTTGTAAAAGGCATTTTTAGTGCGGTGCCTTATTGTTTGCAACTGATTAACGGCTTATATATTGATACCAAGCCAGAAATCATCGAAAGTTTCCGTCCTAAATCTGCAAGACGCGAAAATCTGGAGAAATAGTATGAAAAAAATCGAAGCAATGATTAAACCCTTTAAATTAGATGATGTGCGAGAAAGTCTTTCAGATATTGGTATTTCTGGTATGACAATCACGGAAGTACGTGGATTTGGTCGCCAAAAAGGTCATACAGAACTTTATCGTGGTGCGGAATATATGGTGGATTTTCTGCCGAAAGTGAAATTGGAAGTAGTGGTTCCTGATGAGCTTGTGGATCAATGTATTGAAGCTATTATTGAAACGGCACAAACAGGCAAAATTGGCGACGGCAAAATTTTTGTTTATCACGTTGAGCGAGCGATCCGCATTCGCACAGGCGAAGAAAACGAGGATGCGATTTAGTGCAAAATAATTTAAATTTACACCGCACTTTACTTGGTATTGCTGCGGTAATTATTATCTTAGCTGGCGTAAAATTGGCAGCAGAAATTGTGGTGCCATTCTTGCTATCGCTATTTATTGCGATAATTTGTTCGCCAATGATTAAGGCGATGACCCAACGCCGCGTCCCACATTGGTTAGCCATTACTTTACTTTTCGTCTTGATTTCTTTGGTATTTTTCTTCTTAGTCGGGTTGATTAACAGCACGGCAAGAGAATTTACCCAATCTATTCCACAATATAAAATTTTGCTTTCACAACGTGTAAGTGATTTGACTGCTTTATCGCAACGTTTCAATTTGCCTTTCACGCTTTCACGTGAAACCATCCAAGAAAATTTTGACCCAAGCAGCATTATGAATTTTGTAAGTCGAGTGTTGCTCAATTTCTCTGGTGTGGTCAGTAATGTGTTTGTTTTGGTGTTGGTCGTGATTTTTATGCTTGCCGAAGCACCAACAATAAAACATAAATTTGCTATGGCAATCAGCTCAACACCTTATGATGTAGCCAAAGAAGAACGCCATATTGATCGCGTTTTGCAAGGCGTAATTGGTTATCTTGGCATTAAAAGCATCACGAGCTTACTGACTGGTGTCGGGGTGTTTATTTTGTTGGAAGCCTGTGGCGTTCAATATGCGATTTTGTGGGCAACCTTGAGTTTCTTGCTGAATTATATTCCGAATATTGGTTCAATCATTGCGGCTATTCCGATTATTGTGCAAGCCTTATTACTAAATGGTTTTGGTGTTGGCTTTGGCGTGGCAATCGGTGTTATTGCGATCAATATGGTTGTCGGTAACATTATTGAGCCTAAAATGATGGGACAACGATTAGGGCTTTCAACCTTAGTGGTGTTCCTTTCATTATTGTTTTGGGGATGGTTACTTGGAACAGTGGGAATGCTACTATCTGTTCCTCTGACGATGGCATTAAAAATTGCCTTGGAGTCCAGTCCCAATACAGCGAAATATGCCTGTCTATTGGGGGATGTCGAAGATTTCAAATAGATTTTATAGAGAAAGTGCGGTGAATTTTTACCGCATTTTTTATGATAAGTCTTGCGGATCAACGTCCAAAATTAACCGCACTTGGCTGTTTTTTTCAAGTTCGGCTTGTTGATATTCTCTCAATGCTTTTTGCAACGTCATTCTTGATGGATGTTGCAATAATAACTGCCAGCGATATTGCCCCGCTTTTTTGCTGAACGGTGCAGGCATTGGGCCAAGCATTTGTAATCCCGCAATTTGCTTTGATTGGAAAAAATCTGCAATCTGGCTTAAGCAATTTTCTGCAAGCTCAGAATGTCGAGCCTGTGCTTTGAATAACGCCTGAAAAGTGAAAGGCGGTAATCCCATTGAATGGCGTAATTGTAAGGTTTCTTTGGCAAAAGCTTGGTAGCCATTCGCTAATAACGTGGTAAGCAAAGGATGATCAGGATAATGTGTTTGTAGCACCACTTCGCCTTGTTTATCGGCACGTCCAGCTCGTCCAGCAACTTGAATATAAAGTTGAGCTAAACGTTCTTCTGCACGAAAATCTAGCGAAAATAATGCACTATCTACATTCACTAAGGCAACCAAGGTAACATTCGGAAAATGATGTCCTTTCGCCAGCATTTGTGTGCCAATCAAAATTTGGCTTTTGCCTTGTTGAATATCTTCTAAATAACCTTCCAATTTTCCTTTACGCGAAGTACTATCGCGGTCGATTCGTGCTACAGAATAATGAGGAAATAGCGTTTTTAAAGTTTCTTCTAATTGTTCCGTGCCGAGACCTGTGGTGACTAAATGGGTAGAACCGCAATCGCCACATTGACGAGGAATAGTTTTCTGAGCGCCACAATGATGACAACGCAATACATTTTGATGCTGATGATAGGTATAAGGTTTTTCACAATGAGGACATTGTGCGATCCAACCACATTCGTGGCAAAGCAATACGGGCGCAAAGCCACGACGATTTAAGAAAAGCAGTACTTGATTGCCTTTTTCTAGGTGGGATTTCATCCGTTCTAATAAGGGTTTTGATAACCCGTTTTGTATGTGTTGATTTTTCAAATCAATGACGAAATGACGAAGTGCGGTAGAATTCCCTGCTCTTTTTGATAAAACTAAATGTTGGTATTTGCCATTTTGTACATTATTAATACTTTCTAAACTTGGCGTGGCAGAACCCATTAATACCGCAATATTTAGTTTTTGAGCCAGTACAATCGCCAAGTCTCGCGCATGGTAACGCCAACTGTCTTGTTGTTTGTAAGACGCGTCATGTTCTTCGTCCAAAATAATTGCACCAAGATTAGAAAATTGCGTGAACAATGCCGATCTCGTGCCAATCACAATGGCACTTTGTCCCGAACGCGCACGCTCCCATACATAAAGCCGTTGCGTATCGGTTAAATTAGAATGAAGAACATCGATTTCTACGTTGAAACGTGCTTTGAAACGTTGCACTGTTTGTGGTGTTAGCCCGATTTCGGGTACAAGCACCAATATTTGTTTACCTGATTTTAAAATTTCTTCAATATATTGCAGATAAATTTCTGTTTTACCTGAACCTGTCACTCCATCGAGCAGCCATACGTTGAAACCAGAATGAAAACGCAATTGACTAAACGCTAAGGCTTGCTGCTTATTTAAGGTTAAGCGATTTTCAGCATTGACAATTGGGTTATCGCCTAAGCTTTGTTGCCAGCTTAGGGGCTTTGTTTGGATGGTAATTTCCTCAATAAACTCTTTGGCTTTTAAGGCTGACCAAATCGCAGAGGAAAAATCATTATTGCCTTTTTCAAGATCAGTTTCAGATAAGTATTGTAGAGCTTCAGCTTGCTTTTTCGAGCGTTTTAATTCGCCTTGTTTAAGGACATTTTTCCCCGCATCCGTAATCCGCCAAAAAGTGCGGTCATTTTTTACCGCACTTTCGCCGTTACGCAATTTCACAGGCAAGGCTTGAAATAACACATCGCCTAATCCCGCTTGATAATAATTTGCTGCCCAATGAAGCCAATTCCAATAAATGGGCGTAAAAACTGGGGCTAAATCCAATGGTTGAAGAATAGCCTTGAGTTTATCCTCTGGCACGTCCGATTTTGTCGGAAAATCAGCCACAATGGCGACACGTTTTTGCGTACCAAAAGGCACAAGAACACGCATACCGATTTGTAATGAAACATCATCGGGGACGAGATAATCAAATAAACGAGGAAGCGGCACAGCCAGTGCCACTCGGACAATTTTCATAATCAACCTTGGGAAAAAATTTGCCCTATTATACGAGAAAAATTGGTATAATCGCCGCCAATTTTTTCATGAACAAGATTTTTATGACACAAACTTTTGCTGATCAAAAACGTAAAACCGTTGAAACCGCAGAATTTACCGAAGATGGCCGCTATAAACGCAAAGTCCGTAGCTTTGTGTTACGTACTGGCCGTTTGAGCGAATTTCAAAGAAATATGATGAATGATAACTGGGGAACACTTGGTTTAGATTATCAAACGGAACCTTTTGATTTTGCGAAGATTTATGGCAATGATAATCCAGTTGTATTAGAAATTGGCTTTGGAATGGGAAAATCACTTGTGGATATGGCTTTTGCTAATCCAGACAAAAATTACCTTGGCATTGAAGTTCATACTCCAGGCGTTGGTGCTTGTATTGCTTATGCAGTGGAAAAAGGCGTCACGAATTTACGCGTGATTTGCCACGATGCAACGGAAATTTTACGTGACAGTATTGCTGATGGTGCGCTTGGCGGTTTGCAATTATTTTTCCCCGATCCTTGGCATAAAGCAAAACATCATAAACGTCGTATTGTTCAACCGCACTTTGTGGCACAAGTTGTGCAAAAATTAGGTGGAAATGGTTTTATCCATATGGCAACAGACTGGGAAAATTATGCTGAGCAAATGCTAGAAGTATTAAGCGCGAATACCGATTTAGTGAATGCCTCGAAAAATGGCGATTATATTCCAAGACCAGATTTTAGACCTTTAACTAAATTTGAAGCCAGAGGCCACAGACTTGGACACGGTGTTTGGGATTTATATTTTGTGAAGAAATAAGCTGATTTTAAATAACACGTGGGCTTACGCCCACCTTACCATTGAATAATCCGAAGTAATTAGCATACCAATAAAAAACGCTCTCAAATATTATTGAGAGCGTTTTATCTTATTGCCTAATGATTATTACCATTGATAACCAATTCCAGCACCTACAGCATAATCGCCTGCACTGGTTGCAGAGCCGCTTAATTTGAGGTGTATACGATTGTTATCACTTGATTTGCTAAGACCTATCGCTAAGGCATTTTGACCTTTGAAGTTACCAAAGGCTAAGCCAATCATTGTGCCTCCTGGGATACTGTTGGTTGGGATATTTGCGATAGCAACCGCACCTGCAATACCTCCACGGAGTTTCTTATCTGTTTGTCTTAATTCATGACGAACTGAATTAATAGAACGATCAACATAGCGTTTATTCGCCGCATCAGTTAAACGTCTAGGATCTTGAACATTCGTAATACGACGCTCATTCCCCACCGTTCCCACTGAAACTGTGCCTTTTTCTTTAGCAACGGAACCGTTACCTAATGCCACAGAATTGTCTGCTTCCGCTTTCGCATTATGACCAACAGCTGTAGCCCCCTCTGATTCAGCTTTAGCAGTATTCCCTAAAGCAGTAGAACCATTTGCTTTTGCTTGAGCACTATTCCCGATCGCAGTAGAATCTTCTCCTGCAGCTTCCGCACCGTAACCTATTGCAGATGAGTTTTTACCTGAAGCCATAGCACTTTCGCTACCGTTTGAGTTATCACCAGACAAGGAGGTTTTGCCATCTTTGCTTATCAAACCTGAATTTTCGATACGGGTTTGAATCGCTTTAGTTGCATTTTCAGAAGCTTTTGCTGTTGCTGCTGATTGCTCTGCATTATCTTTCGCAGTTTCTGCTGCTTGTTGAGCTGCTTGAGCTCCATCTTTCGCAGTTTCTGCTTTATTTGCAGATTGCTCTGAACGCTCAGCTGATTGTGCTGCATTATCTTTCGCAGTTTCTGCTGCACCTTGTGCTGTTTCTGAACGTTGAGCTGCTGCTTCAGATTTACCTTGTGCTGCTTCTGCTGCACCTTGAGCTGCTTCTGCTGCACCTTGTGCTGTTTCTGAACGTTGAGCTGCTGCTTCAGATTTACCTTGAGCTGCTTCTGCCGCACCTTGAGCTGCTTCTGCTGCACCTTGTGCTGTTTCTGAACGTTGAGCTGCTGCTTCAGATTTACCTTGTGCTGCTTCTGCTGCACCTTGAGCTGCTTCTGCCGCACCTTGTGCTGTTTCTGAACGTTGAGCTGCTGCTTCAGATTTACCTTGTGCTGTTTCTGCCGCACCTTGTGCTGCTTCTGAACGTTGAGCTGCTGCTTCAGATTTACCTTGAGCTGCTTCTGCCGCACCTTGTGCTGTTTCTGAACGTTGAGCTGCTGCTTCAGATTTACCTTGAGCTGCTTCTGCCGCACCTTGTGCTGTTTCTGAACGTTGAGCTGCTGCTTCAGATTTACCTTGTGCTGCTTCTGCTGCACCTTGAGCTGCTTCTGCTGCACCTTGTGCTGTTTCTGAACGTTGAGCTGCTGCTTCAGATTTACCTTGAGCTGCTTCTGCCGCACCTTGTGCTGCTTCTGAACGTTGAGCTGCTGCTTCAGATTTACCTTGAGCTGCTTCTGCCGCACCTTGTGCTGTTTCTGAACGTTGAGCTGCTGCTTCAGATTTACCTTGAGCTGCTTCTGCTGCACCTTGAGCTGCTTCTGCTGCACCTTGAGCTGCTTCTGCCGCACCTTGAGCTGCTTCTGCTGCACCTTGTGCTGTTTCTGAACGTTGAGCTGCTGCTTCAGATTTACCTTGTGCTGCTTCTGCTGCACCTTGAGCTGCTTCTGCCGCACCTTGTGCTGTTTCTGAACGTTGAGCTGCTGCTTCAGATTTACCTTGTGCTGCTTCTGCTGCACCTTGAGCTGCTTCTGCTGCACCTTGTGCTGTTTCTGAACGTTGAGCTGCTGCTTCAGATTTACCTTGAGCTGCTTCTGCCGCACCTTGAGCTGCTTCTGCCGCACCTTGAGCTGCTTCTGCCGCACCTTGAGCTGCTTCTGCTGCACCTTGTGCTGTTTCTGAACGTTGAGCTGCTGCTTCAGATTTACCTTGAGCTGCTTCTGCCGCACCTTGTGCTGCTTCTGAACGTTGAGCTGCTGCTTCAGATTTACCTTGAGCTGCTTCTGCCGCACCTTGTGCTGTTTCTGAACGTTGAGCTGCTGCTTCAGATTTACCTTGAGCTGCTTCTGCCGCACCTTGTGCTGTTTCTGAACGTTGAGCTGCTGCTTCAGATTTACCTTGTGCTGCTTCTGCTGCACCTTGAGCTGCTTCTGCTGCACCTTGTGCTGTTTCTGAACGTTGAGCTGCTGCTTCAGATTTACCTTGAGCTGCTTCTGCCGCACCTTGTGCTGCTTCTGAACGTTGAGCTGCTGCTTCAGATTTACCTTGAGCTGCTTCTGCCGCACCTTGTGCTGTTTCTGAACGTTGAGCTGCTGCTTCAGATTTACCTTGAGCTGCTTCTGCCGCACCTTGTGCTGCTTCTGCTGCACCTTGTGCTGCTTCTGCTGCACCTTGAGCTGCTTCTGCTGCACCTTGTGCTGTTTCTGAACGTTGAGCTGCTGCTTCAGATTTACCTTGAGCTGCTTCTGCTGCACCTTGAGCTGCTTCTGCTGCACCTTGAGCTGCTTCTGCCGCACCTTGAGCTGCTTCTGCTGCACCTTGTGCTGTTTCTGAACGTTGAGCTGCTGCTTCAGATTTACCTTGAGCTGCTTCTGCTGCACCTTGAGCTGCTTCTGCTGCACCTTGAGCTGCTTCTGCCGCACCTTGAGCTGCTTCTGCTGCACCTTGTGCTGTTTCTGAACGTTGAGCTGCTGCTTCAGATTTACCTTGAGCTGCTTCTGCCGCACCTTGAGCTGCTTCTGCCGCACCTTGAGCTGCTTCTGCCGCACCTTGAGCTGCTTCTGCTGCACCTTGTGCTGTTTCTGAACGTTGAGCTGCTGCTTCAGATTTACCTTGAGCTGCTTCTGCCGCACCTTGTGCTGCTTCTGAACGTTGAGCTGCTGCTTCAGATTTACCTTGAGCTGCTTCTGCCGCACCTTGTGCTGTTTCTGAACGTTGAGCTGCTGCTTCAGATTTACCTTGAGCTGCTTCTGCCGCACCTTGTGCTGTTTCTGAACGTTGAGCTGCTGCTTCAGATTTACCTTGTGCTGCTTCTGCTGCACCTTGAGCTGCTTCTGCTGCACCTTGTGCTGTTTCTGAACGTTGAGCTGCTGCTTCAGATTTACCTTGAGCTGCTTCTGCCGCACCTTGTGCTGCTTCTGAACGTTGAGCTGCTGCTTCAGATTTACCTTGAGCTGCTTCTGCCGCACCTTGTGCTGTTTCTGAACGTTGAGCTGCTGCTTCAGATTTACCTTGAGCTGCTTCTGCCGCACCTTGTGCTGCTTCTGCTGCACCTTGTGCTGCTTCTGCTGCACCTTGAGCTGCTTCTGCTGCACCTTGTGCTGTTTCTGAACGTTGAGCTGCTGCTTCAGATTTACCTTGAGCTGCTTCTGCTGCACCTTGAGCTGCTTCTGCTGCACCTTGAGCTGCTTCTGCCGCACCTTGAGCTGCTTCTGCTGCACCTTGTGCTGTTTCTGAACGTTGAGCTGCTGCTTCAGATTTACCTTGAGCTGCTTCTGCTGCACCTTGAGCTGCTTCTGCTGCACCTTGAGCTGCTTCTGCCGCACCTTGAGCTGCTTCTGCTGCACCTTGTGCTGTTTCTGAACGTTGAGCTGCTGCTTCAGATTTACCTTGAGCTGCTTCTGCTGCACCTTGAGCTGCTTCTGCTGCACCTTGTGCTGTTTCTGAACGTTGAGCTGCTGCTTCAGATTTACCTTGAGCTGCTTCTGCTGCACCTTGAGCTGCTTCTGCTGCACCTTGAGCTGCTTCTGCCGCACCTTGAGCTGCTTCTGCTGCACCTTGTGCTGTTTCTGAACGTTGAGCTGCTGCTTCAGATTTACCTTGTGCTGCTTCTGCTGCACCTTGAGCTGCTTCTGCCGCACCTTGTGCTGTTTCTGAACGTTGAGCTGCTGCTTCAGATTTACCTTGTGCTGCTTCTGCTGCACCTTGAGCTGCTTCTGCTGCACCTTGTGCTGTTTCTGAACGTTGAGCTGCTGCTTCAGATTTACCTTGAGCTGCTTCTGCCGCACCTTGTGCTGCTTCTGAACGTTGAGCTGCTGCTTCAGATTTACCTTGAGCTGCTTCTGCCGCACCTTGTGCTGCTTCTGAACGTTGAGCTGCTGCTTCAGATTTACCTTGAGCTGCTTCTGCCGCACCTTGTGCTGTTTCTGAACGTTGAGCTGCTGCTTCAGATTTACCTTGTGCTGCTTCTGCTGCACCTTGAGCTGCTTCTGCCGCACCTTGTGCTGTTTCTGAACGTTGAGCTGCTGCTTCAGATTTACCTTGAGCTGCTTCTGCTGCACCTTGAGCTGCTTCTGCTGCACCTTGAGCTGCTTCTGCCGCACCTTGAGCTGCTTCTGCTGCACCTTGTGCTGTTTCTGAACGTTGAGCTGCTGCTTCAGATTTACCTTGTGCTGCTTCTGCTGCACCTTGAGCTGCTTCTGCCGCACCTTGTGCTGTTTCTGAACGTTGAGCTGCTGCTTCAGATTTACCTTGTGCTGTTTCTGCCGCACCTTGTGCTGCTTCTGAACGTTGAGCTGCTGCTTCAGATTTACCTTGAGCTGCTTCTGCCGCACCTTGTGCTGTTTCTGAACGTTGAGCTGCTGCTTCAGATTTACCTTGAGCTGCTTCTGCCGCACCTTGTGCTGTTTCTGAACGTTGAGCTGCTGCTTCAGATTTACCTTGTGCTGCTTCTGCTGCACCTTGAGCTGCTTCTGCTGCACCTTGTGCTGTTTCTGAACGTTGAGCTGCTGCTTCAGATTTACCTTGAGCTGCTTCTGCCGCACCTTGTGCTGCTTCTGAACGTTGAGCTGCTGCTTCAGATTTACCTTGAGCTGCTTCTGCCGCACCTTGTGCTGTTTCTGAACGTTGAGCTGCTGCTTCAGATTTACCTTGAGCTGCTTCTGCTGCACCTTGAGCTGCTTCTGCTGCACCTTGAGCTGCTTCTGCCGCACCTTGAGCTGCTTCTGCTGCACCTTGTGCTGTTTCTGAACGTTGAGCTGCTGCTTCAGATTTACCTTGTGCTGCTTCTGCTGCACCTTGAGCTGCTTCTGCCGCACCTTGTGCTGTTTCTGAACGTTGAGCTGCTGCTTCAGATTTACCTTGTGCTGCTTCTGCTGCACCTTGAGCTGCTTCTGCTGCACCTTGTGCTGTTTCTGAACGTTGAGCTGCTGCTTCAGATTTACCTTGAGCTGCTTCTGCCGCACCTTGAGCTGCTTCTGCCGCACCTTGAGCTGCTTCTGCCGCACCTTGAGCTGCTTCTGCTGCACCTTGTGCTGTTTCTGAACGTTGAGCTGCTGCTTCAGATTTACCTTGAGCTGCTTCTGCCGCACCTTGTGCTGCTTCTGAACGTTGAGCTGCTGCTTCAGATTTACCTTGAGCTGCTTCTGCCGCACCTTGTGCTGTTTCTGAACGTTGAGCTGCTGCTTCAGATTTACCTTGAGCTGCTTCTGCCGCACCTTGTGCTGTTTCTGAACGTTGAGCTGCTGCTTCAGATTTACCTTGTGCTGCTTCTGCTGCACCTTGAGCTGCTTCTGCTGCACCTTGTGCTGTTTCTGAACGTTGAGCTGCTGCTTCAGATTTACCTTGAGCTGCTTCTGCCGCACCTTGTGCTGCTTCTGAACGTTGAGCTGCTGCTTCAGATTTACCTTGAGCTGCTTCTGCCGCACCTTGTGCTGTTTCTGAACGTTGAGCTGCTGCTTCAGATTTACCTTGAGCTGCTTCTGCCGCACCTTGTGCTGCTTCTGCTGCACCTTGTGCTGCTTCTGCTGCACCTTGAGCTGCTTCTGCTGCACCTTGTGCTGTTTCTGAACGTTGAGCTGCTGCTTCAGATTTACCTTGAGCTGCTTCTGCTGCACCTTGAGCTGCTTCTGCTGCACCTTGAGCTGCTTCTGCCGCACCTTGAGCTGCTTCTGCTGCACCTTGTGCTGTTTCTGAACGTTGAGCTGCTGCTTCAGATTTACCTTGAGCTGCTTCTGCTGCACCTTGAGCTGCTTCTGCTGCACCTTGAGCTGCTTCTGCCGCACCTTGAGCTGCTTCTGCTGCACCTTGTGCTGTTTCTGAACGTTGAGCTGCTGCTTCAGATTTACCTTGAGCTGCTTCTGCCGCACCTTGAGCTGCTTCTGCCGCACCTTGAGCTGCTTCTGCCGCACCTTGAGCTGCTTCTGCTGCACCTTGTGCTGTTTCTGAACGTTGAGCTGCTGCTTCAGATTTACCTTGAGCTGCTTCTGCCGCACCTTGTGCTGCTTCTGAACGTTGAGCTGCTGCTTCAGATTTACCTTGAGCTGCTTCTGCCGCACCTTGTGCTGTTTCTGAACGTTGAGCTGCTGCTTCAGATTTACCTTGAGCTGCTTCTGCCGCACCTTGTGCTGTTTCTGAACGTTGAGCTGCTGCTTCAGATTTACCTTGTGCTGCTTCTGCTGCACCTTGAGCTGCTTCTGCTGCACCTTGTGCTGTTTCTGAACGTTGAGCTGCTGCTTCAGATTTACCTTGAGCTGCTTCTGCCGCACCTTGTGCTGCTTCTGAACGTTGAGCTGCTGCTTCAGATTTACCTTGAGCTGCTTCTGCCGCACCTTGTGCTGTTTCTGAACGTTGAGCTGCTGCTTCAGATTTACCTTGAGCTGCTTCTGCCGCACCTTGTGCTGCTTCTGCTGCACCTTGTGCTGCTTCTGCTGCACCTTGAGCTGCTTCTGCTGCACCTTGTGCTGTTTCTGAACGTTGAGCTGCTGCTTCAGATTTACCTTGAGCTGCTTCTGCTGCACCTTGAGCTGCTTCTGCTGCACCTTGAGCTGCTTCTGCCGCACCTTGAGCTGCTTCTGCTGCACCTTGTGCTGTTTCTGAACGTTGAGCTGCTGCTTCAGATTTACCTTGAGCTGCTTCTGCTGCACCTTGAGCTGCTTCTGCTGCACCTTGAGCTGCTTCTGCCGCACCTTGAGCTGCTTCTGCTGCACCTTGTGCTGTTTCTGAACGTTGAGCTGCTGCTTCAGATTTACCTTGAGCTGCTTCTGCTGCACCTTGAGCTGCTTCTGCTGCACCTTGTGCTGTTTCTGAACGTTGAGCTGCTGCTTCAGATTTACCTTGAGCTGCTTCTGCTGCACCTTGAGCTGCTTCTGCTGCACCTTGAGCTGCTTCTGCCGCACCTTGAGCTGCTTCTGCTGCACCTTGTGCTGTTTCTGAACGTTGAGCTGCTGCTTCAGATTTACCTTGTGCTGCTTCTGCTGCACCTTGAGCTGCTTCTGCCGCACCTTGTGCTGTTTCTGAACGTTGAGCTGCTGCTTCAGATTTACCTTGTGCTGCTTCTGCTGCACCTTGAGCTGCTTCTGCTGCACCTTGTGCTGTTTCTGAACGTTGAGCTGCTGCTTCAGATTTACCTTGAGCTGCTTCTGCCGCACCTTGTGCTGCTTCTGAACGTTGAGCTGCTGCTTCAGATTTACCTTGAGCTGCTTCTGCCGCACCTTGTGCTGCTTCTGAACGTTGAGCTGCTGCTTCAGATTTACCTTGAGCTGCTTCTGCCGCACCTTGTGCTGTTTCTGAACGTTGAGCTGCTGCTTCAGATTTACCTTGTGCTGCTTCTGCTGCACCTTGAGCTGCTTCTGCCGCACCTTGTGCTGTTTCTGAACGTTGAGCTGCTGCTTCAGATTTACCTTGAGCTGCTTCTGCTGCACCTTGAGCTGCTTCTGCTGCACCTTGAGCTGCTTCTGCCGCACCTTGAGCTGCTTCTGCTGCACCTTGTGCTGTTTCTGAACGTTGAGCTGCTGCTTCAGATTTACCTTGTGCTGCTTCTGCTGCACCTTGAGCTGCTTCTGCCGCACCTTGTGCTGTTTCTGAACGTTGAGCTGCTGCTTCAGATTTACCTTGTGCTGCTTCTGCTGCACCTTGAGCTGCTTCTGCTGCACCTTGTGCTGTTTCTGAACGTTGAGCTGCTGCTTCAGATTTACCTTGAGCTGCTTCTGCCGCACCTTGTGCTGTTTCTGAACGTTGAGCTGCTGCTTCAGATTTACCTTGTGCTGCTTCTGCTGCACCTTGAGCTGCTTCTGCTGCACCTTGTGCTGTTTCTGAACGTTGAGCTGCTGCTTCAGATTTACCTTGTGCTGCTTCTGCTGCACCTTGAGCTGCTTCTGCCCTACTCGCCGCCTCATTAATTTCGGTCAGTTTAGCATTGACAGTATCTGCAGCATCCTTAGCACCTTCAATTGCTTGTTTTGATTCATCGCTTAACTTATAAGTTACTGCTTCCTTTTCATAAGCAACCGTTAAGCCGTCTCCAGCTTTGAAATCAAGTTTATTATTTATAGTATTTTGATCACTTGTTCTCTTATTATCCATAGTTTTTGCAGTATTACCATTCACTGTAAAAACATATCCCGTTTTGGCAATTTCGTCGACAGCTTTAACGACATGATAAAGTTGAGAACCATTAATGGCATCAGTAGAATCTGATGCAACTCTACCTGCTCCAACGTTTTGAATTTGTCGTCTAGCACTACTACTACCGACACTCACTACACCTACATTTGAAGTTGAAACAATACCTTTTTCTAGAGATCGTTCACCTATTGTAAGAGTACTTAAATTATTTGGCGTGGATGTTGTTGAACCTTGACCAATCGCAATATCACCTTTGTTACTAGCAACCGCATTTTGACCTAATGCAATACCACCAACTGCTTCAGCATTAACCTTAGAGGTATTACCAATACTAATCCCATTTGAAGCTGCTGTTTGAGCATTGCTACCTAAAGTAACAGAATCAGCCGCACCCGTTTTCGCTTGAGCTCCATTACCAACAACAATTGCTTGATTTGCGCCACTTTCAGATTTTGCCTTACTATTTCTTCCAGTGCTTAGCCCACCAATTACAATCGATCTTGCACCTTCTGATAATGCTTCTGAACCAATTGCTAAACTTCTATCACCCTTTGCATCTGCATGAGAACCGATGGCGATAGTTCTTTCTTGTTCAGCTTTTGTATTTTGACCGATCGCAATTGAATTGTTTTTTAATGATTGCACACCTACACCAATGGAAACAGAATTTTCCCCTGCTGTATCTACACCTTTACCTAAAGAAATAGAGTTCTTACGTCGAACAGTTGCTTCATTACCAATAGCAATAGCATTATGTGCAGCAGAACCAGTACGTCCATCTGTAGCAGTAATGTCTGCTTTATTACCAATCGCAATGGAATTACTTGCACCGATGATCTTACTATTGTTACCAATGGCAACTGAACCATCTGCAATCTGATTATATGGCGAATTATAAAGAATTTGAGTATTTGAGCCAAAAGCAATGGCATTTGATGCATTTTCAACTTGTGCTTGTCTACCAATAGCAATGCTATTTATCGGATCACGACTTTGACCTCCCCAATATTTATTTACGTTCGCACGGGAACCAACAGCAATGGAGTCTGTACCAAGTGCATTAGCATATACCCCAACCGCAATCGCACGTTTACCAACTGCACCAGAGTTGTTTTTATCTAGATTTGTCTTAAATACCGAACCCGAAATATGATTTTCTGTATTGGTTTTTGAATTGCTAGCAATCAACCAAGCATTATCCGCTTGATTCGTATCATTCCCGTCTTGATTGACATTTACATGCTCCTCTGCATGGACAAACCCTGTTGCCAATGCAGTAGCCGCGGTTAAAACAGACAAAGAAAGTCCTTTTGTGACTTTCTTCGTTTGATTAGTTCCAAAGGTGGAAGCGGACGTAGAGGTAGAAGTGGAAGTAGCGGTAGAACTAGCTTTCACAACACCTTTAGCTAATTCTGAAACAACTTCGGTTCTCCCCGTACTTTTGTTCCAAATAATTTTAAATATGTGATTCATAAATATAAACACTCTATTTTGATGAAAAAAAAGCAATCTTCCATCTTTTAAACATACAAGTTAAACATCGAAAGATTGCAGCTAAAATGCTTCAGCATTGTAAAAAAAAAAAAAAAAATGTCAATGATATTTTGCAGAAAATAGAAACAATTTGAGAAGCTAGATATATCAAGCCTTGGGGAGGATCAGGAGGTGTTTGAACGAGGAAAAATTAATCAGGGAAAGAGCTGAGGAAATAAGCTAATGATGTGTTTGAAAATAGGGGTAAGTTTCAGACCAAAGTTTTTGAGATAATGAGGTATCATCAGCCAAAATTTCGCTTGTTTTTTGGTTAATTGATGAGAAATATCTATCGGCTAATGAGTTACTCCCTATGATTACAACTCGTTTTGTGTCGTCACCGTATTGTGCCAAAATGAGATCGTCTTTTAATGCAAAGAAAGGACATCAAGATTTTTATAGGTTTACCCGTACCAATTTCGATTTTGCCACTTTTTTCAATTTCTTTTAACGCATGAGCTTTAGCGTTATTTATATAATAATCACGGCATTCTTTTTTTAGAAGTATGTAAGATAATGTTTCATTTTTACAAAATAAGCATCCTATAAAACCTTACTCACAATTTTTCCATCAGCCACTTGGGTTGTAATGAAGTCCCCTTGATTGACATCTTTTACACTAACAATGGCTTTACCTTGTGGGTTTTCCGCAATGGAATAACCTCTTGCCAATACCTTCAACGGGCTTAAGCCATCCAGTTTTCCGCATAATGTTGCCAGTTTATTTTGACGCTCCGCCAGTTGCCGATTTACGCAAAAATTTAACCGCACTTGTAACTGCTCTAAGCGTTGTTGATGACGTTGCACTCGATATGGCAATGGATTTTGTTTCAAACGAGAAGAAAGTGCGGTGAATTTTTGTTGTGTATTTTCAAACTGACGCAACATAGCAAGTTGTAAGCGATACGTAAGCTGTTCATTTTTCGCTTGTTGAACGCGTAACTGATTCTGCGGATGTTGATTGTGCAATCGTAAGGCAAGTTGTTTCAAACGCTGGCTTTTTCGCGTAAATAAACGATCAAATGCCATATCTAAACGTTGCTGTTGATGGCGAAGTTGTTGCAATAATTCATCTTGATTACGACTCACTAATTCAGCCGCTGCGGAAGGGGTCGGCGCACGAAGATCTGCCACAAAATCGGCAATCGTCACATCTGTTTCGTGTCCCACCGCACTGATAATGGGTAAGGTTGAACGAAAAATCGCACGAGCCACGTCTTCTTCATTAAAACACCAAAGATCTTCTAAAGAACCACCACCACGCCCAACAATTAATACATCCACTTCTTGTCGCAGATTAGCAAGTTCAATCATTTGCACAATTTCTGCGGTCGCTTCTTTGCCTTGAACCGCAGTGGGATAAATGACGACCTTTAAACTTGGATCACGGCGTGCCAAGATATGCAAAATATCTTGCAATGCCGCACCTGTAGAAGAGGTAATAACCCCTACCGCCTTACTAAAGTGCGGTAGATTTTTCTTAAGATTTTGAGCAAACAATCCCTCCGCAGCCAGCTTCATTTTTAATGCTTCAAATTGCTGTTGCAATAATCCCTCGCCAGCTGGGTGCATAGAATCAATAATAAGTTGATAATCGCCGCGAAGCTCATATAAACTCACATTGGCACGCACAAGCACTTGCATTCCATTTTGTGGACGAAAAGCAACGCGCAAATTTTTCATACGAAACATTGCACAACGCACCTGTGCATTTCCATCTTTCAGCGTTAAATACCAATGCCCAGACACGGGTTGGGTAAAATTGGAAATTTCCCCCGTTAGCCAAATTTGGGAAAAATGCCCCTCCAACATCTGACGCACAGCAGAGTTAAGTTGAGAGACGGAATAAATATTGTCTGACATATTATTCAATTAACACCCAACCATCATCAACCCAGTTACAAATTGAATCTAACAGCAAATCCATTGAGGTTTCAGGATCTTCGGTTTTATTCACTAAACTTGATAAAAATGCCCAATCTAAACTTTCGCCGTCAGATAAGCGTTTTAATACTTCGCTCTCAATTACATTAAGTTCATCTAACCATTCGCCATTCGCATAAATTCGCAACGGATTTTCGGTGTAAAGCAATTTACAATTGTTGTCTTGAGAAAGGAACGCGCCATCTTCTTCTAAAATTGACCGCACTTCATTTGGATCGCACATTTCATCAGAAACCAATAACTCATAACGACGAGAACTCACCGCACTTGCCACAGCTTGTTTAAATAACGTATCAAAAGCTTTTGAATTAGCCAATTTATCTAATAAAAGCTGTTTCATTGCTTGAATATTTTCATCTGCCAGTTTACCTGTAGCTTGTACAGACTGGCTTAAACGTAGCGGCAAATCAAATTCACTTAAATTCAAATCTGGATCTTGATGACAAAAACCTTTGCTTATGCTATCAATCAAATTACTTAAATTTGGATAACGCAAGCCAAAAGAAAAGGTTAAACAATCATCTTCAGCCACACCATAATGCGCCATACGGGCTGGAATATACAGAATATCCCCTGGGTTCATTACTTCATCAATGACTAATTCGCCCATATCATCAAAAATTCGGATCGATTGATTGGGTTTAAATTCAATGCTTGCATCACACCATTTACCCACTTGCCAACGACGATGACCATAGCCTTGCACTAAAAATACATCATATTCATCATAATGCTTACCAACAGAGCCACCTTTCGGCGCGTAAGACACCATAATGTCGTCACGTTGCCATTGAGGAATAAAGCCAAATTTGTTCCAAAGTTGTCCTAACTCAGGCGACCATTGCTCCAAATTTTGAACTAACACAGACCATTTTTCTGGCAATTTTTGGAAATCCTTTTCGCTCAAAGGGCTAAAAAAAACTTTCCAATTATTATCAGAAAATGTCTTTACTAAACGAGCGGTGACATCTTCATTTTGTGCAAGTTCAATAATATCTTGTGGCTCAAACTGCCCAACAATTTCAGGCAAACCGTTACGAATCACAAGTGGCTTTTTCTGCCAATAATCCCGTAGAAAAATTTCTGGCGTGATATGTTCAGGTAAACAAAAATCAACAGATGAAAGTGCGGTCATTTTTAAGCTCCTTTTTCTTTATTTTTAGCGGCAGCTTGTTCTGCTGCACGTTTACGGCGAATTTCTTTCGGATCAGCAAGTAACGGACGATAAATTTCAATACGATCGCCCTCTTTTAATACATCAGTCAATTTTGTTGGACGACTGAAAATCCCAATTTTATTTGTGCTCAAATCAATCTCTGGAAATTGGCTTAAAATCCCTGATTGCGTAATCGCCGTTTGCACGGTGATTCCTTCATCAACTTGAAAAGATTTCAAATAATAACGTTCGGGCAAAGCATAAGCGATTTCAATGTTAATCTGATTCATTTTTACTTCTTTATTAAAAAATTTTAACCATTATAACGGAAAAGTGCGGTAACTTTTAATGATAAATCACGAGCAATAAATTACCCCTTTGTTTCCGCCTTATAGATTGAGAATTTAAGGCTTTTTCGCTACAATACGCCACTATTTTTTATACATCTTTTTACATCATCAAATAAAAATGTCAGAAATAAAACTCATTGTTGGTTTAGGCAACCCAGGCGATAAATATACCGATACACGCCACAATGCGGGCGAATGGCTTATTGAACGCTTGGCGCGCCGTTTTAAGGTTTCGTTAAATCCTGAAAATAAATTCTTCGGAAAAACTACCCGCATTTTAGTGAATGGAAAAGAAGTTCGCCTTTTAGTGCCAACAACTTTTATGAATTTAAGCGGTAAAGCAGTTGGGGCATTAGCAAGTTTTTACCGTATTAAACCTGAAGAAATTTTGGTTATTCACGATGAACTAGATTTGCCTGCTGGCGTCGCAAAACTCAAACAAGGCGGTGGACATGGTGGGCATAACGGTTTAAAAGATATTGTGGCTCAACTAGGTAATAACAATAATTTCTACCGTTTACGTATTGGCATTGGGCATCCGGGTCATCGTGATTTAGTGGCAGGTTATGTTTTAAATAAACCATCGCCAGCAGATCGCGATGCACTTGAAAAAGTGTTAGATGAAGCGACTGATTGTGTAGAAATGATTTTCAAAGATGGAATGGTCAAAGCGACCAACCGTTTAAACAGTTTTAAAATTTAAAAGTGCGGTTAGTTTTACAACCGTTTTACTCAAAATAAGGAAAAATTATGGGATTTAAATGTGGTATTGTGGGATTGCCAAATGTCGGCAAATCTACTCTTTTTAACGCACTAACTAAAGCAGGTATTGAAGCCGCAAACTATCCATTCTGTACTATCGAACCAAATACGGGTGTCGTGCCAATGCCAGATCCGCGTTTAGACGCATTGGCAGCAATCGTTAAACCTGAACGCGTATTACCAACCACGATGGAATTTGTGGATATCGCAGGCTTAGTTGCGGGAGCAAGCAAAGGCGAAGGCTTGGGTAACAAATTCCTCGCGAATATTCGTGAAACTGATGCGATCGGTCACGTCGTACGTTGCTTTGAAAATGACGATATTGTACACGTTGCAGGCAAAATTGACCCACTTGATGATATTGACACTATCAACACTGAATTAGCCTTAGCAGACTTAGACAGTTGTGAACGAGCAATCCAACGTTTACAAAAACGTGCAAAAGGTGGCGATAAAGAAGCTAAATTTGAACTTTCCGTTATGGAAAAAATCCTCCCAGTGCTTGAAAATGCAGGAATGATTCGCTCAGTTGGATTAGACAAAGAAGAATTGCAAGCAATCAAGAGTTACAACTTCTTAACGTTAAAACCAACAATGTATATCGCAAACGTAAATGAAGATGGTTTTGAAAATAATCCATACTTAGATCGCGTTCGTGAAATTGCTGCAAAAGAAGGGGCAGTGGTTGTTCCTGTATGTGCTGCAATTGAATCTGAAATTGCGGAACTTGATGATGAAGAAAAAGTCGAATTTTTACAAGATTTAGGCATTGAAGAACCGGGATTGAACCGTGTAATTCGTGCAGGATATGCGCTTTTAAATCTTCAAACTTATTTCACTGCTGGCGTAAAAGAAGTACGAGCTTGGACAGTTTCAGTCGGCGCAACCGCACCAAAAGCAGCCGCTGTAATCCACACTGACTTTGAAAAAGGCTTTATCCGAGCAGAAGTTATTGCTTATGAAGACTTTATCCAATTCAACGGCGAAAACGGCGCAAAAGAAGCGGGTAAATGGCGTTTAGAAGGCAAAGATTACATCGTACAAGATGGCGATGTAATGCACTTCCGATTCAATGTATAAAAATATATAAAAAATAACCGCACTTTTTAAGTGCGGTTATTTGTTATATTTACTCGATAGCATCAACTAACTTTTCACCAATAGGTTTTCGCCATCCAATCAGCAACTCTGGTAGTTTATCTTGAGAACAATTATATTTCCAAACCCATTTAATTAATTCATCCAAAGTGCGTTTGCTCGCAACAATTTCAGGGGATAAACCTGCTGGTGTTAAGCTATTCACTTTTTCTTGCAACAATCGAATTGTTTTTTTATAACGAGGATCTTCAGAAATACGTTCAATAGGTTTTGGATAGTCATTAGACGAAATACGTCTTGCTTGAGCAAGTAATTGCAAAATCTTTTTACCACGCACACGCACTTCATTTTCAGTTAATCCCATTTCCAACATTTCCGATATATTACGCGGATTATTTTTTGCCACTTTCCAAAGATGTTCTGATTTCACAATATAAGAAAGTGCTAAATCACGTTCTATTGCGACATTTTGTCGCCACTGCGCCAAAATTCTTAAACGAGACAATTCAAATGGATTTAATTTCCAAGCATTTGGAATATCTAAATACGCTTTTTCTGAATCTCGCTCTTGTAATTTATGCGTTTTAGCAAGAGCTAGTTCGCAATCATCACTTACGGCTTTTTCCCAAGGTGTTTTTGCTAACTCTTTTTCAAGAATATGATAAAGCGGTAACAAATACCAAACATCGCCTGCGGCATACTGAAGTTGAATATCAGAAAGGGGGCGTTTGATCCAATTGGTGCGAGTTGCACCTTTATCGATTTCTACATTTAAGTATTGTTGTGCTAATTTTGCCAAGCCTGCTGATGCACCCAGCCCAATAAAGCGTGCCATAATTTGCGTATCAATCATTGGGCGTGGAAGCTGATCAAATTCTTGTAAGAAAACCAATAAATCTTCACTACAAGAATGTAAGATTTTTAACACCTTAGGATTGGCTAATAGTGCAATAAAAGGCGAAAAATCCGTAATAGCTAAAGGATCAATTAAAGATACGCGTTCTCCATCATAAAGTTGGATTAATCCCAGCTTAGGAAAATAAGTGGAAACACGCATAAATTCTGTATCTAAGGCAACCGCACTTTTCTGTTGGGCTAAATTACAAACTTCTAATAGTGCAGCATTATCCGCAATGACCCTAAAGTGCGGTGAATTTTGACATTCTTTTATCATAGTAATTTTTTATTTGAAAAGAACAAAATGGGATATTTCTATCCCATTTTGATATTAATGTTTTGCACGTTTTGAGATTTCTTCATCGCGTAAAACCCGACGTAAAATCTTACCTACATTGGTTTTTGGCAGTTCGTCTCGGAACTCAATTTCTTTTGGCACTTTATAGCCTGTGAGATATTGGCGACAATGGTTGCGAAGTTCATCACGAGTTAAACTATCATCTTTTTTCACGACAAAGATTTTTATCGTTTCGCCAGAAACTGCGTGAGGCACACCAATTGCTACAGCCTCAGCTACTTTGTAGTTCAGCATAACGACATCTTCAATTTCATTTGGATAGACATTAAAGCCAGAAACCAAAATCATATCTTTTTTACGATCCACAATGCGTAAACTATATGATTCATCCATAATGACAATATCGCCTGTTGCCATCCAGCCGTCTTTTAACACTTCGCTGGTTGCTTCAGGTCTCTGCCAATAACCTCGCATTACTTGCTCGCCTTTTACCCATAATTCGCCAGCTTCGCCAATTTTTGCTTCCGAACCATCATCTTTAATGATTTTTATATCAGTATTTGGCACTGGCACGCCAATAGTACCATTATGTTTCACAACATTAATTGGACAAGCGGCGATTAATGGCGAACACTCTGTCATTCCATACCCTTCAATGATGTTACAGCCCGTTAATTCGTGCCAACGTGTTGCTACAGACTGTTGAATAGCCATACCACCACCCACAGAAAGTTTCAACGCAGAAAAATCAACTTCTTTGAAATTTTCATTATTTAACAACGCATTAAATAAGGTATTTACACCAGTGATTGCTTCAAAACGGTATTTTTTCAACTCTTTCACAAATCCTTCAATATCTCTCGGATTAGTGATTAAGATCGCCGTTACACCTAATTCTAAAAATAATAAGCAGTTTACCGTTAAGGCAAATACGTGATAAAGAGGCAAGGCTAAAATAGCTGAACGAGTGCGAGAATGATCGCCAATAAACGGCTCTGCAATCCATTTTGCTTGGAATACATTAGTTATAATGTTTCCGTGTGTCAGCATTGCACCTTTCGCTACACCTGTTGTGCCACCAGTGTATTGTAAAAAGGCTAAATCCTCACGCGATATTTCTGGACGAACATATTGACGATATTTACCAATGCTCAATACTTCTCGGAACGTCACTGCGTGCGGTAATTTATATTTCGGCACGAGTTTTTTCACATATTTCACGACAAAATTGACTAAAGTACGTTTACCAAATGAAAGTTGATCGCCCATTCTGGTAAGAATAACGTGTTTGACATTGGTATTGAAAACAACTTTTTCTAAGGTAGAAGCAAAATTTGATACCACGACAATCGCTACCGCACCACTATCTTGCAACTGATGTTCTAATTCTCTCGGTGTATAAAGTGGATTGACATTTACTGCAATTAAGCCAGCACGCAAAATGCCAAAAAGTGCGATGGGATATTGCAATAAATTTGGCATCATCAATGCCACGCGATCTCCACGCTGAAGCTTAAATTCATTTTGCAAATACGCGGCAAATGCACGACTGCGCTCTTCTAATTTACGGAAAGTAAGTACTTGCCCCATATTAATGTAAGCAGGGCGATCTGGATGTTCACGCACAGCTTTGTCGAACATATCCAAAATAGATTCATATTTTGAGGTATCCAGAAATTTTTCAGAACCTTCTGGATAATTTTGAAACCAAATTTTTTCCATTTTTTATCCTAATTTGTTGGAAAATCTTTAAGATTTTATCATTTAATTCAAATAATAGTGAATTTCAGGCTGAACATACCAAGGGCGATGTCTCCATCTAAAAAATCCCCAATCATCATCTTCATCCCAATCATCTGTTGGATAATCATAAGTGATGCTGAGTGTCCAAATTCGGTATTTATCCGCTTGAATAACAGGATAAATATAATCAGCTTGTTCGATCTTGCCTTTCTCCGTTCCTGTTAATTGCCCACCCACCGTAATATAACGCTCTTTTAAATTTTCAGGCTCAACAAAACCGTTGAAATAGACGATAAAGCGACCATCTGATTGAAATTCAACAAATGGTTTACCTGAAATTGATGATACGGGTAAACTTAACACTTCAATTTTTGTTCGATTTGCTAAAACGGTAGTATTGACAATTTTTCCTCCAAGTCGAACTGTTTTACAATGGCAGGTTAAATCCTGCGGAGAAATTTCAGGGTAGGAATTAATAGAGAATCGCTCTTTTTCTAACCCTTTTGGTGGTGTAATACAGCCCGTTAATCCGAAACAAAGTGCGGTAAAAAATAAGGTGATTTTTCCTTTCATTTTCTATCCTCCAGTTATTTAAACTTATTCACGTCCTGGTAATTTTTTCCAAGTAACTTCGTTACGCAAATAAATCGGTTCTATTTCTAAAGCTGAAATTGTGCGTTTTTGCAAGTATTCTACTCGCGCAAGTTCTAACATATATAAGGCATTAGGTAATTCTATATCTGAGCCAGTTAGATTTTTTTCAGTAAATTGAGAATAAGCAGCCCAACCAGTCCCAACTCTAAATGCGTTATCATTTTGAAGCTGTTTAATCGCTAGTTCTGGGGAACAAACTTGTTCGCTAATGATTTCTCGCCATTGAAAAAACTCTGCGAAATCTGACCGCACTTTTTCTCTCACTAATTGAGAAAAATAGACTTCATTCATTCTGGCATCAATTGCGGCAACAACATTTTCTGCTTGATGTAATTCAAATGCCGCCTGTGCCATTGCGGTTAAATTTGAAATTGGAATGACAGGCAAATCCGCCCCAAACGCTAAACCCTGTGCAATCCCAGCACCAACACGAACACCAGTAAAACTACCGGGCCCACGCCCAAAGGCAAGCGCATCAACTTGATTTAAACCTAACCCCGAATTTGCCAAAATTTCATCAATCATAGGTAAAATTCGTTTAGTGTGTGTGCGTTGTGCAAGTTCATTAATATGTGTTTTCTCGCCACGATGAAATAAGGCGACTGAACAGGCTTCAGTAGAAGTGTCCAACGCCAATAAAGTTAAATTTTGCATTATTTATTCTCGTTTATTTATTTTGTAAGAATTGTATCACTTTGTTGAGATCACGGGTACGACTTGAGTTAGGTAAACTTTTCAAAAATGTTTCGCCATAATTGCGCATGACTAATCGATTATCACAAATAATCACAACGCCACGATCTGTAACATCACGAATTAAACGTCCTACGCCTTGTTTCAAGGCAATTACCGCTTCAGGAATTTGAATGTCGTTGAATGGATCGCCACCTTGCAAACGACAATCCTCAATACGGGCTTTTAACAAAGGTTCATCTGGCGCAGTAAAGGGAAGCTTATCAATGATGACTAAAGAAAGTGCATCGCCACGCACATCTACACCTTCCCAAAAGCTAGAGGTTGCCACCAAAACGCTATGGGATTCTTTTATAAATTGCTCAAGTAATTTGCCTTTTGAGGTTTCGCCTTGTAATAAAATTGAAAGATGACTTTTTTCACGAAAATACTCTGCTAAACCACGCATCATTGAATAAGAAGTGCAAAGAACAAAGCAACGCCCTTTGTTTGCTTCAATCACAGGTAATAACATTTCGCCTAGTAAGCTTAATGTATTCACTTGATTAGTATTCGGCAAATATCTAGGCACACAAAGCAAAGATTGTTCAGAATAATTAAAGGGACTATATAAAATTTTTTGTGTCGCATTTTCAATGCCTAAACGTTGGCAGAAATGATTAAAGGTTCCCCCCACTTCTAATGTCGCAGATGTGAATATCCAAGCGGCTTCTTTCGCTTCGAGCTGATCACCAAATTTATCGGCTACTGTCAATGGCGTAATATGTAAACCAAACTGGCGACCATTTCCTTCATACCAATAACAATAACCCACAATATTTGTTTCAGATAAACGTTTAAGCTGAATTTTAATGGATTCAACACGCTCAAAAATACTATCTAAAGTTTGGGAACGACCAAGTGCTAACTTAATCACTTCAGATAAAAAATCTATTTTCTCTTGTAATAATTCAAAGGCTTTTTTCACCGCACTTTGCGTGTAAAGTTCACGCCAATTTCCTCGAACATTACTCCCATTACCCAGTAATAAACGAAAATCTTGTACAACCTTCAGTAAGGTATCAGATGTTGTGCCAAGCTGTTGCATATCTTTGAGTTCTGTGCGATAGACAATATTAATATCCTTGCATAAATCAAAAAGCTGGCGTGATGTTAAAGATTGACCAAAATATTGACTGGCAATATCGGGTAACTGGTGAGCTTCGTCAAAAATAATCACTTCTGCATTTGGAATAAGTTCGCCAAAACCATTTTCTTTTACAGCCATATCTGCAAAAAATAAATGATGATTAACTACAACCAAATCAGCATTTAATGCTTTTTTACGTGCATTTGCCACATAACATTCTGAATAATTAGGGCAATCAGTACCTAAACAGCTTTCTGCTGTACTAGTAAGTTGAGGAATAATTGGGCTATCTTCTGCAAGCTCAATACATTCTGTGAAATCGCCTGTCTTAGTGCTATTGTTCCATTTTCGTACTTTACTTAATTCAGCTAAAACAGACTTATCGCCAAGCACACCTTGAGCAATAACTTGATCTAAACGCTCTAAACAAAGATAATTTGCCCGACCTTTTAGCAACGCAATTTTTCCCGTGAAATTAAGGGCTTTTTTAATAGCAGGCAGATCTCGATTAAAAAGCTGATCTTGAAGATTTTTAGATCCTGTAGAAATAATGGTTTTTTTACCAAATACCAGAGCAGGCGCGAGATATGCAAAGGTTTTTCCTGTACCCGTTCCTGCTTCAATAACAAGGGAAGATTTATTTTGAATTGCTTTACCAACAGCATATGCCATTTCAAGTTGTTCAGTTCGAGGACGAAAACCTTTGATATTTTGGCTTAATTCGCCATTTAGTGAGAATATATTGGCAATTTGATTTTCGTAATCCATTTAGTAAAACATATTTTTAAAGTAAATAATCGTTAAGATTGTCGCATAGAAACGCTAAATATCAAGAGTAAAAATACTGCTGGTTTAAGATTACATAGAGGCTATTTTTAAAGAACGGTTATGCTTTGAATGATTTTTGCTCAATTCAAAAGGTTAAAAATGATTTGCCATTACCTTATCTTTTGCTAGTCAGGCTAAAAGTGCGGTAAAAATTTTGGATGTTTTAAAATGAATAAAATCTTATTGAGTTTTTTCATAGATATCTTGCTTATCCCAAAAACTGGTTCTAGAATACACGGTTTATTGCAATCAATCGGGTAAGAATATGCTGGGAAATTGCTTTTCTTTTCCTGTTCGTGTGTATTATGAAGACACTGATGCAGGTGGCGTAGTGTATCACGCTCGCTATTTGCATTTTTTTGAACGAGCAAGAACAGAATATTTGCGTATATTAAATTTTACGCAACAAACCTTACTAGAGGAACAACAACTCGCATTTGTTGTCAAATCACTCGCCATTGATTATTGCGTGGCAGCAAAATTGGATGATTTACTTATGGTGGAAACAGAAGTTTCAGAAGTAAAAGGGGCTACAATCCTTTTTGAACAGAGACTGATGCGCAACACCCTGATGTTATCAAAGGCTACTGTTAAGGTAGCCTGTGTTGATCTAGGCAAGATGAAACCTGTGGCGCTTCCCAAAGAAGTTAAAGCTGCATTTAATCACTTAAAATAACTTTTCGGAGTATGCAATGACTGCAGAATTGAATTTTTTAGATCTTTTTCTAAAAGCAAGTATTGTTGTGCAACTGGTAATTGTGATTTTGATTTCTTTCTCAATCATATCTTGGGCAATTATCATTCAACGTAGCCGTATTTTAACGAATGCCTTAAAAGAAGCGCATACGTTTGAAGATCGTTTTTGGTCAGGAGAAGATTTAAATAAACTTTATGAAGGACTATCTAATCGTCGCGATGGATTAACGGGAAGCGAACAAATTTTTTGCGTGGGATTTAAAGAATTTTCACGTTTAAAACAAGTAAATCCAGACGCTCCTGAAGCGATTATTAAAGGCACAACGCGTGCGATGAATCTTGCGATGAACCGTGAGATTGAAAGCTTGGAAAGTCGAGTTCCATTCTTAGCCACAGTGGCATCTGTTAGCCCTTATATTGGTTTATTTGGTACTGTTTGGGGAATTATGCACGCTTTTATGGCATTAAGTGGTGCGAAACAAGCAACATTACAGATGGTAGCACCTGGTATCGCTGAAGCGTTGATTGCCACTGCAATTGGTTTATTTGCCGCAATTCCTGCAGTAATGGCTTATAACCGTTTAAGCTTACGAGTGAACGCAATTGAGCAAGATTACGGTAACTTTATTGATGAATTTACGACGATTTTACACCGTCAAGCTTTTGGTAAAGCCCCTCACTAAAAATAGGGAAAATTGACCGCACTTTAAAGAAAAAGTGCGGTAAAAATAAGTTAAAATTTTAGAGGAATATATGGCTCGTCGTCAGCGTAAAGCAATTAAATCTGAAATTAATATTGTGCCTTTTTTAGATGTGCTATTAGTTTTAGTGTTAATTTTTATGGCAACCGCCCCTATTATTAGTCAAAGCGTTCAAGTTGAATTGCCTGATTCTGTGCAAAGCCAAGAGGTTACTAATGAAGATAAAGTGCCTGTAATTCTTGAAGTTGCAGGTATTGGGAAATATGCGATTTCTATTGGCGGAGAACGTCAAGAAGGTTTAACAGAAGAAATGGTTACTCAATTATCTAGACAGGAATTTGATAAAGATAATAATACGCTATTTTTAGTAGGTGGAGCTAAAGAAGTCCCTTATGAAGAAGTGATTAAGGCATTGAATTTACTTCATCTTGCAGGCATTAAATCTGTAGGTTTAATGACAAATCCCATTTAGCTAAGTAGGTAACACGTGCAAAATAATCGACAAAAGAAAGGAATCAATGCTTTTGCTATTTCTATCCTTTTGCACTTTATCTTGTTTGGCTTATTGATTTTAAGTTCACTTTATCACACCGTTGAAATTATGGGTGGTGGAGAAGGTGAAGGAGATGCAATGGGTGCAGTGATGGTTGATACAGGTACGGCTGCGCAGGAATGGGGGCGTATTCAACAACAAAAAAAAGGGCAAGCGGATAAACCAAAACGCCCAGAACCTGTTGTGGAAGAAAAACCACCTGAGCCTAATCAAGAAGAGATTAAGCATCAACAAGAAGTTCAACGACAAGAAGAGTTAAAACGTCAGCAAGAACAGCAACGTCAGCAAGAAATAAAAAAACAACAAGAGCAAGCTCGTCAAGAAGCGTTGGAAAAACAGAAGCAAGCTGAAGAGGCTAAGGCTAAGCAAGCTGCTGAAGCTGCAAAATTAAAAGCAGATGCAGAGGCTAAACGTTTAGCTGCAGCGGCAAAACAAGCCGAAGAAGAGGCTAAAGCGAAAGCAGCAGAAATTGCTGCTCAAAAAGCAAAACAAGAGGCTGAAGCTAAGGCGAAAGTAGAAGCAGAAGCTAAGGCAAAAGCCGCTGCTGAAGCTAAAGCAAAGGCTGAAGCGGAGGCAAAAGCGAAAGCAGCAGCTGAGGCTAAAGCAAAAGCTGATGCAGAAGCTAAAGCGAAAGCCGCTGCTGAGGCAAAAGCTAAAGCTGCTGCGGAAGCGAAACGTAAAGCAGATCAAGCAAGCCTAGATGATTTCTTTAACGGCGGGGATGTTGGTGGCGGCAGTGCATCTAAAGGGGGAAACACAAATAAAGGTGGAACTCAAGGTAGCGGTGCTGCACTTGGCTCTGGCGATGGTGGTAAGATTGGAGATCAATACGCAGGTGTAATCAAGAAAGAGATTCAACGTCGTTTCTTAAAAGATCCAAGTTTTGCAGGAAAGGTTTGTCGTATTAAAATTCAATTAGGTCGAGATGGCACGATCTTGGGCTATCAAAAAATTTCAGGCCCTGATGATATTTGTTCTGCGGCATTAAGTGCGGTGGCTAGAACGAAAAAAGTTCCAGCTGCGCCATCAGATGAAATTTATGAAAAATATAAATCGCCAATTATTGACTTTGATATTCGATAATTCTTTATAAAAATTTATTGTTAAATTTTAAAGGTAACAAAATGAAATTATTAAAACATTTAGTGAGCGTATTCGCGATTATACTTGCTATTACTAATAATGCATTCGCTGGCGATGAAGTACGCATTGTCATTGATGAAGGGGTTGATGGTGCGCGCCCTATCGCTGTCGTACCATTTGTTGGTTCTGCACCAGAAGATATTAGTAAAATTGTTGCTGATGATTTACGTAACAGTGGTAAGTTTAATCCTATTGCGGTGTCTCAAATGCCTCAACGCCCAACTTCAGCAGCTGAGGTAAATCCTGAAGCTTGGTCGAATATTGGAATTGACGCAATTATAATTGGACAAGTGGTTCCATCGGGTAACGGTTATAGTATTACTTATCAATTAATTGATACGGTTGGTGCATCAGGTACGCCAGGGGCTATATTAATGCAAAATAGCTATACGGTGACAAATAAATGGTTACGCTATGGTGCACATACTGTGAGTGATGAAGTTTTTGAAAAATTAACTGCTATCCGTGGTGCCTTTAGAACTCGTATCGCTTATGTTGTGCAAAAAAATGGTGGTTCGCAACCTTATGAAGTTCGTGTTGCAGATTATGATGGCTATAATCAATTTATCGTCAATCGTAGTGCTCAACCAATTATGTCGCCAGCTTGGTCTCCAGATGGTCAGCGTTTGGCTTATGTATCTTTTGAAAATAAAAAATCACAACTTGTTGTACAAGATTTGAATTCTGGTGCGCGTAAAGTAGTGGCATCTTTTCAAGGGCATAATGGCGCACCAGCCTTTTCGCCAGATGGTTCTCGTTTAGCTTTTGCTTCTTCTCGTGATGGCGTTCTGAATATTTACGTTATGGGCGCAAATGGTGGTACACCTATGCAATTAACGAGTGGTGCGGGTAATAATACTGAACCAGCGTGGTCACCAGACGGAAACTCAATTTTATTTACATCCGATAGAAGTGGCTCGCCACAGGTTTATCGAATGGATGCAAACGGTGGTAGCGTAACCGCAGTGGGTGGTCGCGGTAGCGCACAAATTAGTGCAGATGGAAAAACACTTGTGATGATTAATGGCAACAATAATGTGGTTAAACAAGATCTCACAACTGGCGTTTCAGAGGTACTTAGTACATCTTTTCTAGGCGAAAGTCCAAGTCTTTCTCCAAATGGAATTATGATTATTTATAGTTCTACACAGGGCTTAGGAAAGGTGCTACAATTGGTTTCTGCAGATGGTCGCTTTAAGGCGAGCCTTCCAGGAAGTGATGGCCAAATTAAATTTCCAGCTTGGTCTCCATACTTAACTAAATAAAAAACTCATTTAGGAGAAATCTAATGAACAAATTTTTTAAATCATTATTAGTTGCAGGTTCTGTAGCTGCATTAGCGGCTTGTAGTTCATCTAATAACGATGCTGCAGGCAATGGTGCTACTCAAACTTTTGGCGGATACTCTGTTGCTGATCTTCAACAACGTTATAACACTGTCTATTTCGGTTTTGATAAATACGACATTACAGGTGAATACGTTCAAATCTTAGATGCTCACGCAGCATATTTAAATGCAACACCAGCTGCTAAAGTATTAGTAGAAGGTAACACTGACGAACGTGGTACACCAGAATACAACATCGCATTAGGTCAGCGTCGTGCAGATGCAGTTAAAGGTTATTTAGCTGGTAAAGGTGTTGATGCTGGTAAATTAGGCACAGTATCTTACGGTGAAGAAAAACCTGCAGTATTAGGTCACGATGAAGCGACATATTCTAAAAACCGTCGTGCAGTGTTAGCGTACTAATTCTTAGTATTTCTAATACTTGAAAAACAGGAGCTAATTTTATTAGATCCTGTTTTGTTTTCATCGTTTGTAATTTAACCAATTAGCTTGAAAGAATGAATTTATTCTTTTGATTCTAAAATAAATGCGCTATTATTAATTCATTCAACACAATGGGTCGTTAGCTCAGTCGGTAGAGCAGCGGACTTTTAATCCGTTGGTCGAAGGTTCGAATCCTTCACGACCCACCAAATAGAATTTTCTAAATATCGAAAGTTTTCTCTTTAGAATTAATAACTTACCTACTTTTTATTTTCTGAATAATCATTCAATTTACCGTTTTCTACTATTCTGCTTTAGCTAACAAGGCGAGTGTTTGACGAGAATTTGACTTGATTCACGTATGACAATAAATAGTCGGCATTTAGGTGTGCATACTTCTGAACCATTTCTATCGTTTCCCATCCGCCTAACTCTTTGAGTACCATTAGCGGTGTTCCGCGTTGGATATGCCAGCTTGCCCAAGTGTGACGTAAATCATGAAATCGGAAATTCTTAATATTGGCTCGCTGCAAGGTGCGCTTAAAATCCCTTCGTGAAATATCATCACGTAGTTTCCCTGTTCCGCTATGAAAAACATAGGGAGACACTTGATATTTCATCCTTTCTTTGATTAGATTAATTGCGTCATCACTTAAAGGCAGAGAACGTTTGCGTCCAGATTTTGCAATATCGCCAGTAACTATTGCCATTTTGTTAGCAAAATTAATTTTATCCCACGTCATTGATAAAATCTCCGTCATTCTAGCCCCCGTCAATAAGGCGAACTGGCAGACATCTTTCATCCAATTAAGATTTAAGCTATCTAATAATCGCTCTGCTTCCTTTTCAGTAATCCAGCGGATGCGTTTTTTGGGTTCGCTATTTTTAGCGATATAAGGCACGACATCAATCCAACCAGCTTGCTTTGCCAGATTGCTTGCCCGCATAATGGACGAACGATAGCGGTTTTGGGTTGCTGGGGAAAGTATTTTCCCCTGTGTGTACAACGTGCGTAGGAATCGCATTTTGGATATCTTCACTTGTTAAAGAACTAAGCAGCTTTTGCCCGATTGCATCGCACCAATATTTGGCATTCTGAATTTTGATGAGTTTGTCTTTTTTATGCTCTGCGTCTTTTAGCAATAAAATTAAGGCTTGCTCCACCGTTTTTTTTCGGGCTTTTTGTTGAGTTGCCTCCACTTGCCACGCTTCGTGCTTGAGCTTATCGTGGAAATGTTGAGATAGTTTTTTATCAGTTGTTTTACTACTGCATCCAACTCACTCGCCACTTGGTGTGGTAAAATCGATTTGCCACACGCCATTTTTATTTTTGCGGATCGGCATTTTTGTTTCTCCTGTGTATCGCCAACCTTCGCATATAGATCGCTGAGATTTTCTGCTTTTTTGCGATTGCTATCAAGATCGGATTTAAAAACTGCCACATTCTAGCCCCTTCCATTTGGAAAAATCCCCACTTTAATTTATTTTTCCGCACGGTTGTTTCGCTAAGATTCAAGTACTTTGCAACATCGCAAATAGTGAGCGTTGGTTCCATGTTTCCTCCAATAAAAAACCGCCCATAAGAGCGATTATAACGATTTATTTTAGTTAGCCCATTTTAGTCAGAACACTTAATCCATCCATTGTTGTTTTTGCTCATTCTTCACCTCCAATCTGTTCAACAGTGATTGAGTATTTTTTGGCAAAACGTCCATCTACAGTTTCCTCAGATAAAATTATTGGTTTACCAAATTCCATTGCGTGCTGTGCAACTGCAAACAGAATTTCCGTTGTTGCATCTTGTTTTGTTGTCCACGCATCCCCTTTTTTGTTAACATAACCGACAAAAATTTGGTTTGTTATTGGGCTTACCCCGACTCTTATTTGTTTTGCTGTCATTTTTATTTCCTTAAAAAATAGGCACTCACTTGAAACGCCTATTGGATTTGTTAAATACTAATTTCTATTTTTGCTTACCAAGATTTACCACAGGCAACACAGGCACAATCAGTTTTGCTGTTGTGCCAGTTGTTGATGTGCTGCTGCGGTTATCATTTATCCAATCGGCTAATTCATTCCAAGCGGTTAAGTCATCTTTAAAATAATCACTTTTGAGCAAATAGCCATTATCATTTACATAAAATTTAACATCGTGCTCAATACATTCTCTAGTGTAATTATTTAACACTAGCCAATATTCTTTGACATCTTTGACGCAGATTAAAACCGATATCCCATATTTGTTGAGTGTTTCACGGACATAGCAGAGCATTAATGCTTGGAATTTATGTAAGGGGATTTTGATATTAATTTCATTCATTTTCACCCTCCTTTTTTCTTATGGTGTTTAAAGTGCGGTCGATTTTCTCGGAGTTTTAAATTGTCCTGTCGGATTTGCTCTACTTTAATTTTTAGGCTTTTATTATGATCTGCACCCCAAAAGTTGGACTAAATAACTAAGGTGCAGATTTTTTATGACCAAATACAATTTTCTTTTCAAACAACAAGTCATCGAATTTTATCTTCAAAATGGTAAAAATCGTTCACTTACCCGTAAATATTTTCAACTTGCCTAAACAACATTAGAACATTGGATTAACAATTTAATCATACTGGAATCAATAGGTTAACTGTGCTGAATAGAAGCGAAATTACCCATCTGAATTTAAACTTAACGTGATACAAACGGTTAAAAATGGGAGTATTACGGGATTATTTACATTACGACCAAGGTTGACTGTATCAGATGATGGGCTAAATACATACTCGGGGAGAATTGCATTCAACAGAGTATGTCAAGGAAGGGAAATTGTTTAGATAACAGTAGGATGGAAAGCTTCTTTAGGCGATTAAAACGAAATGTTATTACGGTAAACGATTTGAGACGTTCGAACAACTGGAAAAAACGATTCATGAGTACATTCATTATGACAACCATGAGTGTATTCAGGGGAGACTCAAAGGACTGCTCCCTATGAATGACAGAACTCAGTCTTTGAACTAAATAAGTCTAACTTTTTGGGGTCAGATCATTAAAGCGTGGCTCCTTGATTAAGTAATTTAATTATCCCATTTTTACAATGGCTGCTGTCGCACCAACAATAAATGTAACAACACCTGCAATTTTCCAGAATAACGTATTTTCTGATTTTAAAACATCGGCTTTTGTTGCAGTATTGCCATTAACCCAGTCAATTGTTTTTCGTGTGATTGAATCAACATCTGATTTCATTGCGACATTTTCTTTAATAAACACTTTGAGCGATTCAATATCTGTTTTTAACGCAACTTTATCACCAATATTATCGATATTGGTTTCCAGTTTCGTTAATTCAGGAGAAATGCTGTTTTGTATTATAACATTCACACCATTTTGTAATGTTGCTAAATCATCCTGACAGAGCATATTGCTTTCAATAAGAGCTAACCGACGCCGAATGAGGTTCAGCTCAAATAAATGAGAGTTCTTTTGCTCCTGAATTTCATCAATAGTTGTTTTTGTACCTTGAATAACAGTGCTAACAACTAATAGTGAATCTTTAGATAATGAAACATTATTTTCCATCTGCTGCTTCTCCTTGTGAAGAGAATTTACTTAATTGTTTAGCAATCTCATCAATAGAAGTAATCAGCCCTTGAACCGATGAGAAGAATGCAGCCTTATCTACATTTCTCATAAAATCTTGAGATTCTAGTCCTGTTCTTAAAGAAAGTAACATTTCTTTAAGCATCTCACCTTTATGAATCTTATCTTCATAAGAACCACCATCAAGAATATATACTAAAGCCAATCCTTTGACACAAACATCTAATCCAATCACTCTGCTCTGTAAATTATCAATTGCAGAAGCTAAAGAAAGTACTTCATCTTTAGTAAGATCTTCATTGTGTTCAGACATATTTATTTCTCCTATAAGCCGGTATTTAAGGATACCACAAATAAAATTATTCATCTTGATTAATTTCGTCTTTCTGTGAAGAAAATCCACCGCTTGTTTCCAATTGAGTATTGGTTAAATCCGTGTCAAACTTCAGTCCTAATTCTCGGTTTTCATCCACCTCAACTTTACGGCGGCGTTTAACTTCCGCTGGATTGCTACCTCTTGCTCTTACAACTTGGCTTTCTGTTGCCAACCCTTTAATACGTTCTTTCCACGCTTGCGCCTCTTAGTTGGATCAATCCACAACATAACTTGACCACTGTAAACGGCGTTATAAAGTCACTCTGGATCTATATCGACTGTCACCTCAATTTCACCGCTAACAATCGCCATTTTTATCCATTCTCGGTAAATCAGACAGCAGATGTGCAACGCAAAAATATCTTGTAAAACTGAATAACCCTCAAAGCTCTCTATCAACTCTTAGCATTGGCTTGAGTAAGTACCATTATAATCTCGTGCAATTTCAAAAATCACTCGAATGATGAAACAAGCTGTAGAAAGGCTTGATGGAGAAAAACCGATTTTACATTACGATCAAGGTTAGCTGTATCAGATGATGGGGCTGTGACAGACTTTACGCCCTTCATCTCGGAATATAAATGGATTGATCCAGCTGCAGCAAATATTTTTGATAAACCATTAACTAAAAATGATATAGGCAAAACAACAGAACAAATCGATTTAGATCGCATCTGTTTACTTAAAAGAGCAAGAACAAATTGTTATCTAATCATTAAAGATACCGTCTACGGGCAGTTTTTTATTAAAGGGGGAAATGTGCTAAACCTTGACACCCTCACATGGGAAATTTCAGCCGAAAAACAAACCGCACTTTTTGCCGAAACCCAAACTCGCCTTATTGCCAACATCGATGAGAATGCTGCAAATTATGAAGGCGAATGTAGTCGATATATCTCAGACTTTGCACAACGTGCTAGATTGGCTAACAAAACCGCAACAAATCTTATTTTAACGCAATCGGCAAGACTCGAAAAATTGCAAATTGAGCTTTCCAACCAACGTATGTACAAGTATAAGCTCAAAACATCTCATCTCATACTTGATCAACTGCAATCAATCCATAATGACATTATCAAGCAAAATACTTGATGGAAGCATATCAAAATGGTTAAAGTTTATTTAGCGATGTACAAACACAAACGCAATTGGCACAAAGAGCCAATCAAAGCGATAACTGACTGCATTACTCGATTTTTCACTAAGGTCAAATACTCGCATTGAGACTATTCTCAACGAAAATATCAAAGACGATGGCGAGAGCTGGACGATTATTGATACCTTTGGCGGTTTGGGTTTATTAAGCCACGCAGCAAAGCCATCAAACCAAAAGCTCACATAATCTACAACGATTTTGACGGCTATGCAGAAAGACTCGCTCATATTGACGACATCAACGCCTTGCGTTCACAACTTTTTACTACTGTTGGCAACGTTACGCTAAAAAACAAACGAATGCCAAAGGAATTAAAGGCAGAATTCCTCAAAATCATTCAGGGATTTGACGGCTACAAAGAGCTGAACTGCCTAGCGAGTTGGTTATTGTTTAACGGACAACAAGTAGCAACATTTGATGACTTATTCCAATATGATTTATATCATTGCATTCGCCAGTCTGATTATCCAAAGGCAGACAGCTATTTAGACAGCGTAGAAATTGGGCGATAATCGTTCCACACGCTCTTACCTAAGTTTACTGATAATCCGAAAGCGTTGTTTGTGTTAGACCCGCCTTATCTTTGCAGGCGTCAAGAAAGCTATAAACAGGCTACTTATTTCGACTTGATTAACTTCTTGCAATTGGTAAATCTTACACTACCACCTTCAGTTCAACAAAGTCGGAATTTGTACGGTTTATTGAGTATATTCAGGAAGATAAGGTGAATAATTGGCAGGCGTTAGCTCAAAGAGGATTGTTGTAAATGCATCAGCACGTCATTCAGGTCAGTATGAGGATAATATGGTTTACAAGTTCTAAAGTGTAAATTTTAAACGCCCTTTAATGATGATTTAAAGAGCGTTTTTATTTGGTTTAAATTTGAGGTTTATTTTGCATAATAGTTTAATTACTTATGCAAAATAAAATTCGATTTTATGAAAAAAGATTTGCGAACTTATATTTTAAGGTTATTTTTATGAACAATCAGATTCCTTTACTTGGAATTACCGGTTATAGCGGTAGTGGTAAAACAACATTATTAGAAAAACTTATCCCAGAACTTATCGCTCGTCACATTCGCGTTTCAGTGATTAAACATAGCCATCACAATATGCAAGTTGATAAAGAAGGCAAAGATAGTTGGCGTATGAAAGAGGCAGGTTCCTCTCAAGTTATTTTAGCGAATGATGAACGCTGGGCGATCATGACGGAAACACCAAAATCTGTTTCATTGGATTATTTAGCACAACAATTTGACCGCACTTTAACAGATTTAGTGTTGGTGGAAGGTTTTAAACAAGAGCCAATTCCAAAGATTTTGCTCCATCGTCAGGAAATGACAAAACCTTTACCCGAAATTGACGAATATGTAGTGGCGGTTGCGACGAATTATCCCCTTGAAATTGACCGCACTTTGTTGGATATTAACTGCATTCCGCAAATTGCCGATTTTATTGAAAATTGGTTGCACCATTTTCACGGAGCACGATGACTGAATCCAATGCCTATCGCGGTTTAGCTTGGGTAGCAGCAATGGCACTTTTTATGCAAAGCCTCGATGCGACCATTCTAAATACAGCTTTACCCGCGATATCTTCCGATTTACATAAACCCGCCTTTGAAATGCAAATGGCGATTATTGCTTATTCTTTAGCCGTTGCATTATTTATTCCTCTTACCGCTTGGGCTGCGGCAAAATTTGGGACATTAACTGTTTTTCGCGGTGCCGTTTTCACGTTTATTTTAGGATCTATCGCTTGTGCTGCTGCGCCTAATTTAGAAAGTTTAATTTTAGCCAGAGTAATTCAGGGGCTAGGTGGTGCTTTTATGATGCCCGTTGCACGTTTAGCTATTATTCAAGCTGTCCCCAAACAACAATTAGTGAATGCTTGGAATTTAATGGCAACTGCAGGTTTGATCGGACCAATTCTCGGACCTATTTTGGGTGGATGGTTAGTCATTCACGCCAGTTGGCACTGGATTTTTTTAATTAATATTCCAATTGGTGCACTAGGAATTTTGGCATCGGGCAGCGTGATGAACAATATCAAAGGCGAGGTAGAGAAATTAGATTGGACAGGTTTTTTACTCTTTGCATTGGGGTTAGTCGGTATTACGCTTGGTTTGGATTTACTCGGCGAAAGTCAGCATAATTCAAGTGTAACTTATAGCATATTAGTTGTTGGTATTTTATTACTCGTGGCTTATTGTAGCTATGCCAAAAACAATGAAGATGCTATTTTACCTTTATCTCTTTTCCGCACTCGTACATTCAGATTAGGCATTATTGCCAATATTTTTATTCGATTATCTGCATCTGGTGTGCCCTTTTTATTACCTTTAATGTTCCAATTATCTTTCGGTTATAGTGCGGAAATGTCAGGCTGGCTCTTAGCACCGATTGCGTTAATTTCTGTGATGTTGAAAATATTAATTGGACGAATTTTAAATCGTTGGGGCTATAAAACCACGTTAATTTCATCCGCACTTTTGATGGCTGGCTCTGTGATTTCAATGGCTTGGTTAGATAAACAAAGTTCTCTGACTTGGATTATTTGTAATCTTATGTGGTATGGGGCTTGTATGTCGATCATTTTTACTTCAATCAATACATTAGCAGTCGGCGATCTTTCAAAACAACAGGCAGGCACAGGCTCTACCGTATTAAGTATTGTGCAGCAAGTGGGGATTGGATTTGGTATTGCTGTGTCATCAATAATCTTAAATCTTTATCGACATTTCTTTAGCGCAAATGATGGCTTACAACACGCATTCAGCTATACTTTTTTAACTTCATCACTTTTTGCAATAGCCCTTGTTTGGTCGCTTATGAAATTACACAAAAATGATGGCGATCATTTACGAAAAATGCCTTAGATTAATTTGTTATAATCCATAGGATTTTTTTATTTAAAAAAAGGGAAATTTGCTTATATCTTATTGATATTTCTTGTTGGTGGAGATAGCTCCATCGTTTAACCATAAATGGTGGGACATTCCCTGCCTAACATTGAGGTATTCTTATGAAACTAAAAGCAACATTAACTCTCGCCGCTGCAACTCTTGTTTTGGCAGCTTGTGATCAATCTAGTTCGGCAAATAAATCTACCGCTCAAACTGAAGCAAAATCCTCGTCAAATAATACTTTTGTTTATTGTACAGCGAAAGCTCCATTGGGATTTAGCCCTGCGTTAATAATTGAGGGTACTTCTTATAATGCAAGCTCACAACAAGTGTATAACCGCTTAGTTGAATTTAAAAAAGGCTCAACGGATATTGAACCGGCTTTAGCTGAAAGCTGGGAAATTAGCGATGATGGCTTAAGTTATACTTTTCATTTGAGAAAAGGGGTTAAATTCCATACAACAAAAGAATTTACCCCGACACGTGATTTTAATGCAGATGATGTTGTATTTTCATTCCAACGTCAGCTAGATCCAAATCATCCATATCACAATGTATCTAAGGGGACTTATCCATATTTCAAAGCAATGAAATTCCCAGAATTGTTGAAGTCAGTGGAGAAAGTAGACGATAACACAATTCGTATTACCTTGAACAAGAAAGATGCGACTTTCTTGGCTAGCCTTGGTATGGATTTTATTTCTATTTATTCCGCAGAATATGCTGATGCAATGCTGAAAGCAGGTAAACCAGAAACGCTTGATAGTCGCCCAGTGGGGACTGGCCCCTTTGTTTTTGTGGATTATAAAACAGATCAGGCGATACAATATGTTGCAAATGAAAATTATTGGAAAGGTAGAACACCTTTAGATCGTTTAGTTATTAGTATTGTGCCTGATGCAACAACACGTTATGCAAAATTACAGGCAGGTACTTGTGATTTAATTTTATTCCCAAATGTAGCGGATTTAGCCAAAATGAAAACAGATCCAAAAGTGCAACTTTTGGAACAGAAAGGTTTGAATGTGGCATATATCGCATTCAATACCGAAAAAGCACCGTTTGATAATGTTAAAGTGCGTCAAGCGTTGAATTATGCAGTGGATAAAAAAGCAATTATTGAAGCGGTTTATCAAGGCGCAGGAACATCAGCTAAAAACCCACTTCCTCCAACAATTTGGAGTTATAACGATGAAATCCAAGATTATCCGTACGATCCAGAAAAAGCAAAACAACTTTTAGCAGAAGCGGGTTATCCAAATGGTTTTGAAACTGATTTCTGGATTCAACCTGTTATTCGTGCTTCTAATCCAAATCCAAAACGTATGGCTGAATTAATTATGGCGGATTGGGCTAAAATTGGTGTAAAAACTAACCCAGTAACTTATGAATGGGCTGATTATAGAAAACGAGCAAAAGAGGGAGAATTAACTGCGGGTATCTTTGGTTGGTCTGGCGATAATGGTGATCCTGATAATTTCTTATCCCCATTATTAGGTAGCTCAAATATAGGTAATTCTAATATGGCACGTTTCAATAATTCAGAATTTGATGCTTTACTTAATAAAGCTATTGGATTAACTAATAAGGAAGAACGTGCGGAACTTTATAAACAAGCTCAAGTTATTGTCCATAATCAAGCACCTTGGATTCCAGTTGCCCACTCTGTTGGTTTTGCACCGCTTAGTCCTCGTGTAAAAGGTTATGTACAAAGCCCATTTGGCTATGACGCTTTTTATGGTGTAAGTGTTGATGGTAAATAATTCATATTGATTTACTTATTTTAAGCCCTTATTTGATCTGCACCCCAAAAGTTGGACTAAATAACCAACTAACTAAGGTGCAGATTTTTTATGACCAAATACAATTTTCTTTTCAAACAACAAGTCATTGAATTTTATCTTCAAAATGGTAAAAATTGTTCACTTACCCGTAAATATTTTCAACTTTCTATCAGGACATTGCGACGTTGGATTAACCAATTTAATCATAGTGGAATCAATGGGTTAGTTGTACTGGATAAGAAGCGAAATTACTTATCTGAATTTAAACTTAATGTGATACAAGCGGTTAAAAATGGGTAATTTCTGCAAGAGCTTAACCAACAAAAAATACAGAAAAAGCCGCTATTGTAAAGGCATTATGCGTTCATTTTCCGCTTCAAATGTTGCTTAATTTAATGGGGTTAGCCCTTCGTTTTTTCTTTTACCATTTAAAAGTAAAAAGCGATAAAAATGTAGCATTATTACAAGAAATTGCCGTTATTTATCAACGATAATCACGGAAACTGCGGTTATCGCCGTGTGACTTTTAAGTTAAGAGAAACCATTAAAATCAACCATAAAAAATCAACCATAAAAAAGCAACGACTTATGCAAGTGTTAGGGCTTAAGGGGAAAATGCAAGACATAAAAATATCGTTCTTATCAAGTCGGGGGTGTTGTGGATAATTTATTACAATGCGATTTTATGCGTAACACAGACTAATGATGAAACAAGCTGTAAAAAGGCTTGATGGAGCAAAACCGATTTTACATTCCGACCAAGGTTAGCCGTATCAGATGATAGGCTATCAACACATACTCAGAGAGAATGGCGTTCAACAGAGTATGTCAAGGAAGGGAAATTGTTTAGATAACAGTGCGATGGAAGGCTTCTTTGGACGATTAAAACGGAATGTTATTACGGTAAAAGATTTGAGACGTTCGAACAACTGGAAAAAACGCTCCACGAGTACATTCATTATTACAACCATGAACGTATTCATAGGAAACTAAAAGGACTCAGCCCTGTGAATGACAGAACTCAATCCTTGAACTAAATAAGTCTAACTTTGGAGGAAGCCATCATATATCCTCCCTATCCTTTTTATCATAACAGAATAATTTTAACTGTATATGATAGCGATATAAGCTGAGCATATGCTCTTACGTCAAAATGAAGTATGATTAAATGAATTTTTAAATAGGATCTAAGATGGCACTTAGTACAATTTTTATCTTACTGATTTGCGGTATTGTACCAACATGGTTTCTGCTATTTTGGGTATTGGCGGTGGGGTGTTGATGATGCCAATTTTGCGTACATTGTTTCCTGCGTTACCGATTCAAGTTATTTCAGCTACATCACTTACCATTGTGATGTGTACCGCATTGATTAACTTATTATTTTTCCATAAGCAAAAAATTAAAATTGATCATATCAATATGATTTTATGGTCTATAGCAATGGTTATTGGCGTGCAAATTGGCTTTGAATTAAGTTTTTATTTTTCTACTGTGGTAATTAGTTTAATTTTTACGGTTAGTTTAAGTGTGCTAGCGATTAAAACATTTTTAAATAGATCGAGAACACAAATAGAAGTGTCTAATATGTCTCCTATGGAACGAGCTAAAGGTAGTATTAGTTGCTGTGGAGGAGGCTTAATTGCGGGTATTACAGGTATTGGAGGCGGATCTATCCTTGCTCCGCTTGTTGGCCAATTAAAAGGGGTAAAAACACAACAAATTGCCGTTTATACGAACTACATGATGATTATTGGCGGTATTGGTAATCTATACGGCTATCTCACTAGAGTTTTTCCCTATGATATTAGCCTAAGTGGTCAATTAGGGTATGTAAATTTTCTTGTAGTTGGTGTCGTTACCTTGGGTTCATTTGGAATGAGTTTCTTCTCAATGAAATTGCGTGGATTAATGAATCCGGCTTTAACAAGAAAATTATTGGTGATTATTTTATTTTGTATTGCAGCCTATATGTGCATTTTGGAATTTGTATTCCATTAAATCGAATAAACTAGACCTAGTTATTCTAGGTCTATTCTCTAATTAGTGTTTTCGCAATCTCTCTTGCTTGTGCATCAATTTCGAGTACATCATCAATATTTTGAATGGTATAAGGCGAAATTTTCTCAATTGTTTTCAAATTAATTTTTGCAATATCCATAAAACTAATTTGACGATCTAAAAATGCTTGTACGGCAATTTCATTAGCTGCATTCATTGCTGTTGTCGCATATTGACCCGCAGCAAAGGCATCAATAGCCAGTTTTAAATTTGGATAGCGATTAAAATCAGGTTCAATAAATGTTAGTTCTTTGATTTTAAAGAAATCGAGTGGTTCTACTCCCGCAAAAGTGCGGTGAGGATATGCCATAGTTTCTGCAATTGGTGTACGCATATCTGGGTTTCCCATTTGAGCGATGACTGAGCCATCAACATAACGCACCATAGAATGAATAATCGATTGCGGATGAATAATGACTTCCATTTCTTCCGCACTTGCGTTGAAAAGCCATCGAGCCTCAATGTATTCTAAGCCCTTATTCATCATTGTAGCTGAATCGACAGAGATTTTTTTACCCATAGACCAATTAGGGTGGGCAACCGCTTGTTCTGGTGTGATACTTGCGAACTGTTCGAGTGGTGTGTAACGAAATGGCCCGCCAGAACCAGTGAGTATAATTTTACTTACACCTAATTCAGAAAGTGGGCAAAAACCGATTTTTTCTTGTGCTTCTGGCGGTAACGATTGAAAGATCGCATTATGTTCACTATCTACTGGTAAAAGCTTCGCACCATAGTTTTTTACAGCATCAATAAAAAGCTGTCCGCAGGTTACCAATGATTCTTTATTCGCCAGTAATACCCGTTTACCTGCTTTAACCGCTGAAAGAGTAGGTAACAATCCTGCTGCACCAACAATAGATGCCATTATCTGATCGGCATCTGGGTGTGCTGAAAGTTCACAAACAGCTCGTTGTCCTGATAATACTTCCGTTGGAATATGATGCGTAATTAATTTCTCACGTAAAATTTTAGCAGCATTTACATCATCAAGAGCCGCAAAGTGCGGTCGGAATTTTATGCATTGTTCAAACATTGCTTCTACATTTTTTCCGCCGACGAGTGCAAATGCATGATATTTCTGAGGGTTATTTTCGATAACAGAAAGGGTACTCTTACCGATAGATCCCGTTGAACCAAGAATGACAATGTTTTGTTTTTGCATAGAATCTTTACCGCGCTTTTGTTGATTATATTTTCATTGGTATGTCTAAATTTGCATACCTAATAAAATAAAGGCAGACAAAACTGTCTGCCTTTCGCACTTTTAATGATTAGAAATCCATTAATTCTTTTTCTTTATCCGCTAATACTTCATCTACTTTTTTAATGTAAATATCGGTAATTTTTTGGATTTCTTCTTCTGCTTTATGTTGTTCATTTTCGCTGATTTCTTTGTCTTTTAATAATGCTTTGATTTTATCATTCGCATCACGACGGACATTACGAACTGCAACTTTACCTTGTTCTCCTTCGCCTTTTACAATTTTGATTAAATCGCGGCGACGTTCTTCTGTTAATGGAGGAAGTGGAACACGGATTGTGGTACCTGCTGAAGATGGGTTTAAACCTAAATCTGAGGTTAAAATTGCTTTTTCTACCGCAGATATTAAAGAGCGATCAAAAACAGTTACAGCTAATGTACGCGCATCTTCCGCAACGACATTTGCCAATTGGCGAAGTGGGGTCGCAGCACCATAATATTCAACTTGAATTGCATCAAGTAAACTTGGTTGTGCGCGACCGGTACGGATTTTTGAAATATGGCCTTTTAATGCTTCAAGGCTTTTTTCCATACGATCTTGAGCATCTTTTTTAATTTGGTTAAGCATTGCATTGTCCTTTTAATTGACGAAAGTTAAAACACCGTGATTTTACTGGATTTTTGTCAATTTTTGAATACATTTATCAGCTTGAAAACAGATAAAAAATGACCGCACTTCAGTCACCCAAAGTGCGGTTAATATTTTTAGTATTTTTAATTATGCTTTAGGACCCGCTGCAATTAAGGCTTTGCCTTCTTCGTTAGTTGCATATTTAACAAAGTTTTTCACAAAACGACCAGCTAAGTCTTCAGTTTTTGATTGCCATTGTGCTTTATCTGCGTAAGTATCGCGAGGATCTAAGATTGCAGAATCTACACCTGGTAATGCTTTAGGAATTGCTAAGTTGAAGATTGGCAATTCGCCCATTTCAGCTTTTTCAATTGAGCCATCTAAGATTGCATCAATGATTCCGCGAGTATCTTTGATTGAGATACGTTTGCCTGTACCATTCCAACCAGTATTCACTAAGTAAGCTTCAGCACCTGCTGCTTGCATACGTTTTACTAACACTTCTGCATATTAAGTTGAGCGAAGGGTTAAGAATGCTGCGCCGAAACATGCTGAGAATGTTGGAGTTGGTTCAGTAATACCACGTTCAGTCCCTGCTAATTTCGCAGTGAAACTAGATAAGTCGAAGAAGATTGCTACATCGCCATCTTTACCCACGTTAGCTGAACAGTGCATTGCACCTACACCTTTTTTACAAAATGTGCTTGTCACACTACTTCAGTGATAATAAGCACTGCAATACTGTCGTGTTCACTCGCACCACAAAAACCATCAACCACAAATAAGCGTTTACGAGAAAGTTGCTTACTAAGTTTTTTTAAATTTTACCAAATAGATTGGTTCATTGGCTTGTTGTCGTAATAAAAACATATTAAGTAGATCTGATTTTTGATTATTTCTTTAAAAATTTTACCTCTTTTTAGTGATATTGTGATATAGATCAAAAATCCCGATATGGCGTCGGGATTGTTTTTAAAGTTTTGTTGATTTTAATTTTTCAATTGCTTCTTTATTAAAAAAGTAGTGTGTGCCACAGCACTCACATTGCATATCAATACTGCCTTTATGCTCGGCTAATATTTCGTCAATTTCTTCATCAGAGATGAGCAGTAATGCAGAACCAGAACGCTCAGCAGAGCAGCCACAGAAAAATTGTACATCTTGTGCTGGATAAAGATTGACGGTTTCTTCATGATACAAACGATAGAGTAACTCTTCTGCAGGGAGACCAAATAATTCTTCGTTTTTTATTGTTGCTGCGAGCGTAGTTAAATGCTCAAAATCTTCTGGTGTACCAGAACCATCAGGCATAATCTGTAATAGCATACCTGCTGCCACTGGTTTTCCTTCATATTCACCAGTACGAATAATTAATTGAGTTTGAAGCTGTTCTGAACGTACAAAATAATCTTCTAAGCATTCTGTGATTGTCGGTTTATCCAAGCTAATTACACCTTGATAGCGTTCGCCTTCTTTTGGTGCAATAGTAATGACCAATACCCCTTTACCAATCATATTATGCAGACTCATATTTTCAGTGATGTTGCCATCCACTCGAGCAAGGGCGCGGATTTGTTGTTGATCATTGCCATTTACTAATGCTAAGCGTAATGGACCATCGCCTTGAATTTGTACGGTGATATTGCCGTCAAATTTTAGTGTGGCAGTAAGCAAATTAGTCGCCACCATCATTTCACCCAATAAATCCTGTACTGCTTTAGGATACTGATGGGTATTTAATGTATCAGTAAATGTTTTATTTAAGCGAACCCATTCCCCACGAACCGAACGATGTTGGAAAAGATAACGGTAAAGCTTGTCATTGTCTTGAGTATAGTCTTGTTGATTGGTCATTGATCATTCCTAATTGAAATAAAAAGTGCGGTAGTTTTTTCCGCACTTTTTGTTTTTATCATCTCATTTAAGTGTTGCTACTCATAATTGAGGCTATTCAGTGGATTACAAGGGAGCCTTGTGAAATCCAATTGTGATATGCGTGTTAAAATATGATTAAGCAAATCTTATTTTGGCTTCAGCAATAGCTTCAGCAACACGCAATGGCGATACCCCACCTTTTGCACAACGTTTGTCTAAGCAAGATTGGAGAGAAAGAATCTCGTAAACATCATCTCCCACTACTTCACTAAATTGGCGGAATTCAGGGATAGTTAGATCTTCTAATCCTTTGCCTTTCTCTATTGCATAAACCACCGTTTCGCCCACGATATGATGGGAATCTCGGAAAGGAACCCCCTTAGAAACTAAATAATCCGCTAATTCCGTTGCGTTTGAATAACCTTTTAACGCGGCTTCTCGAGTACGTTCAACATTTACTTTCAATTCATCTAAGACGAACGTTGCCATATCTACACAATTTTGCCAAGTGTCTAAGGCATCAAAAATGCCCTCTTTGTCTTCTTGCATATCTTTATTATACGCAAGTGGCAAGCCTTTTAAGGTAACTAGCATGCCTGTTAATGAGCCGATCACTCTGCCTGCTTTGCCTCGAATTAACTCGCACGCATCAGGATTTTTCTTTTGTGGCATTAATGATGAGCCAGAAGTCACGCGATCGGATAGTTCTACGAAATTTGCCTCTCCGCTGTTAAAGATAATCATATCTTCAGCAAAGCGGGAAAGATGCGCCATACTAAGAGAAGCGATAGAAAGCAATTCTACGATATGATCGCGATCAGAGACGCTATCTAAGCTATTTCTAGTCGCGAAAGCAAAACCGAGATCGTGCGCAAGTGAATCACGATCTACAGCATAAGCCGTACCAGCCAGCGCACCACTACCAAGTGGGCAGGTATTCATACGATTATACGCATCTGTTAAACGTGAATAGTCGCGGTCGAACATTTCCACATATGCCATACACCAATGGGCAAAAGTGATTGGTTGAGCTCGTTGTAAATGGGTATAGCCAGGCATTACTGCTTGCTGTGTGTTTTCTGCGGTTTGAACTAAGTGGCGTTGCAAATTGCGTACTGATTCTTGTAATTCAACCACACGTTGTTTGCACCATAGTTTTATATCTACTGCCACTTGATCGTTACGGCTACGACCAGTATGTAATTTTTTACCAAGGTTGCCTACTTTATCAATTAGCTTACTTTCAACCCAACTATGAATATCTTCAGCATCATCTTGTAAAATTGCTTGCGGATTTGACCGCACTTCAATAAGTAATTCATTTAGTGCTTGTTCAAGTTGATGCTGTTCTTCAACAGTTAATACATTCACTTTCGCCAAGGCTTTGGACCAACCAATTGAGCCTTGAATATCCTGTTCTGCCAAACGATAGTCAAACCGTAATGAATCATTAAAATCTTTAAAACGTTTATCTGCGGCTTGTGTAAAACGCCCACCCCAAAGTGCCATAATTTTTCCTTTTTATTCTAATTAATTATTCTACCGCTATGTATAGTAGCAATATGCTATTGAATAATAAAACAAAATGGACAAAACCTCTCATTTTGTCCATTTTATCTATATTGGTGCTATTTATAGCGTTTTCGCCAAATTTTTGATAAAGGATTTAAATTCTTTACCTAATTTTTCGTGACGAATACCATATTCTACGAAAGCTTCCATATAGCCAATTTTATCGCCACAATCAAAAGTTTTCCCTGTCATATGAAATGCTTCAACGGTTTCTTTTTCAATTAGCATATCAATAGCATCGGTTAATTGGATTTCATCGCCAACACCAATTGGTGTTTTTTCCAACAAGTCCCAAATTGCTGCTGAAAAAACATAACGCCCAACTACAGCAAGATTTGATGGTGCATCCTCAATAGAGGGTTTTTCAACAATACTATTAATTTTTGCACTTTCGCCGCCATTAAGCTCAATGCCACCACAATCTGCAACACCATAGCTACTCACATTTTCTTGCGGAACTGGGGTTACCATAATTTGGCTTGCACCAGTTTCATTAAAACGTTGAATCATTGCAGCAAGATTTTCTTTTTTCTGATCTGCACTAAATTCAGCTAATAATACATCTGGTAACATAACGGCAAAAGATTCATTTCCTACTAAAGGACGACCACATAACACGGCGTGACCTAGGCCCTTCGCATTACCTTGACGAACGTGCATAATCGTTACATTTTTTGGACAGATAGAACGAACTTCTTCTAGAAGCTGACGCTTCACACGTTTTTCCAGCATCGTTTCTAATTCAAAAGATGTATCAAAATGGTTTTCGATAGCATTTTTTGATGAATGTGTTACCAGCACAATTTCTTTTATACCAGCAGCTACACATTCATTTACCACGTATTGAATTAACGGTTTATCCACCAAAGTGAGCATTTCCTTCGGAATCGCCTTCGTGGCGGGCAACATACGTGTGCCAAGACCGGCGACAGGAATAATTGCTTTCATATAATCATATCCATTGTTTAACTAAGAGGAGCCTGAATGGGGTTCATCTTTCGTTTGTTTAATTCGTTGGTAAATTTCTTCTCGGTGAACGGATACTTCTTTAGGCGCTTCAACACCGAGTTTAACTTGGTTTCCACGTACACTCAAAACCGTGATAGAAATATCATCTCCAATAAGTACACTTTCGCCAACTTTTCGAGTTAAGATTAACATCTTTTATCTCCTTAGTTTGCATTTATTAGATATCCTATCAATCAAGGAAGGGTTGGCATCCCACCAACCAGCTTGTACTACAGATTTTTGTTTAACCAATCTTGTGCCACTTTAATTGCTTGTGTCACATTTTCTGGTTGGGAGCCTCCTGCCATTGCCATATCTGGACGACCACCGCCTTTTCCTCCCACTTGTTGAGCCATTAAATTAACAAGTTCTCCAGCTTTTATTTTGGCGGTTAAATCATTTGTTACTCCAACGACGAGATTAACTTTTTCATCTAATATTGATGCAAATGCAATTACGCCTGATCCTAGTTGATTTTTTAAATCATCGACCATTACGCGTAATGATTTTGTTTCTATACCATCTAATTGTTGTGCAATAACAGAAACACCGTTGATTTTGACCGCACTTTTTACAAAATCAGAACCAGCCTGCATTGCGGCTTTTTCTTTTAGACCTTGTAATTCTTTTTCCACTTTCTTCGTTTTGTCTTGAAGTTGTTGGATTTTTTCCACTAAGGTATTTACGTCTGATTTTAATAAGTCTGCGCTTTGGGTCAGAATACGTTGTTGATTATGTAACCATTCAATCGCATTTTCACCAGTCACAGCTTCAATACGACGAACGCCTGCAGCCACTGCGTTTTCAGTAATAATTTTAAATAGACCTATATCCCCAGTACGTTTTGCGTGAATCCCACCACAAAGCTCAATTGAGAAATCGCCCATCGTTAATACACGAACCTTATCGCCATATTTTTCGCCAAAGAGCGCCATTGCTCCTTTTGCTTTTGCGGAATCAATATCCATAATATCTGTTTGAACAGGGAAGTTAGTGCGGATTTTTTGGTTTACTAATGTTTCAATTTCACTCAATTGCTCTTTTGTAATGGCTTCCGGTTGTGCAAAGTCAAAACGCAAGGCTTTATCTGAAACAAGCGAACCTTTTTGCACAACGTGTAAACCTAGAATTTGACGTAAGGCAGCGTGCAATAAGTGTGTCGCTGAGTGATTGAGTGATGTGTTGTGGCGACGTTTAGCATCCACAATCGCATTCACTGATTGCCCAACTTTCAAACTTCCTTGCGTTAATTCTCCAATATGTCCAAATACTTGCCCATATTTTTGGGTATCTTTCACATTAAAGGTTACACCTTGTGCGCTTAAATATCCGCTATCGCCAATCTGACCACCTGATTCTGCATAAAATGGCGTATTTTCTAAAATAACGACTACACTTTGACCTGCTTTGATACTTTCTACTGATTTTCCATCATAGAAAAGTGCGGTAATTTTTGCCTGAGATTCTACTTCAGTATAGCCTTCAAACTTGGTTTCGCCATCTACACGAATAATGTTGTTGTAGTCCACACCAAACTGGCTAGCGGCTTGGGCGCGAGTGCGTTGCGCTTCCATTTCACGATCAAACGCTTGTTCATCAATAGTAATATTACGCTCACGACATACATCAGCTGTTAAATCCAATGGGAAACCGTAGGTGTCATAAAGTTTGAATGCAACCTCTCCTGAAAGAACGCCATCTTTCACTTGAGAAAGGGCTTCATCTAATAAGCTCAATCCACGTTCTAGAGTGCGAGCAAATTGTTCTTCCTCTAAACGTAATAGTTTTTCAACATTTACTTGTTTTGCTTTTACATCTTTTCCAGCTTCAGCCATTACATCAATTAGAGTTGGCACGAGTTTATAGAAAAAGGCTTCTTTGGCACCTAATAAGTGACCGTGACGAACTGCACGACGAATAATACGACGCAATACATAACCACGCCCTTCATTTGATGGAATAACGCCATCGGCGATTAAATATGCACAAGAACGAATATGGTCAGCAATAACACGTAGTGATTTGTTAGTTAAATCTGTTGCGCCTACAATTTCCGCTGTTTTTGCGATTAATGTTTTGAAAATATCAATCTCGTAGTTTGAATTAACGTGTTGCAATACAGCAGAAATACGCTCTAAGCCCATACCTGTATCAACAGACGGACGAGGTAATTTTTCCATTGTGCCATCGGCTAAACGATTGAACTGCATAAACACAACGTTCCAGATTTCAATATAACGGTCGCCATCTTCTTCTGGTGAACCTGGAGGGCCACCCCAAATATGATCACCGTGATCGTAGAAAATTTCAGTACAAGGACCGCAAGGACCGGTATCGCCCATTGCCCAGAAATTGTCTGATGCGTAAGGTGCGCCTTTATTGTCACCAATGCGAATAATGCGTTCAGCAGGAACACCGACTTCTTTATTCCAGATATTGTAGGCTTCGTCGTCGGTTTCATACACGGTTACCCATAGTTTTTCTTTAGGTAAACCAAGCCATTGTGGCGAAGTTAAATATTCCCAAGCAAAATTAATGGCGTCGTGTTTAAAGTAATCGCCAAAACTGAAATTACCGAGCATTTCAAAGAACGTATGGTGGCGTGCGGTATAACCAACATTTTCTAAGTCGTTATGTTTACCACCAGCACGCACGCAACGTTGCGCTGTGGTCGCTCTAGAATAAGGGCGTTTATCCATTCCAAGGAATACATCCTTAAATTGGTTCATCCCCGCATTCGTGAAAAGCAAAGTCGGATCATTTTCCGGTACAAGTGAACTACTTTCTACAACTTGATGGCCTTTGCTATGGAAAAAATCAAGGAATGATTGTCTTATTTCTGCTGTTGTTTTCATTAAAAAGAATCCTTGTTACCCATAATAAAATAAAAACTAAATCGCCTTATTTTTGCATATTTTTGAAATTTATAAAAAGGCTTTTTGCCAAAACCACAAAATAAAACCGCACTTCACGACGCTATTTGAGAAGTGCGGTTAAAATTTAAGTTATTTCAGATTATTCAAAAAACAATTTCTTGTTAATTATTCATCTCTAAGAGGAACAACCAACATATCAATTTTAATCGTATTCATCACTTGACGTGTTGAAGACATTAACTTACTCCAAAAATCCTGATGATGTCCCGTCACTAATAAATCCACATCATATTGTTCGATGGCATCACTTAAAACTTGTCCTAAATCGCCGCTACCACTCAATTTTTCTGAAATTGGATAATCTGCATTTTCAGCTAAATCTAATAAGGCTTTTTGTGTTTCCGTGGAAATTCTGTCTTGCATTGAAGACATATTCACATCAATCAATCCAGTATAAAGATCCGAGAAGTTCACATCAACGTGGATGATAGAAAGTTTTGCGTCATGGCGTTTGGCAATTCCAACTGCTTTTTTAAGTAAAACTGGACTTTCTTCAGAAAGATCTACTGCCACTAAAACGTGTTTGTACATAATCGACTCCTTAACTGATTGGTTCGGTTTTTAACTGGTTCTAATGCTAACATTTTGAGCAATGAAAAACTGTGTACTAGATCACAATTTAAACATTTTTATTGAAAATTCATTAAATTTTCAATATCTACAATTTCTTTAGGTGCCGCTGCAGTTAGGATTTTATTACCGTATTCAGTCATCAGTAAATTATCCTCTATGCGCACACCAATACCTTTGTATTGTTCTGGCACATCAGCATCTTCTGAAATATAAATACCTGGCTCAACGGTAATTACCATACCGATTTCGAGTATCCGTTGTTTATCTTGTCCATAACTGCCCACATCATGCACATCTAACCCTAGCCAGTGCCCTAATCCATGCATATAAAATTGGCGATAAGCTTGTTGTTCAATAAGTGTATCCACATCTCCTTTCAAGATACCTAAATCCACTAATCCTTGGGTTTTAATACGAATAACTTCATCATTGGCTTGCTTAATGGAATTGCCTGGTACAAGCAATTCAATCGCCCGTTTTTGTGCTTTTAAAACTAACTCGTAAATTTCCCGTTGAGGCTGACTAAATTTTCCATTTACAGGAAAAGTGCGGGTAATATCGCCCGCATACATAGCAAATTCGCAACCAGCATCAATAAGCACTAAATCCCCATCATTTAATGGGCGATCATTTTCTGTGTAGTGCAAAATACAGGCGTTGCTTCCCCCTGCAACAATGGAATTGTAAGAAGGAAATCTTGCGCAATGGCGATTAAATTCATGCAAAATATCGCTTTCAATTTCATATTCAAAGCGATTTGGGCGTGTCGTTTGCATCGCTTTAATATGCCCAAGTGCCGTAATTTGTCCCGCTTGTTGCATTAATCGGATTTCATTAGGCGATTTTATAAGGCGCATTTCGCTAAGCATTGGTCGCCAATCTAAAATATTGCTAAAACTCACCGCACTTTCTGCCACTAATTTATCGCCCCAAGTATGAATTTTGGGCACATAGTAAAGTGCGGTCAAATTTTTCAGTATTTTTGGCAGTACTGTTGCGAACTCTTCAATAGAATAGGCTTCATTTACATTAAGTTGTTGTGGTGCATGCTCAACACCTAATCGGCGACCATTCCACGTTTCAAGTAACGGATCGCGTGGACGAAGAAAAATAATGGCTTTTTCTGCTTGTTCTGTTTTCAGTAATAACAACGCTGCATTCGGTTCATTAAAGCCTGTTAAATACCAAAAATAGCTATCTTGACGGAAAGGATAGGTACAATCATTATTACGGCGTTTTTCGATTTCAGAAAAAAGCAATAATGCCGAATTAGGTTGCATTTGAGTGAATACTCGTGTGCGGCGTTCTTCAAATTCTTCTTTAGGCAATTCAGCCATATAAGCCAATTCCATTCTAGATCTCCTTAATGTAATACAGGTTTGCTCTCAATTTCTCCTTCGTTGAAATGAGAATAGAACAACATTGCAATGGTGCGAACATATTCAATGATTTCCTCTAGTGCTTCCGCTAGTTCTTCTTCGTTATCGTCTTCATCGTAACCAAGTTGGCAAATATCTTGTAAATCATCTACCGCTTCGCCAATTTCGCCTTTTTCTTTTGATAATTCAGGTTGTGCTAAGCCAAGACCAAGTAAGAACTGGTTTGCCCAGTCAGATAAACTATCCGCTTGTGTAAAGACATTTTCATCTTCGGTTAAACCAAGTTCAAAGGTAAAGCCTTCAACATCTGATAAGGTTTGACTAATTTGTTCATAAAGTTCTGTAACGGGTTGAACTAATGCTGTTGGGTAAGCGTGATTATCATTGCTGAATTGATATAAGAGCGGTAGCCAACTTTGATCTTTTAAGCCACCACAAAGTAAACCGCTTAAAAAACCGTGTAGTTCTGTTGCATTAAAACCGATTCCAGCAGATTTAAGTTGTTGGTTAAGGTCGGAATAAGAAATAAGCATAATAGATTTCCTGAGTAAATTTGAAATTAGTGTAAACCTTTGTAAATAAAAAAGCCATCGCTTGACCAATTAAATTAGATTAAGGGGCTGGTGGTGTGTCACAGCTTTTAATGCTAGAAATGAACCTAATTTATAGATCTTGTAATGACATTTTTATTATAAATAATGGTTTATTTAAATTTAAACTCTGTCCATTGATAATATTGCTCGCTTGCTTTTTGAATTCCGCCGTAATTTTGCCATTCAGGATGATTTGGAGTATCTGGTAAACATTGGGTTTCTAGTGCTACGCCAGAAAAATCGGCATATAATTCGCCTTTTCTCGTTGGTGTGCCTGCAAGATAATTACCCGTATAAACCTGCAATGCGGCTTGCGAGGTTCTTACTTCCAAACTTAAATCGCCAGCTGGAGAAGTCAGTAACACACAAGGCTTTTGCCAAGCTTTATTGACAATAAAAGAATGATCGTAACCTTTTGTTGCTTGCTGATCCCCTTGTAAAAAATCGTGTTTGATGGGTTTAGCAATACGGAAGTCAAAACTCGTATTCACTACGTGCTTTAATGGAGAATTAGGAATCCCCTCATTATCTACGGGCAGATAAAAATCAGCATTTAAACGTAATGTATGTTCACGCACGTCACTGCCTTGTTCTGCATTTTCTAAATTGAAATAGGCATGATTTGTTAAGTTTAATGCAGTATCCTTATCACACATTCCTGCATATTCAATTTTTACGCTATTATCATCTGTTAGCGTATAGGTTACAGACACATCCACATTACCAGGAAAACCTTGATCACCATCCTCTGAATGTAATGAAAAACACACAAAATTCTCACCGCACTCTTGAATTTTCCAACGGCGTTTATCAAAGCCCTCTCCACCATGAAGCTGGTGTTTACCTTGATTATTACTTAATTTAATAAGTTCGCCATTCAATTCAAATTGAGCATTTGCAATACGATTTGCATAACGCCCTACGCTTGCACCTAAATAGCTTTGATGAGTGGGATAATCCTCTATCTTACAACCCAATAAAACTTCACGTAACACACCATTTACTGGCACTTTACAAGAAAGCCAAGTTGCCCCCCAATCCATAAATTGAACACGCATTCCATTTTCATTTTGCAGAGTTATAAGCTGATAAGGCACGCCATCAGGCGCATTAAAAGTGGTTTGTTCTAACATCATTTTCTCTTAAATCACTTGAACACCTTGTGATGCAGTGCACACATAAAAAGTTTCTTTTAAACCTGTGGTTTTCTCGTAATTATCCGCAATAATTTTACGAACTGCATCGACTTTATCATGCGGCGCAAGTGCAACAATACAACCACCAAAACCGCCGCCCGTCATACGCACACCGCCACTTTTACCAATAACAAGTTGAGCCAATTCAACTAAATAATCAATTTGTGGCACGGTAATTTCAAAATCATCACGCATTGAATCGTGAGATGCTTCCATTAGTTTACCTAAACGAGTCAAATCATTGTTCTTTAATGCTTCTACAGCATCGAGTACTCGTTGATTTTCTGTTACGACATGACGAGCGCGTTTTGCTGCTAACGGAGAAAGTGCGGTCAATTCCGCTTCTCTTTTTTGGAATTGTTCAACTGAAACATCTCGTAATGCTTTCACGCCAAAAAATTTTGCCGCCTCTTCACATTGCTGACGGCGAGTATTGTATTCGCCTGTTACTAAATCGTGTGGTACATTTGAATTCACAATAATAACGGCGACATCTTGTGGCACGGGTGTTGGAGTGGTTTCAAGACTACGACAATCAATCATCAGTAAGTGATTTTCCTGCCCAAGTGCGGAAATTAACTGATCCATATTGCCACAATTTGCTCCAACAAATTGGTTTTCAGCCTTTTGCCCATTCAATGCAATATCCGTGTGAGAAAGTGGTAAATTGCCAAGTTGTTGGCAGAATTTACCCACCGCAACTTCTAACGCTGCAGATGAACTTAATCCTGAAGAAAGCGGCACATTTCCAGAAATCACTAAATTTGCACCTTGTTGAAAGTGTGGGTAACGTTCTTGGATAAATTTTACCACCCCACGCACGTAATTAGCCCATTTGTGTTCACTCTTAGGAATTTCAACATTGAGAGAAAACTCGTCAGTTTCATCAAGATCCGCCGCATAAACATTCCAAATATGATCATCTCGTTTTGTACCAGAAACGGCCGTACCAAAATTAATCGCACAAGGCATAACAAAGCCGTCGTTGTAGTCGGTATGTTCGCCGATGATATTTACGCGACCAGGGGCATAGACGGTAAGAGCTGGTTGTTTTTGGTGTTTTTGCGTAAAGAGTTGTTGGGCATTTTTAATTGGATTCATATTAACTTCCTTTTGCTTAGAGTAGCCTACCCTAAGCTAGCTGAAATGCTACCCCTCTGGGGTAAATTATTTGTTCAATAATAAGTTTCCCAAAGGGAAAACACTTTTAGTAACTGTGGGTATACTTACCCACGCTAACAGTCTTATCTTTCTTTATAATGAACTTCATTCAAAGCACGTAATCGCTCTGCAGCCTGTTCTGCCGTTAAATCGCGTTGGCTTTCGCCTAACATTTCATATCCCACCATAAATTTACGCACGGTTGCTGAACGTAAAAGAGGAGGATAAAAATGAGCGTGTAGCTGCCAATGTTCGTTATCTTCGCCATTAAATGGTGCCGCATGAAATCCCATTGAATAGGGGAAAGAGGTTTCAAAGAGATTATCGTATTTGGTCGTCAATTTTTTCAAAATAACCGCAAGATCTTTTGATTGTTCGTCACTTAATTCAGTTAAACGTTTTACGTGAGTTTTTGGTAGAAGCAATGTTTCAAATGGCCAAACAGCCCAATAAGGCACTAAAGCTACCCAATATTCAGTTTCAACGACAATACGTTCTTTCAACGCCAATTCTCGTTTTACATAATCAACCAACATTACTGAGCCATGTTTTAGCAAATAATCACGTTGTGTACGATCTTCACGAGCAACTTCATTTGGCAAGAAACTATTTGCCCAAATTTGACCATGCGGATGAGGGTTAGAACACCCCATTGCAGCCCCTTTGTTTTCAAAAATTTGCACCCATTGGTATTTCGCACCAAGTTCACGAAGTTGTTCCTGCCATACTTTAATCACTTCTTCAATCTCAAGTGCGGTCAATAATGGCAATGTTTTACTATGATCGGGAGAGAAACAAATGACTCGACTTTCCCCACGAGCTTGAGAACTTTGGAAAAGAGGATCGGAGGATTTTTCAGGGGCTGGCGTATCTTCTAAAAGCGCGGAAAAATCATTTTTAAATACATAAGGTTTACGATAATCTGGATTTAATTCCCCTGTAATACGCTTATTACTCGGACAAAGATAACAAGTTGGATCATAACTTGGTTTTTGTTCTTCATTGACTTTTTCCTGTTGCCCTTGCCACGGGCGTTTTGCACGATGTGGCGAAACTAAAACCCATTGATCGATTAACGGATTGTAGCGACGATGTGGATGTTCTGTAGGTTCAAAAAGTGCGGTCATTTTGACTCCTGTTTTTTATCAATGTAAGCGATTACATTAATTTATACTAAATTATTGTAAATAAACCGTGATCTTTGTCACAAAATAAGAAAATAAGCAAAATTTTTTATGATTTAGTTCATACTTATGAAAGTAACCGTTTTCAATTTATCGTAAATTATTTATGATCAAAATATAAGATTTATAGATTATAACAAGGAAAAAGTTATGAGTACTATTCGAGATGTCGCTAAATTAGCCAATGTATCTGTCGCTACCGTATCCCGAGTATTAAATCACTCTCTTTCTGTTAGTGAAAATACACGCCTTGCGGTGGAACAAGCTATTGCACAGTTAGCTTATCAACCTAATGCAAATGCTCAAGCCCTTGCCGTGCAGAACACCGATACAATTGGCGTGGTGGTAACCGATGTGACGGATGCTTTTTTTGCGATTTTAGTGAAAGCGGTGGATAAAGTAGCAGAAGCGCATCAAAAAACGATTCTTATCGGTATTGGTTATCATCATGCGGAAAAAGAGCGGGAAGCAATTAATACCTTATTACGTAAGCGTTGTAGTTCTCTTGTTGTACATTCTAAAGCCTTATCTGATGATGAATTAAGCCATTATTTAAATACTGTGCAAGGAATGGTAATCATTAACCGTGTTATTAAAGGTTATGAACATCGTTGTGTCAGTTTAGATAACCAAAAAGGCACTTATTTAGCCACGGAAATGCTTATTCGTTATGGGCATCAATATATTGCATATATCGGTTCAAATCACGCCATTTTTGATGAAGTTGAAAGAAGAAATGGTTATCTTGCCGCATTAAAAGATCACAATTATCCCATCATTGAACAGGCGATAACACTCAATAGTCCAGACTTTGAAGGCGGCGAAAAAGCAATGATTGATTTACTTAGTTATAACAAAAATCTTACGGCTGTCGTTGCTTATAACGATTCAATGGCGGCGGGAGCCATTTCAGTTCTCAATGAAAACAATATCAGCGTACCAAGCCAATTTTCAATTATTGGTTTTGATGATATGCCGATTGCCCGTTATTTGATCCCAAAACTAACCACAATTCGCTATCCTATTGATTTAATGGCAACTTATGCGGCTAAATTAGCATTAAGTCTAACTGACGAGAAAATAATTACACCTCCAGTAGTTCAATTTAACCCTACTTTGGTACGCCGTTTTTCGGTGGAATCGCGCTAATTTGTGACATGGATCACAAATTCATAATTTTTTATGTAATCATTTTCATTTTTGCAAATTTGCTCATAGATTAATTACGATAATTTATTTATGATGTACACAACCTTATCTATCCACATCAACCTTCCAAATAGGAGTGTTATTATGAAAAAAACAGCCGTGTTAAGTACCGTCGCTTTCGCTATTGCATTAGGTTCAGCATCTGCAAGTTTTGCTGCAGATAATCGTATTGGGGTAACGATTTATAAATATGATGATAACTTTATGTCTTTAATGCGCAAAGAAATTGATAAAGAAGCTAAAGTAGTCGGTGGCATTAAACTCTTAATGAATGACTCTCAAAATGCACAATCTATTCAAAATGACCAAGTTGATATCTTACTCTCTAAAGGCGTGAAAGCACTTGCGATTAACTTGGTGGATCCAGCAGCAGCTCCAACTATTATTGGCAAGGCAAAATCAGATAATATTCCCGTCGTATTCTTTAACAAAGACCCTGGTGCAAAAGCTATCGGTTCTTATGAACAGGCTTACTATGTAGGTACTGATCCAAAAGAATCAGGCTTAATTCAAGGGGATTTAATTGCAAAACAATGGAAAGCGAATCCAGCTCTTGACTTAAATAAAGATGGCAAAATCCAATTTGTATTATTAAAAGGCGAACCTGGTCACCCAGATGCGGAAGTGCGTACAAAATATGTTATAGAAGAACTTAATGCGAAAGGTATCCAAACTGAACAATTATTTATTGATACTGGTATGTGGGATGCTGCAATGGCGAAAGATAAAGTAGATGCTTGGTTATCTAGCTCTAAAGCGAACGACATTGAAGTCATTATTTCTAACAACGATGGTATGGCATTAGGTGCGTTAGAAGCAACAAAAGCACACGGTAAAAAATTACCTATCTTTGGTGTGGATGCGTTACCAGAAGCATTACAATTGATTAGTAAAGGCGAACTTGCGGGTACAGTATTAAACGATAGTGTAAACCAAGGTAAAGCAGTTGTTCAATTATCTAACAATTTAGCACAAGGTAAATCTGCAACTGAAGGCACAAAATGGGAATTAAAAGATCGTGTTGTACGCATTCCTTATGTTGGTGTGGATAAAGACAACTTAGGTGACTTCTTAAAATAATTTCCCATCAATTTTTGTTGTAATCTAAGGGGAAGTGGATCTTCCCCTTTTTAAAGAGGTTGGATATGACAGCTCAAACTCAATGTCAAGACAGCCAAGTGCTGCTCACAATGACCAATGTCTGCAAGTCCTTTCCGGGCGTAAAAGCCTTAGATAACGCCAACTTAACGGTTCGATCACATTCTGTTCATGCCTTAATGGGCGAGAACGGCGCGGGCAAATCTACATTACTAAAATGTTTATTCGGTATTTATGCCAAAGATGAAGGCGAAATTCTTTTCTTAGGCGAACCCGTCAATTTCAAAACATCTAAAGAAGCCCTTGAAAATGGTATTTCAATGGTGCACCAAGAACTCAACCTCGTGCGTCAAACTAGCGTAATGGATAATTTATGGCTTGGACGCTATCCACTTAAAGGACCTTTTGTCGATCACGCAAAAATGTACCGTGATACTAAAGCGATTTTTGATGAATTGGATATTGATGTAGATCCTAAAGAAAAAGTCGCCAAACTTTCAGTTTCTCAAATGCAGATGATCGAAATTGCGAAGGCGTTCTCGTATAACGCTAAAATCGTAATCATGGATGAACCAACATCCTCGCTTTCTGAAAAAGAAGTTGAGCATCTGTTTAAAATTATCGACAAATTAAAACAACGCGGTTGCGGCATTATTTATATTTCTCACAAAATGGATGAAATCTTCAAAATCTGTGATGAAATTACTATTTTACGCGACGGTAAATGGATCAACACGGTAAACGTGAAAGAATCCACAATGGAACAAATTGTTGGAATGATGGTAGGGCGTGAATTAACACAGCGTTTCCCTGAAAAAACCAACGTGCCAAAAGAAGTTATTTTGCAGGTGGAAAATCTTACCGCTAAAAATCAACCATCCATTCAGGACGTATCTTTTGAATTACGCAAAGGTGAAATTCTCGGTATTGCAGGACTTGTGGGGGCTAAACGTACCGATATCGTTGAAGCTATTTTTGGCGTACGTGAATTAATCGAAGGAACGATTAAGTTACACGGAAAAACTGTGAAAAATCATACCGCACTTGAAGCGATTAATAATGGCTTTGCATTGGTTACTGAAGAGCGTCGTTCAACGGGGATTTATTCTAATTTAAGTATTGAGTTTAATTCACTGATTTCAAATATGAAATCTTATCTCACTCCGTGGAAATTACTTAGCACGAAGAAGATGAAAAGTGATACTCAGTGGGTAATTGATTCAATGAATGTTAAAACACCATCACACAGAACTACAATTGGTTCTCTTTCTGGTGGTAACCAACAAAAAGTCATTATTGGTCGTTGGCTTTTAACTCAACCTGAAATTTTGATGCTAGATGAGCCGACTCGTGGTATCGATATTGGGGCAAAATTTGAAATTTACCAACTTATTCAAGAACTCGCTAAAAAAGATAAAGGCATTATTATGATTTCATCAGAAATGCCAGAATTACTGGGTGTGACTGATCGCATTTTAGTAATGAGTAACGGTAAATTAGCAGGTATCGTTGAAAGCGCAAAAACATCGCAAGAAGAAATTTTGCAACTCGCGGCAAAATATTTATAAACATAAGGAATGAATTATGAGTGCCTTAGAAAAAAACAAATCCTTTGATCTCTTAAAACAAAATGCGATTTATTTTGTGTTATTGATTTTGCTCGGCATCATCATTGCACAAGATCCGACATTCTTAAATTTAGTCAATTTCAGTAACATCTTAACCCAATCTTCTGTACGTTTAATTATTGCTTTAGGGGTTGCGGGTTTATTGATTACACAAGGGACAGACTTATCTGCTGGTCGTCAAGTTGGTTTGGCTGCAGTTATCTCTGCAACAATGTTGCAATCAATGGATAATATAAACCGTGTGTTCCCTGAAATGGGACAAATCCCAATTCCAGTGGTTATTCTCGCAGTATGTGCCGTAGGTGCGCTAATCGGTTTGATTAATGGTTTAGTTATTGCTTATTTAAATGTGACGCCATTTATTGCGACAATGGGTACGATGATTATCGTATATGGTTTCAACTCACTATACTATGATGCTGTAGGTGGTTCGCCAATCGCAGGTTTTAGTGAAAATTTCTCAACATTTGCTCAAGGATTCTTCCGAGTCGGCAGCTTTAAACTCTCTTACATCACTATCTATGCCACGATAGCTGCATTATTAGTATGGATTATGTGGAATAAAACGCGTTTTGGTAAAAATGTCTTTGCCATTGGGGGAAATCCTGAAGCTGCAAAAGTATCTGGTGTAAATGTTGCACGTAATTTAGTTGTAATCTATATGATTGCAGGTATGTTCTATGCCTTTGGTGGTATGCTAGAAGCTGGTCGTATCGGTTCTGCAACTAACAACTTGGGTTTTATGTATGAATTAGATGCTATCGCTGCTTGCGTGGTAGGTGGTGTATCTTTCGCTGGTGGGGTAGGTACCGTAATTGGTGTTATCACTGGGGTTATTATCTTTACTGTTATCAACTACGGTTTAACTTACATCGGTGTAAACCCTTACTGGCAATACATCATTAAAGGTAGCATTATCATTCTAGCGGTAGCCATTGACTCGTTAAAATATGCGAAGAAAAAATAAAGCTGACGCAATCTTAATAAAATGAATGAAAAGTGGGCGAATTTGTCCACTTTTATTTTATCTATTCAATTCTGAATTAAGGATATTTATGCAATAATCGGCAAACCTTGTATAATTGCGCCACCATTTTCATAGAGAGAAAAAAATGCAAATTAACTTTACGCAAGTATTGCAAGACAGTTGGAATTTCTTCCGTAATCAACAAAAAATTATGCTGCAATTTGTCGCAATTTTATTTATCGTGCAAAGTGCCAGCGCACTTTTAAGTTTCCCTGTTAATGATGAAAATAAAAGTGATGTATTAAATCTCGCGAATGCAAGTATCACGAATTTTGTGTTTTCTGTTGCTATTACTCAGATTTTAACGAGTTTTATCGCCGCTTGGGGATTAACCTCAATCCACAAAATTAGCCTACAAAATTACCGCACTTTAGGGCAAACTTTCTCGCTTACCTTGCGTCGTTTTGCAGGTGTAATTCTGTTAGATCTATTAATGGTTGCACCAATGTTACTTGGTCTTGGGGAAGCCTTTGCTGCATTGCTCACAAAAAAATCGCCCTCTATTATGTCACTTATCGCGATGCTTGTTGGCGTTTGGTTTTTTGTTCGTTTAAATTTAACGGTAGTACATTATCTTTCAACCCAAGATACACTTTCGCAAACTATCCGAAAAATTTGGATGAGGGGAAACGCTAGAAAAGGCGTATTGTTTATTTACACCTTACTGGTTTATTTTCTCGTGCCAATTCTTATTTTCCAATTAAGTTCGCTTTCAAATAATGCTGTGTTTGATATGGCGATAGGTATTTTCAGCGCATTACTTAATATTTTTATGCTAGTAGTGACTTATCGTTTCTACAGCTTATTTATGAAGGATTAATCAATATGAAACAACTCCTTGACTTTATCCCTTTAATTTTATTTTTTATTACTTACAAACTCGGTGGTGTACGTGAAGCAGCCATCGTATTAGTGGTTGCAACAATTTTGCAGATCGTGATTTTAAAATGGAAATACGGAACCGTTGAAAAACAACAAAAAATTATGGCAAGTGCGGTCGTTTTTTTTGGACTTTTAACCGCTTACTTTAATGAAATCCGCTATTTGCAATGGAAAGTGACGATTATCAATGGCTTATTTGCCATTGTTTTACTTATCGCACAATTTCAATTTAAAACCCCATTAATCAAAAAGTTACTTGGTAAAGAGCTACAACTGCCAGAAAAGGCTTGGAATACATTGAATTTCGGCTGGGCAATATTCTTTATTATTTGTATGTTGGTAAATATTTATATCAGCCATAATATGTCGGAAGAGGCTTGGGTTGATTTCAAATCTTTCGGAATTATTGGTATGACAGTGATTGCAACCATTATTTCGGGAGTTTATATTTATCGTTATTTGCCCAAAGATGGCTCAAATTCAAAAGATGGAGAGAAATAATGTCTGCCAATTTTACTGATAAAAATGGTCGCCAATCAAAAGGTGTTCTTTTACTACGAACTTTGGCGATGCCTTCTGACACCAATGCTAACGGAGATATTTTCGGTGGCTGGATTATGTCTCAAATGGATATGGGTGGGGCAATTTTAGCGAAAGAAATTGCACACGGGCGCGTGGTTACAGTTGCCGTTGAAAGTATGAATTTTATTAAACCAATCTCTGTAGGCGACGTAGTTTGTTGCTACGGACAATGTCTCAAAGTTGGGCGTTCTTCCATTAAAATTAAAGTGGAAGTATGGGTGAAAAAAGTGGCGAGTGAGCCAATTGGCGAACGTTATTGCGTGACTGATGCGGTATTTACTTTCGTTGCGGTTGATAATAATGGTCGCTCTCGCACGATTCCTCGTGAAAATAACCAAGAGTTAGAAAAAGCATTAACCTTAATTTCAGAACAACCCTTGTAAATAAAAGGAAATCATTATGTACTATGTTATTTTTGCCCAAGATATTCCCAATACGTTAGAAAAGCGTCTTGCCGTACGCGAGCAACACTTGGCTCGTTTAAAACAACTTCAAGCGGAAAATCGCTTACTGACAGCAGGCCCAAATCCTGCAATTGATGATGAAAATCCGAGTGAAGCTGGTTTTACAGGTTCAACCGTTATTGCTCAATTTGAAAATCTACAAGCGGCAAAAGACTGGGCAGCACAAGATCCTTATGTAGAAGCTGGCGTATATGCGGATGTTATTGTAAAGCCGTTTAAAAAAGTCTTTTAATTTAAATAACGTAATATGAAAAAAGTCGCCTTAATTTCTCTCTGTATTTTTACCGCACTTTCTGCTTTTGCCGATTTGCCTAATACGGCAACAGCATCAATCAATCTTGAGCAAGAGAAACAAAACTGGGCGTCAATACAGCATCAAGACTACTTAAAACGTCTAAAACAACGTGAAGTCTTTTTGCAAGTTGAAGGTTTGCTAAAAAGTGCGGTAAAAAAACAGCAATTTTCTGAAGCGACTCAAAATATCACAAAAACCTTAATAGACTCATTGCAAGGCTACCCTTTGCAATATGATCTGCTTGCTCGATTTTGGGAGACAAAAATCGCCTTTTTGCAGAATGATGATATTCAAGGAAAACAACAAGCAATAAATGAACTCAATGCGTTAGTGCAACAAAATTACCCTTTTGTGACGCCAGCATTTCAAGCCTTATTACAAAAACTATCCACGTTAAACGAACAACAAACATCAGCAACTTCAGATAATGCTAAAGAAAATAACAGGGTTCAAAAAGAACAAAATCAAGTAGAAAATCCTAAACAACTTGCTGAAATTGTAAGAAAAAGTGATCCTAACACTTTAGATAAAACCGTATTAATTGATGCTTTCCCACGTTATCTTAAAACGCTACCTGAACAAATGAATAACCTAAGTTTTGAATCCTATCAAAAATGGGCAAATACTTGGCTTCTCTCAGAAGATGAAATCAAACAGTGGAAAATAGCCTTTTTAAATCGTTTTTTTGATAATGAAAACGCTGATTTTCAAAAATGGCGTGATGAACAAATCCGACAATTACAGACTGATAATTTAACCGAACGCCGTTTACGAATGGCAATTTGGCAAAAAACTGAATTAACCTCTTGGCTAAATTTGCTTTCTGCCGAATCAAAAAGTAAGCAAGAATGGCGTTATTGGGAAGCTAAACAAGATATATTAAAAAATACCAAAAAACTGACCGCACTTTCAAAAGAGCGTGGCTTTTATCCAATGTTGGCGGCTACACAATTAAAACAAGCATATCAACTGAATGTCCCTATTGCGCCAAGTTTTACTCAAGCTGAACAACTTCCTTTTAAGCAAGTTTTCGTTATGATTAGAGAATTAAGAGAACTTGGACGAAATGGTTTAGCAAAACAACGCTGGCGAATTTTACTTGATAATGTTGATTTTACAACTCAGCTAAAACTTTCTGAATATGCCAAAAATCAGCAATGGTTTGAATTAGCTGTTGATGCTTCTATTGTGGCAAAGGCGTGGGATTACCTGTCTCTTCGTCTGCCAAATGCTTATTCTGAATACTTCAATACTGCATTACAGAATTTGAATATCAGCAAAACTTTTGCTATGGCAATCGCTCGTCAAGAAAGTGCTTGGAATCCAATGGCACAATCTTCAGCAAATGCTAGAGGCTTAATGCAGCTTTTGCCAAGTACGGCAAAATTGACTGCAGAGAATAATCAACTACCTTATCAAGGCGAACAAGATTTATTCAAACCATTGAATAATATTTTGCTAGGTACCGCACATCTGAATGAACTCAGTGGAAAATATCCTAATAATCGAATATTGATTGCAGCCGCTTATAATGCAGGGGCAAATCGAGTAGAAAAATGGTTAAGTCGCGCGAGTGGAAAATTAGCATTAGATGAATTTATTGCATCTATTCCTTTTTATGAAACTCGTGGTTATGTGCAAAATGTAGTTGCTTATGATTTTTACTATCAAATTTTGCAAAATAAAGAAAACCCACAAATCTTTAGCCAAGAAGAATTGAATCGGCTATACTAAATGCACTAGTTTAATAGTGTAAAATGGGAGCATAATTATGTATATCAGCCGTAATTTAGAACAATGGAATGCATTTCTTCAAATGCTAAAAATCGCCTTTGAAGAAAACAAAGCACAGGAGTTTCTAACCTTATTATTAACAGCAGACGAACGAGATGCTGTAGGATTGCGCTTGCAGATTGTCTCTCAGCTGATTGATAAAAATATGCCTCAGCGTGAAATTCAACAAAATCTGAATACAAGTGCTGCAACAATCACTCGAGGTTCCAATATGATTAAAACGATGGATCCTGATTTTATGCAATGGATGAAACAACATCTTGATCTCATTGAAAAAAACTAAGCGAATTTTTACCGCACTTTCTCACTTATTTAGTCCTAAATGGTGGAAAAAAAACTGGCAGCGAGTTGTCTTTTGTTTTTTTTTCGCCGTTTTTGCTTTGTTGCTGATTTTTCGCTTTGTACCTATTCCATTTTCCGCTTATATGGTACAACAAAAAATCGCTAATCTTTTACAAGGCGATTTTCGATATCAAATTCAATATGACTGGGTTAGCTTAGAAAATATCTCTCCTAACATTCAATTAGCTGTGATTTCATCAGAAGATCAGCGTTTTCCTGAACATTTAGGCTTTGATTTTGAGGCTATCCAACGAGCAATTCGGTATAACGAAAAATCTAACAAAGGAATCCGAGGGGCATCAACTATTTCCCAGCAAACTGCTAAAAACTTAATGCTTTGGCACGGACAAAATTGGCTACGAAAAGGTTTAGAAGTTCCAGCAACTATGTTGCTCGAGCTGACTTGGTCGAAAAAACGTATTTTAGAAGTGTATTTAAATATTGCGGAATTTGGAAACGGAATCTTTGGTGTGGAAGCGGCAAGTCGCTATTACTTTAAAAAATCAGCTAAAAATTTATCTCAAAATGAAGCCGCACTTTTAGTTGCTGTGTTGCCCAATCCAATCATTTATAAAGTAAATAAGCCAAGCTTATTAGTTCGTAAAAAACAAGCTTGGATTTTGAGACAAATGGGAAATTTAGGTACTGAATACTTGAGCCATTTATAAAAAATCCAATCGAATTTCTAAAGTAAAACAAACTAAACAATATTTACTTAATACATAAAATAAAAAAACGAGTCTTAGACTCGTTTTTTATTTATAGCGTTTTTATTACAGGTTTATTACCGCAAATAACACCCAAACGGTATAAATTGTGGCTAAACCGTAAAAGATAAATCCACCAGCTGGCACATGCACTTTAAGATCGTGCATACCGTGATGAATACGGTGTAAACCACACCACATTGGGAAAATAGTAAGCACTAAAATAACTAATTTACCAATCCAAGAATAAGCAAAAGTAATTAAATTATGCGCATCGACTAAACCAAATGGTAATAACAAACCGATAATTAAAATAACGACAGGGAAGAAAATTGCACTCACTGTGCCGCCTGCACCGAACATTAACCATACTGGCGGTTCGCCGGAGCGTTTTGGATTTTGATCAACCATTTTTTCTCTCCCTTAAATATAAACTAAAACTAACGCAATCACGCTAATTAATGCGGTTACCGCCCAAAGTGCATTTCTTATAACGCGGTGTGGTAAGCGTTCATTTTTCACAATGATATTCATCACTTTTGGTGTCATTAAGAAATATGTCACCGTATGATAAAGCGTTGCGATAAGCGTAATAATATTTAAGAACACCACAATAGGGTTTCTTAAAAACTCAATAAAGCTCAATATGCCTAAGCCTGGCATTGGATTGCTTGCAAGACAAAGAACACCATAAAGCAATACAATACAAAACCATACAGAAAAGACTGAAGTCGCTTCACGTAGCATATAAGCTTTGTAGAAGTCCAATTTTTGCCACCAAGTTGCTGTCATTGGACGAACATATTTTTTACGTTTACTCACTGTTACTGACATTCCTTCCCCCTTAGCCTTTTGGTTTTAGCATAGAGATAACATAATCTTTGGCACTTTCCACTTTTCCTTGGTTAATTGCAGAAGCGGGATCCACATGTTTTGGACAAACTTCTGAGCAATAGCCAACGAAAGTACAACTCCAAACCCCGTTTTTACCATTTAATAATGACATACGTTTTGCTTTACCATGGTCACGGTTATCAAGGTTGTAACGGTGTGCCATTGTAATAGCTGCAGGGCCTAAGAATTCAGGATTTAAACCAAATTGAGGGCAAGCGGCATAGCATAAACCACAGTTGATACACATTGAGAATTGACGATATTTCTCAAGCTGTGCTGGCGTTTGTTTAGTACGGCTTACTTGTAATTCTTTCGATGGATGTGGTTTACCATCTAATGCTGGTGCTTCGTTACCAATAATATAAGGCTTAATTGCCTCTAAACTTTCGATAAAGTGGCTTAAATCAACCACTAAGTCGCGTTCAATAGGGAAGTTTGCTAATGGCTCGATACGCATATGGCCGCTGTAATCACGTAAGAAAGTTTTACAAGCCAATTTTGGTTTGTTATTTACCATCATCCCGCAAGAACCGCAGATCGCCATACGGCAAGACCAACGATAAGAAAGAGATGGTTCAAGTTTATCCTTAATATAGCCTAACGCATCAAGCAATGAAGTTTGATTATCATAAGGTACTTGATAGGTGCTTAAATGTGGCTCTTGATCGATTTCAGGATTGTAGCGTAATACTTCAACATTCATTACTGGAGAATTAGCCATTTGCTTGCTCCTTAGCTTTCGCAGCTGCTTCTTGAGCTTCTGCTTCCGCACCGTAAACACGTTTTGCAGGTTGAGATTTAGTAATTTTCACCGGACTGTATTCAATGTGCGGCGCACCATTCTCATTGTAGAAAGCAAGTGTGTGTTTTAAATAATTTACATCGTCACGTTCTGTGTAATCTAAGCGTTGGTGAGCACCACGAGATTCTTTACGTTCAATTGCTGAATTTGCAATAGATTGCGCAACATCTAGAATGTAACCCAACTCAACGGTGTAAAGCACATCTGTATTGAACACGCTTGAATTATCTGATACGCGAATACGTTTGTAACGTTCTTTTAACTCTGCAATTTTATCTACTGCTTTTTGCATACTTGCTTGGTCACGGTAAATACCACAACCTTCTTCCATCACGGTACCCATTTCATCACGGATTTCAGACCAAGATTCATTACCTTCTTGTTTGTGAAGAGCTTCTAGGCGAGCAACAACGTCTTTTGCTTGAGCATCAACCGCACTTTGATTTACAGATTGAGCTTCAACGGCACGTTGTGCTGCATATTCCCCAGCAACGCGACCTAACACAACAAGTTCAGCTAAAGAGTTAGATCCTAAACGGTTTGCACCATGTAAACCTGAAGATGCGCATTCTCCTACAGCAAATAAACCTTTGATACGAGTTTCGCTGTTAAAATCAACCTCAATACCGCCCATGGTGTAGTGAACAACTGGACGAACTGGAATTGGTTCATTTACTGGATTTACACCTTCATAAGCACTTGCTAATTCACAAATGAATGGCAGACGCTCATGTAAATATTTTTCACCAAGATGACGTAAATCTAAATGCACCACATCTACGCCTTTCGCGGTTTTTAAGGTATTACCTTTTTTCCATTCTTGCCAGAATGCTTGAGAAACCTTATCACGAGGGCCAAGTTCCATATATTTATTTTGCGGTTTGCCAATTGGCGTTTCAGGACCTAGACCGTAATCTTGAAGATAGCGATAGCCATCTTTATTAACCAAGATACCGCCTTCGCCACGACAACCTTCAGTCATTAAAATACCCGTATTAGGTAAGCCTGTTGGATGATATTGAACAAACTCCATATCACGAAGTGGTACACCGTGACGATATGCCATAGATAAGCCGTCACCTGTTACAATGCCGCCATTGGTATTAAATTTAAATGCACGACAACCGCCACCAGTTGCAATAACAACCGCATTGGCATTAATTTGAACAAGCGAACCTTCCATCATATTCATTGCAACCATACCACGAGCATGGCCATCATCAACAAGAATATCTAATACGAAATGTTCATCAAAACGTTGAATTTGTGGATATTGAATAGAAGTTTGGAAAAGTGTGTGTAATAAGTGGAAACCTGTTTTATCCGCTGCGAACCAAGTGCGCTCAATTTTCATTCCACCAAAACGACGTACGTTTACATCGCCATCAGCTTTACGGCTCCAAGGACATCCCCAACGTTCTAATTGAGTCATTTCTACAGGGGAATGTTGCACGAAATATTCCACTACATCCTGCTCACAAAGCCAGTCCCCACCAGCAACGGTATCTTGGAAGTGTTTATCGTAAGAATCTTCTTCTTTGATAACTGCCGCTGCGCCACCTTCTGCTGCTACAGTATGGCTACGCATCGGGTATACTTTAGAAACTAATGCAATTTTTAAGTTAGGATTTGCTTCTGCTGCGGCAATCGCTGCACGTAAACCACCGCCACCAGCACCAACAATCGCAATATCGACATTAACTGTTTGCACGATATCCTCCAATCAATAGAAAGTAAAAATAAATCCCCTAAAAGGGTAATATTGTGTGGGCATTGTGCCATTTTTTGTTACAAATTAATAACGTTTTTTATGTCTAAAGATGGAAAAGATCGTATTTTGTGATCTACCTCAAAAAAGCTAAGATTGAGTTGAGAGTAGCTCTCGTTTACAATGTGCAAAATTTTTAAAACAGGATTAAAAATGACCGCACTTAATCATTGGCAACCTTCTGCTGATATAAAAAATCTTCTTAAACGGGCAAAAATTATTGCTGAAATTCGTCAATTTTTTACAGAACGCGGTTTGCTTGAAGTAGAGACCCCTGTTCTAAGTGAATTTGGCGTCACTGATTTACATCTTTCCACCTTTAGCACGGAATTTCTCGCGCCTTTCGGTGAACAATCCAAAACACTTTGGCTTTCTACAAGCCCTGAATATCATATGAAACGCTTGCTTGCTGCAGGCAGTGGGCCGATATTCCAAATCAGTAAAGTGTTTCGCAACGAAGAGGCTGGAAATCGCCATAATCCAGAATTCACTATGTTGGAATGGTATCGACCGCACTTTCATATGCATCGTTTAATTAATGAAGTAGATGATTTGCTCCAACAAATTTTAGATTGTCCACCTGCAGAAAGTTTAAGCTACCAATTTGTTTTCCAAGAATATGTAGGCTTAGATCCCTTGTCAGCAGAACGTTCAGAATTAATCGAAGCAGCACGTAAACATAATTTTATGGCTGAAGATAATGAAGATCGCGATACGTTATTACAGTTTTTATTTAGTGAAGTCGTTGAGCCTCAAATTGGAAAAGAACGACCTATTGCCGTGTATCATTTCCCTTCAACACAAGCAGCTCTAGCACAAGTAAGCCCAGAAGATCAGCGGGTAGCAGAACGCTTTGAGTTCTATTATAAAGGTTTAGAATTAGCCAATGGTTTTCACGAACTTGCCGATGCGCAAGAACAACGCCATCGCTTTGAATTAGATAATCAACAAAGACAAAAATGTGAATTGCCTACTCGAGAAATTGATGAACGCTTTCTTGCTGCCTTAGAAGCGGGTATGCCAGATGCTTCAGGTGTCGCATTAGGAATAGATCGTTTAATGATGATCGCTTTAGATTGTGAAAAAATTAATGACGTCATTTCTTTTGCTATGGACAATGCTTAAAGGTAAAAGTGCGGTAAAAATTGTCATCATTTTTATTTAATGGGTGATCCATAATGGCAATTTTATATTCATTGATAGCCCACCTAATGGGCTTTTTTCAGCCCAAACACTTCCTTGATGCTCTTTTATTACATTAGATACAATTGCAAGCCCTAATCCTGTGCCTCCAGTCGCTCTAGTTCGCGCTTCATCGACGCGATAAAACGGAGTGAAAATTTTTTCAAATTCATTCGGATTTACCCCAGATCCGTTGTCATTGATACAGATCCTGAGGAATTCTTCTTGGATAAAAGATCTTATCCTTTGTGTATTTAAGTGCATTTGTCACGATATTTTCGACCGCACTTTCTAGTAATCTAAAATTACCGTTAAGTTGTAATTCATTTTTTGGTAAATGAATATTTGTGAGAAATGCTATACCTCGTTGTTTCGCTTCAAATTGTGCATCTTTAATAATTTCTTCCCAAAGAGAGTTTGCATAAAAAATATCACGTTTTACTTGACTATTCATTTGCTGACGAGAAAGAAGAAGTAGTTCGCTAATCATTTTATCCATACGCTCAATTTCTCTTTCAATACGTTTCACGCTCTCTGTTTCTCCACATTGGCGGCGGACAAGAGCTGTAGCCAATTGTAAGCGTGTTAGTGGCGTTTTTAATTCGTGGGAAATAGATGAAAGAAGCCTTTGTTGATTTGAGATTAAATTATCAATAGATATAGCCATTCGATTAAAACTTTGACCGACTTGGCGGAGTTCTAATGGGCCTTTAATGCTTAGTCTTTTATCAATTTTGAAATTACCTAATGCCACTGAATTAGCTGCATCTCGTAAACGTGAAATTGGTGTAGTGAGCATTCTTGTAAACCACCATAATAATGGAGTGGTAATTAAAAGAATTAGAAAAATTAATATCATAGGTCGATCAAAAAGATAATTAAACATCTCCCGCTGTGGATTCACGTATGAAATAAAATATAAGGCATAAGAATTTTCTCCATTTCCCAAGTAAACTTGAAAGGGGCCTGAAATTTGGAGTTCATTAAAATTTTTTCGTTTAGGATATGAAAAATTATTTGATACATCTGAAAATCTTTGGATATAAGGCATTTCTTCGGGAAGTTCACCAAGAATATTTTTAGTTTTTAAATCAATAAGAACGGGTCTAGAAGGTTGGAATTTATCAGCAGGTAAAACAGGTACGCCTGCAACGATTTCTTATAGTTTTCCTGTACGAATAATATGAAGAATTTCTTTTTGATAATTAACAATATTCGCTTCTTTTAAGGGGGAATAAATTCTGAGATCGAAATTAGGTACGGCGATTACAAGGCTCATCATTATGAAAAAAGAAAACCAAAACATAAGAAATGTTTGGATAGTGAGTTGATTTAAATTAAAAAAATAACGTAATTTCATAAAAATTAGGTAACTAAAGCGTATCCTTTTCCGCGTAAAGTTTTAAACCAAGAGGACTTGTTTTTTCGTTCTGGTAATTTGCGTCTTAAATTAGAGATGTGCATATCAAGAGAACGGTCAAATGGAGTGAGCGGTTTTTCCATTACTTCTAAACTTAATTCTTCTCGACTTACCACATTTCCCTTAGATTTAAGCAATAAACAAAGAATCTTAAATTCATAATCAGTTAAATTGAGATTTTCTTCATTATAGGTTGCAATTCCGTGAGAAAAATGGAGGGTAATTCCGTCAAAAGAAAGGATTTCTACATTTGCGGTATTATTTGAAGGAAATGTACTACGACGCAAAATTGCCTTAATTCTTGCAATAAGTTCACGATCGTTAAAAGGTTTGGGTAAGTAATCATCCGCTCCCAATTCTAAGCCTAATACGCGATCAATGTCTTCGCCTCTTGCAGTCAGCATCATCACTGGTACGTTAGAGACTTTACGAATTTCTTTTAATGTTTCGATACCATTTAACTTTGGCATCATTACATCAAGCAAAACCAGCTTATAGCTTTCATTAAGTTTTTGTAATGCTTCTAATCCATTATTTGCTGTTTCAACGTCAAAACCCTCAAGCTCTAAAAGTGTAGAAAGTAATTCAGTCAATTCAATATCATCATCAACGAGCAAGAGTTTTGACATTGGGGATTCCTTTTACCAATTATTATTGTAGTGCGGTGAAAATAAAAAGATTATTTCCAGAATTTCCACCAACTTGATTTTGGTTTCTCACCTGTTTCAATGATGGTGTTATTTTCGCCTTGTTGTGAAACCTCTGGTAAAGGTTTATCAAGATGGGTTTCTGTCACGATACCGCGCGGATCGAATTTTACGGTTAGCGTATGTTGAACTGGCGTTTCATAGGCACGTTGTTGTAAGAATACGTAGTACCAAGTGTAGTTATTATAAGGGTCGATTAATACTGGCGTTCCCAACAAATATTGTACTTGTTGAGCAGTCATGCCTTCTTTAACTTGCGCAACGGTAGTCGCCTCTAAATAGTTGCCTTGCGGTACATCAATTCGATATACAACTTTTTCAACGATGGAACAAGAAGCGAGGCTTAATGCTAAAAATGTTGCGCCTAAAAGTGTTTTAACTTGCATTTTCTTTACCTTAATTTGTGCAAAAGTACTGTCAAATAATACCCAAAGTTGGCTATGTTTCCAAATTAATTCTCTGATTTTAAAGCCTTTTGTAATTGATCTTTTAAATTTGGCGGTAAACCTTTGATGGTTAGGGTATCTGTCATAGGATCCCATTGAATACGTGTATTCAATAATTCCGCATCAAAACTTAGGGTAACGCCCTTTCCTGACCCAGAGAATTTTGTTAGCGATTTCAATGTTGAACGAACAGGCGGAATACTCTCTTCTAAACCATAATTCTGTTCTTCCGTAAAGGCGACAAAAGGCTGTTCGTTTAGAGTGGGTAATGAATCAGAAAGTTCCCTTAATTCAATATTGTTACCGTTTGAAATCTGACCTTTACAATATTCAAACACTTGTTTTTTTACCGCTTGAGTTTGCTCTTTGTTGAGTTCGCCTTGATCGCAATAATCACTCACGGCTTGCAATAAACATTGATTTTGAACTTGTGGATTTAATCCTTCTTCGGCACCTAAAAAATCCATGAAAAAATCACTAATTTTTCGACCGACACGACCTTTTATAAAGGTTAAATAACGATTAGAGTTCGCATTTACTTGCAAATCCGTCAAATTTATCCGTGCCGCAATATCAAACTGAGTTATATCAAGATATTCTGTACGGCGAATATCTAAATGCTCATCGACTAACATACTATGGCGGCTATCAAGCAATGCAATAAACAAATAATCTGTCGCTAAGAAATTATATTGGCATAAAATCAAGGTGCCACTTTCTGCAAAGTTATATTTACCTAATTCATCTGCAAGCAATTTTGTTGAATATTGACTAAATCCTAAAAACTCAATTTCTTGTTCCAATAAACGATTTAAATGTTGTGCAAATATAGACTTTTCCTGAAACACACCAAAAGCCTTCGCTTTATTTTGATAGCCTTGATGAAGTTGCAACATCATTTGTTCAACTTCTGGTGTAATGGACAGTAACTCGTCGCGTAATACGCTTTCCATTTTTATACTGTCGCCATCCACATTTTTGACTAACTGATGCAAAACAATTTGATTAACGGTAATACTCATTTTTGTCACCTTTGAAAAATTTGTCGCAAATTATAACCGCACTTTTTCAGCAAGAAAAAAGAAATTATTTAGGTTCTACCAAATAATCGGGTATCATAAGCCAAATTTTTTGTTTTATTTTTAACATTATGGCTCAACATTCTAAATATTCTGATGCTCAATTAAGTGCGATTGTAAACGATATGATCGCAGTATTAGAAAAACATAAAGCACCAGTAGATCTCTCCTTAATCGCTCTGGGTAATATGGCAAGTAATTTATTAACCACCAGCGTGCCGCAAACTCAACGTGAGGCATTGGCTCAAGCGTTTTCTAATTCCTTAATCAATGCAGTAAAAACACATTAATATGAAATGGATTAAAAAAGGCACCTTCAGCGGCAAACAATACCGCGATGACGTTTCACGAAAAATTTCGTGGGGTCATTGGTTTGCCTTTTTTAATATTATTGTTGCTATTCTTATTGGTGCACGTTATGCCTTTATCATTGACTGGCCAGATACTTTCGCAGGAAAACTTTATTTCTTTGTGAGTTTGCTTGGGCATTTCAGTTTCAACGTTTTTGCGTTGTACTTACTCGTGGTTTTTCCACTGAGTTTCATTGTTAAAAATCACCGCACTTTTCGTGGATTAACCGTGATTTTTTCCACAATTTGCACAACCTTATTATTATTTGATACCGCTGTTTTCAACCGTTTTAATCTGCATTTATCCTCTGTGGTATGGAATTTGCTGGTTAATCCAGAAAATGGCGAAATGTCGCGCGATTGGCAAATTTTCTTTGCACCAATGCCAATAATTTTACTGGTACAGATGTTATTTTCTCGCTGGAGTTGGGAAAAATTACGTAGTCTTGAACGCCAAAAATGGCTAAAAGCTGTCGGCGTATTCTTAACTTCCACGTTTATTACTACGCACTTAATTTATGCTTGGGCAGATGCGTATTTATATCGCCCAATTACGATGCAACGCTCTAATTTTCCTCTTTCTTATCCAATGACAGCTCGTTCTTTTTTGGAAAAACACGGATTCATTGATGGCGAGCTGTACGCACAAACATTAAAACAAGAGGGGCGTTTAGATGCCTTAAAGATTGATTATCCTAAAAAAACACTCACTTTTGCACCAATTGACAATAAACCAAACATTTTGATGATCACTGTTTCTGGATTGCGTTACGATGCCATTTCTCAAGGCAAAATGCCCAAGTTAGCTGAATTTGCAACGAGCGCAACAGAATTTACGAATCATTACAGTACTGGTAATAGTAATAATGCAGGATTAGTAGGATTATTTTATGGCTTAAATGCAAATTACACCGATAGCATTTTAAGCAATCATACCCAATCTGTTTTAATCGAAAAATTACGTGCTGAAAATTATCAATTGGGTTTATTTTCTGCTATGAATTTCAAAGATAGCGTCTTCCGCCAAGCATTATTTCGTGAAATAAAACTTTCATCGAATAAAATCAACAAACCAAATAATGAAAGTGCAGTAAAAAACTTCAATGATTTTATTAAGGCACAGAAAACAGGTTCATCTTGGTTTGCTTATTTAAATCTAAATCTTGAAGCTAAAAACCAAGCAGACTATGACCGCACTTTGCAAGACATTGATTCTCTTTTAGCAAAAGCGTTAGAAACTACACCGCTTGAAAACACATTAGTGATTATCACTGCTGAACACGGTTTAACTTTCAATGAAATGAATGACAAAGAGCGAGAAAACTACTTTGGGCGCGATGAAGTTCAAGTGCCATTGCTTGTATATTGGAAAGATTTACCAGTAGGCAAACAAAATGGATTAAGTAATCATGCTGATATTTTCTCTGCATTAATGCAGACAGTATTCCGTGTAGAAAACCCGTTGATGGATTATAGTCAAGGACGCAATCTCTTTGATCTTAAGGGCGATGACTGGGTGCTTGCCTCTAATTTCCATTGGAATGTGGTAATTCAACCTGATGGAACACAATATCACATTGATCGCAAAGGTAATTACAAAAAACTCGATAAAGATTATATTGAGCAATCTTCAGACAGACCGCCACTTGGAATCTTCTTAGAAGCTTTCCAATTACAAAATTTCTTCTTTGAAAAATAATCTATAAAGGTAAAAAGTGCGGTTAATTTTACCAGTATTTTATATCCTTTTATTCATCTCGTGGGCTTGTATCCACGCTATGGAAGTTGTGTAGATAAGTCTAAATTATGTAGGGTGGGCGTTAGCCCACGCGTTTATTAAGTTCTTATAGAATAGTGATTATATCTAATTAGATATGTGAATGCCTGCGTTACGACAAATAACCTATAAGTGCATAAAAGAATGGATTTTTTGCCCTTAAGTCTTTATACTCACGCCTCAGTTTAAGACTGAAAAATGTTATTAATGAAAATCCGTGAGTTTTTCATAACATTATCATAATGCTTCTCGCCGTACTTACTGCATCTTTCAATTAATATACATTCTCGTCTTTTTATCCTTTCTTTTTTACGGAGTTTGTATGAAAAGCCACGTTCGTAGTTTTAAAACCTATATTCGCGATGAAATTATCAAAAAAGGCGGGTGGGTAAATGCTCATGCTCACGCTGACCGCGCTTTTACGATGACGCCAGAGAAAATTGGGATTTATCATAGTAGTAATTTGCAACAAAAATGGGATTTAGTGGATGAAGTAAAACGCACTTCCAGTGTTGATGATTATTACGCACGTTTTTGCCAGTCTATTGAATTAATGATATCCCAAGGTGTAACCGCATTTGGTACTTTTGTCGATATAGACCCAATTTGTGAAGATCGTGCAATAATTGCTGCACACAAAGCCCGCGAAGTGTACAAACATGACATTATTTTGAAATTTGCCAATCAAACTTTAAAAGGGGTAATCGAACCCACTGCGCGTAAATGGTTTGATATTGGTGCAGAAATGGTAGATATGATTGGCGGCTTACCATATCGTGATGAATTGGATTATGGACGTGGTCTAGAGGCAATGGATATCTTGTTAGATAAGGCCAAATCTCTTGGAATTATGTGTCATGTACATGTAGACCAATTCAATAACCCAAGTGAAAAAGAAACTGAGCAACTTTGCGACAAAACCATTGAACACGGAATGGAAGGGCGAGTTGTGGGTATCCATGGTATTTCCATTGGCTCACATTCAAAAGAATATCGCTACACACTTTACGAAAAAATGCGTAAAGCTAAAATGATGATGATCGCCTGTCCTATGGCATGGATTGACAGTAATCGCAAAGAAGATCTTATGCCATTCCATAATGCACTCACACCAGCGGATGAAATGATTCCCGAAGGTATCACTGTTGCCCTTGGCACTGATAATATTTGTGATTACATGGTTCCTTTATGTGAAGGCGATTTATGGCAAGAATTAAGTCTATTAGCTGCAGGCTGCCGTTTCCCACACTTAGATGAAATGGTCAATATCGCAAGTATTAATGGTCGTAAAGTGTTGGGGTTAGATCCAATTTAGTTGCATATGGTGGGTCTAAGTCACATTGTTATCATACTTATTTTAAAACTTCAGAAAAATGCGTAAAAGTGAAAGAATTGATTGCGATATTTGGAGCCCGTAAATAATAAAAATAAACCGCACTTTTGCTAGTTATCAATTAGATTACTGTTTTTCTTTAAATCATCCAGCGTATTAAAATTCTCGAAGTTGCCTTCTTCTTTCGTAAATTTTACTGAAATCCCGTCATTTTCTTTCATAAACTGTAAAAGGCGTCGTTCACCCGATGCTAAATAGTGTCGTAATTGTTCTTTTAGTTGAACGGACATTAAACAAAAAACGGGATGTTCACGTTCCTCATCGCAAGCATAAGCAATGAAAGTGCGGTCATTTTTAACCACACTTTGGAGTTTATCTAAAAGATTCGTAGGGAAAAAAGGCGTATCACAAGGTGTAAAAAGGATGAAGTCACTTTTTGTCTTTTCTAGGGCTGTTAGCATGCCACTTAATGGCCCTTGAAAATCGGGCAGTTCATCGGAGAAAACAGGAAAGCCAAATTTTGCATATTCTGTTTGACTTCGGTTAGCGTTAATCGAAATATCATGAATTTGTGGTTGCAAGCGATGAATAACATGTTGAATTAAAGATTGTTTACCTAAAATCTGTAATCCTTTATCTTGCCCGCCCATTCTGCGAGCTTTGCCACCAGCCAAAATTACCGCGCTTATTGTAATTGTCATATTTTAATCTATCGTTATTTCAAGTATCATTTGCCTATTTTTTACGATTAAAAAGGAAATAGCAATGAAATGTAAGCGTTTAAATGAAGTTTTGGAACTTTTACAGCCTTATTGGTCTAAAGACCCGGATTTAAGCTTAATGGAAATTTTGCAAAAAATTGCCAATGAATCAGGTTTCCAAAAGCCATTAAATGAATTAACTGATGAAGTGATTATTTATCAGTTAAAAATGGATGGTACAGATAAACATGAGCCAATTCCAGGTCTCAAAAAAGATTACGAAGAAGATTTTAAAACCGCATTGCTCCGTGCTCGCGGTATCATTAAATAAAAAGGAAAGTAAATGAAAAAAGTATTACTTGCGTTAGGTTTAGGTATCAGCACGCTTATGTCTGTAAATAGTTTTGCCGCAGATTTACAAGAAGGCAAACAATATGTTCAAGTGAGCCAACAAGCTTCACAACAAAAAGAAGTGATTGAGTTTTTCTCATTCTACTGCCCGCATTGTTACGCCTTTGAAATGGAATACAAAATTCCACAGCAAGTCGAAGATGCTTTACCAAAAGATGTGAAATTTAAACAATATCATGTAAATTTCTTAGGTCGTCAATCTGAAAACTTAACGCGAGCTTGGGCGTTAGCAATGGCATTAGGCGCAGAAGGTAAAGTAAAGGCACCATTATTTGAAGCTGCTCAAAAGGATGCCTTAAAATCAATGGATGATATTCGAACTATTTTCTTAGCAAATGGTGTAACTGCCGAGCAATTTGATGGTGGCATTAATAGTTTTGCCGTGAATGGTTTAGTCAATAAACAAATGAATGCAGCAGAGCAATTTAAAGTGCGTGGCGTACCTGATTTTTATGTCAATGGTAAATTTCGTGTAAACCTGAATGGTATAAATCACGATGATTTCGTGAAAGATTATGTTGAAACCGTAAAAGGTTTATTGCAAAAATAACGAAAAATTGGTTTAATGCCTGCCCTATTTTGTAAATATTAATGAAAGAAGAGAGAATATTATGGCTGCAAGTTTTAGCGTAATGCGTCGTTTCTTTGACGACAAAAACTACCCACGTGGTTTTTCCCGTCACGGTGATTACACAATCAAAGAATCACAGGTGCTTGAGCAATATGGTCAAGCGTTCAAAGCACTGGACTTAGGGGAACGTGAGCCAGCGACTAAAGAAGAAAAAGATTTCGTCGCTTTTTGCCGTGGCGAGCGTGCAGCAGAGACTTTCTTTGAAAAAACTTGGAATAAATATCGCTCTCGTATTAACACTAAAAAACGTGTTTACACCTTATCTGGTGATGTGAGTGAAGCAGCCTCTGGCGGCGATGATTATTCTGGCGAATAAAATACCTTGAGCAACAAGGCAGGCGGAAGTCTGCCTTTTGTTTTTGAATAAATCACGCGTAATTCACGGTTGATAACTTTATTCCCCTATCTTTGTATGAACGATTCGTCTTCATACGCCCTATGAATACTAATTTCTATGCAATTACCGATTTCTCAATACAACGAACTGCTACAAAAAAAACTTGAAAAATTAACCGCACTTTTGCGTCCTTTCAATGCACCTGATATTCAAGTTTTTGACTCACCAACAAGTCATTATCGTATGCGTGCGGAGTTTCGTATTTGGCACGAGCAAGATGATTTTTACCATATTATGTTTGATCAAGCGACCTTGCAGCGTTATCGCGTAGATGAATTTCCAATCGCTAGCACACTGATTAATCAAATGATGCAAACCTTATTACCTTTGTTAAAACAACAAGAGGTGCTGAACAAAAAATTATTCCAAATTGATTACCTTAGTACCTTGAGTAATAAGATTATTGTGAGCTTGCTTTATCATAAAACACTCACTGAAGAATGGGAAAGTGCGGCTAAAAATCTGAAAGATTTACTCGAAAAGCAAGATTTTGATGTGCAAATAATCGGGCGTGCAAGTAAACAAAAAATTTGTTTTGATCAAGATTATGTGGATGAAATTTTACCTGTGAATGGTAGAAATTATGTCTATCGCCAAGTCGAGAATAGTTTTACCCAGCCAAATGCAACGGTAAACTGCAAAATGCTTGAATGGGCAATTGATTGTACGAAAAATAGTAAAGGGGATTTGTTAGAACTTTACTGCGGAAATGGTAATTTTTCTATCGCACTTGCACAAAATTTCCGTAAGGTATTAGCAACAGAAATCGCCAAACCTTCTGTAGCCGCCGCACAGTTTAATATCGCTGAAAATAAAGTCGATAATTTACAAATTATTCGTATGTCAGCAGAAGAATTTACGCAGGCTATGAATGAGGTTCGAGCCTTTAATCGCTTGAAAGGGATTGATTTAAAATGTTATGAATGTAATACCATTTTTGTCGATCCACCTCGCGCAGGGCTTGATCCTGACACAGTGAAACTTGTACAAAATTACGATCGCATTTTGTATATTTCCTGTAATCCGCATACTCTGTGCGATAATCTTGTTGAACTTTCAAAAACGCACCGCATTGAAAAAGCAGCGTTATTTGACCAATTCCCTTATACAGATCATATGGAAAGCGGCGTATGGCTCATTCGCAAGTAGGTATTCAACTAATTTCTGAATCTTCAGAAAAAACATTAGCAGAATTGACCGCACTTTGTGCTGAACACAACATTATTCATGATGAACAAAGCCCACTTGCACTTGTTCAAACCGATGAACGTTTAGAGCTTCGTAAACTAGACGAACCTAAACTCGGGGCGGTTTATGTTGATTTTGTAGGTGGCACAATGGCTCATCGTCGTAAATTCGGTGGTGGTCGTGGTGAAGCTGTAGCGAAAGCGGTAGGCGTTAAAGGTTCGGAATTGCCAACGGTTATTGATGCCACAGCAGGTCTAGGACGTGATGCCTTTGTATTAGCCTCGATTGGCTGCCAAGTCCGTTTAGTAGAACGCCATCCTATTGTTTTTTTACTTCTACAAGATGGTTTAAATCGTGCTTATCAAGATGAAGAAATCGGCGAGATGTTGCAACAAAATTTGCGCTTGCTAAATATTCATCATATTAATGAACTTGATCCTAATGCTGATTATGCCGATGTGGTTTATCTCGATCCAATGTATCCGCATAAACAAAAATCTGCACTAGTAAAAAAAGAAATGCGTGTATTCCAGCATTTAGTCGGGGCTGATTTAGATGCCGATGAATTACTTTTACCTGCACTACAATTAGCTAAAAAACGTGTGGTCGTGAAGCGTCCTGACTATGCAGAATTTCTTGGTGGAAAACAACCGCACTTTAGCCGTGAAACGAAAAATCATCGCTTTGATGTTTATATGGGAGCATCCCAATGCTAAGAGAAAGTGCCGTTGTTATTAGCTATGAAAATGGCATTGCCAAAGTGAAATGCCAATCCCAAAGTGCCTGTGGCCAATGCGCTGCCAAAAACAGTTGTGGAACATCAAGCCTATCCGAATTAAACGGTAAACGTGGCGAGCATATTTTTAATGTGGAAACATTAATGCCATTACGCGAAGGTCAAATTGTTGAAATTGGATTAGAAGAAAAGTCGATGTTGTTGTCGGCATTATTGATGTATGTTGTACCGCTTCTAACTTTACTGATTGCGACGATGTTGTCCGATTGTATCAGCGATAATGAAATCCTGCGTGCCATTTTAATATTTGGCTTAACCGCACTTTCTTTCATTTTTGTAAAATCTTATAGTAGAAAATTAGGGCAACAAACAGAATTTCAGCCTGTTTTATTACGCATATTATCTTAAGTTTTTATTCGCTTTTTATTATTTCTGCGATCTAGATCGCAAACTATAAAGCTAGTTGAGTAATTTTCTTTCTATTTCAGCAAAATTTCTCTTTTATTCATCGGAGAAACTATGCTGAATTTATTTAAATTACCTATTGAGAAAAGCTCTTTAGAGGCTTGGTCAAAACTCAGTGATGATGTGGCAAAAGTTGCTATTCTAGCAATGCCTGTTATACTTTATGGCGAGCAACCGCTTTTCCTAAAAGGATTAAATATTAGTTTTTTTGCTCATTATTGCTTATGTTTGTCTCGTGATGGGGCGTAAATTTCGTCAATTAGTGGAGGGAAAATAATATGTGGCTTACTATAGGGCTTGGCATTGTTGCACTTCTTGCTATAGGCGGACTTATTTTTGCCAATTATGTGGCAAAACATTCTTAATTTATTAACCCCGATCTTTCGGGGTTTTCCGTATCTAAAGTGCGGTTATTTTTTATGGGGTAGTGACAATATTTGCCATAAAGGAAAATAGTGGGGATTGGGGAAAATGGTCGAAAATTGGGCTTTATTTTGCACAAAAATTGGCTGTGAATTGTTAGGTTTTAAACATTTTTAAAAATTTAAAGTTCGTTTTAAAGTGGGTTTAAAGGTTTTTAAATTCAGATTTAAAATGGGGTGGAAATTGCAGGAATACGAAATAGAGGTGATGTATTTAAGTGAGTTTTTTATGGTTGTTTTGGTAAAAGCTAAGAAAAAAGGCGGTTTTATGGGGCGAAATCGCTTTTTTGTTGGTTTTTGGGGCGATTTTGGAGCGTTTAGGTGAAATCTAGCGGTTTGTTGTGTGTGATTTAGAATTTGCGGAAATGAGTCGTTATTTAGCAATATTTGAAAGGAACACAGGCATCCCTGCCTTTATGCTTTAAAATATTAAGAAAGTGCTTGTGATGCGGTTTCTGTGGATGTTACCAACATTGATGTCGGAAATATATTAGAATTTTCGATAGCCACTAACAACTTACCTAATAGCAATTTAACGTCCAAGTTCATTAGCTTAAACTTGGACGTTTACGTTTAACATAAACAGAATAAGATGTCCAAGCTAGTATAACTGATTGATATTCAATTAAATTATTCCTTAATTGCCTATTTTTTGTTTATTTTAAACTTGGACGCTTACTGTCCAACCTTATTTAAATAATGTACGCTTTTTACCTGCAATAAATTGGTAAACTTTCGTAAGTTGATCATCGCTTAAGTCAGTTAAGCTACCTGCCGAGTATTGTTCTTGAAGATGTTGACGTAGTAGTGGTTCAATGCCCATTTGTTTCACATTTATATGAATGTAGCTGTACTTCGTTTTTCTCGCAAGTCCTGTTGAGAAAAAACCAGGTGTTGGCGTATTAGGTTTTAATGGCACATTGGCAAGCGCTACCACTTATACCGAGAAAATTAATGCGAATCGCATTACAGTGGGTTGGTATAAAGGGGCGGTGGAATCTAATGCCTTAATCGCTGCGGGATATGGGGCGGTTATTGCGGGCGAAGAAGACCCAGCTAAACCGTTAAATACACTGGAGATTAAAGGTTTAACCCCTGTTGATGCCACTCAAACACCGTTAAAAACCGAAGTCAATCAGGCGTTATTCCACGGTTTAACCCCTATTACAGTGGTCAATAATCGTGTGCAAATTATGCGTGCAATTACGACTTATACCAAGTCACCGGCGAATGTAGATGATCCTGCGTGGTTAGACTTAACCACAATTCGTACACTTGATTATACGCGTAAAGCCATTGAACAGCGTATTGAGTTACGTTTCCCTCGTGCGAAATTATCTAATCGCACCCCACCAAAAGTGCGGTCGGAAATCCTTGATGTGCTCTATCGTTTAGAGCAACAAGAGATTTTAGAAAATGTGGATGCGAACAAGGGTAAATTGCTTGTTGTGCGCAATGGCCAAGATCCAAATCGTTTAGATACGGCAATTCCAGCGGATGTGGTAAATGGCTTACACGTTGTCGCTAACCGAATTGATTTAATTTTATAGGGGGCGTAAATGGAAAAATATGCAGGTTCGGCTGTGCTTGAAGTGGACGGCACGGAAATTGAAATTACCGATTTAAACGTGACAAAACAAACTGGGCGTAAATTAGTCAAAACCATGAACTCTGAAGGGCGTGCACGTGGTTTTGCCAAAGGCATTGCGACTTGGGAATTATCATTGACGGCAGCAATGCCAGTGGATGGTTCGGAAATTGATTGGGCGGGGATCAGTGATGCGAAAATCACGGTATATCCGCTTAATCAAGAAGATAAGCGCACGTCCTACCTTGGTTGCTTTACTACCCAAGTAGGCGAGAAATACACTGTGGATAACGAAGCCGTTATTGATATCCAGATGAATGCGCTTAAAGAGGTGAAAGAATAATGCGTTTATTGCTTGGTATTCCTTACGGTGATCGTCGTTATTTTGACTTTTACGTGCGATTACTTACTTTGGGCGGTGAATGTACTGCCCTTGAGAAAGTCGCCGAGCTTGGTTTAGATGAGAAAGAAAACCTCACGAAAGCGGAGCAAATGCTCGTGGACTTGGCTTATTTATCTGAACAGCTTGATATTATCGGTATTGCGCAAGATAAGCTCACGCCACAGTTTTTACTGGATAACCTTGCCACGGATGATTATGTGCTGATTACGCAAGCTATCGCAGAACTGCGAAAAAAGCACATCGACGCTGGGGAAAGCCCGAGCAAAGCCGAAACCGAATAAAACAACATTACGGTGTGTTTGATGCCGAGAAGAATTACCGAAGTGCGGTTATTTTATTGGCTAAATTTGGGTTTACTGCTGAAGAAGTACGAGCAATGTGTCACGCTGAAGTTGCTGCGTGGGTGGCAAGTTGGCAATATTCGCAAGGTATTAAAACTCAGTCAGAAAAAGGCAACACGGTGCATTACAACCTTATGCGTCGTAAAACTAAGGGGGCGTAAGCCCCTTTTTTTGTGGATTTAAAATGAGTTTAAAGAGGGTTTAAAAATGGCTGAGTTGAATTTAGCGTTGAAGCTGAAAGCGCAAGACCAAGCAAGTCGTGTGTTTCGACGAGCGCAATCGCAGATTACGCAAAGCACACGTGCTATGGCTCAAGTGCGTGAAAGGTTAGGCGTGCGAAGTGAACATAAAATCCAACAGGAAATTAATCATACCATTGCCGCTTATAACCGATTGAAACGCAGCGGTACGGCAACCAGCCGAGAATTAGCACGTGCGGCTGAAGCGACGCGCTCAAAAATTGCTGGGCTTAATGCAGAAATGGGGAAAACCACGTGGGGGCAACGATTAGGCAATGTTGGGCGAAATATTGCGGGTGCAACGGTAGGTGTTGCCGCTGGTGCAGCGGTTGCTGTACCCAAAATTAGAAAGGCGGCAGATTATGATCTTGAAGTGGCAAAAATTGCAAATACAGCTTATTCAGGTGCAAGTATAGAAGAAAAGACAAAAGGTAAAGAAAAAATCCATGGCGCAATTAAAGCGTCGCTAAATTATGGCGGCACAAAAGAAGATGCATTAGGGGCTGTTGGACGTTTAATTGGTGAAGGCAATGTTTCGGTTGAGGACGCATTAAAACTTTTGCCAACGATTCAAATGAACGCTACTGCAACTGGGGCAAGCACTGATGATATTTCCGCATTAGTCAATTCATTGCTGAATTTCGGCATTAAAGTTGATGATATTCAACAAGCACTTGATTATGCCAGTGCGTCAGGTAAAGCGGGCGGTTTTGAATTAAAAGATATGGCGCGTTATGCCCCTGAATTTCTTTCAGCCGCAGGCAATACTGGCTTGGGGGGATTGGAAGACTTAAAACAGGTGTTTAAAGGTGCGCAACAAGTTTATAAGGTTTCAGGCGGTACGGGGCAATCCTCAACTAACCTAGTCAATTTCTTTTCAAAACTGCGTTCTAGTGATACAGCAAAAAAATTTGAAAAATTAGAAGTTTATGATCCCAAAACCAAGAAAACCCATGGCATTGATTTTGAAAAATCCATGACCAACGAAATGAAAACAGGCAAAAATGCGATTGAAGCCTTTATGAGCATAATTGATCAGGTGCTTGCAAGTGATAGAACGTATCAAAAACTGCTAAAAAAACTTAATAACGCAAAAGACGATAAAGAAGCTCAAGCTATTGCAGAGCGTATAGCGAAATATGTGGAAACCACAAAACTTGCTGAAGTGATGCCAGATATTCAAGCAGGCACGGCAATGTTTGCAATGCGTCGGGATAAAAATACGGCTCAAAATGTAGATGAGCAATATGCCATTGCTGAAAAAGGCGACTTCAATAAAGAAGATTTTGATTTTATGCGCCAACAAAATTCAGTTCGTTTTCAGATTGCTAAAAACAAACAGGAAATGAATTCAATTGAAAACTGGAATGGTGCAAATGATAGATTAGGAAATGCAGCAGACTGGTTAAGTGAAAATATAGAAGAATTTCCAAATTTAACCAAAGCCGTTGTTGGTGCGACTGACGCGTTACAAATTTTCAGTGCAGGACTTGCTGGGTTTTCTCTAGTTGATTTATTAACAGGTGGGAAAATGGGGGGCGGTGCTTTAGGTAAAGTGACCCAAGGCGCAGCAACAACATCCGCGATTGCGAATGGGGCTGGCAAATTACTCAATATAGGCGGAAAAATCACTGCCGCAACAGGTGCGGTAATGGTTGTAGGTGGTTTAATGATTGCTGGAGAACAACGTACAACGGAAGAAGCGAAGGTTGAAGAAAAAGCCGAAGCCAAAACTGCGCAAGAAAAGCAGTTAGAAAACCAATTTTATGCCAATGCTTACGGTGGCAATAAACCGACCACAACCCATTACGCACCGCAAGGTTTCGGTTATAACAAAAATTCAGTCTGGGGGACGGCTTCTCGCTCGGGCGAAATGGCTGAAATTGCACGTAAAGATGAAGTTGCTGCTTTACGTCTTGAGCGAGGCACACTCACGCAAGCCCAATATGATGAGCGCACGCGCCAAAGTGCGGTGAAAATTGCGGAAATTCGCAATCAGGGGAAAGGCTATTCAGGTTTATCTGTAGCGGCTAATGACACCGACTCCGCTTTAAGTCGCACACTGGGAGATTTATCTAGCTTGGCTAACTATCAAGCGGATTTTCAGCATTTTGGGCAAACCATTAGCGACGGATTAAAAACCGCTATTGAAAGCCAAAATTTCACGATTCAAAACGAAATCAAGGTGGATTTAGACGGACGGATTGTGGCTGAACAAACGTCTCAGTATCAATATCAAGACTTAAAACGGGGGTAAAAGATGGCGGGTTGGACAATGCCTGTGCAACGTGCAAGTTTTCGCGGCGTGCGTTTTGATGTGCTTTCGGTGGATGATGATGTCTATCGCTCGACCATTGAGCATGCTTATCCTTTCGTCAATGGCGCAGACGTGGAAGATTTGGGGTTAAATCCATTAACCGTGCGTATACAAGCCGTATTTTATGGGCCAGGTTATTACACGGACTTTAAGAAGTTTTTAAGCGTGCTACAAAAATCAGGGGCGGCAACATTAGTGCATCCGATTCGTGGGCGTTTGCAAAATATGATTTGCACTGGGGCGAGTTTTCATCACGAAGCAGAAATGATTGATTATGTGGTGTTAGATTTGACTTTTATCGAATCTACGCCAGCTAAACCGATTTTTGTCTTTAATTATTCCCTATTGGCAAAAATAGATGCCTTACTGACTGAATTAGAAAATGTTGTTGATGATACGATGGCATTGTATGGCGAATTTATGGAGATTGTTGCCTTTGCCGCTAATACAAAATCACGTTTGTTGGGTGTTTATGGCGCATTATTTGGCTGTTTTGAGCAAGTGCGCGGGTTATTTGATTTTGACAAAACCAAGTATGGTGTGTCGCCTGTCGTGACACAAGATAACTTTAAAGCAAAATCTAGCCGTGCTGTACGTGATTTGGTAACCATGATTGATTCTGGGTTGCGCCAAATTGCTGCGCGCAAAGACTTAACCCTGCGTGCAAAATTTGATGAGGTACTCCGCACAATACGTCAAATCAAGCATATTCCTGCTGATTTAGTGAGTGGTAAGAATATTAAATCTGCCAAAGAACAAGCGGCATTGAAATCATTAACGACCTCTTTTAGTAAGGATGATACTGAATCTGTGCATTTAATGATGCAATTAGCCTCCAGTGTTGCTTTGTTGCGTATTGCCACTGAATTGGTAGAGGACGATGATTTATTGCCGCAGGATATTGATTACATCACGACTCAAGTGCGGTCACAAATTATGGATAATTTACAATTGTTACGCAAACAAGCAGACGATGAACATCGTGGGGAAAAGATCACGGTATTAAGCACGACTAATACGAGTTTTTATACGGCTGCGCACAATACGGCAGAGCAATTACGCAATAAAGCGCATAAGTTTACTCAACTTGCCCTTGCGGCAATTAATCGTAAACCGCCTTTAATGGTGCGTGAGGTGCCATTTAGCGGTACTGTGCAACAAATTGCACATGCATTTTATCAGGATCACAAACGTGCAGATGAATTATTAAGATTGAATCCGCAGATCCGTTATCCGAATTTTGTGGAGCGTGGGGAGTGGTTAAATAGCTATGTCAAATAATTACCCTTATGAAAATGATGTTACGCTGGAAGTGGACGGTAAAGCCCACAATAGCTGGAAAAGTTATGATATTGATAGTGACTTTTTAATCCCTGCCGACGCCTTTAAATTTGATTTGGGCGTGCCTTCAAATAGCACAGTTTTACCTGATTTTTCTGGGGCTGAAGTGAAAGTGCGCATTAATGGCGAGCTGGTAATGACAGGCATCGTGGATACGACACAGCATACTATTAGTAAAACTAACCGCACTTATAGCCTCAATGGGCGTGACCGTGCAAGTATCCTTGTGGATTGCTCTGCCCCCATTACCAATGTAAAAGGCTTGACTGTGTTAGATGCGGTAAAAAAAATTGTTGAACCACTTGGTATTAAAAAAGTGGCATTGCGTGCGGAAAATAATCCAACATTAGATAAAGTCGATATTGACGTAGGCGAAACAGCTTGGAATGCGGTAATGCGTTGTGCGAACTCGGCAGGCTTGCATTTGTGGTTTGAGCCAAATGGAGAGCTAATTGTGGGCGGTGCGGATTACAGCACACCACCTGTGGCGACCTTGTGTTGCATGAAAGACGGTAAGCGAAACAACTTTGAGCAGGCGGATTTAACGTTTGATGTATCAAATCGGTTTAGCGAAGTCACTTTTCTTGCACAAAGCCACGGCAAGCAAGGACAAGATAACAAAAACGATCTGAAATGGGTTTATCACGATCCTGACATGACTACCTACAAGCCGAAAACTGTGGTGGTATCTGATGTGGATAACTTGGAAGCCTTGCAAAAATGGGCGAAAAAATACATTGCGGACAGTATGCTAGAAGGTTTTACCCTTACTATCGTTGTACCCGATCACAAAATGCAAGACGGCACATTATGGCAACCAGGGCAACGTGTGCATGTCATTTGCGAGGAATATGAGATTGATGCCATTTTCTTTTTAATGGGGCGACGTTTTATGCTGAGCCGAAACGCTGGCACACAAACGGAACTACGCTTTAAACAAGACGGCATTTGGACACCAGACGCTTACAACGCAAAAGCAGAAAAAGCACGTAAGCGTAAGGGTAAAAAATTAATGGCTACTAACGGACATGGCAGCTGGGTGGCTGCGAATTAAGGGGACAAAATGAGACGATTAAGCCAAGCCATTCAGCAAAAGGCGCAAGGTGCGGCAGAGGAAATCCGTCAAGCCTTTCGAGGTGTGCTGCACTTAGTAAAAAGTGCGGACAATATTCAAAAAGTGCAAGCTTCAGGGCTTGCGGATGAAACCTTACAAGATGTAGAGTTGATGCAGCAGTTTGGCTTTACTTCTGTGCCTCCAGCAAATACGCAAGCAGTGATTTTACCCATTGGCGGACAAACTACCCACGGTATTGTGATTGCAACCGAGAACGGTTCTTTCCGAGTGAAAAATCTGCAAGGTGGCGAAGTGGCCGTTTATGATGAAAGTGGCTCTAGCATTGTATTAAAAAAGGGGCGGTTAATTGAGATTGATTGTGATGTATTAAAGATTAACGCTGCAACAAAAGTGGATATATCAAGTCCACTGGTTGAAACCGATCAGGTCTTTACTGCCCAAGGGCAAATCAATGGTAATGGTGGTATGGCTGTGCAAGGTGGCAGTGGTGCGAGCTTTACTGGTAATGTAGAACAACGTGGCGGTAGCTTTACGACTGACGGCGATGTGGAAGCTGGTACAATTTCGTTAAGGAACCACAAACATACTGGCGATAGCGGAGGCAAAACCAGTAAACCTGAATAATCTAACCTTAAAGGAGATGCTGAAACCCTGCATCTCCTTTCTTTTTACCTCTTATCTTATCCTGTCAATATGGACAGAGAGATCAGCCCGTTTACCGGGGACTATACAAGTAAACAAATCAGTACGCTTGCCAATGCAGCGTATATCAGATTGACCACACCATTAGGCACTTGGTGGGCAGATGGGCGTGTAGGCTCTCTGCTCCATCTTATTCCGCGCGAAAAAGATTTGTCACGCATAGGTTTAATTGCACAACAATATGCCGAAGAAGCCTTGCAACCCAATTATTGAGGAGTTCTTCCGAGATTTAAAACCTGCACACACCTACTGTTATTTTGCTTATCAAACAGAATCTTAATTTATGAAAAGTTTAATGCCTCAAATTGATTCAAATGATGGACTCTTCCACAATGCTAATCCAGCAACAAACGAACAAGGCACGTGAATAACTGATACGTGGCTAAATAATTTGCAAGACCGAGTACGCGATGTACAAGCTGAAGCGCATTATGTATTGCAAAAAGCGAGATTCCAGCCCGTAGAAAATAAGCGAACTCAGCTTTATGAGACTATTGTGAAGATTATTGATGACAACTGAAAGAGGGCAAGTTTAACTCAAAAAGGCGAAACCAAACTCTACACGGGCTACAATAACCAAAGAGAAGATTTAGCATCGACGCCTAAAACCGCTTATCAGCTTAAGTAACTGATTGATTCCAATACTCGCTCACTTGGTAATGTTATCCCCAATAGCAAAAAATCCTCTGCAGTAAATAGCAGTAGTTCAGACACCGTTGCAACCAGTGCCGCCGTGAAAACCGCCTATGACAAAGCAGTAGACGCCAAAACTACCGCAGAGCGCAAAGTGGGATTAAGGGGCAATGAATCGATTCAAGGTACCAAAAGTTTTGAATCTAAAATCATTGGGTTTCGTGGCATTGGGATGGCTGATTCGCAAACTTATGCAAATGCTAATCACCTCTTAAATATGGGGGCGAATGATGGCGACGGCTGGATAGAGTATATCTCAAACTCTGCATCAAAGCCCTTAATAGTTTTGACGATGTGGTGTTTTGGATTAAATCCCACGGCGAGGTAACTAATGCTGGTGCGCTTGATGCAGGGCGATTAGCGCAAGGATTACAAGATAAAGCAGCGCGTAATCATACCCATACCGTGAGCCAGATTACGGATTTTAATCAAGCGACCTCTCAAATTATTAATGCAGCCATTACCTATCAAAGAATTGGTAATGTTGAAATTAGAAAATATCCAGACGGGACGATGATACAAACAGGGCGAATTGTTTTTACTCGAGGCAATACTGCAGTGCATACAGATCTTGTTCTACCGATTGCATATATAGATAAAGAATATCGATGTTTTATTACCGAACGATACGAATCAAGAGCAAGCGGTAAGGGACAATATAACTGGGTATTTATGCAACCTAAAACGAACACCACAGCGACAGTAACAAACTGGTATTTAGGGTCTGCAGATTGGATGACTATCGGACGTTGGAAAAGATAGCCTTATCAACGAATTATTACCGATACGCCAATAGCCTAGAGGGAGAACTTTATAATAATATGTGGGCATAAGCCCACATTACGCTTACAACTGAGAAGAATATTGACGCAAAACTTCATTGATACGGGTTTGCCACCCCTTACCTGTGGCACGGAATTTCTCGACCACATCGGCAGACAAGCGAATAGTGACGATTTGTTTTGTAGGCTGTTTTTGCTTACCTCTCGTTAATTTACGGGGCATCAACCCTTGATTTTCCATATTGGATTGGTGCGTTAATAAGGCATTCAGTAAATTTTGTGGCATAACATCTTCAATTGGTTTGAATTTGTCTAATTCTTCATCTGTAAATTCAAGGTTGAAGCGTTCATTATCGCTGACGATGTTGTTCATATTTTTTTACCTCTCGTTTGTTTGCTTTACGAAAGCTAATCACTCGTAAATGGGTTTTAGTCATCTTAAAACAAATAGCGTGAAGTCGCTCATCTAGATAAGCAAGTGCATTCCAGCGGACTTCACCATAATCCGTGCGTTCATCTTTCCAGATTAAAGCACTGTGCCATTGAAGATATTGAGCTTGTTCGAAAGAAAGCCCTCTCACTTCAATATTACGTTGATTTTTATTAGGGTCAAATTCAATTTTCATTGCAGTTTATGCTGTATTTTGTAAATACATTATAGACAGCAAGAAAGAAAATGTAAATACAAAAAAAAGAAAACACAATGACAATCTACTACAAAAACGGCTTTTTTGATGACACCGACGGCGGTTTTGTGCCAGAAAGTGCGGTAGAAATTAGCCAAGAAACCTACCTTGAGCTGCTTAACGGACAAGCCCAAGGCAAGCAAATTATCGCAAACAAAACAGGGCACCTTGCGTTGATTGAGCCACAACCTAGTGCTGCACATGAGTTAAATCTTGATACCCTCACGTGGGAAATTTCAACCGAAAAACAGACCGCACTTTTTACACAACAAAAAGAAAACTTACTCAATAAGTTATCAGACAAAGCCGACCAACTTAAAAATAGCTTACTAGCAGGCTATCCACAGACAGAAATTGAAAGTTTTTACCGGCAAGAAAAAGAAGCGTTAGCGTGGCAGGCGGATAATTCAACAGAAACCCCAATGCTCACACAAATCGCCCAAAATCGTGGTGTACCGTTTGAAATATTGGTGGAAAAAGTGATTGAAAAATCTGCCCAGTTTGCCGTCGTGATTGGCATCATTATAGGACAACGTCAAGCCTTTGAAGACCGCTTACTGGCGTTAAAAACCCCCGAAGAATTAACCGCACTTGAACAGGAGATTAAACAATGGCAATTAAACGCAAATTAACACGTTATGGCTATCACGTGATTATCGCCATAGACCAACTGTTTAACGCCCTCACAGGGGGCGCCGCAGACGAGACACTTTCCAGTCGCACTTACCGAGGGGCAATATTAGCCGAGAACCCGAAAAAACGTTGGCAGGTGTTATATCGTGTCATCAACGGTATTTTCTTTGACCGCAATCACTGCAAAACAGCTTATGAAAGTGAGGTTTCAGGCAAACAGCACGATGTAGATTTTTAAATAGGGAAGTGCGGTAAATTTTCGCCGCACTTTCTAAATACTGTTTATCATTAACTTAATAAGCAGCTAAGATTAAATAATTTTAGTTTGACGAGAATTTGACGAGATAGGTATGAAATAGTGTGAAAAGTTGAGAGGATTAATGGATAAATATATAATGTCTATATGCTTAGGTGGTTGATTTATAAGATGTTATTAATTAACTTCTATTGACATTGGTGCGGACTCTTAATCCGTCGGTCGAGAGTTCGAGCCTCTCACAACCCACTATTCTTATTTCTATTCTTCATCTCTAATTTAAATTTATTTAATTTGCTTAAATTCTTGACTATTTTTAGCGGTTATTGTGGTAGAATATCCCTAAATTTTAGTCGGGCATCATTATGTTGGAAAATATTCATATTGTTTTAATTGAAACTTCTCATAGCGGTAATATTGGTTCTGCGGCTAGAGCAATGAAAACGATGGGATTGACTCAACTTTGTCTCGTATCGCCAAAATCTATTGACGAGCAATCTTATGCACTTTCTGCAGGAGCAGAAGATATAGTCAAAAATGCAATGATTGTAAATAGTTTTGATGATGCAGTAAAAAATTGTTCGTTAGTTATTGGAACAAGTGCTCGTTTACGTCATTTGCAAAATACCTTAATTGAACCGAGAGAATGTGCAGATAAAGTGATCGCACATAAAGGCAAGATAGCTATTGTGTTTGGTCGTGAACGTATTGGATTAACCAATGAAGAATTGTTGAAATGCCATTATCACTTGAATATTCCAGCTAATCCTGATTATTCTTCTTTAAATTTAGCAATGGCTGTGCAGTTGGTAAGTTATGAATTGCGTATGGCTTTCTTAGTTCAAAATAATAAGAAAAATTCACTTTCTTTAATAGAGAAAAACTATCCAACAGCAGATCAGTTAGCTTATTTTTTTGACCACACAGAACGTATATACCAATCTCTTGGATTTATTCAAAATCAAGGAGTTATGCGTAAATTAAAGCGTTTATACTATCGTGCGAAATTAGAGAAAAACGAATTAAATATTTTAAATGGAATGCTAAGTGCGGTTGAAAAACGAATTGATTTAACAAATGAGGATAATTGACTCAATTAATCAGATATGTAAGTATTGTGCCATTAATTTTTAGGGATTCTTTATGAAACTTACTTCAAAAGGTCGTTATGCAGTTACAGCCGTTTTGGATATTGCTTTAAATGCAGATGGCGGGCCTGTAAGCCTTGCGGATATTTCTGAACGCCAACATATTTCCTTATCTTATTTAGAGCAACTTTTTGCTAAATTACGTAAAGACGGTTTAGTCAAAAGTGTTCGCGGACCAGGAGGTGGTTATCAGTTAGGGCTACCAAGTGAGCAAATTTCTGTAGGGATGATTATTGCGGCAGTAAATGAAAATATTCACGTAACGAAATGTTTGGGGCGTGAAAATTGTAAAAATGGTGTGGAATGTTTAACTCACGAACTTTGGGAAGATTTAAGTTTACGTATTGAAAGTTTTTTAAACGAGATTACCTTAGCTGAGCTGGTAAATAAGCGTAATGTAAAGCGTCAATCTCATCGTGATTTTAACAATTTGTTAGTTAATCAATAAAAAGGATAAGCCGGATATTTTTCAAATAAAAAAAGTGCGGTTATATTTAGCATAATTTAGGAGTGAAAATGAAATTACCTATTTATTTAGACTACGCAGCGACCTGTCCAGTCGATGAACGTGTTGCGAAAAAAATGATGGCGTTTCTAACCATCGATGGCACATTTGGTAACCCCGCCTCTCGCTCACACAAATTTGGTTGGCAAGCAGAAGAAGCTGTTGATATTGCGCGTAATCAAATTGCTGATCTTATTGGTGCAGATTCTCGTGAAATTGTCTTTACTTCTGGTGCAACAGAATCTGACAACCTCGCAATTAAAGGTGCAGCGCATTTCTATCAAACTAAAGGTAAACATATTATTACCTGTAAAACTGAACATAAAGCAGTGTTAGATACTTGCCGTCAATTAGAAAGAGAAGGTTTTGAAGTAACTTATTTGTCTCCAGAAGCTGATGGTTTAATTGATTTAGAAAAATTCAAAGCTGCGCTTCGTCCAGATACGATTCTAGCTTCAATTATGCACGCTAATAATGAAATTGGTGTGTTACAAGATATTAAAGCTATTGGCGAACTTTGTCGTGCAAATAAAACAATTTTCCATGTGGATGCAACGCAAAGTGTTGGTAAAGTTGAAATTAATTTGGAAGAATTAGCTGTCGATTTAATGTCGATGTCTAGCCATAAACTTTACGGGCCAAAAGGTATTGGTGCATTGTATGTTCGTCGTAAACCTCGCGTACGTTTAGAGGCGATTATTCATGGTGGTGGTCACGAACGTGGTATGCGTTCAGGTACATTACCTGTTCATCAAATCGTGGGTATGGGCGAGGCATATCGAATTGCAAAAGAAGAAATGGCAACCGAAATGCCGCGCTTAAAAGCACTTCGTGATCGTTTATATAATGGCTTAAAAGATATTGAAGAAACTTATGTAAATGGTTCAATGGAACATCGTTTAGATAGCAATTTAAATATTAGCTTTAACTATGTTGAGGGTGAATCCTTAATGATGGCGTTGCGCGATATTGCTGTATCTTCTGGTTCTGCTTGTACATCTGCTAGCTTAGAGCCATCTTATGTATTGCGCGCACTTGGCTTAAATGATGAATTGGCGCACAGTTCAATTCGTTTCACATTAGGTCGTTATACTACTGAAGAAGAAATTGATTACACAATTAATTTAATGAAAGGTGCGGTAGAAAAACTTCGTGCATTATCGCCATTATGGGATATGTTTAAAGAAGGTATTGATTTAAATACCATTGAGTGGTCTGCTCACTAATATTTAGTTGCCATTATCTGACAATGGCATTCACTAGAATTGAAAAAAGGAAAGTTAAAATGGCTTATAGCGAAAAAGTAATTGATCATTATGAAAATCCACGTAACGTGGGATCATTGGACAAAAAAGATAGCAATGTTGGTACTGGAATGGTCGGTGCGCCAGCTTGTGGTGATGTTATGCAACTACAAATTAAAGTAGATGATAATGGCATTATTGAAGATGCAAAATTCAAAACTTATGGTTGTGGTTCTGCGATTGCATCTAGTTCATTAATTACTGAGTGGGTAAAAGGCAAATCTTTAGAAGAAGCAGGGGCTATTAAAAATAGCCAAATTGCTGAAGAATTAGAATTACCGCCAGTGAAAGTGCACTGCTCTATTTTAGCAGAAGATGCAATTAAAGCAGCAATTGCTGATTATAAAGCAAAACAAGGCTAATCATGTGAAAAAGTGCGGTCAATTTTGACCGCACTTTTAGCGGTGTTTGGGGGATAGATGGGTATTACATTAACAGAAAAAGCAGCTCAGCGAGTGAAAGCCTTTTTGGATAATCGTGGTAAAGGTATTGGATTACGTTTAGGTGTGAAAACATCAGGTTGTTCTGGCTTAGCTTATGTACTTGAGTTTGTAGATGTTTTAAATTCAGAAGATCAAGTTTTTGAGCAGCACGGTGTTAATATTATTGTCGATCCAAAAAGTCTTGTTTATCTCAATGGCATTGAACTGGATTATGTAAAAGAAGGCCTAAATGAAGGCTTTAAATATAATAATCCAAATGTAAAAGAATCTTGTGGTTGTGGCGAAAGTTTCCACGTTTAAGGTAATAATCTGATGTTAAATCCTTTTCAAATTTTTGATTTACCCGTTGATTTTCAGCTGGATGAAAAAGCACTAAATGCACATTATTTAAAATTACAAAAGGCTCTACATCCAGATAATTTTGTTTCAAGTAGTGCTTTAGAACAACGTGTTGCGATGCAAAAATCAACCGAAGTGAATGATGCCTTAAAAACGTTAAAAGACCCAATTTTGCGAGCTGAAGCGATCATTGCTCTTAATACTGGTGAACAGTTAGATCTTGAACAAAAAAGTACGCAAGATGTGGCGTTTTTAATGCAACAGTTACAATGGCGCGAACAATTAGAAGAAGTTGAAAGCCAGCAAGATGAAAAAGCATTAAATGCTTTTGCGAAAGAAATTAAACAAGAAACTCAATCATTATTGACCGCACTTTTTGAGAGTTTGAAATCTCAACAATGGGCGAGAGCATCTCAATACTGTGATAAATTACGTTTTACCCGTAAACTTTCTGAAGAAATTGAGCGTGTGGAAGAACGAATTTTTGAATTAGATTAAATGTAGGGGAAAATATAATTTGCCCCTACGAGATGTGAATAAATAACACTATGCAAACTTTTGAACAGCTCACTAGTCCAGAACATTCTGCTTGGATAACCCTTTCCCAATGGATTGATAACGCTCGCAATCATTGTGAAGTAATTAAAAAAGATCAATCCAGTGCGGAGCGTGAGCTTTTTACTATGCAAATGCCAACATCCTCGCCAATGGGCGCAGTAATCTATGAAACAGGTGGAATTTTAATTCATTATGGTTGGTTACGTATTTTAGGTTCTGGAAGTTTTAAATTACCGCGCGGCTTGATGGATTGGAATTTCAGTAAATCTTTTAGTGAGTCAGGCGAAAAACCAAAATATTTATTAGTTGCAGATGATGTGATTGGTGGTTATTTTGCGTTAAATGGTGGTTCGTTAGGCGATAATCTCGGCAAAATTTATTACTATTCATCAAAAGATCTTACTTGGCATAATTTAAATTTTACTTACACAGAATTTTTAGCTTGGGCATTGAATGGCGATTTAGAGGCCTTTTATCAAGGACTATTTTGGCAAAATTGGCAAGATGATGTAAAACAATTAGATGGTAATCAAATTTTTGTATTCACGCCTGATTTAAATCAAGACAGAAAAATAGCAATTGATGAACGCCAAAAACAGGAAGTCAATATTGAAACCCATTACCAAGCAAACTTTACAAAAAAAGAGAAATTTGATTTGGCGTATTCCGCCGCATAACTAGTAGAAAAAAGTATATGGCATTATTACAAATTGCAGAACCCGGACAAACAGCGGCTCCACACCAACATCGTTTGGCGGTAGGAATTGATTTGGGAACAACTAATTCTTTAGTAGCATCTGTGCGCAGTGGAAAATCCGTGATTCTTAATGATGAACAAGATCGCAGTCTTACACCATCAGTTGTTCATTATTGCGTTGCAGAAAAGAAAGTTGGTTTGGAAGCCTTTGAACAAGCATCACTTGATCCAAAAAATACGGTCATTTCAGTAAAACGATTAATTGGTCGAAGTCTTGCAGATGTGAAATCTCGTTATCCTAGTTTGCCTTATGAATTTGTAGCAAGTGAAAATGGATTACCTTTAATTGTTACAGCACAAGGGCAGAAAAGTCCAATTGAAGTGTCTTCAGATATTTTGTCGCGTTTAAATCATATTGCCGAACAACGCCTTGGCGGAGAACTTTCTGGTGTTGTGATTACAGTTCCTGCTTATTTTGATGATGCTCAACGTCAAAGCACCAAAGATGCAGCACGTTTAGCTGGGTTAAACGTATTGCGTTTGTTGAATGAACCTACTGCAGCTGCGCTCGCTTATGGATTAGATAGTGGGCAGGAAGGCATTATTGCGGTTTATGATTTAGGCGGTGGTACATTTGATATTTCAATTTTACGTTTATCAAAAGGTGTCTTTGAAGTTCTTGCAACGGGTGGAGACACTGCATTAGGTGGAGATGATTTTGATCATTTAATTGCAGATTGGGTAATAGAACAAACTAAGCTAACACCACAAACAGCAAATCAACAGCGTGAGTTAATAACCCTTGCTAACCAAGCTAAAATTACTTTGACTAATGAAAAAAGTACGGTTATTTCTTGGCAAGATTTTTCAGTAGAAATTTCGCGAGAACAATTCAATGAATTAATTTATCCGCTGGTAAAACGTTCATTGCTAACTTGTCGTCGGGCATTGAAAGATGCCAATGTGGAATCCGAAGAAGTGCAAGCCGTGGTAATGGTTGGCGGTTCAACTCGTGTGCCTTATGTAAGAGAACAAGTTGGCGAGTTTTTTGGTAAAACACCATTAACCTCAATCGATCCTGATAAAGTTGTGGCACTTGGTGCTGCAATTCAAGCAGATATTTTAGTCGGGAATAAAACTGATTCTGATATGTTATTGCTTGATGTTGTACCACTTTCTTTAGGCATTGAGACGATGGGCGGGTTAGTGGAAAAAATTATTCCACGTAATACCACAATTCCTGTAGCTCGTGCGCAAGAGTTTACTACTTTCAAAGATGGACAAACGGCAATGACTGTTCATGTGCTACAAGGCGAACGAGAGCTAGTAGATGATTGTCGTTCTTTAGGACGCTTTACTCTACGAGGTATTCCGCCAATGGCAGCGGGTGCAGCCCATATTAGAGTGACTTATCAAGTGGATGCAGATGGTTTATTAAGCGTTACAGCGATGGAAAAATCGACAAAAGTACAGGCTTCAATACAAATTAAACCATCTTATGGCTTAACTGATGAAGAAGTAACCGCAATGATTAAATCTTCTTTTGATAATGCACAAGAAGATTTGCAAGCACGTGAATTGGCAGAACAGCGTGTGGAAGCAGATCGTGTTATTGAAAGCGTAATTGTTGCGTTACAAGCAGATGGGGCTGAATTGCTTAGCACAGATGAATTTCATCATATTGAAACTGTGTTAAAACAATTAATGGATGTAAAACAAGGTTCAGATCGCGATGCAATTACGCAAGGAATTAAAGCCTTAGACACGGTAACCCAAGAATTTGCAGCTCGTCGAATGAATGCGTCAATTAATAAAGCTTTGACGGGTAAAAATCTGTCAGACATTGAAAAGCCGTAAAAGTGCGGTCAGATATTAAATAATTTTGAGGAAAGTATTATGCCAAAAGTGATTTTTTTACCTAATGAAGATTTTTGTCCTGAAGGTATGGTCGTTGATGCCGCAACTGGAGATAACTTATTAGAAGTTGCTCACAATGCGGGAGTAGAAATTCATCATGCTTGTGATGGTTCTTGTGCTTGTACAACTTGCCACGTGATTGTTCGTGAGGGGTTTGATTCTTTAAATGAAACGAGTGATCAAGAAGAAGATATGCTGGATAAAGCTTGGGGATTAGAAATGGATAGCCGTTTATCTTGTCAATGTGTCGTGGGAAATGAAGATCTTGTGGTAGAAATTCCAAAATATAACCTTAATCACGCAAATGAGGCGGCTCACTAATGAAATGGACAGACGCTCAATTAATTGCAGAAGAACTTTACGATCGTAATCCAGATTTAGATCCAAAAACCGTTCGTTTTACTGATTTACATAAATGGATTTGTGAACTTGAAGATTTTGACGATGATCCGAATAAATCAAATGAATCAATTCTTGAGGCTATTTTATTAAAATGGTTAGACGAATTTGAATAATCAGAAATTTGATTGAAAAAATACCCGCACTTTGATGCGGGTATTTTTTTAAAGATTGTTTAATTTCATTTTTGCCATTTGTTGTTCTAATTGGCTACCCATTTGTTGTGCTTGCTCAAAGCTGTTTTTCGCCGCAACTTTATCTCCTTTTGCAACTTGGATATCGCCAGTTAAAATCGCTTTGCGAGCATTAAAACTTTCGCCTTTCACTTGGTTTAATATAGTTAAAGCATTATCTAATTGACCCAATTGAAATTGCACTGCACTTAGACGTAAGGCAATAATAGATGTTAATACTTCATCTTGAGATTGGGTTAATGCTTGGTTTAAATTTGCTTCTGCTGCTGAAAAATCTTGTTTTTCAGTGGCTTTTTTCGCTTCATCTAACAAAGCAAATACAGCGTATGCCGTTTTGCTGTTAGCTTGCACAAATTGTTCTATATTTGCTTTTTTAGCCTGTTCGTCTTGTTGCACAGAATTAATTAAAGCATCATATTGTGCGGAGGCTTGAGCGATTTGTTCTGCTTGGTGGGCTTGCCAATAACGCCATCCAAACATACCGCCCACACCTAAGATAAAAGCGACAATAATTGTTTTGCCATTCTCTTTCCACCAGTCTTTCAACTGGTTAATCTCTTGTTCTTCTTCAATGGAATAAGCCATATTTTTCCCCTTTTAAATTAAAATTGAGTCTGAATATAGTCGATTACATTCACTAAATCTAAGGTTTGCTGATCTGCGCCACCTTGTAAATGTTTAACAACGACTTGTTTATTTTGGACTTCGCTTTCGCCGATAACTAATGCTAATGTTGCATCAGATTTATCTGCACGTTTAAATTGTTTTTTGAAATTACCGCCAGAGCAGTGCAACATAGTATTTAAGTGCGGTAATTCTGAGCGTACTTTTTCCGCTAATTCAAAAGCGGCTAATGTTGTGCCTTCGCCTTGATAAACAACATAAATATCCACCGCACTTTTAACAGGAACATTTGGATTAACTTCTTGTACCAACAAGACTAAACGCTCTAATCCCATCGCAAATCCGATGCTTGGCGTTGCGTGTCCGCCAAGTTGCTCGACTAAACCGTCATAACGACCACCACCACACACTGTACCTTGTGCGCCAAGAGCAGAGGTTACCCATTCAAATACAGTTTTGTTGTAATAATCTAAACCACGCACGAGTTTAGGATTAATTTCATATTGAATACCAACCGCATCTAATAATGCACATAATTGTTCAAAATGTTCACGGCTTTCATCATCTAGATAATCAAGTAATTTTGGTGCATTATCCAATACTTTTTGTAATTCTGGATTTTTGGTATCCAAAATACGCAATGGATTTTTTACCAAGCGATCTTTTTCTTCATCGCTCATTAAATCTTGATGGTTTTCTAAGAAACCAACCAAAGCTGAGCGATAATTTGCGCGTGCTTCTAAAGAACCAATAGAGTTAAGTTGAAGTGTAACATATTGATCGATACCTAACGCTTTCCATAAACGGTAGGTAAGTATGATTAATTCAGCATCGATTTCTGGATTTGCAATACCGAATACCTCAACACCTGCTTGATGGAATTGACGGTAACGCCCTTTTTGTGGACGTTCATGACGGAACATTGGCCCGATATACCATAAGCGTTGTTCATTATTATAGATCCAACCGTGTTCAATGGCTGCTCGCACACAACCTGCTGTGCCTTCAGGGCGTAAGGTTAATTGTTCATCGTTATCCCAAAATGTGTACATTTCTTTTGAGACAACATCAGTTACTTCGCCGATTGCGCGCGCAAATAATGGTGTGCTTTCTACAATTGGCATACGCACTTCCGAATAGCCATAACTATTTAATACATTGCGTACTTGTGCTTCAATCCATTGCCATAATGGAGATTCTGTTGGGGCGCAATCGTTCATACCACGAATTGCTTGAATTGTTTTTGCCACGAGCTTTCCTTAAATAATTCTGTTTTTTGGATCTTGTCGTGCGATTTTCGCACGAATTTTTGCTTCTAATTGGTTCACTATATCTTCGTTATCAAAACGCTCTTTTTGACGTTCGCCGTCAAGATAATAACCGCTTTTTTTGTTACCACCCGTTACGCCGAGATCGGAGACGAGTGCCTCGCCAGGACCATTCACTACACAGCCGATAATCGATACATCCATTGGTGTAATAATATCTTCAAGGCGTTGTTCTAGCGCATTTACTGTGCCGATCACATCAAATTCTTGACGAGAACAAGTTGGGCAAGCAATAAAATTAATGCCACGAGAGCGAATTCTTAAAGATTTCAAAATATCAAAACCGACTTTGATTTCCTCTATAGGATCTGCCGCCAAAGAAACGCGCAGCGTATCGCCAATGCCCTCAGCTAATAACATTCCTAAACCCACCGCAGATTTTACTGCACCAGCGCGTGCGCCACCTGCTTCTGTAATGCCTAAATGTAAAGGTTGTTTAATTGCTTTAGCCAGTAAACGATAAGATTCGACCGCTAAGAATACATCGGAGGCTTTTACGCTCACTTTAAATTGGTTGAAATTTAGGCGATCTAAAATTTCTACGTGACGTAATGCGGACTCTAATAATGCTTCTGGTGTTGGTTCGCCGTATTTTTCTTGTAAATCTTTTTCTAAAGATCCTGCATTTACGCCAATACGAATCGGAATATTTTTGTCTCGCGCACAATCAACAACGGCACGGATGCGATCTTCACGACCAATATTGCCAGGATTAATACGTAAACAATCCACGCCATATTCTGCGACTTTTAACGCGATACGATAGTCGAAATGAATATCTGCTACGAGCGGGACATTCACTTGTTGTTTAATTTGTTTAAATGCTTCCGCAGCATCCATTGTTGGAACAGATACACGAACAATATCTGCACCAACACGTTCTAATGATTTAATTTGAGCAACTGTCGCTTCCACATCAGTAGTGCGAGTATTTGTCATTGATTGCACGGCAATCGGTGCATCTCCACCAATTGGTACATTTCCCACATAAATTTTTGTCGATTCACGACGCTTAATAGTTGGCTGAAAAGCTGACATTATTTTTCCTAAGGTTGTGAAAGTTTGAATTTTGCTACACGACCATCCACTTTCAGAGGATAATTCTCGCCTTTGTAAGTGATGCGCACATTGCTTGGTGCGCCTACAATTAATGAAAATTCATTGCCATTAAAGGTTAAGATTTCGCCTTGTTTATATTCTTTTTGTGCTAATACGTGACGGGCGTTATCTTTTACACTAATCCAACTGCTATTTGTCAATATTTCAATCACTAAATCGCCTTTTGCTATAGGTAACGTTGGAGAAATACTTGGATTTTCGACCGCACTTTGAATGTCTGAAACTGATTTTTCATCGTTTTTGAGTAGTGAAACGCTATTTTCTTGTGCTATTTCTGGTAACACATTATTTGTTATCTCTACTGGTTGTGAGACTGGTGCTGCTGTTTCTGGTGCAGATTTATTACTTTCTTCTGTTGTCACAAGAGCGGTGGCGGGCTGATTGTTTTCGGTAGAGGCAACATAGCTTTGCACTAAATCATCGCGTTCTTGAGTATTTTGTTGATAACTTTGCCACCACCAAAGCCCAGTCATACCAATTACAATCACGAATACTATTGCGGTTAAACGCCCGATCCAACGATTGTGAGAGGAATATTGATTAACGGCACGGGTTGAACGTGCATTTTTCCCTAAATCATTTTTTTCTGTTTCAGCAAAAACAATATTTTCCCACACAGAATCTGGCAAACGTAAGAACTTTGCATAGCTACGCACATAACCTTTTACAAAGATTGCAGGGGTAGATTTTTGAATAAATTCATTATTTTCAAGTTGCTCTAATATAGAAGGGCGTAGCGTGATTTCTTTAGCGACATCTTCAAGAGAAAGATTTAAGGCTTCGCGTGTTTGACGAAAAATCTCACCAGGGGAAAGCACTTGCTCAGTAGTTGGATTCATAAATTTAATCAAATAATTAGGCGGTAAATAAGGGCTAAATTTTAAAGTCCAATACTTGATTTGGCAATGCTTTATTTTAGGCTATTGAATTTTTCCGCACGTTTTCCATCGATTTGACGTAATTTTTCTAATGTTTGCTGATAAATATCCATTTTTTGCGCGGAATAAGCACAAAGCACAATATTTTCAAATGTATCTGCTTGATGATAATAATTCGGCGAATTAAGTGCTAATTCAAATTGTTGCTGGGCTTGTTCAAATTTCTTTTGACTACATAGAAACGTACCAAAATTATTATGCACATCGCCTTGTTTATGATTAAGGTTTACGGCTATTTCATATTCACGATGTGCATTCTCTATTTCCCCTTGTTGTTGATAATAATGTGCAAGTGCTGAATGCACGAGATAGTAATTTTTATCGTGTTGAAGTGCTTTGTCTAAATTGATTTTAGCCAGTTGAGGATTATTTTGCTGAAGATAGCTCAAAGCGAGTTCCACACGAGCTTTAGCGGCAGCTTGATGATTTAAGTTAGATGCAGATTGTGAAACGCAGGCAGAAAAAATAAAAGGAAAAATAACCGCACTTAGTTGTTTACTTATTGTTTTCATTTTTTCTCCTTTTAACTGGGCAGGAAGAAATATTTAATATGCTTTAATTTGTATGAAAACATAGGGCATGTGAACTTGATTAATTCACATGCCTAGAATATTAATTAACTTCTGTCACCCCAATATTTTGTCCAAATTGGCGTTTCATTGCGGTACGTTTAGTACGATCGATAACATCTCCCGCTAATTGCCCACAGGCTGCGTCAATATCATCTCCACGGGTTTTACGGATAATCACGGTAAAATCATATTCCATTAAGGTTTTTTGGAAGCGATCGATGCGCGTATTCGAGCTTTTTGCATAAGGTGCTTCTGGGAACGGATTCCACGGAATTAAATTAATTTTACAAGGCGTATTTTTTAATACTTCTGCAAGTTGATGAGCGTGTTCTACGCCATCATTTACATGATCGAGCATCACATATTCAATCGTCACTTTGCCGTGATTTGCATTTGATACTGTCAAATAACGATTTACCGAGTCAATCAACATTTGGATATTATATTTTTTGTTGATTGGCACAATTTCATCACGTAATTCATCGTTTGGGGCATGTAATGAAATAGCCAAAGCCACATCGATCATTTTGCTCAAATTATCTAGTGCCGGCACAACGCCAGAAGTCGATAACGTTACACGACGTTTTGATAAACCATAGGCAAAATCATCTAACATAATTTCCATTGCGGGAACAACGTTAGCGACATTTAATAAGGGTTCGCCCATTCCCATCATTACTACATTGGTAATGGGTCTAACGCCAGTCACGCCAAAGTTACCAATAATTTTAGAGGCTCGCCATACTTGGCCGATAATTTCTGAAACCGTTAAATTGCGATTAAATCCTTGTTGCGCAGTTGAACAGAATGTACAAGCTAAGGCACAGCCAACTTGGGAAGATACACAAAGCGTCGCGCGATCTGCTTCGGGAATATACACAGTTTCAACTTGTTGTTCGCCCACTTGCATTGCCCATTTTATCGTGCCATCGGCTGAACGTTGTTCAACGGCAACTTCTGGGGCTTTAATTTCTGCAACCGCCTTAAGTTTTTCACGTAATTTTTTATTAATGTTTGTCATATTGTCGAAGTTATCTTCGCCAAAATGATAAATCCATTTTACTAACTGATCTGCTCGGAATGGTTTTTCGCCGAGTTGTTTAAAAAATTCGCGCATTTGTTGGCGCGTTAAATCCATTAGATTAATTTTTTTAGCGGGTGAATCTGATTGCACAGACAATAATTCTGACATTTTAGCCTCGTTATTACACATTGTGGCGATAGCGTTGTGCTGGTATTTTTATCAAAAATTCACAACGAAAAATTCGCAATTAAAAAATGAACGGCGATTGTACAGATTTGTCATCGCATAATCTAGCGGAATTGAAAAACGATGGAAAATCTCACCGCACTTTTTTGCGATCTAGATCGCAAATATTTTCAATTACAGCGGAAAAAGTGCGGTAAAATGTGAGCTTATTTTCTAAGGTGTCCAATAATGTTTAAAAAAGCTTTATTTATTTTATCTTTGTGTCCTTCTTTTTCGCTGGCACAGTCTTATGTTGTGTATGATTTTACCCATAATCGAGTATTGGAAAGCTATGCGCCTGATAGTATTCAGCCTATTGCCTCTGTAACAAAATTAATGACGGCTAATGTATTTTTAGAGAATAATAAAAATCCTAATTGTCGAATCGCAATCACAAAAGAGGATACGGATCGAATTAAAGGTACAGGAACAAAATTACCTAAAAATATTCCTATCTCTTGTAACGAATTATTGAAAGCAATGCTTGTCCATTCTGATAACTATGCTGCCCACGCGCTTTCTCGTGCAGCGGGAATAAGTCGTCGCCAATTTATTAATAAAATGAACGAAAAAGCCCATCAACTTGGTATGTATTCTACTCGTTTTCACGATAGTTCAGGGTTATCTAGCTACAATATTTCCAGCCCGATGGATTTGGTTAAACTCGCTAAATATTCATTAAATAAATCGGACATTAAACTTTTATCTAATCTTAGTGCAACTTATATTCAAGCTGGGAAACATAAACTTTACATTAAAAATACTAATAAGTTAGTGCGTGATGAAATCTTTGATGCTGTGGTAAATAAGACAGGTTACATTCGAGAATCTGGTTATAATCTCGTTTTCATTAATAAACACCTATGTAAAAATGCAACTATTGGGGTAATTAGTTTAAATAACACTTCCTCTGTGTATCGTTCTAGCTTTACTAAAAGCAAATTAGAAAAATTCGGCTGCACGGCATTAAATGGAAGAACAATTCGTGATGTAGCGGGAGAAGCCCAATATGAAGATGGCTATGATGAAGTGGGATTTAATACGCTAATTCAGCAATTATCAAAATAATGTTCATAAAAATGAAGTATCAAGCCTTTCATTATTGGCGACAATTGCCTTAGAAAATCGCCAATATCAACAAGCCAGTGCGTATTTACAACAATTATTAGATTCTGGCAATGCGGCAGTGGATCGTCGTTCAGTTATTCAACGAATGAAGATGTTGGATTTTTACAACGTGGGGAAAAGGACAAAATCTGTGAGTCAATATTCTGAAAATATTATTATTGGTGCTGGTGCGGCAGGATTATTTTGTGCAGCACAGTTGGCTAAATTAGGCAAGTCAGTGACAGTTTTCGATAACGGCAAAAAAATCGGACGTAAGATTTTGATGTCGGGCGGTGGGTTTTGTAATTTCACGAATTTAGAGGTTACGCCTGCTCATTACCTTTCACAAAATCCTCATTTCGTCAAATCTGCCCTTGCCCGCTATACCAATTGGGATTTTATTTCTCTTGTGGCGGAGCAAGGGATTGCTTATCACGAAAAGGAATTAGGGCAATTATTTTGCGATGAGGGCGCAGAACAAATCGTTGAAATGCTGAAATCTGAATGCGATAAATATGGTGCTAAGATTTTATTGCGTAGCGAAGTTTCTCAAGTTGAACGGATTCAAAATAATGAAAAAGTGCGGTTTATTTTACGGGTAAATTCAACCCAATGGCAATGTAAAAATTTGATTGTCGCCACAGGAGGACTTTCTATGCCAGGGCTTGGTGCAACGCCATTTGGCTATCAAATTGCAGAACAATTTGGCATTCCCGTTATTCCTCCGCGTGCAAGTTTGGTACCTTTTACTTATCGAGAAACAGATAAATTTTTAACCGCACTTTCAGGCATTAGCTTGCCAGTCACGATCACAGCACAGTGCGGAAAATCTTTTCACAACCAGCTTTTGTTTACCCATCGTGGAATTTCAGGCCCTGCGGTGTTGCAAATTTCCAATTATTGGCAGCCTACTGAGTCAGTGGAAATTGATTTATTACCTAACCACAATTTGGAAGAAGAAATTAATCAAGCAAAACAATCTTCGCCAAAACAAATGTTGAAAACCATCTTGGTTCGATTATTGCCGAAAAAATTGGTCGAGCTTTGGATTGAGCAAGGCCTTGTGCAAGATGAAGTTATTGCTAACATCAGCAAAGTGCGGATAAAAAATCTGGTGGATTTTATTCATCACTGGGAATTTACTCCAAATGGCACAGAAGGCTATCGCACGGCTGAAGTGACAATGGGCGGTGTGGACACCAAAATGATTTCTTCTAAAACGATGGAAAGTAACCTTGTACAAGGTTTGTATTTTATTGGCGAAGTGCTAGATATAACAGGCTGGCTAGGCGGTTACAACTTTCAATGGGCGTGGAGTTCAGCTTATGCTTGTGCAACGAATATCTCAAGACAATAAATAGATAAAGATCAAAGCATACGCATTTTTTACAAGACAAAATCTCAAAATAGCTTTATCATATCGCCTGTTTTAGGCTCGCCTAACCCGTTTTAATTAACTTAATTGAGGAAAATAAAAATGGCAAAAATCGTTAAAGTGATTGGTCGCGAAATCATCGACTCACGCGGTAACCCAACTGTTGAAGCTGAAGTTCATCTTGAAGGTGGTTTTGTTGGTTTAGCAGCGGCTCCATCTGGTGCATCAACTGGTTCTCGTGAAGCATTAGAATTACGTGACGGCGACAAATCTCGTTTCTTAGGTAAAGGCGTATTAAAAGCCGTATCTGCAGTGAACAACGAAATCGCGCAAGCCATCGTTGGTAAAGATGCAACAAACCAAGCTGAAATCGACCAAATTATGATCGATTTAGACGGTACTGAAAACAAATCTAACTTTGGTGCAAATGCAATCTTAGCGGTATCTTTAGCAAACGCAAAAGCAGCTGCAGCATCTAAAGGTTTACCACTTTACGCTTACATTGCAGAATTAAATGGCACTGCTGGTATTTATTCTATGCCATTACCAATGATGAACATCATTAACGGTGGCGAACACGCAGATAACAATGTTGATATTCAAGAATTTATGATCCAACCAGTGGGTGCGAAAACGTTACGTGAAGCACTTCGTATCGGTGCTGAAGTATTCCACAATCTTGCAAAAGTATTAAAATCTAAAGGCATGAGCACGGCAGTTGGCGATGAAGGTGGTTTCGCACCAAACTTAGCCTCTAACGCAGACGCTTTAGCATGTATCAAAGAAGCAGTTGAAAAAGCAGGTTATGTATTAGGTAAAGACGTTACTTTAGCGATGGACTGCGCATCTTCTGAGTTCTACAACAAAGAAACTGGCAAATACGAAATGAAAGGCGAAGGCCGTTCATTCACTTCTCAAGAGTTCACACACTATCTTGAAGAATTAACTAAACAATACCCAATCGTGTCTATCGAAGATGGTCAAGATGAATCAGACTGGGAAGGTTTTGCATACCAAACTAAAGTGTTAGGTGACCGCGTTCAATTAGTGGGCGACGACTTATTCGTCACTAACACCAAAATCTTAAAAGAAGGTATTGAAAAAGGTATCGCAAACTCTATCTTAATCAAATTCAACCAAATCGGTTCTTTAACTGAAACTTTAGCAGCAATCAAAATGGCTAAAGATGCAGGTTACACCGCGGTTATCTCTCACCGTTCAGGCGAAACTGAAGATGCAACTATCGCTGATTTAGCGGTTGGTACAGCAGCAGGTCAAATCAAAACTGGTTCTATGAGCCGTTCTGACCGTATTGCTAAATACAACCAATTAATTCGTATCGAAGAAGCATTAGAACGTGCTGGCACACCAGCCCCGTTCTTAGGCTTAAAAGCGGTTAAAGGTCAAGCGTAATTCACGCTGAATTTACTGTAAAATCTCACCGCACTTTGTATAAAAGTGCGGTGTTTTTATATCTAATATTTAAAGGAAAGGGAATGTTACATTTAACTTTAGAGGACGAACTCTTTTTAGGAACGCCAAAGCAAGTAGGAACGCATTCTACGGTATTTGAGCATTTTGCCGTAATGTTTGAAGATGACGGCGAAACAGGCTATTTTTATGCACTTGATATGCGTCAAAATGCTCAACCGATAGTTGATATGTTGCACGTGTATAATGTTGATTCAACCTCTAATCATCATGAGGCACGCAAACTTGAAATTTGTTGGGATGAGAGTGGTTATTTAGCATTGTTGCTTATTAATGGCTATCCTCATGCCGTATTTGATTTTGCTCGTTTAGTCGGCTATAACAGCAATAAATATCCACAACCAGATTTAATGAGTATGTGGACTCGTGAAGAAATTACTAATAAACAGGCCGAGCAATGGCTAGGCATGAAAACCATTCGATAAAAATTGAGAACAATGAAAAAGAAAAATCAAATTTTAGTTAGTTTATCTATTGTGGCCTTATTAGGAGGCTGTTCAGAAGAACAAGTACAACGTGATGTGTATCAGTCTTTAGACGATTGTTTAACAGATTGGAAAAAAATTGAGCTTTGTGAAGCAGATAAAAATACTGAAAGTACTCAGAAAACTGAAACTACACCACAGCAGGGGCTGGGTTTAAATATTCGTGATAATGGCAATACAGAAAGTGCGGTAAAAAATCCAGCTGAAAATAATGCACAAGCTAATCAAAGCGAGAACAATACCGAATCGACTGCAAAAGCTGAAAGTAACGATCCTTCTTTAGGGGCTGCGATTGCTGGTGGCGTTATGGGGTATATGGTGGCTCGTGCAATTAGTAATTTCCTTGGCCCAAGTTATCATCCTGGAAATCGAGCGGTCACCACACCAACAGGGCAAGTGGTGCAACCTCAAACGAATCGTTCTGTTGGAAAACCAATGCTCGTGAAAGGAAATGCAGGAAGCATGAATAGTAAACCTGTATCTCGTGGTGGTTTTAGTAGCCCAAATAATACTCATCGTAGCAGTGGGGGATAAATGAAGCGTGTAACAGGGTTTCCTACTCGACCAGATATGGTTCAACAGCTACTTAATGTTGGATTTGATTATTATAACTTGCCTTCCAGTGATGGATCTCATTATTGGTCTGATAATGTCGCCTATGAATTTACCTTAGCGGAAATTGATCGCATTGAGGATACCACTAATGAATTGCATTCAATGTGTTTAGATTTTGCGGCGGATGAAATTAAAAAAGGCGATTATGAAAATTATCGTTTTACGGAGTTGCAAAAACAGATTATTGAAAGCTCTTGGCGTAATCAAGATCCTTATTTATATGGACGCTTTGATTTTGGCTATGATGGCGACAACCTAAAAATGTTTGAATATAACGCCGATACGCCAACATCTTTGTTGGAGGCAGCGGTTGTTCAATGGCAGTGGTTGGAACAAATTGAGGACTTAAAACATCGTGATCAATTTAACTGGATTCATGAAGAATTAATTAAACATTTCCAATTTTTGAAACAACAAAGTGGTAAAACAGATTTCCATTTGAGTGCTATGCAAGATGCTGGCCGTGAAGATTGGGGCAATGTGGATTATTTAGCTGATGTGGCTTATAACGCAGGTTGGAATATTCATCAATTGGCGATGGAAGATATTGGCTATAACAGTGAAACAAAAAAATTTGTAGATTTAAATGATCAGCCTATTGAAATGTTATTCAAATTGTATCCGCTGGAATGGCTAAGCCACGCTGAGTTCGCTCGCCATATTACAACGGCTGAAACACTATTTATTGAGCCTGCGTGGAAAATGTTGTTAAGTAATAAAGCACTATTGGCAAAACTTTGGGCACGTTATCCTAATCATCCGAATTTATTGCCAGCTTATTTTACGCCTTTCGAATTACCAAAAGATTTATCAATGTGGGTTAAAAAACCATTGTTAGGTCGAGAAGGTGCTAATGTCTTCTATTATGAGAAAAACAATGGCGTAGAATTTGCAGCGAAAGGAAGCGAACACTCTACGTTTTATGGCAATTCAGGTTATGTTTATCAACAAAAATTTGAATTACCGAGTTTTGATGGAATGTATCCAATTATCGGTTCTTGGGTTGTGGGGGATGTGGCTTGCGGTATGGGATTACGCGAAGATTTTACTGCAGTGACGGGTAATGATAGTCATTTTATACCTCATTATTTTGTACCTTGATATATATTTATCATTATTACTCAAATGCAATATTTATCATAAGAATGGAAGCTATTATAGGTTATTTTTCACATTCAAATTTTTGACCGATTACAAAATCGTTCACGTATTATGTAATTAATTAGTAGTATTTCATTAAAAAATCTGCACCCAAATTGATTAAACCTTAGTCTAACTTTTGGGTGCAGATTCATTACTACTATTATTTATTTATTTAAAATAATAAACTCAAAAGATTATAACAATCCACCTTGACCTAATGCAGGGTCAGTATCACGAGCTTTTAATGCATCTTCAACGGTTAAACCTAATGCTTTCGCAACGCCTTCACCGTATGCCGCATCACACCAGTGACAGTTACGAATGTGGCGATATTTGATGAAATCAGGTGCATCGCCCATTGCTGCTGCCGTGTTGTTGAATAATGCTTGTTTTTGCTCTGCATTCATTAAGTTAAATAATGCACGTGGTTGGCTGAAATAATCATTATCATCGTTACGATAATCCCAGTGTGCAGCATCTCCGTTGATACGAAGTGGTGGTTCAGCAAAGTCTGGTTGTTGTTGCCATTGGCTGAAGCTGTTTGGCTCGTAGTGTGGCAAGCTGCCGTAGTTACCATCTACACGACCTTGACCATCACGTTGGTTGCTATGCACTGGGCAACGTGGACGGTTTACTGGAATTTGACGGAAGTTCACACCTAAACGGTAGCGTTGTGCATCCGCATAGTTAAATAAACGAGCTTGTAACATTCTGTCAGGGCTTGCGCCGATACCTGGAACCAAGTTACTTGGTGCAAATGCAGATTGTTCTACATCAGCGAAGAAGTTTTCTGGGTTACGGTTTAATTCAAACTCACCTACTTCAATTAATGGATAGTCTTTTTTTGACCATACTTTGGTTAAGTCAAATGGATGATAAGATACTTTTTCTGCATCAGCTTCTGGCATAATTTGTACAAATAATGTCCATTTAGGAAAATCACCACGTTCAATCGCTTCATATAAATCACGTTGATGACTTTCACGGTCATTTGCAATAATTTCTGCGGCTTCAGCATTCGTTAAATTTTTAATGCCTTGTTGAGTACGGAAGTGGAATTTCACCCAAAAACGTTCGCCCGCTTCGTTCCAGAAACTATAAGTGTGAGAACCGAAACCGTGCATATGACGATAGCTTGCAGGAATACCACGATCACTCATTACAACAGTTACTTGGTGTAATGCTTCTGGTAATAATGTCCAGAAATCCCAGTTATTTGTTGCTGAACGCATATTAGTACGCGGATCGCGTTTTACTGCTTTGTTTAAATCTGGGAATTTACGTGGATCACGTAAGAAGAATACTGGCGTATTGTTACCTACTAAATCCCAGTTACCTTCTTCAGTATAGAATTTTAATGCAAAACCACGAATATCACGCTCAGCATCTGCTGCACCACGTTCGCCTGCAACGGTGGTAAAACGTGCGAACATTTCAGTTTTTTTACCCACTTCACTGAAAATTTTTGCACGAGTATATTTAGTAATATCGTGTGTTACAGTAAAAGTACCAAATGCACCAGAACCTTTAGCGTGCATACGACGCTCTGGGATCACTTCACGCACGAAATCCGCTAATTTTTCGTTAAGCCATAAATCTTGTGCAAGTAATGGACCACGTGGACCAGCTGTTAAGCTGTTTTGGTTATCAGCAACGGGTGCACCGTTACCCATTGTTAAGTTTGTCGCAGTTAAGTGCGAAAAAGGACATTGAGAACTCATTGTAAACTCCTTGTAAAGTTAATAAATTTAGTTAGGTTGAAATGAATTTCTTGCATATCATATAGAAAGGTTTAAACAATTGAAATCTATTAAATCAATCAAAAAAAACTATACTAAAAATAAGGATTAAAATCTACCTAAATATTCCAAATTACTTACTAGATATAGTTTATAAACCCTGATTTTCAACTGCATTTTTTCGCCTTTATCCGTTTTACGGATTCAAGTATAATACCAACATTTTTAATTACATTAGATAAACGATTATGAACACAAAATTTAACGTAAAAACATTCCAAGGTATGATTTTAGCCCTACAAGAATATTGGGCAAACCAAGGCTGCACCATTGTACAACCTTTTGATATGGAAGTGGGCGCAGGTACCTCTCACCCAATGACCGCATTGCGCGCATTAGGTCCAGAGCCAATGGCATTTGCTTATGTGCAACCTTCACGCCGTCCGACCGATGGACGTTATGGCGAAAACCCAAACCGTTTACAACATTACTATCAATTCCAAGTAGTGATCAAACCTTCTCCAGATAACATTCAAGAACTTTATTTAGGCTCGCTTGAAATGCTCGGTTTCGATCCGACCAAAAACGATATCCGTTTTGTAGAAGATAACTGGGAAAACCCAACCTTAGGTGCATGGGGCTTGGGCTGGGAAGTATGGTTAAACGGGATGGAAGTAACCCAGTTTACCTATTTCCAACAAGTAGGTGGCTTAGAATGTAAACCCGTCACGGGTGAAGTGACTTACGGTTTAGAGCGTTTAGCCATGTACATTCAAGGCGTCGATTCTGTATATGACTTAGTTTGGTCTGACGGCCCATTAGGCGAAACCACTTATGGCGATGTTTTCCATCAAAATGAAGTTGAGCAATCAACCTATAACTTTGAACACGCAAACACAGATTTCTTATTCTACTGCTTCGATCAATACGAAAAAGAGGCACAAGAGTTATTAGCCTTAGAAAAACCGTTACCATTGCCAGCTTACGAGCGTATTTTGAAAGCGGCACACAGCTTCAACTTGTTAGATGCACGTAAAGCAATTTCGGTAACCGAACGCCAACGCTATATTTTACGCATTCGTGCCTTAACCAAAGGTGTGGCGGAAGCCTATTATGCAAGCCGTGAAGCCTTAGGTTTCCCTGGTTGTAAAAAATAAGGCTTAAACAAATTCACAAAAGTGCGGTGAAATTTGACCGCACTTTAGGAGAGCAAAATGAACAAACCAATTCTTTTTTATGCAGAAACATGCCCAGATACCGCACCATTTATCGCGGAGTTGGATCGCTTAGGCGTGGATTACGATGAAGTAGAAATTATGACTTCATTACCTAACCTCAAACAATTCATTCGTTTACGCGATAGTAATGCAGAATTTGATAACTCGAAAGCAAATGGCTATTTAGGCATTCCAGCGTTGTTATTACCAAATGGCGATGTTGTTTTAGATCCATCAAAGTTAAACACGATTTTTGAGTTCTAGGAAAAAATAGAATAGCGGTTTTCATGCAACCCTATGAAAAATACTTAAAGCTGAATTCGCAGAAATTGCGAGTGGATCAAACGGATGCGGAAAGAAAATTATGGCAACGTATCAATCGAGATCAATTATTAGGATTTCGATTTAATCGACAAAAGCCACTTCTAAGTTATATCTTTGATTTTTATTGTGCGAAAACAAAGCTGGTTATCGAATGCTAGCCGGCACTATGAACCTGATTATCAACGTTACGAAATGCAGAATTAAATTCACTGAGTTTTACAGTAATGCGATTGAGAAAGAATGAAGTGATAACGAAGAAAATAAGAATTTAAATCTACAGAATTTTTAAATAAGAGAAACAAAATGACAACCCAAAATTTCCTAGTAGAAATCGGCACAGAAGAGCTGCCACCAAAAGCTCTCAAAACATTAGCAACCTCTTTTGCAGATAACGTTGAGGCGGAATTAAACCAAGCGGGCTTATCATTCGACAAAATCGAGTGGTTTGCGGCACCACGTCGTTTGGCGGTGAAAGTGTTAAACTTAACCACACAGCAACCGAGCAAAGAGATCGAAAAACGTGGGCCAGCAGTGTCTGCAGCCTTTGATGCGGAAGGTAATCCAACTAAAGCGGCAGAAGGCTGGGCGCGCGGTTGTGGTATTACCATTGTTCAAGCAGAACGCATCGTAACTGATAAAGGTGAATGGCTTGTTCATCGTGCAAAAATTGAAGGTCAGCCGACTAAAAACTTACTGAACGACATTGTGGCAAATGCATTAGCAAAATTGCCAATTCCAAAACCAATGCGTTGGGCAGATAAAACCGTACAGTTTATCCGCCCGGTTCATACTGTGACTATGTTGTTAGGTGATGAGTTAATCGAAGGCGAAATTTTAGGTGTGGCAAGTGCACGCACCATTCGTGGACACCGTTTCTTGGGCGAGAAAGAATTTGAAATTCAACATGCAGACCAATATCCGCAATTATTGCGTGAAAAAGGTTCTGTGGTAGCGGACTTCAATGAGCGTAAAGCAGAAATTTTGGCAAAATCTCAAGCAAAAGCGACCGCACTTGGCGGCGTGGCTGATATTGAAGAAAGCTTGCTTGAGGAAGTGACTTCATTGGTGGAATATCCAAACGTTTTAGCGGCAAAATTTGAAGAACGCTTCTTAGCGGTGCCTGCGGAAGCATTGGTTTACACCATGAAAGGCGACCAAAAATATTTCCCAATTTATGACAAAGACGGCAAATTATTACCGCACTTTATTTTCGTATCGAACATCAACCCAGAAAATCCAACCGCGATTATCGAAGGGAACGAAAAAGTGGTTCGCCCTCGTTTAACCGATGCGGAATTCTTCTTTAAAACCGACTTAAAACAAAAACTGGTCGATCGCTTACCACGTTTAGAAACCGTGTTATTCCAACAGCAACTTGGTACATTAAAAGACAAAACTGATCGTATTGAACAACTTGCAGGCGAAATAGCAAAACAAATCGGTGCGGACGAAGCAAAAGCAAAACGTGCGGGTTTACTGTCAAAATGTGACTTGATAACGAACATGGTATTTGAATTCACTGATACGCAAGGTGTAATGGGTATGCATTACGCTCGTCATGATGGTGAAGACGAAGAAGTTGCGGTAGCGTTAAATGAGCAATATATGCCACGCTTTGCGGGGGATGAATTACCAAGATCACTCGTTGCAAGTGCGGTCGCTTTAGCAGATAAATTTGACACCTTAACGGGTATCTTCGGTATCGGCCAAGCACCTAAAGGCAGTGCAGACCCATTTGCGCTTCGCCGTGCGGCATTAGGTGCGTTACGTATTATCGTAGAGAAACATTTACCACTCGATTTAGAAGATTTAGTAAAAAAATCAGCCGCACTTTTCGGCGATAAACTCACTAATCAAAACGTTGTTGCCGATGTGGTGGACTTCATACTTGGTCGTTTCCGTGCATGGTATCAAGATGAAGGCATTTCGGTGGATGTGATTCAAGCGGTATTGGCTCGTCGTCCAACTCGCCCTGCTGATTTTGATGCGCGCGTGCGTGCGGTTTCACACTTCCGTACTTTAGATTCAGCAGAAACGTTAGCAGCAGCAAATAAACGTGTAAGCAATATCTTAGCCAAAGCGGATGCTGCAATTGGTGAGATCAATTTGACCGCTTGCATAGAGATTGCAGAAAAAGCCCTTGCTGAAGCGGTACTTGCATTACGCACCGAAGTACAACCGCTTATCGCACAAGGCGATTACACCGCAGTATTAGATAAATTAGCGAACTTACGCGCGCCAGTAGACAATTTCTTTGATAACGTAATGGTAAATTCTGAAGATCCAGCATTACGCCAAAATCGCTTAGCGATTTTAAATACGTTACAAGGATTATTCTTACAAGTAGCTGATATTTCAGTGCTTCAATAATGTAAAAAGGGATGGTTGATTTTTCGTCAATCATCTCTTCTTTTATAGACTTCAAATGATTATTTCTCTATAATTACCGCAATTCCCCCCTTAGCTCAGTCGGTTAGAGCAGGCGACTCATAATCGCTTGGTCATTGGTTCAAGTCCGGTAGGGGGGACCATTCGATTTGTCAAATAACGTCTTTTATGTCAAAAAACATCATAAAAACAGCATTTTAGAATAAACCTTATTGTTGTTTTCGTCTTTTATTGTTTGTCATTGTTCGTTTTTATTGTTCCCTTAAATGTTCCCTCTTTATGAAGGAACAAAAACGAGGGAACAGAAGAACGGTAAATTTTTATTTATTAGGGCTTAAACAATGGCTAGAGACTTTTCAAAAAAATTCACTGATTCTTATATTCATGGAATTAAACCAACCGATAAAGAACAACTATTTTCAGATAGGGATAATCTGTATTTATTGGTTAAACCAACTGGAGCCAAAATATGGCGATTCATTTACACTCACCCAATAACCAAAAAACGCATAAAAAAATCTTTTGGAAATTATCCATCAATTCCACTTGCTTTCGCTAGGGATAAGGCTCGTATATGGTGCGGACTATTGGCACAGGGGGTAGATCCCGTTGAAGAAGAACGTATACAGCAAGAGGAGAAAGAGAAGAAATCTGTGACCTTCAAAGAGCTTGCTATGCTATGGCGTGATAAACGATTAAAGAAAGGAGAGTTAAAAGAAAAAAGTATTGAGAAAGCTTATAGAAGAGTTGAGCTTTATTTGTTTGATAGGTTTAATTTTTCTAGATTGTTAGCTGAAAATATTAATTTGAGATCTTTTGATGATGCTCTACTTCCCATTGAGGGAACAGATACGTGCGATAAGTTATGCATTGCAATAAAACAAATATTTGATAATGCGATTGATGAATGCGTGTTAGAAAATAATCCTTTTACAAGATTATCCAAAAGATTTAAAAAGCCAATTACTAAGAATTTTCCATCAATACCGCCTAAGGAATTACCACGGGTATTTGCTAAACTTAATTTATCTAATGCAAAGATAGCGACAAAATGCCTTATTGAATTTCAGTTGCTCACTATCTTACGGGCCAGTGAAGCAGTGAAGATAGAGTGGAGCGATATAAATTGGGAAGAAAAGGCTCTACATATTCCAGCTGAACGGATGAAAGGTGGTAAGCGTCCACATAGTGTACCTTTATCTAGTCAGGCATTGCGAATTCTAGAGTGTATGCGTGAAATAAATGGCCATCGCAGATTTGTTTTTACTAGTTATATTGCACCATGGAATAAACCAATGAATAGCCAAACCGTTAACAAGACTTTAAGAGATCTTGGATTTACTGGGGAATTAGTTGGGCATGGTTTTCGCGGTATTGCGAGTACTTATTTGCACGAATTAGATTGTTTTTCGTATGAAGCGGTTGAGTGGTGTTTATCTCATGAAACGCGTAATGAAGTGCGTAAAGCCTACGATAAATCAAAAAAATGGCGTTCTAGACAAGAGATTATGCAGACTTGGGGCGATTATGTTGAGCAATGTAAAGTTCAAGCCTTGCGGATGAGTTAGCATTATGGGGCGGGTATTCCGCCCTTTATTCTTCCTCGCATTCATCTTCATCTAAACAATCTTCATCATAATAAGGCTCAATGTATTCATCTTTTACCGCTTTCGCCTTTTGTTCTTCTTCCTTGTCTTTGTAATGTTTAACTACTCGATAGACAACATAAGCAGCCACGGCTTTTTTAATTATTCCGCTGGATTTCTTTTTTTGTTGTGCGGCAATAGCGGTATTCATTGAGCACGAGAAGATAGCTATTGCAAGAGAGAAAATAAACGCTCGCTTAATCATTATCAAGCCTTGCTATTACTGGTTTCCTATGGGGTTATTATATCAAAATCGCAAGCCCTACAATACCTAAAAGCCTATTTTCCCCTTGATTTTTCCCGATTATTTTCGCTTATGAAAAATCGCACCCCTCGCACGCCCGCGCGCTTTTACTTGATACCTCATTTTTAACGCAAGCCTCGGCAAGCCCTCCCCCATATTCAATACCGACTTTTCTTGATATTTTTAAAGCACAATCATCAACGCAAACCAACGCAGAAAAACGCTAGATTTAGGCATAAAAACCCTTATTTTGCTCATTTTTCGCCTTAAAAGATTGGACAGTTTCTCTAATTTCTTCCGCCTTATAAAAAAATAACGGCTAAATTCCCCGCCATTTTGTCGTAACTACCTTCACATCGTGAAGCAAATGCATCAAAAACGCCATTTATCTAATATAAAAGCCGTTCCAAATGTAACGCTTGGACACAGTCGATAACGAAATTTTAAGGGCGACAATATGCAAAATGAACCGCAACCCAATGACCGTTTTTTGCGTATTGATGAGGTTGTTCATTTAACGGGGCTTTCACGCTCGACTATCTATGAATACGCAAGATTGAAACGCTTTCCAGAAGCGGTAAATCTTGGCAGCAATAAGCGCGCATGGATTGAAAGCGAAGTAAGACAATGGATGAATGATCGAATTAATCAACGCAATGACAAACGAAAACAGGAAGATAACCTATGACTCCAATCAAACTACAAAACCCAGAAAACCAAACCAAATTCACCGCACTTTTAGATGAATTGAATGCAAAGAAAGCGAATCTAATTGCCCTCGATGAAGAATTGAAGGCACTTGAAGGCAAGCAAGCCAAAAATGCCGCAACACTTGCCGCTGTGCGTAACGAATTTAAAACTGAAATAAGCAAAATCAAAGCGAAATTCGACCAAGAAAGCGAATTAAGCCTAGATGACTACGCAGAAACACAAAAGCTAAAAGCCGAATACACCGCACGCATTGATTTCTTTAATGCCGTAGGCGAAGAATTACAGCCAAAACTCTATAAGAAGCGTGAAGCCGTTTACGATGAGAAAAACGCATTTTTAGCAGCAAGAAAAGCACTTTATCGCTTTGCAGCCATTGCCTTAATGGATGAATTTATTGAAGCCAATAAAGCCCAAATTGCGTTATTTAAAGGGATGTTTGTTTATTCCTCTGACTATAACGAATATACAGGCAGAGACGGGAACGATGAATTCAATGACATCCTCGAGAAAAAATTCCAAGTTGAACTGCATTTACCTCAAGAAACAGGCTTACCCCCACTTGCGCTTGCATCAAATTGGCAACCGAAAACTCCAACCCAATTACACGCTGAAACATTTGTACCGCAAGAGAAAACTGGCTTTAAACGTTTATTAGACAATATGTAAGGAACACTAAAATGGAAAAATTAACCCAACAAAAATTCACTGAATATAAAAACGACTTAGACGGTAAAAACACTGGTTCAAGTGATTATATGAATGATTATGCGAAAGTAGAAAAAATCATTACTCAAGGCGTAAAAAATCACGCATTTTTAGGTTTAATCACGACAAAATTTGCGCAAGAAATTAATAATACCGCCCATGAATTTTCATTACCTATAGCAAGCAACACTGATACAGACAAACACGACCGCACACCGCGTAATTTTATTCAATCCACTACGCCTTTTGAGTGTGCGCAAGTCAATTTAGATGTATGTATTCCTCATAGTGAATTAGATAAATTTACTGCCGTCAATTTTGAAAAAGAATTCAATGCACGACTAGGCGGAGAGCTGGCGCAAAATCTCACTATGATAGGCTTTCACGGTGAACGCCGCGCACTTGATTCTACCCCCGAAAGGAATCCACTAGGCGAAGATGTTGCTAAAGGTTGGCACGCTCAACTGAAGGAAAAAGACCAATTTATCAACGCAGCTACATTAGCGGGACAAACTCACACGCAACTTATCAAAAAAGCCCTCGAGAAATTACCGACAAAACTACGCGAAAGCGGCGAACTTGTCGCAATTTGTGGGCGTCATGTTTTAAGCAATGCACAGATAAACCTTGATGCGAAGCAACTCAATTCACCAAATGGCGTATTACTTACTGCGCAGAATCTCATTGGCGGGTTGCGTGCGATTAATGTGCCTTTCTTTCCTGCTAACTGCATTTTAATTACAACGCTTTCTAACCTTGCGATTTACTTCAAGCAAAACAGCACTCGATTGTTCTTCAAACAAGAACCGAGAGAAAATAACGTGCAAATTTATTTCTCTGTGATGCTTGATTACTTGCTAGAAAATCACCGCCATGCGGTGCTAATTGAAGGCATTGATGAGGTGCAATAATGGAACAGATAACCCCTGAAGAATACGCTGGTAAATTGCTTGAAGCCGTGCATTTATTTATCAATTACAGCGTGCAGGATTATATTTCACGTGGAATCATACAGGCGAATGAAAAGCCTCGATTTATGCGTGAATTATGGGGGCAACTTGAACAAAGTGCGTTAGAAAACAACCGCACTTTCAACAATAAAGCCACTGCGTCCGCTTGTTTTACGTTTGAATAGGGGGAGCAATGCGACAAACTCACGTAAATAACAAAATGAGAAAAGAAGATATATTCAGGCAGCTAGATTCATTTTCAGACCGTGGGGGCGATATTATAAAGGCGGAATTTATAGCGCACCTTTGCAACATTGGCGCGCTTACTGAACGCGAAGCCATAGACCTCACAACCGAATATATCAAACGATGCAAAAAACTCGAACGCAATCGCTACTAATCAAGCCCCGAAAGGGGCTTTTTTGTATCTTTTAAAAGATTTTTAGTAGTGTTATCATGTCGTTAAATTAAACACTGAAAGGGGCATTATATGGCATTGCATCAAATACTGGCAGAGCAAGTGGCAAGCATTACAGACTTAAAACGAAACCCAATGGGCGTAATTCAAGAAAGCGAAAGCGGAATAGTCGCCATATTAAACCGAAACCAACCCGCATTTTATTGCATCACGCCTGAATTATTTTCTCATATGAAAGAATTAATCAAAGATTTAGAGCTCGGCAGAATGGCCGATGACGAATGAAGAACGATTAGAAGTCTATAAAACCGCAGAGCAAAGAACAGCCCACTAAACTGGGCTTTATTTTTACTTAGGATAAGAAAATTATGGCAAAAAATAAACCAACATTACCCCCTAGAAAATGGTATAGCCTGCAACAGGCAGCGGATAAATTGACAAAAGAATTTGGCGAGCCAGTAACAGTAGATGATTTATTGCATTATTATCAAATTGATTTATTGCCTTTTTCAATTTATATAAACCACAATGTAGAAAGAACATGTATTAATGATCTTGTATTTAGTGACTCCCAAAAGTCGGAAAATTCCATGCCGATTAACATACTTAAATTCGACATATTAAACAAATTAGAGGAATTAATTATAGGGAAAATTCTATATATAGAATTCGCGAAAAAAGAAACGGAAAGTTTAATTTTAGATAGCTATAAATTTAAAAAAAGCCTTCATCCAGATGCAAAAAGAGAACTTATAACTATAAATGGATTTATGAATATATATTCAAATGTTGGTTTTTCTCCATTTAACATGGAAAGCTTTAAAGAAAAAGGAATCTTATTAAATGATGTAAATTATTTAATATCTCCATCTAGTGATAAAAAATACAGATACGTTATTTATTTAAGTGTATTAAGTGATGAGCCTATTTATTTATCAATAAATAACATTTATATATTGGATAATGATTTAAATGAATTTATAGAAGGGAAAATCATAGGTTCAGTCAGTAAACTAATAGAAGAACAAATAAATATCTCCCCCCGTAAAGAAGCCAATAAAACCGAGTTTATCCGCGCTTTACTCAAAACCCACTACGGCACAGATGACCCGAACGAATGCCGAAAACTGCTTTATAACGGCAAATTAGCGAAAGACTTTGCTCGTGCAAAAATAGAGCCTGACATTATCACGCCAGAAACCCTTAGAAACTGGCTTAACACAGAAAAATAACCGTCTCAATATTTGGAAATTTCCAAACTATTTTTGGAAATTTCCACCTTCCAAAATTTCCACCCCATACCATACGCCCCGACAAACAAGACATTTCAAGACACGTTATTTGACAATTTCTACAACCAAACAGGGGCAACTATGGAAAAACTCGAACACGCCAAAGTGCGTTACTACTCAACTGCTACGATTTGCAAAATGTTAGATGTATCTCGTGCGTGGTTATGGGATCAAGTTAATGCTGGCCACTTTCCGAAACCAATTAAATTAGGGCGATTAGCGCGTTACAAGGCAGAAGATGTAGAGCGTTTTCTCGCAAACCAAGAGCAAATGGCCGAAATCAATTTAATGGGGGAATAAATGGCAGGTTTAACGATTTATTGCCCTTTTTGCGGACAACGTGCGGGCATTCGCACCACCGAAAAACTTTCATTGCTCGTTACAAAAGCACGCATTTATTGCCCTTCATGTGGGCAATTAAACGCCGATTTTATCGGGCAGATTAGCAACATTAAAAGGGCGGTTTATGTGGATTGCCCCGAAGCGAACAACTGGGAGAAAACCGAAAAAGAAACCTTACAGGAAAAGGGCATTAAGCCGATGACGAATGAAGAACGATTAGCACAGTTAAAAGGGCAAGATAAAGCGCAAGGCAAGTTGTTTTAAGCCGTGCGCTGACTTGAAAGCAAAAAAAAGCCCCGCGAGGCTTGACTTGGTTGGCGCGGGGACTTAGGAAAAAACCATACAACGAAAGATTTATTATGAAATTTAGCCAAAAAACTAAACGGGCATATTATACCCGAAAAACAAACACTTATCACAAAACGAACAAAAATATCCGCTTTTTGTTTATTTCACGCTTGACAGATAAAACAAGATTAAACTATATTAATTCCGTTCTCACAAAATCGAGAGCCAGCCGTAGGAAGCTGAATTTACTAAAGGCGAACAGCGCGCCACGATGCGCTTTTTTTGTTCGTAGCGTTTACGCACCTATCCCAAATAATCTATCTTTTGATAGACTATTCTCAATGGTAGCGCGTAATGGGCAACCCTTAGCGGTTGGCTGCTCTCCTTTAGTAGCAGTTTTCCTACCCTGTTATGCGTTACCGCCAGTCGTAGGAAAACTTGCGGTAACTCCCAAAAATTTACTAAAGGACACCGCAGAAATGATCTATAAATTTCTATGCGTTAATCGCACACACCCGCACTTTAATTTGTGCATTCAAACTATTCACGCCAACACCGAAGAAAGCGCAAGATTAAGCCTTAACGCTGATTTTCGCCACCTCGTCACCGTTGCAAAAATCAACCCGAAATTTAACCGCACTTTAGCGATGAGAGGGGGGATTTATGCGTAATACTACCTTTATCAAAGCAGCAGCAAAAAAAGAAAAAACGCAAAATTTTTGTATTTCACGCTTGACAGATAAAACGAGATTAAACTATATTAATCCCGCATTCTCAAAATTGAGGGCCGGCCGTGACAAGCTGAACATTTTACAGGCGAACGATAGCACGCCATTTAACCGTGCTTTTTTTGTTCGTGGCATTTACGCACCTATCCAAAATAATCTATCTTTTGATAGACTATTCTCAATGGTAGCGCGTAATGGGCAACCCTTAGCGGTTGGCTGTTTTCCTGTAAAGGCAGTTTGTCACCCCGTTACGTGCTACCGCCCGACCGTGACAAGTCTAGCGGTAGTTTCTAAAAATTATTTACAGGACACCGCAGAAATGATCTACAAATTTCTATGCGTTAATCGCACACATCCGCACTTTAATTTGTGCATTCAAACTATTCACGCCAACACCGAAGAAAGCGCAAGATTAAGCCTTAACGCTGATTTTCGCCACCTCGTCACCGTTGCAAAAATCAACCCAAAATTTAACCGCACTTTAGCGATGAGAGGGGGGATTTATGCTTGATATCTATGTTTTAACCGCATTCGATTTTTATCGTCAAAAACACTATACCAGCCGCTTTTATGAATACGACGATGCAGAACGCACCGCTCGATTCTTAATGCAAAAAGATCCGAATGTCTGGGCGGTAAAAATTCATAAACAAGAATGGGGCCCCGTTGAGAAAACCACCCTAAAACGTGTGCATTCTCGCACCTTTGAACAACTATTTAAAAGCAACGAAGGGGGCGAATGATGAATAACGATTCAAATCAATCATTATTAGAGGGCGTTTTGATTTATTCGAAGAACGACCAGGAAAAACCGAAAAACCCTTCTCTCGTATTAATTGAAGAGCTTTGCGCACGTTTTAATATTCCTCGAAGTAAAGAATTGGAATATGACGATTACTCTATTATTGACCGACTGGCCTTTTATGGTGCGTGTTATTTGGCTCTATTTAAAGAGTTAAAGGGCACAAAGGTTGATTTTTGGATAGATAACGCATTATGCGATATCTACTCACATAACGGACGCTATCCATTAGAACAATGTTTAGAAAAATATGCAGAAACAAAATCACAAAAAGGAGAATAGAAATGAGTAGAGCGAAATTAGAAGCATTAATTGATAGCGCAATTCAGCAAATCAAAACAGCCTTATTGAATGAATTTGATGAAGCGATAAAGTTCATGAAAAAAGAGGAATTAGAAAAGTTAAAACAGAAAAAACAAGATTTGTTTCAACGACAAATTCAAGAGACAAAGATCAGCGCAGCTATTGAACAGTCAAGAATGCCAAGCAATGATAGATATTTTTCAATCAAAGAAATTGCAGAAACAGGATTATGTTCAGAACCGACTATTAAACGCTGGATAGCGAGTGGCAAATTAAAATCTTATAAATTTGGCAGAAGTCGAAAAGTCGCTGAAAGTGATTTGAACGCCTATTTAGCTATTTGCAAACAATAAGATATGACCGAGAAAACCAAGATTTAAGCAAAGGGTAGAACATGATGCAACAAGAACAACCGCTAACAGTAGAAAGCCTTAAACGCATTCTATCTGATTATGATGAACGTTTAAGCCGTTTAGAAAACGCCACACTGGCGCAAGATCTCAATGAGATATGGACAGCCCGACAAGTCGCAGAATACGCCAAAATTTCTTACGGCTATTTTATGCAAACTCTTTCACTTGATCCCAATTTTCCCGCAAGCGTCGGCACGCTGAAGAAACACGCCCCGAAAAAATACCGTGCGGCAGAGGTTATCGAGTTTTTTAAGAATCGGAATAAGGCATAGGGGGAAAAGATGAGTTATAAAAAACAGCCAGCAAAAGTACCGCACTTTGACGAACAAGGGCGCGTAGCCTTTGAGCATATTCACGCATTAATTGGCAATAAAGCTTGGAATGCTTGGGGATTTGGTAAAGACAAAGGGAACGGCATCGAATGGGGCTTATTGCGAGATAAATTAGGGCTTGAGCGTGATTATAAGCCGATAATTTTAGATGCGGAGAAACTGGTAAACGCTGGCAATTATCAAATTTTAAAAGATGATGTGCACGCCGTGACGTTTTACCGTTTTGGAAACGTGACAAGCGACCAAGAAAACGCCCTTTTATTGGCACTAGCAACGCACAGTAAGGCGAAAAAAGTCTTTTTTGCAGATAGCCTAGGCGATAATTTGGAAGAATTAAGCCACCGTTTAGAGGATTTACGCAATAGTGCAGAATCGCGCAATTTAGCAGAAATGCGTGTAGAATATATGGATAAGCCAGAAGCACCAAAGCGGGAGCCTTATGTAGAGTATCGAGAAAACGGCAAAATTAAAGGGTTACATTACATTAAGCCTAAAGTTGATAATGATACTGGCGAAATCATTAAAGAGAATATGACGTGGATTTGTGATGATTTGGCACTGGTTGGCGAGGGGAAAACGCAAGGCGGCGAATATTACTATCTTTTCCAATGGCAAAACCGAGATGAGAATAAGCCGCGCACCGTTGCTATCGCCCGTGAAGATTTTGGCACAGATTCAGGCTGGAAGATGCTGAAAGCGCAAGGTTTGAAAATGACACAAGGCTCAGGTTTAACACAACGCCTTACCGAGCATTTTCACTTTAACGGCGACCATTTCACACAGTGGACTATCACTAATGTGACAGGCTGGCTAAATGGGGCGTATTTATTACCGAATGGGGAAATTATTGGCACACCGCTTAAACCGATTCATTTTACCGACCGAAGCAGTTCAAGCCTCGGCTATACGACAAGCGGCACACTTGCGGATTAGCAAAGGGAAATTGCGCAAAATGTACGTGGTAACGCCTCAATGATGATTGGCGTAGCGGTTGCGTTAGCTGCACCTATGCTTTCACTTTTAGGGAGGGAATCTTTTGGCGTGCATTTATTCGCAGAAAGTTCGAAGGGAAAAAGTACAACCCTAAATATTGCCAACAGTATTTACGGCAACCCAGAAAAAATAAAATTGAGTTGGAGCACCACCGCAACAGGCGTAAAAAATGAAGCGGCTGCACGCAATGACGGCTTTATTACTCTAGATGAAATCGGACAAGCCAAAGACGGAAAGAACCTAGAGACTATCGCCTATGATTTATTTAATGAGACAGACAAAATCAGAGGCGAAAAAGAAGGCGGAAACCGACAAATAAAACGTTGGAAAGTTTCCGCACTTTCGACAGGGGAAAAAGATTTAGAAACCCAGCTAAGACTGCAGGGCGCAAAAGTGCACGCAGGACAATTAGTAAGGCTTTTAAATGTGCCGCTTGAGGAAGCGAACCATTTACACCATTTTCCCAATAATAAAGCGCACGCCGACCATTTAAACGAAAAAGTACAAGAATGCTTTGGCGTAATTGGGCGTGAATGGATTGCTTTTCTTTCTAACAATGCGGATGCAGTGAAAAGCACCTATAAGATAATTCGCCAAAAATGGCTAGATTTATCTAATAATATGAGTGGACAAGTGCAACGTGTAGCGGGCGACCGTTTCGCCGTGCTAGAAACCGCACTGTATTTAGCTAAAGACTTAACCCAATGGACGGAAGAAGAAAGCGCACAAGCCATTTTAAAAAACTTTCTCAACTGGAAAGAAGAGTTTGGCGAAAATAGCCGAGAGGAAACAAGTATTATTCAATCAATAATAAGCTGGCTATTAGTTAATGAATCGCGTTTTGTGCAATATCCGCCCGATCCTATGGCGAATATGCCGTTAAAAATTGCTGGAGTACGTGTGCTGGCAGATGAAGCCGCAAAGGAAGATGAATACTACTTCATCATCCCAAAAGTGTTTAACGAAGTGATGGACGGCTACCCCAAAAAAATGGCGTTAAATGTGCTGGTTAATGCTGGCATAATGGCAACCCCAGCAAAGCCTGAAGCGAATTATGATCATCAATTCAAAGTACCTAAAAAAATGATAGGGAAAACATTCAGGGCTTACAAAATTACGCCGGTTTTAGTTGATGATGATAACGCCGAAACAACCGAATAAAAAAACAAAGCAAGGGGAGACCCTTGCTTTTTTTTACATCTTAAATCTAGTTTTTTTAGCCAACGATATATTTTTTATAGGAATTTTAGGAAAATAAAAAATAAATATATATAAATCAATATATTAAATAAAAATAGTTTTCCTATTTAGCCCTTTTATTTTCCTATTTTATGGGGTAATTTTCCTATTTTATCTATTTTCTTTCCTATTTTGCCAAAAACGCCGATCTGCTTTCCTAAAATTTTCCTAATGCTTTCCTAAAATTTTTCCTAAAAATAGGAAAGGTTTTACATACATAACTTATTGATAAATAATGATTTATAAAAAATTTTCCTAATTTTCCTAATTTTCCTAAAGAAAAATATACCCACAGAAAAAATAAAATTAAGGAAACAAGAATCCAAAAATCTACCGCACTTTTTCGCACATACTGGAGTAAATTACCGACTTTCCAAAAGTATAAAAAAGATACATTTTACTTTTATTTTTTTCTGCTTGCCTTAGAATCAAATTACACAATAACCATGGATGAAAGAAATGATTGCCTTGATCCTATTTCTAATTGCTGCACCAATTTATTTACTGATAGCAGGGCTTTTTATTGGTGGCACATATTTAATCAACATTCTGCCAGCATTTATCGTAATCTATCTATTTTTGGTATTTTTAGCTGTAATACTGACTCCATTCAAACCGTGGTTTAATCGGAACCGCGCCAAAATAAATTCTTTAGGAAAATTGATTCTTTTAGTTTTATTTGGGCCACTAATAGCTGTTCTAACGATATCTATCATTGCATTACCTTTCGTTATGATTTACGCAATAGCTGATAACCCATTTTTATGGTATGCCGTGATTTTATTATTTGTTTTCGTCTATGGTTTCATCAAAAGAAATTCAATAAAACGAAAGGAAGAAGAAAGGATTTGGGAAAAAACTCGTGAACGCGCAGCATTACATAAGGAAAGATATTTTTACGGTGAACAAAAATACACTAAAGAAGATTAAGCTATAAAAATGAACTCATAAAACGAAATTAAACGAGAATTAAAGATTGATAAATTTTCTAACTTGCCAAATAATTCCCAAATAATGACATCAAAAAAGACCATTTTTTGTAATGATGTTCCCTGTTTTGTTCCCTTTTTACATATTAACACTCTTATTAATTTCAGGTATGACAAGGGATGAGTTCAAAAAATGGAAGTAGGTAGGGACCATTTTTTCCAGCCAAAAATCTCTTTTTTATCAAAAATCTTATTTCAATATTGTCTATTTTATTTGCCTTGTGACTACAAACAAATTTTCACAGATAAATCAGCAAGTTTAATCCACACTTCATCACTAAATTCTTGTTTAGCAAGACGTTCAATATTGGCGAGCTCTTGGATAATTTCGTAGAGCTTTTGGTAGGTTAAGCGTTGAATCGCACTTAAAAAGAGCGGTCGGCGATTTTGCCAGATTTTTAGACGGTCAAATTCAGTCTTAATTTGTTGAGTTGGGAGTTTTTCCGTTGTCATAATACGTTGCTGTGGTTTTGTGAGTTCAAGCAACGTAAATAATTCTCGCTGTAGCGTGCGTAATAAAATAATAGGTTGCACATCTTCAGCTTGTAAACCTTTTAAAATACGTTTAGCACGATTTGCTTTTCCCATTAGCAAAGCATCAATCCATTGAAATGGTGTGAAAATTGAGGATTGTTCTACGACGCTAATGACACGATTGTAGTTAAGTTTATGGTCAGGATAGAGCAGATCTAAAAGCTGCAGAGCTTGTTTGAACGCGAGCAGGTTATTTTCATAACTATAACAAAGTTGTTGGATTGCTTCATCATCAGCTTCTAATCCCATCGCTTTGGTACGATTTTTTACCCAACGTGGTAAGTTTTCTACCGTCGGTGTCTGACAATTTATCAGTATTGCATTTGGTTCATATTGATTAAGTGTAATAAACCACGTTTGCTTTTCAATCGCTTTAGTCAATTTTGCTACCTGTAAAATAAGCAAGATATCTTTATGCAATACGGATATAAGTTCTTGCAGATTTTTCTGCAAAAGTGCGGTGAAATTTTCTGGTAAATTTAAGATTAGTATTTGTTTACTAAAAAATAACCCCATAGATTGACAAGATTCTATAAGTTGTACCCAATCAGTTTGGTTATCAACCTGAATAATATTTTTTTCATCAAAACCTTGCTGGTTTGCTACTTGACAAATAGTATCCTCAGTTTCACTAAGCAATAAAGGATCTTGCCCTTGCAAGAGATAAACTCTAGCTAAGCCTTGAGCAAGATGATGATTTAGTTGCTCTGGAAAAATACGGTTCATTATTTGCTTTTTATTTGATTTTGTAACGCAATCATTTTTACGATTAATTGACGCGCTACTTGCTCGCGCATATCATTCCAAATTACCTCACGTTCTTCCGATTTGGCTAATGCTGCACGTGCATTATCAAAGAAAGTACGGTTTACTTTCGCATTGATTGGATAACTTTCGCCATTAGCAAGGCGAAAAGTGGCTTCAACTTCCAATATTAAAAGTTTTTCTGCTTCACGTCCGTGCTTAAAAATAGATGCGACTTTATCTGAAGTAATCTGTTTATTAATACGTAAAATGGGAATATTTTGTTTTACATTAACAATATTAACCTGATTTTCCTGTAACTTGCGACGCATAATAACAGTGAAATCATTATAAGGGTCATCACTCTCAAGGGCTAATGTTCGCCATTCATTTGGTATAGTAACCGACTGTTGAAAATGCCAACCGCAAGCAGAAAGAATTGCTAATGTTGCGATAAGCAGTAAAGTCTTGATTGATTTGATCATAAAAACTACCTTTAATTGTAGGACGTGTAAAATGTAAATATTTCACGTACGTATAAAAAATGGTGCGTGAATTTTGAATTCACACACCCCACGTATTATGGTTTCACTACTACGTTTAATAATTTACCTGAGACATAAATCACTTTGACAATGTGTTGATTATCAATAAATTTCTTCACATTTTCATCCGCAAAAGCAATCGTTTTGACTGTGTCTTCATCTGCATCTGCCGCAACAGTAACTTTGCCACGAACCTTGCCATTTACTTGCACAACAATCAGTTTTTCATCTTCTACCATTGCATCTTCGTCGGCTTTTACCCATTCTGCGGTATCAATAGCACTTTCATTGCCAAGAGCTTGCCATAATTCAAAACAGATATGTGGCGTAATTGGATAAAGCATACGAACAACTGCACTTAACGCTTCCGCCATGACTGCTCGATCTTGATCGCTTTCTAAGGAAGCCTTAGTCAGTTTATTCATCAACTCCATTACTGCTGCAATCGCAGTATTAAATGTTTGACGACGACCAATATCATCACTCACTTTCGCAATGGTTTTATGAACTTCACGACGAAGCACTTTTTGTTCTGCGGAAAGTGCGGTCAAATCTAGACTAGTTTTTGCTGGATTTTGTTGATATTGATATACCAAATTCCAAACACGCCCTAAGAAACGCTTCGCACCTTCTACGCCAGATTCTTGCCATTCCAAGGTCATTTCTGCTGGAGAGGCAAACATCATAAACAGACGAACAGTATCGGCACCATATTTTTCTACCATTTCTTGTGGGTCAATACCGTTATTTTTGGATTTCGACATTTTGGTCATGCCACTGTAGACTAGTTCACGCCCTTCAGGATCGGTGGCTTTAATAATTCTGCCTTTTTCATCACGCTCAAGGGTCACTTGGGTTGGGCTTACCCAAATACGCTCGTTGGTTGGACTGGTGTAGTAGAAGGCATCTGCAAGCACCATACCTTGACATAATAATTTATCGGCTGGTTCCTCACTGGTTACAAATCCTGCATCACGCAATAATTTGTGGAAGAAACGGAAGTAGAGCAAGTGCATTGTTGCGTGTTCAATACCACCGATATATTGATCCACTGGTAACCAATAGTTTGCTTCTTCTGCATCAAGCATGCCATTTTGATATTGTGGACAAGTGTAACGTGCGTAATACCAAGAGGATTCCATAAAGGTATCAAAGGTATCCGTTTCTTTTAATGCAGGTACACCGTTGAAAGTTGTTTTCGCCCAGTTTGGATCCGCTTTAATTGGGCTTTTCACGCCATCCATTACCACATCTTCAGGAAGAATAATGGGTAAATCTTCCATTGGTACAGGCACTACATCGCCATTTTCAAGGGTTAGCATCGGAATTGGCGCCCCCCAATAACGTTGGCGAGAAACGCCCCAGTCACGTAAACGGTAATTCACTTGGCGTTTTCCAACACCTAATTTTTCTAATTTATCTGCAATACCGTTGAAAGCACCTTCAAAATCTAAACCATCAAACTCAGCTGAGTTCACTAATTTACCGTGTTCAACGAAAGCTTGTTTGGTTAAATCAATTTCTTCATCTGCAAGCGGCGCGATCACTTGTTTAATTGGCAAACTGTATTTTTGAGCAAATTCAAAGTCACGTTGGTCGTGAGCTGGAACCGCCATGACAGCACCTGTGCCATAGTGCATTAACACGAAATTCGCAACCCAAATCGGTAATTTTTCACCCGTCAATGGATGAATAGCAAATAAGCCCGTTGCCATTCCTTTTTTCTCCATTGTCGCAAGATCAGCTTCTGCCACTTTGGCGTTTTTCGCTTCTTGGATAAAGGCGGCTAATTCAGGATTATTTTGAGCCGCTAAACTTGCTAATGGATGCGCTGCCGCAATACCCAAATAACTTACGCCGTAAAAGGTATCTGGACGTGTGGTGTAAACCGCTACTTTTTCGTTGGTATCTGCAACATCAAAGGTAATTTCCACCCCTTCAGAACGACCGATCCAGTTACGTTGCATAGTTTTTACCATATCAGGCCATTGTGGAAGGGTATCTAAACCACCTAATAATTGCTCTGCATAGTCAGTAATTTTGATAAACCATTGTGGGATTTCTTTTTGTTCCACAGGTGTATCACAACGCCAGCAACAACCTTCGTGTACTTGCTCGTTTGCGAGTACGGTTTCATCATTCGGACACCAGTTTACGGTTGAGGTTTTTTTGTACACTAAGCCTTTTTTGTAAAGCTCAGTGAAGAACCATTGTTCCCATTTGTAATATTCTGGTTTACAGGTTGCGATTTCACGATCCCAGTCGAAACCAAAGCCTAAAAGTTGAAGTTGTTTTTTCATGTAGGCAATGTTTTCGTACGTCCATTTAGCAGGCGCAGTTTTGTTTTTGATCGCAGCACCTTCTGCCGGTAAGCCAAAAGCATCCCAACCAAATGGTTGTAATACGTTTTTGCCTAGCATGCGTTGATAACGAGAAATTACATCACCAATAGTGTAGTTACGCACGTGCCCCATATGCAGGCGGCCAGAAGGATACGGGAACATAGAAAGACAGTAATATTTTTCTTTAGATTCGTCTTTGATTGCTTTGAAAACTTTATTTTCTGCCCAATATTGTTGAACCTTTGGTTCGATCATATCGGGGCGATATTGTTCTTGCATAAAATCACCTTAAATTTTAACCGCACTTTTGCAGCATTTTGACAATAGAAAATGTGGCATAGAATACCGTAAAACGGCAAAAATTAATAGGGAGAGAAATAAAAGTGCGGTGATTTTTTTAGTTGTTTTTCACAATAAATTTTCAATCTTTACAGAGCAGATTCGAACAAAGGAATCCATAGCAAGCCAATATAACTTATGATATAGTTTACCTCCAAATTTATAGAGGACTCTCAATAATAAAAATAATGATAGAGTTGGATCAAACAAATATACCAAAACACGTTGCCATTATTATGGATGGTAATGGGCGTTGGGCAAAACAGAAAAATAAAATGCGAATTTTTGGACACACCAATGGCGTTACTGCAGTACGCAAGGCAGTGGCTTATGCGCGACAAATTGGTGTGGAAGTACTCACACTTTATGCCTTTAGTAGCGAAAATTGGAGTCGCCCAGAACAAGAAATCAGCGCGTTAATGTCGCTTTTTATGCAAGCCTTAGATCGAGAAGTAAAAAAATTACATAAAAATAATATTTGTCTGAAAATTATTGGCGATGTATCTCGTTTTAGTGAAACTTTACAAGAAAAAATCAAAAAAGCGGAAAATTTAACAGAAAAAAATACCGCACTTACGCTCAATATTGCGGCAAATTACGGCGGTTGTTGGGATATTGTTCAAGCAGCTAAACAAATTGCAGAAAAAGTTAAAAAAGAAGAAATGTCAGTTTCAGATATTAATAACTCGACGTTTCAACATCATCTTGCAACGCAAAATGCACCACCTGTGGATTTATTAATTCGCACCAGTGGAGAACAGCGCATAAGCAACTTTTTATTATGGCAAATTGCCTATGCGGAATTATATTTTTCCGATGTGCTTTGGCCCGATTTTAATCAATTAGAATTTAATCGCGCGATTGCAAGTTATCAACAACGTCATCGCCGTTTTGGCGGGACTGAATAATTAAACGGATTAAAATTATGCTTAAACAACGAGTTTTATCTGCTATTGTGTTAATTGCTGCAGTTTTATGTGCGCTATTTTTATTCACACCTTTTTATTTTGCCCTTGCGTTAGGTATGGTAGCTGCTTTGGGAATCTGGGAATGGACTCAATTTGCTCGCCTTAAACAACCTTTGATACGTTTTTTTGTGGCTACCTTTTTAGGCGTATTTATCTTCTTATGGCTCTATACTGAGGGCAACTATTTAGATGCAGGGCGTGTGTTTGAACAACATCTTCAGCTTTTATTGATAAATGCTGTTAGCTGGTGGGGTTTAGCTTTGTTGCTTGTGATCAGTTATCCTAAATCAGCTAAATTTTGGTCTAAAAATCCACTTTTACAACTTTTATTTGCCTTTTCTACGTTGATTCCCTTTATCGCAGGTGTATTACGTTTACGTTTAGAACACTATACCCATGATCCTTATCACGGATTATTTTTATTACTTTACGTATTTGTACTTGTTTGGGCGGCTGATTCTGGTGCTTATTTTAGCGGATGCGCCTTTGGCAAACGTAAACTTGCCCCTAAAGTATCGCCAGGTAAAAGCTGGGAAGGGGTCATTGGCGGCTTAATTACAGCATTAGTGCTTGCTTTTATCTTTATTCATTTCTCTAACAATACTTTAGTAGGCAATCGAAATATTACTGGATTTATCATTCTTTCTGTAGCCACAGTTGCAATTTCAGTATTAGGCGATTTAACTGAAAGTATGTTCAAGCGTGAGTCTGGCGTGAAAGACAGCAGTCAATTAATTCCAGGTCACGGAGGCGTATTAGATCGTATTGATAGCTTGACTGCTGCAATACCTTTTTTCAGCTATTTCTATTTCTTTGTATTATAAGGATTTTTAATGTCATTTTTGTGGTCACTAGGTTCTTTTATCATTGCGATTGCGGTATTAGTATCCGTTCACGAATATGGTCACTTTTGGGCAGCGAGAAAGTGCGGTATAAAAGTCCATCGTTTTTCAATTGGTTTTGGTAAGGTAATTTGGAAACGTATCGATAAACAGGGTACAGAATTTGCGGTTTCAATGATTCCTTTAGGCGGCTATGTAAAAATGCTTGATGGACGTAATGAAGTAGTTCCTGCTGAGCAAAAGTCACAAGCATTTGACAGTAAAAGCGTATTGCAACGGTCATTTGTAATTATTGCAGGTCCTTTAGCTAATTTTATTTTTGCAATTTTTGCCTATTGGGTCATTTACCTTTATGGAATGCCAACGGTTAAACCAGTGATTGAATCGATAACGCCAAACTCAATAGCAGCACAAGCCCACATTGAACCCAATACGCAAATTCTTACAATTGATGGCGAAGAAACTCAAGATTGGGAAACCATCAATATGCTACTTGCAACAAAAATGGGGGAGCCTAATGTTGAGATTATCCTTTCTCCTTTCAATTCTAATATTGAACAACAACGGACTTTAAATCTTACAAATTGGACATTCGATCCTGAAAAAGAAAGTGCGTTCGCTGCTTTAGGGATTGTTCCAATTCATTCAAAAGTGGAAATGGTACTTTCTAAAGTTGTTCAGGCTTCTCCAGCTGAGAAAGCGGGGTTACAAATAGGAGACAAAATTTTAACAGAAAATTTCACCGCACTTAGTTGGCAAAATTTTGTAAAACAGGTCGAACAAGGCGAAACTTTTACTATAAAAATTGAACGTAATGGAGAAACATTTGACAAAGCCCTGACTCCAGTGCGTAACCAAAATGGCAAATGGTTTGTAGGGGTTAGCCCAACCTTAACAAAATTAGCGGATGAATACCGTACTGAATTAAAATATGGTATTCTTGAATCTTTACAAAAAGGAATTGAAAAAACAGGGCAGCTTTCCCTTTTAACCTTGAAAATATTAGGGAAATTACTTACTGGCGATTTGTCATTAAATAATTTAAGTGGGCCAATTTCTATTGCAAAAGGTGCTGGTGCATCAGCAAATATTGGATTGGTGTATTTTTTAAGTTTTATGGCATTGATTAGTGTAAATTTAGGGATTATGAATTTATTTCCATTACCAGTATTAGATGGCGGTCATTTAGTTTTTTTAGCAATGGAAGCTGTTAAAGGAAAACCTGTTTCTGAGCGGGTGCAAAGCATCTGTTATCGAATTGGCTCAGCACTGTTATTAAGCTTAACGGTGTTTGCATTATTTAATGATTTTTTACGTCTATAATTTATATAGGATACAATCGATGAAAAAACTTCTAATCGCAAGTTTATTATTCGGTACGACAACGACTGTGTTTGCCGCACCTTTCGTGGCAAAAGATATTCGTGTAGATGGTGTTCAAGGGGATTTAGAACAACAAATCCGAGCAACGCTACCAGTTCGTGCAGGTCAGCGTGTTACAGATAATGATGTAACAAATATTGTTCACTCTCTATTCGTAAGTGGTCGATTTGATAATGTCAAAGCACGTCAAGAAGGCGATGTGCTTGTTATTAGCGTTGTCGCCAAACCGATTATCGCAGATGTGAAAATTAAAGGTAACTCCGTTATACCTACAGATGCACTTAAACAAAACCTAGATGCTAACGGCTTTAGAGTTGGCGACATTTTAATTCGAGAAAAATTAAATGAATTTGCCAAAAGCGTAAAAGAACACTATGTAAGCATAGGTCGTTATAACGCAACCGTTGAACCTATTGTAAATACGCTGCCAAATAATCGCACTGAAATTTTAATTCAAATCAATGAAGATGATAAAGCAAAACTGGCATCATTAACTTTCAATGGTAACGAATCTGTTAGTAGCAGTACATTACAAGAACAAATGGAATTACAACCTGATTCTTGGTGGAAGTTATGGGGAAATAAATTTGAAGGTGCTCAATTCGAGAAAGATTTACAAGCAATTCGTGATTATTATTTAAATAATGGCTATGCCAAAGCACAAATCACTAAAACGGATGTTCAACTAAATAATGAAAAAACAAAAGTTAATGTAACCATTTATGTAAATGAAGGTTTACAGTATGACCTTCGTAGTGCACGCATTGTGGGTAATGTGGGCGGTATGTCTGCAGAGCTTAAGCCTTTACTTTCAGCATTACATTTAAGTGATACTTTCCGCCGTAGTGATATTGTAGATGTAGAAAATGCAATTAAAGCAAAACTTGGGGAACGTGGTTACGGTAGCGCAACGGTAAATTCAGTACCTGATTTTGACGATACAAATAAAACTTTGGCAATTACCTTTGTTGTTGATGCGGGGCGACGTTTAACTGTTCGCCAACTTCGCTTTGAAGGGAATACTGTTTCAGCAGATAGTACTTTACGTCAAGAAATGCGCCAACAAGAAGGAACTTGGTATAATTCACAATTAGTTGAGTTAGGAAAAATTCGCTTAGATCGTACAGGTTTCTTCGAAACCGTCGAAAACCGAATTGCTCCTATCAATGGTAGTAATGATGAAGTGGATGTCGTGTATAAAGTCAAAGAACGTAATACGGGTAGTATCAACTTTGGTATTGGTTACGGTACAGAGAGTGGTATTAGTTATCAAGCAAGTGTTAAACAAGATAATTTCTTGGGAACAGGGGCTGCAGTAAATATAGCTGGTACGAAAAATGATTATGGTACTAGTGTCAATTTGGGTTATACCGAACCCTATTTTACTAAAGATGGTGTAAGTCTTGGTGGAAATGTTTTCTTTGAAAACTATGATAACTCTAAAAGTGATACATCCTCTAACTACAAGCGTACTACTTATGGAAGTAATGTTACTTTAGGTTTCCCCGTAAATGAAAATAATTCCTATTATATAGGATTAAGCTATACCTATAATAAAATTAGTAACTTTGCTCTAGAATATAACCGTAATTTATATATTCAATCAATGAAATTTAAAAGTAATCGTATTAAAACAAATGACCTTGATTTTTCTTTTGGTTGGAACTATAACAGCCTTAATAGAGGCTATTTCCCAACCAAAGGGATAAAAGCAAGTCTTAGTGGACAAGTTACAATACCGAATTCTGATAACAGATACTTCAAACTAAGTGCAGATGTACAAGGTTTCTACCCATTAGACAGAGATCACCGTTGGGTCATATCTGCAAAAGCATCAGCAGGATATGCAAATGGTTTTGGAAACAAGCGTTTACCGTTCTATCAAACTTATACAGCTGGTGGCATCGGTTCATTACGTGGTTTTGCTTATGGTAGTATTGGACCCAAGGCAATTTACCAAGATCAATATGGTAAATTTACAAACGACCACCCAGATGTTGTGGGTGGTAATGCAATAGCTACGGCTAGCGCAGAATTAATTGTGCCAACACCGTTTATGAGCGATAAGAGCCAAAATACAGTCCGAACTTCCCTATTTGTTGATGCGGCAAGTGTTTGGAATACTAAATGGAAATCAGATAAGACTGGATTAGAGAACAGTGTATTAGCAAGATTACCTGATTATGGCAAATCAAGCCGTATTCGCGCCTCTACAGGTATCGGATTCCAATGGCAATCCCCTATTGGACCATTGGTATTTTCTTATGCTAAACCAATTAAAAAATATGAAAATGATGATGTCGAACAATTCCAATTTAGTATTGGGGGTTCTTTCTAATAAATTGAACTTTTTTCGTCATCAGAACTCAAAAACAGCGTTCTCTGCCTAATTTAATTGGGCAGAGAAAATATTAAACAAACCTCTATTTAATTAAGGATCTTTATCAAATGAAAAACATCGCAAAAGTAACCGCACTTGCTTTAGGTATTGCACTTGCTTCAGGCTATGCTGCAGCTGAAGAAAAAATTGCTTTTATTAATGCAGGTTATATTTTTCAACATCACCCAGATCGCCAAGCGGTAGCAGATAAACTTGATGCTGAATTTAAACCTGTAGCTGAGAAATTAGCAGCGAGTAAAAAAGAAGTTGATGATAAAATTGCAGCGGCTCGTAAAAAAGTAGAAGCAAAAGTTGCAGCTTTAGAAAAAGATGCACCTCGCTTACGTCAAGCTGATATTCAAAAACGCCAAGAGGAAATTAATAAATTAGGCGCAGCTGAAGATGCTGAATTACAAAAATTAATGCAAGAACAAGATAAAAAAGTTCAAGAATTCCAAGCTCAAAATGAAAAACGTCAGGCTGAAGAACGTGGTAAATTATTAGATAGCATTCAAACTGCGACAAATAATTTAGCAAAAGCAAAAGGTTATACTTATGTGCTTGATGCAAATTCAGTTGTATTTGCAGTAGAGGGTAAAGACATTACTGAAGAAGTATTAAAATCTATCCCTGCTTCTGAAAAAGCACAAGAGAAAAAATAATAGGTTCTCATAATGCAAAAATCCTATTCTTTACAAGAATTGGCAACTCAAATCGACGCTACCGTTCGCGGTAACGCCGATGTTGTTGTTGAGAATATTGCGCCTCTCGATAAAGCCCAATCAAATCAACTCACTTTTATTTCTAACGTAAAATTTCGTGCATTATTGAAAGATTCTAAAGCAGGGATTTTGGTTGTTTCTCAAGAAGATGTTGAACACTGTTCTCCAGAAAGCAATTTACTTATTGTTACAGATCCTTATGTGGCTTACGCAATTTTAGCGCAATATATGGATAGTACACCAAAAGCAGCACAAGGAATTGCACAAAGTGCGGTCATTTTTGATGGCGTTTTATTAGGAGAAAATGTATCTATTGGTGCGAACGCAGTGATTGAAGAAGGTGTAGTTCTAGGCGATAACGTGATCATCGGTGCAAATTGTTTTGTTGGTAAAAATACCAAGATAGGTTCAGGCACTCAGCTCTGGGCTAATGTCACTGTTTACCATAACGTTGAGATTGGTACTAATTGCTTAATTCAATCAGGAACAGTTATCGGTAGTGATGGTTTTGGTTATGCAAATGATCGTGGTCGTTGGATTAAAATCCCACAAGTTGGTCAAGTAATCATTGGTAATAATGTGGAAATTGGTGCAAATACCTGTATTGACAGAGGGGCATTAGACGCAACAATTATTGAAGATAACGTGATCATCGATAACCTTTGTCAAATTGCGCATAATGTTCATATCGGCACTGGTACAGCGGTTGCGGGGGGAGTTATTATGGCAGGCAGCTTGACTGTTGGACGTTATTGCTTAATTGGCGGTGCAAGTGTGATTAATGGCCATATGGAAATTTGTGATAAAGTAACCATTACTGGAATGGGGATGGTAATGCGTCCAATCACAGAACCGGGCGTATATTCCTCTGGTATTCCATTGCAAACGAATAAAGAGTGGCGTAAAACAGCGGCACTGACATTAGGTATTGATGGAATAAATAAACGTTTAAAAGCGTTAGAAAAGAAAATTTCTTAATTTCTTCTGAGGTTTTATTACAAAATCCACACTTTAAAAGTTTACTATTTAAGTGTGGATTTTTTATTTTACTAAACGTAACTAAAAAAGTTTAAGTCCGTTAATTAAGCACAACTTAAGTTGGGCTTATTAACATATCATTATCTTTAAAGAATTACGCGTTACCGCCAGTGATTTTCGCTACTTCAGCAGCAAAATCTTCTTCTTTTTTCTCAATACCTTCGCCTACTTCTAAACGAATGAAGTTAGAAACAGAAGTATTTACCGATTTTAAGAAATCCCCTACAGATACAGAAGGATCCATTACAAATGCTTGACCTGTTAATGAAACTTCACCGGTGAATTTCTTCATACGACCTTCAACCATTTTCTCTGCGATTTCTTTTGGTTTACCAGAGTTGATTGCGATGTCGATTTGGATTTGGCGTTCGTGTTCAACCACTTCAGCAGATACGTCTTCTGGATTCACGAATTCAGGTTTAGATGCAGCTACGTGCATAGCTATTTTTTTAAGTTCATCTGCAGAACCTTCGCCCGCAACTAATACACCGATTTTTGCGCCGTGTAAGTATTGAGCAATGACTTGACCATCTAAGTAAGCAACACGACGGATGTTCATATTCTCACCGATTTTAGCCACTAATGCCGCACGTTTTTCTTCAAATTCCGCTTGTAATGCTTCGATAGTCGTACCTTTGTTTGCTGCTGCGAAATCAGTTACTTCATTTGCTAAACCTAAGAAACCTGCATCTTTTGCTACGAAGTCAGTTTCACAGTTCATTTCAACTAATACACCGAAACCATTTTCTACACGAGCAAGGATAACACCTTCAGCTGCAACACGGCCTGCTTTTTTAGCTGCTTTAGCTTGACCAGATTTACGCATATTGTCGATTGCTAACTCAATATCACCGTTTGCTTCAACTAATGCTTTTTTACATTCCATCATACCTGCGCCAGTACGGTCACGAAGTTCTTTTACTAATGATGCTGTGATTTCAGCCATTTTTAAAATCCTCTGTCGAAAATGCGGTTTATTTTGACCGCACTTTTAGATAAAAATATAGGGGCTAAATTTTAGCCCCTATGCCAATTAATCGTTTGATTATTAAGGGCTTCGCCTTATTGTAAAATTTAAATTATTCTGCGTCAGCTGCTAATTCTTCAGCAACTTGCGCTTCGTTACCACGACCTTCTTTAACCGCTGCTGCCGCTGCAGAAACGTAAAGTTGGATAGCACGAGTCGCATCATCGTTACCTGGGATAACGAAATCTACGCCAGCTGGCGTTGAGTTAGTATCAACGATAGCAAATACAGGAATACCTAGGTTGTTTGCTTCTTTAACTGCGATATGTTCGTGGTCTGCACCGATAACAAATAACGCATCTGGTAAACCACCCATATCTTTGATACCGCCAAGGCTTAATTCAAGTTTTTCCATCTCACGGCCACGCATTAACGCTTCTTTTTTGGTTAATTTATCAAAAGTACCGTCTTGAGATTGGGTTTCTAAATCTTTTAAACGTTTAATTGATTGACGAACAGTTTTCCAGTTAGTCAACATACCACCTAACCAACGGTGGTTTACATAATATTGCTGACAATCTAATGCTGCTGCTTGAACTGCTTCAGACGCTGCACGTTTTGTACCAACGAATAATACTTTACCGTTGTTGCTAGCAATGCGAGTTAATTCCGCTAAAGCTTCGTTGAATAAAGGTAAAGTTTTTTCAAGATTGATGATGTGAACACCGTTACGAGCACCAAAAATGAAAGGTTTCATTTGTGGGTTCCAGTAACGAGTTTGGTGTCCGAAGTGTACGCCTGCGTTGATCATGTCGCGCATTGAAACTTGTGCCATAATATTTTCCTTTTGTTGGGGTTGAGCCTCCACATATCAGCTAATCGACCGTTTGGCACCCCGATTAAGCCTTGTTGATATGTGTGTGTTGTTAGTAATTAAAAAGCTGCTTTTGAAAGGCAAAACAGCCGAGCGATTTATACCATAAAGTGCGGTTAAAAACCAGTTTATTTTGTTTATTTCTCTACTTTTCTTGCTTTGATAAATAACAATGGTGGGCGGTGTGATAAATCTTTAAATTCATTATGCCATTGCGGTTGGTCGGCAAGCATGGGTTCTTCCATTTGCTCAATTTGAAACCCTGCACAAATTAAATTATTGATAATTGTCGCTGTTGTTCGATGATAGGTTTGAAAAGGTTGTTTGAACCAATTTCTATTGCGTTTCCCCTCTTCTCGATAATGATTTAAACGATAAGCGACTTGCTGTTTTTTGTCATTTTTTTCCCAGCGTTCCCCTTCTTTGTGGCAAGTTGTAATCGGATGCTCTTGGGAAAAAACTAATGCGCCATTCGGCTTAAGTTTGTTGGCAATGGAAACTAATAAAGAAGGAAAATCTTCAATATAATGAAAAGCAAAAGAGCTAGTAATCACATCAAAATGACGTTCTGGTAACTCAGCTAATTTTTCCATTGGTAAGTGATATAAGGAAAAACGCCCTGAAAATTGACCGCACTTTTGCAGATCTTTTTCAGCTTGTTCAAGCATTTTTTCGGAAAGATCAGTTCCGATAACTTTAGCCGCCCCTCGTTCTAGATAAAGTTGTAAATGCCCTCCAGTGCCACAGCCTAAATCGAGTAATTTATTCCCTTTTAAATCAGGCAACAGTGAGAGCATGGTAGGCTTTTCGACAATTTCATTGAGGCTAATTGGGTTTGTGCGGAGTTTCTGATAAAGCTCAAAGAAATTATCTTTATCATAAACACTAATTTTATTATTCATTTATTTTCTTAAAATAAGGATTTATGTTATCTAAAACATTCAAAATAAATATTTAAACAAAAAGTTAAAAGTTAAAATTTAATATTTTATAAATAAAGCAAATATCACTAAAGATAAAAAATAATTTTACGAATTATCATTTAATATTTCTTCTTCAATTTTCTCACTTAGAATTTCTTCCGTTTCTTTATTTAATGCTTTTGTATCAAGATGCGGTTTAATAAATGGTCTTGGTGTCCAATATTTTTTTACTATTTCATTCGAAAAACCCTGTAAAACTTCTTCATTTAACCGTTCTTGATCCAATGTTCGTACTTCCTTAATAATTTCTTCCGCTTCAATTTTATCAATACCTAATTTCATCAATGTTGCTCGACTAAGTGTAATTGCTGATTCAAAAGTTTCACGCACAATAAAATCTACATCCTGCTTAATCAAACTAACCGTTGTTTTTCTGTCATAAGTTCGGGTTAAAATCGGTAAATTTGGATAAGCCTCTTTCATTTGACTAACAATATGTTCAATTCTTTGTGTATCGTTAATGCCTAATACGACACATTTCGCTTTTTCAATTCCTGCTGCTCGTAAAACATCTAATCGAATGCCATCGCCATAATAAACTTTAAAACCAAACTTTGCGGCAGCACGGATATTTTCGATATTGCGATCGATCACAGAAACGCTAATTCCACGAATTAATAACGTTTGGCAAACAATTTGACTAAAACGTCCAAAACCAATAACTAAAACGTTATCTTCCAAATACACGATGGTGTCTAGATCATTTTCATCAAGTTGATCAAGATGTTTAGGCTCTGTACGCTGTATAAATTTGCGAGCAATTTGAGCAATAATAGGCGAAAAAAGCATCGAAATAATCACTGCAGCAGTGAATGTCGCTTGTTCTTCATTACTGATTACTTCCGCGATCGCTGCGGCTGAAAAAAGCACAAAGGCAAATTCGCCACCGTGTGCCATCAAAGACATTCTCCCTATGGCTTCTCGATGATCAAGACGGGTAATTCGGGCAATAATATAAACAGCACTGGCTTTTCCAAGTATATAAAGAAAAACAATTCCAAGTAGCAAGATCCAATGATTAAACAATAAATGTAAATCTAAGGACATTCCTACGCCCATAAAAAATAATCCGAGTAATAAGCTGCGAAATGGTTCTATATCCGCTTCAAGCTGATGGCGAAAAGCTGATTCAGACATCATCACACCAGCAACAAGTGTCCATTGCCATTGAAAGTCCGCCAATTTCCATTGCTAATGCCGCACCTAAAACAACCAATAATGCACCCGCTGTCATCATTTCACGAATACGTGCCTTAGAAATTAAACGAAATAGTGAGTTCATTAACCATTTTCCAACCACTATCTGGATACATTTCAAGCCCGATAATAAAAAGAAACATTACCACACCTAATTCCGCTAAATGTACCACTGCTGTTGGATCTTGCACTATGCCAAAAACAGATGGGCCGATCAAACAACCTGCGACTAAATAACCTAGCACGCTACCCAACCCGAGTCTTTTAAATAACGGCACAATTGTTACACTAGATGCGAGTAAAATAACGACTTTAATCAGTTCTGGATTGGCAAGTTGAGACATAATGACTCCAATAATGCAAAAAATACAAATATTTGGGCGAGTATATTAAAAAGTTATATATGATAAATCATACTACATCTTTTAATATAACTTTAAACCACATTTATTTTATATGAAATTGTGAGTTTCATTTAGTAACCGATGAATTAATTTTGCATTCGCAGGTGGAAACTGTCCTGCATCTAGTTCGCGTTGTTCGATCCAAAAACCTTCTTGACCTTCTCGCCCAAAAGGTTCGCCAATCCATTCATCTACCAGATAAAAGAAAAAAGAAATAATTTTTGTGGGATATTCAAATTGGAAGCGTTCATAGAGTTCAGCATTTAATGCAACAATACCAATTTCCTCTTCCAATTCACGTTTTAAAGCCTGTTCTGGGGTTTCTCCCGCATCCACTTTTCCACCGGGAAATTCTAAAGATTGGGCAAAATCCTGTCCTTCTAAACGCTGCGTTAAATAGATCTGACCAAACTCATTACGAATAATCCCCGCAGCAACTTGTATAATTTTTTTATCCATTTCTTCTATCCAATAGCACCTATGAAAAAAGTGCGGTGAAAAATCACCGCACTTTGGCTAATCATTAATGGCGAGCAGCACGACTGCCATGACAATGCTTATATTTTTTACCAGAACCACAAGGACAAGGCTCATTGCGTCCAATGCGACGATCTGAATAATCTTCAGTCTCTGAATTTTGAGTTGTCTGACTATTTTCATCCACAGGTAAATTATTTTGATTGATACGAGCAGCCATCTCCTGACGAGCACGTTCAGCTTCTTCCATTTCTTCTTGAGTACGCACACGTACACGCGTTAACGTCGTAATAACGTGGTGTTTTAAAGAATCCAACATTTCGGTAAACATACGGAAAGATTCTTTTTTATACTCTTGTTTTGGATCTTTTTGCGCATAACCGCGTAAATGAATACCTTGGCGTAAATAATCCATCGCAGCTAAGTGTTCTTTCCAAAGCTCATCTAAGGTTTGCAACATGACACCTTTTTCAAAGTTGCGCATGGTTTCTTCACCAGCTAGCGCTTCTTTTTCTTTATATTCTTTTTCTGCGACTTCTACGATGCGTTCACGCAAGTTTTCTTCGTGCAGATTATTATCTTCTTCCAGCCAATGAGAAATTGGTAATTCCATACCAAACTCTTGAGCTAAACGTTCCTCAAGCCCTTTAATATCCCATTGTTCTTCCAAAGATTGCGGTGGAATATATTGATCAATCACGCTATTAAATACATCGTGGCGAATGGCGTTGATAGTTTCAGAAATATCATCATTATCAAGCAAATAATTGCGTTGCTCATAAATGGCGTGACGTTGGTCATTTGCTACATCATCATATTCAAGCAGGTTTTTACGGCCATCAAAATGGAACGCCTCAACTTTTGCTTGAGCAGATGCAATCACTTTCGCCAACATTTTCGATTCCATTGCCTCGCCCGGTACAGTAAACGCTTTACGCATTAAATTGAGCTTACCCTCATTCAAATAAATGCGCATTAAACCATCTTCTAAAGAAAGATAGAAACGAGAAGAACCGGGGTCACCTTGACGACCAGAACGACCGCGCAACTGGTTATCAATACGACGAGATTCGTGACGCTCTGTACCGATAATATGCAACCCACCTGCTTTCATTACAATTTCGTGGTTTTTCTCCCACTCTGCTTTAAGGGCTTCAATTTGTTCTTGAGTTGGATTTTCTAATTTAGCAGCCTGCGCTTTCCAGTTACCACCAAGAATAATATCGGTACCTCGCCCAGCCATATTCGTTGCGATAGTCACCGCACCAGGATAACCAGCTTCTGCCACGATTTCAGCTTCTTGTTGGTGGAATTTCGCATTCAACACATTGTGTTTGATGCCCGCTTTATCTAACGCTTTAGATAATTCTTCTGATTTTTCGACTGAAATCGTCCCCACTAATACTGGTTGCTGGCGTTCTACACAATCTTTAATATCTTCAATAATCGCATTAAATTTATATTGTTCATTTTCAAACATCACATCAGTGCGATCATCACGAATCATTGGACGATTTGTTGGAATTACAACAGTTTCCAAGCCATAAATTTGTTGGAACTCAAATGCTTCGGTATCCGCAGTCCCCGTCATTCCCGCAAGACGCTCATATAAACGGAAGTAGTTTTGGTAAGAAATTGACGCAACAGTTTGGTTTTCGCTCTTAATATCCACCCCTTCTTTTGCCTCAATAGCTTGGTGCAAACCATCTGACCAACGACGCCCTGCCATTGTACGACCAGTGTGTTCATCAACAATCACAATTTCGCCGTCTTTCACAATGTAATCAACATCTTTTTCAAACAATGTGTGCGCACGTAATGCTGCCATAACATGATGAAGCAACACGATTCGACCAGGAGAATATAAAGAATCCCCTTCAGGCATTAAACCTTGTGCAATCAACCAATCTTCCACTTTTTCTTGACCACGTTCGGTTAAATGCGCTTGTTTAGATTTAAGATCTAAAGTAAAGTCCCCTTCGCCTTGATATTCTTCAGTATCTTCTTTTTCTTGTTTAATTAAACTTGGGATCAGTTTATTTACCGCAATATAAAGCTCTGAACTGTTTTCTGCCTGACCTGAAATAATCAATGGTGTACGTGCTTCATCAATTAAGATAGAATCCACTTCGTCCACCAACGCATAACCCAATGTGCGTTGGAAACGCTCTTCTTTTGAATGGGCTAAGTTATCACGTAAGTAATCAAAACCAAGTTCACTATTGGTTGCATAAGTAATATCTGCTGCATAAGCTGCACGTTTTTCTTCAGGCGGCAAACCGGGAATATTCACGCCTACACTCATGCCTAAAAATTCAAATAACGGACGGTTGGTTTCCGCATCTCGGCGAGCAAGATAGTCATTCACGGTTACCACGTGAACGCCTTTACCTTCAAGAGCGATTAAATAACAAGGCAAAGTCGCCGTTAATGTTTTCCCCTCTCCTGTACGCATTTCTGCGATACAGCGGTTAGTCAATACCATCCCACCAATAAGCTGAACATCAAAATGGCGCATACCAAGCACACGCTTACTTGCTTCACGTACCGTTGCAAATGCTTCTGGTAAAATTTGTTGCAAAGTTTCGCCCGCACTTAAACGATCACGAAACTCTTGTGTTTTTGCTTTTAATTCATCATCACTTAATGCTTCAAAAGCAGGCTCCATTTTATTAATTTTTACGACTTGTTTTTTTAATTTACGTAGAATGCGTTCATTACGACTGCCAAAAATTCTTGTTAAAATGCTCATAATTTCTCTTTTTAAATATATAAGTTAAACAGTTAAATGCTTATGAAATACTTTATTTCATGCACAATAATTTTTTAAATATCGCTATTTCAATAGCAATATTCTTCACAAAAAACAGAAAAATTAAATAAGCAAGGGGCCTGCTCGAATTAGCGCACTAAGATTCAACGCTTCAGCAAAAAAGTGCGGTTGAATTTTAGGTTGTTTTTCAGTTTGACGGGAAATTGAAGGTTGAGGAATGGCCTGTCGTTGCACTTCACGTGCTACTTTTACCGTTTCCAACGCTTGTTGAATGGAAACACTCGAGGAATAATTTTCCGCATTATTTTGATTTTCAAAACTTTGTGCGTTAGGCAAAGCAAAAATCGCGATGATACTTAAAAGTAATCGCGACCAAAAATTCGGTTTGACAGAGCCTGAAATCATCGTCTCGTTGTTTATTATGAAAATTATGTGTATTGTAACGGAAATCTAAACTAATGTCATTTATGGGGTCAGAATTTATGGAAAACAAGGCTGAACGTTATCAAAAAGCAGTCAATATTATGGATGTGCTTGAGCAATCGCCCTTTGCCAAAATAATGAAAAAAGGCCTTGCCATCAATGAACTTAATCAAAAATTTAACCGCCTTTTTCCACAGGAATTTCACGGCAAATTTCGTATTGGCAACATAACGGATCATTCAATTTTTATTGAAGTGTCTAATGCTATTGTTCGGCAAGGGATTCTATTTAGACAGACTGAATTATTAACACTAATTCAAGAAGAATTTCCGCAAATAAAAGGATTTGAAATAACGATAAATCCTGGATTTTAAAATTCAAATATAAGAAAAAAACAAAGAATTACTTATCAATCAAACTTTTTAATAATGCTTTCTCTATTTTTTTCTCTTCACGTCTCTTCTGAAAAAATGTGCTTAATTTCTGACTACAGTCTTCTGCCAATACACCAGATGTAATCTCCAAGGTATGATTCATCTTGTAATCATCAAAAAAATGAAAACGTGATCCAATCGCGCCAGTTTTATAATCAGATGCACCGAACACAAGACGTTTAATACGGCTATGCAAAATCGCCCCAGCACACATTGTGCAAGGCTCTAATGTTACATAAAGCGTGGTATTCAGTAGGCGATAATTTTGAATATTTTTTGCGCCATTACGCAAAGCGATAATTTCAGCATGGGCAGTAGGATCATTTTGAACAATGGAGAGATTCCAACCTTCTCCAATAATATTTCCAGCGTCATCAACCAAAACCGCCCCCACAGGAATCTCGCCTAACGCTTCCGCTTTATTCGCAAGTTCAAGGGCATGGTGCATCATTTTCTCGTCAAATTCTGACCGCACTTTTGCTATATCCATCAGACGGAAAAAGGATATTTAATTGGCTCGTGGGATTGATAGCCAACGACTTTGAAATCATCCATCGTGACCCAAGTTTCTAAATCTTCAAGCGTTTTTATATCTGGATTGATTTCTAATTTTGGCAAGGGGAAAGGCTCACGTTTAAGTTGCACATCACGCATTAATTCAAGCTGATCTTCATAAATGTGCGCGTTCACAATTTTATGATATGCCTTACCCGCTTTTTTGCCCGTGATTTGTGCCATCAAAGCTAAGAAAGTGAATACTTGAATTTGATTGAAATTCAATCCAAGCGGAACATCACAGGAACGTTGATAACTAGTAAGATGTAAAGTATCGCCCACAAGAGAAAAAGTATGCGTGTGCATACAAGGACGAAGACAACCAAGATCAAATTCCCCAGGGTTAAAAAAAGTTAAAATCTCTCCTCTATCATCAATACCTTTCGTTAAGTTATTAACAATTTTACGTAGCTGATCTATGGTTTCTCCATTAGGCTTACGCCATGCTCTGCCTTGCACACCATATACGCGCCCCATATCATCAACGCCTCTACGATGCGGATTTGCAAGCCAAGCTGCATTTACATTCGCATTAGCATCCCAAGTTTTCGTGCCAAGTGCGCGGAAATCAGCGGCATTGTCATATCCACGAATATAACCTAGAAATTCAGCAATGGCCGCTTTCCAATAACTTTTACGGGTAGTAATCAGCGGAAATTGATTATTCGCCACATCATATTCTAAATCTGCATTAATGACCGTGAGGCAATGCTTACCTGTACGTTCATTAGCAACCCACTCCCCTTCACTAACAATGCGGCGACAAAGCTCAAGATATTGCTTCATAAAAATCTCCTATTTTATGACCGCACTTTTGCGTGAATAAGCCCAAGTCATAATTAAGGCTCCACCAATAATCATCGGTAAACAAAGTGCTTGCCCTCGCGTAATGACTCCAAAGAAATTTTCAACTTCAGGTTCGCGTACATATTCCACAATAAAACGGAAGATGCCATAACCAATTAAGAATAAGCCAGCAACAGAGCCCATTGGACGTGGTTTTTTAATAAAAATATTCAGAATTGCAAACAACACTATGCCTTCTAAAAAGGCTTCATAAAGTTGTGATGGATGACGAGGAAGTAAGAGCGGATCATTTGGGAAAATCATTGCCCAAGGCACATCCGTTTCGCGTCCCCATAGCTCAAGATTAATAAAATTACCAATTCTACCTAAACCTAAACCAAACGGAATCAAAGGCGAGACAAAATCAGCGGTTTGCCAAAAATTACGTTTTTGTGAATAAGACGTCCAAATCATAGCAACAATTACACCAATTAAGCCACCGTGGAACGACATTCCCCCCTCCCAAACACGGAATAAATAAAGTGGTTCTTGTAAGAAATGATCGAGATTATAGAAAAATACATCGCCAACACGTCCGCCAATAAACACCCCCATAAAACCGTTGAAAAGTAAGCTATCAACTTGATCTACTGTCCAACCGCTATTTGGACGATTAGCACGGCGAACCGCAAGCCAGCGTGCAAAAATAAAACCCAAAAGGTACATCAAACCATACCAACGTAAGCCGATATTACTATCGCCAAGCGTAAAAATACTCGGATCAAAATGGGGAAGAAGTAAATAATTTGAATTCATAATTTTCCTTATTTCAGAAACATATTGATCGCAACCACAATTAAGAAAAGGGCGAAACCTTTTTTTAAGGTTGAAACAGGCAATTTAGTGGTTGCACTTGCGCCTAATTTGGAAGTAAAAAATGAAGTGGCAGTAATGCCTAACACTGCGGGAAGATAAATGTAGCCAAACGAATATTCAGGCATTAATGGATTTCCCCAACCACTCACTATAAAACTAAACATCCCTGATACGCCCAATAACATCCCACAAAATGCGGAAGAACCAATGGCTTGTTTGATATTAATGCCACGAGCAGTTAAAAACGGCACAATAAATCCACCACCGCCAATTCCCGCAGCACTAGATGCCATACCAATCAAAATACCGCCGATTACGGAAGCAAGGGGGGTAAGTGGTTTTGTTGTGACTTGATCTTTTTTAATTGAAAGTACCATTTTTGTGGCTAAATATACCACTAAGCAAGCAAAAATTTTGGCAGAAATTTCACGATCAAGTCTTCCAATGAATAAACCACAAATAAAAACAGAAAGCATAATAACCGGAGCTAAAATGCGAACAGCCTGCCAGACTACGTTACCTAATTTATGATGGCGTTGTGCCGATCCAATGCCAGTAATCACAATGGTAGCAAATGATGTACCAAGTGCGGTAGACATCAACAGAGATTCTGGTACATCCACAATGGGCAGTAAATACACTAACGTTGGCACAATTACTAACCCACCGCCAATACCAAATAATCCAGCAAGAAAACCTGCTAATGCACCAACAAGCAAACAAAGAAGAATAAAAGTGAACATTATTGACCTTTTGATTTGTAAAAATGGCGTTTTGTGTATTTTGTCTGAGAATATTTTTTATTTGCCGAATAAGACTGTGAATTTGCTTCACGAGATGCGGAAAATATTGGTGGATTATCCGTAAATAATATCGAAGCAAATTCTTTCATTACCTTTCGATAAACATCTCGCTTAAAAGACACAACTTGACGAACAGGATACCAAAAGCTTACCCAACGCCACCCGTCAAATTCTGGCGATTTGGTCGTTTGCATATTGATATTTTTTTCATCGCCAACAAGCTGTAGCAAAAACCAGCGTTGTTTCTGCCCAATACACATCGGTTTGCTGTCATAACGCAATAAACGCTTTGGCAATTTATAGCGTAACCAATGTTTAGAAACATATAACAGACGCACATCTTTAGGTTGTAAACCAACTTCCTCATACAGCTCGCGATACATTGCTTGCTCGGCACTTTCATTATCATTAATGCCACCTTGCGGAAACTGCCACGAATTTTGCCCACAACGTTTCGCCCAAAGCACTTGCCCTTTGCGATTACAAATCACAATACCCACATTTGGACGGTAGCCATCAAAATCGATCACTATCGTTTTACCTTACATTTTTCCTATAAAAATAGCTCAAGATTGTTTCATAAATCAGTGCTTTTATCAACCAAAGGGCATTATGACAAAATAATCATATCATCACGATGCATTGCTACTGCACCGTATTCATAGCCTAAAACATTTTCAATGTCTGCTGATTTTCGGCCCCTAATTAATTGTAGGGCATCGCTGTTATAGCGCGGCATACCTAGTGCAATATCTTTACCAGTTTGAGTGCATATTTTGACTACTTCACCACGCGAAAAACGCCCTTCCACGTTAATAATACCAGCGGGTAATAAAGATTTATTTTGTTCAAGAATGGCATTTTTCGCTCCATCATCAATAGTGATAATGCCTGCCGATGGCGCAGCGAAAAGCCATTGTTTGCGGCTTTCTAATCGATCAGATTGGTGTGCAATAAATTTTGTACCAATATTTTGTTCATAAGCAAGATCAGCGATTACATTTGGGCGATTACCCGGTGCAATAATTGTTTCAATTCCAGAGCGAGTGGCAACATCTGCAGCAATAATTTTAGTCATCATTCCTCCAGTGCCAAGATTAGTCCCACAGCCACCAGCAATTGAGCGAATATGATCAGTGATTTGCTCTACAACTGGGATTAATTTCGCTTCAGGATTTTTACGCGGATCACTATCAAATAAACCTTGTTGATCAGTTAATAAATAAAGTTGTTCCGCTTGAACAAGAATAGCGACTAATGCAGATAAATTGTCATTATCGCCCACTTTAATTTCTGCGGTCGCCACCGCATCATTTTCATTAATCACAGGAATTATGTGGTTGTCTAAAAGTGCGTGTAAAGTATCTCGCGCATTTAAAAAACGTTCGCGATCTTCAATATCAGCACGAGTTAATAAAAGTTGTCCGATATGAATATCATAAATAGCAAATAATTTTTCCCAAGCCTGAATTAATTGGCTCTGACCAACCGCTGCAAGCAGTTGCTTTGAGGCAATAGTGGGTGGTAATTGAGGATGATTTAAATAATGGCGACCCGCAGCAATGGCACCAGAAGTCACAATCACTATACGAAATCCATCATTATGCAGTTGTGCAATTTGACGAACGATTTCCATCATATGTGGCGAATTCAGTTTTGGCGAACCCTGAGTTAGCGTGCTTGTACCGAATTTCACAACAATTGTTTTTTTGTTCATAGTCCTTTCCCAAGTTCTTAAAATTGGTATTAACGTTATCACTAAATCAATGAAAAATCACTTAATATCAGGTATAGTAACGGCAAATTCTAGGGGGACTTATGACATTTAGTTTAATTGTAGCGACGACATTAAATAGTGTAATTGGTAAAGATAACCAAATGCCTTGGCACTTGCCTGCAGATTTAGCTTGGTTTCGTCAGAACACCACTGGTAAACCTGTCATTATGGGGCGTAAAACCTTTGAAAGTATTGGTCGTCCACTACCTAAACGTACCAATATCGTACTTTCTCGTCAGCCTTTTAAACACGAAGGTGTGGTATGGAAAGATAGCCTTGAAAGTGCGGTAGATTTTGTCAGAGATTTTGATGAAATGATGTTGATTGGTGGGGGAGAGTTATTCAAACAATATTTACCGAAAGCAGATAAGTTATACCTTACTCAAATTCAAACGGAGCTAGATGGAGATACTTTTTTCCCTCAATTGAATTGGGAGGAGTGGAAAATTGAATTTGACGAATATCGTAAGGCAAATGAACAAAATCGCTATGATTGTCGATTTTTGATTCTTACCCGAAAATAAATTAAATAAATGAAACAATACTTCTAGAACATTCATTAATCTAGCAAACAAAGAGATGATGATTTTCCCTTGAGTTCCCCTTTTTAAAGTTTCATAATGACCTTTCATTTTATTTTTGATAGTTTTAAATATCCCATTTTTAAACATTATCCCAAATCAGGGAAGGCATTATGACGCAAACTGCAACTGAAACCCCATCAAATAAATCTGTATCAAAGAAAACTAATCGTAAAAAAAGTTTAAGCATTTTTATTCTTCTCCTGCTTATTATTGGTATTGCTTGTGCTTTGTATTGGTTTTTCTTCTTGAAGGATTTTGAAGAAACAGAAGATGCTTATGTGGGTGGTAATCAAGTGATGGTGTCATCTCAGGTTGCAGGTAATGTGGCGAAGATTAATGCTGACAATATGGATAAAGTCCATTCAGGCGATGTACTAATTGAATTAGATGATACCAATGCAAAACTTAGTTTTGAACAAGCAAAAAGCAATCTCGCCAATGCGGTGCGTCAAATAGAACAACTGGGTTTTACTGTGCAGCAATTGCAATCCGCTGTGCACGCCAATGAAATTTCTTTAGCTCAAGCACAAGGCAATTTGACGCGCCGAGTTCAACTTGAAAAAATGGGCGCAATTGATAAAGAATCTTTCCAACATGCAAAAGAAGCCGTCGAGCTTTCCAAAGCAAATTTAAATGCCTCTAAAAATCAATTGGCTGCTAATCAGGCTTTATTGCGTAACGTTCCATTACGTGAACAACCTCAAATACAGAACGCGATAAATGCGCTTAAACAGGCTTGGTTAAATTTACAACGTACAAAAATTAGAAGTCCAATTGATGGCTATGTAGCGCGTCGTAATGCTCAAGTAGGACAAGCCGTTTCAGTGGGCAGTGCATTAATGTCGGTGGTTTCTAATGAACAAATGTGGTTAGAAGCTAACTTCAAAGAAACCCAATTAACGAATATGCGTATTGGTCAGCCAGTAAAAATCCATTTTGATTTATACGGTAAAAATAAAGAATTTGATGGCGTGATAAATGGCATTGAAATGGGGACTGGTAATGCATTTTCTCTTTTACCTTCACAAAATGCTACGGGTAACTGGATTAAAGTGGTGCAACGTGTACCTGTGCGAATTAAATTAGATCCACAACAATTTGCCGAAACACCATTGAGAATTGGTCTTTCTGCAACGGCAAAAGTAAGAATTTCAGATTCATCTGGCGCAATGCTACGAGAAAAATCAGAACCGAAGACTTTATTTTCTACTGATACACTTAAATATGATGAAAGTGCGGTAGAAAATTTGATTGAATCTATCATTCAGAAAAACAGCCATTAAGGCGGCGTTATGGACAATTTCGCAAAAAAATTCCCACCTATTCAAGGTGGTGCGCTGATTTTATTAACGCTGGCTTTATCTCTCGCCACCTTTATGCAGGTATTAGATTCTACGATTGCAAATGTGGCGATTCCTACTATTGCGGGCGATTTAGGCGCATCTTTTAGTCAAGGTACGTGGGTAATTACTTCTTTTGGTGTGGCAAACGCGATTTCTATTCCAATAACAGGTTGGTTAGCAAAACGTTTTGGCGAAGTGCGGTTATTTTTAGTCTCAACTTTTTTATTCGTTGTCTCTTCTTGGTTTTGTGGGATTGCAGATAGTCTTGAGGCATTAATTATTTTTCGCGTCATTCAAGGTGCCGTCGCAGGCCCCGTGATCCCTCTTTCGCAAAGTTTATTATTAAATAATTACCCGCCAGAAAAACGCGGAATGGCATTGGCATTTTGGTCAATGACTATTGTGGTTGCACCTATTTTTGGCCCAATTTTAGGCGGATGGATTAGCGATAATATCCATTGGGGATGGATATTCTTTATTAATGTTCCGATTGGTTTGCTAGTTGTGCTAATCAGTTGGAAGATTTTGGGTAGCCGAGAAAGTGAAATTGTTCATCAACCTATTGATAAAGTCGGTTTAGTCTTACTTGTCTTAGGCGTAGGATGTTTGCAATTAATGCTTGATCAGGGTCGTGAGCAAGATTGGTTTAGTTCTAATGAAATCATTATATTAGCTGTTGTTGCTGTTGTTTGTTTAATTGCCTTGGTTATTTGGGAATTGACAGATGACAATCCTGTAGTGGATATTTCGCTTTTCCACTCACGTAATTTTAGCGTAGGGTGTTTATGTACTAGTTTAGCCTTTTTAATTTATCTGGGTTCTGTGGTATTAATTCCGCTCTTGCTGCAACAAATCTTCCATTACACCGCGACGTGGGCAGGGCTTGCGGCTTCCCCAGTTGGATTATTCCCTATTTTACTTTCACCGATTATTGGACGTTTCGGTTATAAGATCGATATGCGAATTTTAGTGACGATAAGTTTTATTGTATATGCAATAACATTTTATTGGCGAGCGGTGACTTTCGAGCCATCAATGACTTTTGCTGATGTTGCTTTACCACAATTAGTGCAAGGATTGGCAGTAGCTTGTTTCTTTATGCCACTTACTACAATAACGCTGTCTGGCTTGCCTGCGCATAGAATGGCTTCTGCGTCTAGCTTATTTAACTTCTTGAGAACTTTAGCGGGTTCTGTAGGGACATCTTTAACCACATTTATGTGGTATAACCGTGAAGCTGTTCATCATACTCAATTAACAGAACACATTAATCCTTATAACCCAATTTCCCAAAGTTTTTACCATCAAATGAATCAATTTAGTTTAAGTGATAGCCAAACTTCAGCTTACCTCGCTCAACAAATAACATCGCAAGGATTTATTATTGGCGCAAATGAAATATTTTGGCTATCAGCTATGGGATTCTTAGTATTGTTTATTGTGATTTGGTTTGCAAAACCACCTTTTGGTACTCGGCATTAAAATAAATAGATATTACATACCAATCACAACACAATCGGCAACGGTTTTAGCTCTACTTTGTGCCTGTACTGCAAGATCTCGAGTATCAAAATTTGCTACACGAACACGGTTCCATTCGCCGTTAGTTTGTATTTGAGCATTTAATCCTGTCATCTGTAAGCGACCTTGCAAATTTTCAGCTTGCGCTCGATTTTTGAAAGCACCGCATTGTAAACCAAATTTCTTGCTATCCCGTACATTATTAACCGTTTTTATTTGTTCTACTTTTTTTGCGCTTTCAATTTTCTGTGAGTCTTGCTTTTTAATTGATTCCAACTTTACTATTTCTGCCTCTGTATTTTTCATATCTTCCGTTTTTTTGGATTGAGTTCTCGTTGCATCTTCTATTCTCTGTTGCTCAGCTAGTTTTCTAGCTTCATCAGCCGCTTTTTGTTCTCTTTCCATTTGAATTAAAACTTGACGTTGTTCTTCTGTTAAACGCATATTTTGTTCTACACTCGCTGGATTATTATCTACAGGTACAGTACGCGTTTCTAAGGCTTTAATATAACTCCACACTTCCTCTGGACGATTAGGTAACACACTTTTAGGTTGAGCTTTTTCCTGTTGTGTTATAGCTTGCTGCACTATTACCTTGCTATTTTTATTTTTCAACAAATAAAGTCCAACAGTAAAAACCAGAACAATAAATAAAGCAAGAAAGATCAAGACATTTGTATTCTTTTTCTTATTTTTTTTCTTATTATTTGAGCTACGACGCGCAGCAAAATCTCGATGTGCCACAATAAATTCCTAAATTTGAAGTGATAATTTTAATAATTCAACAAAATTTGCTAAGTTTACTGAAAAATAGTCTTTAAATAAAGACTAAGATAAGTGGATCATTTATATAATTAACAGAATAAAAAAATACCGCACTTATACAGGTTATGCTCAAAAAAGTTGGATAAAACAACTATTTATAAGTACGAATTACGTAAGATAACCTAAGTGCGGTTTGTTTTTTCTATGTTTTAATTAGAGGGTTGTTTTATTTTCATCAAAAACGGGTAATGGTTTGTGTTCAGTTGCGACATAGCTATATACCACAGGCAAGACGAACAAGGTAAAAATAGTACCAATGGATAATCCAGCCACAATCACTATCCCCATACTAAAGCGAGATACCGCTCCCGCACCTGTTGCATAGAGTAATGGAATTAAGCCAGCTACCATTGCTGCGGTTGTCATTAGAATTGGACGCAAACGCACTTTTGCCGCGTGAGTGATTGCCTCAATACGCGTTTTACCATAGTTTAGCTGTTCTTCTTTTGCCACTTCGCACATTAAAATACCGTGTTTAGTGATTAATCCTACTAGGGTAATCAATCCTACTTTTGAATAAATATTCAACGTAGTGCCAGCTATACCGAAGAAAGAGAGTAAGTTTAAACTCACTAATGCACCACTTACGGCTAATGGTACGGAAATCATAATTACCATTGGGTCACGTATAGATTCAAACTGAATAGCAAGCACCAAGAAAATAATTACGACAGCAAGAATGAAAGTCGTCGTAAGTGCATTACCCTCTTGTACTAATTGACGAGCTTCGGATTTGAAATCATAAGTGTATCCTTGTGGCAAATTATCATTTGCCTGTTGTTGAAGCCAAGCAATCGCATCGCCACTTGATGTTCCCGGCATTGGTACAGCACTGATTTCAGCCGAATTTAATTGGCTGAAACGCGGTAATGATGTTGGCTGAGTTTCTAATTTCATACTGATAACACTACTTAATGGCACTGATTGCCCATTAGATGCAGTTAAATAATAATTTTGGAAACTTTCTGGCGATAAGCGATCATCTCGTTTTACCTGCGAAATGATTTTATAAGCACGTCCATCTACATCCACACGCGTAACTGTCGCACCAGATAAGAAACTGCCTAAAGTATTACTAATCTGTTGCATTGTAATGCCGTAAGTTCCCGCTTTTTCCTTATCCACAGAAATCGTCATTTGTGCGGTGTCATAAGTTAAATTTAAATTGGAATAAATAAATTTACCTGAAGCTTTCATCGCATTTAAGAATTTCTCTGCAGTATTCGCTAAAGATTTATAATCTTGTGCAGTTTTTAACACAATAGAAACTGGCGGCCCTTGTTCTCCTGTATCAATTTCAGGGAAATTGAAGGCAGAAACTGATACTTCTGGAATAGATTTTGCTTTTGCATTTAATTCATTCATCACAACAGATTGTTTACGTGTGCGTTCTTTCCAATCTTTTAAAGTAATGATATTCAAAGAACCATTAGAATTTGGTGCTCCAGCAATACTCATCCCAAAAGAAACTTCAGGTGTTTCCATTACATTTTTCATATATGGTTGCATTGCATTTTGAATGTAATCTACATTTACGCTAGATGGCGCGTTACCAATGGCAATAAATGCGCCTTTATCTTCATTTGGTGTTAATTCACTAGAAAGCGCATTAAACAAAAATGGGAGCGTTGAGAAAATTACCACAGCAAAAGCCAGCATTGATTTACGATTGAGCATAACAAGATCAAGCATATATTCGTAAATACGATTAACTTTTCCTAATGTATGTTCAACCTTTTGTTCTAACCAAGTTGGTTGGGCATTTGATTTAAGCAACTTGCTACTCATCATCGGAGAAAGAGTTAATGCCACAATGCCTGAAATAAATACCGCACCAGCTAGAGTTAAAGCAAACTCTTTAAACAATGTGCCGGTAATGCCGCCCATTAAAGCCATTGGTGAATAAACTGCGATCAATGCGATAGTCATAGAAATTACAGGCACGGCAATTTCACGCGTACCAATAATCGCCGCTCGGAATGGCGTTTCTCCCGCTTTAATATGACGATCAATATTCTCCAGCACCACAATAGCATCATCTACAACTAAACCTATGGCAAGAATTAAAGCAAGCAAGGTCATTAAATTAATAGAAAAGTTGAAACTTTGTAGCAGCATTAATACGCCAATAAGAGAAATTGGAATAGCCAATATTGGAATTAAAATAGCACGGAACGAACCGATAAACATTAAAATTACCACTAAAACGATCAAAGTAGCTTCACCAATAGTTTTTATGACCTCGTGAATAGAGCTATTAATGGCAATAGTGCGGTCATAAAGAATATCGCTTTCCATACTGTCTGGCAGTTGTGTTTTTATACTTTCATATAAAGGGCGAATTTTTTCTGCGACAGTCAAAGGGTTTGCTGTCGAGGTTGGATTGATGGCTAACACAACGGACTCTGCGCCATTTGCCGTAGCACGCGAATTATCACTTTCTTTATTTAATTCAACGGTTGCAATATCACGCAAACGCACTAAATCATCGCCATTTGATGAAATAATTAAGTTGCTGAGTTGTTCCACTGATTTCGTTGTAGTCTCTACTTTATTACGATAACTCACATAATAGCCATTATCGTTCCCCGCAGCCGTTTGTACATTATTTGCAGAAAGGGCAGACATCACTGTTGGCACAGAAAGATTTTGAGCTGCCATTTTTTGTGGATCTAGCCAAATACGTAATGCATATTCAGCTGCACCAAATACCTGTACTTCGGCAACACCCTCAATGGTAAAAAACTGTGGTTTGACTACACGATTGATGTAATCAGTTACCTGACTAGAATCTAGTTTTTTAGATCGGAAACTGATATACATAATACCGCTCCCACCTGAAGAAGAGGATACACTAGGATCTTCAATACCATTTGGTAATGCTGACTTTACTGCATTCACTTTGGCTAACACATCTGCTAACGCGCCTGCAGGATCGGTATTTAATTTCATTTTTATTGTAATAGTCGAACTACTAGGCGCACTAGTCGAAGACATATAATCAATATTATCGGCTTGCGCGATAGATTCTTCCAATTTTGACGTAACAAATGCTTGGATTAAATTCGCATCTGCCCCTGGATATGCGGTACTCACTGTAATGACTGTAGTAGTCATTTTAGGGTATTCACGCACTGCCAATTTCGAGATTGCTTGCAACCCTAAAATAATCATTAACAAACTAATTGAAACTGCTAAAACAGGACGACGAATAAATATATCGGTAAATTTCATTCGGATTTCCTCATACATTAAAGTGGTGTTTTATGTGCAGGCTCTACTGCACCCACAATGTCTTTTTTAATCCATTCCACAAGGCTTCCATTACCAATACCTTGCTGACCACCTGTAACAATTTTATCTCCCGATTTAACTTCATTTCCCTGTAATTGGGCATAAACACCTTGACGATCTTTAGTAAATACGGTGATTTGTTTCGCGCGATAGAGACGATCCAATTTTTCATTACCTGACATTTTTCCTTTATCTTCATCAGATAATGGTGTGAGTAAATAAGCAATTTCACCATACATATTGTAGCTGATAGCGACTTGTGGTACGACAATTTGATTTGTTTCCGTTGGAAGCGCAATGCGTAAACGAGAGAACATACCTGAAAGCAGTTTACGTCCATCTTCTGGATCAAATGTTGCTTGAATATCCACAAGCCCAGTAGCTGCATTTACGGCAGGTTCAATCGCCGTAATACGTGCAGAAAATGTTTCTCCAGAACGAGCATCAACGGTAGCCGTAACATGCTGACCAATATGCAACTTATATAAATCATTTTGTGAAAGAGCAAAATCTACTTTCATTGAGCTAGTATCTTCTACACGCACAATTTCTGTTCCAACATTCACATATTGTCCAACATTGATTTTCACAATACCCGCTTTTCCATCAAATGGTGCAACGATTTTACGACGCTCAATTGCTGCTTTCAAAGATTCGATATTGGCTAGTTGGGCGTTATAAGCCGCTTTTGCGTTATCCATTTCTTGTCGTGAAACAGCATTGCTTTTCAATAAATTCGCATAACGTTGATAAGTTTGATGAAGAGCAGGGAGTTGTGCCTGTGCAGCTTGAAGGCTAGCATGTTCTACTGAACTGTCGAGTTCGATAAGTAAATCGCCTTTTTTAACTTGTTGGCCATTTTGTACAAGCACTTGTGAAACCGTACCCGCATTTTGTGCGCTAAGCATAGCACCTTGATGTGGACGTATTAGCCCTGTTGTATTGATAACAGGTGTCCACTCGCGTGGTTGTACTTCAAGTGCTGTCACGGGACTTGAAGGTTCTGGCATACTAGCAATCACTCGACTGGTCATCACACCTTTAAATACATTAAAACCGATGACACCAGCAAAAATTAAGACAAATACAGCTAAAATCACTTTCATTAAGAAAATATGTGAGCGTTTTGGTCTTTGATGTTGAGTTTGACTCATGTTTAAAGCTCCGTTATAAAATAACAATTCCTATTTCTGAATCGCACGCCAAGAGCGTTCAATCACAGATTCTAAAATTTCAGGATTAAGATCTAAATCGATAAATTTTGCATCAGAAACTAAATTAATCGCCGTTTTCAAACTTAATAAAAAGAAAATATCTTCAGGTAACTCGGCTAATAAGCCAGCTTTTTTGGCTTGGTAACAAAATAAATCCCAACGGCAATTTTTAACGTTTTTACAAATATCCTTGAAATTAGGCAAAGATTCATATTGCTTTAAATTGGATAGAACGGTGGGATTTTCTTGTAAGAAATACCAAATATTTTTCCACATTTGTCGATACTGTTCGAAAAAAGGCTTAGTTTCATCAAAATCTTTTTCAAGTGTTGCCATAAACATTGAAAACACTCTGTGTGCAAATTGTTCAAGCAACTCATCTTTGTTTTTGAAATAAAGGTAAATCGTTCCTGCGGCTACATTCGCTTCTTTCGCAAGTTTGTGCATAGAAAGTTGATTCAACCCTTCTTTTGCCATTAAACGATCTGTCGCTGAAAAAATCTGTTCAGCTAAGTCTGTTTTAGCTTGTCGCATAAGATCCTTGAGTAAAATAAGGAGCAATAACTGCTCAAAAATGAATGGACGTTCATTTTATTTATTTTTCGTTTTTTGGCAAGTTAAAAAATAAAAAGCTCAACAATACTTATCTATAGGTAAGCCGTAACCCTACGAGATGAATAATAAACAAAGGAGGATATAAAAATAGGAATATAAAATGCGATCAAAATTAACCGCACTTTTCATCATTAAATCGAGGTGCAGGATGAGGCTCACCTTACACAACTTATGCTTAATCTACGTAATTTCCATAGCGAGCGAGATAACCCATCATATTCAAAACTACGTCCATTATACGGTTGTGTGATATAAAATTTATAACCTCATTTTATTGATTTTAAGGCGTGTTTTATATCATTAGGTAAACGTAATATATCCCAGATCAACCGAAAAATCAGATTTTGGTAAATTCTTGGTTTGGAATATACACCAATGTTTTTATACACAAACTTCGGCGGCATTAAAATATCTTGTGTGTAATTTTTCTTTTCTTCTGGAATAAAAGCAATTGGGTTATTCAGTGGTGATAAAGGAAAATAATTACATAGAGGACTTTCTGGCGAAATACAGTAAATATTTACTCCATAATGTTTTTGTAAAAAATAAAGTGCATTTAAATCATATTCCATAGAATGGATATCGCTTTGACTTTTATTTTGTGAAAAAGAAGGTAATAATTTAATAATATTTTCTTTTTGATGATGAAATGCATAAGGATTCTCTTTTTCTTGATAAAAATCAATGCCTGTCAAATAAAGATCTTTATAACCCATTGCAGTCGCCACTGCACACATATAAACGCCTGATGTAATCCTCTTATTCTCATATAATTCGTGATATTGTAAATGAGCATTAAAAGCTCGTAGTTTTTTCAAATAGCAATGACCAAGATCAATTTGTGGCAGTAATTTTTCTAAATGCTGGATTTTCTTTAATGTTGAATCCCCTAAATTCAGAAAAGATGCTAAGATAATATCAGCATATTCATATTTATATTCATTATTTTTAATTAATTGCATAAACGTATAGTATTGTTCAAAAATTACAGAACAATTAAAAAATACTTTTTTTATTTTCTTGCCAAGAAAATAATGATCTTCAAAATAAAATTGATTGCAACGGAAAACATCATAATCTTTAGGCAATAAACTATAGTCAATTGATTTTAAACTTGTTCCATTACCTGCAATAATGACAGACTTTGATTGATTGATTGATTGATTGATTGATTGATTGATTGATTGATTGATTGATTGATTGATTGACATATTGTACCGTTCATTGAATAAAATAGAAGCTATCCCTAAAAAAATAATAAACATTATATAGATTTATAGTACTTTTTACTAAACCTTGATTATACATTCCTAAAATTATTGTCTAATATTTGTTGTACTATTTTCTATTGTATCCTAGCAATAGAAATTCAAAAATACTTTTCTTGTTCCATTCTGCATTCTGATAGAAACCTAGCCGCTTGTTTTTTCCAAAAAATAAGCGTAGACTTCTTTCAATTTTTAGTCGGGGTGCCGAAAGGCTGAGATGATACCCGTGAACCTGAAACAGTTAGCACTGACGTAGGAAACTAATATGCCACATATTCAACCTTTCTCTATCACGATTTTATCGTGTTTATTTTCCCAATTTTCTACATTTTATTACACCGCTAATTGCTCACTGTGAATAGTGGGCGTTTTTGTTTATTTTATATTCAATACAAGGAATGCTTATGCAATCAATTTATCTATCCAAAATCCGTGAGCAGAATCCGCTCATCCATAACATTACCAACATTGTGGCAGCGAATTTTAGTGCCAATGGCTTGTTGGCATTGGGGGCTTCGCCTTTGATGTCGGCAAATGTCGAAGAAATGCAGGAAGTACCGAAAATCAGTCAAGCGTTGGTCATTAATATTGGTACGCTGATTGGTAAAGATCGGGAGGCGATGTTGCAGGCAGGAAAAACGGCAAATGAGGTCGGCATTCCTGTAGTGTTAGATCCTGTGGGTGTAGGGGCAACAAGCTATCGCCGTGAGACCATTCGTGAACTTTTAGCCGAGGTAAAATTTGCCCTGATTCGTGGCAATGCGGGCGAACTGGCTGCGATTGCAGGTGAGGCGTGGCAGGCAAAAGGTGTGGATGCGGGGCAGGGCGAAGTGGATTTAAAAGCCGTTACCGAGAAAGTGGCTCAACGCTATGGCTGTACGGTGTTGATTAGTGGGGAGGTGGATATTGTCAGCGATGGCACACAAACTGCGACCATTCACAACGGCACGCCATTGTTCCCGAAAGTCACGGCTTCGGGCTGTTTATTGAGTGCCGTGTGTGCGGCATTTTTAGCGGTAAGTGAAGGAAATTATTTTTCTGCGACATTAGAAGCCTGTGTAGCATACACCATTGCTGGTGAGCTTGCAGCACAAGGCTTAACCACACAAGTGGGACAGTTCCAAATCCGTTTGTTGGACGAACTTGCTGCACTTTCCCCTAAAACCATTGAACAAAGAGGGCGGATTAATGAGTAATGTGAAACAAGTTTTAACCATCGCAGGGTCAGACAGTGGCGGTGGGGCAGGCATTCAGGCGGATCTTAAAACCTTCCAAATGCAAGGCGTGTTTGGTACTTCAGTAATTACGGCAGTTACGGCACAAAATACCCTCGGCGTATTTGATATTCACTCTATTCCACTGAAAACAATTCAAGCGCAACTGGAAGCGGTCAAAAATGACTTCCAAATTGCAAGTTGCAAAATTGGTATGTTGGGCAATGCAGAAATTATTGAATGCGTGGCAGATTTTCTTGCTGATAAACCATTCGGCACGCTGGTGCTAGACCCAGTGATGATCGCCAAAGGTGGTGCACCGTTATTGCAACAGCAAGCGGTGAGTGCGTTAAGCCAAAAATTACTGCCGTTGGCGGACGTGATTACACCGAATATTCCCGAAGCAGAGGCTTTAACAGGCATTGCAATTGTAGACGATACGAGTATTCAACAAGCCACAAAAGCCTTGCAAAAACAGGGGGCGAAGAATGTGATTATTAAGGGTGGACATTCGCTCAATTCACAAAGCCAACAATGCCAAGATTGGATCCTTTTACAAAACGGCGAATATTTCGCTTTGCAAAGCCCCCGTTTCAACACGCCGCATACACACGGTACAGGCTGTACCTTTTCTGCCTGTTTAACCGCAGAGTTGGCGAAAGGCGAACCGTTGCAAAGTGCGGTAAAAACAGCGAAAGATTTTATTACCGCTGCGATTTCTTACCCGTTGAATATCGGGCATGGACACGGGCCTACAAATCATTGGGCTTACAGTTGCCTTTAAGGATTGAAAGATGCAAAACATTCAAGAAATTTTACCGCTTTACTTTGTGGCAGGTACGCAAGATTGCCGTCATTTGGGCGAGAACTTGTCAGAAAATTTATTATTCGTGCTAAAACAAGCGTTAGAAGGCGGGATTACCTGCTTTCAATTTCGGGATAAAGGCAAATTTTCGTTAGAACATACGCCCTCAGCACAGAAAGCACTGGCGATGAGTTGTCGTGATTTGTGCCGTGAATATGGCGTACCGTTTATTGTGGACGACAACGTTGATTTGGCGTTGGAAATCGAGGCGGATGGTATTCACGTTGGGCAAAGCGATATGCCTGTGCAAGAGATTCGAGCTAAAACAGATAAACCGCTAATTATTGGTTGGTCGGTGAATCGTTTAGATGAAGCGAATATTGGGGAAAATTTGGCTGAAATTGATTATTTTGGGATAGGACCGATTTTCCCAACGCAATCAAAAGAGAATCCGAAGCCAACGCTAGGAATGGCGTTTATTCAAACTTTACGAAATGCGGGCATAACTAAACCGCTTGTGGCAATTGGTGGAGTGAAGTTAGCTCACGTTAAAACCTTACGAGAATTTGGCGCGGACGGTGTGGCAGTAATTACAGCCATCAGCCAAGCAGAAAATGTTAAAGCAGCAACAAAAGCATTACGGGAGGCAAGCAATGAATACGCAAAATAGTTTAAAACAGGTCGCGACAGCGACAATGGTCGGCACGGCGATTGAGTATTTCGATAACTACATTTATGCGATGGCGGCGGTATTGGTATTTAACCATCAATTCTTCCATGCCGCAGATCCACTTTCAGGGCAGATTGCGGCACTTTCCACTTTAGCACTCACTTTTATTGCTCGTCCTTTGGGAGCAATATTGTTCGGGCATTTCGGTGACCGTTTCGGGCGGAAAAATACTTTTGTGATGAGCTTGCTGTTGATGGGCGTTTCCACTGTAGTTATTGGTTTGTTGCCAACCTATGACAGCATCGGTATTTGGGCGACAATTTTGCTCTGTTTATGCCGTATTGGGCAAGGTATCGGTTTAGGTGGAGAGTGGGGCGGCGCAGCGTTAGTTGCGGTCGAGAATGCTCCCGAAGGTAAACGAGGTTGGTATGGCACATTTCCACAGCTTGGAGCACCACTTGGCTTGTTGTTGGCAAATGGCGTATTCTTAGGCATTACTGCAATTTTTGGGCAAGAAGCTATGGCGGAATGGGCGTGGAGGATACCGTTTTTATCTTCCGTTATCTTAGTGGCAATTGGCTTATATGTTCGTCTAAAACTGACCGAAGCCCCGATTTTCCTCGCCGCACTCAACAAACCCCAACCAAAACGGTTACCAATGCTAGAAGTCATTACCACCCATTTCAAGCCATTTTTCTTAGGAATGTTAATTTGCATTGCTGGTTATGTCTTGTTTTACATTATGATCGCATTCAGCCAAATTTATGCAAAATCTGCCCCAACAGTATCAGAAGCTGGTTATGCAATGGGATTAGGATTTTCCCCGCAAATTTTCACCGCTTTATTGATGGCAAGTGCGGTTTCTTTGGCGATAACTATTGCCGCTTCGGGTAAATATATCGATAAAATCGGACGAAGAACTTGGTTAATTTGGACAACTGTTGGCGTTGCGATTTTTGGTTTATCCTTACCGTTATTTCTCGAAAACGGTACAACTACTAGTCTGTTTTGGTTTTTAATCATCGGTATGGGCTTAATTGGAATGGGTTATGGACCATTAGCGAGTTTTTTACCTGAACTCTTCCCTACTCACGCTCGCTATTCAGGAGCCTCTTTAACCTATAATATTGCAGGCTTATTTGGTGCAAGCGTGGCTGCTGTGATTGCCTTACCACTGAATGCACAATACGGCTTAAAAGGTGTCGGGATTTATTTAACCCTAAACGCTGTATTGAGCTTGGTCGGGTTGTGGTTTATTTCAGAAACGAAAGATAAATTACTATCCTAAGATTTGTATAATTAAATAAAATCTATTAAGCGGTTAAATTTTACATAAAATTCTACTAAGAATTTGACCGCACTTTCCTTTACAAGCCAAATATTTTCTCTACAATACCCCACCTAACGATTTACCTTGTGTAAATCCCTGACCTGAAATCAGACAAAGAGAATATTATGACAACCCAATTCAAACCAGAATTACTTTCCCCTGCTGGCTCCCTTAAAAATATGCGCTATGCGTTTGCTTATGGCGCAGATGCGGTTTATGCAGGACAACCTCGTTATAGCTTACGTGTACGCAATAATGAATTTAATCACGCCAATTTGAAAATCGGGATCGATGAAGCCCATTCCCTTGGCAAAAAATTCTATGTGGTAGTAAACATTGCACCCCATAACTCTAAACTCAAAACTTTTATTAAAGATTTACAACCCGTGATCGATATGAAACCAGATGCTTTAATTATGTCTGATCCGGGCTTAATTATGTTGGTGCGTGAAAACTTCCCCAATATTGATATTCATCTTTCTGTGCAAGCCAATGCGGTAAACTGGGCAACAGTAAAATTCTGGAAACAAATGGGATTAACTCGTGTGATTTTATCACGTGAACTTTCAATCGATGAAATTGCTGAAATTCGCCAACAGGTGCCAGATATTGAACTCGAAATTTTTGTACACGGTGCATTATGTATGGCGTATTCTGGTCGTTGCTTGCTTTCTGGCTATATCAACAAACGCGATCCAAACCAAGGCACTTGCACCAATGCTTGCCGTTGGGAATATAAAATGGAAGAGGGGACGACAGATGAAGTAGGCAACATTGTGCCGAAAATCGATCCTGCTCAACAAATTGAAGTGAAAAATGTGGCACCAACCTTAGGCGAGGGTGCAGTAACGGATAAAGTCTTCCTTTATACCGAATCACAAAAGCCTGACGAACAAATGACGGCGTTTGAAGATGAACACGGCACCTACTTTATGAATTCAAAAGATCTACGTGCCGTACAACATGTGGAAAAATTGACCGCACTTGGTGTGCATTCTTTAAAAATCGAAGGCCGTACAAAATCATTTTATTATTGTGCAAGAACTGCTCAAGTTTACCGCAAAGCCATTGATGATGCAGCCGCAGGCAAACCATTTGATGAAAGTTTAATGGATACGTTAGAATCTCTTGCACACCGTGGTTATACCGAGGGCTTCTTACGTCGCCATACTCACGATGAATACCAAAACTACGAATATGGCTATTCTATTTCTGATCGTCAGCAATTTGTCGGTGAATTTACCGGTAAACGTAACGAACAAGGTATGGCAGAAGTGGCAGTAAAAAACAAATTCTTACTTGGCGACAAGGTAGAAATGATGACGCCACAAGGCAATATTAATTTCAAAATTGAAAAAATGCTAAATCGTAAAAATGAAGCAGTTGATGCAGCTCCAGGTGATGGGCATTTTGTGTTCTTAGACGTACCACAAGATATTAACTTAAATTACGCTTTATTAATGCGTAATTTAGTCAATACCAATACAAGAAATCCACATTGCTAGTGTGATATAAAACAGAATTTAAATCACACCTAATTAAATATTACTGTTGCTTGGCTTGCGTCGTTTGCCGATATTTTTCGTATCCTTATGACGCAATTTCACTTTTTTCTTCGCCTCTGTTTTTTTCTTTTCTTCACGTTTTTCTTTAATGCGTGCCTTTTGTTTTTTGCTGACAGATTTGACTTCCCCGTCTTTTGGTGGCTTAGTGCGAGGTTCTAAACCTTCTAAAATGCGCGCCTTTAAAATTTCCTCGGTATAGCGTTTGATTTTACCCAGTAACTTGTAATCATGCGCTTCGACAAAAGAGACCGCCGTGCCTTTTTTACCTGCTCGAGCTGTACGTCCAATTCGATGTAAATAAGTATCCGCACTATATGGCAAATCAAAATTCATCACATGGCTTACATCGTCAATATCAATACCACGCGCAGCCACATCCGTTGCAACCAATACCGTCACAATACCTGATTTCAATTTATCAATCGCATTGTTACGTTGAGTTTGTGCCATTTCACCTTCTAAATACGCGGAACGAATACCTCGTTTACGCAATGTTTCAGAAAGTTCACGCGCATCTTCACGACGACGAACAAACACAATTCCACGCGTCACTTCTTCAGTTTCAATAAAACGTGCGAGCAATTTGATTTTGTGTTCATTACTGTCTGCGTGATAATACCATTGGTTGATTTTTTTTCTTTCGCGGCGACTTGGTTCCGCATCTACTTTCACAGGATCATTCAACAAACGCTCTGCGAAATCGACCAACAACTCCCCTTCCAATGTTGCAGAAAATAACAAGGTTTGTTTTCGCCAACGGGTTTCAGCCGCAATTTTTTCTGCATCTTGCCCAAATCCCATTTGTAACATTCTATCGGCTTCATCAAAAATCAGCATTTCAACGGAACGGCAATCAAAATTTTCTTCCTTAATGTACTGCAACAAACGACCGGGCGTAGCCACCACCAAATCTTGATTAGTATTGAACACATCACCGTGATTTTGATACGCCACGCCACCTGTAATTGTCGCAATATTTAAATGGGTAAACTGCGCTAATTCTTCCGCTTGTTCTGCCACTTGCATTGCCAGTTCACGGGTTGGCGTTAATACCAAAATACGCGGTGGGCCTGGTTTACGGCGTGGATAATCCAATAAATGTTGTAGCGCAGGTAATAAAAAAGCAGCCGTTTTCCCAGTTCCCGTTGGTGCCGAGCCTAATACATCACGCTCTTCCATTGCGGCAGGAATGGCTTCCATTTGAATAGCTGTTGGACGAGAATAACCTTTTTTCTCAAGTGCTTTTAAAAGCTCAGGAGAAAGATCGAATTGTTCAAATTGGGATAAATTCATTATTGTGCGGTTCTTTGTTAAAATTAGTGGGGATTATACCTGAAAGTGCGGTCAATTTACGAAAAATTTATGAGCGGATTTACCTTTAAACAATTCCATATCAATCAAGATTCTTGTGCCATGAAAGTCGGCACTGATGGCATTTTGTTAGGTGCTTGGACAGATGTAAAACATTGTAAAAATATTTTAGATATGGGCAGTGGCACTGGATTATTGGCTTTAATGTTGGCACAACGAACTGAAGAAAACTGCCAAATTCAAGCGGTTGAGTTGGATTCTATTGCCGCAAAACAAGCACAAGACAACATCAACAATTCAGTATGGAAAAATCGCATTCAACTTATTCAAACGGATATACAACATTTTTTACAAACCACTGAACAAACCTTTGATTTAATTGTGGCAAATCCACCTTATTTTGAACAAGGTATTGCTTGTAAAAATGAGGAACGAGAATTGGCTCGTTATACCAAGCAAAGCCACTTAAATTGGTTAGAATGGGCTGCCACGCGTTTATCGGAAAATGGAACAATAAGTTTTGTGTTGCCTTATGAGGCAGGCAAAACGCTCACAAAATCCACCGCACTTTTTTGCATAAAACAGACAAATGTCATTACTAAAGTGGGAAAAACGCCACAAAGAATGCTACTTACCTTTGCCAAACAGCCCCAAGTTTTAATGCAAGATCAATTAGTGATTTATGATGAGGATAATCAATACACTGAAGCGTTTATTGAATTGACTAAAGACTTTTATTTGAAATTTTAAAGGGGAAATCATTTTCCCCTTTAATCATACACTATCTAAAATACCACTTCGCTAACAACACACCCGCATTCACTGCAATGTTTAAGCCTGATTTAATTGGGCTTGCAAGCGTTAAACGCACTTGTGTGTCTTCTGGAGTCGCTAAACTTTCCGTAGAGCTTTCACTTAGCACAAAAACCACTTTATTTTTTAACCGCACTTTATCCAACGGCTCGCCTTGCTTATTGTGAGATACGTGAATAATTTGATAGCCTGACTTACGCAATTGCATTAAAGCTGAATCAATATAATCCGTTTCTAACACACGAATATATTCCGCACCACCTTCTGCTACACGCATTGAGGCTGCTGAATACAGATTTTCCACATTATCGGCGACAATATTTTTCACACCAAAATAAGCACAAGTACGCAATACACCGCCGATATTTTGTGCATTATTCACGTTGTCCAATAGCACTAAACAATCCTCGTTACGAGGAATATCCAAATATCCTTGCAACGTGAAAGCTCGCGGTTTCTTCACTAATAAGCAAATGGCACCGTGATGTTCTGTTCTGCTCACGCGAGCTAATTCTTCGCTATCTACAATATGATAAGCCTTTTTGTTTTCAGCTAAATAACTCAATACTTCGCCAATTTTGTGTGACATTTGTACGGTTGCCCACAACCGAACAATACTTTCAGGACGCTCTGCAAATAAAGCTAAACAGGCATTTTCACCGTAAACCTTCATTTCTTCCGTACGGTTTTTCTTAATTTTTTCAGGCGCACGAGGAGAAAGTGCACCCGTTTTCTTTTCTTTTGTTTTATAAACCGTCCCCGTACTTTTTATCGTCACTTGAACTTTAGGTTGTTCTATATTTTTATTTGATGGTGCACGAGATAAAGAAAGTTGCGTAATTTTAGTTTCTTTCACTTCTTGTTTATCACGAGAAAAACGAGATTTTTCGTTTCTCTTTCCATTAAATTTATCATTAGAGTGCGGTCGATTTTGAGTTGGTTTTTCTCGATACTTTTCCCCCACAGAGCGTTCTTGAAAGGTTCTGCTAGCAGATTGAAAAGAGGGTTTACGTTTATCGTTCATAGGATTTCCCTGAATTAAAATGGCTATTTTTTAGCCAAAAAATGCTAAAATTTGTGAGCATTATAACGAAAAAAAGCCTTTTTTCTATTAATAAGCACGTGAAATATTGTAAACTAACGCACTAGTCTTTAATCACGAGATGGATTATGTTAATCAATAAAACCAAACGAGCTGAACAAAATTTAAATAATTTGCCATTCCTTGCTTTGCAAGCTGAGCAAATTGAATTTTTGGGTAGCCCGACTGAATTTAAAACTCAAATTATTGAATTAATCAGAAACGCAAAAAAACGTATTTATGTCACCGCACTTTATTGGCAAAAAGATGAAGCGGGGCAGGAAATTCTCGATGAAATTTATCGCGTGAAGCAAGAAAATCCACACTTGGATGTAAAAATTCTCATAGATTGGCATCGTGCACAACGCAATTTATTAGGTGCGGAAAAATCGGCAACTAATGCAGATTGGTATTGCGAGCAACGCCAAACTTATCAGTTGCCTGATGATCCAAATATGTTCTTTGGCGTACCAATTAATACGCGCGAAGTTTTTGGTGTATTACATGTTAAAGGCTTTGTATTTGATGATACGGTGCTTTATAGCGGTGCAAGTATTAATAATGTCTATCTTCATCAATTTGAAAAATATCGTTATGACCGCTATCAAAAAATTGCTAATGCAGAATTGGCTGATTCGATGGTGAATTTCATCAATGATTACTTGTTAGATTTCAGTGCAGTTTATCCACTTGATGTGACCAACCGCCCTCGCACCAAAGAGATCCGCGGCAATATTCGCGCTTATCGTAAAGACCTTGCTCAAAATGGAGAATATTCATTAAAAAGTGCGGTGAAATTACCGAATGTTTTAAGCGTATCGCCACTGTTTGGCTTAGGCGCATCAGGCAATGAATTAAATCAAGTGATTGAAGATTTATTCTTGCAAGTGCAAGAAAAATTGGTGATTTGTACGCCATACTTTAATTTCCCACGCACATTACAACATAAAATAGCAACGTTATTGGAAAATGGTAAACGAGTAGAAATTATTGTTGGCGATAAAGTCGCAAACGATTTTTATATTCCACCAGAACAACCATTCAAAATGGCGGGGGCGTTACCTTATCTTTATGAAAGTAATCTTCGCCGTTTCTGTGAAAAATTTGAGACTCAAATTGAAAATGGTCAGCTTGTGGTGCGTTTATGGCGTGATGGCGATAATACCTACCACTTAAAAGGCGTGTGGGTAGATGACCGTTATATTTTACTCACGGGTAATAATCTTAACCCTCGAGCATGGCGTTTAGATGCAGAAAATGGCTTATTAATTTACGATCCACAACAACAGCTTTTAGCCCAAGTGGAAAAAGAGCAAAACCAAATTCGCCAACATACAAAAGTATTAAAACATTACTCTGAATTAGAAGAATTAAATCAATACCCAGAACCTGTGCAAAAACTTCTGAAAAAATTTGCACGAATTAAAGCGGATAAATTAGTGAAAATGATTTTGTAATAGGAAATTTTATGTTTTTTATTAAACTCGTTTCCAGTATTAATTTGATAAATTTTGTGGCAATCGTTCTAAAATAGCTTTCCAATAGGTCGAAGAACGCAAATTATGTTTTCGAATGCAATCCACTACTGCATCTGCATTTCCCTCAAGACAAATTTGTTGCATTTCTAAGTAAAATTGCTTTGTTAATTCACGGTGTATTTTTTCTTTAAAAAACAACAATCCAATACGCTGATAAACCCCTTTTAAACTATTGAAAATTAAACGATAAAAGGGTTTATTGGCAACAACCGTGAATTGACGAAATAATTGGTAATCAAATTCTGTGTAATCTTGCGCTGTGTTTTGTAATTGTTCTAATTCAGCAAAAAGTGCGGCAGATTTTTGAGGAGAATTCTTTACGGCTTCATAAATGTAAGATTCCGACATTTTACTACGCAAAGACAGCATATTATCAATAATTAAGGGAGCAGACTGCATATCTAAAGCAATTAGGGTTTCTATAATATTTGGACCTGCAGCATCCCAAATATTATTTACTTTAGTGGGTTTGCCGTGCTGAATTGTTAGCCAACCATCACGAGCCAAACGTTGTAAAACTTCACGTAAGGTAGTGCGAGTTACACCAATCTTATCGGCTAAATCACGTTCTGATGGCAAATTACTGCCCGCAGGAAAAACATCTTGCCAAATGCTTTTTACAATATATTCCTCTGCTAAAGCAGCTGGACTTTGGGCTTTTAAAATATCGTTATTGTTTTGCATTACAATTAAAAATCAGATAAAAATCAAAAAAAATGCAATTTTATAAAAAAATTACTTGGTTTTTATTATCCTTTAAAGGGGGATATATTACAATGTTCGCGTGATAAAAATAATGGAGTTCACTATGACAAACACTCAGGCTTTTATGAAAAACTTTCTTGGGGCAAGTCCAGACTGGTACAAACTTGCCATTGTGGTTTTTCTTATTATAAATCCAATTGTTTTCTTTTTTATCAGTCCTTTTATTGCGGGTTGGTTACTCGTTGCAGAATTTATTTTCACATTGGCAATGGCATTAAAATGCTATCCGCTTCAACCGGGTGGTCTATTAGCAATTGAAGCTATTATTATTGGAATGACAAATGCCAAACACGTCAAAGCAGAAATTATGGCAAACTTTGAAGTGATCTTGTTACTGATGTTTATGGTGGCAGGTATTTTCTTTATGAAACAATTACTGCTTTATGTATTTACTAAATTACTTGTCAAAATTCGTTCTAAAATTGCACTTTCTATTGCCTTTTGTTTTAGTGCTGCTTTTTTATCAGCTTTTCTCGATGCTTTAACGGTGGTTGCTGTTATCATTAGTGTCGCAATGGGATTCTATGGTGTGTATCACAAAGTTGCATCAGGCAATAATTTAATTGATGCGGTTGATATTTCAGACGATAGAAAAATTATTGAACAACAGCACGAAATCTTAGAAAAATTCCGTGCATTCTTACGTAGTTTAATGATGCACGCAGGGGTAGGGACTGCACTCGGTGGTGTGATGACTGTTGTAGGAGAACCACAAAACTTAATTATTGCAGAACAAGCAAAATGGAACTTTATGGAATTTTTCTTACGTATGGCACCCTTGACTATTCCTGTATTTATCTGCGGATTACTCACTTGTTTCTTAGTCGAAAAATTCAAATTATTTGGTTATGGAGAGAAATTACCAGAAGAAGTATCGAAAGTCTTATCAGATTTAGACCGCACTAATTCAGAAAAAATGTCTAAACAAGATAAAATTAAACTAGGTATGCAAGCGTTAATCGCAATTTGGTTAATTCTTGGATTAGCATTCCATCTTGCCGCAGTCGGTTTAATTGGTTTAAGTATCATTATTTTTGCTACTTCCTTCACTGGTGTGACGGATGAACATACTATTGGTAAAGCATTCCAAGAATCCTTACCTTTCACTGCGTTGCTCGTCGTATTTTTTTCAGTCGTTGCGGTAATTATCGATCAAAAACTTTTTGCTCCAATTATACACTTCGTACTTTCTGCGGAAGAAAATACACAACTTGCTTTATTCTATGTATTTAATGGCTTGCTTTCTTCTATTTCTGATAATGTATTTGTTGCAACGGTTTATATTAATGAAGCTAAAGCTGCACTGACTAACGGCGTTATTGCACCGCATCAATTTGAATTGCTTTCTGTTGCCATTAATACAGGTACAAACTTACCGTCAGTTGCAACACCAAATGGACAAGCTGCTTTCTTATTCTTATTGACTTCATCACTTTCGCCATTAATTCGCCTTTCTTATGGCAGAATGGTTTATATGGCTTTGCCTTACACGATTGTACTTTCAATCATTGGCTTACTGGCTATTGAATTTATTTTACCAGCTACCACAATTTGGTTAGCAAGTTTAGGTTTAATTTTGCCAATTTAAGGAGAAAAAATGCTCGCACTATTAAAACAATTTTCTGAAAAACGTTTTGTGTGGTTTTTATTGGCTTTTTCAAGTTTAGCCTTAGAATCTACCGCACTTTACTTCCAATATGGAATGGGCTTACAACCTTGTGTACTCTGTGTTTATGAACGTTTAGCAATGATTGGCTTATTTGTAGCGGGCATTATCGCGTTACTTCAACCTCGCACTTTCATACTTCGATTAATCGCCTTGGCATTAGGCTTATTCAGTAGTATTAAGGGCTTATTGATTTCATTTCGTCATCTTGATTTGCAAATGAATCCAGCCCCTTGGAAACAATGTGAGTTTATTCCAAATTTCCCCGAGACTTTACCATTTCATCAATGGTTTCCATTTATATTTAACCCGACTGGCTCTTGTAATGAAAGCCAATGGTCATTATTTGGTTTAACGATGGTGCAATGGCTGGTGGTTATTTTTTCACTATATGTGGTTATTCTCACATTATTGTTAATCGCACAAGTGATTAAAACACGGAAACAAAGAAGATTGTTTAACTAAAAAATACGGTGAAATTTCACCGTATTTTTTATTACATTAAAATCAACCGCACTTTATTCAACGGTAACTGATTTTGCTAAGTTACGAGGTTGATCTACATCAGTGCCTTTAATTAAAGCCACATAATAAGAAAGCAATTGCATTGGAATGGTATAAAAAATTGGTGCAACAATATCATTGACTTTTGGCATCGTGATAATTTTCATTCCTTCACTTGGCGTAAATCCTGCTTCTTTATCGGCAAATACATATAATTGACCACCACGAGCTCGCACTTCCTCAATGTTCGATTTTACTTTCTCTAATAATTCATTATTTGGTGCAACGACAATCACTGGCATATCGGCATCAATTAATGCTAATGGTCCGTGTTTCAATTCTCCAGCCGCATAGGCTTCAGCGTGAATATAAGAAATCTCTTTCAATTTCAAAGACGCCTCTACCGCAATGGGATAAAATTCTCCACGACCTAAGAAAAGTGAATGATGTTTTTCAGCAAAATCCTCTGCTAAAGCTTCAATTTCTGTATCGAATGCTAATGCTTTTTCAATTTCAGCAGGTAAGGATTGCATTGCTTTAATAATTTCACGTTCTTTTTCTGCAGAAATATGATCTTTAACTTTACCAAGTGCTGTTACCAGCATTAATAATGCAGCAAGCTGAGTCGTAAATGCTTTTGTTGATGCCACCCCAACTTCAACGCCAGCACGCGTCATAAATGCAAGATCTGATTCGCGTACGAGCGAAGATCCAGCAACATTACAAATTGTTAATGCTGCCATATAGCCCTTTTCTTTCGCTAAACGAAGTGCAGCTAAAGTATCGGCTGTTTCGCCAGATTGAGAAAGGGTAATTAATAAGCTATTTGGACGGGTAACAAATTTGCGATAACGAAACTCTGATGCAATTTCCACATCACAGCTTACGCCAGCCAAAGATTCAAACCAATAACGCGCCACCATACCTGCATTATAAGATGTACCACAAGCAACGATTTGAATATGCTCAACTTTTTCTAAAATGCCTTTTGCACCATTACCAATTAAATCGACAATCACATTTTCATGATTGATACGCCCTTCCATTGTATTGATAAGTGCGGTTGGCTGTTCGTAAATTTCTTTCTGCATAAAATGGCGGAATTTACCTTTCTCTGCCGCGTCATTTTCAAGATTAGATTCGTGAATTTCACGTTTAGCCTTGTTACCGTGAGTATCATAAATATCAACTGTACGACGTGTAATTTCAGCAATATCCCCTTCTTCTAAAAAGATAAAACGGCGAGTAACACTTAAAAGCGCAAGTTGATCTGAAGCTAAGAAATTTTCACCGATACCTAAGCCAATCACAAGTGGACTACCAGAACGCGCTGCGACTAAATGTTCAGGATGACGACTATCCATTACCACCATCCCGTATGCGCCCGTGAGTTGTTTTACCGATTTCTGCACAGCCTCTAAAAGGGAATCAGTGCTACGCATTTCCCATTCAACCAAATGTGCGATCACTTCAGTATCTGTTTGAGATAAAAAGACATAGCCACGAGATTTTAATAATTCTCGAAGTTCTTCATGGTTTTCAATAATACCGTTATGTACTACAGCAAAAGTACCTGACGCATGGGGGTGCGCATTAGTTTCTGATGGCTCGCCGTGAGTTGCCCAGCGGGTATGTGCAATTCCCGTGCCACCAATCAATGGTTTTTCTGATACGGCTTCATCTAATGCTTTAACTTTACCTAAACAACGAATACGTTGTAATTCATTTTGTTTATTGATTACTGCAACACCAGCTGAATCATAACCACGATATTCCAAACGATGTAAACCATTAATTAAGATTTCCGCTACATCTCGTTGCGCTACTGCGCCGACAATACCACACATAAGTTTTCCTTATTCATTCTATTACTAAGTTTGTTTTTACATTTGCCACGCGTTTACACAATAAAAAAACCCTGCGTAATCGACAGGGCTTCATTTCATTGATGTTATCAATTATTTGATTGCATCTTTTAATGCTTTACCAGATACAAATGCTGGCACTTTAGATGCTGCGATTTGGATTTCAGCACCAGTTTGTGGGTTACGACCAGTACGAGCAGCACGTTCATTTACTTTAAATGTACCGAAACCGATTAATTGTACAGGCTCACCTTCTTTTAGGCTTGCAGTAATTGCATCTAAAGTCGCTTCTAACGCTGCTTTAGCTTGTTTTTTGTTTAACTCTGCAGCGTTTGCAATTGCATCAATTAAATCTGTTTTGTTCATAAATTTGTACCTTCTGTTAAATAAAAATTTGATTCTTTAAAAGTATCTTTGCGAACTCGTCGCAAAAGCTGTGCAAAGGATAATCTAACTTGAGATGAATTAAAAGCATGATTTATAAAAATTGTGACAAATCTCACGTTATTGATGAAATTCTATACCAATGTTAGATATGCCCTCAGTCAGAATTTCATTTTTTAAAGCTAAAATTAATTCAATATCACGTTTTTCACATTCTTTAAGCAAACGATAAACTTGCCATTGCACATCAAGTTCTGCTTGAATATCTTCATTTTCTTTTAGCTCACTTTCCGACCAATCTCGTCCCGTTTCCGTTTCCAATAACGCTCTTATTGTTCCTAACGAAATTGCGCTTATTTCCACTGCCCTTTCTAAGGTTTCTCCCGCGATAATGGCATGTAAAATTTCAGCTAAAGCCTGACAGGCATCTAACGCTGGCACAACCCCAAAACTCTCGTAATCATTCACATCAGGAATAATGCTTTCTAATTTCTCCAACTGATTTTCAAAGTTGATTTTAACCTCTTTAATTGTTAAATATTCCCACACCAAATTGAGAATATTTTGATACGTTTTGGCTTCAACGCTAAGCTCGTTCATTTGACAGAACAATTTAAAATTTGGTGTCATACGTTCACATAAAGCAGCCATAAAAGTCAGATGTTGCCAACTTTCTAAGTTTTCTAAGCGTTTATGAATCGGATTTCGCATCTTATTTCCTTAATTCGTAAGAGTTGGAATATTTATGAATCGCATTTATGTTCCGCTTTACAAAGTTCAAGCGTCGCATGAATTAATTTGCGAGCGATAGTACCTGTTGGCGGTAATTCTGGCAAGGGTTGATCATAAGAAAACCATTGTGCGTCATAAATTTCGCTTTCCTGCAATGTTATTTCTCCGCTTTCATAATCAGCAAGAAAACCGACCATTTGAGAGTTTGGAAATGCCCAAGGCTGGCTACCGAAATAACGAAGATTTTTTATTGAAATCCCTGTTTCTTCAAAAACCTCTCTCTGCACCGCTTGTTCAAATGTTTCCCCTACTTCGACAAAACCTGCAAGCGTCGTGTATATTCCTCCGTTAGGACTATAATGTCGCTTATGATTTGCCAATAGAATTTCGTGACCACGACGAACCGCAACAATAATTGATGGGCAAATCACAGGATAAGTTCGATACCCACAGTGAGTACATTGCACGGCAAGTTCATCTTGAGTTTGTTGTGTTTTATGACCACACTTTCCACAGAATTTATGGGTTTTCAGAAAATGATTAATTTCCACACCTCGACTTAATATATAAAATTCATCCTCTGGCAGTGAAAGTAATTTACTCAAACTCACATATTCTCGTTCGTCATTTATTTGCTCTGCAACAAGCCACAAGGGATGATTTTTCCATTCTCCAATTTGCCTTGCTTTCAATCCTTCCAAATCAATATCTTTAGCGATACCAAAAGGCAATTCATTATTCACTAAATACAGATTAGAACCTTGTGTAAGCAACCAATAACCAAAATCATCTTGTTGAAGTATTTTCATTTTTTCTCCATAAAAATAACCGCACTTTCAAAAGTGCGGTTATTATAAATCTTCTTTTTATAACTCACTAATAATAAGAATGTTCGCCACGTTGATGCTCGGTTATATCTTTTGCACCTTTTAATTCATTTGGGAATAAGCTAACAAGTTGTTTTTCTACGCCATCTTTTAATGTAACGTCCACCATTGAACAACCATTACAACCACCACCGAATTGTAAAATTGCGTAACCATCTTCAGTAATTTCAATTAAGGTTATGCGTCCACCGTGATTTGCAAGCTGTGGATTAATTTGAGTTTGAATCACATATTCAACACGTTCAATTAATGGCGCATCATCAGCCACCTTACGCATTTTAGCATTTGGTGCTTTTAAGGTAAGTTGCGCGCCAAGTTCTTCGGTAACATAATCAATTTCTGCTTCTTCTAAAAAAGGTAAGCTGACCTCATCAATAAATGCAGAAAAAGTATTATATTTCATTTCAATATCGCTTTCTTCCACGGCATTCGGTGGGCAATAAGATACGCCACATTCCGCATTAGGCGTACCCGGATTAACGACGAAAATACGAATATTCGTTCCTTCTTCTTGCGTGTCTAAAAGTTTGCGAAAATGCGCTTGTGCGGCATCAGAAATAGCGATTTGCTGGGTTGCTTGTTCCATAATTATGTCCTAAATACTTGAGAGAAAGTATCGGGAATAATACGCTCATCGCGCTTTTTTTTCCAGTGCTTTATATTAAGCTCGCGCCAGCCCCCACACTTGAATCTCCTCCACTCCTAATTTTCGCAACAATTTTGAGATTTCATTGAGTGTAGAACCTGTAGTAATTACATCATCCATCAGCGCGACACGACGATAAGGAAACTCATTTTTCGAAACAGCAAGAGAAAAGGCATTATTTAAATTCTGACGACGATCTTTTGCACTCAGACCACGTTGAGTATGGGTATGTCTCACACGTTTTACGATATTGTTCAAATTAGGAATATCCAGCCAACGACTTAATTGCCGAGATAATAAATCAGCCTGATTATAACCCCGTCGCCACTGACGAAAATGATATAAAGGCACGGGAATAATTGCTTCTGGCAATTTAAGTTGATGTATTCGTTTAGCATCTCGCACCGCAAGATATAAAAGCCGAGCTAAAGCGCGGTCAATCCAAAATTGATTTTGAAATTTAAAACGATGAATTAACACTGAAAGTGGCTCAACATAATGCCCAATAATGACCATCTTATCCCAGCTAGGTTCTTGTTTAAGACAATTACCACAATGCTGCGCATAATATTGCAATTCCGAACCACAATGACCGCAATAAGGAAAAGATTTAATTTGTTTTTGGCAACCTGAACATAGCCCATTTTTTGCGATATGAAGATTACCACGGCAGTGGATACAGCGAAAATTGAAGAAGTTCATTTGATCCTTATTAGTGATTACTGCAACCTAGGGTAGATTTAGTAACCTAGGGTAGGTACAAGTGCTACAGTGACCTAGGGTAGGTATACCCTAGGCTAATTGTAATGCTACCCCGTTGGGGTAGATATAAGCCTTCCCCAAAGGGGAACTATGATTACCATCACTAACCGTGGGTATACTTACCCACGGATTACAAACCTAGGGTAGGTTTACTCTAAGCTAATCACAATGCTACCCCGTTGGGGTAGATGTAAACGTTCCCCAAAGGGGAACCACGATTAATCACTAACCGTGGGTATACTTACCCACGGATTACAAACCTAGGGCAGGTTTACTCTAAGCTAATCACAATGCTACCCCGTTGGGGTAGATATAAGCCTTCCCCAAAGGGGAACTATGATTACCATCACTAACCATGGGTATACCTACCCACGGATTACAAACCTAGGGTAGGTATACCCTAGGCTAATCACAATGCTACCCCGTTGGGGTAGATATAAGCGTTCCCCAAAGGGGAACTACGATTACCATCGCTAACCGTGGGTATACCTACCCACGGATTACAAACCTAGGGTAGGTATACCCTAGGCTAATCACAATGCTACCCCGTTGGGGTAGATATAAGCGTTCCCCAAAGGGGAACCAAGATTATCATCACTAACCGTGGGTATACCTACCCACGGCTTACAAACCTAGGGTAGGTATACCCTAGGCTAATCACAATGCTACCCCGTTGGGGTAGATATAAGCGTTCCCCAAAGGGGAACTATGATTACCATCACTAACCGTGGGTATACCTACCTATGGATTACAAACCTAGGGTAGATATAAACCTTCCCCACAGGGGAACTACGATTACCATCGCTAACCGTGGGTATACCTACCCACGGCTTACAAACCAGGGTAGGTGTAAGTGTCCCCCAAAAACAACTAAACATTTCTCTCAAACCATTCTACGTTAAAATCTATTCCTTCACGTTGAAATAGACTCTTCATTTCATCATTGAAATGGGTTTCTTTGTGATGCTGTTTTTGATTCTTAATATAATTAATAAGTTGATATTTATCCCTGTCGCTATAAGTTAATGCGCAATATCCTACTGACCAAGCCGTAAATTCTGGAAATAATGATTTATTTTCATCTAAAAAACGGTGTGTCGATTTTTTTAATTTACGAACAAATTCAGCTACTGAAATCGTTTGGTGTAATTCAACAAATAAATGTAGATGATCTGGCATACCATTAATTCGATGAAGTATAGAATGGTGTGATTTAACAAATCCCCAAATGTAATCATAGAGAATTTTCTCATTTTCTTCATTAATGGCATAAACACTGTCTTTTGTCCTAAAAACAATGTGATAAAACAAACGGCAGTAACTCATTGTAACTTTTTCCCCACACTTTTTTGTTTTAAAGAGTCTAACGTTTCTCCTGCTTTTAAAATATGCGGAGTGACAAAAATCACTAACTCACGTTTTTGATGTCGTTCGCTTTCTTTGCTGAATAATCGTTTAATAACGGGTATATCGCCAAGTAATGGCACTTTATCTTCGCTTTTCGTGATCGTGTCGTGGAATACACCACCAAGTACAATGGTTTCCCCATCTTTGGCAAAAACCTGAGTATTAATTTCTTGCTTATCAATAGAAACCACCTCGTTTTGTCCATAAGAAACTCGAGAACCGGGAGAATTTTGGCTCACTAATAAATCAAGCAAGATATTGTTATCTTTAGAAATATGTGGTGTGACTTCCAAACCAAGCACCGCCTCGCGAAATTCCACAGATTGTGTATCATTACGAGTATTGCTCACAACATAAGGAATTTCTGTCCCCTGTTTAATGCTCGCACTTTTCTTATTGGTAGTGAGTAAGCGAGGACTTGCGATAATTTCCACATTATTTTCACGCTCTAAAGCGCTTAATTCTAAATCAAGCAATCGACTATTAATTTTCGCGACTTGTAATGCTATCGAGCCAGCAGGTGTCGTCGTTGTCGCAAAATTTACATTAAGATTATCCGCAATATTTTCAAAGCTATTGCCTGCAAGACTGCCTGCTACTCGTCTTGCATTTTCAGTTGGATTAAAAATCCCCCAACGAACACCCAATTCTTTCAAACTCTCATCCGTAATTGTCACAATACGTGCTTCAATAGCAATCTGGTCAATAGGTTTATCCATTTCAGCAATTAGTTTTTTAATATTTTGCACAGAACGAGGTTCATCTTGAATCACGAGCAAATTACTACGATCATCAAAGGTAATGCTCCCAGCTGATGAAAGCAAAGAGCCACTTCCTGTCGTTAAGGACTTCATTAATTCAGAGGCTTTAGCAAAATGGAGTTTTACCGTGTGACTCACTAAGTGCGGTTCATTTGCAGAGAGATTTCCTGCAACTTGACCTTTGCCAGATTGCCCTCCATTCAGATAGTAAATGCCCTCATCTTTGTTCAAAGTAAGCTTCTTACTTTTAGCGATTATTTGTAGTAAACGTGGCATATCAATATTATTTAATTTCAAAGAGATCTTGTTTTCCAATGTATCTTCAATCACTAAATTCACATCTTGTTGAAAAGCCAACTGTTCCAATGTTTGGGCTAAAGGTGCTTGCGATAAACGAATAAAAAAACGTTCGTTATCTGTTTTAGGATTAGCAAAAACAATTAAAGGCAAACAAAAACACATTAGAAAATAACCGAACTTTAAAAAATATTTCTTCATAATCTTCCTTTAAAAACTTAATTTTTTCCATTCACTACTATCACATTGCTCCCCGAGCTTGCGCATAAATTGAACATTGTTTTGGTTGATTTTTTCTACAATATAGCCCTCTTGAGCCACATCAACGCCCTCTAAAACGCTGTAAACTTGCAAAGCCTGATCTTGCAATAAGGCAAAGGCTTTATCTTTAGAAATCACTACGCCCACTAATTTTAAAGCGTTCAAAGGAATTTCAGCCGCTTGGCGATTTTCATCCGCTCCACATAGATTATTAGGTACATCTGAGGAAATGATTTCTGTCTGCTCCATTACTGTTTGTGCGTTATCAAACTGAGAACGGTTACGTTGTGTTTTATCGAAAGGATCCTGCCCCCAACTGCAATTTATAAAAAGCAATGCAGTTAGGAAAAACCAATACTTCATTTTGTCTCCTTCTCTAGCTGAAAAATAATCTCGGTTTGCAATGGGCTGTCTTCGGGTTTCATAAATTGCAGCCGACTTACTGAAAGCTGTGACGTATTAGCTAAAAGTGCGGTTAAAAATGTCTTCGTTTTTTCAAAATGCCCTGTAAGCTGTAAATGCAAAATAGGCTGTTGCCCCATTTCCCAACGTAAATGCTGAGATAAACCGTTGCGTGCAGCTAAATGTTGAATTTGTTTATTCAACGGCATAATTTGTGCAGCCAGTTCTGGAGAAAGTTTTCGACTTTCCGACTGATGTTGTAAAGAAGTTAAAATTTTCTGTTGATGTAGCAATTCCGAACTTTTTTTTGCTAATTCATATTCAGTTTCAGCAAAATGCTCACCAGCCTCGATATAATCTAAAACAGGGAGAAAAATCACCGCACTTAATAACAACAAAAAGGTTAAACTCTGTATATAAACAGGCTGACTTAGCCATTTGCCAAAAGGAGTAAAAGGATCGTTAAAAAAGGTTTTCACTTATCTTCTCCAACTTGTTCCACATAAAAGAGAAAATACAATGACTGTTGTTCAGGTTGAAACTGGCTTAATTTCACATTGGGAAAATGTTTCTTTAAAAATTGATGAATCAGTTCAAATTCTCTTTGATCTTGTGCGAGACCTTCCAAACTTAAGTTATGAGCATCTTGTTTAAATTTATTCAGTTCTCCTTGCTGAAAAGGTAATTCACTTAGCAGCTGTAAACTCTTTTTTACTTGCTCTTTAGGAATAGATGTCAAAATTTCGCCAACCTGCACTGCACTACGCAACTGTTCAATTTTCTTGGCGGTTTTATAAAGTTGCTGATTAAGTTTTTCAAAAGATGTTTGCTGCGCTTGCAGATCTTGTTTTTGTTGTTCAATTAGATTACTAAAAGCCAAGGTTAAATTAATAGCAAGCAAGATAAATAAAGCGATATAAAAAGCTAAACGACGTAAACGGTTTTGATGTTGATAAGTACGCCAAGGCAATAAATTCATCGACATTTAGTTACCTACTTTTTGTTGATATAAATCTTTTTGCCATAGCGCGTTGCCCAGTACAATAAAAGGGAGTTCTGTTTCTACTCTCTGCCAGTGTTCTGGTAATGGCGTATGACTTGAGGGAATTTGATACACAAAAACTTGTTCAAGTTGCCCTTCAAAACGTTCGGTAAATTGTTCATAAAGTGCGGTCAAATTTTCGTGAGATTGTAAAATTTGCGATTGCTGCGATCTTTCACAGATCGCCAAACAATAGTCATCTTCTTGAAATAAAAATAAGGTATTTTCTGACCGCACTTGTTCATTCAACAAATACTGAAATGCACGCAAAATAGCATTTGACGCAACATCCAATACATTAATTTTAAATGGCTGAAAATCTTGCAAATAAGTTTGAGCGGTACTTTTACGAATTGCAGTAACGTCTAATCGAAAACCTTGCTTTAACGGAGTAGAACGATAATCAAACCATAATTCATCTAAAGAAATAGGCAGCTCTTTTTCAATCACAAATTTACATTGTTGATGGCATTCTTGCGCATTTAATACTTGCGGCAACATTAATACTTTCGACCAAGTTAAGTGGGCGGGAATGCTTGCCACAAACTGCAAATGGAAGGTTTTCCCTTGATATTGTGTTTTTAGCTGTTGTAAAAAACGATTTTTAAAATCACGATCATTAAAAATTTGATAACTTTGTGGCTGTTCAAGATCATCAAACCACACGAAATCAAAATAACCCTGCTTACGATGAATGCCGATTTGTAAAGTGCGGTAATTTTTCAGGGAGAATTGCATATTCTTTCCTATTCTTTAAAGGCTGAATCTTTTATACTTAACAACTAAATCATAGGTCTCTTGACAAGAATATTCATTAACCAAGCGAGAATTTTACGATGCGGATCGCAAAATTAATATTAAGCACCCTATTAACTTTATGTATTTTAGGTTTAGTGGCTGGCGGAATGCTGTATTTCCACCTAAAATCTGAATTGCCCTCAGTAGAAACATTAAAAACCGTTGAATTACAACAGCCAATGCAAATTTATACGGCTGACGGTAAATTAATTGGCGAAGTGGGCGAGCAACGCCGTATTCCAGTAAAATTAGTTGATGTACCGCAACGCTTAATTGACGCATTTTTAGCAACGGAAGACAGTCGTTTTTACGATCATCACGGATTAGACCCTATCGGCATTGCCCGTGCATTGTTTGTCGCAGTGAGTAATGGCGGTGCATCACAAGGTGCAAGTACGATTACTCAACAATTAGCGCGTAACTTTTTCTTAACCCCAGAAAAAACTATTATTCGTAAAGCTCGTGAAGCGGTGCTTGCGGTAGAAATTGAAAATACCCTCAACAAACAAGAAATCTTAGAGCTTTATTTAAACAAAATCTTTTTAGGCTATCGTTCTTATGGTGTTGCAGCGGCGGCACAAACCTATTTCGGTAAATCATTGAATGAATTGACCTTATCTGAAATGGCGATTATTGCAGGTTTACCTAAAGCACCTTCCACAATGAATCCGCTTTATTCGCTAAAACGTTCAGAAGAACGTCGCAATGTGGTGTTAAGTCGTATGTTAGATGAAAAATACATCAGCAAAGAAGAATATGATGCTGCATTGAAGGAGCCGATTGTGGCGAGTTATCATGGTGCAAAATTTGAATTTCGAGCTGATTATGTCACTGAAATGGTGCGTCAAGAAATGGTTCGCCGTTTTGGCGAAGAAAATGCTTACACCAGTGGTTATAAGGTGTTCACTACGGTACTTTCAAAAGACCAAGATGAAGCACAAAAAGCTGTGCGTAATAACTTGATTGATTACGATATGCGTCACGGTTATCGTGGTGGTGCGCCATTATGGCAAAAAAATGAAGCCGCTTGGGACAATGATCGCATTGTCGGTTTTCTACGCAAATTGCCAGATTCAGAGCCATTTATTCCTGCTGCAGTGATTGGAATTACAAAAGGCGGTGCTGATATATTGCTCGCTTCTGGGGAAAAAATGACCTTATCAACCAATGCAATGCGTTGGACAGGCAGAAGCAATCCTGTGAAAGTCGGCGAGCAAATTTGGATTCGTCAGCGTGCTAATGGGGAATGGCAGTTAGGACAAATTCCCTCAGCAAATTCAGCATTAGTTTCTCTTAATTCAGATAATGGTGCGATTGAAGCAGTGGTAGGTGGCTTTAGTTATGAACAAAGCAAATTCAATCGAGCCACACAATCTTTAGTTCAAGTGGGTTCTTCTATCAAACCATTTATTTATGCTGCAGCATTAGAAAAAGGCTTAACACTTTCAAGCGTATTACAAGACAGCCCGATTTCTATTCAAAAACCAGGACAAAAACTGTGGCAACCGAAAAACTCGCCTGATCGTTATGATGGGCCGATGCGTTTACGCGTAGGATTAGGTCAATCCAAAAATATGATTGCTATTCGTGCGATCCAAACGGCAGGTATTGATTTCACTGCAGAATTTTTACAACGTTTTGGTTTTAAACGTGATCAATATTTTGCTAGTGAAGCCTTAGCTCTTGGTGCAGCCTCTTTCACACCATTAGAAATGGCTAGAGCTTATGCCGTGTTTGATAATGGTGGCTTCCTCATTGAACCTTATATTATTGAAAAAATTCAAGATAACACAGGAAAAGAATTATTTGTCGCAAACCCTAAAATTGCTTGTATTGAATGTAATGATATCCCTGTGATTTATGGCGAAACTAAAGACAAAATCAACGGATTTGCCAATATTCCTTTAGGAGAGAATGCCTTAAAACCAACAGATGACAGCACCAATGGCGAAGAATTAGATCAACAACCTGAAACTGTGCCTGAATTGCCAGAATTACAATCAAATATGACCGCACTTAAAGAAGATGCAATTGATTTAATGGCTGCAGCAAAAAATGCTTCGTCGAAAATAGAATATGCACCACGTGTCATTAGTGGCGAACTTGCTTTTCTCATTCGTAGTGCCTTAAATACAGCAATTTATGGCGAACAAGGTTTAGACTGGAAAGGCACCAGTTGGCGTATTGCACAAAGCATTAAACGTAGCGATATAGGCGGAAAAACAGGTACCACCAACAGTTCAAAAGTAGCTTGGTATGCAGGATTTGGTGCAAACTTAGTCACTACAACTTATGTCGGATTTGATGACAACAAACGTGTACTTGGGCGCGGAGAAGCGGGTGCAAAAACAGCAATGCCTGCTTGGATCACTTATATGAAAACGGCTTTAAGTGATAAGCCAGAACGTAAATTGACACTGCCGCCAAAAATTGTGGAAAAAAGCATTGATACTTTTACAGGTTTGCTTTCTCCAAACGGTGGACGCAAAGAATACTTTATTGTAGGTACTGAACCGACACGTACCTATCTTTCGGAAATGCAAGAGCGTGGTTATTACGTTCCTACAGAGTTACAGCAACACTTGAATAGTGAAGGCAATACACCAACGCCTGCTGCACAACCAGAAGAACTCTTCTAAAAATAACCGCACTTTAGTGCACAATCAGGCGAGTCAATTGGCTCGCCTTCGTTATTAAAACAAAGGATATATTATGCTAAGTTATCGTCACTCATTTCACGCAGGCAATCACGCCGATATCTTAAAACATATCGTCTTAATGCTTATTTTGGAAAATCTTAAACTCAAAGAAAAAGGCTTTTTTTATTTAGATACGCACTCTGGTGTAGGTCGTTATCGTTTATCCTCAAATGAATCAGAAAAAACGGGGGAATATAAAGAAGGTATTGGACGCTTGTGGGATCAAACCGACTTACCCGAAGATGTTGCACGTTATGTAAAAATGATCAAAAAACTCAATTATGGTGGCAAAGAACTACGTTATTACGCTGGTTCTCCATTAATTACCGCTGAATTGTTGCGCCCACAAGATCGCGCACTATTAACCGAGCTTCATCCTAGCGATTACCCAATCCTTCGCAATAATTTTAATGACGACAAAAATGTCAGCGTAAAATGTGACAATGGCTTTCAACAAGTCAAAGCAACGCTTCCGCCAAAAGAACGCCGAGGCTTGGTGCTGATTGATCCGCCTTATGAATTAAAAGAAGATTATGATCTTGTCGTCAAAGCTATTGAAGAAGGCTATAAGCGTTTTGCCACTGGCACCTATGCAATTTGGTATCCTGTTGTATTACGCCAACAAACTAAACGTATTTTTAAGGGATTAGAAGCAACGGGGATTAGAAAAATTCTAAAAATTGAACTCGCTGTTCGCCCAGATAGCGATCAACGAGGTATGACGGCAAGCGGTATGGTAGTAATTAATCCGCCTTGGACATTAGAAACTCAAATGAAAGAAATTTTGCCTTATCTCACAAAAACATTAGTTCCAGAAGGCACAGGAAGCTGGACTGTCGAATGGATTACACCAGAGTAATTCCTCATTATAAACGCCACTAAATTTTACCGCACTTTATAGCTTAAAAGTGCGGTAAAATTTTCTAAGATTTTAAATAAATCCTACAGTTCCCAAAAGCCCATTTTTTCGCTAGAATGCACGCAATTTTTGACTTAATAAAGGATAACATTATGTTTGGAAAAGGCGGTTTAGGCGGCTTAATGAAACAAGCCCAACAAATGCAAGAAAAAATGCAAAAAATGCAGGAAGAAATCGCGCAACTAGAAGTAACGGGTGAATCTGGTGCAGGTTTAGTGAAAATCGCAATTAATGGTGCACATAACTGCCGTCGCATTGACATTGATCCGTCTTTAATGGAAGACGATAAAGAAATGTTAGAAGATTTAATCGCAGCTGCTTTTAATGATGCGGTACGTCGTGCAGAAGAATTACAAAAAGAAAAAATGGCATCGGTTACCGCTGGAATGCCATTACCTCCAGGAATGAAGTTTCCGTTTTAGTTATTAGGCGCGTGAATATTCACGCGTTATCTCTCAGTTTCCTCTCATTAAATCACTATGCAAAGCAGTCCACTTTTAGAACACCTTATTGAAAACTTACGTTGTCTTCCTGGCGTAGGGCCTAAATCGGCGCAACGTATGGCTTATCATCTTTTACAACGTAATCGTAGTGGTGGAATGAATTTAGCTCGAGCTCTCACAGAAGCGATGTCTAGAATTGGTCATTGCTCACAATGTCGAGACTTTACGGAAGAAGACACTTGCAACATTTGCAATAATCCACGCCGTCAAAATTCAGGTTTGCTTTGTGTCGTTGAAATGCCAGCAGATATTCAAGCGATTGAGCAAACGGGGCAATTTTCAGGACGTTATTTTGTCTTAATGGGACACTTGTCTCCACTTGATGGCATTGGTCCTCGTGAAATTGGCTTAGATTTACTGCAAAAACGTTTAGTAGAAGAATCTTTCCACGAAGTGATTCTCGCAACAAATCCAACAGTGGAAGGCGATGCAACAGCAAATTACATCGCTGAAATGTGCCGCCAGCACAATATTAAAGTGAGTCGTATCGCTCACGGTATCCCTGTGGGTGGGGAACTAGAAACTGTAGACGGCACAACGCTTACTCACTCTTTTCTAGGTCGTCGTCAAATCGACTAATCCATACCATTATGCGTTTATTTATCGCCGAAAAACCAAGCTTAGCTCGTGCTATTGCAGATGTGCTACCCAAACCCCATCAACGTGGGGATGGTTTTATTAAATGTGGCGATAATGATGTGGTAACTTGGTGTGTAGGGCATTTGCTCGAGCAAGCAGAACCCGATGCCTATGATCCTAAATTCAAACAATGGCGTTTAGAACATCTCCCAATCATTCCTGAAAAATGGCAATTTTTACCGCGAAAAGAAGTAAAAAAACAACTTTCTGTGGTGGAAAAACTAATCCATCAAGCGGATACGCTTGTTAATGCAGGAGACCCAGATAGAGAAGGACAATTACTTGTAGATGAAGTGTTCAGTTATGCCAATTTATCTGCCGAAAAACGCGATAAAATTTTACGCTGCTTGATTAGCGACCTAAATCCAAGTGCGGTAGAAAAAGCGGTTAAAAAATTACAACCCAACCGTAATTTTATTCCTCTTGCCACATCCGCTCTCGCACGAGCTCGCGCCGATTGGCTTTATGGCATTAATATGACCAGAGCTTATACCATTCGAGGTAGACAAACTGGCTATGATGGCGTGCTTTCTGTTGGACGAGTGCAAACCCCTGTGCTGGGTTTAATTGTACGTCGAGATTTGGAAATTGAACATTTCCAGCCTAAAGATTTCTTTGAAGTACAGGCTTGGATTAATCCAGATAATAAAGAAGAAAAAACTCAGGAGAAATCAACCGCACTTTTCAGTGCCTTATGGCAACCTAGCAAAGCTTGTGAAGATTACCAAGATGATGATGGCAGAGTACTTTCTAAAGGCTTAGCTGAAAACGTTGTAAAACGTATTACAAATCAACCTGCGGAAGTAACCGAATACAAAGACGTTCGTGAAAAAGAAACGCCACCCTTGCCTTATTCCCTTTCTGCGTTACAAATTGATGCAGCAAAGCGATTCGGTATGTCCGCTCAAGCCGTATTAGATACGTGCCAACGCCTATATGAAACTCATCGTTTAATTACTTATCCGCGTTCTGATTGTCGTTATTTACCCGAAGAACATTTTGCTGAACGACACAATGTATTAAATGCAATTTCAACCCATTGTGAAGTTTATCAACGCTTACCAAATGTCATTTCAACTGAACAGAGAAATCGCTGTTGGAATGATAAAAAAGTAGAAGCGCACCATGCAATCATTCCGACTGCTAAAAATCGTCCAGTAAATCTAACACAAGAAGAACGTAATATTTACAGCCTTATCGCTCGCCAATATTTAATGCAATTCTGTCCTGACGCAGAATATCGTAAAAGTAAAATCACATTAAACATTGCTGGCGGTGCTTTTATAGCTCAAGCAAGAAATTTACAAACCGCTGGGTGGAAAGAGTTATTAGGCAAAGAAGACGACACAGAAAATCAAGAACCCTTATTACCCATAGTAAAGAAAGGACAAATTTTGCATTGTGAACGTGGAGAAGTGATTAGTAAAAAAACTCAACCGCCAAAGCCTTTCACAGATGCAACCTTGCTTTCAGCAATGACGGGTATTGCGCGATTTGTACAGGATAAAGAACTCAAAAAAATTCTGCGAGAAACCGATGGATTGGGTACAGAGGCTACTCGTGCAGGCATCATTGAATTACTTTTTAAACGCGGTTTTTTAACGAAAAAAGGGCGAAATATTCATAGCACAGAAACTGGAAGAATTTTAATTCAAGCATTACCAGATATTGCCACCCAACCAGATATGACAGCTCATTGGGAATCGCAACTCACAGACATTAGTCAAAAACAAGCAACCTATCAGCAATTTATGCATAACTTGAATCAAATGTTGCCTGATTTAGTCCGTTTTGTAGATCTTAATGCACTAAGACAATTAAGCCAGATTAAAATGATTAAATCCAATAAAACAAAACCTAAAAGTGCGGTAAAAAAATCGAGTAAATCAAACAATCAAACTGATTAAAGTTAAACCAATTAATATTTTTTTTATGTAAAGCACTTGCGAGAAAATTGAATTTTCTATAACATTCACGACCAGTTTTCTTGCAAAATTGCAAATTAGAGAGAAAAAATGTATCAAGTTCTTTTATTTATTTATGTTGTTGTCGCGATTGCCTTGATCGGGTTTATTCTCGTTCAACAAGGTAAAGGGGCGAACGCTGGCGCATCTTTTGGTGGCGGCGCGTCAGGTACAATGTTTGGCTCTGCTGGTGCAGGTAACTTTTTAACACGCACTAGTGCGATTTTAGCAACCGCATTTTTTGTTATTGCTCTTGTTTTAGGTAACATGAATTCACATAAAGGCAATGTTCAAAAGGGTGCTTTTGACGATTTATCACAAGCTGCAGAGCAAGTTCAACAACAAGCAGCTCCAGCAAAAGAAAATCAAAATAGCGACATCCCACAATAAAATAGGATTAGCATAAAAAATTGACGCTCTGGTGGTGGAATTGGTAGACACGCTATCTTGAGGGGGTAGTGGCCTAAGGTCGTGCGAGTTCAAGTCTCGCCCAGAGCACCAAATAGCAAAATATACATTACCATAAGACATTACAAAGCCTTGATTTTACTGAAATCAAGGCTTTTTTACTCCCTATACGTCACTATAAAACAAAAACACAGTTGAACCTTAGAATTTTAGTAATAGACTTAGTAATATCTTCACCCCAAGGCAAAAATCTATTACTAAAACAGCATATAGACTTATAAATACTAGGTTATCACCTAGTCACACCACTAATAGCTAAGCAAACGTTAGATATTCCCCACAGACAAAACAAGGCGAAAATGTTTAGAAAATCCGTTAAATTGCTCAATGCTATCCTAAATTATGCCATTTATTCCTTATTCATCATTCCATATAATCCCTGTGAAAAGATTATTACAGTCTACGATCCTAAGTATGCTGAGAAAATCCAAGTATTAAGAAATGGGGCAATTATGTCCAGCAATATCAAAACAAAGGCACAGAAATTGTTGCTTAATCCACTAGCGATAGCCGATAACTTTTTTTGTTATCGGTGTTTTTTTGTCTATTTTTTATATACCCCTTGTGTGTTTTACAAACTTCAATCACTTATTCACTTCTATTTTTTAACCAAAAAGAGGAGGAAGGGGAAAACAAACAAAAACTATCTAATATCTTGTTTTATTAGATAATTAGATTTTATTATAATAAGCAAGAAGAAAAGCAAATAAACAGACTTCAAAATGAATATCATAAATTGGAGTAAAACCGCATTAAGACAGCTAAGTAAAAGGCGGTTTAATTGCCGCCTATGGAGTGCAAAAGATGAATAACGTTCAATACATTAAAAACCCACAGGGCAAGGCTGAATTTGTTGTGTTACCTATTGCCGACTATGAAGAATTATTAATTAGGGCAATTCCTTATGATGATGAAGACGAAACCGAATGGGAAGCTATTCCAGTAGATGGCGAAGATGACGGCGCAACCATTCCGCACGAGGTGGTAGGCGTAATGCTTGAAAATGATGTGAGCCTTTTGGCAGCTTGGCGAATCTATCGCAGATTATCACAGCAAGAGGTAGCGGAACGTGCAGGAATAACGCAATCCGCCCTTTCACAGGCAGAGCGCAAAGACAGCAAACCACAGAAGAAAACGCGCAAGAAATTGGCGAAAATCTATCAGTGTAAGCCTGAACAACTATTACTAGATTAAGATAAAGTGCGGTTATTTTTAGCCGCTTTTTTCTTACTTATTCGCTTAGATGTGATTATTTCTAAAAAAGGGTCGACAAGCCTTTTTTATAACCTTACAAAACCTTGTTCGTTTCTGGTGGCTACAATCAAAACACTTTTTAGCTGTATGTAATATAAGGTAAAATAATTACATAAAATTGAAAACACCAAAGTACAGTGAAATTTGCTAGATTTCCACCGCACTTTTTTAGCGTTCAAGCCCATTTATTTCTCTAAAATACCATTCTTGCATTTCTGAATAATCTCATCCACGCGCCGTCTTCTGTCCAGTTTTCGGGGTGCCAAGAGTTACTCACAGCACGGAACACACGTTCAGGGTGTGGCATCATAATAGCAACTCGCCCATCAAGATTTGTAATAGCAGTAATGCCCTCCACAGAGCCATTCGGATTGGCAGGATATAGTTCGGTAGGGTTACCGTTATTGTCGATGTATTGTGCAGCAATGATGCCTTGTGCTTTTAAACCTGCAAGCTGTTCAGCTGATTTAAACTTAACTTGCCCTTCCCCGTGGGAAACCGCAATGGGCATATGTGAGCCAGCCATTCCTGCAAACCAAACTGAAGCCACTTCATTAATTTTCACTAAACTCACACGCGCTTCAAAGCATTCAGATTTGTTGCGTATAAAACGTGGCCAGTTTTCTGTACCGGGGATAATTTCCGCCAAGTTAGAGACCATTTGACAGCCATTACATACACCTAAGGTCAGTGTGTTTGGATTGATAAAAAACTGGCTGAATTGATCGTGTAATTTCGGGTTAAATAAGATGGATTTTGCCCAACCACCCCCTGCGCCAAGCACATCGCCGTAAGAGAAACCGCCACAAGCAACCATTGCATTAAATTCGGCTAAATTGCGACGGCCAGCCATTAAATCAGACATATGTACGTCAATTGCATTAAAGCCTGCACGATCAAATGCTGCAGCCATTTCATAATGGCTATTGACACCTTGTTCACGCAAAATTGCAATGGTTGGTTTTACACCTTTATTGATAAATGGCGCAGTAATATCTTCGTTCACATCGTAAGTCAAAAATGCGGATAAGCCTTTATCGTCTGGATTCTTCTTAGCTTCAAACTCTTGCTCAGCACAATCTGAATTATCGCGTAAGCGTTGCATTTGGTAAGTTAATTCCGCCCAAATACTACGTAATTCAGTACGTTTTTCGCTGAGTAATTTATGGCTGCCGCGGCTAATCTCAAAGCGATCATCAGCAGTTACTGTACCTAATTGATGGGTAATACCAAGCAAATTGTGAGCTTTCAACACCTCACGCACGCATTCTAATTGGCTGTCGGCAACTTGGATAACCGCTCCCAATTCTTCGTTAAATAATACCGCTAAATCATTGTTTCCTAAGGCGGAAATATCCACCTCTACCCCACAATGCCCTGCAAACGCCATTTCTGCAAGGGTTGTGATTAAACCACCGTCCGAACGGTCGTGATAGGCAAGTAATTTCCTTTCTGCGACTAAAATTTGCATTGCGTTGTAGAAATCTTTTAAGCGTTGAACCTTTACCACATCGGAAGGCTTGTCTCCTAACTGTTTGTACACTTGAGCAAGTGCGGTGGCACCTAATCGATTATTGCCTTCGCCTAAATCAATTAATAATAAGCACGATAAACCTTTGTCGATACGAAGTTGTGGCGTAAGCGTTTTACGTACATCTTCTACACGAGCAAAAGCGGAAATTACTAATGAAAGTGGGGCTGTCACTGATTTTTGTTCACCATTATCGATCCAAGTGGTTTTCATCGACATTGAATCTTTACCCACAGGAATAGTTAAGCCTAACGCAGGACAAAGTTCTTCGCCCACAGCTTTTACTGCTTCATAAAGTCCTGCATCTTCGCCTGTGTGACCTGCTGCACTCATCCAGTTAGCAGAAAGTTTAATACGTTTCATCTCGCCAATATGGGTGCCTGCAATGTTAGTAATCGCCTCCGCCACCGCTAAACGTGCCGAAGCCGCGAAATCCAACAAGGCAACTGGAGATCGTTCGCCCATTGCCATTGCTTCGCCGTGGTAGCTATTCAGTGAAGCAGTAGTAACAGCCGCATCAGATACAGGAATTTGCCAAGGCCCCACCATTTGATCACGGGCTACCATACCTGTTACAGAACGGTCGCCAATAGTAATTAAGAAAGTTTTTTCTGCGACAACAGGTAAACGTAATACACGATGGAATGCTTCTTTTAATTGAATATTTTCCGTTATAATCGGTTGATTTTCCACCGTTTTTGAGGAAACCTCGCGTGTCATTTTAGGCGTTTTACCTAATAACACATTCATTGGTAAATCAATTGGATTATTGTCGAAATAACTATCGTGCAAAGTTAAATGTTCCTCTTCAGTCGCTTCGCCAATCACTGCAAAAGGGGCTCGTTCACGCTCACAAAGTGCGGTAAATAATTCGAGTTTTTCTGGCGCAACCGCTAATACATAACGTTCTTGCGATTCATTACACCAAATTTCCAATGGCGACATACCTTTTTCATCACAAAGAATAGAACGCAGATCAAATTTTCCTCCACGCTTGCCATCGTGCACCAATTCAGGCATCGCATTAGATAAACCACCTGCCCCCACATCGTGAATAAACAGGATTGGATTTTCTTCGCCTAATTGCCAACAGCGGTCAATCACTTCTTGGCAGCGGCGTTCCATTTCTGGATTTTCACGTTGAACAGAAGCAAAATCTAAATCTTCTTTTGATTTTCCACTATTCATCGAAGAAGCAGCACCACCACCTAAACCAATGTTCATTGCTGCCCCACCCAAAACGATCAATTTAGCACCAACTGGAATTTCACCTTTTTGAACCTGTTCGCCACGAATGTTACCGATTCCACCCGCCAACATAATCGGCTTGTGATAACCACGTACTTCTTCGCCTGCAAAACTATTTACTTTTTCTTCATAAGTACGGAAATACCCCAATAATGCTGGACGACCAAATTCATTATTAAATGCCGCACTGCCTAAAGGCGCATCTATCATAATTTCTAAGGCTGAAGCAATGCGATTTGGTTTAGACAATGGATTTTCCCAAGGTTGTTCAAAGTTTGGAATAGCGAGGTTAGACACCGAGAAACCTGTTAAACCCGCTTTGGGTTTTGCTCCACGCCCCGTTGCCCCTTCATCGCGAATTTCCCCTCCAGAGCCTGTTGCCGCACCGGGAAATGGCGAAATGGCAGTGGGATGGTTATGAGTTTCTACTTTCATTAAAATGTGCGCATCTTCTTGATGAACACGATATTGTCCATCTGGATCAGGGAACCAACGCCCGACTTTCGAACCTTCCATTACTGCAGCATTATCTTTATAAGCAGAAAGCACAAAATCAGGCGTTTGCTCAAAGGTATTTTTGATCATTTTAAACAGCGATTTATCCTGTTTTTTGCCATCAATAATCCAATCGGCATTAAAAATTTTATGGCGACAATGTTCCGAATTTGCTTGTGCAAACATATAAAGTTCGATGTCGTGTGGATTGCGGTTTAACGCCGTGAAGTTTTCGACTAGATAGTCCATCTCATCATCTGCCAACGCCAAGCCCAAGGCAATATTCGCCTGTTCTAATGCTTGACGACCACCATTTAAAATATCAATGGTGGTTAATGCTTTAGGTTCTTGTTGAGTGAAAAGCAAGGCTGCTTCTGTTTCGTGATTTAACACGGTTTCTAACATACGGTCGTGTAATAAACCTTTCAGCGTAGCCAATTCTACTTCGCTTAAATCACGTTCAATATTGAAATAATAGGCTATGCCACGTTCAATACGATTTACCTTCAATAAACCACAATTGTGAGCAATGTCTGTCGCTTTTGAAGACCAAGAGGAAATGGTGCCTACTCTTGGAATCACAATTAAACAATATCCTGTGGGCTTGAATTCAGAAAACATTGATCCATAATGCAACAATGCTTGTAATTTAACAATTTCATCTTCTACAAGCGATGTTTTTTGTTCAACAAAATGCAAATACTCTGCATAAATTGACGTAATAGGTAATTGATATTGCTGACATTTTTGTTGAAGTTGAGTTAAACGAAATTCAGAAAGCGCAGGCGAGCCACGAAAGGTTTTGACAGTCATATTGCAGTTCCGTATAAAAGAAAAGTAAAAAACGGACGCATTATAACGAATAAAGCAAACGTTTGCATTTAAAATAAAATAGAGAGAAATATATGAAAAAAGTATACTTTTACAAGTAAAAGTAAAAGTAAAAGTAAAAGTAAAAGTAAAAGTAAAAGTAAAAGTAAAAGTAATGCTAAAATATTAAAGTGATTATTGATACTTTATTTAAAATAATTTAATATCAAGACAATCTATTTGAGATATAATTTTATTTTGAAAATAATTAAAGTTAATTAAATAGATAAACAAATCAATTTTTTCCTAAAACTAAGTTGGAGAAGAGTATGAAAAAAGTATTAAAACAATCAATAATTGCATTATTAGTTGCAGGGGCTGCAGGGGCTGCAGGGGCTGCAACTAATGGAGGATCTGATGATGCTCAAGATCAAAATCTTGAAGCGAAAGATATTTATCCAATTGTTTATGACAATGGACAAATTCTTAGAGGTTTTAAAGAGGGAGATGATATTATTACAGATATCAACGAGTCTGATGGTAAGGCAACGACAAAGAAAGCAACTAAGGACGATGTTGAATCTGATCCTTTTAAAGGGGTAGGCTTAGTTCAAGCAGTTGTTGATCTAAAAGGTGGGATTATAAAGGTAGCGGATGACCTTGGTAAGACTATCGGAGCAGTAAATGAAAATACTAAATTACTAGATGAACATTCAGAAGCAATAACTGAAATCGGAGATTTAGTTGAAGATAATAGCAAAGCTATTGCTGATTTGGAAAAAACCGCTGATGCTCATTCAGAGAACCTTGAGCAGCTAAATAAAGGAATTGAAACTGTAGGGAATCAGCTTAACAACACTATCAACGCAGTAAATAACAATACTGCATTACTAGATCAACATTCAGAAGCGATAACTGAAATTGGAGGTTTAGCTGAAGATAATAGTAAAGCTATTGCTGATTTAGAAAAAACCTCTGCGGCTCATTCAGAAAACTTGGATAAGCTAAACAAGGGAATTGAAGCTGTAGAGAATAATCTTAATGACACTGTCAAAACAGTACAGAAAAATACTGAAGCAGTGACTAAAAACGCTGAAGCAGTAAGCAAAAACGCTGAAGCAGTAAGCAAAAACGCTGAAGCAGTAAGCAAAAACGCTGAATTATTAAGTAAACATACAGATGCTATAACTAAAACTGCAGATTTGGCTAATGAGAATAGTCAAGCCATTGCGGATTTAAAAAGAATAGCTAACCAAGATTTATCCAACATTCAAAATAAAGCAGATAAAAGTGAGCTTATTGCGTTAAGTAAAGAACTCAAGCGTGGTTTAGCAGCTCAAGCCGCATTAAATGGCTTATTCCAGCCATATTCTATTGGCAAAGCCAATGTTACCGCTGCTTTTGGAGGATATAAAAAATACACTGCGGTTGCAATTGGTACAGGTTATCGTTTTAATGAAAATTTTGCCGCAAAAGCAGGCGTTGCTTTCACAAAAGGTAGCACCACTTACAACGCAGGTGTAAACTTTGAATGGTAATTTGATCATTAGGTTAAATTATTAAAAAATCCCTGTTTCTGTGAAGAAACAGGGATTTTCTTATTCATATTTGGATTTTTTATACGATGCTAGCCAATCGCTACAATTAGCAATTATCCCTTGAAATAACAAGCGGTATCAGTATCAGTATCAGTATCAGTATCAGTATCAGTATCAGTATCAGTATCAGTATCAGTATCAGTATCAGTATCAGTATCAGTATCAGTATCAGTATCAGTAAAATATTTTTAATGAATTGGCTAAAATGTCAAAAAACTGTCGAAAACGGCGATTCCGAAACCCCGTGGGAGTTGATTCCCCTTCAGGAGTACCTTTTAACCTCTAGCGACTAACGATAAATCTTTATACATTAAACGTATAATTATACAAAGAGAGTATAAAACAATATAAAGAGGCTAAAAATGACACAGTTAGACCCACTTTATTTCCCCGTTCTGAATTAGCAGAACGATTACTATCAAGCCTAAAAGATGGAATATTACACGCAATAACCCTTTTCGCACCTTGTAGAATGGGAAAAACCCAATTTTTACTTAATGACGTAAAGCCGAAAGCAGAGAAATTAGGGTTTAATGTGTTCTATTTTAGTTTTATGGATAGGACTAGTAACGAGTTGAGCAATATTTTTACACGTGAGCTAATACACTTTCTTGATACTGTGGACAGCAAAACCAATAACTTATTTGATAAACTAAAAGCCATTGACTTAATGGGCGTAAGCATTGAATTACAAGATAAAAATCAAACTAAACTTGATGAATTAAGCCTTGTTCAGATTATTAATACTATTACAGAATCTAGCGATAAACCCGTTTTAATGTTGCTTGATGAAGTTCAAGAGCAGGCAAGAGTGAGCCATACTATAGGATTAATCCGTTCATTGCGTACTGGGGGAGTAGAACAAAAGGACTAAGCCCTGTAAATTACAGAACTTAGTCCTTAATTTCATAGTCTAACTTTTTCAATGAAAATTATTTTTTACATTCAAAGTGCGGTATTATTGCGCATTGTTTTTCGATTTAATAATGGCATAAACCACACCTGTTGATAAAGCACCAATCGCAATTGCACCAAGATATTTCAACGGCTCAGATACAAATGGAATCACAAATAATCCACCGTGCGGAGCTTGTAATGTAATATTTAAGCCCATAGAAATCGCACCAGCCACGGCACCACCAATCACAGAGCTAATAATGACTCGAATTGGATCTGCTGCCACAAATGGTAATGCACCTTCAGAAATAAAACATAAACCAAGAACGAATGATGCTTTCCCTGCATCGCGTTGGCTAACTGTGAATTTATTGCGAGCAATCCAAGTCGCAACTGCCATACCAATTGGTGGAACCATACCTGCTGCCATTGCCGCAGCCATTGGCGTATAAACTTGGGAAGCAATTAATCCAACAGAAAAGGTGTATGCAGCTTTATTTACCGGCCCGCCCATATCGATACACATCATTGCGCCGATAATTGTACCTAACACAATCGCATTCACTTCACCCATTGAAGTAAGCCAACTACTTAGCTCTTTCATAATTTCAGCCACTGGTGGATTGATGAGATAAATCATCGTCAAGCCAACAATCATCGAACCCAAGAGCGGTAAAATTAAAATCGGTTTTAATGAAGTCAGGCTTGCTGGCAATCGAATAATCACATTCAGTCCTTTCACCACATAACCCGCTAAGAAACCTGCAATAATACCACCAAGAATCCCTGCACCCGCTTCACTTGCCAGCATCCCCGCAATCAAACCAACTGCAAGCCCTGGACGATCAGCGATAGAAAATGCAACGTAGCCAGCAAACACGGCGATCATTAATTTAAACGCCACACCTCCACCGATATTCATTAGTACATCAGGAAGATCTTGTAAGATTCCTGTATTTTCAATTACATTGAAACTGAACATAAAGGAAATCGCGATCAACAACCCTCCAGCAACCACTAACGGTAACATATGAGAAACACCAGTCATTAAGTGTTTGTACACACCTTTTTTCTCACGGCTTTCTTCTTTCGTTCCTACATTATTCCCACCATCAAAAATTTTGGCTTCTTTAAATGCTTGATCAAATTCTTGCTCGGTTTTCTTCAAGGCTAATCCTGTTGAAGTGCGGTACATTGGTTTACCTTTAAATTTATCTAAAGGCACATCAATATCTGCTGCAACAAATACCAAATCAGCCGCCGCAACTTCTTCTGCAGTAATTTCATTGCCAGCCCCAACTTGACCACGGGTTTCAACTTTTACATTCCAACCTTGTTTTTTCGCATAGGCTTCAATCGCTTCGGCTGACATAAACGTATGCGCAACGCCTGTCGGACAAGCGGTTACCGCAACAATATTTTTTACACCAGAAGCACCTGCAAAACTCACCGCACTTTTCGGTGCAACATAATCTGCCCCATTGGCTAAGGCATTTGCCAGCGTTACTTCAGGAGAAATCATGGCGATAGCTTCGCCGATAATAAAGACTTTTTTACCGACTAACGCAGGGTTATTTGGTAATACAGAACCAAATACGAGAACAAGATCTGCTTCGGCTGGTGTTTCTACAATAAAAACATTCGCTTTTTGTGCAGCCGCTCGAAAAACTTCATGTAATAAATAGGCTTTCGCATTGCCTACATTAGCTGATTGGGTTAAAAATAACTTCATACTATCCTTCAATCATCGTTATTTGTACTTTTTCTAAAATGGGGTCAAGTAAACTCAAATCACTCACACCAACATTACTTTGAGACACTGCAAAAGCGGACACAGCCGTAGCAAAAGCTAAGGTTTCAGCTTTCGATAAACCTTTTTCAAAACCATAGATTAAGCCTGCTACCATGGAATCCCCTGCCCCAACGGTACTCACGACATTTTCACATTTTGGTGGTTCGGCTTTGAGCACGCCTTCATTATTAATCCATAAAGAACCTTTTGCGCCCATTGAAATAATCACGTTTTCAATGCCTTCCGCTTTGAGTTGCTGTGCAGCCGCAATAATTTCTTCAAGACGATTTAATGGACGACCAATCCAAGCCTCAAGTTCTCGATGGTTGGGTTTTACTAGCCAAGGTTTCGCTTTTAATCCAGCGGTAAGTGCAGCATTGCTACTATCAAGCACCACTTTTACGCCAGCTTGATGAAGCTGATGCAACCAATCAGCAAATAATTCAGGAGACACACCTCGAGGTAAACTGCCACAAACTGCGACAATGTCATAATTTAAACAATAAGCCAAAGAATCCGTCACAAATTGTTGCCAAACTTGTGGGCTTATTTGATATCCCAAGAAATTTAAATCTGTCACATCCGCTTCAGTCTCGGTAATTTTTACATTGATGCGCGTTTTGCCATCAACTCGGTGGAATTTATCTTCCAAACCGTGCTGATTAAACATTTGCTCGAAATCAGCTGAATTATCCTCGCCCAAGAAACCACCTACTTCAACATCAACGCCTAAATCTTTTAGTACTTTTGCAACATTAATGCCTTTCCCTGCAGGAAATAAGCCCAGCGTTTCTACGGTATTTACTTCGCCAAGTTGAATACGATTTAAACGTCCGACTAAATCATAAGCGGCATTTAAGGTAATTGTTACGACGCTTGCCATACTATTCCCCTAAACCTGATTCAATCACAGCACCAATTCCGTCAATAGCTTGTTGCGCTTCATCGCCCGTCGCAACAAAACGTAAACGAGTCCCTTTCACTACGCCTAATGCCACAATTTTCATCAAGCTTTTAGCACTGACTAATTGAGAATTACGATCAAGATTCTGAACCGCCACAGAGGCATTATATTTCTTCACTTCGTTTACCAATATCGTACTTGGGCGAGCGTGCAAACCTTGCTCATTTTTAATCACAAACACGGCTTCAATGGCATTTGCCGGCAAATTATCATCTTCTGTTACCGCAGATGTGTGAATTTGATCGCCTATAATCTCAATAGTATCGGGTTCAGAAAAAGGCACAGCTGAAACATTCTCGCCCAAGCCATTGGCTATCGCTTTGCCCAATGATTCAATCGCTTGTTTGGCATCTTCTCCTTCAGCCACAAAACGTAAGCGATGTCCTTGCGTTACACCGAGCGCAACAATCTTCATCAAACTTTTTGCGCTAACGACTTCACTTTCACGAGTAAGATTTTGCACAGTAATTTTCGAAGTGAATTTTTTCACTTCATTAACTAAATTTGCACTTGGACGAGCATGTAAACCGTGTTCATTACGAATTGTAAAAGTTCCTACAACTGCACCTTCTACAGATTGAGTTTCAACATCACAAGCTGACCCCAAAAGTGCGGTCAAAATTTCTGTTGAATTACCATTAAGCAAGGTTGTTTGAACCTCGTCATCTAATAAATGCGCTAAAGTTGGATTAATTTGATCACTGACAGCTGCAACAGTTATCACGCCTTTTACGGCTTTGCCATTGTGGCTAAAGATCGTTTTGGCACGACTAAATGCTAAGGCATTTTTCACATTTCCTACGACAGAATCCGTTACCCATAATCCTTTGCCAAGCGGTAATGCCGCATTATTAATCACTTCAGAAATAAAGCGATTTTCCACCGCACTTTGCACTTGTAATTGCCCTGCATTAATCGCGACTAAAGTTAATAAACTTTGGGTATCTACGTCTAAACTGATATTGGCAGCAGGAATTTCAAATGGCTCAATTGTCTCACCCATTAAAATCGCACGAAATTCAGCCACATCGGTTATTTTTGCTAATTTCGCTGCGGTATCTTCATCACTCAACACCTGAGTAAGTTGGCGTAACAAAGACAAATGTTCATCAGATCGTGCCGCAATACCAATCACGACATAAGCAATATTTCCCTCGCCCCATTCTATGCCTTGAGGAAATTGAAACACTTGTACACCCGTTTTCTTTACCATTGAACGAGTATCCAAGGTGCCGTGAGGAATCGCGATGCCATTGCCTAGAAAGGTTGAAGTTTGCAACTCACGCGCTAACATTCCTTGCAAATAACCATTTTCCACATTGTCTGCTTGAACTAATGCGGACGCTGCCATTTCAATTGCTTGTTGTTTATCCGCTGCGTTAGCATTTAAATGAATGTTGCTTTCCGAAAGTTCTAACATTCTTGCTCCTTAATAATTTAAAAAGAAAGCTGCTGATGAAACAAATCGACCAGCAGCTTAGAAAAACAATTATTTAGATATACAGGCTTTCAGCAGTGCTTCACTACCTTGCACAATATATTCATCATTTTCTCCGCGCACTTCGCCTTTTTGTAAATCACGCATCGCATCATAAATACCTTGAGCCATACTTTGCGAATCCACTTTTTCCCAACAATTTGCACTCAAACGTTTAAAATTAGCTTGCAATGCTTCCGCATGTAACACACCGCTATAATAAGCATATACATCAGAATCATGGCCGCCTGTATAAAGTTTATCCTGAATTTGTTTCACAGGAACTAAAATACGACCTAAATACCAGTCATTCGCACCACTTGCAAAATTATCTACAAAGAAATTTTCATTCACGCGACCTTTATATGTCGCCACAGTCGCTTCATAAGCCACTGCATAAGATTTCTGATCGATTTTATCTTTATCTAAATCAATCACTTTTTTATCATTCCCCATAAATGGAACATAATTAGTAATAGACGACCAAGAAGAACAACCTGCCAACATTAACACAAAAAATAAAACAGAGATTTTTTTAAACATAGTCATACCTAATTGAGAACCAATAAAAACGCAGCCATTATACTGGCTGAAGGGGATTAAAGAAAGGGCGGTAATTATTCCGCCTCTTTTACTAAAGACACCAAAATCTGATCGATTTTAAAGTTTTCCGTATCAATCACTTCAAACTTGTATTTTCCGTAAACCACAGAATCGGTTTTTTTCGGGATTTTACGTAACATATACATCATAAAACCACTGATGGTTTCGTAGTTTTCTTCATCGGGAAAATAAGCAATATCTAATACTCGAGTAACCTCTTCTAATGGTGTTGCACCATCAATCAGCCACGAGTTTTCATCACGGCTCACAATATATTCTTCTTCGTTAGAAACCAATTCTCCCATAACAATACTCATCACATCATTTAGCGTAACAATACCCACTACAAGAGCATATTCATTCACAATAATCGCAAAATCTTCGCCAGTAGATTTAAACAATTCCAACACTTCGTAAAGAGAAAGCGTATCAGGCACAAATAAGGCTTTACGGAGTAATTTAGGATCTGTGAGCACCACATTTTCATTTTGCAAATACATTGTGAGCAAAGTATGGGATTCGATATAACCTAAGATTTTGTCGAGGCCATTGTCACAAATCACAATTTTAGAATGAGAATCACGAGAAAGCGTATCCATGACTTCTTGGCGAGAAAAAGTGCGGTCTAAATACACGATATTTTCACGGGTAGTCATGGTGGAAGTTACCGTACGGGCTTGCATATCGAAAATATTTTCGATCAAATAATGCTCTTGAGTTTTTAATACACCAGCTTCTGCGCCTGCTTCAACTACGGCGAAAATATCTTCAGAGGTCATGCCATCTTCACGCACAGTAGAAATGCGAAATAGACGGAAAAAGGCATTAGCAAGCGTATCAAATAACCACACAAGCGGTTTAAACACATACATACTAAAATTCATAATACCCACAACACGCAACGCCACCATTTCAGGATAAGTAATGGCAATACGTTTTGGAATAAGATCAGCAAATAAAATAAACAAACAAGTCACTAATATAAAAGCGATTGTAGAGGCGGTTGGCTCAATCCAATTTCCTTCAAAAGAACGATTTAAAATATCTGCAATGTAAGGACTTAACGCACTTTCGCCAATTCCCCCGCCAAGAATCGCCACCATATTCAACAAAATTTGAACCACCGTAATAAAACGACCAGGATGCTCTTGTAATTTAAGCACTTGAAGCGCACGCACGTCGCCTTCGTTCGCAAGAGATTGTAATTTTAATTTGCGAGAACTCGCCAGAGAAATTTCAGCAGAAGAAACAACTGCACTACTTAAAATTAAAGCCACAATTGCCAAAATAGTATGAAATAATTCCATAATCATTACTCAAAAATATAAAAGAAAACGACCGCACTTTGCGGCCGTTTGGAGATTACTTGTCGCTGTCAAACCAGCCGCGAATAAATTGGATAGACAAAAATAATGTCGCCAGCAAGAATACATATAAAATCCACGAAACAATCGGATTGCTTGGTGTATCATCAGCAGTCATTTCTTTAATTGAAGTTGCATTGCGATATTCATCCATCATCGTAATACGCCAACCATAGTATTTAATTTGCACAAGTTTGTTGTCATTACCCAAAGCCTGTGCTTCAGCTTGTAAATTGGCTGAGCCAAATTTAAAGTAGAACGGGAAACCCCAACGAGTATCTTCATTGCGATACACCATAATTTTGCCATCGTCATTTTGCGTATTGATGTAATACACATCACGTGTTGGGCCATCAGCTGGATTCGATTTGGTGATTGGCCCATCTTTATCAACACGTTTAACTTCTACGCCAGTAACACGTGTAACATCATAATGGGGGAACACATAATTCACTACGGAAAACATAAAACCGTGGAATAAAAAAACAACAATAAATAAGAAATATTTAAAAAACTTTCGCATACTTTTCCCTTGTCAGAACTGTGCATTTATTCTACACGAATTTTAAATAAACGCTCGAAATTTTGTGTAGTGATTTGAGCAAACGCCTCGGCAGAAACGCCTTTTAGGGTTGCCACGTATTCACAGACTTCTCTCGTATAAGCGGGTTGATTTTCTTTTCCTCGATAAGGCACTGGTGCAAGATAAGGCGAATCCGTTTCCACCAATAAGCGATCCATTGGCACATAACGAATAACCTCACGAATCGCTTCAGCATTTTTAAAGGTTACAATACCAGAACAAGAAATGTAAAAACCTAAATCCAACGCTTTTTTCGCAAATTCCATGGTTTCCGTAAAACAATGAATAACGCCACCGCACTTTTCAGCATGGTGTTGGCGTAACATTGCAATGGTGTCATCGCCTGCCGAACGTGTATGAATAATTACAGGCTTCTCTAATTGGTTTGCAATATCGATTTGGCTACCAAACACCGCTTGTTGTGCCGCTTTATTGTCTGAGCTGTAATAATAATCTAAGCCAATTTCGCCAATCGCAATCACTTTCGGATCTTTCGCTAAACGCAATAAGCGTTCTGAGTCATAAGGTTCTTCTTCAAAATCCAGTGGATGCACACCACAAGCAAGGGAGACATTATTAAATTCCCGTAAAGAGTCATAAGCCTGCTCAAAACGGCTTAATGTTACACCAATGGCAAGCAAATGTTTCACATCACGCACACGTGCTTTTTCCACCACATCTGCGATATTTTTGTGTAAATTTTCATAATCCAACGCATCTAAATGACAGTGAGAATCAACAATAAACATAATTATTTTCCTAATTTGTACCTTGGGTAAATTGATAATTAACCCTTAAACACTTCTGTAACTAATCTGGTCAAGCCATCTAATAGCATCAATTCAACATTCACGCCATTAATCGTCAGCAAATCTGACCGCACTTTTTGCATAATTTTAATGGCTTGTAATAAACCAAGAGCAGTTTGCTCGTCGCTGAATTGTTCGATACCACGCCCGAGATCAGCCACTTGTCGATAGCTATTAATTTCAAGTTTCTGTTTTAAACAATCGGAAAGAAAAGCCAAAATCCAATCCACTTGCTGAACATAGCGTTCTTTATCAAACAACGGAAGTAATTCCAATGGCGAACGTCGGCGATAGAACACCCAAAATTGACGTAAGAAGTTTTTACGCTGTTCAATCAGCCCTTGTTGTAACGTTTCTAAGGCTAAAAGCGGTCGCCCAAGATTCATCGCAAGTGCGGTCAAAATTTCCTGATTTTCTGCCGCACTTTCTGATTTCAACCAATCAACAGCCATTTGTTCATTAGGCACGGACAGATTCCACACTTGACATCGACTGTAAATAGTTGCCAACAAACTTGACGAACTATCCGTTTGAAGTAAAAAATAAGTATTTGGACGAGGCTCTTCCAATGTTTTCAATAACGCATTGGCAGCCGCTTCCGTTAAACGTTCCGCTCCTTGCACATACACCACTTTATTACCATTTTGTTGTGCATGCTGCGCGACAATTTCATTAATGTCGCGTACTTGATCGACACCAATATCCTTGCCGTCAATCGGGCTTAACTCGTGATAATCTGGATGACTATGGGCTTGCATTAAATGACAAGAATGGCATTGACCACAAGGTTTATCGCCTTGAGCCACACACATTATTTTCTGTGCAAGTGCATCAAATAAACGTTCTACACCTAAACCAGCATCCGCTTTAATCAGTACGGCATGATGCCCCAAACCTTCGTCAAAGGTTTGAGCAATTTGATGATAAATTGGCATTAGCCAAGGGTAAAGTGCGGTCATTTTTCCTGAAATTTTTGTAAATAACGAGGGCAATTATACACATTTTCAAACTGGCTTGACAAAATAGCAAAAAGCAAACGTTTACTTTTAATAAATAAGAAATAAATAGAGAAAATTTGAACTAAATGACATTTTTTGTTCAGTTTTATGCTAAAATCCACGCCCTTATTTATTTTTACTTGACAAAGGAAAATTTATTATGAAACTCGAAGCAAGCAAGCAAGCAAGCAAGCAAGCAAGCAAGCAAGCAAGCAAGCAAGCAAGCAAGCAAGCAAGCAAGCAAGCAGAAGTTTAAAAAATCATTTATTGTAAGTCTATTTTTTTCTATTCTTTATACCTCTCCGCTTTTGGCTGTTGATTACGTTTACGACAAAACCAAGCTCACTGATGATGAAATTACCCGCTTAAAAAAACTCCGCGATAAAACGAGTGAATATTGGAAAAAAGAAACTTATCTTATAACCGGGGATAATCCAAAAGTTCCATCCGTTCCCGCACTATACCCTAGAACATACCAATTCGAAAACATCAATAACTCAAAAAAGATTTCTTTTTATGATCAAAAATATACCGAAGATTACCTAGTTGGCTTCGCCCGAGGTTTAGGGGTTGCAAAAAGAAATGGGGACACAGAAGAACCAATACGGAAATATTTTAAGGAATGTTTTAACACTAGGATACGTGAGGAGAGTAATTGCAAAACTGAAAAATTTACACACTTGGGTTTGGCAGTATACAGTAATATATTCTCCTTAGGTCCACAAATAAAAAATAGCCATATCAACAGCGAAATTTTATCTGTAGGTAATTATATCGAATGGCTTCGCCCAACACTTAATAAGCTTACTGGTTGGCAAGAACAACTATATTCTGGTTTAGATCCATTCCACTATATTGATGTTACAGACAACTCGCACGTTATCGGACAAACAATTAGTTTGGATCAATTCAGATTAGAAAATTCTCTCTGGGAACCCCGTTGGGATTCTGATGTTGGGGAATTAAAAACAACGAATGCAGACATCCGTTTTAATACTAAAAGTGAAAGTTTACTCGTAAAAGAAGATTATGCTGGCGGAGCTCGTTTTCGTTTTGCTTACGGTCTAAAAGATAAAGTCCCTGAAACACCAGTTTTAACTTTTGAAAAAAATATAACTGGCACTTCCGACATCATCTTCGAAAATCCAATAGACGATTTAAAAAGCCTCGACGGGCATCAAATTATCAAAGTAAATGGCACAGCAGATAAACACGCATTCCGTCTTTCTGGCAAACACCAAAAGGGAATTTATACGCTTTCTTTACAACAACGCCCAGAGGGCTTTTTTACCAAAGTGCAAGAACGCGATGATATTGCGATTTATGCACAACAGGCTCAAGCCGCCAATACCTTATTCGCCTTGCGTTTGAACGACAAAAACAGCGATATTTTTGACCGCACTTTACCACGCAAAGGCTTGTGGTTGCGTGTGATTGACGGACATTCCAATCAATGGGTGCAAGGCAAAACAGCACCTGTAGAAGGCTATCGTAAAGGTGTACAACTCGGCGGCGAAGTATTCACATGGCAAAACGAAAGTAATCAACTTTCTATTGGCTTAATGGGCGGACAAGCAGAACAACGCAGCACTTTCCGTAACCCAGATACAGACAATCTTACAACGGGAAATGTGAAAGGCTTTGGTGCAGGCGTTTACGCCACTTGGCATCAGCTTCAGGACAAACAGACAGGTGCGTATGCGGATAGCTGGGTACAATATCAACGTTTCCGCCATAGCATTAACACTGAAGATGCTACAGAACGTTTTACTTCAAAAGGTATTACTGCCTCAATTGAAGCAGGTTACTATGGGGTAGTGACAATATTTGCATAAGGAAAAAGAAAAAATTTGGTGGGAAAAAATTGGCTGAAGCCCCTGTTTGTGGGGCTTTGGCGTTTTTAGAGGTGGGGTTTATGCAAAAATGGAAAATGGTGGGGATTGGGGGAAAATGGTCGAAAATTGTGTTTTTATTTGCATACGAATAAGCGGTTTTTAAATGGTTTTTAAACACTTTTAAAAACCGCTTTTGCTATATTTAAATTAGTTTATGACCTACATGAACCACTTGCCCTAATATTTTCAAGTGTTCTGCTTCTTTGGCTGATATTTTAATTGGTGGGTATTCTTCCTTGTTATCGCTTATTAGCTCTATCCCATCCCAATCTATTCTTACTCGTTTAACCCAAACGCTTTCATTGTTTTGAACAAGATAAATCTTGTCATCCCCTAATATTTCAGTTTTTCTTAAATCTACTAATAGCTGATCTCCACTGGCAATACTCGGTAACATTGAGTTTCCATGCGCCCAGAAAACTGCGCACCGATTAGGCTTTACACCAAGTTGATTAATTAAGCGGTCAGAATATGGCTCTTCACCATCAGCGTTATCTACTATTCCTTCATTAAAACTTCCAAAACCGGCTGAAACTCTAATGTATGAATAACTTTCAATTAAAGAGACGTTATCAGAATCAACATAATACCGTTCGCCTTGAACGATATTAACAAGTGCTCCAATTTTATCTTCCCCTGTTAGTAAGTAAGTAGGAGTCGTTTGAAGGATTTTGGCAAGTCTAACAATCATTCCAGCTGAAGGCTCTCTTTCGTTTACCTCCCATTTTTGTAATGTAGATAATGCAAGGTTATCCAGCTTCTTGCATACAAAATTTCTACTTAATTGCAACTCTTTTCGACATTCTTTTATTCGAGTTCCTATAGATAGTTCGTTTTTAAACTTCGGCTTCATAACTTTAAAATCTCAATCGTATTCTTTAAACTATTTTAAAGTTTGGCAAAATCAATAACTTATAGTGATTGCAGATTAAAAATTAGGCAATCGAACTTTAAAATGAAGTTTTTAAACTTTACTTGTAGTTTAAAGAGGTTTATTATCTCTTGTGTTAAGTTAATGAGGTTATCTAATGAGTACATTAAACAACGATAAAAAAACAGCGAATGATTGGCATAGAGCCGACATTATCGCCGCTTTGCATAAAGCAGGCTGGTCATTAAGACAGCTTTCTTTACAGCATGGTTATAGCCAAGCTAGCACATTAAAAAATGCGTTAGACAGACCTTGGTTAAAGGGTGAGCGTATTATTGCGGAAGCTATAGGTGTTCCAGCAGAAGTTATTTGGCAAAGCCGATACGCTAACCGAAACTATAAAAAATTTGCAGAAAAGTAGTTTAAAGGAGTCATTCAATGAATATTGACAACTTCAAAACACACTACTCAGCCAAGGAACTACTTGATTTAAGTTTATCTTGTTTACCTAATTCGGTGCAAGGAATTATTTATCAAGCTAAGAAGAATGGTTGGGCAACTCAAAAAAGAGTTGGCAAAGGTGGTGGAAAAGAATATGCCTTGGCATCTTTACCGCAAGAAATTCAAACTGAGATTCGCACTAAATTTGCAGTTTCTATCGTGAAAGCCAAACCCAAATCCCTCCCCGCCGATCTCCGTCAGGTGGAATTAAAAACTTTAACGGAAAAACAACGTGAAGTGGCAGGAGCAAGAATGGCGTTAGTTGCCCAAGTGGCACAGCTTGAACAAGCCCAACCTCGTTACAAGGCGATTAAGTTTTTTTGTGAACAAATTAAACATGGTGGCATTTCTTCTGATTTGATGGGATTGGTTGAAACCGCCAATAACAAGAAAGGAAAAAATCGCACTTTATCTGACCGCACTTTGAATCAATGGGTGTTGGATTATGAAAAGGCGGATACCCCTGAAGAACGATTAAAAGCCCTCGCACCAATGCAACGGGTGGCGAAGAGGGCTGAAGAAATTGTGTGGTTGCCTGACTTTTTGGCGATATATCGCCAAACCAATGGCATCAATGTGGCAGAAGCCTATCACTATTTTTCGGCTGAATGGGATGCACGTTTTGCAGACGAGCCGTTACGTTTAGAAATGAAACCGAGTATTGACCAAGTTCGCGCTGCATTAGCGAAATTGCCAAAACACATTAAGGAAATTGGTCGTAAGACGGGTTCTGAACTCCGCGCCCTTAACACTTATGTGAAACGCGACTGGAGCGTGTTGCAGGTAAATGATGTGTGGGTGGGTGATGGCCATGCGATGAAATTGAAAGTCGCCCATCCTGAACACGGTCGCCCTTTTATTCCAGAGGTGACATTAATTATGGATACCTCTTGCCGTTTTATTGTGGGTTGGTCGGCTAGTTTGGCGGAAAACGTTCTCGCAGTGGCAGATGCTTTGCGTTATGGCGTGGAACGCTACGGCATACCCGCAATTTATTACTCCGATAATGGCGGTGGTGAGAAAAACTGGATGCTTGATGGGGATATTACGGGGATGTTGCCGCGTTTGGGGATTAATCACCAAACAGGGATTCCAGGCAATCCACAAGGCCGTGGGATTATTGAGCGGGTGCATCAAACGATTTTATACAAAATCGGTCGCCAGTTTGAGACTTACCACGGCACAGGGGCGGATAAAGACACGGTGCGACAAGTGAGCACAGCAGTGATTTCACTGGATAAAGCAAAACGTAAAGGTGCGACACAGCTAACGCCAAAACAACAATGGGCAGTGGGTAAATTGCCAAGCTGGAATCAGTTTTTACAAGCCTGTCAAGAAGGCATTGATGAATACAACAATAAACACGAGCACAGAGAACTAGGGGGAATGACACCTGCACAAAAACGCCGTCAGTTGATGGAAAAAATGAACCCTAATGATTTGGTCTTTGTTACGCCAGTGGAAGCAAGGGATTTATTCCGCCCAAGTACATTACGTGTGGCACAACGTGGTTGGTTACAACTTTTCAATAATTATTACTTTAGCACGAAATTGCTCGATGTTGATGGGCAAAAGGTGCAAGTGATGTTTGATATTCACGATCCAAGCCAAGTGATTGTGAGAAAGCAAGACGGCACTTTTGTGTGTTATGCCGAACTAGATGGCAATAAACGTGATGCGTTCCCAATGCCGTTTGTTGAGAAAACACGCCAAGAGCGTCATGCACGCCGCGCGAAATTGAAACAAGAACAGCTTGATGAGATTAATGCGGAACTTAACCCGATTATTACGATTGAGCATCAGCAAGGTTTTGAATTGTTACGCACAAAACCGAAAGCCAAACAGGAAGCTACCCCAATTTTCTTAACCAAAGCGGATAAAGAAGCGTGGGAACAAAGAAAAAAGTTAGTGAATGAATAAGGAGAACAAGATGAAGAATTTTATTGAAAAAGAACGTAAAGCGCACAGCAAAAGACGATTTAAACGCGCTAAAAGGTTGATTAAAAGAGATTGGTCGAAAATAAACGATTTCCCAGTTTGGATTTTAACCCCTAGTGGCGTTGCCCCAAATTTAGCATCGCAATCAACGGCTCTAGATATGAATCAAGGTACGCCTTCATATCCGTCGCAACAAAATCAGGCACATCAGTGCTTTGTAACAAAAGACGAAGCTGATCGTGCGAATCGCCCTGAAATTGAAGCAGCGCAAGTTGATCCTGCTCGGCAAGTTGAACAATTAGCGAGCGAATTAAAATCTGTTGTACAGCAAGCCGACCGTTTAGGGCAGAAAGTTGTTGCTGTAAGTCTTCGAGTTGAGTTTGCGACATAAGGTTCTCCTTGGTTTAGGTAGGTTTAAAACAGAATTATAACGAGGTTAAAAATGAAAAACAAAGAACTGCAACGGTTTATGACCAATAGCGGCATGACACAAAAGCAGATTGCGCAAGCGTTAGCGGTATCAGTGGGGACAATTAGTCTTTATTTGAAAGGACAATACGCAGGCGATGTGCAACGCCTTGATGACAAGGTGGCGGAGTATTTGGCACGCCAAGATCAGAAAATTTTAAATGCGCGTTACAACAAGCAATTTGTGCCAACGTTTCTCGCACGTAAAGGGATGGAAGCGATGGAATATGCGCATACGGAAGGCGAGATGGTAGTGATTTATGGTGCGGCAGGGTTAGGCAAAACCCAGTTGTTAAAAGAATATGTGCGTACGCACCCTTCTGCAATGTTGATTGAAACCGATCCAAGTTATACCACCAAAGTCTTATTACGCAAGATTGCGGAGGCTTGTGGTGTGGTTGTGCAAGGCGTAAACAATGACTTTTTCGAGAAGATAGTGGAGCGTTTGGAAAATTCAGAACGGTTATTAGTGATTGACGAAGCGGAGTTGCTTTCTACACGTTCTTTAGAGTTTGTTCGACGATTACGAGATAAAACCAATATTGGCGTGGTGCTTGCTGGTATGCCGCGTTTAATGGTGAATTTGTGCGGTAAAAACAACGAACTGGCACAGTTATATAGCCGTGTAACTCGACCGTTTGATTTAGGCAATGCCCTTCCAGAGAAAGATTTAGCGTTATTAACGGAAACAGCACTCGGCACGGCTGAATTTAATGCGCCTTTTATTAAGTTTAGTAAGGGCAATGCACGTCGATTAAGTAACCTCATTAAAGGTGTGGTGCGATTGGCTGAAATTAATGAGTGTGAAATCACTTATGAAATGGTTGAAGAATACAGCAAAGTATTGATTGGCTAAGGAGACCAAAATGTTACAACCCAATACAACTAAACAATTAAACAAAAACAATGCCGTGATGTTGGCTTATTTAGAACAAGTAGAAAAAGCCGTGAGACGCTTAAATGAAATGGGGCTTACGGTGATTAATGTGCACTTTGAGAAGATAAGACCGACTGTGCGTGTGATGAATAATGCAGTAACAGAACAGTTAGAGAAAGACCAATGGGCTTATGTGTATCACGTGGGGCGTGATGTGGGTCGATACCAAGAAGCGCAATTTACGGTGGAAGGTATCCGTGTGGTTTGGCGAAAATATTTGAACTAGGAGGAGGAATGGCAACGCGTCGGCAAATTTATGCAGTCTATCGTGGCGAAGAGAATTTGGGTGACGGGACTGCGGAAGAATTAGCAAAGAAACTCAATGTGAGCGAAAAAACGATTTACAGCTCGGCAACAGTCGCCCGATGTAAACGTGATAAAGGTAAGCGACTTGTAGTGATTAAGTTAGATAAAGAGGAACTCTAAATGAAGCAGATGATTGAAGGGAAAGAATACTGGCGTGATGCAAGAGGCAATTTAACGCCAGCTGAATTGGTGAAAGACATCGACAAAGCACGTGATGTGCTTGTGCGTGAATGGGTGGAAAAAGGTGTGTCCTTAAATAAGGAGATGCGCAATTTTAAAGATGGCATTTTCGGCGATATTCAGGCGTTTATTGAACTTTCAGCTGAAAAATACAATGCAAAAGTGGGCGGTAGTAAAGGCAATATCACACTTTATAGCTACGACGGCAAATACAAAATCCAACGTGCGATTAACGACCATTTGCAATTTGATGAACGTATTCAGGCGGCAAAAGTGTTGATTGATGAGTGCTTAAATGAATGGAGCGAAGGCTCTCGCCCTGAACTAAAAGCGTTAATTGAACGTGCGTTTAATGTGGACAAGGAAGGTAATTTAAATACTTCTCGCATTTTAGGATTGCGTCGAGTTGATATTCAAGATCCACGTTGGCAAAACGCGATGCAGGCGATTAGCGAAAGCGTGCAAGTGGTGAGTAGTAAGGCTTATGTGCGACTTTATGAGCGTGTGGGCGAAAGCGATCAGTATGTGCCGATTGCGTTAGATGTAGCGGGGGTTTAAAGCTTATTTAAATGCCCTTTAAATCTCCCCTAGCCCCTCTTTACGAAAGAGGGGGGAATGAGATGAGGGGCATTCATAATAGGTTTTAACAACAAAGGAGCAAAAATGAAAAAACTGGAAAATTACCGAGATTTTAGTTTTGTAGGGTGGGCTTTATCCCTGAACAATCAAGTTTTGTAGGGTGGGCTTTAGCCCACCATAAGAATGTGATGATATTTGCGGTGGGCTAAAGCCCACCCTACGAAGCTACCGCATACGATTACGGAAATTGATGATGTGGTTGAGGTGGAGGAAGTATGAGTGAAAAGAAAGCGCAAGTCACCGAGCAACTGGCACAGATTATGGAACAAATCGAAGCAGCAAAAGAACAGTGGCTGGTTGATGATTCAAAAGGGGCTTTGTTGCTATTACAAGCAGCAAGCAGAGAGATGAAAAGTGTGGCGTGGCAAATGGCGCCAGTGTTGGGAGATAAATGAAATGGAAGAAAAAAAGTATGCAGTAACGCTTGAGTTTAAAGTGGGAGTCACTGATGACGATTTAACTTTTAATGTAAACACAGAATACCATCAAGTGACAGTTTTATATGTGAAGGATGCGATGACTTGTTTGATGTTTAAGTTACCTGAAATTGTGAGGGCTGGTTGGATTGCTTTTGAGGGTATGGATGCTAACGTTAAAAATGGTTTCGAGCACAAAATAAAATTAGATTTTTGCACCCAAGATGGTGATGAATGGGATGTTAGTGCGAAAGTTGATAATCCAAATGAAATTGGTCGTACGTTGATTGGCATTATTGAGAAAATTCTTTTGGAGGATCCAGTTATTGACGAGATTCTTCAGCGAACAAAATAAGGGGGATGATAATGAGTGAAAACAATGGATGGATTAAGTGTTCGGAGCGGTTGCCAGATACATTTACAGGTTTTGATCTTTTAATCCGGTCAGTGCCTGTTTTGGTTTATGGCAAATATACCGCTGGCGAAAATAATAAAATTTTCGGCGCACAAATATTTGGTGATAAATGGTATAGCGCAGACGGAGAATGCGCGGAAATCACCCACTGGCAACCAATGCCACAACCACCTATCGACTAAAACCCATTTACAGCCCATTCAAATCTCCCCTAGCCCCTCTTTATAAAAGAGGGGATAAGTTAGATGAAGTGGGCTGAGTAATGTGTTTTAAATTAAGTTTGAGGGAACAATAATGAAACTATGCCGTTGCCCTATTTGCCACAGTGATATCCATTTGGATGCGTTGTTGGAAGATGATGCAGGGCGTGAGATGTTGGGGTTAATCTCCAATTTGGGTGGTCGCAATGCCCGTTCGTTGGTAAGTTATATTGGTCTGTTTCGTCCTGAAAGATCAGCGTTATCTAATGGGCGGGCATTGAGATTAATGAAAGATGTGTTGGAGATGTATCAACCCAGTCCGCTACTCGCCCATGCGTTGAATGAAACGGTGCAAGCGGTGATGAAAAACCGTCGGGAAACCCGCAATATTCAAGCTCTAGCGAATCATAACTATTTGAAGAAAGTGTATGAGGGGGCGAAACCGTTGTTTGCGGTGGTGCGTAATGAAGGCAAGGCTGAAATGCAAAGTGTTGCGGCGCAAGAAGAGGATAAACGTATGGCAGCCATTCAATATATTGAACGTTATGCCGCTATTGGGCAGTTGCAATTTGTGGAAAATATGCCTGAGTTTGCGGTTTGGAAAGCATGGAAAGCGGAACAGGAGAAAGGCTATGTTGCGTAAAAATTTAATCACTAAAATCCATATTGGAAAAAGCCAATTAGGTCTTGATGATGAAACCTATCGTCAATTATTGGTAAGCACAACGGGGAAAACAAGTTGTACTGAAATGACGGAAAATGAATTGCAAAAGGTGTTAAATGTTATGGTGCAAAAGGGTTTTAAATCCAGTCGTCATTTTTGGGGAAATCGTGCGGCACCACGTGAAGACAAGAAAATTTATTTGGCAAAAATTACCGCACTTTTAGCAAAACATGGTTTACCGAAAGAATATGCCGATGGTATTGCGAAACGTTCGTTTAAAGTGGATTTTGTGCATTGGTTGCAGCCGTGGCAGTTGAAAAAGGTGGTGCAGATGTTGGCGGTGTATGATCGCAATCAACAAAAATCGTAAAACTTTTTGCATAATGTTGGGTAGAAAACCTTGATTTCTGATTAAAAAAAGGTTAATTTTGCGATCAGGGTCTCAAAAGCCCAAAGATGCGGTCGGCACAACCGTGATTTCGTGCTATTTTTTTTGCCTGAAGTTTAGGTAAAAAAATTAAAACCAATTTATCAATGACCGACAGTGCGAGGAATATAATACCACAAGGGAATAACTCCGCTGTTCATCTTTACAGTTTTGAGCTGTCGGTCGCCCTACTCAAAATAGGGTTCCAATCAAAGGAAATTAAAGATGACAAACTTCTCAATCAAAACCTTTAATGGTTCAATTCAAAATCAATCTGTTCAATTAATCAATGCACGTGAATTGCACGAAGCTCTAAAAGTTTCAACTCGTTTTCAAGACTGGATCAAGCGCAGAATTGCTGATTATGGTTTTACTGAAAATGAAGATTACACTTGCTTCTCAAATTTGAGAAGCACGGAAAATACTGGCTTGAACCGTTTTTGGGGCGGTCAAAATAAGATTGAATACCACATTACCCTCGATATGGCAAAAGAGCTGTGTATGCTGGAACGGTCTGAAATTGGTCGCCAAGCTCGTCGCCATTTTATCAAAATGGAACAGCACGCTATTGCTTTGGCTACTGAAATGCAAGCGCAAATGCTCGCCATTCCTACATTTTTACGCAACAATCCAGATGAATTAGCACGTTTAATTACCACTGCGCAAACTGCCTTTTTAACGGCAAACCCACAAGCGAAAGATTTTTTACGCTATCGTGAAATGGGCTTAAGTTATCGTGAAATTGGTACACTATTAGACAAAACCAAAGATAGCGTGAAATGGATGGCATTTAAAATGCGGAATTTGGGCTTTTTTTCCTCCACATTACCAAAAACAACTGCGGTGCAGTTGGATTTGTTGGCGTAAGGGGGAACTATGGCAAACCAATTTGAAATCGAATATGTATTAGACGAAATACGTAGCAATTTAGGCGGCTTACAATGTCTACGCCAATTGCTGGAAATCACCGACAACAGCGCCGACACCTTAAGCTATAACCAACTGGCGGGCATGATAGGTGTGTTTGTGGCATCATTGGATTGGCATGTGGAGAAAATCGCGACGTTGTTGAAAGCTGTTAAAGACCCAGAATAATAATTAACCCTAAATCCCACTTCGGTGGGATTTTTTTATGCAAAAATTAGCAAAAATTAGCAAAAATTAGCAAAAATTAGCAAAAATTAGCAAAAATGCAAATCTTTACTTGCTAAAGTTAGCATTTTTGCATATAATAAACCTAAGTTAAACAGATAACGGAGGTGCAGTGAAACAAAGTGAGTTCCTAAAATGGCTAAAAGCCAATGGGGTTGAAGTTGAAAATAGTTCAAAACATTTGAAACTTTACTACCAAGGCAAAATAAGCCACTTACCCCGCCACCCAGCGCAAGAATTGAAAAAGGGTTTGGTGGAAGGGATTAAGAAACAGTTAGGATTAAAATAAGATAATGCCCGATAAATCGGGCATTCACTGCCACTCAATCATTTAGGAGAAAATATGTTTTATCCAGCAACCTTTACCCCTGCTGAAGAAGGCGGTTATGTCGTCACTTTTACGGATTTGCCGGAAGCGATTACACAAGGCGATACCATAGAAGAAGCGCAAGAAATGGCGGAAGATGTGTTAATTTCTTGTGTAGAAATCTACTTTGATGAAGAACGCCCTTTCCCATTGGCTCGTGCATGCGATAGTGATGAAACTGCGGTATTTATACCCGATAGCGTGTATGCTAAAGTGCTGTTGCATAATGCGATGTTGATAGAAAATATATCAAAAGCACAATTAGCGCGCTTAACCCATATTCGTCCGCCTGAAATTCAGCGTATTCTTGCGCCACGCCATACGACAAAAATTGATACGATTGCCAAAGCATTGTTAGGCTTAGGCAAGCAATTACAACTTTCTGTCGTATAATTTATATCCCAATGTGAAAACATTGGGATTTTTTTTATCTTTTTTTTCAAAAATACCGCCTTTTTAACATTTCCGTGTGAGAATTGCGTAAAACAATTTGCGGAGGTGTTTATGGTTGAATCTTTAGAAGATGTGGCTGAATTACTGCCTGAAACGGTGCAGCAGATGGTGGATTTGGTGGGCTTTGCTGCGGTGGAAAAAATTATTACAAATTTTGGCGGGGCAACTTTTCGATTTACTGATGGGGTGCATTATTTTCCAAAACTCAAAGCACTCATCGGTTTGGAAAGTGCGGTGAAATTACGAGAGGTTTTTCGTGGGGAGTGGCTGTATATTCCTCGTTGCCAAACGGCATTGCGTGTGTTGCGTAATTATCGTTTTAAAGCCGATTATGATTATCTTACCCAGCATTTAAATAAATCAGGGCGTATGGCAATGCTTGAGCTTTGTCCGAAATATCAACTTTCTGATCGGAGCGGTTGGGAAATTTTGGCACAGGTTCGCCATCCTGAAGAAACCCATAATCTTGCCTTGTTTTAGTGCTGAAACCGCTCCTCTCTTCTCTTTACTCTGCTTTTAAGACAATACCCTTGATCATTAATAGATTAAGGGTATTTTTTATGTCTACTTTAACTTTTCTAGATATTTTTAACCGTTTAATTGGGTATGAGGGGGGTTATGTTAATGACCCTCGGGACCCCGGTGGGGAAACCAATTGGGGAATTACTAAACGTACAGCTTTGGCAAATGGTTATCAGGGCAATATGCGTGTGATGACGCGTGAGCAGGCTTTTAAAATCTACTACTCCGCCTTTTGGTTGCGTTATCAATGCGACAAGATGCCTGAAGCGGTGGCTTTCCAGTTCTTTGATGCAGCGGTAAACCATGGATTAGGCAATGCAAGCCGTATGTTGCAACGTGCGGTAAATGTGGCGGATGACGGCATTATTGGCAATATGACCATTGCAGCGATTAAGAAGATGGCGATATCTGATGTGATTATGCGTTTGAATGCAGAACGCCTAGAGTTTTATTGCAAACTTGGCACTTTTGCAACCTTTGGTAAAGGCTGGGTGCGTCGTGTGGCGGGCAATCTTAAATATGGAGCAATCGACAATGAAGTTTAAGTTTTTAGGCGTGTTTAAACGTATTTTAAATTGGTTTCAAAAGCCTCAAAAAGTTACGCAATATCGACCGCACTTTTATAGTAAAAATGCGTGGAGTTATGTATCTAGAGGGAAACCGACAGCAGCCCAAATGATTATGTGGAAATTATGCCGATGAATAAGTTGCTTGAACTTTTTACCAATGTTGATGGCCGAGCCAGTACAACGGGGTTTATTCAGTTTTTCGGCTTTTTGGTGATGGCAGGTGTGCTGATTTATGCGGTCTATCTTGACCGTTCTACGGTCTCTGATTTGTTTTTTTATTTTGCTTGTTTTTGTGGGGGTTCTGCGGCAACCAAAGGGGCAGTGATGGCTTTTCAAGCTAAACAAACCAAGCTAGAAGAACAGATTACCGGTGAAACCTATGTGGAGCCAGAACAAACGGATAGACCAAGGGGGATTTGATGAGTATGCAGATTATTTTAGCGGGGCTCGGGATTTTCGCGCTATTGGGTGCGTATGTGATGTTTAAGCTGAAACATGCACACCGTGAGATTGAGCAATTATTAAAAACCAATGCCCAGTTGCAAACGCAAAAAGCCGTGGCTGAAACTCAAGTAAAACATTTTGAAGTGAGAAAGAAAAATGAAGAAAACACTCGTAACACTCGCCGTGATGATGTCATTAACCGCCTGCAGCAATCAGGCGATCTCCGTGATTAATCCAAGTTGCAGTGGATTTGGCATTATCACTGCCAGCCGACAAGATACCACGGAAACCTTGCGACAAATTGCGGTACATAATGCGACTTATCGTGAGATTTGCACTAAAAGTAAGGAGTCAAAATGATTGACGATAAAGTGTTTATTGGGATTGGCACAACGTTGATTATGACATTAGTCGGCTGGGTGTGGAAATCGGTAAACGATAAAGTGGCTGAAAATGAGCATGCGATTAAAGCCTTAGAAAAGCAAATGCAACAGGATTTTCAGAGCAAAGAGCTTGCTGAAGTAAAAGATAAACACTTTGAAAGCATTTTGAAAGAGGTGCGCGATCAGTTGAAAGAAATCAATCAGAAGTTAGATAAAAAGGTGGATAAATAATGTCAGCAAGAGAGCGAAAACGATTAGCGCAATTGGCAGAAAAACAAGAAATTAATGCCAAATTAGATGAGATTCTGGCGTTAAGCCGACAAGCGAACCATAAAATCGACCGTTTAGACGGTCGAGTGGATGATATTGATACTCGCTTGGCAAAGGTAGAAGAAAGTTTGGCGAAATTAGGTGTGCGTGCTGCGGTTATTGGCGGGTTAAGTGGCTTGGTCGTCTCTGTTGGGTTTGAGCTGATTAAAGCAAAATTCGGGGGTTAAGATGGCACATGATGAAAAAACCAAGGCAGATGTGCGCCGTTATTATGTGTTTGATTGCTTAACACTGGAAATTGCCGCTGAAAAAGCAGGGGTATCTTACAACACGGCACGTCGCTGGAAACGTGAAGCCGAAGCCAAAGGCGATAATTGGGATAAAGTGCGTGATGCGAACACTATGGCAAGTGGCAAAGTGGAAGATGTAGCGCGCGGCATGCTGACTGCATTTGTGCTTTATTTTGAAAACACTATGGATGAGATTAAGCGCGCGGAAGAATTGCCTGTGAGTGAAAAAGCGAAGTTGATTCAGGGCTTGGGCGATAGCTATTCGAAAATGGTGGCAAGCAGTAAGCGATTATTGCCAGAAGTGTCGGAAATGGCGACGGCAATAAAGACCATCACGATGTTTGGGGATTATATACAAGCCAATAAACCTGATCTGATTAATGAGTTTGCGGACTTATTGGAAGGATTTGGAAAAGCCCTAGATAAGGAATTTAAAGCATGAAACTCTTAATTTTTCAGTTGCCATCACTTACAGCCATTATTTGTGCATTTTTGCTGTTGAGCCAAGGTATTAGTGGTTGGGAATGGTTTTTATTTATTGCTTTTTGTGTATCTGCTTCTAGGGCATAGGTGAAGTTGTGAAAAGTAAAGAATTATTAGCAGAATTAAAAGCCTATTCAGACAGCTTGCGACAAAAGGTCGAGGCAAAGTTTGAGGGGTGGGACGATTCTCTTGCTGCCATTAGTGAGCGACGCAAAAAGGTGCTAGATCCTGTTTCGGGCTATGACTTTTTTGTGTCGAATTACTTTCCGCATTATGTGCGCTCAAGTTCACGTTCGCAGTTGCATAACTATCTTTTTGAGCAGTTGCCACAAGTATTACAACAGCCATCATCAGTTCATTTAGCCATTGCTGCGCCACGTGGTGAAGCTAAATCGACCTTGGTTTCCCAGCTCTTTACACTTTACTGTCTTGTGACACAGAAAAAACGCTATGCGTTGATTGTGATGGATAGTATCGACCAAGCCTATCCAATGTTGGAAGCCATTAAAGTAGAGTTGGAATTTAACCAACGTTTGCGCATTGATTTCCCTGAAATAGCAGGACAAGGGCGTGTTTGGCAAGCGGCAACCATTATCACGAAAGCTAACCAGAAAGTGCAGGTAGCGGGCTCTGGCAAGAAATTGCGTGGTTTACGCCACGGTGCTTATCGACCTGATTTAGTGGTGCTTGACGATATTGAAAATGACGAACAAGTGCGTAGCCCTGAACAGCGTGACAAATTACACGATTGGTTGAAGAAAACCGTCCTTCCGTTAGGGGCGGCTGGAGATAAGTTAGATGTAGTGTATATCGGGACTATTCTCCATTACGACAGTGTTTTAAACCGCACTTTATCGAGTAAAGCGTGGAAGACAGCCAAGTTTAAAGCCTTAATTCGTCAGCCTGATGATATGAGCCTATGGGATAAGTGGGAAGACTTCTACTTAAACGAAGGCGAAGCGGTAGCTGATGCTTTCTATACGCAAAATCAAGCGGCAATGGATAAAGGTGCGGTAGTAAGCTGGGCTGCTCGCCCGATTTTAACCTTGATGAAGATTCGCGCTCGTGATGGGCATGCCACCTTTGATTCTGAATATCAAAATGACCCGTTAAGCAGTGATGATGCGATGTTTGCCAATAGTTTGACTTATTGGACGGAATTGCCAGCGAATTTAATTTATTTCGGTGCGCTTGATCCATCCTTAGGAAAAGCAGGGGCAAGCAGAGACCCCTCTGCCATTTTAGTGGGCGGATATCATCGAGAAACAGGCAAGTTATATGTGGTCGAAGCGCAAGTGAAAAAACGTCTGCCTGATTTAATTATTGAAGATGTGATCCGTATGCAGAAGCAATACCACTGTCAGCGTTGGTTTGTTGAAACGGTGCAATTCCAAGAGTTTTTAAAAGATGAATTAGTGAAACGCTCGGCACAACGTGGCATACCTGTTCCTGCAACGGCGACGAAGCCAAATACAGACAAAATGTTGCGTATTGAGAGCCTACAACCCCACATGGCGAATAGTTTAATTTTGTTGCATAGCTCGCAAACTACACTGATTTCCCAGTTACGCCATTTCCCGAAAGCGGATCATGATGATGGCCCAGATGCGCTGGAAATGTTGTGGCGTAATGCCGTGGGTAGTTCGGCCGCGATTGAGTGGATTGGGTTAAATCAACTGAATGAGATTGAATCAGATGAATACGAAGATGAAGACGATCTTTATTCAATATGGAAACATTAAAGGCGGATTAAATGGGATTTATTGATAAGGTTAAAAATCTTTTAAAAGGTAATGAAACAGAGCCAACACAAACCGATGATGCGGAAGTAACTGCAACGGGGCGTGTATTAGATGATCACCCCTCTGCAAAAATTACGCCTTCAAAATTAAAGCAGATTTTAGAGGATGCCGAAAACGGTGATATTCAGGCGCAGCATCAACTTTTCATGGATATTGAAGAGCAAGATAGCAGTATTGCCGCCAATATGATGACACGTAAGCGTTCAGTGCTTACGCTAGATTGGCGTATTGTTGAACCACGTAATGCGACACCAGCGGAAGAAAAATTGCAAGCCGAGATTGATGAGTTATTTTATCAATATCCTAACCTTGAGGATTTATTTGTAGATCTTATGGATGCAGTCGGTCATGGCTTTTCTGCCCTTGAAATCCAATGGGCGCAGGTAGATGGCAAATGGGTTCCCAAAGGCTTTAAACCTTGTCCGCAGTCTTGGTTTAAATTGGATAAAGACGATAGTTTATTATTACGCACGCCAGCTAATCAAATGGGTGAGCCTTTACGTCCTTTTGGCTGGGTAGTACATCGCCATAAATCTCGTTCGACACAGTTAGCTCGTGATGGCTTATATCGCACATTGGCATGGCTTTATATGTATAAGCATTATTCTGTGCGTGATTTTGCCGAGTTTTTAGAGCTTTATGGTATGCCGATTCGCATTGGTAAATATGGTGCTGGTGCCACTAATGCGGAGAAACGCACATTATTGCGTGCGTTGGCTGAAATTGGGCATAACGCGGCAGGCATTATGCCTGAATCGATGCAGATTGAACTGCATAATGTCGCTAATACGGGTGCAGCATCGGGTAATAATCCATTTTTACAAATGGTTGATTGGTGTGAGAAATCTATCGCTCGGTTGATTTTGGGGCAAACCTTAACATCGGGGGCGGATGGTAAAAGCTCCACCAATGCGTTAGGTAATGTGCATAATGAAGTGCGTCGTGATTTGATGATTAGCGATGCGAAACAGATTGCACAAACCATTACTCAACAAATCATTTTGCCGTATTTGCAAATTAATGTTGATCCGAATATTGCACCACATCGTATCCCTTATTTTGAGTTTGACACAAAAGAATATGAAGATTTATCGGTCTTTGCAGAAGCCATCCCTAAACTTACGGGCATTGGGGTGCAGATTTCTGAAAGTTGGGTGCGGGATAAATTAGGAATTCCTGAACCGCAGGAAGGCGAACTGATTTTAAGCACACCGCAAGGCGAGAAAACGGACGAAAAAACGACCGCACTTTCTGCCGTATTTAACCACGGCAAAGGCTGTGCTTGCGGTTGCCGTGCTGCTGCGTTATCGGCTCAGAATGGTAAAAAGGACGAACAAGATGAACTGGACGGTTTGATTGATGATGCACTGGCAAATGCGGATTTTAATCAACAGCTTGATCCTATGATGAAACAAATTGTAGGCGTGGTCATGGCAAGTGAAAGCTATGATGAAGCACAGGAAAAACTGATCGCACTTTATCCCGATTTAACCAGTGAAAGCCATCAAGCCTATTTGGCAAGTGCGGTATTTTTAGCTGATTTATTAGGAGCAGCCAATGCCGAGCGCACCTAAGTTTGCCATTGGCGTAGAACCCAAACAAGCCATTGAGTTTTTGCGCCAAAAGAAAATGCTTGCCAGTAAGGTATTAGCAAAAGAAATGCAGGATAGCGCATTGGCACGTGCCACGACGATTGCACGCTTAACAAGTCTTGATATGACAAAGGATATTTACCAATCTTTAGAAACCGCAATGCGTGAGGGCAAAGGCTTTCACGCTTGGAAAAAAGAACTGGTGAGTGAATTTGAACGTAAAGGCTGGATTTTTGGGAAAGATCCGTCTATTCGTGGTATTGATGGGCATTTACTGGCAGATCCAAAAACAGGGGAATATTTTGGCACGCCGCGTCGGTTAAATACGATTTATCGTGTCAATATGCAGTCAGCTTATTCGGCTGCGCGTTATCAACGCTTGCGTGATAACGTGGATAATCGCCCTTATTGGCAATATTCTGCCGTGGGGGATGCACGTACTCGCCCTGCCCATTTAGCATTGAGCGGTAAGGTGTATCGTTATGATGATCCGTTTTGGGCGACATTCTATCCGCCTAATGGGTTTAATTGTCGCTGTACGGTGATTGCGTTAGACGATAGAGATTTGAAACGCCGTGGGATTGATAAGCCTGACGATAGTTCTGAATTTTTGGTAGAAGTAGAACGCCCTGCAGATAAGCAAGGTAATCGTGAAAAGACGGTAGGGTTTAAATTACCTGATGGCACGGTACGTGTGACGGATAAAGGCTTTGATTACAATGTGGGGAGATTAAACTACAAGCCTAATTTAGATCTTTATCCTGAAAAACTGGCGCATGCGTTTGCGAAGGTTGAGATGAAAGGTGGGGAGTTTAAGCACGATTTTGAATTTTTGGCAAAGCATGTGGCGGAGATGAAACAAACGCTCAGCCCTGAAGGAAAAAAACTCACTGCTGATCAAATGTTACAGGTGCGTGATAGCCTTACCAAAAATTTTAAATTTGCAGCAGGTGTCTTGAGTGCGGAAAGTAAGGATTTATTGAAAAGCAAAACTGGCACAGTGTGGCTTTCTGATGATACTTTAATTAAGCAATTTAATAGCCGTGATGGGCAAGATTTTGGACTGGAAAGCTATGCACTTTTCCCTGATTTATTTAATCAGCCTGATATTGTGCTACAAGATAATGATCGTTTTTATTTTATCAAAAACTTTGAGAAACAGCGTATTTTAAGTGTGATAAAGCACTTATCTGAATTTAATGAAATTTTTGTGCTTTCGGCAAGGGAGATTAATATCAAGGAAGTAGAAAAAATGAAAGGTAAATTGGCAGTTATCAAGTAAGGCTCCCGATCACTTACACACGCTCTCGGACACCTGAGCAGGGTAAACCATCTCAAGTAGGCTGCGGCAGGGAGATTATCACCGCTTTTTTAATAACTGCCTTTTTGTGAATATACCCCTTTAAAATTTCAAAATCAACCATAGGAGAAAATATGGACAAACTTTTGGGACAAGGTTGGCAGGAATGTTATCCGAATACATTAAGTAAGGATGAAAAAGCCTGCTTGAGACAGGCTTTACTACATCGGTTTACTCACTCACAAGGTGAGAGCTTTGGTTTGCAAAGTTACTTGAGAGATTTACGCATTATTAACGATTATCCAGAAACGAGCGAAGTAAATTAGGCTCAATATCCCCAAATTCTTGAGTTAATTCTTGGGATAAGGTTTTGGCAAATTTAACTATTTCCTTTGGATAGCTTGTTTTTTGTTTGCCTTCTAAAATTACTTCCGGATGTGTTGTTAATAATAGTGATGTGATATTTAATGCAATGGCTTCTGCTTGTTGCTTTTCCATAATAATTTCCTTTTAAGTTAAAGTGCGGACGGTATTATCCGCCTTTTTAGTGTAACAAATTCATCTATGATCGAAATTGAAATCAATAATGCGCAAGAAGTTGCCGTACTGCTTGAACGATTAGCGCAAGTCACGGCTCATCGTACTCCTTTAATGCGTAAAATTGCTGGTAAGATGGAATCGGCTGTCGCGCAGAACTTTGAAGTGGGTGGTCGCCCAAAATGGTTGGGGCTTAAATATCGCCAAGGCACACCTTTAGTGAATTCGGAACGGTTGATGGAGAGCATCACTTCCGAATATAACAACGATGAAGTCATTGTGGGGACGAATGAGCCTTACGCGGCTATTCATCAATTCGGGGGGAAAGCTGGACGAGGTCGTAAAGTAGAGATTCCGGCACGCCCTTTCTTGATTTTAACACCTCAAGATGAAGCGGATATTTTGGAAGATATACAAGACTACCTCCAACGCTTAATTAAATAAATCAGAAAATCGCCCTAAATCGCCCTAAATCGCACGTAGGGCGATTTTTTACTTTTAGGGTATAAGATTTCATCTTTAAATTTTTAAAACAATTTAAAACGGTTTTAAAACGTTTTAAAATGGGTTTAGGTTGTTTTCAATCATTCAATCTTTCACGTCTTTAATCTGAGGCTTGTTCCTCATTGTCTAACATTTCAAATGATTTGGTTGCGCTGAAGCCACTCCGCTCTTTTCTATCGCCATAATTCGATATTCTGAAACCCTAGATTAAGTTTTTAAGAGGTTTCAGATGAAATTAACCGTTGCCGCTTGTAGTTTTGAAATTGATAAGGCGAAGTATGGTCGTATCCAACTTTTACCTTATGGCAAATTTCGCGCCACAGACGGCAGACCAACCGATGTGGAGGCATGGTATGTAACAGATACAAATGGCGCGGATGTGGTGGCGTTGGCAAATAATCAACGCAATCCCCTTCCTATTGACTATGAACACCAAATTATTCACTCCCTAAAAAACGGCAAAGAAGCACCGAGTGCGGGCTGGATGGAATATTTCTATTTTACTCCACAAGGGATTTTTGCTGATGTGCGTTGGACTGATAAAGCCGCGGACTATATCAAAAATGGCGAATATCGTTATATCTCGGCTGTGTTTGCTTACGACACAGACGGCTATGTTCGCAAGATCTTTCATGCTGCATTAACCAATACGCCTGCTTTAGATGGCATGGAGGAAGCAATGGTGGCAGCCAGCGTGAATTTGTTACAAGAGGACAATCCAATGAATAAAAAATTATTGGCAGCATTATGCACACTGTTTGTTTTAAAAGCAGATGCAAGTGAAGCTGACATTACGGAGAAAGTGACCGCACTTTCGGCAGCTAAAGGCGATAGCTCTGTGGACGTGTTAGATGTTTACGCAAAATTAGCTGAAAAAGAACAATCAGTGGCAGCGTTATCCACACAAGTGGGCAACCCTGATCCTGCTAAATTTGTGCCAGTCGAACAGGTAGCCGCATTACAGGCTGATTTTAATGCGCTTAAAACATCTGTAGAAGCAGACAAGAAAGCGGCATTAATCACAGCAGCATTATCGCAAGGTAAACTGGCTCCTGCATTAAAAGATTGGGCGCAAAGTTTATCTGTTGAGGCATTAAGTGCTTATTTAGAAAAAGCACCTGCAATGGCCGCATTAAGTGGTGAGCCACAAGCAAAAGGCGATCCAGAGCAGAAAGTGGTGGCGTTAAGTGCTGCAGAGAGTGCCGCAGCAAAAGCGTTAGGCTTAAGCGAAAAAGATTATATGGCAACCTATAAGGAGCAAAAATAATGGATAAATTCAAAAAATCGGCACTTTTAAAAGCCCTTGATGAAGCCTTTAAAAAAGACTTTGCAAGCGGTTTAAACGTGATTAATCCTCAATGGTCAGAAATTGCGATGAAGATTGCAAGTTCTACCGAAACCAATACTTACGGTTGGTTAGGGCATTTCCCAAAATTGCAAGAATGGGTGGGTAAACGTCGTTTACGCAAAATGCAAGCGCAAGGTATGCAAGTATCGAATAAGTTGTTTGAAAGCACTGTTGCTATCCCGCGCACCAATATTGAAGACGACCAGGTGGGCTTATTTAGTCCGATGGTAAAACAAATGGGACAAAGTGCGGCTGAATTACCTGATGATTTAGTCTTTGGCTTAATTAAACAAGGTAAAAGCACCCTTTGCTATGACGGGCAGAATTTCTTTGATGACGATCATCCTGTTTTTGCAGAAGTCGATGGCACAGGCAATCAAACCACGCAAAGTAATATTACCAAAGGCAGTGCAGCAGGAAAACCAGCGTTTTATTTGTTGGATACGACGAATGCCGTGAAGCCATTTATTTGGCAAGAACGCTTAACCCCTGAAATTGAGACGAAATTTGATCCGTCTAAATCCGATACGGTATTTATGGAAGATACCTATATTTGGGGCGTGCGTGCGCGTGGTAATGCAGGTTTTGCATTCTGGCAACTTGCTCACCGTGTGGAAGACAGCGAATTAACTGAAGATGTCTTAATGGGCGTGTTGGCAAAAATGAAATCCTTAAAAGGCGATGGCGGCAAGTTGTTAAATATTCGTCCGAATATCTTATTAGTGCCACCTGCACTTGAATATACAGCAAAACGTTTAGTGGAAGCCGATATTATCAACGGTACCAGCAATGTGTTGAAAGGGACGCTTAAAGTGATGGTGTCTTCACAGATTGTGGAGTAATCCGTCTTTTTCCTTGCCTTCCCCCACTTACGAGGGAAGGCAAGAAATGACTAGGAGAAAACTATGGCAAAGAAACAGCAAAACAAGACAGAAGATGAAGTGAAAACCGATTCTGCGGAAAACACCGCAGAAACCGACCGCACTTTAGACGAGTCGGATGACACACCTAAAGGTAGTGATGTGATTCATCCTATTGCCTATGCGGTGACGTTACGTGCAATTCATCCGCAAGCCTCTTATGGTCGCTGTGGTTATCGTTTTAACAAAGAAAGTGCGGTGGAAATTCCAGTTGAAAACTTGACGGGTGAGCAAGTTATTATGCTTGCTGAAGATCCCTGGTTAGAACTTATTCCCCTCTGCGAAAAAGAAGGATGAGTGATGCATTACGCCAGTGCAGAAGATTTTGTGTTACGTGTAGGGGAAGTGCAAGCCATTGAACTGACCGACCGTGATTTGACTGGGCAAGTTAATGACAATTTGCTTGATGTTGCATTGTCTGATAGCTCAAGCCAAATTGATGGTTATTTGGCAGCACGTTATACCCTCCCTCTTGTAAGTGTGCCACAAAACTTAGTGCGACTTTGTTGTGATTTGGCTCGTTATCGTTTAGCGAGTATGTCTCATGTGACGATCACAGAAGAAATTATTACACGCTATAAATTAAGTTTAAAAGAACTTGAGGATATCAGTATGGGTAAGATTTCGCTGGGGTTGCCGCCTACAGAGAATAATGATGCCAACGAACACGACAATGGTGTGATTTTTACTAATCCGAAAAACAGGATTTTTGCGCGTGATCACTCAAATTGAAAATGCCTTTGTAGAACGTCTACAGCGTGGCTTAGGGCGTTTAGTCAATACCGTTAAAAGCTATGGCGGTGAGCTCGATGATGAAAGTCTTGGGACATCACGTTTGCCGATGTGTTTAGTCACTTTTGGGGGCGCACGTATCGAACGTATGGGCACCAATTTGAAACGACATCAATCTACAGCAAACTTTGTCATTATCGTGGCAGTAAATAGCTTGCGTAGCAATATTGCGGCACGACAAGGCGGAGCGGATAAACGAGAGGTGGGCGTTAATCAGTTGATTACAGCAGTACGCCGTTTGTTAGATGCGCAAACCTTGGGGCAATTAGTCAAGCCATTGAAACCGACAAGGGTGCGCACGCTTTTTAATAATGCCACTTTTAAAGGTGGGGCGATAACGGCTTATGCGATTGAGTATGACGCAGTCTATGAGGATTTAAGCCCGTTAGAAGATGGTCGTTATCCTGAAATGACACAGGATAGTAAAAATCCTGATTATCTGTTTACGCATTATCATGGTGAGCTATCGCCACCAGATCCGATGTTAGAACGTATTGGCAACAACATTTATGACCCAATAAGCGGTGCCACAGTGCCGTTTGAGGTGGAGACACAAAATGAAAGTGAAAGCAGCAATAGGCATTAAGGTGCCGATGGAACATCAGCCTTATACCTATATTGAACAAGTACCGGTAGAGGTAGAGCCGTCGATTTATTATCAACGTCGTATTAATGATGGCGATTTGATTGTAATCACAGCAACACGTTCTCGTAAAGAAAAGGAGAAAGACAATGGCTGAAATGAATATTGATTTTGATAATATCCCGACGAGTCTTCGTAAACCGGGTGTTTATACAGAATACAACTCACGCAATGCAGTGAGCACTTTGCCAACAAATGAGCAAAACGTCTTAATTGTGGCACCAATGTTAAATGCAACAAAAGCATTTAGCGCACCGACACCGATTTATTCGGATGTAGATGCAAAAAATACATTTGGTGCTGGGTCTTGGGCTCACTTAATGGCGCGTATTGCTATCCAAAATAATGCCATGATCCGTTTAACGGTGATTGGTTTAAAAGAGAGTGATTCAGGTGTGGCGGCAACTGGCACTATTACGCTAACAGGCACAGCAAGCAATGCAGGGGTGCTTAAAGTTATCATTGGTGGTCTTGATTATGCGGTGGCAATCGCTAAATCGGAAACCGCCGCCAACATTGCCGCCCGTTTAAATGCTGTGATTAATGCCGGGGAATATTGTCCTGTCAGTGCAACAGTCAATGAAGGTACTGTTACGCTTACTGCGAAATGTAAAGGCGAAATTGGTAATGAGATTAGTGTCAATGCCACATTAAGCGTAAATGATATAGCGGTGAATGTTTCTGCCCTTGCAAATGGTGCCGAAAATGCCGATTTAGCAGCGGCATTAGCATCTGTAGCTGGTCAGCATTATCACGTGATTATCTCCCCTTTTGCGGATGATAAAAATGCGAAAGCCTTGCGCGAACATTTAGAGTCGGTCGCAAGTCCTGTTGAGAAAAAACCAGGTGTTGGCGTATTAGGTTTTAATGGCACATTGGCAAGCGCTACCACTTATACCGAGAAAATTAATGCGAACCGTATTACAGTGGGTTGGTATAAAGGGGCGGTGGAATCTAATGCCTTAATCGCTGCGGGATATGGGGCGGTTATTGCGGGCGAAGAAGACCCAGCTAAACCGTTAAATACGCTGGAGATTAAAGGTTTAACCCCTGTTGATGCCACTCAAACACCGTTAAAAACCGAAGTCAATCAGGCGTTATTCCACGGTTTAACCCCTATTACAGTGGTCAATAATCGTGTGCAAATTATGCGTGCAATTACGACTTATACCAAGTCACCGGCGAATGTAGATGATCCTGCGTGGTTAGACTTAACCACAATTCGTACACTGGACTATACGCGTAAAGCCATTGAACAGCGTATTGAGTTACGTTTCCCTCGTGCGAAATTATCTAATCGTACCCCACCAAAAGTGCGGTCGGAAATCCTTGATGTGCTCTATCGTTTAGAGCAACAAGAGATTTTAGAAAATGTGGATGCGAACAAGGGTAAATTGCTTGTTGTGCGCAATGGCAAAGATCCAAATCGTTTAGATACGGCAATTCCAGCGGATGTGGTAAATGGCTTGCACGTTGTCGCTAACCGAATTGATTTAATTTTATAGGGGGCGTAAATGGAAAAATATGCAGGTTCGGCTGTGCTTGAAGTGGACGGCACGGAAATTGAAATTACCGATTTAAACGTGACAAAACAAACTGGGCGTAAATTAGTCAAAACCATGAACTCTGAAGGGCGTGCACGTGGTTTTGCCAAAGGCATTGCGACTTGGGAATTATCATTGACGGCAGCAATGCCAGTGGATGGTTCGGAAATTGATTGGGCGGGGATCAGTGATGCGAAAATCACGGTATATCCGCTTAATCAAGAAGATAAGCGCACGTCCTACCTTGGTTGCTTTACTACCCAAGTAGGCGAGAAATACACGGTGGATAACGAAGCCGTTATTGATATCCAGATGAATGCGCTTAAAGAGGTGAAAGAATAATGCGTTTATTGCTTGGTATTCCTTACGGTGATCGTCGTTATTTTGACTTTTACGTGCGATTACTTACTTTGGGCGGTGAATGTACTGCCCTTGAGAAAGTCGCCGAGCTTGGTTTAGATGAGAAAGAAAACCTCACGAAAGCGGAGCAAATGCTCGTGGACTTGGCTTATTTATCTGAACAGCTTGATATTATCGGTATTGCGCAAGATAAGCTCACGCCACAGTTTTTACTGGATAACCTTGCCACGGATGATTATGTGCTGATTACGCAAGCTATCGCAGAACTGCGAAAAAAGCACATCGACGCTGGGGAAAGCCCGAGCAAAGCCGAAACCGAATAAAACAACATTACGGTGTGTTTGATGCCGAGAAGAATTACCGAAGTGCGGTTATTTTATTGGCTAAATTTGGGTTTACTGCTGAAGAAGTACGAGCAATGTGTCACGCTGAAGTTGCTGCGTGGGTGGCAAGTTGGCAATATTCGCAAGGTATTAAAACTCAGTCAGAAAAAGGCAACACGGTGCATTACAACCTTATGCGTCGTAAAACTAAGGGGGCGTAAGCCCCTTTTTTTGTGGATTTAAAATGAGTTTAAAGAGGGTTTAAAAATGGCTGAGTTGAATTTAGCGTTGAAGCTGAAAGCGCAAGACCAAGCAAGTCGTGTGTTTCGACGAGCGCAATCGCAGATTACGCAAAGCACACGTGCTATGGCTCAAGTGCGTGAAAGGTTAGGCGTGCGAAGTGAACATAAAATCCAACAAGAAATTAATCATACCATTGCCGCTTATAACCGATTAAAACGTAGTGGCACAGCCACTAGTCGCGAATTAGCCCGTGCGGCTGAAGCGACGCGTTCAAAAATTGCTGGGCTTAATGCGGAAATGGGGAAAACCACGTGGGGGCAACGATTAGGCAATGTTGGAACTGCCATTGCTGGTGTGGGCGCAGGCATGGCGGCTGGAGCTATGGTAATGGCGCAACCCATGAAAAAGGAAATGGACTATGACCTACGCTTGGCGATGGTATCCAATACTGCCTTCTCCGACCGAGACGTAGCTGGGCGAATTGCAGGAAAGAAAGAATTACATGATGCGGTGAAAAGTGCAGTAGAAACTGGAGGAGGGACGAAAGAAGAAGCCTTGGGCGCATTAGATAAGTTATTAGCCTCCGGTACTGTGAAAGCTGAAACCGCAATGAAGTTATTGCCTACTTTACAAAAAGGTGCGGTGGCAACAGGTGCCAGTACAGAAGATTTATCGGCGATTGCAATTTCCGCTATGCAGCAATTTGGCATCAAAGAAGATCAAATTGGTGCGGTATTAGATAAGGCTGTGGCTGCTGGGCAAGCGGGTAACTTTGAACTTTCCGATATGGCACGTTGGCTTCCACAACAAATGGCGGCAGCTAAATCGGCTGGGCTTTCGGGCATGGATGGCTTTGAAGCATTATTAGTCGCAAATCAACAAGCGCGTGTTACCGCAGGGACAAGCGATGAAGCGGGGAATAACCTGGTTAATTTACTCGCCAAACTTACGTCTAAAGAGACTGCAGATCGTTTTTCTAAATTAGAAATTAAAGGCAAAGATGGCAAAACCCACGGCATTGATTTTATTAAATCCATGGAGAATGAGAAGAAACAAGGTAAAAATTCTATTGAGGCCTTTGGTTCTATTATGGATATGGTCGTAGGAGAAGATAAACGTTATCAAGCCTTAAAAGCAAAATTGAAAACAGCTAAAAAAGAAGAACAGCAATCCTTAATAGAACAAATGACAAACTTAGTAGAAGGTACGGCCATTGGGCAGATTATTTCTGACCGTCAAGCCTTAATGGCACTTCTTGGGATTCGCAACAATGTTGAACTAGGCAAGCAAGTAAAAGAAGAAGTCACGAATTCTGACGGTGCTACAGATAAGTCCCATAAAGTTGTAATGTCAACTAACAGTGCAAAAGTAGAACAAGCTAAAAATGCAGTTGAATTTGCACAAATGGAAGGCATGAAAAGTTTTAATAATGCACTTGGCGATGCGGCTACAAAACTGGCTGAATATGCGAAAGCCTATCCTGATTTAACCTCTACACTGACTACAGCAGGCACCGTTATTACAGCATTAAGTACAGCTGCGATTGCGGCTAGTGGTGCATTAGCATTATTGGGCGTTAAACGAGGCGGAATTGGGCTTAGTGATGTAGCAGATGTCGCTGGCAATCTAGGGAAAGGGAAAAACGGTTTAAAAATTAAAGGGGGCGGTAAGTTAGGCAGTATTCTTAGTGCAGGGGCGCTTTTTACTAGTGGTTTAATGATTGCTGGAGAACAACGTACAACGGAAGAAGCGAAGGTTGAAGAAAAAGCCGAAGCCAAAACTGCGCAAGAAAAGCAGTTAGAAAACCAATTTTATGCCAATGCTTACGGTGGCAATAAACCGACCACAACCCATTACGCACCGCAAGGTTTCGGTTATAACAAAAATTCAGTCTGGGGGACGGCTTCTCGCTCGGGCGAAATGGCTGAAATTGCACGTAAAGATGAAGTTGCTGCTTTACGTCTTGAGCGAGGCACACTCACGCAAGCCCAATATGATGAGCGCACGCGCCAAAGTGCGGTGAAAATTGCGGAAATTCGCAATCAGGGGAAAGGCTATTCAGGTTTATCTGTAGCGGCTAATGACACCGACTCCGCTTTAAGTCGCACACTGGGAGATTTATCTAGCTTGGCTAACTATCAAGCGGATTTTCAGCATTTTGGGCAAACCATTAGCGACGGATTAAAAACCGCTATTGAAAGCCAAAATTTCACGATTCAAAACGAAATCAAGGTGGATTTAGACGGACGGATTGTGGCTGAACAAACGTCTCAGTATCAATATCAAGACTTAAAACGGGGGTAAAAGATGGCGGGTTGGACAATGCCTGTGCAACGTGCAAGTTTTCGCGGCGTGCGTTTTGATGTGCTTTCGGTGGATGATGATGTCTATCGCTCGACCATTGAGCATGCTTATCCTTTCGTCAATGGCGCAGACGTGGAAGATTTGGGGTTAAATCCATTAACCGTGCGTATACAAGCCGTATTTTATGGGCCAGGTTATTACACGGACTTTAAGAAGTTTTTAAGCGTGCTACAAAAATCAGGGGCGGCAACATTAGTGCATCCGATTCGTGGGCGTTTGCAAAATATGATTTGCACTGGGGCGAGTTTTCATCACGAAGCAGAAATGATTGATTATGTGGTGTTAGATTTGACTTTTATCGAATCTACGCCAGCTAAACCGATTTTTGTCTTTAATTATTCCCTATTGGCAAAAATAGATGCCTTACTGACTGAATTAGAAAATGTTGTTGATGATACGATGGCATTGTATGGCGAATTTATGGAGATTGTTGCCTTTGCCGCTAATACAAAATCACGTTTGTTGGGTGTTTATGGCGCATTATTTGGCTGTTTTGAGCAAGTGCGCGGGTTATTTGATTTTGACAAAACCAAGTATGGTGTGTCGCCTGTCGTGACACAAGATAACTTTAAAGCAAAATCTAGCCGTGCTGTACGTGATTTGGTAACCATGATTGATTCTGGGTTGCGCCAAATTGCTGCGCGCAAAGACTTAACCCTGCGTGCAAAATTTGATGAGGTACTCCGCACAATACGTCAAATCAAGCATATTCCTGCTGATTTAGTGAGTGGTAAGAATATTAAATCTGCCAAAGAACAAGCGGCATTGAAATCATTAACGACCTCTTTTAGTAAGGATGATACTGAATCTGTGCATTTAATGATGCAATTAGCCTCCAGTGTTGCTTTGTTGCGTATTGCCACTGAATTGGTAGAGGACGATGATTTATTGCCGCAGGATATTGATTACATCACGACTCAAGTGCGGTCACAAATTATGGATAATTTACAATTGTTACGCAAACAAGCAGACGATGAACATCGTGGGGAAAAGATCACGGTATTAAGCACGACTAATACGAGTTTTTATACGGCTGCGCACAATACGGCAGAGCAATTACGCAATAAAGCGCATAAGTTTACTCAACTTGCCCTTGCGGCAATTAATCGTAAACCGCCTTTAATGGTGCGTGAGGTGCCATTTAGCGGTACTGTGCAACAAATTGCACATGCATTTTATCAGGATCACAAACGTGCAGATGAATTATTAAGATTGAATCCGCAGATCCGTTATCCGAATTTTGTGGAGCGTGGGGAGTGGTTAAATAGCTATGTCAAATAATTACCCTTATGAAAATGATGTTACGCTGGAAGTGGACGGTAAAGCCCACAATAGCTGGAAAAGTTATGATATTGATAGTGACTTTTTAATCCCTGCCGACGCCTTTAAATTTGATTTGGGCGTGCCTTCAAATAGCACAGTTTTACCTGATTTTTCTGGGGCTGAAGTGAAAGTGCGCATTAATGGCGAGCTGGTAATGACAGGCATCGTGGATACGACACAGCATACTATTAGTAAAACTAACCGCACTTATAGCCTCAATGGGCGTGACCGTGCAAGTATCCTTGTGGATTGCTCTGCCCCCATTACCAATGTAAAAGGCTTGACTGTGTTAGATGCGGTAAAAAAAATTGTTGAACCACTTGGTATTAAAAAAGTGGCATTGCGTGCGGAAAATAATCCAACATTAGATAAAGTCGATATTGACGTAGGCGAAACAGCTTGGAATGCGGTAATGCGTTGTGCGAACTCGGCAGGCTTGCATTTGTGGTTTGAGCCAAATGGAGAGCTAATTGTGGGCGGTGCGGATTACAGCACACCACCTGTGGCGACCTTGTGTTGCATGAAAGACGGTAAGCGAAACAACTTTGAGCAGGCGGATTTAACGTTTGATGTATCAAATCGGTTTAGCGAAGTCACTTTTCTTGCACAAAGCCACGGCAAGCAAGGACAAGATAACAAAAACGATCTGAAATGGGTTTATCACGATCCTGACATGACTACCTACAAGCCGAAAACTGTGGTGGTATCTGATGTGGATAACTTGGAAGCCTTGCAAAAATGGGCGAAAAAATACATTGCGGACAGTATGCTAGAAGGTTTTACCCTTACTATCGTTGTACCCGATCACAAAATGCAAGACGGCACATTATGGCAACCAGGGCAACGTGTGCATGTCATTTGCGAGGAATATGAGATTGATGCCATTTTCTTTTTAATGGGGCGACGTTTTATGCTGAGCCGAAACGCTGGCACACAAACGGAACTACGCTTTAAACAAGACGGCATTTGGACACCAGACGCTTACAACGCAAAAGCAGAAAAAGCACGTAAGCGTAAGGGTAAAAAATTAATGGCTACTAACGGACATGGCAGCTGGGTGGCTGCGAATTAAGGGGACAAAATGAGACGATTAAGCCAAGCCATTCAGCAAAAGGCGCAAGGTGCGGCAGAGGAAATCCGTCAAGCCTTTCGAGGTGTGCTGCACTTAGTAAAAAGTGCGGACAATATTCAAAAAGTGCAAGCTTCAGGGCTTGCGGATGAAACCTTACAAGATGTAGAGTTGATGCAGCAGTTTGGCTTTACTTCTGTGCCTCCAGCAAATACGCAAGCAGTGATTTTACCCATTGGCGGACAAACTACCCACGGTATTGTGATTGCAACCGAGAACGGTTCTTTCCGAGTGAAAAATCTGCAAGGTGGCGAAGTGGCCGTTTATGATGAAAGTGGCTCTAGCATTGTATTAAAAAAGGGGCGGTTAATTGAGATTGATTGTGATGTATTAAAGATTAACGCTGCAACAAAAGTGGATATATCAAGTCCACTGGTTGAAACCGATCAGGTCTTTACTGCCCAAGGGCAAATCAATGGTAATGGTGGTATGGCTGTGCAAGGTGGCAGTGGTGCGAGCTTTACTGGTAATGTAGAACAACGTGGCGGTAGCTTTACGACTGACGGCGATGTGGAAGCTGGTACAATTTCGTTAAGGAACCACAAACATACTGGCGATAGCGGAGGCAAAACCAGTAAACCTGAATAATCTAACCTTAAAGGAGATGCTGAAACCCTGCATCTCCTTTCTTTTTACCTCTTATCTTATCCTGTCAATATGGACAGAGAGATCAGCCCGTTTACCGGGGACTATACAAGTAAACAAATCAGTACGCTTGCCAATGCAGCGTATATCAGATTGACCACACCATTAGGCACTTGGTGGGCAGATGGGCGTGTAGGCTCTCTGCTCCATCTTATTCCGCGCGAAAAAGATTTGTCACGCATAGGTTTAATTGCACAACAATATGCCGAAGAAGCCTTGCAACCCTTGATTGATGATGGACGTGCAGAGGAAATTATTGTCAATCATAACCAACCACATAATGGTGTATTGATTTTAGATATATCCATCCGAGATAACCGGGGCGAAACCTATCATTTTAAACACCCGGTAAAAGTCATTTAAAAAGGGTTTAAACCATGTTTATTGTGCCGAGTTTAGAAGATATTCGCCAAGCGATTTTGCGCGATGTGCAGTCATTAGAACCGAGTGCTGATGTGAGCATAGATAGTGACTATTATGCACGTGCCAGTAGCCTTGCTGCTGTAGCGGAAGGTATTTATGCTCATCAAAAATGGATTATTAAACAATTCTTTCCCGATACTGCCGATACAGATTTTCTTGAAAAACATGCTGGCCTGCGTGGTATTCGCCGTCGTAATGCGACTTATGCTAGTGGACGTGGCGCAACAGTGACAGGTACCCCTGATGCGGTGATTAAAGCTGGATTACAAATTAAAACAGACGATAACCGATTTTACGAAACCACCGAAAGTGCGGTGATTTCTGCAAGCGGTTCTGCCGTTGTTACCGTGCGAAGTCTTGCGACGGGTGCCAGCCAAAATATTAAAACTGCGATAAAAGCAAACTTTATGGCAGCACCTTTAGGCGTGCAATCCGATGTGGTGCTAAATGATGTAATTGGTGCAACTGACGCGGAAAGCGATGCGTCTTTGCTCGAACGTTTGCTTGAGATTATTCGCCGACCACCTGCTGGGGGTAATCGTTATGACTATCGTACATGGGCGTTATCGGTGGATGGCGTGGATGCGGCTTATGTTTACCCATTGCGTCGTGGGCTTGGTACGGTAGATATTGCGATCACATCAAATAACGATGTGCCAAGCGATGAAACAATACGTCGCTGCCAAGAATATATTGACGATGTGCGCCCTGTGACCGCACGAGAAAGCAAAGTCGTGAAACCTGATGTAACAAAAGTCAATTTTAATATTCAGGTAAAAATTAGTGGCGTGACCTTACCCGAAATTAAGGCAGCGATTTCTACCGCACTTGCGGATTATTTTAATACGCTAATCCCAGGCGATGATTTGATTGTGTCGCAATGTGAAGCGGTGGTAAATAACTTGGTCGGTGTGGTTGATCGTAAGTTTACGGCACCTATCACTAATCTAAAAGCGGATGTGCGTACAAAAATTGAGTGGTTTCGGTTAGGTCAAATCACCGTTACGGAGATGGCATGATGCAAACTGACCACAAAAAGGTGTTAGCAAAACTTTATCCGCCTGTTTCATACGACGTAAATGGAGAGCGTTTTTTAGCACAGTGTGAGGTGGATGGTAATGCCTTTGACCGATTACAAAAAAGTGCGGTGGATTTATTGCAAATTATTGAACCTGCTACCTCCAATACCATGTTGTCCGATTGGGAACGTTTATGCGACATAAGAACAGATTATAGCAATAACTATCAAGCACGAGTAAAACGTGTCATTGCCAAGTTAAATGCGATTGGGGGCTTATCTATTCCCTATTTTAAACGTATTGCGGAAAGTATTGGATATCGCATCGAAATTAAAGAGTTTTCTCCTCTTGCGAATGACTTACCAACGACGGGAGATTTGGTTCAATTTCGCAATGAAGCGCACGATAACTTGATTTTTATGTGGCGAGTATCGGTGCTTAATGGCGATGACAATATTGTGTATTTTCGTGCAGGTAGCTCCTTTGCAGGTAATCATTTAGTGGAATTTGGCGACCCAATTATTGAGGAATTCTTCCGAGATTTAAAACCTGCACATACTTACTGTTATTTTGCTTATCAAACAGGATCTTAATATATGAAAAGTTTAATGCCTCAAATTGATTCAAATGATGGCCTTTTTCACAACGGTAATCCAGCAACAGGTGAACAAGGCACACGAGTAACCGATACGTGGCTTAATAATTTGCAAGACCGAGTACGCGATGTACAAGCGGAAGCGCATTATGTGTTGCAAAAAGCGGGGTTTACCCCGAAGGCAGAAACACAAACGCAGTTATATCAAGCGATTGTGAAGATTATTGATGACAACCGTAAATCCGCCAGCACAACGCAAAAAGGCGAAGTTCGGCTTAGTTCGTCCACTAACAGCAACAGCGAAACCCAAGCGGCAACCTCAAAAGCGGTGAAAACCGCCTATGACAAAGCAGTAGACGCCAAAACTAGCGTAGACAGATTACAGTTAAATGTCTCACAAAATTACATTCCCAATAACAAAAAATCCTCTGCAGTAAATAGCAGTAGTTCAGACACCGTTGCAACCAGTGCAGCCGTGAAAACCGCCTATGATAAAGCAGTAGACGCCAAAACTACCGCAGAGCGCAAAGTGGGATTAAGGGGCAATGAATCGATTCAAGGTACCAAAAGTTTTGAATCTAAAATCATTGGGTTTCGTGGCATTGGGTTAGCTGATTCACAAACTTATGCAAATGCTAATCATCTCTTAAATATGGGGGCAAATGATGGCGACGGCTGGATAGAGTATAAAAAAAGTAACCGAGCTATCGGCACCATTCGCATTCGGGCAAATGGGGAATTGTCATATAACAATCAAAAAATCTATCATGCGGCGGCAAAACCGCAATTTAATACGGATATTGAAGGCAAGCCTAATACACTTGCAGGCTATGGTATCGGGAATTTTAAAATAGAGGAATTTCGTGGAAATTTAAACACCCTTAAAACCGATGGGATTTATGCGATTCGCCAAGCCTCATTGACACAAAATTTGCCGGTTTCGACCAGTTGCCATATTCAAGTTATCGCAGGGGGAAATGGCACTTGGTGTCGTCAATTGGCTTATGTGGCATACAGCACAGATATGTACGAACGGCATCAAACAAGCAGCCAAAGAGACAGCTGGTCGGCGTGGAAAAAACTCAATACGGACGGCGTGCCTATTGGTGCGGTCGTGTCATTTCCCCGTGCGGTAACTAATCCCGTTGGTTTTTTACGTGCTGATGGTTCAACATTCAGCCAACAAACCTTCCCCGATTTATACCGCACTTTGGGAAACCACAACCAACTCCCTGATTTAACCCGTAGCGATGTGGGGATGACGGCTTATTTTGCCGTGGATAATATCCCAGCAGGCTGGATTGCCTTTGATGAGATTGCCACACAAGTGACCGAGCAGCGTTACCCCGAGTTATATCGCCACTTAATCGACAAATATGGCACAATGAATCGTGTGCCAAGAGTCGCAGATAGATTTTTACGTAATGCGGGCAATGGCTTGTCTGTAGGGCAGATACAAGAGGATGCAATTCGAAATATTATAGGCGAACACCTTGTTGATGTTAATGCCGAACAATCAGCCCCTACAGGCGCATTTACAATAAAGGCACGATCAGGTGGTACTGGATATAGCAATGGTGGTCAAGCTAAAACGGTTCAATTTGACGCATCTCGAGTCGTTCCTACTGCAAACGAAAACCGCCCTAAATCGCTTATTCTCAAACTCTGCATCAAAGCCCTGAATAGTTTTGATGATGTAGTCTTTTGGATTAAATCCCACGGTGAGGTAACTAATGCTGGTGCGCTTGATGCAGGGCGATTAGCGCAAGGGTTACAAGACAAAGCAGACCGTAATCATACGCACACGGTTAGTCAGATTACGGATTTTAATCAAGCGACCTCTCAAATTATTAATGCAGCCATTACCTATCAAAGAATTGGTAATGTTGAAATTAGAAAATATCCAGACGGGACGATGATACAAACAGGGCGAATTGTTTTTACTCGAGGCAATACTGCAGTGCATACAGATCTTGTTCTACCGATTGCATATATAGATAAAGAATATCGATGTTTTATTACAGAACGATATGAATCAAGAGCAAGCGGTAAGGGACAATATAACTGGGTATTTATGCAACCTAAAACGAACACCACAGCGACAGTAACAAACTGGTATTTAGGGTCTGCAGATTGGATGACTATCGGACGTTGGAAAGGGGAGCCTTATCAACGAATTATTACCTACGCACCATCAGAACCAGTGCGCATTAGACATAGAGTTGAACACAACTACCATAGTCGTGATGACTAAAACAGGAACAAGTCTTTCTTCTTTTGCTAAAGAGAAAGATATAACACAAAAGCTATGCAGGAACGTATTGAAAAGTTCCGCCCAAGGCTTGAGCATAACGAATAAGGGTATCGGCTTTTGGTATAACCATCCCTCGCTCAAGGCGGCTAATATTTTGCGTTTTAATACCTGTTAAGTTGGCAATGTCTTGTTGAGTAAGCTGTTTGGCTAAACGGTCAGCCTTTAATTGTTGCACTATAGCTTGTTGTTGCTTATGTACTACAAGACGAGTTTCAAAAGTAGGGTCTTGAGCAATTAAATCCTGTTTAAGGTTTTCAAGAGAGATAAATTCTAGCTTTTCCATTTGGGCTATCCTATGGTTTGAGTTGGTCTTTTAATTGTTTCATACGCACTTTAGCAAGCATTAAATCTTGTTTAGGTGTTTTCTGTGTTTTTTCTGAATGGCGTGGACAACAAAAATCTGCTTGCCAATATGAAAAAAGAAAAAACGCCGAGCAATTCCTTCTTTTGCGGTAGTGCGTAGCTCTTTTAGTCCGTTACCTAAATCTCTCACTTTAGGTTCTTGCAGTTCATTACCATAAGTTTCAAGATCATCTAAATCAAAATAGATTTTTTCTTGTAACGATTGAGGCATTTTACTAATTGCTTTTCTAACTTGAGTAAGAATATGGACAGAAAAAGGCATATTATACATAGCAATATTTAAGAAAATATCATCATATAAGATTATATTAACAAATTAAAAAAACACACACAAGGAAAACACAATGACAATCTACTACAAAAACGGCTTTTTTGATGACACCGACGGCGGTTTTGTGCCAGAAAGTGCGGTAGAAATTAGCCAAGAAACCTACCTTGAGCTGCTTAACGGACAATCTCAAGGCAAGCAAATTATCGCAAACAAAACAGGGCACCCTGCGTTGATTGAGCCACAACCTAGTGCTGCACATGAGTTAAATCTTGACACCCTCACGTGGGAAATTTCAACTGAAAAACAGACCGCACTTTTAGCCGACACTCAAACTCGCCTTATTGCCAACATCGACGAGCACGCGGCAAAAATCTACAGCACGTGGACACGCTTTGAAAGCGAGTACCGTGAGCGTCAAGCCGCGGCAGAAGCCTTTAAAGCAGCAAATTATGAGGGCGAGTGCAGTCGATATATCTCAGACTTTGCGCAACGAGCAAGACTGGATAACAAGACCGCCACAAACCTGATTTTGACACAAGCGGCAGGACTCGAAAAACTGCAGGTTGAATTATCTAATCAACGTATGCGCAAATATGAACTTAAAGCCCCTAATCTCACGCTTGAGCAACTGCAATCAATCCATGATGACATTATCAAGCAGATGGATAACTTGATGGAGGAATATCAAAATGGCTAAGGTCTATTTGGCGATGTACAAACACAAACGAGACTGGCGCAAAGAGCCAGTCAAAGCGATAGCCGACCGCATTACTCGATTTTGCACAAAGGGCAAATACTCGCATTGCGAGATTGCTATTGAGCGCATTGAGTTTGGCAATGGGCATCATTATGAGCATGCGACAGTATATGACTGCTACTCCTCGTCAGTACAAGATAGCGGCGTGCGTTGCAAGCAGATTGATGTGTCCGATAACACCAAATGGGATTTAATCCCGCTTGACGGTGTGACTGAAGAACAAATCAAAGCCTATTTTAGCCGCACTTTGGGATGTAAATACGACTGGTGGGGCGCGCTAGGAATCGTACTTGGCATCAAACAAAAACGCTCGAAGTATTTTTGCTCAGAATGGTGCTTTAATGCGATTTGTGGCGGGGAAAATGGCTGGCGGTTTAGTCCGAATCAACTTGCCGTAATGTTCAATAAAAGAAGAATTTAAAGGAGAGTTTACCCTGCACAAAGTTTAATTCAATAAAGAAAAGACGGCGATAACAACGGCACTAGGAATGCTCGTTGTTACCAGCTACGCAGATCGTGCCTGCATATAGCCATACGCCGCCTACCTTGCGCAAGGCGGGCGGATTTATGCAGTCAATTAAAGCAATCCGTTGCACATTTTGTAACAAATTATTGGCAAAAGTGGGGATAGTTGGTTATTTAGAAATCAAATGCCCTCGTTGCAAAACCGTTAATACTACACGTTAATTTGATTTGAGTGTCAGAATGCCTTGAGCATCAGAACGCCATAGAAAGGAAAAACTATGGCAAATCAAAACACCTTTAAACAAGCCCCGTTGCCGTTTATCGGACAAAAACGAATGTTTCTTAAACATTTTGAAACAGTTTTAAATGAGAATATTAAAGGTGAGGGCGAAGGCTGGACGATTATTGATACATTCGGCGGCTCGGGCTTATTAAGCCACGCAGCCAAAGTAATGAAACCCAAAGCACATGTGATTTACAATGATTTTGATGGCTATGCGGAAAGGTTAGTGCATATTGATGACACCAATGCCTTACGTGCACAAATCTTTGCAAAAATTGGTAACACTACGCCGAAAAATAAGCGTTTACCAAAGTCGTTAAAGGCAGAAATCATCCAAATCATTGATGAATTTCAAGGTTATAAAGACTTAAATTGTTTGGCGAGTTGGTTGCTGTTCAGCGGTCAGCAAGTCGGCTCATTGGAAGAACTCTACCGAAAAGATTTCTGGCATTGTGTGCGGTTAAGCGATTACCCTGGTGCAGAAGGGTATTTGGATGGCGTAGAGATTGTGAAAGAATCATTCCACACGCTTTTGCCTAAGTTTAGCAATGATCCGAAAGCGTTATTTGTGTTAGATCCGCCTTACCTTTGCACCAAGCAGGAAAGCTACAAACAAGCCACCTATTTTGATTTGATTGATTTCTTGCGACTGGTCAATATTACGCGACCACCGTATGTGTTCTTTAGCTCGACGAAGTCGGAGTTTATTCGCTTTGTGAATTATATGCTGGAAGATAAGGTGGATAATTGGCAGGCGTTTGAAAACGCCAAACGGATTACAGTCAATGCCAAGCTGAACTACCAAGTGGCGTACGAGGACAATTTAGTCTATAAATTTTAGCTATGAAAAAGGCTTCGCGTGATCACGAAGCCTTTGTTTTAGTCTTCTAATTCGGAAAGCAAGCAATAAAACGGTGGGGCGAAAGGGGCGAGCGTGGACGTAAATCTCACCACGCAATCTTTGCGTCCGTCTTCCACAAAACGCACATCTAAAAATGCCGTGTTATAGACAAAAGTTTGCCCGCATTCGTTAGGCAGTGAATATTGCGAACCGTCCGCAATAAAACCGTCGTGTTTTTTCACGGCAACAAGGGCTAATTCCATCATCATTTCTTGCTCGGTTCTCATTCTAAAGTTTGTCATTTTGTGGTTTCCTGTGCTTGTTTAAGTTGGTCACAGGATTACTCTCTTCGGCAGGCATAGCAAGTCATCATTGCGGCAAAACGACTGACTGCGGTCGAATTAGGCTGGGGAGGTATGGAGGGCTAAATAGGTGCAGTTATGTTGTGCGAGTTTATCTAAAGTGCAAAATTTAAACGCCCTTTAATGATGATTTAAAGGGCGTTTTTTGTCTAGGTTTAATCTGTGATTTATTTTGCATAATACTAAAACGCTTATGCAAAATAAATCCCAACTTTATGCAAAAAGTTTTGCGAACTTATATTACAATGCTTTATTGGCGGAACACTTCACTAAAAAGGGCAACCGTGTTCGTTTTTACCTGCAACCACAGGCACAATTGACTTATTTGGGGGTAAACGGAAAATTCAGCGATAGCGAAAATGCCCACGTGAATTTACTTGGCTCCCGCCAATTACAAAGCCGAGTGGGCGTTCAAGCTAAAGCTCAATTTTCACTCTATAAAAATATCGCTATTGAACCTTTCGCCGCTGTGAACGCGCTTTACCACAACAAACCTTTCGGTGTGGAAATGGACGGAGAGCGTCGAGTGATAAACAATAAGACGGCAATTGAGAGCCAATTAGGTGTAGCAGTGAAAATCAAATCTCACTTAACCTTACAAGCCACATTCAACCGCCAAACAGGCAAACATCATCAAACTAAACAAGGTGCGTTGAATTTGCAGTGGACGTTTTAAGTTAAGTTGTAACAAAATAAAATCGGCAGGGAAATTCACTGCCGATTTTTTTATTTTAAAAATGCGGTCATTTTTCGTGTCATTTCCACCAATTTTTAACCCTACTTTCAATTCCAGCTAATGTAGCCTATGTAGGGTGGGCGTAAGCCCACGCGTATTATTAATAATATTCTTTTTTTCGTGGGCTTACGCCCACCCTACGGGCTGTGAACGCCCTTTACCATACCAAACATTTCGGTGTGGAAATGGACGGGGATCGTCGAGTGATAAACAATAAGACGGCAATTGAAAGCCAATTAGGTGTAGCAGTGAAAATCAAATCTCACTTAACCTTACAAGCCTCATTCAACCGCCAAACAAGCAAACATCATCAAGCTAAACAAGGCGCATTGAATTTACAGTGGACGTTTTAAGTTCAGTAGTAAAAAAATAAAATCGGCAGGGAAATTCACTGCAGATTTTTTTATTTTAAAAGTGCGGTCATTTTTCGTGTAATTTCCACCAATTTTTAACCCCATTTTCAATTCCACCCTACGGACTTAACTTTACAAACCACATTTAATCGCCAAACAAGCAAACATCATCAAGCTAAACAAGGTGCGTTGAATTTACGGTGGACGTTTTAAGTTAAGTTGTAACAAAATAAAATCGGCAGGGAAATTCACTGCCGATTTTATTTTAAAAGTGCGGTCATTTTTCGTGTCATTTCCACCAATTTTTAACCCTACTTTCAATTCCAGCTAATGTAGCCTATGTAGGGTGGGCGTAAGCCCACGCGTATTATTAATAATATTCTTTTTTTCGTGGGCTTACGCCCACCCTACGGGCTTAACCTTACAAGCCTCATTCAACCGCCAAACAAGCAAACATCATCAAGCTAAACAAGGTGCGTTGAATTTACAGTGGACGTTTTAAGTTCAGTAGTAAAAAATAAAATCGGCAGGGAAATTCACTGCCGATTTTTTTATTTTAAAAGAGCGGTCATTTTTCGTGTAATTTCCACCAATTTTTAACCGCACTTTCAATGCTAGTCAATGTAGGGTGGGCGTAAGCCCACGCGTTTAACTCAAATCGTTATTATTGATGATATTCACTTATCGTTTGATTTCCACCAATTTTTAACAGCACTTTCGATATCAGCTTGAACAAGTTCAATAGTCTGCTCTGCATTAATTACGACTGCTTTTGGATTATCTTTTACTAATGCTAAATAACTTGCTCGAGTGCGATGGAAAAAATCCAAATCCATTTGTTCAATACGATCTAACTCGCCACGTCCACGAGCTCGCGCTAAACCAACAATTGGATCTATATCCAAATAAATTGTGAGATCTGGCTCAAAATTGCCTAATACGGTTTCTTTCAAAGTAAGCATAAAATGCGGATCTAATTGACGCCCGCCACCTTGATACGCCTGAGATGACATATCGTGACGATCGCCCACCACCCATTTTCCTTGCATTAAAGCAGGCTTAATCACATTTTCCACCAACTGAATACGTGCTGCATAAAGCATTAATAACTCTGCTTTATCTGTCACGGGTTCTTCGGTTTCATGTTTAATTAGATGGCGTAATTTCTCTGCCAATGGCGTTCCACCAGGCTCGCGAGTAAACACAACATCTTTAATCCCCAGTTCATGCAAAACTTGCACAACAGACTGATGAGCGGAACTTTTCCCCGCGCCTTCCAAACCTTCAATAACAATAAATTTTCCTTTCATATTTTCTTCCGCACTTTTATTTGGCATTTTTCTGGCTGCGATACCAACGTAAATATTCTTGTACCGCTTTATTATGTTCATTCAAATTGCGGGTAAATTTATGCCCACCAGAACCATCTGCCACAAAATAATAAAAATCTGTTTTTTCAGGTTTTGCAACAGCCTGTAACGAACTTTCACTTGGCATAGCGATAGGTGTTGGCGGTAATCCATCAATCACATACGTATTATAAGGCGTTGGGGTTTCTAAATCTTTTTTGCGAATATTACCATTGTAATTTTCGCCCATACCATAAATTACCGTTGGATCCGTTTGTAATTTCATTTTTGCTTTTAAGCGGTTGAGAAATACAGATGCCACTTTTGCTCGCTCAACAGCAATGCCCGTTTCTTTTTCTACGATAGACGCTAGAATCAACATTTCATAAGGATTGGCTAAAGATAAATCCGCCTCACGCTCGTTCCAAGCCTTATTTAACGCCTTTTTCATTCTCTCTGCTGAGCGTTTCAACAAGTCCAAATCCGTAGATTTCGGGGTATAATTGTAAGTATTGGGATAAAGCCAACCTTCCACATTTTTTAGTTCAAGATTTCTGCCAACATCTGGCAAATCAAGTAATGTGAAAATTTCTTCGTTACTCTTATCTTTCAAGGTTTGCACTAAGTGCGGTGCATTTTCAAGATCTTTTCGCCAATCCTTGAAGGTTTTTCCTTCAATCCATTTTACATTGAACTGCACTTCCTTACCTGAATTAAGCAAATCCAACAAATCTTGCACAGTTTTAACGTTCTCAAGAGAATAAGTCCCTGCTTTTATTTTATTTAGCTCGGGTTTCAATTTAAGCAAATAAGGTAATAATTTCCCGTCATCAATTAACTTTTCTTGCTCAAAAAGTGCGGCTAATTTTGAACCTGTTGTGCCACGTTCAATGGTTAAAAGTTGATCTGCCAGCGCATTTACTGGTGTTTTTACAAATTCAGTCATTTTGTAATAAGCAAAACTAGCCACGCCCGCTAAAATCAAAATTAAAAATAAAATCGCAATTAAAAATTTCTTCATAAGCTATAAGAAAGAGAAAATAAAAAACAACAAAAGGGGCAATTAAGCCCCTTTGTTTTTGATACTTTGTTATTTATTAAAATACTGAATATTGGCTCTTTTACGCAATGCTTTGACCCAATCGTTCGTTGCATCTTGTAATTGAGTATTCACTAAACGTTCATACGCTTTTTGGGTGTAGGCTTCAGTAGTAAGATCGCCATCACGTGTGTCAGTTACTTCCAAAATATGCCAACCAAACTCAGTTTTAAATGGTTCAGAAATCACACCTTGTTTACTTTTTACGACGGTTTGCGCAAACTGTGGTGCATAAGTTTCTGGGAACGCATAACCTAAACTTCCACCATTCGCCCCCGATAAATAATCTTTAGAATACTTTAATGCCGCATCTGCGAAAGTTGTTTTACCTGCAATAATATCAGAACGAATTTTAGCTAATTGTTTTTTTGCTTGAGCATCATTTAACAATGGATTAAGTTTTAACAAAATATGGCGAACTTCATATTCTTTACCTGTAACTTTCTGTGCCGTACCCTTTTCTTTCGCTTCTTCTAACATTTTTTGACCGAGTGCGACAACTTCTTCACGCGTCACATCAATGCTTTCTTGAATAGCTTTGTTGCGTACAGCCCCCATCATCATTTGATTGGCAATTTGCTGACGGAATGTATTTAATGAAATACCTTGATAATCCAGTGCATCCAAAAATTGGCCATAAGTTAAGCCATTTCTAGCTGCGGTGTCTTCCACAATATGATCAATTTCACGAGGATCAATTTTAACACCTGATTCTTGAACTGCTTTTTGCACCAAAATATCATCAATAATTTTATCAATCGCACTTTGGCGATCGCCTTTTTTACCCATATTCGCACGTACTTGACTTTCTAATACAGGAATACCATCCACCGTTGCTACAACACGTTCCTCCGCTTGTGTCATAGAAACGAAAGCGACACATCCCAAAGCAGCCAATAAAAAAGATCTTAAAACAAATTTTTTCATTTTCATTTCATCCAAAAAAGAGTCAATAACGTTGGTTAGAGTAACAATTCTACTGAAGGTTCACAATAGATAAGATTTATTTCCCTAGAATAGCAACTTCGTAACAGCCATCTTGTTTTTCAGTTCGAACTTGTACAAGTTCATCACGACTTGTTGGCACATTTTTACCTACGTAATCAGCACGAATGGGTAATTCACGATGACCACGATCAACAAAAATCACTAATTCAATTTTTGCAGCACGACCAAAATCAGTCAGCGCATCCATTGCCGCTCGAATGGTTCGACCAGTGAACAAGACATCATCAACCAAAATGACGGTTTTATCTTGAATATTCAAATATTGTGATGAACCACTATAAATTGGCATTTTATCTTCCTGATCAACCAAAGTTAAATCATCGCGATAAAAGGTAATATCCAGTTCCATTGAGGGTAAATTTATACCACTTAATTCTTCAACTCGACGTTGTAATAATTCAGCAATTTCCGCACCACGGCGTTTAATCCCAACAATAATAAGATCATCCAAAGATTGATGCTTTTCAATAATTTCGTGAGAAATACGCGAAATCGTGCGAAGAAAACGATCGTGGTCGATAATAATTTTTTCCATTTTTCCCAGCTTTATCAATAATGTTTTAATGCGCAAAGTATAAAGAAAATACGCCTAAAAAGCGATGGTATTTGCACCATTTTTATCCTTCGTTATACTATCCAAAACATCCCATCAAAGGAAATAAAATTATGCACTACTCCATTCAAGATTTTATTCAACTCATTGCCCAACTTCGTAATCCAAATGGCGGATGCCCTTGGGATTTAAAACAAAATTATGAATCTATGATTCCTTGCTTAACGGAAGAAACTTACGAAGTAATCGAAGCAATTGAGAAAAAAGATATACCAAATTTACGCGAAGAATTAGGGGATTTATTGTTACAAGTCGTTTTCTTCAGCCAGCTTGCAACGGAAGATAAATACTTTACTTTTGACGATGTATTGCAAGATATCGCTGAAAAAATTGTGCGCCGTCATCCTCATGTGTTTGGCGATGCAAAAGCTGAGGACGAAACAGAAGCCCTTTCCCGTTGGAACGAAATGAAAGCCAAAGAAAAACAAGGTAAAAGTGCAGAAACCTCTATTTTAGATAATGTGCCTCGTGCTTTGCCTTCTCTTACACGAGCGGCAAAATTACAAAAACGTTGTTCAAAAGTAGGGTTTGATTGGGAAGAAATTTCCCCCGTATTTGACAAAGTGCGGGAAGAATTAGAAGAAGTTCAAGCTGAAATTAACCGCACTTCGATTGAGCAAAATAAAGTGGAAGAGGAAATCGGCGATTTATTGTTCGCAACTGTCAATCTTGCTCGCCACTTAAAATGTGATCCTGAAGATGCATTGCGAAAAGCGAATTTAAAATTTGAACGTCGTTTTCGAGCAGTAGAACAGGCGGTTCAACAACAAGGCAGGCAAATTAATGATGTGCCACTTATTGAGTTAGATTTGTTGTGGGATGAAGTGAAAAAACAAGAAAACTAATTGAGAAGTGCGGTAAAAATTTCTCTCATTTTTACCGCACTTTCTTCGTTAAAGTTGCTGAATATCCAATGCCATTTGGTCTAACATTTCATAACGTTTACGATACATAGAACGTTTTTTACTTGCGATATCGTCTAACTGTTTGCGTTCAATATCTAAAGGTAATTGCCAATAATTATTGTCATATTTCCCTTGGTTCTCTCGCCAAAATTCATTGTAATTAAACAAAATCTTACTGCGAGCAGAAAGACGATATTTTCCTTGTGCTTTGTGCGGAATACCCACTAACTCACATTGCCATTTTTCAGCAAGCATTTTGAACGCATTGACCAACAGAAACATTGGACGCATACCGTGTAATGCTTTCGTAGCCTGTTTCACAAGCTCTTGAGCATTACCACTTGAAGCATTATCACTTGAGGGGCCTTGAATTGAGGCAATAAGCAATTTATTCGGGCTTAAAAAAGTGAAAGACGCATCATATACCCGTTCGTTATTTTGATTGCGAATGTTAATAGAAAAATATCCCTCAAAGGGATCGATATGATTGATACTCAACGATAAACGCAAATCCTCTGTTAATTGGGTTAGCACGATATGTTGTTGATCTAATAATTGTTGGCAAAGCAAACGTCCCATTTTTTCTTCTGCCAAACGTAAATTCTCGGTAATCGCCGTTAAACGTTCTGCAGCAGAAAATCGTTTATCGCAAAAAGTGGTCAGAATTGTATTGATACGATAATAATCTTGCGTAAATAAAGGCTGCCATTGCATTTCTTTATTAAGAAAATCCACTAATTGATGACATTGCTTTTGATATAACCATTTATAGCCATAATAGCGTAATTTTTCCCGCACTTGTTTGAGAAAAGGGCGATCCTTGGAATAAGGATACATTTGAACGTAAGTGGGGAAAATAAAATGATTTTTCGTGGACATAATTCAATATTTTGTGCAATTTAATAAAATTATCAGTCATTTTAGCCATTATCACTTCATTTGCCAAAATTCTTTTTGTTAAAAACCCACTTTATAAGTCAGATTTTGTTATAATCTTTTCCTTGAATTCCTTTTTCCCTACCCCCATATTTACCCAAATTATCGGAACGAAATTATAAGAGAGACCAATTATGGCGAAGAATACCCAACGTACAATGCCCGTATTGCCATTACGTGATGTTGTCGTTTTTCCTTATATGGTAATGCCACTTTTTGTAGGGCGTGCAAAATCTATTAATGCCCTTGAAGAAGCAATGAATGATGATAAACAGCTTCTTTTGGTATCCCAGAGAGAAGCAGATTTAGAAGAACCGACCCCTGAAGATTTATTTGATGTGGGTACCATTGCTAACATTATTCAGTTATTAAAATTACCTGATGGCACAGTAAAAGTGCTAGTTGAGGGTCAAAATCGTGCAAAAATTAACAACCTTGAAGACGGCGAAAAATGCTTTTCCGCAAAAATTACTCCTATCGAAACCACTTATGGCGATGAAAAAGAGTTAGTGGTGGCAAAAAGTGCGGTGCTTTCTGAGTTTGAAAATTATCTTACCCTCAACAAAAAAGTGCCTGCAGATATTCTCAATGCCCTTCAACGTATTGATGATGTTGATCGCTTAGCTGACACAATGGCTGCCCATCTCCCTGTAAGCATTCGCCATAAACAAAATGCGTTAGAACTCGCTAATGTGCAAGAACGTTTAGAATATTTGCTTGGTATGATGGAATCAGAGGCTGATATTCTCCAAGTTGAAAAACGCATTCGTGGTCGTGTCAAAAAACAAATGGAGAAAAGCCAGCGTAACTATTATTTGAACGAGCAAATTAAAGCCATTCGTAAAGAAATGGATGGTGGCGAAAATGAAGATACCATTGATGAAGTTGAACAACTGCATCAAAAGGTGGAAGCGGCAGGCATGCCAGCAGAGGTACGCGACAAAGTAGAAAATGAATTACAAAAACTTAAAATGATGTCGGCGATGTCTTCTGAAGCAACGGTAATACGCAGTTATATTGAATGGATGATCCAAGTGCCTTGGCATCAACGTTCTAAAGTGAAAAAAGATATTGTTAAAGCACAGCAAGTTTTAGATACCGATCACTATGGTTTAGATCGCGTAAAAGAACGTATTCTTGAATATTTAGCAGTACAGGCTCGTTTAAACAAAGTGAAAGGACCGATTCTTTGTTTAGTTGGCCCTCCAGGGGTAGGTAAAACCTCTCTTGGTCAATCTATTGCCAATGCCACTGGTCGTAAATATGTGCGGATGGCATTAGGCGGTGTTCGCGATGAAGCAGAAATCCGTGGTCACCGTAAAACCTATATTGGTGCATTGCCAGGTAAATTAATTCAAAAGATGGCAAAAGTGGGTGTAAAAAATCCATTATTCTTGCTTGATGAAATCGACAAAATGGCATCCGATATGCGAGGCGATCCTGCCTCAGCATTGCTTGAGGTACTCGACCCCGAGCAAAACACCACCTTTAACGATCACTATTTAGAAGTGGATTACGATCTTTCTGATGTAATGTTTGTGGCAACATCAAATTCTATGAACATTCCAGGCCCATTATTGGATCGTATGGAAGTGATTCGTCTTTCTGGTTATACAGAAGATGAAAAACTTAATATCGCGATGCGTCATTTGTTAGCCAAACAAATTGAACGTAATGGTTTGAAGAAAGGCGAACTTACCGTCGAAGAAAGTGCAATTTTAGATATTATCCGCTATTACACACGTGAAGCGGGCGTGCGTGGATTAGAACGTGAAATTTCAAAAATTTGCCGTAAAGCAGTGAAAAATTTATTGGTAAATCCAAAACTTAAATCTATCACGGTAAATTCAGATAATCTGCACGATTATCTTGGCGTAAAACGTTTTGAATTTGGTAAAGCTGACACACAAAATCGTATTGGCGAAGTAACTGGTTTAGCTTGGACAGAAGTGGGCGGCGATTTACTCACCATTGAAACAGCCTCCGTTGTGGGTAAAGGAAAACTTTCTTTCACTGGTTCATTAGGCGATGTGATGAAAGAATCCATTCAAGCGGCAATGACCGTTGTGCGTGCTCGTGCGGATAAACTGGGTATTAATTCTGAGTTCCACGAAAAACGTGACATTCATATTCACGTGCCAGATGGTGCGACACCAAAAGATGGCCCAAGTGCAGGTATTGCAATGTGTACCGCATTAGTTTCTTGCTTAACTGGTAATCCTGTGCGTGCTGATGTGGCAATGACGGGAGAAATCAGTTTACGCGGTAAAGTATTACCAATCGGCGGATTAAAAGAAAAACTTCTTGCGGCACATCGTGGTGGAATTAAAACCGTATTAATTCCAAAAGAGAACGTTAAAGATCTCGAAGAAATTCCAGAAAACGTGAAACAAAACCTCGCAATTCACGCGGTAGAAACCATTGATGAAGTGCTTGGTCTTGCGTTGGAAAATCCACCAGAAGGCATTGAGTTTGTTAAAGTGGAGGCTAAACCTAAAGCACCACGCCGTAAAGTGACGAGTAAATCGGAAAGAGCGGTCAATTAATTGAATGTTTTAGGGCTTGTGAAAACAAGCCCTTTTATTGATTTTATAGATGATAATTTCATCTTTACACAAGATTAATTTATACTTTTCCAAATTGAAAACTTGTTAATAACACAATGCTAAAACTTCCTCCACTTTCCCTTTATGTACATATTCCTTGGTGCGTTCAAAAATGCCCTTATTGTGATTTTAATTCGCACGCACAAAAAGGCGATATACCAGAACAAGACTATATTTATCATCTTCTGCAAGATTTGCAGTCTGATTTACATCGCTTTAAAGATTCAATTCAACAACGAAAACTCCATTCAATTTTTATTGGTGGCGGTACGCCAAGTTTGTTCTCGGCAGAAAGCATTGCGTATCTCTTAAAAAAAATAAAAAAGCAGATTGATTTTGAAGATAATATTGAAATCACATTAGAGGCTAATCCTGGCACGGTCGAAGCTGAACGTTTTAAAGGTTATGTTTTAGCAGGCGTTACGCGAATTTCTATGGGAATTCAAAGTTTCAATGATGACAAATTACAGCGTCTTGGGCGGATTCATAATGCAGCGGAGGCAAAAAGTGCGGTCAATTTAGCGAAAGTTTCTGGGCTAAAAAGTTTCAATTTAGATTTAATGCACGGCTTGCCGAACCAAACGTTGGAAGAAGCCTTAGATGATCTTCGTCAAGCGATTGAGCTATCCCCTCCCCATATTTCTTGGTATCAGCTCACTATTGAGCCAAATACGATGTTTGCTTACCGCCCACCTAAATTGCCAGATGACGATGAACTTTGGGATATTTTTGAGCAAGGTCACCAACTCTTAACGGCGGCAGGCTACCAGCAATATGAAACCTCAGCTTACTCAAAAGCGGGTTTTCAATGTAAACATAATTTGAATTATTGGCGGTTTGGGGATTATTTAGCCATTGGCTGTGGCGCACATGGGAAATTGACGTTTCCGAATGGCGAGATTACTCGCTTTTCTAAAACCAAACACCCGAAAGGTTATTTGCGTGGCGAATATCTTTACGAAGAAAAAAACGTGCCAGAAATTGACCGCCCTTTTGAGTTTTTTATGAATCGCTTTCGTTTATTAGAAGCGGTTCCCAAACAAGAATTTGAAGATTACACAGGCTTGTCGCAAAGTGCGGTAAAAAATCAAATTGATTTTGCCATTCAACAAAACTATATTGTGGAAAACGCTGATTCTTGGCAAATCACTGGGCACGGCAAGTTATTTCTCAATGAACTATTGGAATTATTTTTAACGGAAGAATAGCCTAGTCATGAAATAGCATTGCTTGAGAAAAACGCCCGTTAAAAATTATACTTGTTTATTAAATAGGCTCGTAATAAAGTAACGCAATCGTTTACTTATTAAGATAAGGAAAAGAAATGAATCAATTAGAAATGAAAAAACTCGCCGCACAAGCTGCATTAGGATATGTAAAAGCAGATACAATTGTTGGCGTCGGCAGTGGTTCCACAGTGAACTGCTTTATTGAGGCTTTGGGTACAATCAAAAATAAAATTCAAGGCGCAGTTGCGGCTTCAAAAGCATCAGAAGAATTATTACGTAAGCAAGGTATCGAAGTTTTTAGTGCAAATGATGTCTCTAACTTAGATATTTATGTGGATGGTGCAGATGAAATCAATCCACAAAAAATGATGATTAAAGGCGGCGGCGCAGCACTTACTCGTGAAAAAATCGTTGCGGCATTAGCGAAAAAATTTATCTGCATAGTGGATTCGAGTAAGCAAGTGGATGTGTTGGGTTCAACTTTCCCATTGCCCGTGGAAGTGATTCCAATGGCTCGTTCACAAGTAGGCAGAAAATTAGCCGCACTTGGTGGTGCACCTGAATATCGTGAAAACGTGGTGACTGATAACGGTAATGTAATTTTAGATGTGCACAACTTCAGTATTTTAAATCCAGTTGAAATGGAAAAAGAATTAAACAATGTTGCAGGTGTCGTCACTAATGGGATATTCGCGTTACGTGGCGCAGACGTTGTGATCGTCGGTACGCCTGAAGGTGCCAAAATTATTGACTAATTCATAATAAAAATCATAAGGAAGCAAATATGACAAACAAAGTTTCACTCGACAAATCAAAAATCAAATTTGTATTGTTTGAAGGTGTGCATCAAAGCGCACTTGATACGCTCCACGCCGCAGGCTATAGCAATATTGATTACTATAAAAAAGCACTAGATGGTGATGAATTAAAAGAAGCCATTAAAGATGCACATTTTATCGGCTTACGTTCTCGTACCCATTTAACCGCAGAAATGATTGAAGCTGCACCCAAATTAATCGCAGTTGGCTGTTTCTGCATTGGTACAAATCAAGTGGATTTAAATGCGGCAAAAGCACGTGGTATTCCTGTATTTAATGCCCCATTCTCAAACACTCGTTCCGTCGCAGAACTTGTATTAGGCGAGATTTTATTACTTATGCGTAATGTGCCACAGGCTAATGCCGAAGTACATCGTGGTGTTTGGAATAAATCCGCAACGGGATCTTATGAAGTGCGGGGTAAAAAATTAGGTATTATTGGCTATGGTCACATTGGTTCACAATTAAGTATTATTGCTGAATCATTAGGTATGGATGTGTATTTCTACGATATTGAAAATAAACTTCCGCTTGGTAATGCAAAACAGGTTCGTAGCCTTGAAGAATTACTCAGTTCTTGCGATGTGGTTTCATTACATGTGCCAGAACTGCCATCTACCAAAAACTTAATGAACGCAACGCGTATCGCACAATTAAAACAAGGGGCAATTTTGATCAATGCTGCGCGTGGCACAATAGTAGATATTGATGCTCTCGCTCAAGCCTTAAAAGACGGTAAAATTCACGGTGCGGCAATTGATGTATTCCCAATTGAACCTGCGTCAATTAATGAAGAATTTGTCTCGCCATTACGCGAATTTGATAATGTGATTTTAACGCCACATATTGGCGGCTCAACAGCGGAAGCACAAGAAAATATCGGTTTTGAAGTAGCAGGCAAATTTGTTAAATATTCAGATAATGGCTCAACCCTTTCTTCGGTAAACTTCCCAGAAGTCTCTTTACCAGAACACGAGGGAACAAAACGCTTATTGCATATTCACGAAAATCGCCCTGGTATATTGAACAAACTAAACCAAATATTCAGTGAAGCGCATCTCAATATTGCAGCGCAATACTTACAAACTGATCCCAAAATTGGCTATGTCGTTGTTGATGTAGAAACGGACGATACCTCTCTATTGCTCACAAAATTAAAAGAAGTAGATGGCACAATTCGTGCGCGAGTACTTTACTAAATAGAAAAAAGATCAGGGTAATGCCTGATCTTTTTTGCTTTCTTATTCAGTAATCGAATAAGGTAACTGCACTCGCTCTAACAGTATTTCATTACTCGGCAATCTAAATTGTTGCTCTGAATCCATGTCATTATTCATCACAACTTGCAACCATAAAACACCGTCTAAATTGACCGCACTTGTAATCGTGCCAGTCTTACGCCAATTGGCTTCAAGCTGCATTTCGATTTCACTGCCAATTTCCACTTCCTGCTGAGTTTGCGCTTTAAAAATAAACATTGCACGTTTGTTTGCCCCACGATATTTCGCACGTGCCACGGTTTCTTGCCCAATATAACAGCCTTTGGTAAAAGAAATTGCTTGCTCAACGGCCTGTAAATTTAGTGCTTGTGGGATAAATTCATTTTGCGTTTGCAGACTTAAATTTGGCAATCCTGCTTGAATATCGGCTACTTCCCAAATTTTTTCATCGCCATTAAAATTTACGGGCAATTCAGTTTCATTTAATAAAATTGAACGCTGTTCATCAATTCCCCATGAAAAGTGCGGTGTAATTTTTCCACATTTTTCACCTATTACGCCGATAATTTGCCAATCACGTAAATCAAAACTCACTTTGGAAAATACCGCATATTTTTTCAAGGCTTCTAGCCCGCTTGGCAAAATATCTTTCTTAACGAGTAAAAAGAATTGTTCACTACTTACTTTAAACAAACGATAAATTGCATTCATTTTACCTTTTGGGTCGCAGTGAGTGGTAAGTGTCGTTGCCCCACTTGCTAATTGCACAACATCAGAAGTTAATTGCCCTTGCAAATATTTTTCTGCATCCGCACCATGCGCCTCAATCAGTTGATATTGAGTAAGAGAAATAAATTGAGACATTCTGCTTTCCTATCCTAAATTCTGAATTTGCTCACGCATTTGTTCGATAAGCACTTTTAGTTCCACCGCAGAAGCCGTAATATCCGCATTAATGGATTTAGACGCAAGGGTATTAGATTCTCGATTCAATTCTTGCATCATAAAATCTAATTTACGCCCAACTGCACCGCCTTTTTTCAAAATATTCGTGGTTTCTTTCACGTGCATTTGTAGACGATCTAGCTCTTCCGCCACATCAACACGTTGAGCGAGTAAAATCATTTCTTGTTCCACACGTTGCGGATCAAGATTGATTTGAGCATCTTCAAAACGTTGCAATAAACGTTCACGCTGCCATTGTAAAACTGCTGGCATTTGTGACCGCACTTTCTCCGTTTCCACAGCAATGGCATCTAAGCGTTGTTGAATAATATCGTTCAGTTTTTCCCCCTCACGACCACGCATTGCAATAAAATCGGTCAGTAAATCATCAAAGGCTATCAATAAATCTTGACTAATCGCATCTAAATCTTGCTCTTGCGCTTCCACCACGCCCGGATAACGCAACACGTCCGTTAAATTAATATCGCCTTCGCCAGCTTGCGTTTTAATCCATTGCAAAGATTGAATCACTTGATTTGCAAGTTCTTTATTTAAATTCAATTCAGCATTTGTTTGTTTTTTTGTTTCAATACGCAAAGAACATTCAATTTTCCCGCGAGTAAGACTTTGACGAAGTTTCTCACGCAACGTGTTTTCTAATCCGCGAAATTGCTCGGGTAAACGGAAAAAGTTTTCTAAATAACGTTGATTGACGGAACGAATTTCCCATACCGCATCGCCCCAATCTTTTTTCACTTCAAGGCGTGCAAAAGCGGTCATACTGTAAATCATAAGCTCTCCTATGTTGTCTTAGCTTTGTCTTAGTTGATTCGCTAAGTATTTTAACGAGATGAACACAGAAAGGGAAAAGAAAATTAACACAATAAAAATCTAGAAAATTATACCTTCTAAGTAAACATTTTCGATAAATTTTAAAGATCGTAAAAATGTACTAAAAACACAATTTTTTTCAAAAAAAGATTGCATTTTTAATTTTAAAGTGTATTTTTAATGCAATACAAATTTAATAACACTTAAACGAGCATTACAATATGAATTTTATCTGTACTTACCATCATCACCACACCTGATTATCTTTCAGGCGTGATTGTATGTTTGGAAGATAATAAAATATCTTCCGAGTATGATACAAATCAGTGTAAGAGCAATAAATACTAACCCCTCGGAAGGCAATTTTCGAGGGGTTTTCTTTTATCTCAACTTTTAAAATAGGAAAAACATTATGACAAACACAACAATGCAACCAAACCGCCTTCGTATTGCTTTGCAAAAAAAAGGGCGTTTAAACCAAGATTGTGCCGTATTACTTAAACAATGTGGCGTGAAAATTAATTGGAATGAACAACGTTTAATCGCTTATGCAGAAAATTTGCCGATTGAAATTCTTCGCGTACGTGATGATGATATTCCAGGATTGATTTTTGATGGCGTAGTGGATCTTGGGATTATTGGCGAAAATGTGTTAGAAGAGGAAGAACTTGGTCGCCGTGCAGCAAATGAAACAGTTACATACAAAAAACTTCGCCAACTTGATTTTGGTGATTGTCGTCTATCACTTGCGGTTGATCGCGATTGTCATTATGAGAATGTGAAAGATCTTGCTAATAGGCGTATTGCAACTTCTTACCCGCATTTGCTCAAACGTTATATGAATGAGAATGGGGTATCGTTTAAAAGTTGTTTATTAAATGGTTCAGTAGAAGTCGCACCTAGTGCGGGTATTGCTTATGCGATTTGCGATTTAGTATCGTCAGGGGCAACGCTTGAAGCAAATGGCTTAAAAGAAGTGGACGTGATTTATCGTTCTAAAGCTTGTTTAATTCAGCGTGCTGAACCGCTTGAATCAACTAAACAAGCTATCGTGGATAAACTACTCACTCGTATTCAAGGTGTGCAGCAGGCAGCTGAAAGTAAATATATTATGCTCCACGCTCCGAAAGAAAAGCTTGAAAAAATCACTGCACTTTTACCTGGCGTTGAAAATCCGACCATTTTACCATTAGCCAGTGATACAACTCGGGTGGCAATGCACGTAGTGAGCCAAGAAAATTTATTTTGGGAAACAATGGAACAGTTAAAAGAGGCAGGAGCTAGTTCAATTTTAGTGTTACCAATTGAGAAGATGATGGAGTAAATGTAGTGCGAGCTTTGTCTTGCCATTTAAATAATCAATATCTCAAATGATGGGTTATCATCCATTTTACGGATACAAAGGAAAATAAACAATGCAAACAATTATTTGGAATCATTTATCAGAAACTGAAAAACGCAAAGTCATTATGCGTCCAGTCCAACAAAATGGGAAAAACATTCAGCAGGCAGTTAATGCCATTCGTGAAAATGTGGCATACAATGGTGATCGGGCGTTATTTGAACTCTGTGAAAAATTTGATGGCGTGAAGTTAGATAAACTCATTGTTTCGGCAGATGAAATTCAAGCGGCAAGTAGTCGGATTTCTGTAAAACTTCGCAATGCGATTGAGCAAGCCAAAACGAACATTGAAGCCTTTCACAAAGCACAGCAAAATCAGGAAATTGACCTAGAAACCCAAGAAGGCGTTCGTTGCCAAATTATGACTCGTCCAATTTCTTGTGTAGGGCTTTATATTCCAGGTGGTTCAGCACCGCTGTTTTCCACCGTATTGATGTTAGCTATTCCTGCTAAAATTGCAGGCTGTAAAAAAATCGTGCTTTGTTCACCGCCACCGATCTCAGATGAAATTCTCTACACCGCTCATCTTTGCGGAGTGGAAACTATCTATGCTATAGGTGGTGCTCAAGCAGTTTTTGCGATGGCTCAAGGCACGGAAAGCGTGGCGAAAGTTGATAAAATTTTCGGACCTGGAAACGCATTTGTGACAGAAGCGAAACGTCAGGTAGCACAAAATAGTACGGCGATTGATATGCCAGCGGGACCGTCAGAAGTGTTGGTAATTGCAGATGAATCGGCAGATCCTGAATTTGTGGCAAGCGATTTACTCTCTCAAGCGGAACATGGAGCAGATAGCCAAGTGATTTTGATAGCGACCTGTGAAACTCTGGCAAAAGAGACCTCACTAGCGATTGAACGCCAACTTGCCCTATTACCTCGTGCTGAAACCGCTCGAAAAGCGTTAAACCACAGCCGTATTTTTATAGCAGAAAGCCTTGAACAAGCAGTTGAAATTAGCAATGAATATGCCCCTGAACATTTAATTGTGCAAACAAAAAATGCACGTAAATTATTACCATATTTAGATAACGCAGGCTCAATTTTCTTAGGTGCATATTCGCCTGAAAGTATGGGCGATTATGCCAGTGGCACAAACCACGTTTTGCCTACTTATGGTTATACCAAAACTTATTCTAGTTTAGGATTAGCTGATTTTAGTAAGCGAATGACAGTACAAGAACTCACACCAAAAGGTTTTAAAAACCTCGCTGAAACGGTGGAAGTGATGGCAGAAGCTGAGCAATTGGTAGCACATAAAATGGCAGTAAGTGTAAGATTGGCGAAACTCAATATCCAAGATATTAATTGCGGCTCTAAGCACGACACGTAAGCAGCCAAATTTTCATACAACAATACAAAATATGTATGAATGATTACAATGCGCATATTTTACAATGGAAGAAAACAATGATGACAATCACAACTTTAGCCCGACAAAATATACAAGCCTTAACGCCATATCAATCCGCTCGGAAACTCGGCGGGAATGGTACGATTTGGCTGAATGCAAATGAATATCCAACCTCGCCTGAATTTCAGCTTTCGGGTAAAGATTTAAACCGCTACCCAGAACCCCAGCCTCAAAGAGTGGTGCAGGCTTATGCAAATTATGCGGGCGTTTCAACTGAAAATGTACTCGTTACTCGTGGCGGTGATGAAGGCATTGAATTGATAATCCGCACTTTTTGCGAACCCAGACAAGATGCCATTTTATTCTGTCCTCCTACTTACGGAATGTATGCAGTAAGTGCTGAAACGGCTGGCGTACTAAGTAAGACCGTGCCTTTAACTGACGATTTTCAGCTTAATCTGCCAGAAATCAAAAATCATCTTAATGATGTAAAAGTAGTCTTTGTATGCAGCCCAAATAATCCGACAGGTAATTTACTCAAGCAATCAGATGTACTTGATCTTTTGCAAATCACGGTAGGCAAAGCGATTGTGGTAGTGGACGAAGCCTATATTGAGTTCTGTCCTGAAGCAAGCGTTACTAATTTGCTTAAAAATCACCCGCACTTAGCAATTATCCGCACACTTTCTAAAGCCTTTGCTTTAGCTGGATTGCGTTGTGGTTTTGTGTTAGCAAACCCTGAACTAATTGACATCTTAAGTAAGGTAATCGCTCCATATCCTATTCCTGTGCCGAGTGCTGATCTTGCAGAACAAGCGTTAAGACCTTCGAACATCGCCACTGTTCAAGCTCTCACACAAGAACTTCTTTCCAATCGTCAATGGCTTGCTAAAGCTCTTTTAGTTTTGCCTCAAGTGGAAAAAGTGTATGAAAGTGAAGCTAATTATCTGTTGATCAAATGTCAAAACGGGCAAGCTGTGTTTAAGGCATTGTGGGAACAAGGAATTATTTTAAGAGACCAGAATAAAACATTGTATTTACAAAATTGTATTCGCATTACAGTGGGCACAAGGAATGAGTGTGAGAGAGTTGTTGAAGCAATTAAGGAGGTAAAATAAACCACCTCCTATTTAAGTCGCAGAACGATTCAAGATTATTTAGTTTTATACTGTTCGTATAAGGCGAATGATCCACTCATATAACATAGACGGAGAAAAAATATGCAACCTACTCTTTTTATCGACCGAGACGGCACATTAATTGATGAACCAAAAACTGATTTCCAAATTGACAGCTTAGAGAAACTAAAATTAGAACCGAAAGTAATTCCTGCACTCCTCAAACTGAAAACAAAATACCGTTTTGTGATAGTTTCTAATCAAGATGGGCTTGGTACGGATGCTTTTCCGCAAACAGATTTTGATAAGCCTCACAATGTAATGATGGAATTATTTGAATCTCAAGGTATTACCTTTGATGAAGTACTCATTTGCCCACATAAGCCTGAAGAAAATTGTCTATGTCGTAAACCAAAAATTAAGTTGCTTGATCACTATATTCGTAAAAATTTATTCGATATTGACCGCTCTTTTGTCATTGGTGACCGAGCGACCGATGTGCAATTAGCAGAAAATCTAGGTATTCGAGCTATTCAATACGATCCACAGAAAATGAATTGGGATCTGATTGCAGAAAAATTGCTGGGAGAAACGGTCACAAACTGTGGCAAACGTCCGCCACGTTTTGCAGAAGTAATTCGTCAAACTAAAGAGACCGATATTAAAGTGCAAGTTTGGCTAGATGAAGCTGGTGTAAATGAAATCCAAACAGGCGTTGGTTTTTTTGACCATATGCTCGATCAAATCGCCACTCACGGTGGGTTTAGAATGAATGTGCAGTGTAAAGGCGATTTATGGATTGACGAACATCACACAGTAGAGGACACCGCTCTTGCCCTTGGGCAAGCACTGAAACAAGCAATTGGTGACAAACGTGGTATTGCCCGTTTCGGCTTTGTGCTTCCAATGGACGAATGTAAAGCAGAATGTGCTTTAGATTTATCGGGCAGACCTTGGATCAAATTCAACGCCAGCTTTAAACGCGATAAAGTGGGTGATTTTAGTACGGAACTCACTGAACATTTCTTTCAATCTCTGGCATTTTCAATGCTTGCCACGCTTCATTTAAATGTCACAGGTAATAACGATCATCATAAAATAGAGAGCTTATTTAAAGCCTTTGGAAGAACATTAAGGCAGGCGATTCGGATTGAAGGAAATGAAATGCCAAGTTCAAAAGGAGTTTTATAGTTGAAAGAGCGGTTAATTTTTGTCGTATTTTTGCAAAATTAGACCAATTATAAAAGGATAAAAAAATGACAAACATCACGATTATAGACACAGGTTGTGCCAACCTTTCTTCTGTCAAATTCGCCTTTGACCGATTAGGCTACAATACCGAGATCACTTTTGATCTCAATAAAATCAAATCTGCCGATAAGCTGATTTTACCTGGTGTAGGCACAGCAAATGCAGCAATGCATAATTTACAAGAACGTCAATTGATCAAAACCATTCAAAGCCTAACACAACCAGTGCTGGGTATTTGTTTGGGTATGCAGTTAATGACAGAATTTTCCGAAGAGGGTAATGTGCCAACCTTAAACCTAATAAGCGGAAAAACTCATCGAATTCCCGATACTGGCTTACCGTTACCTCAAATGGGATGGAATCGCGTACAATTTGTAAAAAACTGTCCGTTATTTGATGGTATTGTGCAAAATAGTCACTTCTATTTTGTGCATAGTTATGCAGTTAGCCCGAATGAACATTCGGTGGCAATAAGCAATTATGGTGTGAATTTTTCTGCTGCGATAGAGAAAGAGAATTTTTACGGTGTACAATTTCATCCTGAACGTTCGGGTAAAAATGGTGCGTTGTTGCTAAAAAATTTTGTGGAAAAAGTACCATTTTAATCACTAGATCATATAGTCATACTGGATCAAACACAATGAAACAATCTATTATTATTCCGGCTCTTGATCTTATCAATGGTCAAGTTGTGCGGTTACACCAAGGCGATTATGCCAAGCAAACTACCTATTCTGACAATCCGATTAAGCAATTTGATAATTATGTACGTCAAGGAGCAAAACAACTACATCTAGTGGATTTAACGGGGGCGAAAAATCCCCAATCAAGACAAACTGCACTGATTGGAAAAATCGTTGAAGCAACACAATGCAAAGTTCAGGTGGGAGGAGGCATTCGTACAGAGAAAGATGTGGCAGATTTATTGGCAGTAGGTGCGAATCGAGTGGTAATTGGTTCAACCGCCGTAACTCATCGTTCAATGGTAAAAAACTGGTTCATTAAATATGGTGCGGAAAAATTTGTTCTAGCATTAGACGTGAATATTAATGCAAGCGGTCAGAAAATCGTTGCAATTAGCGGTTGGCAGAAAGAAAGTGGTGTGCTATTAGAAACGTTGATCGAAGATTTCCAAACTGTTGGCTTACAACAAGTTTTATGTACCGATATTTCACGCGATGGCACCTTGACAGGTTCAAATATTGGGCTTTATCAAGAAATTTGTGAGAAATATCCACCTATTCAGTTTCAATCTTCTGGAGGGATTGGTTCACTGGCTGATATTGAGGCTCTAAAAGGCACAGGTGTGTCAGGTGTAATTGTAGGTAGAGCTTTATTAGAAGGAAAATTTACGCTTTCGGAGGCAATCAAATGTTGGCAAAACGGATAATTCCTTGTTTGGATGTACGTGATGGACAAGTGGTAAAAGGGGTACAATTCCGTAACCACGAAATTATTGGCGATATTGTGCCACTTGCTCAACGCTATGCGCAAGAAGGAGCTGATGAATTGGTATTTTATGATATTACGGCTTCATCAGACGGTCGTACCGTGGATAAAAGTTGGGTAGAACGAATCGCTCAGGTAATTGATATTCCGTTTTGCGTAGCAGGTGGGATTAAAACCATTGAAGATGCGGAAAAATTGTTTGCATTTGGGGCGGATAAAATTTCGATTAATTCCCCTGCTCTCGCTGATCCAACGCTCATTTCTCGCTTAGCAGATCGTTTTGGCGTACAAGCGATTGTAGTAGGTATTGATAGTTGGTTTGAACAGGAAACAGGTAAGTATTGGGTAAACCAATATACAGGCGATGAAACACGTACCCGACAAACTCATTGGCAGTTGTTAGATTGGGTAAAAGAAGTACAACAACGCGGTGCAGGAGAAATCGTGCTAAATATGATGAATCAAGATGGTGTACGAAACGGGTACGATTTAGCCCAGCTCAAGCTGGTGCGAGGAGTATGTAAAGTACCTCTAATTGCATCTGGCGGTGCGGGTAAAATGGTACATTTTCGTGATGCTTTTATTGAAGCAAAAGTAGATGGGGCATTAGCTGCCAGCGTATTCCATAAACAGATTATTGAAATTGGCGAGTTGAAATCCTACCTTGTGAAATCAGCCATCGAGATTCGGAGTGAATAATGAATATTACTAAAATAGACTGGCAAAAAGTTAATGGTCTTCTTCCTGTTATTATTCAAGATATAAGTACTCGTGAGGTACTAATGCTTGGCTATATGAATGAAGAAGCCCTTACAAAAACCATCAAAGAACGTAAAGTAACTTTCTTCTCTCGTACCAAACAACGATTATGGACAAAAGGAGAAATCTCGGGCAATTTTTTAAATGTGGAAGAAATGAGCTTAGATTGCGATAACGACACTTTGCTCATTTTAGTTGATCCCATTGGGGCAACTTGCCACACAGGTGAATGCAGCTGCTTCCATCAATTTACCTCTCCACAATCGGAGAACAAGAAGCAACAATTTGCAAATTGGGCGTGGTTTATAAAATTAGAACAACATTTAAAAGAAAAGAAAAATGCAGATCCTTCTAATTCTTATACTGCAACATTACACGCAAAAGGTACCAAAAAAATCGCCCAAAAAGTGGGGGAAGAAGGTGTGGAAACTGCCTTGGCTGCGGTCGCACAAGATAAAGCAGAAGTCATTTCTGAAGCTACAGATTTGGTCTATCACTTAACCGTATTATTACACAATCAAGATCTTCAGTGGTACGAAATTATCGCAAAACTACAAGAACGCCATCAAGGGATTGGATTACATCCAGAAGGAGGAAATAAATAAGAAAATTGTTAGGCAATATTAAGTGAGCAATTAGAAGATTTATTTGAACAATTGCAAAAATCGACAATTCAATACCATCGTAAAATACAGTGAAACTATGGTAATTAAATGTATTGATAAACACAAAATTTAGGAAATATCATTTTATTCCTTCTTCTTAAGCAACAATATGGCAAGGAAGATAGTAAAAAATTCACAATTTATAAATTTTATTTACACGCTGTAAATTATACAATACAATTATCGTAAATTTTACATTACACTATAAGGAAACAAAAATGAACAAAACTGTTGGCAGCACACTTCTTGTTGCTGGTACGATGATTGGAGCAGGAATGTTAGCTATGCCACTCACTTCTGCAGGCATCGGCTTCGGCTTTACTTTAGTCTTATTGTTAGGGCTTTGGGCATTATTAACTTTTAGCGCACTTTTATTCGTTGAGCTCTATCAAACTGCAGAAAGTGATGCTGGTATCGGTACACTCGCTGAACAATATTTTAGTAAAGCAGGACGCATTGTTGCTACGGCAGTGCTAATTATTTTCTTATACGCATTAATTGCCGCTTATGTTAGTGGTGGCGGTTCACTATTAAAAGATTTATTACCAGAAAGTTTTGGCGATAAAGTCAGCATTTTATTATTTACCGTGATTTTCGGTTCATTTATCATCATTGGCACACATAGCGTAGATAAAATTAATCGTGTGTTATTTTTTGTGATGCTTGCAGCCTTTGCAATCGTGTTAATCTTGATGTTGCCAGAAATTAAATTTAATAACTTAATGGCGACGCCAATTGACAACGCTTTAATTATCTCTGCAAGCCCTGTATTTTTCACAGCATTTGGTTTCCACGGTTCTATTCCAAGTTTAAATAAATACTTAGGTGGCAACGTAAAAGCATTGCGCTTCTCCATTTTGGTCGGCTCTGCCATAACACTTTGCGCTTATATTCTATGGCAACTATCCACGCACGGATTGCTCACACAAAATGAATTTTTACAAATCTTAAAAGAAGACGCCACCTTAAATGGCTTAGTAAAAGCAACCTTTGCCATCACTGGAAGTAATGTGATCGCAAGTGCGGTAAAATTATTTTCTACATTAGCACTTATCACTTCTTTCTTAGGCGTGGGATTAGGATTGTTAGAATGTATTGAAGATCTACTAAAACGTTCATTTAACGTTACAGCAGGCAGAATTTCTCTCGGTTTGCTGACTTTTATTCCACCGCTTGTTTTTGCGTTATTTTACCCTGAAGGTTTTATTTTAGCACTAGGCTACGCAGGTCAAATGTTCGCATTCTATGCCGTAGTATTGCCAGTTAGCCTTGTTTGGAAAGCTCGTCGTGTTCACCGCAATTTGCCATACAAAGTATGGGGAGGAAATCTGACTTTAATTATCGTATTGGTATTAGGCGTAATTATTACATCCATTCCATTTGCGATTCGTGCGGGTTACTTGCCATTTGTAGTAGGTTAAAAACAAACTAGAAATTTACCGCACTTTTTATCTAAAAAAGAGTAAATATTATCCTAATTAATTTAGATAAAAAGTTCAGACAAAAACTTATCGTTAATCTTATACAACAAAAAGGCTAAGTTCTAAAATTATAGAACTTAGCCCTTAAACTAAATGAAGTTCACTTCATCTATATTATACTTTCAATTATCGTCTTGTTTTCAATAGTTTTTCAGTGAGTTCATAAGCTCGAAGTTTTGCTAACTCTTTAGCAAGTTTTGCAACAAGTAAGTCGTGATCTGCATCAGATCCGTGAGATACTATATTTTCTTCTGCTTTACGTTTTGCTTCGTGAATACGATCTGCATCTAATTCACTACCTCGAATAGCAATATCTGCTAACACTGTCACAATATTTGGTTGAACTTCTAAAAAACCACCAGAAACATAGATAACTTCTTCATTCCCATCTTTAAGAGTAAATTTAACAATCCCAGGCTTAATTGCTGTTAGCAATGGCGTATGTCCGGGCAAAATACCAAGCTCCCCTTCCACACCAGTTGCCTGAATTTGTTTTACTTCACCTTCAAAGATTTTCTGCTCTGCGCTTACTATCGTTAAATTAAATGTCGCCATTTTGTTCTCCTTCAAATGACTTGAAGTGATTACATATTTTTGGCTTTTTCTAACACTTCATCGATTGAACCAACCATATAGAACGCTTGTTCAGGAATATGGTCATATTCGCCCTCTAAGATACCTTTGAAGCCACGAATGGTGTCTTTTAATGTCACGTATTTACCTGGTGAACCTGTAAAGACTTCTGCAACGAAGAATGGTTGTGATAAGAAACGTTCAATTTTACGTGCACGTGCTACCACTAATTTATCTTCTTCAGATAATTCATCCATACCAAGAATTGCGATAATATCTTTCAATTCTTTATAACGTTGTAAAATACCTTGTACACCACGAGCAACATCATAATGTTCTTGACCAACTACAAGTGGATCTAACTGACGTGAAGTTGAATCTAATGGATCAACCGCAGGGTAAATACCTAAAGATGCAATTTGACGACTTAATACAACAGTTGAGTCTAAGTGTGCGAAAGTTGTTGCTGGAGATGGGTCAGTTAAGTCATCCGCTGGTACGTACACCGCTTGCACAGAAGTGATAGAACCTGTTTTGGTTGATGTAATACGCTCTTGTAATACACCCATTTCTTCTGCCAATGTCGGTTGATAACCTACCGCTGATGGCATACGACCTAATAACGCAGATACTTCAGTACCAGCAAGGGTATAACGATAAATATTATCCACAAAGAATAATACATCTCGACCTTCATCACGGAATTTTTCAGCCATAGTCAAACCAGTCAATGCAACACGTAAACGGTTACCTGGTGGCTCGTTCATTTGACCATAAACCAAAGATACTTTATCTAATACATTAGAATCTTTCATTTCATGATAGAAGTCGTTACCTTCACGAGTACGTTCGCCTACACCCGCAAATACAGAGTAACCTGAATGCTCAATCGCAATATTACGAATCAACTCCATCATATTTACGGTTTTACCTACACCTGCACCACCGAATAGACCAACTTTACCACCTTTTGCGAATGGACAAATTAAGTCGATCACTTTGATGCCAGTTTCCAATAATTCTGTACTATTTGATTGTTCTTCATAGCTTGGTGCTGAACGGTGGATAGCCCAACGCTCATCTTCACCAATTGCTCCTTGTTCGTCAATTGGTTCGCCCAATACATTCATAATACGACCAAGAGTTTTTGTGCCTACTGGTACTTGAATTGGGTTATTTGTGTTATCTACTTTTAAGCCACGTTTTAAACCATCGGATGTACCCAATGCAATACAACGAACTACTCCACCACCTAATTGTTGTTGCACCTCAAGTGTTAAACCTGATTCAACTTTTAATGCATCGTAAACTTTTGGCACCGCATCTTGTGGAAATTCAACATCAATCACCGCACCGATGATTTGTACAATTTTTCCTGCTGACATTACCGTTCCTCTTTTCTTAAATCGCCGCCGCACCGGCTACGATTTCATTCAATTCATTTGTGATACTTGCTTGACGAGCTTTGTTATACACCAACCGCAGATCATTAATTAAATTGCCTGCATTATCCGTTGCTGATTTCATTGCTACCATTCGAGCCGCTTGTTCTGAAGCTACATTATCTACAACCGCTTGATAAATTTGGGATTCTAAATAACGAACTAAAAGGCTATCTAAAAGTTCCTTTGGTTCTGGTTCATAGAGATAATCCCAAGTCTGTTGTCTTTCATTTAAATGATCGTTTTTAGATTCTGGTAAAGGAACTAACTGTTGTACAACAGGTTTTTGCGACATCGTATTAACAAATTTATTGTATGCAATATAAATTGCATCAATTTCACCATTACGATAAGCATCAAACATTGTATTTGCCACACCAATTAACTCTTCTAGTGCAGGTGTATCGCCTAAACCAGAAAGCTGACCTTTGATATTAAATCCAAAGGAACGGAAAAAACTAATCCCCTTTGAACCTATTAAGCCCAAATCTGTAGAAATATTTTGTTCTTTCCAATTTTTGATTTGGTTAAGTGTGGTTTTGAATAAATTAACATTTAAACCACCACACATACCACGATCTGTTGAAATAACCAAGATACCGATTTTCTTCACTTCACGCTCAACTAAGAACGGATGTTTATAACCGATACTTGCTTTAGACACATGACTAATAACGTTACGGATAGTTTCAGAATACGGACGAGATGCAGCCATACGATCCTGCGTTTTACGCATTTTCGAGGTCGCCACCATTTCCATTGCCTTAGTGATTTTTTGTGTACTTTGTACACTGGCAATTTTGGTTTTTATCTCTTTTGCACCTGCCATCTTATCTCTCCGTTACTACCAAGCACTATTCGCTTTAAAACTATCTAAAATACCTTTTAATGTATCTTTGATTTCGTCATTATAGTTACCGGTTTTATTAAGTTCTTGCATAAACTCAGCGTGATTACGGTTAGAATAATCTAAAAGTGCGGTCTCAAAACTTGCAATTTTTGATAATTCCACGTCATCCAAATAACCAAATTCAACAGCAAACAATACAACCGCTTGTTCTGCAACAGATAATGGCGCGAATTGTTTTTGTTTTAATAATTCAGTTACTTTTTCACCGTGAGAAAGTTGCTTACGAGTCGCATCATCAAGATCTGATGCAAACTGTGCAAACGCTGCTAATTCACGATATTGAGCTAGCGCGGTACGAATACCTCCCGCTAATTTCTTAATAACTTTAGTTTGCGCTGAACCACCAACACGAGATACTGAAATACCTGGGTTTACCGCAGGACGAATACCTGAGTTAAACAAGTTAGATTCTAAGAAGATCTGACCATCGGTAATAGAGATTACGTTGGTTGGAACGAATGCAGATACGTCACCAGCTTGGGTTTCAATAATAGGAAGTGCGGTTAAAGAACCTGTTTTTCCTTTCACTTCGCCTTTAGTGAATTTTTCTACGTAATCTTCATTTACACGAGAAGCACGTTCTAGTAAACGAGAATGTAAATAGAATACATCACCTGGATAGGCTTCACGACCTGGTGGACGACGTAATAATAATGAAATTTGACGATAAGCTACGGCTTGTTTTGATAAATCATCATAAACAATTAACGCATCTTCGCCGCGATCACGGAAATATTCCCCCATCGCACAACCAGCATAAGGTGCTAAATATTGTAACGCTGCTGATTCAGATGCAGATGCGGCTACCACGATAGTATTTGCAAGCGCACCATGTTCTTCTAATTTACGCACAACATTTGCGATAGTAGAGGCTTTTTGACCAATCGCAACATAGATACATTTAATACCTGAATTACGTTGGTTAATAATCGCGTCAATTGCTAACGCAGTTTTACCCGTTTGGCGGTCACCAATGATTAACTCACGCTGACCACGACCAATCGGCACCATAGAATCGACAGCTTTATAACCAGTTTGAACAGGTTGATCAACAGAACGACGATCGATAACACCCGGTGCAATCACTTCTACTGGTGAAAAACCATCGTTTTCAATTTCGCCTTTACCATCGATTGGCTGACCAAGCGTATTAACTACACGACCTAATAAACCACGACCAACTGGTACTTCAAGAATACGACCTGTACATTGCACTTCCATTCCTTCCGCTAAATCTGCGTAAGGTCCCATAACTACAGCACCAACAGAATCACGTTCAAGGTTAAGTGCCATCGCATAACGATTACCTGGTAAGGCGATCATTTCACCTTGCATCACATCGCTTAAACCGTGGATGCGAATAATACCATCGCTTACAGAAACAATTGTCCCTGTATTACGCGCTTCACTGACCACGTCGAATTGAGCGATGCGTTTTTTAATCAATTCACTAATTTCAGTTGAATTTAGTTGCATCTTGTATTCCTCTTATAATTGCAACTCATTTGCGAGACGAGTAAGTTGCCCACGGCTACTTCCGTCAATCACAAAGTCTTCAGTACGAATAATCACACCTGCAATAAGTGCGTTATCCACGTTGCAATTTAATTTCACTTTGCGAGCTAATCTTTTTTCCATTGCAGCTGCAATTTTTTCGATTTGTGTTGCATTCAATGGTTGCGCAGAGGTTACTTCAACTTCTGCAATAGCTTGGTGTTCCTCTACGTGATGTTTAAATTCTTCAAACACCGCAGGAATAGCACTCAAACGCTTATTTTCAGCCATTAACCGAATAAGATTTTGCCCATATTGATCCAATTGTTCGCCACAAATAGAAATTACTGTATCAGCTAATTTCTGTGCAGAAAGAGAACTACTTAAGTAAGCTTTTACCGTTTCATCTTCAGCTACGGCTGCAGCAAAACCTAACATTTCAGTCCATTTTTCGACCGCACTTTGTTCAATGGCAAAGTCGAATGCAGCTTTTGCATAAGGGCGAGCTATTGTAGTTAATTCTGACATAAGCTAAGCCTCTTATAACTCTGCAACTAATTTATCAATAATGTCATTGTTTGCCGCTTCATCAATAGAACGACCCACAATTTTCTCAGCACCAGCCACTGCCAATGAAGCCACTTTAAGACGTAATTCTTCTTGAACACGTTTACGTTCTGCTTCTACTTCAGCATAACCTTGTGCAATAATTTTTGCTTTTAGTTCTTCGGCTTCAGCCTTCACTTCGTCTAACACTTCATTGCGACGTTTATTCGCTGCATCTAAAATTTCTTGAGCTTGTACTTTTGCAGCTGAAAGTTCTTGTTCAACAAGATTTTTCGTATCTGCTTGCTCTTTTTTAGCTGCTTCAGCTGACGCTAAAGCGTTCGCAATTTGGCTTTGACGTGTTTCAATCGCATTAATAATTGGTGGCCAAACAAATTTCATGCAAAACCACACAAAAAGTGCGAATGCGATAAGTTGACCAATCAATGTTGCATTTAAATTCACAACGTCCTCCTTACTATGCTTGTTTTACGTTGATAAGCAAATAAGGTGATTAGTGTAATAAACCGATGAATGGGTTTGCGAAAATGAAAAGTAATGAAATACCAACAGCAATCATTGCAATCGCATCTAAAAGACCAGCTACGATAAACATTTTAGTTTGTAAGCTAGATGCTAATTCTGGTTGGCGAGCTGATGATTCTAAGAATTTACCACCTAGAATAGCAAAGCCAATTGCAGTACCTAATGCAGCAAATGCAAGAAGAATTGATGCACCGATGATTGTCGCTGTAATTACAGTTTCCATAATTTTCTCCAATAGAAGTTAAGTTTTAGCCCTAGAGCCGGTTAATAAAAAACGATTAATGATCTGCTTTATTATAAGCAATACTTAAATAAACAACCGTCAACATCATAAAGATGAAAGCCTGAAAGGTAATAACCAAAATATGGAAAATAGCCCAAGCAAGATGTAACGGAATCCCTAATGCTGCAATGGCCATATTAGCGGAATACATTACAGCGATAAGAATAAAGATTAACTCCCCTGCATACATGTTACCGAATAAACGGAAAGCAAGTGAAATTGGTTTAGCCAATAAAGTCACCGTTTCAAGAATAAAGTTAACAGGAATAAACGCCCAATGATTGAATGGATGAAGCGTATATTCTTTAACTAAACCTTTGAATCCTTTAGATTTTATTGTGTAGAAAAGAATTAAAAAGAAAACACAAATGGACATGCCCAAAGTTGCGCTAATATCTGCTGTCGGCACTGCACGAAGATAATGAATACCGAACAAACCTGCAAATTGAGGTAAGAAATCAACAGGAATTAAGTCGATAGCATTCATGATGAATACCCAACAGAAAATTGTTAATGCAAGTGGTGCAACTACGTTACGTGGACCATGAAAATTTTCTTTCACGATTCCATTAACCCATTCCACAACAATTTCAACTAAGCATTGCATTTTTCCTGGAACGCCAGTTGTTGCTTTTTTCCCTACTCGAGAAAAAACAAATAGGAAAATAACCGCAGCAAGAATAGAAAAGAACAACGTATCTATATGAACATTCCAAAATCCATCCCCTGTTTTGAGAAAGGATAAATGGTGGCTAATGTATTCCGATGTTGTTTGTCCAGACATAATAAACCCTTAGTACAAGTATAAAAATCAAATTCGGCGAAGCAAAAATGGAACTAAATTATTCAACATTAATGCAATAAAAAAACCACTAAAAAAAATAATAAAATTTGTAACCGAAAAGTATTTAAATGAAATACTAATAAAAACAATGGTTAGAACAAATTTTATTGCTTCTCCTTTATAAAGTGCGGTCAGTTTTGTTGAAAAATTTTGTTTTCTGTAAAAAACGATAAATATAAATGTGCAAAAAGGCAAAAAGGCACTTAAAAAACCGTAGCCAAAATCTACCGCACTTTGGCGTTGCCATCCATAAATAAGCAAATAAAAAACTACAAGCAAAAGACTCTCAATAATAATAGCTTTTCTGTAGTTTTTTTTAGCGTGAGATAAAATGCGTGACATCACTTTTACAAAATAATTTTGGCTCGCCGATTATACCTTTGCTGGCTTTAGATTCAACTTAAAAACACATAAAAAGTGTTATATAAATCACACTTTTAGAAAATAATTTATCTATTTGTTACTTTTTAACGTAAAACGATTAAATGTCGTTCACCTATAAGTTCTGGAACATGTAATTCAATCACTTTTTGAATAGTATATTTTTCATTCAATTCATTAATTTCATCTTCCTGATAAATCCCTTTTAATGCATAAAAATATCCATTTTCTTTTGGTAAATGATGACACCAATCTGTCATATCTTTTAGTGAAGCAAAAGCACGACTTAATACACCATCAAATTTATCTTCAGGTTGATATTCTTCTACTCGACTTAAAACAGGGATTACATTAATTAGTCTAAGCTCACGTATAGCATTTCGAATAAAACTAATACGCTTACCTAAACTATCAAGGAGGACAAATTGTTTGGAAGGATTAATAATAGCTAAAGGCAGGCCTGGCAAACCTGGGCCAGTTCCCACATCAATAAAACGATCACCTTGTAAATAAGGACTTACTACAAGACTATCTAAAATATGTTTGACTAACATTTCTTGAGGATCACGAACTGACGTCAAATTATAAGCTTTATTCCATTTATTGAGTAAATTGACCAGATTAATCAACTGCTGAATTTGTTGATCACTTATTTTTATATTTGCTTGCGTAAGTAAACTGACTAATTTGGCTTTCATATTTATTATCTCTTTGGAAAATTACACTATTTTACTTAAAAGTGCGGTAAATTTCCTTAATGTTTTAGTAATTTGATGGATTATTTACTGAATCAATATCCATTTTTATACCATAAATTGAATAGGCATCCGCATAATTCATTCCAAAGGCTTTAATTGCTTTTGTTCAAGAAGCAAAGAATGAATGTTCGCTAAAAAATAAGTTTGTTCTGCTTCAGGAATGGAAAACGGCATCAACTTGAGTAAATCTTGATGGATGTCTAAAACTTGTGGAAAAATAACCGCACTTTGAATTTCTTCAAGCATTTCTGAATAAAGCGGAGAAACGCAACCTCCCCGTTCTATCCGACCTAAACTGCAAGCAATATGCAGCAGCATAAAATCCACTTGAGGCGTATTCACATCTGCTTGCCAGTAATTGGCTAAACGAGCTCGTAAACGAAATATCACATCAATAATAGATTGATTTATTTGCTTGCGAATTTTCCAACGTTCTAATTGCTTAAATAACCGCATTTGTTTTTGTTAGTTCAAAATTTGTTCATTAATTTACCGCACTTTACTGAAATAAAACAGTGCATAGATCACAGTTTTGTAGCAAAATGGTAAAAAAATTTGTAAGGATGTAAAAATGTTAGATTACGAGATCTTCAATCCATATGAAGGATTGATTTTTGATATGGATGGAACTTTAATTGATACCATGCCCGTGCATGCGCAGGCTTGGACAATGGTGGGAAAGAAATTTGGCTATGAATTTGATTTTCAAATTATGTATAACTTCGGCGGGGCAACGGTTCGAACCATTGCGGGAGAAATGATGAAAGCAGCGAATATGCCATTGGATCGAATTGAAGATGTGCTGGCTGCAAAACGTGAGTTGTCTTATCAACTTATTCCGACTCAATCAAAGTTATTGCCAACCTTTGAAATTGTTAAATATTTTCATCAGAAAAAGCCGATTGCTCTAGGTTCTGGCTCACACCGTAAAATTATTGATATGTTGATGGATAAACTGGCTATTGCACCTTACTTTAATGCCATTGTCAGTGCAGATGATGTAAAAGAACATAAACCACACCCAGAAACTTTTTTACGCTGTGCTGAATTAATTCAAGCAAATCCAAGTCGTTGTATCGTATTTGAAGATGCGGATTTAGGCGTGCAAGCGGGGTTAAATGCGGGGATGGATGTGTTTGATGTTCGCACGCGAGAAATTATTTCGCCAAGATAATGGATATTTTTTCATTTTTTAGTGCTGATTTTTGGCAGGCTAATAGCTTATGCTTTATGTTTATCAGCGCGTTTTTGAGTGCAACAGTATTACCAGGTAATTCAGAAGTTATATTTGTTGCGCTTGCTGTACCTAAATTAATGTTAGGTTCTTTATTTAACGCAGATATATTAGCTCTAATATTGATTGCAACCGCTGGAAATAGCTTAGGAAGTTTAACCACTTACGGAATTGGACGATGGATGCCAAAATTCGATCCCAAAAATTACCGCACTTTATGGGCAATAAATCAGCTACGGCGTTATGGGGCGATTGCTTTACTTTTGAGCTGGCTGCCTGTAGTTGGCGATTTATTTTGTGCCATAGCTGGTTGGTTAAGATTAAATTTTGTAACGAGTAGTCTCTTTATCTTTTTGGGAAAAATGGTTCGTTATGTTGCGTTATTATTTTTTAGTACGCCATTCTTATTATAAAATGCGCAAGAAAAAACCCCACAATAAATGTGGGGAAAATAACCTAAGGAACCAATTTTATTAAAACAACTGCAAGTTGCTTGCACTATAAGACTAAGGCTTTATAAGAAAGTTCAAAATTTTTTAAAAATTTTCAAAATAAAAATTTTTGTATAAAAGAAACCCCACAATAAATGTGGGGCAATAACCTAAGGAACCAATTTTATTAAAACAACTGCAAGCTGCTTATTCTATAAGACAATGAACCTTACTATAAAGTTCATTAAAATTTGTAAAAAATAAATATTTATTCAAATTATTTTTTAACCAACTAATTTATAAGGAAAATTTATGCCATTACTTGATAGTTTTAAAGTGGATCACACAAAAATGAACGCACCTGCAGTACGCATTGCAAAAACGATGCGCACGCCAAAAGGCGATAATATTACTGTTTTTGATTTACGTTTTTGTATTCCAAACAAAGAAATTCTTTCCCCAAAAGGTATTCATACACTTGAACATTTATTTGCTGGATTTATGCGTGATCACTTAAATGGCGATAGCATAGAAATTATTGATATTTCTCCGATGGGATGTCGCACGGGATTTTATATGTCCTTGATTGGCACACCAAATGAACAGGAAGTGTCTGAGGCTTGGTTAGCTTCAATGCAAGATGTTTTAGGTGTACAAGATCAAGCTGCTATTCCCGAATTAAATATCTATCAATGCGGAAGCTATACGGAACATTCCTTAGAAGATGCACACGAAATTGCCAAAAATGTTATCGCACGCGGTATAGGTGTAAATAAAAATGAAGATTTGGCACTCGATAATTCCTTATTGAAATAGGAAGACACTTGATTAACCTAAAAAAGTTAGTAATAAAAACGCACTTTCTATAAAGTGCGTTTTATTTTTAGAAGCGATTAATTAGCAATCTTGTTTGCCATAAACATCTTGGCGAAGAATGTAACGAACACCTTCATCAAATTCTGCTAATATGCGATCGGCATCTTTTGGATCTTTACCGCGCGCATCTAAGTAGAATTTAATTTTTGGTTCAGTGCCTGAAGGGCGAGCAATTAAGCGTCCGCCATTTTCCAAGTTAAATACAAGGATATCGCTTTGACGATCTGTTTTAGTATGGTCGATAAATTGTGCCACTTTTACGCCAGCGATTTCTGCTGGTGGATTGTTACGAAGTGCGGTCATTAATTTTCCGATTTCTGAAAGATCGCTTACTCGAATAGAGATTTGTCCACTCACATAAGCACCAAATTCTTTGGTAAATTCATCCGCATAATCCGCTAAAGTTTTGCCTTGTTTTTTCAAGTTACGCACAAGATCTAAGAACACGATTGCTGCAGAAATACCGTCTTTATCGCGTACTTTATCTGGATCCACTAAATAGCCCAATGCTTCTTCAAAACCAAACAATAAGCCAGATACTTTACCGATATATTTGAAACCGGTTAAGGTTTCTTCTGATTGGAAACCGTATTTTTTCGCAATTTCAGCGAGTGCAGGAGAAGAAACAAGTGAGCAAGCCAATGTGCCTTGTTTACCTTGATATTGTTTTGCTAAGTACCAACCTAAGAAACAGCCGACCACATTGCCGTGTAGTGATTTCCAGTTGCCTTGTGCATCAGGCACAGCAACGGCTAAACGGTCTGCATCTGGGTCATTAGCAATGATGAATTCAGCATTCTTTTCTTTTGCCACTTTAATTGCTAAATCTAATGCGCCTTTTTCTTCTGGATTTGGGAAGTTCACAGTTGGGAATGTGCCATCTGGCCAAACTTGATCTGCCACTACGTAAGGTTGTGGTAAGCCTGCTTTTGCTAACGTTTTACTTAAAACTTCATAGCCAACACCGTGCATAGCAGTATAAACATAGTTAATGTCACAAGCTGGCTCTTTAGCTAATGATGCTGTTTTTGCAATGTACGCATCTACCACTTCATCATTTAACACCACATAATTATCGCTACGTGGTAAATCTTGGATATTGTCAGCCGCAACTTTATCAATTAATGCAGCAATTTCTTTATCCGCAGGCGAAACAATTTGACCGCCGCCATTTGCTTTACCCAAATATACTTTATAGCCGTTATCTTCCGGTGGATTGTGGCTTGCTGTTACCATTACACCTGCAGTGGTATCAAAATATTGGATCGCATAAGCTAAAACTGGAGTCGGTAATTTGCGAGGTAATAAATAAGCCTTCACACCTGCACCCGCCATAATTTCAGCGGTGTCACGGGCAAAAACATCAGAGTTTTTACGGCCGTCGTAACCAATTACGATAGATGGTTCTTTATCGTAACCTTTTAAATATTCCGCTAAACCGCCAGCAGCTTGAGAAACTAAAACTCGGTTCATCCCCATTGAGCCAGCTTGTAAACGGCCACGTAAACCTGCCGTACCAAATTGCAAACGACCATTAAAACGTGCGTGCAATTCTGCTTCTGCCGCTTTATCTCCGCCTTTTGCTGCATCTAAAAGTGCGGTTAATTCTGCACGAGTTTCTGCGTCAGGATCTTGGTTTAACCAATGTTGTGCAACCTCAAAAAGTGTTGTCATAGCGTTATCCTTATTCGTTGAAATAAATAAAAAAATCGCAGCTAGACTAGCGGAAATCTAACAAAATGAAAACGGCTAATTATCAATTTTTTGATCTACTTAACATTTTTTATTCACGCAATCGGTTATCTGAGCTAATTTGGGAACGCTATTTGTATCGTAGGAATTTGTTTGAAAAATTCGCTATAATATCGCCCCAATATTTACGGCAAAATTTAACCGCACTTTAAGGATTTTCAATGTCATCCCAACCTCGTTTCGTCCATCTTCGCACGCACACTGATTTCTCGATGATCGACAGTATTGTCAAAGTGAAACCTTTAGTGAAAGCCTGTGCAGCCAATGAAATGATCGCGATGGGATTAACGGATTTTACTAATTTTTGCGGTGTGGTACGTTTTTATGGCGAAATGCTTTCTTCGGGGATGAAGCCAATTATCGGTGCAGATGTAAAAGTAAAAAGCCCATTGTGTGGCGATGAATACTTTGATCTTACTTTGCTGGCTAAAAATAATGAAGGCTATAAAAATATTACTTTATTGTTATCAAAAGCTTATCAGCGAGGTTATAACGATTTACCTTATATTGATCAAGATTGGTTAATTGAACATCGCGAAGGTGTGATTATTTTATCTGGCGGCACGCAAGGCGATATAGGTAAAAAATTGTTGAAAGAAAACGTAGCCGAAATTGAAAGAGCGGTCGCTTTTTACCAAGAATTTTTTGCTGATCATTTTTATTTGGCATTAAGCCGTACAGGTCGCCCCAATGAAGAACGTTATATTCAAGCGGCTTTGAAATTAGCAGAACGTTGCAATTTACCACTAGTCGCAACTAATGATGTGATGTTTTTGAATGCAGAGGATTTTGAAGCCCACGAAATTCGCGTAGCGATTCACGATGGCTATACTTTAGACGATCCTAAACGTCCAAAACATTATACCTCACAGCAATATTTCCGCAGCGAAGACGAAATGTGTAAGCTGTTTGCTGACATTCCTTCCGCTCTTGAAAATACCTTATTAATTGCGCAACGTTGTAGTGTCACTTTGCGTCTCGGTCAATATTTCTTACCTCAATTTCCAACTGGCAATTTAAGTACAGAAGATTTCTTAGTACAAAAATCCAAAGAGGGCTTGGAAGAACGTTTAGCTTTTTTATTCCCTGATGAAAAAGTGCGGTTAGAAAAAAGACCAAAATATGATGAACGCTTGCAGGTTGAGCTAGATGTGATTAACCAAATGGGATTTCCAGGTTATTTTTTGATCGTAATGGAATTTATTCAGTGGTCGAAAGATAACGACATTCCTGTTGGGCCAGGTCGTGGTTCTGGTGCGGGTTCATTAGTGGCTTACGCATTAAAAATTACTGATTTAGATCCGCTAGAATTCGATTTACTTTTTGAACGTTTCTTAAATCCAGAACGTGTGTCTATGCCCGATTTCGACGTGGATTTCTGTATGGATGGTCGCGATCGCGTGATTGAACACGTTGCAGAAACTTATGGTCGTGGTGCAGTATCGCAAATTATTACCTTTGGTACGATGGCTGCGAAAGCGGTTATTCGTGATGTGGGGCGCGTATTGGGGCATCCGTATGGTTTCGTTGATCGTATTTCGAAATTAATTCCGCCAGATCCAGGTATGACGCTCGCCAAAGCATTTGAAGCCGAGCCACAATTACAGACTGCTTACGATAGCGATGAAGAAGTACAAGCGTTGATTGATATGGCACGTAAACTGGAGGGCGTAACCCGTAATGCAGGTAAACATGCAGGTGGCGTGGTCATTTCGCCAACCTTAATTACTGATTTTTCACCACTCTATTGTGATAATGAAGGCTTACATCCAGTTACTCACTTTGATAAAAATGATGTGGAATATGCGGGGCTTGTGAAATTTGACTTCTTAGGCTTGCGTACTCTCACTATCATTAAATGGGCATTGGATATGATTAATGTTCGTATGGTGCGTGAAGGCAAGCCTCGAGTAGATATTGCCGCCATTCCACTTGATGATCCTGAATCTTTTGAATTACTTAAACGTTCCGAAACCACCGCTGTGTTCCAGTTGGAATCGCGTGGTATGAAAGATTTGATCAAACGCCTACAACCTGACTGTTTTGAAGATATTATTGCATTGGTAGCATTGTTCCGTCCTGGCCCGTTGCAATCGGGCATGGTAGATAACTTTATCGACCGTAAACACGGGAGAGAAGAAGTATCTTACCCTGACGCAGAATATCAACATGAAAGCTTGAAACCTATTCTTGAGCCGACTTACGGCATTATTTTGTATCAAGAACAAGTGATGCAAATTGCACAGGTGTTGGCTGGCTATACCTTGGGTGGGGCTGACTTATTGCGTCGTGCAATGGGTAAGAAAAAGCCAGAGGAAATGGCAAAACAGCGTTCTGTATTTAAAGAAGGGGCTGAAAAAAACGGTGTTGATGGCGAGCTATCTATGAAGATTTTCGACTTAGTAGAAAAATTTGCTGGCTATGGTTTTAATAAATCTCACTCCGCTGCTTATGCCTTGGTGTCTTACCAAACCCTTTGGCTCAAAACCCATTTCCCTGCAGAATTTATGGCTGCAGTGATGACATCTGAACTGGATAATACGGATAAAATCGTAGGTTTGTACGACGAATGTTTACGTATGGGCTTAAAAGTAACGCCACCAGATATTAATATCGGCAAACACCATTTTAGCGTCAATGAACAAGGCGAAATTGTGTATGGGATTGGTGCGATTAAAGGGGTAGGAGAAGGCCCGATTGAAGCACTTGTTACGGCAAGAAATGAAGGGGGTATTTTCAAAGATTTATTCGATTTATGTGCTCGTGTAGATTTGAAAAAAATTAACCGCCGCACCTTTGAAAGCCTAATTATGTCGGGTGCCTTTGATAAATTAGGCCCACATCGCGCCGCACTTTCTAAGAATTTAGAAGATGCGCTTAGAGCTTCTGATCAACATGCGAAAGATGAAGCAATAGGACAAACAGATATGTTCGGCGTGCTGACTGAAACCCATGAAGACGTAGAAAATGCCTATGCTAATACACCACCTTACACTGAAAAACAAATTCTTGATGGCGAACGAGAAACCTTGGGGCTTTATTTAAGCAGCCATCCTGTTAGCCGTTATTTGAAAGAACTTTCCCATTACACATCGACGCGCTTGAAAGATCTTGCACCAAATCGCCGTGGACAAATTAGCACTGTGGCGGGATTATTGGTCGCATCACGAATTGCAATCACAAAAAAAGGCAATCGCTTAGGCATTGCCACATTAGACGATCGTTCTGGTCGCTTAGATTTAACATTATTTGGCGAAAGCCTAGAGCAATTTGGTGAGAAATTACAAAAAGATACGGTGATTGTTGCTTCAGGACAAGTGAGCTTTGATGATTTCTCTGGTGGCTTAAAAATGGCGGTGCGAGAGTTAATGACCTTAGACGAAGCACGTTCTCGTTATGTCAAATCCTTAGCTATTAGTCTTTCTGAGCATCAAATTACACCAAGTTTCATTAAACAACTTAAAGCATTACTTGAGCCAGTGAGTGGTGGAACCTTGCCGATTAACGTGTATTATCAAAGTCCGAAAGGTCGTGCGTTGTTACGTTTGGGCGTGCAATGGTCGATCATTCCAACAGATGAAATTCTGACGGAATTGGTGAATTTACTTGGCGAAAGTGCGGTGGAATTAGAGTTTGAATAATACAAAGGCGTGAAAAATATCACGCCTTTTTTATAAGATTAACGTAAGAAATAACGATAAGATTTGCTTTCTGTTACATCTTCAAAAACATAATTGAGTTGGGCAAGTGCCTGTTCAAATTCTGCTTGCTCGCATTCTTCAATTTGGAACCCAGCAAGGATATTTCCATAGTCCGCACCGTGGGCACGATAATGGAATAATGAAATATTCCAACGATTTTGCAAGGTTTCCAAGAATTTTAATAACGCACCTTTTTGCTCTGGGAATTCGAACGTATATAAGCGTTCATTATCATTGGCTGCACGACCACCCATTAAATAGCGAACATGCGTTTTCGCAATATCATCATCAGACATATCCTCAACATCAAAACCATTTTTAGTGAGGTCTGCAATAATGTCTGCTTTTTCTTGTTCATTTGTCGTTCTTACCCCAACAAACACACAAGCACGTTTATCATCTGCATAACGATAACTGAATTCGGTTACTGCTCGGCTACCTAATACATAAGCAAATTTTAAGAAACTACCGGGTTGTTCAGGCATGGTAACGGCTAATAAAGCTTCTCGGTTTTCGCCAATTTCACAACGTTCGGATACATAACGTAAGGTGTGGAAATTCAAGTTTGCACCAGACAAAATTGCCGCCATATTTTTGCTTTCAATATGGTTTTGTTTCGCATATTTTTTCAAACCGGCTAAACCTAACGCACCTGATGGTTCTGCAACAGCACGAACGTTCTCAAATAAATCTTTCATTGCGGCACACACTTCATCACTATCGACCAATACCATATCATCAAGATATTGTTGGCATAGGCGGAATGTTTCGTCGCCAATGCGTTTTACGGCAACGCCATCGGCAAATAATCCAACATGGGTTAAATCTGTTGGTTCGCCTTTATCGAGAGCGGCTTTTAAGCATGCAGAATCCTTTGATTCTACGCCGATAATTTTAATTTCTGGCATAAATTGCTTAAGCAAAATTGTCACGCCTGCAGCCAAGCCACCGCCGCCGACTTGTACAAACACATAATCCAAATCTGCCACTTGTTGTAGCATTTCCATTGCTAATGTGCCTTGTCCAGCGATCACTAATGGATGATCGAATGGAGGAATAAATGTCATATTTTTTTCTTTTGAAAGCTCAATAGCTTTTGCTTTGGCTTCATCAAAATTAGCACCGTGCAACAACACCTCGCCACCAAAACCACGCACTGCATCCACTTTAATGCTTGGGGTGTTTTGTGGCATGACGATCAATGCTTTTAAGCCTAGTTGTTTCGCTGATAATGCCACGCCTTGCGCATGGTTACCTGCAGATGCCGCTATCACGCCCGCTTCTTTTTGTTCTGCTGAAAGGCTAGAAATCATTGCGTAAGCACCGCGTAGTTTAAAGCTATTTACTGGCTGACGGTCTTCTCGTTTAATCCAGATATTATTGTGCAGTCGTTCAGAAAGTTTTCCCATTTTTTGTAAAGGGGTCACTTGCGCTGCTTCATATACGCGTGAACCAAGTTTAACAATGGCACTGATATAATCTGATTGAGAAGGTTGAGGATTGGTGAGTAGATTTTTCATAGTATTTGTTTTTATGATGAAGTGCGGTTGGTTTTTCCTTTGTTTTATCCCCCTCTTATGAAAGAGGGGAAACCGTTAAATTATTTTAATAATGTTTTATCGCGTACCGCACCTTTGTCCGCTGAGGTGGCAAAGTGACCGAATACTTTCAATGCGAAAGATACTTCACGTTCACGGTGAGCTGGTTGCCAACCTTTTTGATCTTGTCCAGATCTGCGTGCTGCGAGTTCTTCATTACTGATTTCTAAGTTAATTGCACGGTTTGGAATATCAATGTTGATAATATCGCCATCGCGTACTAAGCCGATTGCACCGCCAGAAGCAGCTTCTGGCGAGGCGTGTCCAATAGACAAGCCTGATGTACCACCAGAGAAACGACCGTCCGTTAATAAAGCACATTTTTTGCCCAAGCCCATCGATTTTAAGTAACTGGTTGGGTATAACATTTCTTGCATACCCGGCCCGCCTTTAGGGCCTTCGTAACGGATAACAACAACATGACCTTCTTTGACTTTACCGCCTAAAATGCCTGCAACCGCATCTTCTTGGCTTTCAAATACGATTGCCGTGCCAGTGAATTTCCAAATAGATTCATCTACGCCTGCGGTTTTAACGATACACCCATCTTCAGCGAGATTACCGAATAATACGGCTAAGCCCCCTTCTTGCGAGATCGCATTTTCTTTATTGCGAATACAACCGTTTACACGATCATTATCGACGCTATCCCAGCGGCAATCTTGTGAGAATGCTTGAGTTGTACGGATACCAGCAGGGCCTGCACGGAAGAATTTATGTAATTCTTCATCTTGATTGCGAATAATATCGTATTGGTCTAGTTGTTCCCCCATACTCATTCCAAGCACGGTGTGTGTATTTTTATGAATTAATCCAGCGCGATCTAATTCCCCCAACAATCCCATAATGCCGCCTGCACGGTGTACGTCTTCCATATGGTATTTATTGGTGTTTGGCGCAATTTTGCTTAAACAAGGTACTTTGCGGGATAAACGGTCAATATCTTCCATTTTAAAATCTACGCCTGCTTCTTGTGCTGCCGCTAACAAGTGTAAAACCGTGTTGCTTGACCCCCCCATTGCGATATCGAGGCTCATTGCATTTTCAAAGGCATCAAAGGTACCAATTGAACGAGGCAGTACACTTTCATCATCTTGTTCATAATAGCGTTTGCAAAGCTCAACAATTTGACGACCTGCTTTTAGGAATAATTCTTTGCGGTCAGCATGGGTCGCCAACATAGAACCATTACCCGGTAAAGATAAACCTAAGGCTTCAGTTAAGCAGTTCATAGAGTTTGCGGTAAACATTCCTGAGCAAGAACCACAAGTTGGACACGCGCTACGTTCAATGACATCAATTCGTTCATCTGACACATTTGGATCGGCTGCCTCAATCATTGCATCAACCAAATCTAAGCGGATTAATTGATCAGAAAGTTTAGTTTTGCCAGCCTCCATTGGGCCGCCTGAAACGAAGATAGTTGGAATGTTCAAACGCATTGCCGCCATCAACATTCCTGGAGTGATTTTGTCACAGTTGGAAATACACACCATCGCATCAGCACAGTGCGCATTAACCATATATTCCACGCTATCAGCGATTAAATCACGGCTTGGTAAAGAATAAAGCATCCCGCCATGTCCCATCGCGATTCCATCGTCCACCGCGATGGTGTTAAATTCTTTCGCCACACCGCCGGCTTTTTCAATTTCTTTGGCGACGAGCTGCCCCATATCTTTTAAGTGAACATGCCCCGGCACAAATTGGGTGAATGAGTTCACCACCGCAATAATCGGTTTGCCGAAGTCATTTTCTTTCATTCCTGTGGCACGCCATAAGGCACGTGCACCTGCCATATTACGACCTTGAGTGCTGGTCGCTGAACGTAGTTTTGGCATAAATAATTTCTCCGAGTAAAATTTTAGGGTTTGTTTTTATTTTCCAGATAAAGACTGAATTGCATAAAAAGGTAATGAGATAATTGCTAATGGTACAAAAATAATCATTGCCGCTGATGCTCGTCCAGCTACTGTAATGTTATCCTTTGTTGCTTCAGCACTGAATCTTTTTTCTTGACGATATTCTAAGTACTTAGTTTCCAAAGGTTTAATCAATTTGGCTTTTTTTAAAATCTCATTTTTATTTTTAATATCAACAATTTCACCATCTTCCATTCTAAAAAATATATTATGCTCCTGCATATTGTAATAATTTTGTCCATAGAGCTCATTAGATTGCTTTTGGGTAAGCTCTTTATCATTAAAATATAGTGTTAATGTAGCTTTCACTTTGTTTTTTTCAACATCTTTAGCGATAGAATGAATTTTCACAGATGATATGTTTTTTACATAAGGTGATCGTAAAATACGAATTAAATCTCCAGTTTCACTATATTTTGAACCGGCAAAGTGATAACTATTAAGTTGCCCTATAGCATAAATGTTGTCTTCTGCTATAAAGAAAGAGTGTATTACTTCTTTTTGAGAAGATAGTTCTTTATCTTGTAATGAAGTGCATCCAAATAGTACGAAAGTAATAAGTAACTCCAATAACAAACGTATATTTTTCATTATTTTATCTCCAGCACATCTGGCAATTTCGCCAACTGATTCACTAATAGATCTAAAGTGCGGTCAGATTTTACAGTGATTTTTAACCGCACTTGGGTTTCAATTAGTGTCATTTCCATCGTTGTAATGGTAAAACCACGGTGGCGTGCTACGCGTAAAATGCGTTCTAGTACTTCAGGACGATGGCGAGTTACGAGTTCCAGTTTATATTCATTCATTAGTTCATCTCCTCTACCATATCCGCGTTACATGCACCCGGTGGAACAAGTGGCCATACACATTCATCAGGTGGAATACATACTTGTAATAAATAGGCTGTTTTACTGTTTAATAATCGGTTGAGTGCGGCATCCACATCATCGGCGGACTCAATACGTTCTGCAGGAATACCGAATGCGTTAGCAAGCATCACAAAATCTGGGTTGTCATCTAAAATAGTTTCACTGCGACGTTTATTCCAGAATAAATCCTGCCATTGACGAACCATACCTAAGCGTTGGTTATCCAATAGCAAAATTTTTACCGGTAAATTGCCACGTTTGATTGAGCCTAATTCTTGGATATTCATCATGAGTGAACCATCACCCGTAACCAAAATGACTTCATCTTGCGGGCGTGCTTTTTTTGCTCCCACTGCGGCGGGTAAGCCAAAACCCATTGTGCCGAAACCTGCCGAAGTAATGTAGTTCTCTGGCGCAAAATGTTTCATGTGTTGTGCTGACCACATTTGATGCTGACCTACATCGGTACAAATTACTGCATTATTTGGTTTGCGATTAGATAGGGTGTTGAGTAATGCCCAAGGATCAATCGGGCGATTGCCTTGATTTTCAACATAAGTGAAATCTAATTTTGCTTTGAAATTTCTGATTTGTTCACGCCAAGGTTCAATATCAAGCTCTTGTTTGAGAGCATTAAGTGCTTGGATTAAATCCCCTTGTAGGGCAACATCTGCACGGCGTAATTTATGGATTTCTGCTGCATCAATATCACAATGAATTACTTTGGCATGAGGCGCAAAAGTATCGAGTTTACCAGTTACACGATCGTCAAAACGCGCACCGCATACGAGTAATAAATCGCTTTCTTGCACGGCAAAATTAGCAGCTTTTGTGCCATGCATACCAATCATTCCCATATACACATCATCATTTGGATTAATTGCACCTAAACCTTTTAAAGTGGAGACTGATGGTATTTGGGTCTGAGCTAAAAATTCGCGTAAGGCAGGTACAGCCTTCGCCATACCAACACCACCACCAACATAAAGCACAGGTTTTTTAGCATTTTTTAATAATTCTTTTGCTTCAGCGAGTTTATCTACTGAAAGTGCGGTCGGTTTTTCGAGAGTTTTAACGTAGGCTTTTATATTTGCAGGGACTTCACCAACTTGAATATCACGAGGCACATCAATAAGAACGGGGCCAGGACGTCCGCTTTGGGCAATTTCAAAGGCTTCCGCAAAAACATCGGCTAATTCATCCGCACTTTGTACGATAAAGCTGTGTTTAGTGCAAGCAAGGGAAAGACCAAGAACATCGGCTTCTTGGAACGCATCCGTGCCGATTAATGGAGAGGAAACTTGACCGGTAATGGCAACAACTGGAATGGAGTCCATCATAGCATCGCCTAATCCTGTGACTAAATTCGTTGCGCCAGGGCCTGATGTTGCAATACAGACACCCACTTTTCCTATGGAACGAGCATACCCAATCGCTGCGATGGCAGCCCCTTGTTCATTACGACAAAGTAGGTGATCTAAGCCGGAGTCATAAAGGGCATCATAGGTTGGCATGATTGCTCCACCGGGATAACCGAAAAGAGTCGTGACATGGTGTGCTTTCAAGCACGCAATGATGAGTTGTGCACCTGTCATTATGTTTGCGTCCTATTGTTTTTATTTTGGGATGAGTTCAGCATTGTAGCGAAATTTCGAGCCATTGGTAGGGTTTGGGGCGAAAAAAACGAAAAAAGTGCGGTAAAAATTGGCTCATTTTGAATGTTTATGTTCTTTTCATTAAAAAATTTGTGAATTTTTACCTCTCTTTTGGTTTACTTATTGACTGATGATTAAATTTCATTATATTGAAACTCTTTTCATTTTTTACATAGGATAATTTATGACTCACTCAGCCCCAAAAGCACAAAAACGTGAGACTTTTTCTGGTCGTCGTGTATTTATTCTAGCAGCAATTGGTTCAGCCATCGGTCTTGGTAATATTTGGCGTTTTCCTTACACTACTTATGAAAATGGCGGTGGCGCATTTATTATCCCTTATCTTATTGCATTATTAACCGCAGGGATTCCTCTTCTATTCCTAGAGTATGCCATTGGGCACCGTCATCGTGGTGGCGCACCACTTTCCTATCGTCGCCTTAGCCCGCACTTTGAAGTGTTTGGCTGGTGGCAAATGATGGTAAATGTCATCATCGGATTATATTATGCGGTAGTATTAGGCTGGGCGGCAAGCTACACTTACTTTTCTTTTACTGGTGCTTGGGGCGATAAACCTATTGATTTCTTCATCGGCGAATTTTTAAAAATGGGCGATATTAAAAACGGTATCAGTTTTGAATTTGTTGGTATGGTAACAGCACCATTAATTGCGATGTGGATTGTTGCCTTAGGCGTACTTTCTATGGGCGTCCAAAAAGGAATTGCTAAGGTCTCCTCCGTATTAATGCCGGTGCTCGTCGTGATGTTTATGGCACTTGTGATTTATTCCTTATTCTTACCTGGTGCAGCAAAAGGTTTAGATGCATTATTTACACCAGATTGGTCGAAACTTTCTAATCCAAGTGTATGGATTGCCGCTTATGGACAAATCTTCTTCTCTCTTTCTATTGGATTTGGGATTATGGTAACTTACGCCTCTTATCTTAAAAAACAATCCGATTTAACGGGAAGTGGTTTAGTTGTAGGTTTTGCTAACAGTAGCTTTGAAGTGTTAGCGGGTATCGGCGTATTTGCAGCATTAGGTTTTATTGCAACAGCGCAAGGTCAAGAAGTTAGCGAAGTAGCAAAAGGCGGAATCGGTTTAGCATTTTTTGCGTTCCCAACCATCATCAACAAAGCACCATTTGGCGAAGTGCTAGGCGTGTTGTTCTTCGGTTCATTAACCTTTGCCGCATTAACTTCATTCATCTCAGTAATTGAAGTTATTATCTCTGCAATTCAAGATAAAATTCGTATTAGCCGCCGGAAAGTAACATTCATCGTGGGTGTACCAATGATGCTAGTTTCTGTAATCTTATTCGGCACAACAACAGGCTTACCAATGTTAGATGTATTCGATAAATTCGTGAACTATTTCGGTATCGTTGCCGTAGCATTCGCTTCTTTAATTGCGATTGTGGCAAATGAAAAACTCGGTTTATTGGGTAATCACTTAAACGAAACTTCATCTTTCAAAGTCGGTTTCTTCTGGCGTTTATGTATTGTATTAACGAGTGGTGTTTTAGCATTTATGCTTTTCAGCGAAGGAGCAAAAGTTTTCTCTGAAGGTTATGAAGGTTACCCAAACTGGTTTGTAAATACCTTTGGTTGGGGAATGTCGATTAGCTTACTTGTCGTGGCATTTTTCCTTTCTCGCTTAAAATGGAAAAGCGAAACTAAATTAACTATCGATGAAACTGAAGGAGAATAAAATGAGTACTGGCGCAATTATTATGATGATCATAGCCCTTACCTTGTTGTGGGGAGGATTAATTTACGCGTTGCTTCGCTTACCGAAAGAAAACTAATCCTAAATTAACCGCACTTTTATTGTATCTAAAAGTTGGGCTTATCCGCCCAGCTTTTAGATACGATTTTATGGATAAATATTATTCTAGTATCATTAAGTAAAATAACGAGTTTTTGCTTTACCGCACTTCTAATCTTTAATAAAACCAAATTTTCCTCTTTCATCCATTTTTAAAATTGATGCATAATTTTTTCGCCAATCCCCTAATACAATTCGGGTAAATCCTGCTTGTTGATGAATCGCCTCACGGTGTGTGTGTCCGTGAATTAATAAATTCACATCAAATTCTTGTATTTTTTCTGTTGTAAAGGCTTGGTTTACATCCATAATTTCCTGTGATTTGGCTTGTTTATCTTGATTACTCTTTGCCCGAATTTTCTCCGCAATTTTCAACCGCACTTTTAATGGCAAGCACAAAAACAAACGTTGCAGCCATTTTTGATGAACTCTACGGCGAAATTGTTGATAAGCCACATCATCAATGCAAAGCGTATCGCCGTGACAAAGTAAGATTTTTTTATCATAAAGTGTGATTAATTTATAATCAGGTAGAAGCTGAGCTCCCGTTTCTTTTGAAAAACGTTCACCAATTAAGAAATCACGATTGCCGTGCTGAAAATAACATTGCACACCTTGCTCGCTTACCGATTTAATTAAATCTTTAACTTGTTGAATCAATGTAGATTGCTCGTCATCCCCAATCCAAAAATCAAAAAGATCACCTAAAATGTAAAGCCGTTCAGCCTGTGGGGCAAGATTCTTCATAAAATCGACAAAAAGTACGGTCAATTCTGGTCGAGTTTCGCTTAAATGCAAATCAGAAATAAAATAGCTATGTTTCATAAAAATTCCACGATTTTTGTTTAGATTAGCACATATTGATATTGAATTTGCTATACTTCAACGAAATTTTATATAGGACATCCTTATGTTAAAACTACTTCGAATTTTCCTCGTATTAATCTGCTGTATTCTAATTTGTGTACTGGGTACAATTTATTCTTTTATCCGCTTTAAAAATCCAAGCAATGTAGGCATTGTTGCACGTTGGTTTGGGCGTTTATATCCACTTTTTGGCTTAAAAGTAGAACATCGTGTTCCTCAAAATCAAGAGCAGATTGGCCGTGCCATTTATATCGGTAATCATCAAAATAATTATGATATGGTGACAATCTCTTATATGGTGCAACCTCGTACAGTAAGCGTGGGTAAAAAAAGTTTAATTTGGATCCCCTTCTTCGGCATTTTATATTGGGTAACGGGCAATATTTTCTTGGATAGAGAAAACCGCACAAAAGCACACAGTACAATGTCGCAACTCGCACAAAGAATTAATGAAGATAATTTATCTATTTGGATGTTCCCAGAAGGCACTCGCAGTCGTGGCCGCAGTTTATTACCCTTTAAAACGGGTGCATTTCATGCGGCAATTTCAGCAGGTGTACCGATTATTCCAGTGGTGTGTTCAACCACGCATAACAAAATTAATTTAAATCGTTGGGATAATGGCAAAGTGATTTGCGAAATAATGGAGCCGATTGATGTTTCAGGCTATACCAAAGACAATGTTCGAGATCTTGCGGCTTATTGTCATGATCTAATGGAAAAACGCATTGCCGAACTTGATGAAGAGATAGCAAAAGGAAACTAAAATGCCACGCCTGTCCCGCCGTCAATTATTAAAAACAGCTGCAATTTCTACCGCACTTTCCACAGTGCCAGCACCATTGTTAGCGGCAAGCCGTGAAAAACTAGTTGTGCCGCCACTAATTGAAGTCCGTCGCGGTCGCCCGATTGTATTAACAATGCAGGAAATGAATTATCCGTTAGATGGCTCACACAATGTGACAGTATGGGGATTCAACGGTAATTATCTTGGCCCAACCATTAAAATCAAATCAGGTAGCTTTGCCAAACTTAATTATCATAACAATTTGCCACAATCAGTTGCTTTATCTATTCAAGGTTTACAAGCATCAGGCGAACTGTTTGGCGGGGCAGCTCGAGTTCTCAAAAAAGGCGAGTCTTGGGCGCCCATCGTGCCTATTGAACAACCCGCAGCAAGCTGTTGGTATCGTTCTGCGACATTAGCTAACTCCGCCTATCAAACCTATCGTGGCTTAGTTGGAATGTGGTTAATTGAAGATGACCAAAGCCTAAAAGCTAATCTTCCCAATAAATACGGCGTAGATGACATTCCATTGATTTTACAAGATATGGAATTTAACAATGATGGTCTCCAATTATTCAAACAAAATCAACCGCACTTTGTAGGCAATCGCTTATTAGTGAATGGTATTGAAGCGCCATATTTAGATGTCGCACGGGGTTGGATTCGTTTACGTTTGCTAAATGCTTCATTAGCTCGCGCTTATGATTTACGCTTGGATAATGATCAAGAAATGCTGCTTATTGCACAAGATTTAGGTTTCTTACCAAAAGCTAAATCGGTCAAATCTTTGGTCCTCTCGCCAGGAGAACGTGCAGAAATACTGGTTAATATGAATGAAATTGACAACGTATCTCTCATTAGCGGAAGTAAACGTAGCTTGTACGACAAAATTAAAAATATGTTGTTCTCAGGCGATGAACTGGCAGATAACACCGTCCTTGAATTGCGTGCCAAGGGAGAAATGTCAGCATTTAATAAACAACCGAATCTCACTTTCGAAACGGATGCGCCAGCAATTTTACAACAAGCCGTTGCACAAACTCGAGAATTTAATATTGATGTTACAAACGGTTTAATAAACCAAAGACGTTTTGACCCACGCAAGGTTGATGTTATGGCTCGTAAAGGCACCATTGAACGCTGGATTTTAAATGCAAGTTTACCTGTTGGATTTACTATTCAAGGTGCCAAATTTGTGGTAGAAAGCCAAGGAGAACATCAATTTCAAGCAGAAGAATTAGCTTGGAAAGATACCGTTTGGGTAAAAAACAAAACTCAAATTTTAGTGAAATTTGATCAAGCATCTTCTGGCAACTACCCATTCTTATTTGGGGTATCGAATTTAATGTTAGAAGATATGGGCTGTCTTGGCGTATTGATGGTTCAATAGACAAAAAATTTAATTATAATCCAGTGGCTATTCTATTAATCACTTCTTGAAAAATATTACTCGCCTTGCGCTTTTTCCAGTATAATCTGACCAATTTTCTGACAAATTAAAACAAGACGATGAATAAAAAACACACTTTAATTTCACTTGCTATTTTGACCGCACTTTATAGCCAACAAAGTTTGGCGGATTTGCATGAACAATGTTTAATGGGCGTGCCAAAATTTAGCGGTGAAGTCGTGACGGGTGATGTGAATTCTCTGCCTGTATATATTGAAGCGGATAATGCAGAAATTAATCAGCCAAATGATGCTACCTATCAAGGTAATGTAGATTTGAAACAAGGTAATCGCCATTTGTTAGCACAATCTGTGCAGGTAAAACAATCTGGAAACCAGCCAACGCCTTTGCGTATGGCTTATGTCCGCAATGGATTTGATTATAAAGATAATCAGATCAATATGTTGGGTAAAGATGCGGAATTTAATTTAGATAGTCACGATGGTAATTTAACAAATTCAGAATATGAATTTGTCGGCCGTCAAGGACGTGGCAAAGCTGATAATATAACGCTAAGTAATAATTATCGAGTAATGAAAAATGCCACCTTTACGTCCTGTTTGCACGGCGACAATGCTTGGGCAGTAGATGCGTCAGAAATCCGTCAATACGTGAAAGAAGAATATGCTGAAATGTGGCATGCTCGTTTCAAAGTGCATGGCGTTCCCGTCTTTTATACCCCTTACTTACAATTACCCATTGGAGATCGTCGTCGTTCTGGCTTATTGATTCCAAGTGCGGGGACATCTAGCCGAGATGGCCTTTGGTATGCACAACCCATTTATTGGAATATCGCACCTAATTACGATCTTACTTTTACCCCAAAATATATGTCTCGCCGTGGTTGGCAAGCAAATGGAGAATTTCGCTATTTAACCTCTATTGGCGAAGGTAAAGTGGCGGGCGAATATCTAGGTGGCGATCGTTACTCTGAATATGCTAGTGATAATCGAAAACGTCATTTGTTCTATTGGAATCACAATTCTAGCTTTTTACAAAATTGGCGTCTAAATATTGATTACACCCGAGTAAGCGATAAACGTTATTTCAACGATTTTGATTCTATTTATGGACGCAGTACAGATGGTTATGCGAACCAATATGCTCGTATAGCCTATTACCAACCCAATTATAATTTTTCTCTTTCTGCACGTCAGTTCCAAATTTTTGATGATATTGTAAACATCGGCCCTTACCGTGCAGTACCACAATTAGATTTCAACTATCACAAATATGATTTGGCGAATGGATGGTTAAATTTCAAATTACATTCACAAGCAGTTCGTTTTGATAATGACAGTGAATTGATGCCAACTGCATGGCGTTTCCATGCAGAGCCTAGCCTAAATTCTTTAATGTCAAATAAATACGGCAGTTTAAATATTGAAACGAAACTTTATGCGACTCGCTACGAGCAGAAAAAAGGTTCAGGAAAAAATGCAGAGGACGTACAAAAAACTGTAAATCGAGTTATTCCACAATTTAAAGTTGATTTACAAAGCGTATTAGTGCGTGATACAAAGTTCTTAAAAGACTATACACAAACTTTTGAACCGCACGTACAGTATTTATATCGTCCTTACCGAAATCAAAGCAATATTGGTTCAACAGTTAATAATCAATATTTAGGATTTGGTTACGACTCAGCATTAGTACAACAAGATTACTATTCGCTATTCCGCGATCACCGTTATAGTGGTTTAGACCGAATTTCATCAGCGAATCAAGTTACCTTGGGTGGTACAACGCATTTTTATGATATTGATGGCGAAGAACGCTTTAATTTATCAGCCGGTCAAATTTATTACTTAAGTAATTCTCGTATTGATGAAAACTCAGCAAATAAAACCCCGACTTCATCATCTGCTTGGGCATTAGAATCTAATTGGAAAATTAGTGATAAATGGCATTGGCGTGGTAGCTATCAATTTGATACTCGTACCAATTCAACATCATTAGCGAATACATCATTGGAATATAATCCTGAAAAAAATAATTTAATTCAGCTAAATTATCGATATGCGAACCAAGAATATATTGACCAAAACTTGGGTAAATCGGCTAATGCCTATCAACAAGATATCCAACAAGTGGGATTGGTTGTAGGCTGGGAAATTGCGAATAATTGGGCTGTAGTAGGACGCTATTATCAAGATTTGGCTTTAAACAAACCTGTAGAACAATATCTAGGCGTTCAATATAACAGTTGCTGTTGGGCTGCAGGTGTTGGTGTAAAACGCAATGTCACAAGCCACCAAAACCAAACAAGCAATGAAATTGTTTATGATAATAGCATTAGCGTAATCTTAGAATTAAGAGGTTTAGGCAGCAATGACCATCAAAGCGGTATTCAAGAAATGCTAGAAAAAGGAAAGCTACCTTATATCCGAGCATTCAGTTTGGATTAAACATTGTTCAATATAAACGTTAGATCAACAAAAAGAGCGGTTATTTTAACCGCTCTTTTGTCACAATATACAAAATAAAATACTGATTAGAGATTACCTAACTTTTCGTTTAAAACGCTGAGCAGTTTATCTTTACTAATCATTTCTTTTTCACCAGAACGGCGGTTTTTGTATTCAATTTCGCCATTGTCTAGGTTTTTCTCGCCGATTACCACCATATGCGGTACGCCGATAAGTTCCATATCGGCGAACATCACGCCAGGGCGTTCTTTACGATCATCAAAAATCACGTCTACGCCTTGTGATTGTAAAGTGCGGTAAAGTTCTTCAGCGTATTTTTGTACGCTTTCAGATTTGTGCATATTCATCGGCACAATCGCCACAGTAAATGGTGCAATTTCATCTGAAGACCAGATAATACCGTGATCATCGTGACGTTGTTCAATGGCTGAAGCCACCACACGAGTTACGCCAATACCGTAACAACCCATTGTCATCACAAGTGGTTTACCGTCTTCGCCTTGAACGGTCGCTTTCATTGCTTCAGAGTATTTTTTACCCAATTGGAAAATATGTCCCACTTCAATACCACGTTTGATTTGAAGCGTGCCTTTACCATCTGGGCTTGGATCGCCTTCAACAACATTACGTAAATCAAATACTTCTGGCATTGCAACATCGCGTTCCCAGTTCACATTGAAGTAATGTTTTTCATTGATATTCGCACCACAACTAAAATCAGACATTAACGCCACAGTGCGGTCAATAATTGCAGGAATATTAAGATTTACCGCACCTAATGATCCCACGCTCGCACCAATTTTTGCTTGAATTTCAGTTTCGTCCGCAAACTCAAGAGGATCTGCTACTAACGGGTGTTTTTGTGCTTTGATTTCGTTTAATTCGTGATCGCCACGAATAATCAAGGCCACAAGCGGTTGATTTTCGTCTGCACCTTTCACAATCAAGGTTTTCACAGTTTTTTCAATCGGTAAATGGAATTGTTCTACCAACTCCGCAATGGTTTTCGCATTTGGTGTATCAACTAAACACATTTCTGCCGTTGGTGCTTGGCGTTCGCCTACAGCAATTGCTTCTGCCAATTCGATATTTGCCGCAAAATCCGATTCTGTTGAGAATACAACATCATCTTCACCGCTTGAAGCTAACACTTGGAATTCGTGAGAAGCTGAACCCCCGATTGAACCCGTATCCGCTTGTACTGCACGGAAATCTAAGCCTAAGCGGTTAAAAATGTTACTGTACACTTGGTACATCACATCATAGGTTTCTTGCAAACTTTCTTGTGTAGTGTGAAATGAGTAAGCATCTTTCATAATAAATTCACGCGAACGCATTACACCAAAACGAGGGCGTACTTCATCACGGAATTTCGTTTGAATTTGATATAAGTTAAGTGGAAGTTGTTTATATGAAGAAACTTCTCGGCGGACTAAATCTGTAATCACTTCCTCGTGAGTTGGCCCAAGTACAAAGTTACGGTTACCTCGGTCTTCAAATCGAAGCAATTCAGGGCCATATTGATCCCAACGACCAGACTCTTCCCATAATTCCGCAGGTTGCACAACTGGCATTAATACCTCAATGGCACCACCTTTATTCATCTCTTCGCGAATAATCTTTTCTACTTTTTTCAATACGCGAATACCAGTCGGCAACCAGTTATATAAACCTGAGGCCATTGGACGAATCATACCTGCACGCAACATTAATTGGTGGCTCACAACCTGAGCATCATTTGGCGTTTCTTTAAGAGTGGAGAATAAATATTGACTTGTACGCATTGTTTAACCTTAAATTCTAAGAACTGAAAAAATTGGCGCAAGTATAACAAAAAGTGCGGTCATTTTTAACCGCACTTTTAACACTTAGTCATTATTTTACGCATTCGCCAAAATTGCCTTATGTTCTTGAATAAGTTTAATAAAAGGCAGCCCAAAGCGTTCTAATTTAATTGAACCCACGCCATTAATTTGTAACATTTCAATATTGTTCGTTGGCATATATTGTGCCATTTCTTGCAACGTCGCATCATTAAAGACAATGTACGGCGGAATATTTTCTTTATCGGCAATTTGTTTGCGTAAGAAACGCAGGCGTGCAAATAAATCCTTATCGTAATTTACAACACCTTGACGCTGTGGATTATGGGCAATCTTACTGATTGCAGAAATACGAGGCATTGCCAATTCTAACGGTTCTTCGCCTTTCAAAATCACTTTCGCACTTTCGGTAAGCTGCAACGTTGGATTTAATTCACTGATGACCTGTTGCACAAAACCCAAATGAATAAGCTGGCGAATAACAGACTGCCAATGCTCTTTGCTTTTATCTTTTCCGATACCATACACTGAAAGTTTATCGTGTTGGCGTTCAATAATTTTCTGATTTTGCATTCCACGCAACACCGCTATCACATAATGAGCACCGAAACATTGCCCCACTCGATAAATAGTAGACATTACTTTTTGCGCATCGACTAGTCCATCATATTTTTTAGGAGGATCAAGGCATATATCACAGTTATTACATACTGTTTGTCGATGCTCGCCAAAATAATTGAGAAGAACTAAACGGCGACAAGTCTGGCTTTCTGCAAATTCGCCAATAGCTTCTAATTTATGCTGTTCAATCTGACGCTGAGGCGTTTCTGGTTTTTCTAAGAGAATTTTTTGTAACCAAGCGTAATCCGCTGGTTCATAAAACAAAACCGCCTCAGCAGGCAAATCATCACGTCCTGCCCGACCTGTTTCTTGATAATAAGATTCAATGCTACGAGGCAAATCAAAATGGGCAACAAACCGCACATTGGATTTATTAATCCCCATTCCAAAAGCAATGGTTGCGACTACTACTTGCACATTATCACGCTGAAAATCCTGTTGCACACGATCACGCCGTGCCGTTTCCATTCCCGCGTGATAAGCTGCAGCAGAGACACCTTTATTGCATAAACTTTCCGCAATTCGTTCAACCTTGTTTCGACTGTTGCAATAAATAATCCCACTCTTGCCCTTTTGAGCCAACACAAAACGTGTCAATTGCTCCATTGGTTTATATTTTTCTTCCAAGGTATAACGAATGTTTGGTCGATCAAAACTACCAATATATTTATGCGGATTTTTCAGATTAAGATGCGTCAAAATATCTTGGCGAGTTGCGTAATCTGCCGTTGCCGTAAGTGCCATAATCGGCGCATCAGGGAAACTCGCTTTTAAACCGCCAAGCTGGGTATATTCAGGGCGAAAATCATGCCCCCATTGAGAAATACAATGCGCTTCATCAATCGCAATAAAGCTGACTTTGCTATAAGAAATAAGTTGAAAGAAACTGTTCGTCATCACTTTTTCTGGCGACACATAAAGCAGTTTAAGTTGCCCAGAAATAAGCTTATTTTGTACTTGTTGCTGCTGTTCTAAAGTCTGACTAGAATTAAGAAAATCTGCCTCAATTCCATTAGCTTGCAGCTGATCCACTTGATCTTTCATCAAGGAAATCAGTGGAGAAATCACTAACGTTAAACCCTCAAAACAAAGGGCGGGAATTTGATAACAAAGCGATTTGCCATTCCCCGTTGCCATTACCACCAAAGCATCTTGTCCGTTTAAAGCAGCATTGATGACTTCTTCCTGCCCTTTACGAAAAGATTGATAACCAAAAACCGATTTCAAAACAGAAAGTGCGGTCGGTTTTTCTATTGTTTTTGATGGTAAAGGAGAATCCTGCATTTTAGAACTGCACGTTCTCGCCATGTGCAGCACAAGCCTCAACGAAACAATCCCAAAAACGTTTTCCATCATTAGACACCCAGTCGCCATTTTTAAATGCAAAATGGAAACCGCCTAATTTACTTGCAATCCAAAGCTCAAGTAGCGGTTCTTGTTTATTAATCACTATTTTAGTGTGATTATCAAAAGTGATTGTAAATACAGAACCTTGCGTTTCGCAATCTACATCTGCGCCTTGATTTTCCAATTCTTCTTCAATTTTTTGCCAAATTTGTTCTATATTTTGGTGAAATTCTGCAATATTCATAAAATTTTCCTGTTTAAATCTGATAGAATGCGACAAATTATAAAGCCTTTCTCAAGCTTGTGAAAGGCGGATTTACCGATAAGTGAGAAAGAAAAAATGAAAAAATTACTATTAATTTTAGTACTTAGTTCAGTTTGCATATTAGCTACAGGATGTGGCGTAAAAGGTTCTTTATATTTTCCTGAAAAAGATCAAGCTCAACAAACTCAATAATCTATTATCCAATGATAATTCCAAAAATAACTAAAACAGGCACACAACATGAATTTTTTCCAATATAAACACAACAAACTTTATGCCGAAGATATTCCAGTTCAACAACTTGCTGAACAATTCGGTACGCCCCTCTATGTATATTCTCGGGCAACACTTGAACGTCATTGGCACGCTTTTGACTCTGCTTTCGGTAAGCACCCTCACCTAATTTGTTTTGCCGTGAAATCTTGCTCAAATATTGGCGTGTTAAATATCATGGCAAAACTTGGTTCAGGTTTCGATATTGTCTCGCAAGGCGAACTTGAGCGTGTACTGGCAGCAGGTGGCGATGCGTCAAAAGTGGTCTTTTCTGGCGTTGCGAAATCTCGAGAAGAAATTATGCGTGCATTAGAAGTTGGAATCCGTTGCTTTAATGTGGAATCAGTTTCTGAACTCAAGCACATTAACCAAATCGCGGGAGAAATGGGTAAAATTGCCCCTATTTCTTTACGTGTAAATCCAGATGTTGATGCACATACACACCCTTATATTTCAACAGGATTAAAAGAAAATAAATTTGGCGTAAGTGTAGATGAAGCCCGAGAAGTGTATAAATTAGCCTCTACGCTGCCAAACATAAAAATAACAGGGATGGATTGCCACATAGGCTCACAGCTCACTGAATTACAACCATTTTTAGATGCAACCGATCGCTTAATTATCCTAATGGAACAATTAAAAGAGGATGGAATTAAATTAAAACATCTCGATCTAGGTGGTGGTTTAGGTGTGACTTATACGGATGAAACGCCACCGCATCCAAGCGATTACGCAAATGCGTTATTAGAAAAACTAAAAAATTATCCTGAACTTGAAATTATTCTTGAACCAGGTAGAGCAATTTCTGCAAATGCAGGGATTCTAGTAGCAAAAGTACAATACTTAAAAAGCAATGAAAGCCGTAATTTTGCTATTACCGATACAGGAATGAATGATATGATTCGCCCAGCATTGTATGAAGCCTATATGAACATCATAGAAATTGACCGCACTTTATCAAGAGAAAAAGCGATTTATGATGTTGTAGGGCCTGTTTGTGAAACATCAGATTTCTTAGGAAAACAACGTGAGCTTTCAATTGCCGAAGGGGATTATATTGCTCAATGTTCTGCTGGTGCCTATGGAGCAAGTATGTCATCAAACTATAACTCAAGACCCCGCACTGCAGAAGTTTTAGTAGATGGCGATCAATCCTATCTAATTCGTCGCCGAGAAACCTTACAGGAACTTTGGGCATTGGAATCGACCATTTAATATTTCTTATCTTAAAAAAGAGCGGTAAAAAATTATCTATTTTTCTACCGCACTTTTTCTATTTTTATCCATCAATAAACCTACCTCAAATAGTAAGTTTGTGAGATAAATCAAATTTTTTTCTATTCTAGATTGGCATAGAATTGAATTCTTTATAAAATGTCATGCTTTTTAAAGTGGACTTCTAACCACTAAAGGAGAAATTATGCAAGATAAACTAAAAGTTTTATTGATTGACGACCATCCGTTAATGCGTCGTGGCATTAAACAACTTGTAGAATTAGACGATAACTTTGAAGTGGTGGCTGACGTAAGCAGCGGCACAGAAGGGATTTCTGTGGCATTACAAACATTACCTGATGTGATCATTTTAGATCTCAACATGAAAGGACTTTCTGGGTTAGATACACTCAAAGGATTACGCGCAGAAGGCATTGATGCACGAATCTTAATTTTAACAGTGTCTGATGCAAAAAATGATATTTATACTTTAATTGATGCTGGTGCAGATGGTTATTTGTTAAAAGATACGGAACCAGATACATTGCTAGAGCAAATCAAGCGTATTGTACAAGGCGAAGTCATTCTGAGTGATTCTATTAAAAATTTATTATTAGAACGTACTCACGAAGATAATCCGTTAGGCAGCTTAACGGATCGCGAAATGGGCGTACTTCGTCAAATTGCAACTGGCTTATCAAACAAACAAATTGCAGCACAACTGTTTATTTCAGAAGAAACCGTAAAAGTACATATCCGTAATTTATTACGCAAATTAAATGTACATTCTCGTGTTGCCGCAACCGTGTTATTTTTTGAACAAAATCGTTAAAGAAAATAATCATAAAAAATGCGCTAGGAGAGACTTAGCGCATTTTTCTTTAAAATTATAATATTTAAATTAGCTCAATAGATTTAATATCTTCTAATAGTATATACAATTCTTTTTTAATATCTTGTTCAAACTGTACTTCTGCACTTTCTCGCTCTAAATCCAGACGCATTCTTTCTCTTTTTTCAAGCAATTTACGATCATCATGTGTAGGCATATCACGCACAACTTCATATAAGTTGGCCATCGCAGTATAAGATGATAAGTTCTTACCAAAAGGCATTAATAGCATTGTAAGACGAATTACGCCTTCAGAAAGATTACATTCTCCAGACTGCATTGCTCTAGCAATAATATCAATGCTCTCTTTTAATCGTATAACTCGATTATTCTTAGCTTTAGCAATCAATTCCTTTTGAACTTTTAGCTGCTTTAATAAACGGATTGCATATAGAGTCAATCCAGTTACCAAGAAAAGTGCAATAACAAAAAATATCCAAATCATAGATTACCTAAATTGATTAATATCGATACACTCGAAAGTGCGGTATAAATCATCTTCACTTTCATCTTCGTCTTCAATGCCAAGTTCTTCCATTAATTCAGAAATTCTATCTAAGCATTCATCTACAAATTGTTGATCTGCTTTACTAATAGCTTTACCTGCATCTAAAGCATCCAATAATTCATTAAGAATTTCATTATTTTCCAGATTTTCAAGTTCTTTCATTGGATCTTGTTTTTTCGCCTGTTTTATTACAGGAATTAATTGACCTTTTTCAGGCTTATTAATAAATTCAACAACCAACGGTATCTTTTTCTTACTACCAATTTTTGGATCTTTAATTTCATTTTGAAGTTTATTCGCTTTTTCTTCAACCACACTATAACGAGATCCTGAAGCTAAACCTTTATGCTTACGTTTTTTCTTATCTTCACGCGCTTTAGCATCTAATTCATAACGTGTGAGTTTTTTACCCGAACGCGATTTCGGCATTTCCGGTTTTTTATCCGCTTTGCGGATTGGCATAATATCACTAATTTTGCGCGTTTTTTTCTTACGAGCCATTTAAGGTTATCCTTTTGAAAAAATTTAGTGGATTGTATCATTGGTGGTGGATTTTCTCACTAATTAATTGTGAGTGGAGGGGAAAAGAAAAGCCCCGAGTAGGGCTTTAAATTATTTATCTGAAAACTCATTTATCGCATAGCGATCTAACAGTTTAATATCTTTTGCACCTTGAATAATTTGAGCTATAGTCAGGCCTTTATTATTACTACGAATAGTAACTTCAATACGTATTCCACCGTCATCATTCAAAATATATTTACCTACACGGCTATCACTATTCAGTTTATTTAATTTTCTTAGTGAAAAACTATCTGACGAACCATATAAACTTGAAAATTGAATATCACCATTATTATAAGTTACTGCAATAAATTTATCGCCTTCAATCTTAAAAGAGAGCACTTCACCTTTTATTGGTTCTACAGAATATCCTTCTTTCTTTAAAATATCTGAAATTTCAGATAATGTATATTTTGATTTCATTTGTGCAGTAAAAGTTTTAGCTGGTTCTGTAGAAAAAGCATTAATAGAAATCACTGATCCAGATAATCCCAGCATAACAGACACTAACAAAAATTTAGAAAATGTGCTTTTCATTCTAACTCCTTAATTTTATTCAAGATATCCTTTACTTCCTATGTCAATAGGAAGTAAAAGGAGTATACTCCTTTTAAAATCTAGGAATTATTATTAAGAATATAAAGCTTTAGAAAAATAAAAACCCCAGTTATTCAACTGAGGTTCTATATTTATTCTTTATCTAATTTTTTAATTTTAATTCTGTTTTTACTTAATTTAATTTTATTTGTCTTAGATTGATTTATATCTAGATTTTTATTTGATAACCCGGCGGTGCCCTACTCTCACATGGGGAAACCCCACACTACCATCGGCATTACAGCGTTTCACTTCTGAGTTCGGTATGGTCTCAGGTGGTTCCACCGCACTATCGCCGCCGGGATAATTCTTTGATAACTTTCTCTGTTTGTTTTTTATCTTTTACTACTTCACTTTTTTCGCTTTTCGTCTCTCTTCTTCTTATCGGCAACAAGCTGAACGTTTAGTTTAGTTAATTTCTTTTTCTTTCACTCTGTTTTCCAAAAACACTTGAGCGTTGTATAGTTAAGCCTCTCGGGCAATTAGTATCTGTTAGCTCAATGTATCACTACACTTACACACCAGACCTATCTACGTCTTCGTCTTAAACAACCCTTACTGTCTTAAAGACAGGGAGAACTCATCTCTTGGCAAGTTTCGTGCTTAGATGCTTTCAGCACTTATCTCTTCCGCACTTAGCTACCCGGCAATGCGTCTGGCGACACAACCGGAACACCAGTGGTGCGTCCACTCCGGTCCTCTCGTACTAGGAGCAGCCCCAACCAATTCTCCTACGCCCACGGCAGATAGGGACCGAACTGTCTCACGACGTTCTAAACCCAGCTCGCGTACCACTTTAAATGGCGAACAGCCATACCCTTGGGACCTACTTCAGCCCCAGGATGTGATGAGCCGACATCGAGGTGCCAAACACCGCCGTCGATATGAACTCTTGGGCGGTATCAGCCTGTTATCCCCGGAGTACCTTTTATCCGTTGAGCGATGGCCCTTCCATTCAGAACCACCGGATCACTATGACCTACTTTCGTACCTGCTCGACTTGTCTGTCTCGCAGTTAAGCTTGCTTATACCATTGCACTAACCTCACGATGTCCGACCGTGATTAGCAAACCTTCGTGCTCCTCCGTTACGCTTTGGGAGGAGACCGCCCCAGTCAAACTACCCACCAGACACTGTCCGAGACCACGTTTCGTAATCTTCGTTAGAACATCAAACGTTAAAGGGTGGTATTTCAAGGATGACTCCATAGAAACTGGCGTTCCTACTTCTTAGTCTCCCACCTATCCTACACATCAAAATTCAATGTTCAGTGTCAAGCTATAGTAAAGGTTCACGGGGTCTTTCCGTCTAGCCGCGGGTACACCGCATCTTCACGGCGATTTCAATTTCACTGAGTCTCGGGTGGAGACAGCCTGGCCATCATTATGCCATTCGTGCAGGTCGGAACTTACCCGACAAGGAATTTCGCTACCTTAGGACCGTTATAGTTACGGCCGCCGTTTACTGGGGCTTCGATCAGGTGCTTCTCTTTCGATTACACCATCAATTAACCTTCCAGCACCGGGCAGGCATCACACCCTATACCTCCACTTTCGTGTTTGCAGAGTGCTGTGTTTTTAATAAACAGTTGCAGCCAGCTGGTATCTTCGACCGGTTCAACCTTCAGGGGCAAGCCCTTACAATCTACGCCGGCGCACCTTCTCCCGAAGTTACGGTGCTATTTTGCCTAGTTCCTTCACCCGAGTTCTCTCAAGCGCCTGAGTATTCTCTACCTGACCACCTGTGTCGGTTTTCAGTACGGTTTAGTAAAGCCTGTCGCTTAGTGGCTTTTCCTGGAAGTGTGGTATCAGTTACTTCAGCTCCGTAGAGCCTCGTCATCATCTCTCAGTGTTTAATAGAAGTCCGGATTTGCCTAAACTTCCCACCTACCAACTTAAACGTGCATATCCAACAGCACGCTAACCTAACCTACTCCGTCCCCACATCGCAGCTTTACCAAGTACAGGAATATTAACCTGTTTCCCATCGACTACGCTTTTCAGCCTCGCCTTAGGGGCCGACTCACCCTGCCCCGATTAACGTTGGACAGGAACCCTTGGTCTTCCGGCGAACGGGTTTTTCACCCGTTTTATCGTTACTTATGTCAGCATTCGCACTTGTGATACGTCCAGCCAACCTCTCGATTAACCTTCATCCGCTTACACAACGCTCCCCTACCCAACAGACTTACATCTGATGCCGCAGCTTCGGTGCTATATTTCAGCCCCGTTACATCTTCCGCGCAGGCCGACTCGACTAGTGAGCTATTACGCTTTCTTTAAATGATGGCTGCTTCTAAGCCAACATCCTAGCTGTCTAAGCCTTCCCACTTCGTTTCCCACTTAATATAGACTTTGGGACCTTAGCTGGCGGTCTGGGTTGTTTCCCTCTCCACGACGAACGTTAGCACCCGCCGTGTGTCTCCTGAGTATCACTCTTTGGTATTCGTAGTTTGCATCGGGTTGGTAATCCGGGATGGACCCCTAGCCGAAACAGTGCTCTACCCCCAAAGGTGTCCGCTCAAGGCTCTACCTAAATAGATTTCGGGGAGAACCAGCTATCTCCCGGTTTGATTGGCCTTTCACCCCCAGCCACAAGTCATCCGCTAATTTTTCAACATTAGTCGGTTCGGTCCTCCAGTTAGTGTTACCCAACCTTCAACCTGCCCATGGCTAGATCACCGGGTTTCGGGTCTATACCTTGCAACTATTCGCCCAGTTAAGACTCGGTTTCCCTTCGGCTCCCCTATTCGGTTAACCTCGCTACAAAATATAAGTCGCTGACCCATTATACAAAAGGTACGCAGTCACCCTTTCAGGCTCCCACTGCTTGTACGTACAAGGTTTCAGGTTCTATTTCACTCCCCTCACCGGGGTTCTTTTCGCCTTTCCTTCACAGTACTGGTTCACTATCGGTCAATCAGGAGTATTTAGCCTTGGAGGATGGTCCCCCCATCTTCAAACAGGATATCACGTGTCCCGCCCTACTTCTCGTTAGCTTAGTACCACAATATGGTTTTAAGATACGGGATTATCACCCTCTTTGATTGTGCTTCCCAACACATTCTCCTAACTATACTGCTATCACTTACTGGCTCTTTCGCTTTCGCTCGCCGCTACTGACGAAATCTCGGTTGATTTCTTTTCCTCGGGGTACTTAGATGTTTCAGTTCTCCCGGTTTGCCTCAACAAGCTATGTATTCACTTGTTGATAGTAGATTCTTCATCTACTGGGTTTCCCCATTCGGATATCTTGGATTAAACGCCTCTTATCGACTCATCCAAGCTTTTCGCAGATTAGCACGTCCTTCTTCGCCTCTGATTGCCAAGGCATCCACCTTGTACGCTTAGTCACTTAACTATACAACCTCAAATGTTTTCAACCACTTTAAGTTTTCACTTCCAAGTGCGGTCAATTTGATGTGTATTTTCATTCAACTAAACACTTGATTGCTTTTGTTCAATCAAGATTTTATGCAAAACAGGTTTTGTTTTTAGAGTTTCCTTTTCAGTTCTCTCTTTCACTTTCCTGTCTTGCCTACTCAGACTTTCTCTCGAAAATCTCTTGTTTTCAGCTTGTTTCCAATTTTTTAAAGAACAGTTGATAAAACTTTTCAGTTATCATCGTTAAATAAACTAAATGAATACAAATAAAAGGTTACACACTATATTCGTTTAGATTAGTGCTTATGACTTTCTTCTCTATTCTCTCTTAATTTACTTAACGATGATAAGTGGTGGAGATAAGCGGGATCGAACCGCTGACCTCCTGCGTGCAAGGCAGGCGCTCTCCCAGCTGAGCTATATCCCCATTTATCATTCATCATTTATTATATTAATTACTTAATATTTTTATAATAAATGATTGACCATTACGCCTTTATCCACTCTCAGAGTGGTGGGTCTGAGTGGACTTGAACCACCGACCTCACCCTTATCAGGGGTGCGCTCTAACCACCTGAGCTACAGACCCAAGGGTAATGTTTTCTTCTGCTCATTTGTCTACAACTATCAGCCAATCTGTGTGAGCACTCGCTGCCTCTCGTCTTTGGTAAGGAGGTGATCCAACCGCAGGTTCCCCTACGGTTACCTTGTTACGACTTCACCCCAGTCATGAATCATACCGTGGTAAACGCCCTCCAAAAGGTTAAGCTATCTACTTCTGGTACAACCCACTCCCATGGTGTGACGGGCGGTGTGTACAAGGCCCGGGAACGTATTCACCGCGACATTCTGATTCGCGATTACTAGCGATTCCGACTTCATGGAGTCGAGTTGCAGACTCCAATCCGGACTTAGACGTACTTTCTGAGATTCGCTCCACCTCGCAGCTTCGCTTCCCTCTGTATACGCCATTGTAGCACGTGTGTAGCCCTACTCGTAAGGGCCATGATGACTTGACGTCATCCCCACCTTCCTCCAGTTTATCACTGGCAGTCTCCTTTGAGTTCCCGACCTAATCGCTGGCAACAAAGGATAAGGGTTGCGCTCGTTGCGGGACTTAACCCAACATTTCACAACACGAGCTGACGACAGCCATGCAGCACCTGTCTCAACGTTCCCGAAGGCACTCCAATATCTCTATCGGATTCGTTGGATGTCAAGAGTAGGTAAGGTTCTTCGCGTTGCATCGAATTAAACCACATGCTCCACCGCTTGTGCGGGCCCCCGTCAATTCATTTGAGTTTTAACCTTGCGGCCGTACTCCCCAGGCGGTCGATTTATCACGTTAGCTACGGGCGCCAGAGTTAAACCCCAACCCCCAAATCGACAGCGTTTACAGCGTGGACTACCAGGGTATCTAATCCTGTTTGCTCCCCACGCTTTCGCACATGAGCGTCAGTACATTCCCAAGGGGCTGCCTTCGCCTTCGGTATTCCTCCACATCTCTACGCATTTCACCGCTACACGTGGAATTCTACCCCTCCCTAAAGTACTCTAGTTACCCAGTCTGAAATGCAATTCCCAGGTTAAGCCCGGGGCTTTCACACCTCACTTAAATAACCGCCTGCGTGCCCTTTACGCCCAGTTATTCCGATTAACGCTCGCACCCTCCGTATTACCGCGGCTGCTGGCACGGAGTTAGCCGGTGCTTCTTCTGTATTTAACGTCAATTTGATGTACTATTAACACATCAACCTTCCTCAATACCGAAAGAACTTTACAACCCGAAGGCCTTCTTCATTCACGCGGCATGGCTGCGTCAGGGTTGCCCCCATTGCGCAATATTCCCCACTGCTGCCTCCCGTAGGAGTCTGGACCGTGTCTCAGTTCCAGTGTGGCTGGTCATCCTCTCAGACCAGCTAGAGATCGCAGGCTTGGTAGGCCTTTACCCCACCAACTACCTAATCCCACTTGGGCTCATCTCATGGCAGGTGGCTAAAAGTCCCACCCTTTCGTCTCTCGACACTACGCGGTATTAGCGACAGTTTCCCGTCGTTATCCCCCTCCATAAGCCAGATTCCCAAGCATTACTCACCCGTCCGCCACTCGTCAGCAAGAAAGCAAGCTTTCTCCTGCTACCGTTCGACTTGCATGTGTTAAGCCTGCCGCCAGCGTTCAATCTGAGCCATGATCAAACTCTTCAATTCAAGTTCAATCGCTCAATAAACTACTTAGCTATAAATAAAACACTACTTAAAAAAGTAATTATGAATTTTCAGTTAAGCACCTATTAAGACTTCAAAATTAAAAATATTTTTAAAACAAGTCAATCAACAAGTGCCCACACAGATTGTCTGATATATTGTTAAAGAGCAAAAAAGAACGACGCACTTGTAAACTTAAAAACTTCACAACAGTGCGTCGTTGTGTGCGGTGCATTATAGGGATTTTCAAATCCCTTGCAAGTACTTTTTACAAAAATTTATTTGAATGAGCAAATTTTATTCATCATCTAATTTTCTATAGCCTTTCAAGCCATTTTTTCTCAAAACTTCGTTTAATTTCTTCAATAAACGCTCTTTTTCAGATTGACTTAACATCTGACTATTTTTATTTTGCAAAGCACATACTAATTTCCAATAAAAATCAAGCGTAGCACCACTGCCACTTTTCTTTAATTCCACCAATGCATTTTCTGCACCAATTTCTCTTAGCATCGCAACATCTGTAATACCAACTTTTATTAAAGCTCTTTCATGTTTAATCGTTAAATTGGGTAAATCCTTTAATCGATTTACCTTTCTTAAGGTACATTCTAGCTTCTGCTCGAAAATCTGCTTAATAGAGAGAATAATCAATTTTCTACACAACATATTATTACGTAAAACCTGATCAGAAAGTGCATAATATTGCGAAAGCACAAACCGTTTATTCAATTCATTCGTTGTAAAGGGTTCACAACCTAATTTAGTTAATTGAGTTGCAAGCTCATCTTCACCTCGTAAATAAAGTTTTTTATTTTGCCAGATAGCAAACATTGTCTCTTTCTTGTGAAACAAACCGTAACCAGTAAAAAGATTTTTAAAGGTAACATTTCCTACTAACAGGTCTAGCAAAGAGCAAACTTTATCTATATGCCCATCCTTTATATTCATATATAACCTCCAATGAATAATTATTTTAAAAGAATCAGTAGAAGTACTTCTGATTTCATTTATATCATGAAGTTTTTACTACACCTAAATATAAATCTCAGATTTGTGAAGCAGATCGTAAATTTGAAATTTATTTTTATGTAAACGATTGGTTTATATATAAATATACTATATTTAAAACTTTTTTTGCGATTAAAAATCGTACATAATTTGATCTAATTATTCTATCAAAACTTTAATTTTTAGACTAATCCACCTTCTTTACTAGAATGTATACCCCATGTTTTTTATTAATATAAATATTTTTCTTGATCTGTACATCAATACAGATATAATCATAAAAAATTGGACATTCAAACAGGAATTTAATTATGGCAACTCAAGAAGAAAAACAAAAAGCACTAGCGGCTGCATTAGGACAAATCGAAAAACAATTTGGTAAAGGCTCAATTATGAAATTAGGCGATACCAAAACGTTGGATGTAGAATCTATTTCTACTGGATCACTTGGCTTAGATGTAGCACTAGGAATTGGTGGTTTACCTATGGGACGAATTGTTGAAATCTTCGGACCTGAATCATCGGGTAAAACAACATTAACACTATCTGTAATTGCTCAAGCGCAAAAAGCCGGAAAAACCTGTGCATTTATTGATGCAGAACACGCACTTGATCCTATTTATGCAGCAAAACTTGGTGTAGATGTAAAAGAGCTTTTTGTTTCTCAACCAGATAATGGTGAACAAGCACTTGAAATTTGTGATGCATTAGTTCGCTCAGGTGCAATTGATGTAATTATTGTGGATTCCGTTGCCGCACTAACACCAAAAGCTGAAATTGAAGGCGATATGGGTGATTCTCATATGGGTCTGCAAGCACGTTTAATGTCTCAAGCTTTGCGTAAACTCACAGGTCAAATTAAAAATGCAAACTGTCTAGTTGTGTTTATTAACCAAATCCGTATGAAAATAGGTGTGATGTTTGGTAATCCTGAAACCACCACAGGCGGTAATGCATTAAAATTCTATTCATCCGTTCGCTTAGATATTCGCCGTACAGGTTCTGTAAAAGATGGCGAAAATATTATAGGAAATGAAACTCGCGTAAAAGTAGTAAAAAACAAACTAGCAGCACCATTCCGCCAAGTAGATTTCCAAATTCTCTATGGAGAAGGCATTTCAAAAGCAGGAGAATTACTGGAATTAGGAGTAAAACACAAACTTGTAGAAAAATCAGGCGCATGGTATTCCTATAATGGCGAAAAAATTGGTCAAGGAAAGGCTAATTCAATGAAATGGCTTAACGAAAATATAGAGAAATCAGATGAATTAGAAGCTCGTTTACGTGCTGAATTAGTGGCCAATCCAGAACAAGCCTTAATGGCAGATATTGAACAATCTGAAAATAATTCTGAATCAGAGAGTGATTTTGAATAAATTACGGCAAAAGTGCGGTCATTTTTAACCGCACTTTATATCAACTCAATAAAAATAAAGGAATAATTCCTTGTCATCTCTTGCTTTTAATTACATAGTTAATCTTCTTTCCCACAGAGAATATAGTGAATTCGAGCTCCGCAATAAAATGCAGGAAAAGAACTTTTCGGAAGAAGAAATTGATGAAGCTTTATCTCGATGCCAAGCAAAAAATTGGCAAAGTGATCGTCGTTTTTCAGAAAATTATCTAAATTCACGCGCACAAAAAGGTTATGGTGTAGGAAGAATTCGACAAGAATTACTCCAATTAAAAGGTGTGTCTTCTGATATTGTTGATGAAATTTTAATGGAATCAGAAATTGATTGGTATGAAATGGCAGAAAACTTGTTACGTAAAAAATTCCCAAATTACAACGAACAGCAAACGCCTAAAATGAAACAAAAAATTTGGCAATATATGCTATCACATGGATTTCGTAGCGATGAATTTACTGATTTAATTGGGCAAAACCAAAGTGAATGGGATTAATGTAAAAGTTAAGAACAAATTTTATATATCCAAATGCCCAATGCTGTCATAGCTAAGCACCCGAATAAATGTATAGCCAATACACCAAATCCATTTAACCACTTGTCATTAAAAAATAATTCCACAACTTCGGAAGAAAAAGAAGAAAATGTGGTTAGCGATCCTAAAAAACCGGTAATTAAAAATAATCGCCATTCAGCACTAATTTGTGGGAATTGCCAGAAAAGCCCAAGTAATACACCAATAATTAAACAACCAAGCAAATTAGCTATTAACGTTCCAAAAGAAAAGGAAGAAAATACAGGATTAAATAACAATCCTATAGTCCAACGCAATGACGCACCTAATATTGCACCACAACTTATGAATAATAATGCCTGCATTAATAATCTAATCCAAATTGAGTTCGCAAATAACGAGCGACTGATTCTTCTTTATTTGAGCCAATAACTTCTAACTCTGGACAAGCCGTTTTTAAACGAATATCAGCATCTTTCATAATGCAACCTTTTCCAGCCCAAGAAAGCATTTCTACATCATTCATTCCATCACCAAAAGCAATGCAATCTTTTAAATCATATTCTCGTGATTCGAGTAAATGTTTTAATGCATCCCCTTTTGAAACATTCTTATTCATTACTTCCAAACAAGCTAATGCAGAATAAACAATTGTCGTTACATCACCAAACTTATCTCGTAAATAAGTTTCTACTTCAACTAAATCCTCTGGCGTTTTACCAATAAAAAAGATTTTTTCTGTCCCACGTCCATGATGTTTGGAAAAATCAACTACGTTATAATCAAATCCAGATTCTTTATGGAACTGACGCATTGCAGGAATATCTTTATTAGTAAACCAGCCTTCATCTTGATAGCTATTCATACATACTTTGGAAGTATCAAATGGCGTTTTGTAAAGCTCGAGAACTAATTCTTCAGGCAAGCTATTGCTATAAAGCAAATTACCCTGTAAATCCCGTACACGAGCACCATTTGATGTAATCATAACCGCACGTTCCGCACCAATTTTTCCAAGAATGGATGACACATCGGTATGATTACGTCCTGTTGCCAAAATAATATCTACGCCTTTTTGCTCTAATGCTCTCAGCGTATCAATGGTAAGATCACCCACTAAATGTTCAGGTGTTAAAAGTGTACCATCTAAATCAGACACCATTGCTCGAAAAGGTAAATTCATAAAAACCTCAAAAAATAAACTATACTTATCATATCACTAAATATACAAATAGTACTTGCTGAAGATCAATGTATTAAAAACTGTAATAAAAATAACCGCACTTTTATTAAGCATCAATAGACACATTCCTCTTTATCCAATAATAAGCTAAAACATATTTTCGTTTAAATTGATCTACTATTAGAAATTAAACAAATACCAATAAAGAGTTAGTTTATTTTTATTAGAATGAATATAAATTTCTAATAAAGCTGAAAATCTCGCAATAAAATTCTACATACTGGAATTACCAGTTGAAAAACGATAACAAATTTCATTTTACCTCTCTTATAATACAAGTGTTCGAACAACAAGCAGTACCTCGAATGATGTATGTTTATTCCCCAATGGATAGTCAAAAAACACAAGGAGATTATTATGGCTTTCAATATGAAAAACAGACATTTACTTAGTCTTGTTCATCACACAGAACGTGAAATTAAATATCTCTTAGATCTCTCCCGAGATTTGAAACGAGCCAAATATACAGGCATAGAACAACAAAAATTAAAAGGCAAAAATATCGCACTCATCTTTGAAAAAACCTCCACTCGCACACGCTGTGCATTTGAAGTCGCCGCTTATGACCAAGGCGCACAAGTCACCTATATCGACCCTAACTCCTCCCAAATTGGCCACAAAGAAAGTATGAAAGATACCGCCCGCGTATTAGGCAGAATGTATGATGGTATTGAATATCGTGGCTTTAAACAAAGTATCGTTCAAGAACTTGCTGATTATGCTGGTGTGCCAGTATTCAATGGTTTAACCGATGAATTCCACCCAACACAAATGCTTGCTGATGTGCTTACCATGATTGAACATTGCGACAAACCATTAAGCGAAATTAGCTATGTCTATATTGGGGATGCTCGTAATAATATGGGTAATTCACTTTTATTAATTGGTGCAAAATTGGGTATGGATGTGCGGATTTGTGGACCTAAAACATTATTACCAGAAGCAAGTCTTGTGGAAATGTGCGAAAAATTTGCGAAAGAAAGCGGCGCTCGTATTACCGTAACTGAAGATATCGACAAAGCGGTGAAAGGTGTTGATTTTGTTCATACTGATGTGTGGGTTTCAATGGGTGAACCATTAGAAACTTGGGGCGAACGCATTAAATTATTACTTCCTTATCAAGTAACCCCTGAATTAATGAAACGCACTGGTAATCCAAAAGTGAAATTTATGCACTGCTTGCCAGCCTTCCATAACAGCGAAACCAAAGTTGGTCGTCAAATTGCTGAAAAATATCCTGAATTAGCGAATGGTATTGAAGTGACTGAAGAGGTATTTGAATCGCCAATGAACATTGCATTTGAACAAGCAGAAAACCGTATGCACACAATTAAAGCAGTAATGGTAGCAAGTTTGGCATAAGGAGAACGTATGAGAATAGTGATTGCATTAGGCGGTAATGCGTTATTAAGACGTGGCGAACCGCTGACAGCCGAAAATCAACGACAAAATGTTCGCATTGCTTGTGAACAAATTGCTAAAGTTTGGCCAAACAATGAATTAGTGATAGCGCACGGTAATGGTCCACAAGTGGGTTTGCTCGCTTTACAAGGTGCAGCTTATACTGATGTACCAACCTATCCTTTAGATGTATTAGGTGCGGAAACAGCTGGAATGATTGGTTATATGATTCAGCAAGAACTTGGTAATTTAGTTCCATTTGAAGTGCCATTTGCAACGTTATTATCTCAAGTAGAAGTTGATATAAATGACCCTGCTTTCAAAAATCCAACCAAACCGATTGGTCCTGTTTATACAAAAGAAGAGGCTGAACGTTTGGCAAAAGAAAAAAATTGGTCTATTGCACAAGATGGTGATAAATATCGCCGCGTTGTGCCAAGTCCATTGCCAAAACGTATTTTTGAAATTCGTCCGGTCAAATGGTTGCTTGAAAAAGGCAGTATCGTAATTTGTGCGGGTGGCGGTGGTATCCCGACCTATTATGATGAAAACCATAATTTACAAGGTGTTGAAGCCGTTATTGACAAAGATTTATGTTCAGCTTTACTTGCAGAAAATCTTGATGCTGATTTATTCATCATTGCAACTGATGTTTCAGCAACCTTCGTAGATTGGGGAAAACCAACTCAAAAAGCAATTTCAGTTGCCTCACCTGAAGCGATTTCAGAACTTGGTTTTGCTGCAGGTTCTATGGGACCGAAAGTACAAGCAGCCATCAACTTTGCGAAACAAACAGGAAAAGATGCAGTAATAGGTTCTTTATCTGATATTGTGGATATTGTGAAAGGCAAAGCTGGTACACGTATTACGAAAAAAGCTGAAGGCATATCCTATTACGAAAAAAGCTGAAGGCATATCCTATTACGCTTAAATAATAAAGGTGCTTTGTGAAATCATTCTCAAGGTAAAAAGTGCGGTTGGTTTAACCGATGTTTTTACCAACCGCACTTTAAACGTTACACATAAGGAGCTCGCTATGGATGCGTCCAAAAAGAAGAAAACGTTTAATTTCCCATCAGCGTTTACAATTTTATTTGCAATATTAATTCTCGCTGTTGGATTAACCTGGATAATTCCATCTGGTTCATATTCAAAATTAACATATAATTCCACTGATAATGTCTTTGTGGTCAAAGCTTATGGCGTTGATGATAAAACTTATCCCGCCACAACAGACACTCTTGATAATCTCAATATAAAAATTAAACTCTCCAATTTCACCGAAGGCGTGATCAAAAAACCAATCGCTATTCCTGGTACTTATCAACGTGTAGAACAACACCATAAAGGCATTGAAGATATCACCAAAAGTATGGTTGAAGGCACCATCGAAGCCGTTGATGTTATGGTCTTTATCTTTGTATTAGGTGGTATGATTGGTGTCATTAACCGTACCGGTTCTTTTAATGCCGGTTTGATGGCTCTCGTGAAAAAAACCAAAGACAATGAGTTTTTTATTGTATTCAGCGTATCTGTTTTAATGGTGTTAGGCGGTACAACCTGTGGTATCGAAGAAGAAGCAGTGGCATTCTATCCGATTCTGGTGCCAGTATTCTTAGCTCTGGGATATGATGCAATAGTCTGTGTAGGAGCTATATTCCTTGCTTCATCTATGGGATCTGCATTCTCTACAATTAACCCATTCTCCGTTGTTATCGCATCAAATGCAGCTGGTATTCAATTTACTGAAGGTATTGGTTTCCGTGCTCTAGGTTTAGTTTTGGGGGCAACTTGCGTAATCGTATATCTTTATTGGTACTGTAAAAAAATCAAAGCTGACCCAAGTTTTTCTTTCACTTATGACGATCGCGAAGAATTTCGCCAACGTTATATGAAGAACTTTGATCCAAATGCAACTATCGCATTCTCAGCTCGTCACAAATTAATCTTAACGCTTTTCTGCATTGCATTCCCGATTATGATTTGGGGTGTAATGGTTGGCGGATGGTGGTTCCCTCAAATGGCTGCATCTTTCCTTTCCATTACTATCATCATTATGTTTATCAGTGGCTTGTCTGAAAAAGATATTGTGGAATCTTTCACTGAAGGTGCATCAGAATTAGTAGGCGTATCCTTAATCATTGGTCTTGCTCGTGGCGTAAACTTAGTGCTCGAACAAGGTATGATTTCTGACACCATTCTTGATTATATGTCTAATGTAGTTAGCGGTATGCCAGGTAGCGTATTCATCTTAGGTCAATTAGTCGTATTTATTTTCCTAGGCTTAATCGTGCCGTCTTCTTCAGGCTTAGCCGTGCTTTCAATGCCAATTATGGCTCCACTTGCTGACTCAGTGGGTATTCCACGCGATATCGTGGTTTCCGCTTACAACTGGGGACAATATGCAATGCTATTCTTGGCACCAACAGGATTAGTATTGGTGACTCTCCAAATGTTGCATATTCCGTTTGATAGATGGGTTAAATTCGTGATGCCTATGATTGGATGTTTATTACTAATCGGATCTATTTTACTGGTAGTACAAGTATCCTTATATAGCGTTTAATTAGTCAAATTGCCACCTAGATCACAGTTTTTCTAGGCGGTTTCTTTTATACTAGGTTATCTTTTTTGTTAACATAAAAAGGATTTACTATGCTTAAAAAACGCTTTGATAATATTGATACCCGTATTCTTAAAGCATTGCAACGCAATGGTCGATTACAAAATAATGAACTGGCTAACGAAATAGAACTTTCAAATTCAGCTTGTTTACGCCGAGTAAATCAACTGGAAGAAAGCGGCGTAATTGATAGTTATGTTGCCTTATTGAATCCCAAGAAAATAAATTGTCATCTTATTGTTTATGTATTAGGTTCTTTCTTTGAAGAAGATCCTGAATTAAAAGAGTTTAACCACATTAAAACCACCTATCTTAATTCTAGGCTTGGCATTAAAACCTTAAAATCAGAAGTAACACTAAAAACGGTTAAATCAACAACAGAGTTACCTTTATAAAAATCCAGCTTTTATGCTGGATTTTGTTTTTAGCTTAGGCATAATAGCAATAACTTTTCATCCCTAAAAAGGATTATAAATATGAAAAACATGTTACTGCTCAGTAGCTCAAAATACAAGAACACAGGTTATCTTGAACATACCCTACCTTGGTTACAAAATTTCCTGACTGATTATCGTGGTAAAACAATTGCTTTTGTGCCTTATGCTGGGGTACGCCGCACTTTTGATGAATATGAAAAAACTGTGCAAAATGCACTTTCTGATTTAGGGATGAATATTGTTTCCGTTCATCATGGTAAACAGCATCGAGATATTATTGAACAAGCAGATATCATCGCTATTGGCGGCGGGAATACATTTTGTTTGTTAAAACAACTTTATGAACACAATTTGATTGATATCATTCGTGAAAAAGTGAATAACGGTACGCCTTATTTTGGTTGGAGTGCTGGGGCAAATGTAGCTGGTGTATCCATTATGACAACTAATGATATGCCGATTACTTATCCTCCTTCATTTCAAGCATTACAGCTTTTTCCTCATCAAATTAATCCGCACTTTATTTCAGGTAAAATGCAAGGTCATAATGGCGAAAGCCGAGAAGAACGTTTAGCAGAATTTTTACTCGTTAATCCAACCGCACTTGTATATGCATTGCCTGAAGGTTCTGCACTTCATATACAAAATGAAATGGCAACTGTGTTGGGTGAAAATCCTATTTTGTGCTTCAGTGAAAATATGGAATGTGGCACATTTGATATCAATACAACTTTTTCTTATTAACTTAAAAGGAACATATAATGGAATTATTCAAATCCATCGTTGCAGTGATTGGCATTATTGCCACAATTTATTTTCTGATTAAAAAAGCCGAAACCCGAACAGTTTTAATTGGTGTCGGTTTAATAATGTCCATTCTAACGCTTAATCCAATGGGCGCATTAGATGCTTTTGCCAAAAGCATGACATCTGGCGGATTAATTATGGCTATCTGTTCCAGTATGGGTTTTGCTTATGTAATGAAATACACTCAATGTGATACTCATCTAGTGCATTTACTTACCAAACCATTAAGCGGATTAAAATTCTTCTTAATTCCGATTGCAACAGTCATCACCTTTTTCATCAATATTGCTATTCCTTCTGCTGCTGGTTGTGCTGCTGCGGTTGGAGCAACATTAATTCCTGTTTTAAAAAGTGCGGGTGTTCGACCAGCTACTGCTGGTGCAGCTATTTTAGCAGGGACGTTTGGATCAATGATGAGCCCTGGTTCTTCTCACTCAGCAATGATTAGTGAAATGTCAGGTTTAACCATTACACAAGTCAATCTTTCTCACGCACCTTACAATATAATCGCAGGTGCAATAGGTGCTATTGTTTTAACAATTCTTGCGCTTGTTTTTAAAGATTATGGTGAACAACATCGCCAAGCTTATCTTGCAGAACAAAAAGAAAGTGAAATTAAAGTTGTTGAAGGCGTCAATGTACTTTATGCCCTTGCACCATTAATACCATTAGTTATTTTAGTAATTGGTGGAACGTCATTACAACAAGTACCGGGTCTTGAATGGACTAAAATGGGCGTTCCTCAAGCGATGCTTATTGGCGCAATTTACGGCATTATAGTAACTCGTATTTCCCCAGTAAAAATCACTGAAGAATTTTTCAATGGTATGGGAAATTCTTATGCAAACGTACTTGGTATCATCATTGCAGCCAGCGTATTTGTAGCAGGATTAAAATCTACGGGTGCGGTTGATGCTGCAATTTCTTTCTTAAAAGAATCCAACGAATTTGTACGTTGGGGTGCAACAATTGGACCATTCTTAATGGGCTTAATTACAGGCTCTGGCGATGCAGCAGCGATTGCCTTTAACACTGCCGTCACGCCACATGCTGTAGAACTCGGCTACACTCACGTAAATCTTGGTATGGCAGCAGCGATTGCTGGTGCAATTGGTCGTACAGCTTCACCAATTGCAGGCGTAACTATTGTTTGTGCAGGTCTTGCGATGGTAAGCCCTGTAGAAATAGTAAAACGTACCGCACCAGGTATGATACTTGCTGTTTTATTCTTAGCATTATTTATGTTGTAAAAATAGTAAAAAATTGACCGCACTTTATTTAAGTGCGGTCTGTTTTTATAGACTTTTAAAGGAGAAAAAAATGAATTTAGATTTAAATCAACTTGTTAAATGGCGTCGTGAATTTCATCGTTTCCCAGAAATTGGTTGGAGTGAATTTTGGACAACTTCTCGTATTGCGGATTACTTGGAAGACTTAGGTTGTTTTGAAATTTTTCTTGGTAAACAGATTATAAACCCTGAATTTGTTCGTGGACGAAAACAAGCCGTAGTAGATAAAGGCTTAGCTAATGCAAAAGCCTATGGAGCCAATGAAAAATGGCTCGAAAAAATGGAAGGGTACACTGGTTGTGTAGCATTATTTGATTCGGGTAAACTAGGGAAAACTATCGCGTTACGTTTTGATATAGACTGTGTGAATGTAACGGAAACGCACTCACCAGAGCATATTCCAAATAAAGAAGGTTTTGCCTCAATTAACGATGGTTTTATGCATGCTTGTGGACATGATTCACATATTACAATAGGTTTAGGCGTTGCATTATGGATCGCTCAGAATAAAGATAAACTCACTGGAAAAGTAAAAATTGTATTCCAACCAGCAGAAGAAGGTGTTCGTGGTGCAGCAGCCATTGCACAAAGTGGCATAATTGATGATGCAGATTATTTTGCTTCTTCACACATTAGTTTTTGTGCGAATACAGGCACTATTATTGCTAATCCAAGAAATTTTCTTTCCACAACAAAAATTGATATTCGCTATAAAGGTAAACCTGCACATGCAGGTGCTGCCCCCCATTTAGGTCGTAATGCTTTATTAGCTGCAGCGCATACAGTCACTCAACTTCATGGTATTGCACGCCATGGTGAAGGCATGACAAGAATTAATGTGGGTGTGCTAAAAGCGGGTGAAGGAAGAAATGTCATTCCATCCTCTGCTGAATTACAATTAGAAGTGCGGGGAGAAAATAAAGCAATTAATGAATACATGATTGAACAAGTCATGCAAATAGCTAAAGGTATCTCCATAAGTTTTGATGTCGCATATGAAACTGAAATTGTAGGTGAAGCCGTGGATATGAATAACGATGTTGAACTTATAAAACTCATCGAAGAAATATCTCTTGAACAACCACAAATAAATAACGTAAATTCAGATTATGCTTTCAATGCAAGTGAAGATGCGACTATTTTAGGTAGACGTGTACAAGAACATGGAGGCAAAGCTATTTACTTCATTCTTGGTGCAGATCGCACAGCAGGTCATCATGAAGCTGAATTTGATTTTGATGAAAATCAATTGCTTACAGGAGTTAATATTTATACTTCTTTAGTACAAAGATTATTAGCTTAATTAAATAAAAATATTTTTACTCCTTTCTTTTAAGAATCCGCTATTTTTCTTAGAATAAAGGGAATATTTACTCACCCTAATAAGGAAAACTCTATGATGAACAGACGTCATTTTATTCAAATTGGAGCAACTAGCATCCTAGCGTTAAGTGCAAACCGTTTTGCGATGGCAAAAGGAAAGAGCGATGTTGATTTACGCATTGTGGCAACAACAGATATTCATAGCTTCTTGACCGATTTTGACTATTATAAAGATGCACCAACCGATAAATTCGGTTTTACTCGTGCAGCAAGCCTTATTCGTCAAGCACGTGCTGAAGTGAAAAATAGTGTATTAGTAGATAACGGTGACCTAATTCAAGGTAATCCAATTGCAGACTATCAAGCTGCACAAGGCTATAAAGAGGGTAAATCTAACCCTGCGGTCGATTGTTTAAATGCGATGAATTATGAAGTGGGTACATTAGGTAACCACGAATTTAACTATGGTCTCAATTATCTTGCAGATGCCATCAAACAAGCTAAATTCCCAATTGTGAATGCGAACGTAGTAAAAGCGGGGACAGAAGAACCTTATTTCACACCTTATGTCATTCAAGAAAAATCTGTGGTGGATAATAATGGCAAAACACATAAATTAAAAATTGGTTACATCGGCTTTGTGCCACCGCAAATTATGGTTTGGGATAAAGCGAACCTTCAAGGTAAAGTGGAAACCCATGATATTGTAAAAACAGCGCAAAAATATGTACCTGAAATGAAGAAAAAAGGGGCTGATATTATCGTTGCATTAGCTCACACAGGCCCATCTGATGAACCTTATCAAGAAGGTGCTGAAAACTCAGCATTCTATCTAGCTGATGTACCACATATTGACGCCGTTATTTTTGGTCACTCACACCGTTTATTCCCAAATAAAGAATTTGCGAAATCACCAAATGCAGACATCGTAAATGGTACCGTAAAAGGCGTACCAGAAAGTATGGCTGGTTACTGGGCAAATAATATCAGCGTGGTGGATTTAGGCTTAACAGAACACAAAGGCAAATGGATTGTTACCTCTGGAAAAGCGGTACTTCGTCCAATCTATGATGCTAAAAATAAAAAAGTGCTTGCAGAAAATGACCCAGAAATTACCGCACTTTTAAAACCAGTTCACGAAGCGACACGTAAATTTGTTTCTCAACCTATTGGTAAAGCAACAGATAATATGTACAGCTTCTTGGCGTTGGTGCAAGATGACCCAACCATTCAAATTGTAAACCAAGCACAAAAAGCATACGTTGAAAAAGTGGCACCAAGTGTGGCAGAAATGGCTGGTTTGCCTATTTTAAGTGCAGGTGCTCCATTTAAAGCGGGTGGTCGTAAAAATGACCCAACGGGCTATACCGAAGTAAATGAAGGTAAATTAACTTTCCGTAATGCTGCGGACTTATATCTCTATCCAAATACATTAGTAGTTGTTAAAGCAACAGGCGAGCAATTAAAAGAATGGTTAGAATGTAGTGCAGGTATGTTTAAACAAATTGACCCTACAAGTGACAAACCTCAATCATTAATTGATTGGGAAGGTTTCCGCACTTACAACTTTGATGTAATTGATGGAGTCAATTATGAATACGATCTAACCAAACCTGCTCGTTACGATGGAGAATGCAAATTAATCAACCCAGAATCTCATCGTGTAGTGAATCTCACTTATCAAGGTAAACCAGTTGATCCAAAAGCAGAATTTTTGATTGCAACTAATAACTATCGTGCTTATGGCAATAAATTCCCGGGTACTGGTGATAAACATATTGTTTACGCTTCGCCTGATGAAAGCCGTCAAATTTTGGCTGATTATATTAAAGCAACCAGTGAGAAAGAGGGTTCAGTCAATCCAAATGCGGATAAAAACTGGCGTTTTGTGCCTATCACAGGTAACGATAAATTAGATGTCCGTTTTGAAACATCGCCAAGCGAACAAGCAGCGAAATTTATCGCAGAAAAAACACAATACCCGATGAAACAGGTGGGTACAGATGAAGTTGGATTTGCTGTATACCAAATTGATTTATCTAAGTAATAATTAGAAAAATAAAATGCCGCCTAAATATCTAAAATTTAGATGGCATTTTTTCTTCTAAAGTGCGGTCAAATTTTTAAGTATTTTCATGAATCTATCTTCTTTCTTTTACAAATTGCATTCGCTTTTCAACCCTTCTATTGCTTTACATTCTTCTTCATTATGTTCATTTTCGGTAACAATAGACTGCAAAAAAGCTTTAATTTCTAATAATTGAGATATTTTATTTTCTACTTGAATAAGCTGATTAAGTACTAATTGATCTGCTTGATAATGATCTTTCGTACTAAATCTAATACGATTGAGTTCCCGAATATTCTCTAAAGAGAAGCCCAACATTCGACATTTTTTAATAAAGTTTAATTGCTCTATACTCTCTTCATCATAAAATCGATAACCATTAGCCAATCGCTTAGATGGAGGTAATACTCCTTGTTTCTCATAGTAGCGAATAGTTTCAATATTAGTATGTGTAGATTTACTTAATTCATTAATTTTCATTATTTCCTCAAGCAATTTTTTACTTTAATGAGAATGATCATTCGGCAATGAATTGTCATCGCTACTATATAAGGATTTAATAGCTTGAAAAACTGTAGAAATACCGCTTTGTAATACAAAAATGCTTAAGATACCACTAGCAACTACATCAACCCACTGCCAATTTAACCACCAAGCACTTATTCCTGCAATAATAGCAACAACCGAACCAAATAAATCTACTAAAACATGCAAATATGCTGCACGAATATTCAAATTATGGCGATTACTTTTTAGCATTATAAAAGCTACCAACAAATTAATCCCAAACCCTAGTAAAGCTACACCTAACATTGGCAAAGCGGCTATTTCTATCGGAGCCTGCCAACGTGTTACAGCCTCAATAAAAATCCAAATAGCGACCCAAACTAATGAAATTCCATTGATTAAAGCTAACCATTTTTGCCATTTTAGACTTAAAAATAACCCAATCCATGCTAAAAAAATAGATAAACTATCATTTGCCATATGCCCAGCATCAGCCATCAAAGTAAGGCTGTTAAACCAATATCCCCCTAGAAATTCAACAACCATATAAAAGGTAATAATTGCAAAACTGATGCCTAATACCATTTTATTTTTAGAAATTTGACTATGAGTGCAAGATGCATGCTGCTGATATTCTTTAGGAGTATAATTTTTTACTAGAGAAACTTCTTTCATTTTATTTCCTTAACTATTTGATTTGAAAGAAGCATAAAACCTGTAGTAACTACAAAGTCAAATCATAAAACTTACATTTAATAAAATTAATTATTTAAAAAAAGCTAAATTATAGAGATTTCAATAAAAATTCATTTTTATCTGTGGATAACTCATAAATAATCTGTCATAAAACTGTTTTTACTCACTTGATAACTTTGAGAAAAAATAAAGTTGTTAATAACTTTCCATTTTACACACAAGATTTTTAAAGAAAATGATCGCATTTTCACAAGATCTTTAGATCCTATAACACCAGTTTCCGTAAGGATCTAATAAGTTTACTCACAATTACAAAGGATCTTAATAGTAACAATAATAAGATCTTTATATATAAAAAAAGAGATCTTATTTACTAATACAAACCTGATCTTTCAAAGGATCAATAGATCCATTCTTTTTTTGTCAGGTGTTTTAAATTTCTGTAGAATAACGCCAATTTTTTGATCCGAATAAATAGAGATAGATATGTTTTACACTGAAACTTATGATGTGATTGTAATCGGTGGTGGTCATGCAGGTACAGAAGCCGCGCTTGCTCCCGCTCGAATGGGATTAAAAACCCTTTTATTAACGCATAATATAGATACTTTAGGGCAAATGTCTTGTAACCCTGCAATTGGTGGGATCGGTAAAGGTCATTTAGTAAAAGAAGTAGATGCTATGGGTGGTTTGATGGCGCATGCTGCAGATAAAGCAGGAATTCAATTTCGTACTTTAAATAGTAGTAAAGGTCCAGCAGTACGTGCTACTCGAGCTCAAGCTGACAGAGTTTTATATCGTCAAGCTGTTCGTACAGCATTAGAAAATCAACCTAATTTAGATATTTTCCAACAAGAAGCGACAGATATTCTAATTGAGCAAGATCGAGTTACAGGCGTTAGCACAAAAATGGGATTAATTTTTCGTGCTAAATCAGTGGTATTAACTGCAGGTACTTTCTTAGCCGGTAAAATTCATATTGGTTTGGAAAATTATGAAGGTGGTCGTGCTGGAGATCCTGCTTCTGTAAATCTTTCATATCGATTAAGAGATCTCGGATTACGTGTAGATCGCCTTAAAACAGGTACACCACCACGTATTGATGCACGCACGATCAATTTTGATATTTTAGCTAAACAGCATGGTGATGCGGTGTTACCTGTATTTTCTTTTATGGGATCGGTATTTGATCACCCGCAACAAATTCCTTGTTATATCACCCACACTAATGAACAAACCCATGAAGTGATCCGTAATAACTTGGATCGCAGTCCAATGTATACTGGTGTGATAGAAGGGGTCGGCCCACGTTATTGTCCATCCATTGAAGATAAAGTGATGCGTTTTGCGGATCGTAATTCACATCAAATCTATTTGGAACCAGAAGGATTAACCAGTAACGAAGTGTATCCAAATGGGATTTCTACCAGTTTGCCATTTGATGTGCAAATGGGTATTGTTAATTCTATGAAAGGTTTAGAAAAAGCTCGCATTATCAAACCAGGTTATGCCATTGAATATGACTATTTTGATCCACGTGATTTAAAACCAACGTTAGAAACAAAAGCTATTTCAGGTTTATTCTTCGCAGGTCAAATTAACGGTACAACGGGTTATGAAGAAGCAGCGGCACAAGGCTTATTGGCGGGGATTAACGCAGGTCTTTATGTACAAGAGAAAGAGGCATGGTATCCACGTCGTGATCAATCTTATACTGGAGTATTGGTTGATGACCTTTGTACGCTCGGTACCAAAGAACCGTATCGTGTATTCACTTCTCGTGCTGAATACCGTTTGTTATTACGTGAAGACAATGCAGATATTCGTTTAACGCCAATTGCCCATGAATTAGGTTTGATTGATGAGGCTCGCTGGGCACGCTTTAATCAAAAAATGGAAAAGATTGAGCAAGAACGCCAGCGCTTACGCAGCATTTGGTTGCATCCGCGTTCTGAATATTTAGAAGAAACGAATAAAGTACTTGGCAGTCCACTTGTGCGAGAAGCCAGCGGTGAAGATTTATTGCGCCGTCCAGAAATGACCTACGATATTTTGACTTCCTTAACTCCATATAAACCAGCAATGGAAGATAGAGAAGCCGTAGAACAAGTGGAAATTGCTATTAAGTATCAAGGCTATATTGAGCATCAACAAGAAGAAATTGAAAAACAAAAACGCCACGAAAATACGGCTATTCCAGCTAACTTTGATTATAGTAAAGTGTCTGGTTTATCTAATGAAGTACGTGCGAAGTTAGAACAACATCGTCCGGTTTCCATTGGACAAGCGAGCCGAATTTCAGGTATAACGCCTGCTGCTATTTCAATTATTCTGGTTAATTTGAAAAAACAAGGCATGCTAAAACGTGGGGAATAAAGTTTTTTATTAAAAAACAAAAGTGCGGTAAATTTTAATCTAGTTTTAAGCCTAGAGTATATTGTTTAATTATTGACAATAAAGCGTAAAACTATTAAAATTCGCCGTCTATTTCTATATGGAAGTAGATTTTTTGAACAACATTCTATTATTGAATAACATTTAAACTGGAGCTTTTTTAATGGCAACTATCAACCAGCTAGTACGCAAACCGCGTGTGAAAAAGGTTGTAAAAAGCAACGTTCCTGCATTAGAGGCTTGCCCGCAGAAACGTGGTGTATGTACTCGTGTATATACTACAACTCCTAAAAAACCAAACTCAGCGTTACGTAAAGTATGTCGTATCCGCTTAACTAACGGTTTTGAAGTAACTTCTTATATTGGTGGTGAAGGTCACAACCTTCAAGAGCATAGTGTTGTATTAATCCGTGGTGGTCGTGTTAAAGACTTACCAGGTGTGCGTTACCACACAGTACGCGGTGCATTAGACTGCGCAGGCGTTAAAGATCGTAAACAAGGTCGTTCTAAATACGGCGTTAAACGTCCTAAAGCTTAATGGTTCTCCGTTAAGTAAGGCCAAACGTCTAAATTAGCAAAAAAATTTAAACCATAAACTCCAGTCAAAAAGCACTTTGTGCTGCAAATTTTCTCAAAGAGAAATATTGCTGATGGGTTTTGGATATCCTGAAGATTAAAATACGGAGAAATTCGCAATGCCACGTCGTCGTAGTGTTGAAGCACGCAAGATTCTTCCAGATCCGAAGTTCGGTTCAGAATTACTTGCAAAATTTATTAATGTAATCATGGTAGACGGTAAAAAATCCGTTGCTGAATCAATCGTTTATGGTGCTTTAGAAACTTTAGCACAACGCACAGGTAAAGAGCCTTTAGAAGCGTTTGAAGTTGCACTTGAAAACGTACGTCCAACTGTTGAGGTTAAATCTCGTCGTGTTGGTGGTTCTACTTACCAAGTACCAGTTGAAGTGCGTCCAGTACGTCGTAACGCATTAGGTATGCGTTGGATCGTTGAAGCAGCACGTAAACGTGGTGACAAATCAATGGCTTTACGCCTTGCAAACGAATTATCTGATGCTTCAGATAATAAAGGTGCAGCAGTTAAAAAACGTGAAGACGTTCACCGCATGGCTGAAGCTAACAAAGCATTTGCTCACTACCGTTGGTAATAAGTTTTTGAATTTAAAGGGCTTCATCATTGATGAAGCCTTACCCTTATATAAACTGATATTAAATAAACAAGGTTATAATAATGGCTCGTACAACCCCTATTGAAAGATATCGTAATATCGGTATCAGTGCGCACATTGATGCGGGTAAAACCACTACTACTGAGCGTATCTTATTCTATACTGGTGTTAGCCACAAAATCGGTGAAGTGCACGATGGTGCAGCAACGATGGACTGGATGGAACAAGAACAAGAGCGTGGTATCACCATTACCTCTGCGGCAACAACTGCATTCTGGTCTGGTATGTCACAACAATTCCCACAACATCGTATCAATGTTATCGATACTCCGGGACACGTGGACTTTACTGTTGAAGTAGAACGTTCTATGCGTGTTCTTGATGGCGCAGTAATGGTTTACTGTGCGGTTGGTGGTGTTCAACCACAATCTGAAACCGTATGGCGTCAAGCTAACAAGTATGAAGTTCCACGTATTGCGTTCGTAAATAAAATGGACCGTACTGGTGCGAACTTCTTACGTGTTGTTGAACAATTAAAAACCCGCTTAGGTGCTAATGCGGTTCCACTTCAACTTCCAATTGGTGCAGAAGAAAACTTCACTGGTGTAGTTGATTTGATCAAAATGAAAGCGATCAACTGGAATGAAGCAGACCAAGGTATGACTTTCACTTATGAAGAAGTGCCTGCAAATATGCAAGCAGACTGTGAAGAATGGCGTCAAAATCTTGTTGAAGCGGCAGCTGAAGCATCAGAAGAATTAATGGAAAAATACTTAGGTGGCGAAGACTTAACTGAAGAAGAAATTAAGTCAGCATTACGTCAGCGCGTATTAGCAAATGAAATTATTTTAGTAACTTGTGGTTCTGCGTTCAAAAACAAAGGTGTTCAAGCAATGCTCGATGCAGTTGTTGAATACTTACCAGCACCAACTGATATCCCTGCAATTAAAGGTATCAATCCAGATGAAACTGAAGGTGAGCGTCACGCAAGTGATGAAGAACCATTCTCTTCATTAGCATTTAAAATTGCAACTGACCCATTTGTAGGTAACTTAACATTCTTCCGTGTATACTCTGGTGTTATTAATTCTGGAGATACAGTATTGAATTCTGTACGTCAAAAACGTGAACGTTTTGGTCGTATCGTACAGATGCACGCTAATAAACGTGAAGAAATTAAAGAAGTTCGTGCAGGTGACATCGCAGCTGCTATCGGATTAAAAGATGTAACTACTGGTGATACATTATGTGCAATTGATTCGCCAATTATCCTTGAGCGTATGGAATTCCCAGAGCCAGTAATTTCTGTTGCGGTAGAACCAAAAACTAAAGCTGACCAAGAAAAAATGGGATTAGCATTAGGTCGTCTTGCTCAAGAAGACCCTTCATTCCGTGTACACACTGATGAAGAATCTGGCGAAACCATTATTTCTGGTATGGGTGAATTACACTTAGATATCATTGTTGATCGTATGAAACGTGAGTTCAAAGTGGAAGCTAATATTGGTAAACCACAAGTATCATACCGTGAAACTATCCGTACTCGTGTTAATGATGTCGAAGGTAAACACGCTAAACAATCTGGTGGTCGCGGTCAATATGGTCATGTTGTTATCGACTTATACCCATTAGATCCAGAAGGCCCTGGTTATGAATTTGTAAACGAAATCAAAGGTGGTGTAATTCCTGGTGAATACATTCCTGCGGTTGATAAAGGTATTCAAGAACAACTTAAATCTGGTCCATTAGCTGGTTATCCAGTAGTTGATCTTGGTGTACGTTTACACTTCGGTTCATACCATGATGTGGACTCATCTGAGTTAGCGTTTAAACTTGCTGCATCTTTAGCATTTAAAGCTGCATTCTCAAAAGCAAACCCAGTATTACTTGAGCCAATTATGAAAGTTGAAGTTGAAACTCCGCCTGAATATGTTGGTGATGTAATTGGTGACTTAAGCCGTCGTCGTGCTATGGTAAACGGTCAAGAAGCGAACGAGTTCGTTGTTAAGATCGACGCTGAAGTTCCACTTTCAGAAATGTTCGGTTATGCAACAGACTTACGTTCACAAACTCAAGGTCGTGCATCTTACTCAATGGAACCGTTAAAATATGCTGAAGCTCCAACAAGTGTTGCAGCTGCAGTAATTGAAGCGCGTAAAAAATAATTTTTGTAAACCAGCGGTGTAAAATATGATTGTTTTATACCGCACTTCTTAGGAAACATTAGCAATGTCTAAAGAAAAATTTGAACGTACAAAACCGCACGTAAACGTGGGTACAATCGGCCACGTTGACCACGGTAAAACAACTTTAACAGCAGCAATCACAACCGTATTAGCAAAACATTACGGTGGTGCAGCGCGTGCATTTGACCAAATCGATAACGCGCCAGAAGAAAAAGCGCGTGGTATTACCATCAACACTTCACACGTTGAATACGATACACCGACTCGCCACTACGCACACGTAGACTGTCCAGGACACGCCGACTATGTTAAAAACATGATTACCGGTGCGGCGCAAATGGATGGTGCTATTTTAGTAGTAGCAGCAACAGATGGTCCTATGCCACAAACTCGTGAACACATCTTATTAGGTCGCCAAGTAGGTGTTCCATACATCATCGTATTCTTAAACAAATGCGACATGGTAGATGATGAAGAGTTATTAGAATTAGTAGAAATGGAAGTTCGTGAACTTCTATCTCAATATGACTTCCCAGGTGACGATACTCCAATCGTACGTGGTTCTGCATTACAAGCATTAAACGGCGTAGCAGAATGGGAAGAAAAAATCCTAGAATTAGCAGGTCACTTAGATACTTATATTCCAGAACCAGAACGTGCCATTGACCAACCGTTCCTTCTTCCAATCGAAGACGTATTCTCAATTTCAGGTCGTGGTACAGTAGTAACTGGTCGTGTAGAACGTGGTATCATCCGTACAGGCGATGAAGTAGAAATCGTCGGTATCAAAGATACAGCGAAAACTACTGTAACAGGTGTTGAAATGTTCCGTAAATTACTTGACGAAGGTCGTGCAGGTGAAAACATCGGTGCATTATTACGTGGTACCAAACGTGAAGAAATCGAACGTGGTCAAGTATTAGCGAAACCAGGTTCAATCACACCACACACTGATTTTGAATCAGAAGTATACGTATTATCAAAAGATGAAGGTGGTCGTCATACTCCATTCTTCAAAGGTTACCGTCCACAATTCTATTTCCGTACAACAGACGTAACTGGTACAATCGAATTACCAGAAGGCGTGGAAATGGTAATGCCAGGCGATAACATCAAGATGACAGTAAGCTTAATCCACCCAATTGCGATGGACCAAGGTTTACGTTTCGCAATCCGTGAAGGTGGTCGTACAGTAGGTGCGGGTGTTGTAGCGAAAATCATCAAATAATTGATGGATTCTTGAATGTCTTAAAGATAAAAGACTGAAGAAACAAAAGAAAAGTGCGGGGAAAATTCTCCGCACTTTTTTATTTTATATATGTAAATATTTACTAAATTACTTGATTTTTATAGTGATAGTTGTGGTAAATAATTCTCAGTGATTCCAACAAGTTCTTCTATTGAAATTAATTTTATCTTGCTGCTTTGAGGTAAAAGTGCGGTAAGATTTCTTGCTAAAATATCTTGTTTCAATATCATGCAATTCGCTTTACATTTGGCAAAATAATCAGGGTATTTTACTGCCAATAACACACCATCTTGCCATAATACTACCGCATCTTTTTCTGTGATGTATAAAAAGTAATCATCTAGTTCAGTTTTGGGATAATCTGATTGAGAAAATGTATAAAGCATAATATTCCTTAGAAAGTAAATAATTTTTCTGTTTGATTAAGCTTTTCTATCAATAAAGAGCGGTCAATTTTTTCACAAGATAGGATGAGTTGCTTATCCTCTAGCTTAAATTTCTGTAAAGACGCTGTGCAGATAAAGCATTGCTCTACATCATACAAATCTAATAATTTAAAAGTTCTAATGAAGTCTTTCTGTTGAATGATTTCAGGTTGCTGATGATTAATAAGATTTAGTACACCATCATCTATAAAAAATACGCCAATGTCATCTGGATCACAAAAAGCTGTTACGGCAAGAATTGCATCTAAGCCTTCTCGTGAAATGGATGTGCCATGTGGAGATGTGCGAAATAAAAAAGCTATTTTCATAGGGTTATCACTCGATCTGCGTTTAAACTCGCTGCCATAAATTCTCCAAGACCTGCAATTATGAATTCTTTTGCAAGATTATTCTGACCTGTAGTTGGTGTAGTTAAGTTATCAACAACACCTCGTCTTTGAGATGCTGCAACACATAAATGCAAAGGAACATTGTGGGTAATGGAAAAAACTTGCCAATGTTTTTGTAAATTAACTTCATCATTGGCTGGATACACTAATACATTTCCGTTACTCACTCCATCTTGAAAGAAAAAAATCTGTGAGATTTCGTGTCCTTTTTTGATTAAGGCTTCTACAAATTGATAAGCTAAAAATGCCCCTTGTTTTCCGTAAATAGGGCTTTTGACGGCGATAACATAACGCATTATTCTTGCTCTTGTTTGATTTGACGGATGTAAAGGTAAACCGTATGTCGGGAAATATCTAAACGTTCTGCGACTAAATTAATCGCATCTTTAATATCAAAAATGCCTTTTTCGTAAAGAGAAAGGACGATTTGTCGGTTTTTAGTGTTATTGGCAACAGTGCGATCCGCATTGACTTCTTCTATTGTTTTTTCAATAGTCTGCGCAACCAAGTCTTCCACTGAACTGGCAAAATTAACCGAAGATGTTTCATTCGTATGCTCCGTTGGCATAAAGCATTGTAAAAATTGAGACACGGGTACATCTAAATTGATATTGATACAAAGCAAACCAATAATACGTTGAGTTTTATTACGAATGGCAATAGTGACTGATTTCATCAGTACGCTACCTTTTGCTCGTGTAAAATAAGGCTTTGAAACACTTTCGCTTTGCATATTTCGTAGCGAACGTAAGGCAAGATCGGTGATTGGCGAACCAACTTGTCGATTCGTGTTATGTCCGTTGGCAATACAAATAGCAGAATGTTCAATATCTTCTAAAGAATGAAGCACGATTTCGCAGTGCTCACCAATCAGTGCGCTGACACCATCAACGACGGCTTTATAGGAATTTATGATAGCGTGATCTTCGTCAGTGAAAGGATATTTATCGTTTAATGTCATAGCTTTAGGTTAAAAGTGCGGTAAAAATTTCGCTCGTTTTTTATAATAAAAAGCACGCATTAAAGAATGCGTGCTGTTAAACTTATCTATTATTTTTCTGCTTTTGGATTGACGTCTAATACTTCCACATCAAAAATTAATGTTGAATTTGGTGGAATAGATGCACCAGCACCTTGTTCGCCATAGCCTAATTCAGGCGCAATAACTAATTGAATTTTTCCGCCTTTTTTCACTAATTGAAGACCTTCAGTCCAGCCTTTAATTACTTGATTAAGTTGGAATTCCACAGGTTGCCCACGTGTTACAGAGCTATCAAATACTTTTCCATTTGGTAATTTACCCGTGTAATGTACTTTAACCGTATCTGTTGCTTTGATTGCATCGCCTTTACCTGCGTTTTCAATTTTATACATTAAACCAGATTGCGTCGTTTTTACATCTTTACCTTTAGCAAATTCAGCACGGAATTTATCGCCTTCTTCTTTTGCTTGTTTAGCAATCGCTTCTGCTTTTGCTTTTGCTGCAGCCGCTAATTTTGCTTCAATAGATTCTAAGGTTTTTTGGATTTTTTCATCTTTACGCACATCCACTTTCCCTTCTAAAGCATCTTTTAAGCCATCTAAAATACGCGCATTATCATATTTAATAACATCTTTATGGGAATCAACCAGATCTTTCATTTGACTGCCCATTAACGTACCTACAGCATAAGATGCCGCTTTTTCATCGAATGCGTTATCTTCTGCAAAAACTTGACTAGAAATTACCGCACTTACCATTAATGCTGCGATAGATAATTTTTGAATTTTTAACATATAAGTTAATCCTTTATAATGAATGAAATACTACGGGGAATAGATTAAATGGCTTTCTATCTATTCTCAACTTTTTTTTAGAATTTAGAGAAAATTTATGCAAATTCAACAAATGTTAGAAAATCGCATTGAAGAACTTGAAATGAAAATTGCATTTCAGGAACAGTTATTAGATGAATTAAATCACGCTTTAGTTCAACAGCAATTTGATATAGATAAAATGCAAGTCCAATTGCGTTATATGGCAAATAAATTAAAAGATTTTCAACCCTCTAATATTGCAAGCCAATCTGAAGAAACGCCACCGCCCCATTATTAATTTAATGTAAAGAAGGTAAATTAAAGTGTTTTAGCAACTGCATTTTACTTTAAGCGGAATGCAGTTGCTAGGGTTAAAGCTGGGCGATGAATGCCCATTTTGCGTTACATTAGAAATTATTCGTAAGCAATTTCGAAATTAACTGAGGTTTGTACTTTGCCTGCTGTAACAGTAGCATCTGTTGAATAATATTGAGCTATGAAGTGGAGAGGAAGTTCAGTAACACCGGCTAATTGTGTACTTCCTGAAATATGTTTATTAGTCAAAGTTGGTACGGTTGCTCCATTATTAGTATTTTGAGAAGTGAAATCTTCTGTTTCTTTATCTACCACTTTAATGGCATCTACACCATTCTCTTTAAAAATCTGAATATTAACCTTTTTAGCTTTATCATCACCTGTCATATTTTTCAATGTATAGTCATTTTCCTTATCCGCATTCTCCCAAGAATAAAAATAGAGTCCAACTTTATTTGCTGAATTAGTTCCTGGATTATTAACAGAACAATTCTGTAATGTAATAGTAAATGGCGTAGGCATTGCGGTATCCCCCCTGCTTTTAAAATGGGATTTACCTACATCATTTAATACTACACTCATATCTCTATTTTCTGTTTTCACTTTACAAGTATTCTCAACAACCTTACCAAAGAAAGTAACTGTACCAGCGGTTTCTGGATCAGCTCCACCATTCTGTGCCGCCTGCACATTTCCCGCAAATGCCAATAAAATTAAGCTACCAAGAAGTGTTTTTTTCATAATAAATTGCTCCATAAAGAGGTTTGTGCCTTATAAATAAGGCAAAAAGATTAATATAAACCGTTTATTAAAATGCTAAAGGCTTAATAAACAGCAAACTTTGTTTTCCCAAAAAAAGTAAAAAACGCTTCCATTATATATATATATATAATTAAAGCCCTTTTTGAAAAATTTCATATTTTATTTTGAATTAATTCGCGTAGGTTGGCTTTAGCTTACGTGGGAAAGACGAGAAAACCTTACAACACGAGGCATTGCACTTTTTTAACGCGTGGGCTTAAGCCCACCCTACGAGATTAGCGGAGACACATAAAAAGATTTGTAGGGTGGGCATAAGCCCACGTGGATACACATAAAAAAGATTTGTAGGGTGGGCGTAAGCCCACGCGGATACACATAAAAAAAATTTGTAGGGTGGGCGTAAGCCCACGTGGATATACATAAAAAATATTTGTAGGCTGGGCTTAGCCCACCTCACGGATTTAATTATGTTGAAATAGGGAAACAGAATGTTTAAAAAAACACGTTTATTTTTTACCGCACTATTTTTTACCGCACTTTGTGCATTTTCAGCCAATGCAAATGTGATTATCACTGGCACCAGAGTGATTTATCCTGCTGGGCAGAAAAATGTTATCGTGAAGTTAGAAAACAATGATGATTCGGCTGCCTTGGTGCAAGCGTGGATTGATAATGGCAATCTAAATGCCGATCCAAAATACACCAAAACCCCTTTTGTGATTACCCCGCCTGTTGCTCGGGTGGAAGCGAAATCAGGGCAAAGTTTGCGGATTACCTTCACAGGCAGCGAGCCTTTGCCTGACGATCGTGAAAGCCTCTTTTATTTTAATTTGTTAGATATACCGCCGAAACCTGATGCGGAATTTCTGGCAAAACACGGCAGTTTTATGCAAATTGCCATTCGTTCACGTTTGAAGTTGTTTTATCGCCCTGCGAAACTTTCGCTTGATCCGTTTGATGCGATGAAAAAAGTGGTGTTTAAAGCCACGCCTAAAGGTGTGCTGGTGGATAATCAAACACCTTATTATATGAACTACATTGGTTTGTTACATCAAAATAAACCTGCGAAAAATGTCAAAATGGTTGCGCCTTTTTCTCAAGCGGTATTTGAAGCCAAGGGAGTACGTTCTGGCGATAAATTGAAATGGGTGTTGGTTAATGATTACGGTGCCGACCAAGAGGGCGACGCCATCGCACAATAATAACGTAAATAACGTAGGGTGGGCGTAAGCCCACCGATTAACCATAATAAAGGTGGGCTTATGCCCACCCTACAGCCACTGCGTGGGTTTACGCCCACCCTACAATCACTACAACGAGAATTTTAATTCGTGAAAACAAAAAATTTTCCCTTAACTAAAATTGCGTTTGCTTGCACCTTGCTACTGGCTAATCCTGTGGCGTGGGCAGAAGACCAATTTGATGCCTCTCTTTGGGGAGGCGGCTCGGTGTTGGGCATTGATTTTGCTCGATTTAATGTAAAAAATGCCGTGTTACCAGGGCGTTATGAAGCGCAAATCTATGTAAATAATGAAGAAAAAGGAGAAAGCGATATTATTTTTGCTGATAATCCTGCCACAGGTTGGGCAGAATTATGCTTTACGCCTAAACTTCAAGAAATGCTGGATTTGATGGATGAAGCCATTGTGAAATCGCCCAATGCAGAAGATGACACTTGTGTGTTTGCTTCTGAGGCTATTCCTAAAGGCACCTTTGATTATCAAAGCGGCGACATGAAATTGAAACTTGAAATCCCTCAAGCATTAACCATTCGCCGCCCAAGAGGCTATATTGCGCCGTCTCGCTGGCAAACTGGCACCAATGCCGCTTTTGCAAATTACGACATCAACTATTATCGTTCTGGTAATCCCGAAGTAAAATCCGAAAGTTTGTATGTGGGCTTGCGGGGTGGTGTGAATTTAGGCAATTGGGCTTTGCGGCATAATGGCAGTTTTAGCCGTTTTGAAAACCACAGTAGTTCAGGTTTTACGGATAAAGGCAAAAATCATTACGAACGTGGCGATACCTATTTACAACGAGATTTCGCCCTGCTTCGTGGTAATGTCACTATTGGGGATTTTTTCAGCACTGCCCGTATTGGCGAAAATTTTGGTCTGCGTGGTTTGCGTATTGCTTCTGATGATAGAATGCTTGCCCCATCACAACGTGGTTTTGCCCCCGTGGTGCGTGGCGTGGCAAACACAAACGCCAAAGTCAGCATCAAACAAAATGGCTATACCATTTATCAAATCACTGTGCCTGCAGGGCCTTTCGTGATTAATGATTTGTATGCCAGTGGTTACAGTGGCGATTTAACGGTGGAAATCCAAGAAAGTGATGGCAAAGTGCGGTCATTTATTGTGCCGTTTTCTAACCTTGCCCCGTTAATGCGTGTGGGGCATTTGCGTTATCAATTAGCTGGAGGACGTTACCGCATCGACAGCCGCACCTTTGATGAACGGGTGTTACAAGGCGTGTTGCAATATGGTTTAACTAATCATCTGACGCTGAATTCAAGCCTGCTTTACACTCGCCATTATCGTGCAGGGCTATTTGGTTTTGGTTTAAACACGCCGATTGGGGCGTTTTCTGCCGATGCCACTTGGTCGCACGCAGAATTTCCACTAAAAAATGTGAGCAAAAACGGTTACAGCTTGCACGGCAGTTATAGCATTAACTTCAACGAAATTGGCACCAATCTCACGTTGGCAGCTTATCGCTATTCTTCCCGTGATTTTTACACCTTAAGCGACACCATTAATCTTAACCGCACCTTTAAACAATTTAGCGGGGCGTATTTGCCTGAAATTTACCGCCCAAAAAATCAGTTTCAAGTGAGTTTAAGCCAAAGTCTGGGGAATTGGGGCAATCTCTATCTTTCAGGGCAAACCTATAATTATTGGGAAAAACGTGGCACGAATACGCAATATCAACTGGCTTATGCAAATCGTTTCCATATTCTCAATTACTCTGTAAACCTTTCACAGAGCATTGATAAAGAAACAGGCAAACGTGACAACAGCATTTATTTAAGTCTCAGCCTGCCATTAGGCGATAACCATTCTGCAGACAGTAGTTATTCTCGTAGTGGTAACGACATTAACCAACGACTTGGCGTAAATGGCTCCTTTGGCGAACGTCATCAATGGAGTTACGGCATTAACGCTTCACGCAATAATCAAGGCTACCGCAGTTATGATGCAAACCTTGCACATAACAATAGCATTGGTAGCTATCGTGCTTCTTATTCCCGTGACAGCCTCAAAAATCGCTCTACTTCATTAGGCGTAAGTGGTGCTGTCGTGGCACACAAACACGGTATTACCTTAAGCCAACCTGTTGGCGAAAGCTTTGCCATTATTCACGCTAAAGATGCCGCAGGGGCAAAAGTGGAATCAGGTGCCAATGTCAGCCTTGATTATTTCGGCAATGCGGTTGTGCCTTACACCAGCCCATATGAAATCAATTATATTGGTATCAATCCATCTGATGCGGAGGCGAATGTGGAATTTGAAGCCACTGAACGCCAAATTATTCCTCGTGCAAATTCAATTAGCTTAGTGGATTTCCGCACAGGCAAAAATACAATGGTGTTATTTAACCTCACTTTGCCAAATGGCGAGCCAGTGCCAATGGCATCCACCGCACAAGATAGCGAAGGGGTATTTGTGGGCGATGTGGTGCAAGGGGGCGTGCTTTTCGCTAATAAACTTACCCAGCCAAAAGGCGAGTTAATCGTCAAATGGGGCGAGCGAGAAAGCGAACAATGCCGCTTCCAATATCAAGTTGATTTGGATAATGCACAAATACAAAACCACGATATTCAATGCAAAACCGCAGAATAATTGAAGAGGATTTATGCAAAAAACACCCAAAAAATTAACCGCACTTTGCCATCAACAATCCACCGCTTCTTATAGTGGAACCAATTATAGTGGCTCGAATTATAGTGGCTCAAAATGCTTTAGGCTTCATCGTCTGGCTCTGCTTGCTTGCGTGGCTCTGCTTGATTGCATTGTGGCACTGCCTGCTTATGCCTATGACGGCAAAGTGACCTTTCAAGGGGAGATTTTAAGTGATGGCACTTGTAAAATTGAAACAGACAGCAAAAATCGCACCGTTACCCTGCCAACAGTGGGGAAAGCCAATTTACGCATCGCAGGGCAAACCGCCGCCCCGGTGCCTTTTTCTATCACGCTGAAAGAATGCAAGATAGCTGATGCTGAAAAAGCCAATCTGCTATTTAGCGGGGCAGCAACAGGGCAGATATATCTTTCCAATGCCACAGGCAACGGCAAAGCCAACAACGTGGGCATTCAAATTGTCAAAGCCGATGGCACAGGCACGCCCATTAAAGTGGACGGCAGCCAAGCCAACAGCGAAAAAGCCCCCGACACAGGCAAAGAGCAAAACGGCACAGTTATTCAACCCCGTTTTGACTACTTCGCACATTATTACGCCACAGGTGCCGCCACCGCAGGCGAAGTTGAAGCCACTGCAACTTTTCAAGTGCAGTATAAGTAAAATATTTATTATCTAGTGAAAAAATGAATAAGAAATCGTATATAAATCATTATTTAACTTTATTTAAAGTTACTACTTTACTATTTACTCTTTCAAGTAATCCCGTTTGGGCAAATATAAAAACAGCGAATGCAGTAAGTAGTGGTAGATCACCTATAACAAGAACCTATACGTTTAGTGGTGATACACAAATGAAAGTGACTTCTTCACAACCTGCTTATATTGTTTTCTCTAAAGCAAGAGATAATCCCAATAGCGGACATTTTCAATCTTCTGAAGTGAATGCACAACCTAATTCATTAGCTCCATTTAATGAATGGATTTATACACAATCATTAACAGAAACAGGCTATAGTTTTGCAGGATTTAGTTGTTCTTCACATCCTTGTCCGCAAATGCAATTACCATTATTACTTTACCCTGATAATGCCTATTTAAACCCAACTAGTCAAAAAGATGATGATGGCGGAATTATTTTTGCATTACGTAATAAACCTAATGTAGGTATTTCTTTTCAAGTTGGAGTAAGAACAAATAACATACAAGAATGGGTTAGCGTTACTAGCAATAGCAATGCAACTTTTCTAAAAGTTTTAAGGGCTTATTTTAATTCTCAAGATAAAACACTTTTCGATTTACGTGCTAAATTTCATTTATTAACAGATTTTTCATCATTAGGTAATGATGAAGTTATTAATTCTATGAATGTTCGAATTGGCGAAATTAAACTTGATACGTGGCGTAGTGAACCAAAAAGCTTCTTTTCTACTAAATATGTAGTTCAGGATGTAGGCAAAATATCTATTTTCTTTCAAATTCCTAAAATTATTCTAAAAAAACAACAACGTCAATGTATCTTGAATAGCACTTACCGCAATATACCAGTCTCTCTAAAAAGTGTTAAAAAACGTGAATTTGAGACAAACACTGAAATTGAAGGTGGAAAATTTAAGTTAAGAGTAAATTGTGGAAACACTACTTATAACACAGCCAACGGCAAATGGTTATTCCCTTTAGTAAAACTGACCTTTACAGGCGAAAATGGAACAAGCAATAACGGAACAAATGACTTACTACGCACCGTAACAGGCAGCGGACAAGCTGAAGGCGTTAGCTTAAAAATCAAACGAGAAAATGGAACCCATACCGTAAAATACGGTGCTGATTCTGCTAACATGGGGAATGCTGGACAATTTGAATTACATAAACAACCGACTTCTGTTGGCGGAGATCAAAGTGCTGAAGAAACTTTCAAAGTTTATTACGTAAAAGACTCAACAAGAGGCACTTTAACCGAAGGAAAAGTCAATGCCGCCGCCACTTTCACAATGTCATATCAATAATAACGTAGGGTGGGCGTAAGCCCACGCGTTACCTATAATCACTTTAATACGTGGGCTTACGCCCACCCTACAACCAATTAAAAACGTGGCGTGGAGGGATATAACAAACACGTGGGCTTATGCCCACCTTACGGAAATTATAAAAAATATTCTGACATCACGCCTTAACGAGTGGGGCTGAGACCTTTTACAACAGGTTGTAGCTGCTACTCGCATTGCCATATTTTCCTTACATACTCGATATTGTTTTTCTTCTCGCTATTAAAAAATTATCGGCTGAATTATGTATAAAACTATGGTATAGTCCAAACCAATTAATTCCATTCTTTGAAGTGAATTTTTCCACAGGGAAAATCGAATGAATATCCGTGATTTAGAATATCTTGTTGCCTTATCTGAATATAAACATTTCCGTCGTGCTGCGGATTATTGTAATGTGAGCCAACCAACATTAAGTGGGCAGATTCGTAAGTTAGAAGATGAGCTTGGTATTATTTTGTTAGAACGTACTAGCCGTAAAGTGTTGTTTACTCAATCGGGAATGTTATTGGTTGAGCAAGCTCGTAAAGTGCTTCGAGAAGTAAAACTATTGAAAGAAATGGCAAGTAATCAAGGTAAGGAAATGACAGGGCCGTTGCACATTGGTTTAATTCCAACTATTGGGCCTTATTTACTTCCTTATATTGTTCCAACATTAAAAGCGGCATTTCCTGATTTAGAAGTTTTTCTTTATGAAGCACAAACGCAGCAATTATTAGAACAATTGGAAACAGGGCGTTTAGATTGTGCCATTGTTGCTACAGTGTCAGAAACAGAATCTTTTATTGAAGTGCCTATTTTCAACGAGAAAATGTTACTTGCAGTATCAGAACATCATCCTTGGGCTGTCGAAAGTAAAGTGCCTATGAATCAATTAAGTGGTCAAGAAATGTTAATGCTTGATGATGGCCATTGTTTGCGTAATCAAGCATTAGATTATTGCTTTACTGCTGGCGCAAAAGAAAATTCCCATTTCCAAGCAACTAGCCTTGAAACTTTGCGTAATATGGTGGCAGCAGGTGCTGGAATCACGCTTATGCCTGAATTAGCAGTACTTAATGAAGGTTCACGTAAAGGCGTGAAATATATTTCTTGTCATTCGCCAGAACCATCACGAGCTATTGTTTTGGTTTATCGTCCTGGTTCGCCATTACGTAATCGTTATGAACGTATTGCAAGAGTGGTAAGTGATGAGGTTAAATCTATTCTTGGTAGGTTGAAATAATGGCTGGTGTTCGTGCTGTTCAAAAAGAAAAGACTCGTCGCGCTTTAGTGGATGCGGCATTTAATCAACTTAGCGCAGAAAAAAGTTTTTCTAATTTAAGTTTACGAGAAGTGGCACGCGAGGCTGGTATTGCGCCTACCTCTTTCTATCGCCATTTTAGTGATATGGATGAACTTGGCTTAGAAATGGTGGATGAAGCTGGTTTGATGTTGCGCCAATTAATGCGTCAAGCGCGTAAACGTATTGATGCTGGCGGTAGCGTTATTTCTGTTTCTGTGGATACATTTTTTGAATTTATTACTAATAGCACGAACGTTTTTCGCTTGCTATTACGCGAAAGTTCAGGCACTTCTCAAGCTTTTCGTACTGCGGCAGCACGAGAAATTAAGCATTTTGTTGATGAGTTAGCAGAATATATTTCCTACAAACATCAATATTCACAATATGTTGCTTATGTTCAAGCGGAAGGCATCGTAACAATCGTATTCACTGCAGGGGCGAATGCTTTAGATATGAGTAAAGCTGAACGTGAGCAACTTAAAGCTCGAGTGATTTTGCAGTTGAGAATGCTTGCAAAAGGCGCTGATTTTGCAGCGAATAAGGAAAGAGGCAAGTAAGATAGTTTATACCTAGCCTATTAGTTTTCTCTTTGTGCTTAGATATTCACCATCTTTTATTTTTCCGAGTTATTCTCATACCAAATTTTATTCACATAAAGTGTGATAAAACCTGATGGCGTTTCTACCCGCACTTCGTCGTCTAATGTTTTTCCGATTAAAGCTCGAGCAACTGGGGAATCAATGGATATCCAATTTTTCGCAGGGGCAAATTCATCACAACCGACGATACGGTATTGCTTAATTTCACCTTCTTCATTTTCTAATTCCACCCACGCACCGAAGAAAACTTTTCCCTCTTGCTTTGGATTGTAATCGACAATTTGTAGCACTTCCAATCTTTTGGTTAAAAAACGCACGCGGCGATCAATTTCACGTAAGCGACGTTTACCATAAATATATTCGGCATTTTCGCTACGATCGCCTAGTGCAGCTGCATCTGAAACGGCTTGAGTGACTTTTGGGCGTTCTTCTTTCCATAAAAACTTGAGTTCTTGGTCAAGCGCAAGCCAGCCTTGACGGGTAATATAATTTGATTTTGCCATAATAAAATAAAAGAAAATTTTTTGAATTATATTTGAGCCAGCCCGCTAAAACCAGTATTCTATCTTCGTTTTTTTATAATAAAGAAGTACGACAATGTTAAATCAACAAATTAGCCAAATTATTGCGGCAGAATTAACCGTTCAACCCCAACAAATTCTTGCTGCCATTCAATTATTAGATGATGGCAACACCATTCCATTTATCGCCCGTTATCGTAAAGAAGCCACAGGGGGCTTAGATGACACCCAACTTCGTCATTTTGAAACCCGTTTAATTTATTTACGTGAATTAGAAGAACGTCGTCAAACCATTTTGAAATCTATTGAAGAACAAGGGAAATTGACCGATGAATTGCGTGACAAAATCCATGCAACACAAAGCAAAACCGAGTTAGAAGATTTGTATTTGCCGTACAAACCAAAACGCCGTACGAAAGGGCAAATTGCCATTGAAGCAGGTCTTGAGCCATTGGCTGATTTACTTTGGAGTGAGCCAAAAAATGATCCAGAATTAACCGCACTTTCCTTTGTTGATGCTGAAAAAAGTGTAGCTGATAGCAAAGTTGCGTTAGACGGTGCACGTTATATTTTAATGGAGCGTTTTGCTGAGGATGCAGGTTTATTAGCGAAAGTCCGTGATTATTTAGCGAAAAATGCCGTTATCGTATCCAAAGTGATCGAAGGCAAAGAAACGGAAGGGGCAAAATTCCAAGATTATTTCGATCATCAAGAATTATTGAAAAATGTGCCTTCTCACCGTGCATTAGCGATGTTCCGTGGACGTAATGAGGGCATTTTACAACTTAGTTTAAATGCTGATCCTGATGCGGAAGAGGGAAGTCGCCAAAGCTATTGTGAAGAGATTATTCGTGATTATTTAGATGTGCGTTTCACGGGACAGCCTGCGGATAAATGGCGTGAGCAAGTGATTGCGTGGACATGGAAAATCAAAGTTTCGTTGCATTTAGAAACGGAATTAATGGCAAGTTTACGTGAAAAAGCGGAAGAAGAAGCCATTGATGTTTTCGCTCGAAATCTGACCGCACTTTTAATGGCAGCACCGGCTGGCGCAAAATGCACCATGGGCTTGGACCCAGGCTTGCGTACGGGGGTTAAAGTCGCGGTGGTGGATAACACAGGTAAATTATTAGATACCACCACCATTTATCCACATACGGGGCGTGAAGCTGAAGCGCAAGTGGCGATTTTCAGCTTAATCCGCAAACATAACGTAGAGTTAATTGCCATTGGTAACGGTACGGCTTCTCGTGAAACTGAACGTTTTGCGAAAGAAGTGATTAAAGAAATCAAAGAAAATAAACCTCAAACCGTTGTAGTGAGCGAAGCAGGCGCATCGGTTTATTCAGCCTCTGAATTTGCCGCAAATGAATTTCCAAATTTAGATGTGTCTTTACGTGGTGCGGTGTCTATTGCGCGTCGTTTACAAGATCCATTGGCAGAATTAGTGAAAATCGAACCGAAAGCCATTGGTGTTGGGCAATATCAACACGATGTAAACCAAACCCAACTTGCGCGTAAACTTGATGCAGTAGTGGAAGACTGCGTAAACGCGGTAGGCGTAGATTTAAATACCGCATCCGCGCCATTACTCGCTCGCGTGGCTGGAATGACGAAAACCTTAGCACAAAACATTGTGGAATATCGTGATGAAAATGGGCGTTTTGAAAGCCGTGCAGAATTGAAAAAAGTGCCACGTTTAGGGCCAAAAGCCTTTGAGCAATGTGCAGGCTTTATGCGTATTGCAAACGGGAAAAATCCACTTGATGCTTCAGGTGTTCACCCAGAAGCTTATCCTGTGGTCGAAAAAATTTTGCAAGCTACCGCGCAATCTATTCAAGATTTAATGGGTAATGCGGGTGTGGTACGTCAGCTTGATGCAAAACAATTCATTGATGAGCAATTTGGTTTACCGACCGTCCAAGATATTTTCAAAGAGTTGGAAAAACCAGGGCGCGATCCACGCGGCGAGTTCAAAACCGCTGTATTTGCTGAGGGCGTGGAAGAAATAACGGATTTAAAATCTGGAATGATTTTAGAAGGAACTGTTACTAATGTAACCAATTTTGGCGCATTTGTGGATATTGGTGTTCATCAAGATGGTTTAGTACATATTTCATCATTAAGCGATAAATTTGTGGAAGATCCCCATCAAGTGGTAAAAACAGGCAATATTGTAAAAGTCAAAGTGTTAGAAGTAGATGTGTCACGTAAACGCATTGCATTGACGATGCGATTAGATGAAAGTGCGGTCAAAAATGACGGTAAATCTGACCGCACTTTATCCGCAAGACCTCGTGCAAATACGCAGCGAGAGGCGCGTAGTTCAAGAGGTAATAATGCGATGGGCAATGCCTTTGCTGATGCGTTAAAAAATTGGAAAAAATAACAAGTTATGGGGCGAAATTATTCGCCCTTTTTTTATAGCTTTCCTTTCCCGAAAAGCATCGCCAAAACGGCGATTTTTTGCTATAATCCCGCCCAATTTTTATTTACAAAAGAATGAGATAAATTATGTCAGAAACGACCAATGATAACTATGGTGCATCGAGCATTAAAGTATTAAAAGGCCTTGATGCGGTGCGTAAACGTCCCGGTATGTATATTGGCGATACCGATGACGGTACTGGTTTGCACCATATGGTATTTGAAGTGGTGGATAATGCCATTGATGAAGCCCTCGCTGGCTATTGTTCCGATATTATCGTGACAATTCACGATGACAATTCTGTGTCGGTACAAGATGATGGGCGTGGAATTCCTGTGGATATTCATCCTGAAGAAGGCGTTTCTGCAGCAGAAGTGATTATGACTGTGCTTCACGCTGGCGGTAAATTTGACGATAACTCTTATAAAGTATCGGGCGGTTTACACGGCGTGGGCGTGTCTGTAGTGAATGCGCTTTCTGATAAATTACAATTAACTATTCGTCGTCAAGGTCACGTTCACGAGCAGTTTTATCATTTAGGGGAGCCACAAGCGCCATTAACGGTGATTGGCAACACAGAGACAACGGGGACAACGGTTCGTTTCTGGCCAAGCTCAGATATTTTTGCTATCACAACCTTTGATTATAAAATCTTAGCAAAACGCTTACGTGAGCTTTCTTTCTTGAACTCTGGTGTATCTATTCGTTTAATCGATAAACGTGATGGCGCTGAAGATCATTTCCATTACGAAGGCGGTATTCAAGCATTCGTCGAATATTTGAACAAAAATAAAAACCCAATTCATCCTAAACCATTTTATTTTACCGCTGAGAAAGATGGCATTGGCGTAGAAGTTGCATTGCAATGGAATGATGGTGTAAATGAAAATGTGTACTGCTTCACTAATAACATTCCTCAACGTGATGGCGGTACTCACTTAGCAGGTTTTCGTGGGGCTTTAACCCGTAGCTTAAATAGCTATATGGAAAACGAGGGTATGCTGAAAAAAGAAAAAGTGGCGACTTCAGGCGATGATGCGCGTGAAGGTTTGGTTGCAATTATTTCAGTCAAAGTGCCTGATCCAAAATTCTCATCGCAAACTAAAGACAAGCTTGTGTCTTCAGAAGTTAAAAGTGCGGTGGAATCTGCCATGAATGAAAAAATGCAGGAATATTTATTGGAAAATCCTGCAGATGCAAAAATCATTGTAAACCAAATTATTATGGCAGCTCGTGCGCGCGAAGCAGCACGAAAAGCGCGTGAAATGACGCGTCGTAAAGGAGCATTAGATATTGCAGGTTTACCAGGTAAACTTGCAGACTGCCAAGAAAAAGATCCTGCACTTTCTGAACTTTACTTGGTGGAGGGGGATTCCGCGGGTGGTTCTGCAAAAGTTGGTCGTGATCGTAAAACTCAAGCAATTTTGCCATTGAAAGGTAAAATCTTAAACGTAGAAAAAGCACGTTTTGACAAAATGTTGTCTTCCCAAGAGGTGGGGACATTGATTACTGCCTTAGGCTGCGGTATCGGTCGTGATGAATATAACCCAGATAAATTACGCTATCATCATATCATTATCATGACCGATGCTGATGTGGATGGTTCTCACATTCGTACGTTGCTTTTAACGTTTTTCTATCGTCAAATGCCTGAGCTTATTGAGCGTGGTTATGTTTACATTGCTCAGCCGCCACTTTATAAAGTCAAAAAAGGAAAACAAGAACGCTATATTAAAGATGCGGATGAAATGGAGCAATATGAATTAACCCTTGCTTTAGATGGGGCAGAATTACATATTAGCGCAAATGCGCCAGCAATGAATGCCCTTGTATTTGAAAAATTGGTAGCAGAATATAACAGCGTACAAAAACTTATCGGTCGTTTAAGTCGCCATTATCCAAAGCCAGTATTGCAAGGATTAATTTATCAGTCGCCAATTTCTGTTGAAATGATGAAAGACGAAAGTGCGGTTGAAAATTGGGGTAAATCTTTTGTTGAACAACTGACCGCAAAAGAAACAGAAGCACATCAATATTCAGTGCGTACACAATTTAATGCGGAACGTCAAGTATATGAAGCGGTGATTACGGTTCGCAAACACGGTATTGATACCGATTATTTCTTGAATTTTGATTTTGTTCACGGCAATGAATATGCGAAAATTGTTTCTCTTAATAAACAACTCAATGGTTTATTAGAAGAGGGTGCTTATGTTATTCGTGGCGAAAAAGTACAACCAGTGCGTACTTTTGAACAAGCCGTTGAATGGCTAGTGAAAGAATCTCGTAAAGGTCTTGAAGTACAACGTTATAAAGGACTTGGGGAAATGAACGCAGATCAACTTTGGGAAACCACAATGGATCCAAATTCACGTCGTATGTTGAAAGTTTCTATTAAGGATGCCGTTGCAGCAGATCAACTCTTCACGACCTTAATGGGAGATGAAGTTGAGCCACGTCGTGAGTTCATTGAGCTGAATGCCTTGAGAGCAAATTTGGACGTGTAAATTTTCGTCTATTTATATTCATAATTGAAAGGGCATTTAGATGCTCTTTCTTCGTTTATCTTGTTATTTCATATAAGGATGGCTATTGGTTTTTTGAACTGAAGTGAGTAAACTAAGCGAAGCCATTTTCTCAACGGAGAACCTTTATGAAACCTTATCTTATCGCCCCATCAATTCTTTCTGCCGATCTCGCTCGTCTTGGTGATGATGTACAAAACGTACTTAATGCAGGCGCAGATGTTATTCATTTTGATGTTATGGATAATCATTATGTACCCAATCTCACTTTTGGGCCTGCAGTATGTCAAGCCTTGCGTGATTACGGCATTACCGCACCGATAGATGTGCATTTGATGGTAAAACCCGTCGATCGTATTATTCCCGATTTTGCTAAAGCAGGTGCGAACTACATTACTTTTCACCCAGAATCTAGCGAACATATTGACCGCTCTTTGCAGCTTATTCGTGATTGTGGTTGTAAATCTGGATTAGTGTTTAATCCTGCGACGCCGTTGAGTTATTTAGATTGCGTTTTGGATAAAGTGGATGTGGTTTTATTAATGTCAGTGAATCCCGGATTTGGCGGACAATCTTTTATTCCAGCAACATTGAAGAAATTACAACAGGCTCGTAAGATCATTGATGAAAGTGGTTATGACATTCGTCTTGAAGTAGATGGTGGTGTGAAAGTTGATAACATCTCAGAAATCGCTGCGGCGGGCGCAGATATGTTTGTGGCGGGTTCCGCAATTTTTGGTAAGCCAGATTATAAACAAGTTATTGACCAAATGCGTACACAGTTAGCGAGTGTGAGCGCATAACTGTTATTTTAATGGAATGGGATTGCAACAAAATAGAGAAAAACAATGAATACACAATTTAAACTTATTGGTTTTGATTTAGATGGCACCTTGGTAAATAGCTTGCCTGATTTAGCACTATCCGTAAATTCTGCTTTGGCTGAGCTTAATTTACCGCAAGCACCTGAAGAATTAGTTTTAACTTGGATCGGCAATGGTGCGCCTGTATTAATTGCCCGTGCGTTAGATTGGGCGCAAAAACAAACAGGAAAAGTTTTAACTGAAGAAGAGATTAAGCAGGTAACAGAGCGTTTTAATTTTTATTATGGCGAGAATTTATGTAATGTCAGCCGCTTGTATCCAAATGTAAAAGAAACTTTAGAAACCTTGAAAGAAAAAGGCTATATCTTAGCGGTTGTTACCAATAAACCCACAAGACATGTTCAACCTGTGTTGGCAGCATTTGGAATTGATCATTTATTTAGTGAAATGTTGGGAGGTCAATCCTTACCTGCAATTAAGCCACATCCAGCTCCACTTTATTATTTATGTGGAAAATTTGGTTTTGAACCACGCCAAGTGCTTTTCGTAGGTGATTCTAAAAATGATATTATCGCGGCTCACGCTGCGGACTGTGCGGTTGTTGGTTTAACTTACGGCTACAATTACAATATCCCTATCAGTGAATCCAATCCAGATTGGGTGTTTGATAATTTTGCCCAGCTATTAAGTATTCTTTAAGTTTTCCATTTAATAAAAAGTGCGGTTAATTTTTACCGCACTTTTGTTATCTACTTAATTGATTTTAAAGAATATTTGAAAATTCTTCTAACATTTCTTTTGGCCATACGCTTGATTGCACTTCACCGATATGTTTTTTACGAAGTAAAAGCATTGCTAAGCGAGATTGACCAATACCACCGCCGATAGTTAATGGCAATTTCCCGTTTAATAAATCTTGGTGCCAATCCATTTTTAAACGGTCTTCATCGCCCGTTAAGCCAACTTGTAAGCGTAATGCACTTTCATCGACACGGATACCCATTGAGGAAAGTTCAAATGCTTTGCCTAATTGGTCGTTCCATACCAAAATATCGCCATTTAAGCCTTTGTAGCCATTTTCAGATTCAGTTGTCCAGTCATCATAATCTGGTGCGCGACCATCATGAGGTTTGCCATCTGAAAGTTTGCCACCAATTCCGATCAAGAATACTGCGCCGTATTCTTTACAAATTGCGTTTTCACGTTCTTTACTGCTTAAATCTGGATAGCGTTTGACTAAATCTTCACTATGCACAAAGGTAATCTGTTTTGGAAGAATCGAAGGAATATCAAAACGTGCTTCTACGGCTAATTCCGTTAAACGAATAGCACGATAAATAGAATTTACCGTTTCTTTTAAGTATGCAAAATTACGATGACCTTCAGGAATCACTTTTTCCCAATCCCATTGATCCACATAAACAGAGTGCGTTGGATCAAGAGAATCTTCATCTGGGCGTAATGCTTTCATATGAACAAACAAGCCTTCGCCTTCTTTAAATTTGAAGCGAGCCAATGTATGGCGTTTCCATTTCGCAAGAGAATGTACAACTTCAAATACCGCATTTGGAATACATTTCACATTAACCTGTACGGCTTTTTCAATGCCAGATAAGTTATCTTGCATTCCGTTACCCACTTGGCTCAAGATCGGACCTTGCACTTCAATAATGTCAAGTTGTTCAATAAGATTTTGGGTGAAAGTGTTCTTCACAAAGCTGATTTCTTGTTGTTGTAAAATAAATGTCTTTTTCATTTTGATAACCTTTTTAAAGAGAAGTAATGTTTTTGAGTATTATTCAGTAAATGATGATTTTATTTCAAGTATTTTGTTTACTTTCTTTTTTTAGTTGAATATTATCTAATTCATTAGGAAAAAATTAAATAAAATCTAAAAGAGGAAGTTTTATGCACAACATTGATAGTTTAGATCAAAAAATATTACGTGTACTCACTAAAGATGCGAGAACACCATACGCAGAAATGGCTAAAAATTTTGGTGTCAGCCCGGGAACGATTCATGTGCGAGTAGAAAAAATGCGTCAATCGGGCATTATTAAAGGCACAAAAGTGATCATTGATGAGCGTAAATTAGGCTATGATGTATGTTGTTTTATCGGCATTATTCTAAAAAGTGCAAAAGATTATGAAAAGGTAATCAAAAAGCTAGAAAGTTTTGATGAAGTAGTGGAAGCCTATTATACAACGGGCAATTACTCGATTTTCTTAAAAGTGATGACGCACACAATCGCAGAACTACATTCTGTTTTGGCGACCAAGATTCAGTTAATTGATGAAATTCAATCTACTGAAACCTTGATTTCAATGCAAAATCCAATTTTGCGAGATATTAAACCTTAAAAGCACAGAAAAGTGCGGTAAGATTTTTATTCAAATTTATCTTGGTGTTTAAATTTCAATAAATCTCTCCGCTCTTTTTTGTTTGGGCGACGATCAGGATGGGGCATTGAAAGGGAATTATTTTTTCTTGCCCACGCGATTTCTTCTCTTTTTTTCACGCTATTTTCGGTTTCTTGATAAAGTAATTGCGCTTCTGGCGCACCTCGACGCTGATCGCTTAATGCAAGGATTTGAATTTCTTTTTCTTCGTTTCCTTGACGAAGTTTTAACATTGCGCCTACTTCCACAATTTTACTTACTTTCGCACGTTGATTGTTGTAATGCACTTTGCCACTTTCAATCATGGCTTTAGCAATGCTACGTGTTTTGTAAAATCGGGCAGCCCACAACCATTTATCTAATCTGACTTCTTTTTCTGCCATTATTTTCTCCTTATTTTTGATTAAGCAAAATAGTACCACAAAGAATGCTAATGAACTGTTATTAAAAATTTTATTCTTTAATAAGACTTTTATTAAATGAAAAAAAATTAAAACAGGTTACTTTAAACATTTTTCAATAAAACAAAATTTATGTTAAAAAAACTTGAAAAATGGTCAAGTTTTTGACAAGGTTGAGCGGTTTTCTTTTTTAAGCTCAAGGAACAATTTATGCATAACGAAAACTTAAAAGAATTGACCGTTCGAGGAATTATCCTCGGCGCATTGATTACGGTAATTTTCACTGCATCCAATGTGTATCTCGGTCTAAAAGTGGGGATGACATTTGCGTCATCTATTCCATCTGCTGTGATTTCTATGGCAGTACTCAAATTTTTCAAAGATTCTAGCATTCTTGAAAATAATATGGTGCAAACTCAAGCATCTTCAGCTGGTACGCTTTCTTCTGTGATCTTCGTCTTACCTGGTTTATTAATGATGGGCTACTGGCAAGATTTTCCATTCTGGCAAACTATGTTGATTTGTGCTGCTGGTGGTACATTGGGCGTGTTATTCACTATTCCACTACGCCGTGCGATGGTGGTAAATAGTGATTTACCTTATCCTGAAGGTGTAGCGGCTGCAGAAATCTTAAAAGCAGGTAATCATACAGATGGCGATAGTGGTGTGAAAGATATTGCTTACGGTGGTGTTTTAGCGAGCTTAGTTGCATTTTTAACTAATGGTTTACGCGTTATGGCTGATGGCGCAAGTGCTTGGATTCAAACGAGTAAAGCAGCGTTCCAATTACCAATGGGCTTTTCACTTGCCTTACTCGGTGCGGGTTATTTAATTGGTATCGTGGGCGGTATTGCAATGTTAGTCGGTGTAATTTTGACTTGGGGTGTGGCAGTGCCATATTTCACAATGTCAGGAGATATTGCCGCAGATGCAAGTTTAATTGATGCTGCGATGACCGTTTGGAAAACCAAAGTACGTTATATTGGTGTGGGTACAATTGGTATTGCTGCGATTTGGACATTGCTGATTTTAATGAAACCAATGATTGAAGGGATGGTTCATTCTTTCCGTATGCTGAAAGGTGGACAAGAGGCATCGGAACATCGTATTGATATTGACCTTTCTCCAAAAACAATGATTTATATCTTAATTGCGACGGTTGCGTTAATTGTTATTTCATTACATCACTTTATTGCAGCGGCACCAATTTCGCCTGAGCTTTCCATTTTATTAGTGGTAGTTTGTACTTTCTTAGCGGTATTTATCGGTTTCTTTGTGGCTGCGGCTTCTGGTTATATGGCAGGTTTAGTGGGTTCATCTTCAAGCCCAATTTCTGGTATCGGAATTATTTCTGTTATCGTGATTTCATTAGTATTGGTGTCAATCGGTAATGCTTCGGGCTTATTTGAAACCGTAGATGGTCAGAAATTTTTAACCGCACTTACATTGTTTACGGCATCTATTGTAATCACTACCGCCTGTATTTCTAATGATAATCTACAAGATTTAAAAACGGGCTTATTAGTTGAAGCGACACCTTGGCGACAACAAGTTGCATTAATTATCGGTTGCTTTGTCGGTGCGCTTGTTATTGCGCCTGTATTAGAAATTTTATACCACGCTTATGGTTTCAGTGGTGCATTGCCGCGTCCAGATATGGATCCGTCACAAGCCTTATCTGCGCCACAAGCAACGTTAATGACCACCATTTCTCAAGGTATTTTCACAAATAAATTGGAATGGACTTACATCTTAACTGGTGTGGGCTTAGGTGCCGTGTTAATTACGATTGATGCGTTTTTGAAAAAAGTTAGCAATAAAGTCTTTGGCTTGCCAGTTATTGCCGTAGGGATTGGTATTTACTTACCACCATCAATTAATATGCCTGTGATTGTTGGTGCATTCTTAGCGTGGATTATGGCTCGCCATATTGCAAAACTTGGTAACAAAGAAGTGTCAGCTAAAGCAGAACGTTTCGGTACGCTTTTCTCTGCAGGTTTAATCGTAGGTGAAAGCTTGATGGGTGTCATTTTAGCATTCATTATTGCGGCTTCTGTTACCACTGGTGGTTCTGAAGCACCATTATCTTTAAATCTTGAAAACTGGGATACTATTGGCGAGTGGTTAGGGTTAATCGTATTTATCGTGGGCATTGTGATTTTTGCATCTCGCGTATTACGTGCGAAAAAATCTGATTAATCCTTAAATTTATTTTAGAATAGGTTATCTTCTGGATAACCTATTTTTCATTATGAAATTTTACTTAAAAACACTTATTTTTTTCCCTCTGATTTTACAGGTCATCGTTACCGCACTTTTGATTTGGTTCGATGATGATTCAAGTGGTGTTATCGTTCCTTTTTCTAGCTATGCTCTCACAGCATTTCTTCTCGCCACAATCCCTGCATTTTTAACCGCACTTTTAGCAGCAAAATTCCGTTACACCCGTTATAATATTGCCTCGATTGTATTAGTTTCCTCTATCATTTCATTTGTTTACTGCAATATAGCATCTTATTTTTATTTGTTATTGCTAGGTAAACAAGACACTTCCTTTTGGGGCTGGTTGACCGAAGAGGGATTATCCTTAGGGTTAATAAGCACATGCGGAATGGTATTTTATGCTCTATTTGTAATGCCTTGGTTATTACCAAAAACAAGAGAATGATTTTATGCTGACGTTAAATGAACATTTACTCAACCAAGTATTGTTGATTGCTTATCAAGCAGGTAAGCATTTGCAACAGTTTTATCAAAAACAGGTTCATGTTGAATTGAAAGAAGACAACACGCCTGTGACGGAAGCGGATCTTTTTGTGAGCCAATTTTTAACAGAAAAATTGACCACACTTTTCCCTAATGTCCCTGTTCTTTCGGAAGAAAATTGCCATATTTCCTTTGAAGAACGTAAAAATTGGAAAGAATATTGGTTGATTGATCCTCTTGATGGCACACAACAATTTATTAATCGTACCGATCAATTTTCTGTGTTGATTACCTTAGTTCGTAAAAATAAACCCGTGTTAAGCGTTATTCATGCGCCAATTTTATCGATAACTTATTATGCAATGCGTGATTTCGGCGCATTTAAAAAACAACTGGATCAGGTAAAAAAACTCACTAAAAACACGATGAATTTTGACCGCCCTTTACGAATTGCGGTGGGGGTAACCACTTCACAAGAAAAAGTGCGGTCGATTTTTCCGAAGGATTTTCCTTGTGAATTTGTTGTGGTTGGTTCAAGTAGTTTAAAAAGTGGTTTGGTGGCTGAAGGTGCAGTAGATTGTTATGTTCGTTTAGGACAAACAGGCGAATGGGATACCGCTGGGGCAGAAGTTCTGCTTGCTGAAACTCACGGTGCCATTTTTGACTCTCATTTTGAGCCTTTAACCTATAACCAGCGTGAAACCTTGATTAATCCGCATTTTGTCATGGTGTGTGATCAATCGCGCGATTGGCGTTCTATCTTTCTATTTAATTGATTGGTTTTTTCTTTAGAATATGGCATTATTTTCGAGATAGTTCGGAAGCTGAACAAGGAATAATTATGCAAACTGATAATAATTGTATCGTCATTTTTGGCGCATCTGGTGACTTAACTCACCGTAAACTCATTCCCGCACTTTATAATCTCTATAAAATCGGGCGTTTGAGTGAAAACTTTTCTGTTCTTGGTGTTGCACGTTCTGACTTGAATGATGATACTTTCCGCAAAAAAATGCGTGAGGCGTTAATCCATAATGAAGAAACAACACCAGAAACCTTAGATGTTTTCTGCTCTCATCTTTATTACCAAGCTGTGAATACATCTGATGCTCAAGATTATGGCAAACTTGTTCCACGTTTAGACGAGCTTCACGATAAATATCAAACCTGTGGTAACACCCTTTACTATATGTCCACTCCGCCAAGTCTTTATGGCGTGATTCCTGAGTGTTTGGCTGCACATGGTTTAAATACGGAAGAATATGGCTGGAAGCGAATTATTGTTGAAAAACCTTTTGGTTATGATGAAAAAACAGCGCAAGCGTTAGACGTACAAATTCATCATTTCTTTGAAGAACACCAAATTTATCGTATCGACCATTATTTAGGTAAAGAAACAGTACAAAACTTGCTCGTATTACGTTTTTCAAATGGTTGGTTTGAACCGCTTTGGAACCGTAATTTCATTGATTATGTAGAAATTACAGGTGCAGAATCTATTGGTGTGGAAGAGCGCGGTGGCTATTATGATGGTTCTGGCGCAATGCGAGATATGTTCCAAAACCATTTATTACAAGTGTTAGCGATGGTGGCAATGGAGCCGCCAGCGATTATTAATGCGAATTCAATGCGTGATGAAGTAGCAAAAGTGATGCATAGTTTGCGTCCATTAACTTCGGAAGATATGGAGAACAACCTTGTTTTAGGTCAATACACTGCGGCTGAAATTAACGGCAAAATGGAAAAGGGCTATTTAGAAGAAAAAGGTGTACCTGCAGATTCTCGCACTGAAACCTACATCGCACTACGTTGTGAAATTGAAAACTGGCGTTGGGCTGGTGTGCCGTTCTATGTCCGCACGGGTAAACGCTTACCAGCTCGTGTGACTGAAATTGTAATCCATTTTAAAACTACGCCACATCCTGTATTCAGCCAAAATGCGCCAGAGAATAAATTGATTATTCGTATTCAACCTGACGAAGCTATTTCAATGCGTTTCGGCTTGAAAAAACCGGGTGCAGGCTTTGAAGCGAAAGAAGTATCAATGGATTTCCGTTATGCAGATTTAGCTGGTGAACAAGTATTAACTGCTTATGAACGCTTATTGTTAGATGCGATGAAAGGAGATGCAACCTTGTTTGCGCGTACTGATGCTGTTCACGCTGCATGGAAATTTGTTCAGCCGATTTTAGATTACAAAGCGAATAGTGGTCGCATTCACGAATATGAAGCTGGCACTTGGGGGCCTGTGGCAGCCGATAAATTAATCGCAAAACAAGGCAAAGTTTGGCGTAAACCAAGTGGATTGATGAAGAAAAAAGTTTAACTAATCTAATGTAGGGTGGGCTTTAGCCCACCTCTCCTAATGTCTAACATAATAAATTGTGGGTTAAAGCCCACTCTACGGAAAATCAATGAACACTATCAGCTTCCCAACGGCTCAACACGCAGTCGAAAAAATTGCGCAAGAATTTGTGATTTACAGTCAATTAAATCGTCCTGTACATATTTCTCTTTCTGGTGGATCAACACCTAAGTTGCTATTTAAAACCTTAGCTAAATTGCCTTATGCGGAACAAATTAATTGGACAAATCTGCATTTTTGGTGGGGGGATGATCGTATGGTTCCGCCATCTGATCCTGAAAGTAACTATGGCGAAGTACAAAAACTTTTATTCGATCATATTCAAATTCCAACGGAAAATATCCATCGAATTCGTGGCGAAAATGAACCGCACTTTGAGTTAAAACGCTTTGAAGAAGAATTAAGTGCGGTCGTTTCAAACGGTGTTTTTGATTGGATTATTTTAGGTATGGGGACAGACGGTCATACTGCTTCTCTCTTCCCACATCAAACCAATTTTGATGACGAAAACCTAGCTGTCATTGCTAAGCACCCTGAAACTGGACAAATTCGCATTTCTAAAACAGCCAAACTTATTGAACAAGCAAAACGTATTACCTACTTAGTCACTGGCGAAAGCAAAGCGGAAATCCTAAAGGAAATTCAAACCATATCTTCTGAGAATTTGCCGTACCCTGCGGCTAAAATTAAAGCAAAAAATGGGGTGACGGAATGGTATTTGGACAAAATAGCGGCACAGTTATTATAATTGGGTGAAAAATGGATCGTACATTAATCGTTTTAATAAAACATTTGGTTTGTGAATTTGGTTGTTTTCTTTGGTAGTGAGAATATTTTTCGTTAATGCCATTAACCAAATTTCTGTGATTTATTTCTTAGGGTACATATATGAAAAAAATATTAGTAACATTATTTGCGTCTCTCATATTGACAGCATGTGTGACAGATAATAACAAAACTACTTTTTTACAGCCTGAAATTAATCAGATTCGTGATATTCCTGAAAACATGAGAACTATCCCTAAAAAAACAGTTCCTGCTAATATAAAAGATGGTGAATTTACTGGAACTGCAAGTAATGGGCGAACTTTTAAAACAGTTGTAAAAAATGGATATGTAGATAAATATTTTGATGTTTATCACCCTAATGGGAAATTGCATTCTCATACACCATTGGTAAAAGGGCTAGCTCAAGGATGGTCTGAAGGTTATACGCAAGAAGGTAAGTTAAGAACAAAAATTCTTTATAAAAATGGACATCTAATTCAATTTCAAGTCTATGATGAAAAAGGTTCTTTGATTAAAGATATTAAAGAATAGAATTTATTTTGTAGAGTGCAACTTGTTGCACTAAAGTATTCAAATCGGTACAACAACTTGTACCCTACAACAGGAGAAAACAATGTCAGTAAAAGGCGACATCGGTGTTATCGGCTTAGCCGTAATGGGGCAAAACCTCATTTTAAATATGAACGATCACGGGTTTAAAGTGGTGGCGTATAACCGCACTACTTCAAAAGTAGATGAATTTTTACAAGGTGCGGCAAAAGGTACGAATATTATCGGCGCATACTCTCTAGAAGATTTAGCTGCTAAATTAGAAAAACCACGTAAAGTGATGTTAATGGTGCGCGCAGGCGATGTAGTAGATCAATTCATTGACGCATTATTACCGCACTTAGAAGAAGGCGACATTATTATTGATGGAGGTAACTCAAACTATCCTGATACCAACCGTCGTGTAAAAGCATTAGCTGAAAAAGGCATTCGCTTTATTGGTTCTGGTGTGTCTGGTGGCGAAGAAGGGGCGCGTCACGGGCCGTCAATTATGCCAGGTGGTAACCAAGAAGCATGGCCATATGTAAAACCAATCTTCCAAGCAATCTCAGCAAAAACAGAACAAGGCGAACCTTGTTGTGACTGGGTTGGCAGCGAAGGTGCAGGCCACTTCGTGAAAATGGTTCACAATGGTATCGAATATGGCGATATGCAATTAATCTGTGAAGCATACCAATTCTTAAAAGAAGGTTTAGGCTTGAGCTATGACGAAATGCAAGCCATCTTCGCAGAATGGAAAAAAACGGAACTTGATAGTTATTTGATTGATATTACTACCGATATTCTTGGTTATAAAGATGTAGATGGACAGCCATTAGTCGAAAAAATCTTGGATACTGCGGGTCAAAAAGGGACAGGTAAATGGACGGGTATCAATGCGTTAGATTTTGGTATTCCATTAACTTTAATCACTGAATCCGTTTTTGCACGCTGCGTGTCTTCATTTAAAGATCAACGTGTTGCGGCTAATCAATTATTCGGCAAAACCATTGCCCCAGTTGAAGGCGACAAAAAAGTATGGATTGAAGCAGTGCGTAAAGCATTATTGGCGTCAAAAATTATTTCTTACGCACAAGGCTTTATGCTGATTCGCGAAGCCTCAGAACAATTTGGTTGGGATATTAACTATGGTGCAACAGCGTTATTATGGCGTGAAGGTTGTATCATTCGCAGTCGTTTCTTAGGCAATATTCGTGATGCATATGAAGCAAATCCAGATTTAATCTTCTTAGGTTCAGATAGTTACTTCAAAGGCATTTTAGAAAACGCATTAAGTGACTGGCGTAAAGTGGTGGCAAAATCTATCGAAGTGGGTATCCCAATGCCTTGCATGGCATCGGCTATTACATTCTTAGATGGCTATACTTCAGCACGTTTACCTGCAAACTTATTGCAAGCTCAACGCGACTATTTCGGTGCACACACTTACGAGCGCACAGATAAACCACGTGGAGAGTTTTTCCACACCAACTGGACTGGTCGTGGCGGTAATACAGCATCAACTACTTATGATGTGTAGTTAAAACATTGATAAAAATTACCGCACTTTGAACTGTTGCGGTAAATTTGGATAGCTTATTAATTCGCTAAAATATTGAGCTCTGCATAATGTAGAGCTCAATTGTTTATAATAAGAGGATACTTTATTGATGGCAACGATCGTAAAGCGGTTGTAATTGTTGAATGGTGTGTGTAATAAATAAAACGGGATCGATTTGATGAAGTTCAGCTTTTTCAATGCTTTTCCCAATGCACCAAAAATCCTCATCTGAACGCAAGAGAAGATCTTTTTCAGAAATGCTCTTTACTTGGTGAAAATCATCATATTCACTTTCATCTTCTCGCCAAATATCAAAATCAGCAAATTTTTTGAAATCAAATTGATCAAGCCACTGATTATATTGTTGCACATTAATTTGTGAGCGATCTGCACGATAGCAATGCCAATCTAAACACACTTTTAGTCGGCGAGGATTTAATAACACAGAAAAAATGGCTGCAGAATTTTGGTTAAATTCGTATTTAAAATAAGCGAAGAAATGCGCCCGTACTTGCCAACCATTGGTCCAACTTTCGATATGCGGTTTCACAAAAGGTGTACCAAGCTGCTTTGCGACTTCTTGAATAATCGCTTTCCAGTTATCCCAATGTAATTTGTAATTCGCTTTAATCGCTGGAATATCTTCCGGACAAAATTTCTTCATTTGAGCGAATTGATAGAAAGGAATATTGAATAGTTCACAAGATTCAGCCGTAAGCGAGAGCATAGCGTTTCCTTAAAAATCACTGTAATTTTTGACCGCACTTTGCGTGAAGAACTGTTTGTCTTCCCAACGCAGCAGGGTCATTCGATTATTCCATACACAACCGGTATCCAAGGCATAAATACCTTTTGGGGTAGGCTCATCCACTAAACTTGCCCAATGCCCAAAGACAATGGGAATTTGTTTATAAAGTGGATTATCTAAATTAAACCAAGGCGTGAGCTCAGTTGGCGCATCTTTTAAAGGAGATTTACAGGCAAAATCAAAGCGATGATCCAAATAGCAAAAACGCATTCGAGTGAAAGCATTAATAATGTAACGATGACGTGCTAAGCCCTGCAAATCAGGCGACCAGCGATCAGGCTGTTCAGAATACATATTTTCAATAAGATAATGAAAATCGCCGTGCTGTAAAATCTGTTCAACTTCAGCTGCACAAGTTTTCGCAGTTTCCAAATTCCAATCAGGCGACATACCTGCATGTGCCATCAGGAAGTTTAACTTTTCATTATGCACAAGTAATGGCTGATGGCGTAACCAATGAATTAGTTCATCAAAATCGGGCGCATTAAAAATGGCATCAACACGATCACGCGGTTTGACTTTTTTAATACCCAGTGCAGTCGCAATTAAGTGTAAATCATGATTGCCTAGTACGGTTTGCGCCGCATTACCAAGTGATTTTACGAAACGAAGGCATTCAAGTGATTTATCCCCACGAGCCACAAGATCTCCCACAAGATAAAGTTTATCTTGCGTAGGATTGAAATCTACATGCCCTAATAAAAGCTGTAATTCATCATAACAGCCTTGTAAATCACCAACGAAATAGGTTGCCATTTTTGACCGCTCTTTTATAAACAAATTTTGAGAATTTTAACACAGACTTTTATTGTTGATTTATTCTTTTGGTATAGTAGAATGCAAAAAATTTAGTTATTTCCATTTTTATTTAAATATGAGTGCTATTGAAAATATTGTCATTAGTATGGAAAATGCAACTGAACGTCGCAAACATATTACTAAGCAATTTGAATCAAAAAAACTTTCATTTAGTTTCTTTAATGCGTACACTTATCAATCAATCAATCAATCAATCAATCAATCAATCAATCAATCAATCAATCAATCAATCAATCAATCAAACTCCATATTACATAATATAGAGGAATCTAGAATACTTACTAAAGGAGAAAAAGGCTGTTTAATTAGCCATTTCTTATTATGGAATAAATGTGTGAATGAAAATTTGGAATATCTCACAATTTTTGAAGATGATGTAATTCTTGGCGAGAATGCGGAAGTATTTTTGGCACAAGATGAATGGTTAAAAACACGTTTTGATTTTAATGATATTTTTATTATTCGTTTAGAAACTTTTTTACAGCCAGTTAAACTTGAGAAACAAACTAAAATTCCACCTTTTTATTCTAGGAACTTTGATATTTTAAAATCGACTCACTGGGGGACGGCTGGTTATATTATTTCTCAAGGTGCGGCTAAATATGTAATTGAATATTTAAAGAATATTCCTTCTGATGAAATTGTTGCAGTTGATGAACTTATTTTTAATAAATTAGTTGATGTTGATAATTATATTGTCTATCAACTTAATCCAGCAATTTGTATTCAAGAATTCCAAGCGAATCAAAGTAAATGTGTATTAACAAGTGGATTGGAAAAAGAACGAGAAAAACGTCCAAAAATCCGTAAGAAAAAGACATTGAAACAGCGTTTAACTCGGATAAAAGAAAATATTATACGAGCTTTAAATAGAAAAAAATGGAAAGAACAACAACGTATTAAAGAAATGCAAGGTAAAGAAATTGTCCGTTTTATGTAGAAAGCCAAGGTGTAACAAGGATTACACCTTTATTATTTTTACTCTTCTGAATCTAATATTTCATCGTTATTAACATCTGCTGGTGGATTATCTGCCAGCCAGTTCGCTAAACGCGCATAATCTGCGATAGCCAAATTTTCTGCGCGTGCATTTAAATCAATACCAAGTGCGGTCAGATTTTCAGGTGAAAATAATGTTGAGAGTGCATTACGCAATGTTTTGCGGCGTTGATTGAACGCTTGGGAGCAAACACGGTTCAACCAATATAAATCTTTTACAGGGTTCGGCAATTCTTTATGCGGAATTAAACGCACAACTGCGGAATCCACTTTCGGTGCTGGTTTGAATGCAGAAGGAGGCACTTCAAGTACCGGCATCACTTGGCAGAAATATTGCGCCATAATGGTTAAACGACCGTAAGCTTTGCTATTTGGTGCGGCACACAGGCGTTTTACCACTTCTTTTTGCAACATAAAGTGCATATCTTGAATCACATCATGATACTTAAACAAGTGGAACATCAATGGGGTGGAAATGTTGTAAGGCAAGTTACCAAACACACGTAATTTTTGACCTTTTTCCGCTAAATTCTCTTTTGTATAAAGTTCGCCGAAATCAAATTGCATTGCATCTGTTTCAATAACGGTGAGTTTTTGATGTAAAAATGGGTAGTGACGTAAACGTTCTGCAAGATCTCGGTCAAGTTCTACCACAGTCAGATGATCGACAAGTTCACCAACAGGCTCTGTTAATGCGCCAAGTCCCGGACCAATTTCCACTAAGAATTGATTGGGTTGTGGGTAAATCGCCGCCACGATACCTTGAATTACAGAAGTATCATGTAAAAAGTTTTGACCAAAGCGTTTACGCGCCGTATGGCCTAAGTGTTTTTTTGAATTCATATACTATTTTCTTTTATAAAAGTGCGGTTATTATAGGGGTTGTTTTTGCTTTGTAAATCATTGTTAGGTTATGCCAAATTGAGTTTTTTATGAACAATATTATTTTTTCTTTCGTAGAAAGCTAAAAACGGCTATAATCCGCCCGTTTTTCTTAACTTTTCCGCCTAAAGTGCGGATAAAAAATCGATTATTTTTAGAGGATACAATGGCGAAAGAAGATTGCATTGAAATGCAAGGCACAATTTTAGAGACTTTACCGAATACTATGTTCCGCGTGGAGTTGGAAAACGGTCACGTGGTTACTGCGCATATTTCTGGAAAAATGCGTAAAAACTATATCCGTATTTTGACTGGGGATAAAGTGACTGTAGAAATGACGCCTTATGATTTAAGTAAAGGTCGTATTATTTTCCGCAGTCGTTAATTACAGAAGATTTGAGATAGGCTGATATTGTTACAATATCGGCCTTCTTTTTTGCTCAACAAGAACTCAAACGGGTTGCGGAATATGAAAAAATCGGTATAATCCGCAACCCTTAGCCACATTGAATTTTTCGTTCCTTGCCTTTGCAGATTGGTGGCTGATCTACGTCAAAGGCTGATTAACCCGTAAGGAGCAGTAATGCGTCACTACGAAATCGTGTTTATGGTTCATCCGGACCAAAGCGAGCAAGTACCAGGTATGATCGAACGTTACACCGGTTCTGTAAAAGAAGCTGGTGGTCAAGTTCATCGCCTAGAAGATTGGGGTCGTCGCCAATTAGCGTACCCAATTAATAAATTACACAAAGCACACTATGTGCTTATGAATGTAGAAGCGCCTCAACAAGTCATCGACGAGCTAGAAACGACTTTCCGTTATAACGATGCTGTATTACGCAGTCTTGTTATCCATACTAAGCACGCCGTAACAGAAGCGTCCCCAATGAAAGCGGCTAAAGAAGAACGTAAACCTTTAGCTGAAGTTGAAAACAACGATTTTGAGGATGCTGAAGAGTAATTTGAAAATTGATAATCGTTTTTCGGTTATGGGAGTCGTTTCTCAGCTACCAAAGCGATTAAAGAGCCCTAGTGGAATTGAGCATTGCAAGTTTTTGTTAGAACATCGTTCTGAACAGATTGAAGGTGGTTTCACACGTCAAGCTTGGTTAAAGATGCCAGTTCAAATTAGTGGTAATCAATTGATAGAAAAAACTCAAAGCATTACGGTCGGTAGTAAAATTTTGGTGGTGGGATTTATTACATCACATAAAACCCAAAGTGGGTTATGCCAATTAGTTTTACATGCCGAGCAAATCGAATTTATAGATTAGGAGACTAGCCAAATGGCACGTTATTTCCGTCGTCGTAAGTTCTGCCGTTTCACAGCGGAAAATGTTGTTGAAATCGATTACAAAGATATCGCTACATTAAAGAACTATATTTCAGAAAGCGGCAAAATTGTACCTAGCCGTATTACCGGTACTCGTGCGAAGTACCAACGTCAATTAGCTCGTGCAATCAAACGCGCTCGCTATTTAGCGTTACTTCCATACACTGACAATCATCAGTAATTAAGGAGATACGGTAATGCAAGTAATTCTTTTAGATAAAATTGCTCACTTAGGTCAAGTGGGCGATCAAGTAAATGTTAAATCAGGTTTTGCACGTAACTTCTTAATCCCACAAGGTAAAGCAGTTATGGCAACTAAAGCTAACATTGAACACTTTGAAGCACGTCGTGCAGAATTAGAAGCGACAGCGGCAGCAAATTTTGCAGCAGCTCAAGCTCGTGCAGCAGAAGTTACTGCATTAGGTTCTGTGACTATCGCATCTAAAGCAGGTGATGAAGGTCGTTTATTCGGCGCAATCACTACTCGTGATGTGGCAGAAGCAGTAACTGCAGCAGGCGTTAAAATTGCGAAAAGTGAAGTTCGTTTACCAAACGGTCCAATCCGTACTCTTGGTGACCACGATGTTCGTTTCCAACTTCACGGTGAAGTATTTGCAACATTAGATGTAATCGTTGTTGCAGAATAATTTGTCAGATAGGCAAAATAAAACCCAGTTTAAAACTGGGTTTTTTTATTTTTATCAATATGTAACAAAATTTAGAATAGGGCAATAAAAAATATCCCTTATTTTAGTAGATTTGAGCCCTAAGTCATATAGAGCTCAAATTTTCTGTAGGGATAGATTTTACTTGTATAAGCGAATTACATCATTCCGCCCATTCCACCCATACCGCCCATTCCAGCAGCACCTAAATCGGCTTTATCATCTTTTGGCAGATCAGTTACCATGCATTCAGTAGTAATCATTAAGCCTGCTACAGACGCTGCGAATTGCAACGCAGAACGAGTTACTTTAGTTGGATCTAAGATACCCATTTCGATCATATCGCCGTATTGTTCTGTACCTGCGTTATAACCAAAGTTTCCTTCGCCATTTTTAACCGCGCTTGCCACAACAGATGCTTCTTCACCCGCATTAGTTACTATTTGACGTAAAGGTGCTTCCATCGCACGTAATGCAAGTTTGATACCTACATTTTGTTCTTCGTTATCACCTTTTAGGTTTGCTGCAACTTTCGCTGCTGCGCGAACTAGTGCAACGCCACCACCAGCAACGATACCTTCTTCAACCGCGGCACGAGTTGCATGTAATGCATCATCTACACGGTCTTTTTTCTCTTTCATTTCAACTTCAGTTGCTGCGCCTACTTTGATTACAGCCACACCGCCTGCTAATTTAGCCACGCGCTCTTGAAGTTTTTCTTTATCGTAGTCAGAAGTTGATTCTTCAATTTGTTGGCGAATTTGAGCCACACGACCTTTGATTTGAGATTCATCGCCGACACCGTCAATAATGGTTGTGTTATCTTTATTGATAACAATACGTTTTGCTTGACCAAGATCTTCAAGTGTCGCTTTTTCTAATTCCATACCGATTTCTTCAGAAATCACTGTACCCGCAGTTAAGATCGCAATATCTTGTAACATTGCTTTACGACGATCTCCAAAGCCTGGTGCTTTCACTGCCGCCACTTTCACGATACCACGCATCGTGTTCACTACTAAGGTTGCAAGTGCTTCGCCTTCCACATCTTCAGCGATGATTAATAATGGTTTACCTGCTTTCGCAACGCCTTCTAACACCGGAAGTAATTCGCGAATGTTAGAGATTTTTTTATCTACAAGAAGAAGATATGGATTATCTAATTCAACCGTTGCAGTTTCTGGTTTGTTGATGAAATATGGAGAAAGGTAACCACGATCGAATTGCATCCCTTCAACCACATCTAATTCATCTTCAAGACCCGTACCATCTTCAACGGTAATCACGCCTTCTTTACCCACTTTTTCCATCGCTTGCGAGATTAATTGACCCACAATGCTGTCAGAGTTTGCAGAAATAGTCCCTACTTGTTCAATTTCTTTTGCTGTTTCACAAGGTTTAGATAAATTTTTAAGTTCAGAAACAACCGCACTTACTGCTTTATCAATACCACGTTTTAAATCCATTGGGTTCATACCTGCCGCTACTGCTTTCAAGCCTTCATTTACGATAGCTTGCGCAAGCACAGTTGCAGTGGTTGTACCATCGCCTGCAGCATCATTTGCTTTAGATGCTACTTCTTTTACCATTTGTGCGCCCATATTTTCGAATTTATCTTCTAATTCGATTTCACGAGCAACAGATACACCGTCTTTAGTGATAGTTGGTGCGCCAAATGATTTGTCTAAAATTACATTACGACCTTTCGGGCCAAGGGTTACTTTTACTGCATCTGCTAATACATTCACGCCTTTAAGCATTTTTACGCGTGCGTCATTACCAAATTTTACGTCTTTTGCTGCCATTTTCTTTTCCCTTATTTAATTATTCTACAATTGCTAAGATGTCGTTTTCAGAAATGATTAATACTTCTTCGCCATCGATTTTTTCGCTTTTCACGCCGTAACCGTCGTTGAAAATTACGGTATCGCCAACTGTAACATCTAAAGGTTGAATAGTGCCATTTTCTAAAATACGACCTTTACCCACTGCTAATACTTTCGCACGGGTTGATTTGGTCGCTGCTGAACCTGTTAATACGATACCGCCAGCTGAACGGGTTTCGACTTCTTCACGTTTAATAATTACACGATCGTGTAAAGGACGAATATTCATGATTAATTTCCTTCTTAAGAATTTGTAAGTGCGGTTTCTATATAAGGAGGATTTTTTTTCTTTCAAGGGGGTAAGAAAAAATTTTTATCCCCGATAAAAAAGATATGTCGTATAATGTGACCATTGTGATATTTTCTCTATCGGTATATTCTCAGTGATATTATGTATCAATTAATAAAAGAAATCTTTGTAGGTATTGGGCAAATTTTTCTGCAAGAAAATGGCTTGTCTGGGTTGATTATCACAATTGCTATGTTTTTTAGTCATTGGACTCTCGGTGTTGCGTGTTTTCTCGGCTCGTTTATCGGTACATTAACAGGGAAAATGCTGAAATACCCAGTTGACCAAATCAAAATGGGCTTGTATGGTTTTAATGCTAGTTTGACCTTTATGTGTGTGGCGTTTACCTTTGGTAAAGATTATGCGGGAAAATTTAGTGTTTGGTTAATTGCGATTTTGGGCTGTGTAATTTCGACTATTCTAATGCGAGCTTTCACCCAGCGCAATAAAATAGCGTACACCTTTCCTTTTGTGTTCACCTGTTGGTTTCTCTGTTGGGGAATAGCAAAACTGGAACTATTTGGTTTGACTCAAAGCAGTTTGCCGTTACCAGAATTAACCAATACAGTAGATGTGATGCTAGTACCTTTCTATGCTTGGGCTGAAGTAAATTTTGGCTCAAGTATTATTACTGGTACGTTACTTTTTTTAGCGGTTGCTATTAGTTCACCGAATGCAGCTATGTGGGGCATTGCAGCAGCAATCATTGGTACAACTTTTGCTCACTATTTACTCGGAATTGATCAAAACATACTTACTAACGGTATTTATGGTTTTTCCCCGATTTTAGTAGCCTGTGTATTTGCTGGACGACAATTCCATAATTTTTTCTATGTCGTCATTGGTGTAATTGTAGCTGTACTTGTCCAATACCTATTTTCTTTTATTGGTCTTGCCTCGTACACCATTGGATTTATCATTGCAAGTTGGCTATTGTTAGCTATAAAATCCAAAATCGAGAATAATCAGTTTGATAAAGGTAAATTAGTAAAATACTGAATCCATAGCAATATTGCTATTATTGTTTTAGATATAGAAGGAATTAATTATGCATTTAACCTCTAGAGAACAAGAAAAGCTAATGCTTTTCCTCGCGGGCGAATTGGCGGCAAAACGCAAAGCACGTGGCGTTAAATTAAATTATCCAGAAACCATTGCTTATATTGCGAGCCATTTACAAGAGGCAGCAAGAGACGGAATGAGCGTGGCTGAAGTGATGCAATATGGTGCAACATTGCTTACCGTTGAAGATGTGATGGAAGGCGTTGCTGAAATGGTGCACGAAGTACAAATTGAAGCAACTTTCCCAGATGGTACAAAACTTGTGACGGTGCATAATCCAATCAGATAACCGTAGGGTGGGCTTTAGCCCACCAGATAAAAATATCAATGGTGGGCTAAAGCCCACCCTACAAGGAACAAAGATATGATCCCAGGCGAATACCAATTAGCCGAAGGCGATATTCTCGCTAATGTCGGTAGAAAAACAGTGACAATTGAAGTAATTAACTCAGGCGATAGACCCATTCAAGTTGGCTCTCACTACCATTTTTTTGAAACTAATAATGCTCTTAAATTTGACCGCACTTTGGCACGAGGAATGCGTTTAAATGTGCCATCTGGCAATGCGGTGCGTTTTGAGCCGGGCGAAGCCAAAACGGTGGAGCTAGTGGCTTTTGGTGGTAACCAAATTATTTACGGTTTCCATAATCAAATTGATGGCAAATTATAAAGTAGGGCAAGATGGCATTAACAATTTCAAGAGCGCAATATGTAGCAACTTATGGCCCAACCGTTGGCGATAAAGTCCGTTTAGGCGATACCAATTTATGGGCAACCATTGAACAAGATTTATTGACCAAAGGTGATGAGTGTAAATTTGGTGGCGGTAAAAGCGTGCGTGATGGTATGGCACAAAGCGGCACCGCAACCCGCGATAATCCAAATGTATTGGATTTTGTGATTACCAACGTGATGATTATTGATGCGAAATTAGGCATTATCAAGGCAGATATTGGTATTCGTGATGGGCGTATTGTGGGTATCGGTCAAGCAGGTAACCCTGATACGATGGATAACGTCACACCAAATATGATTATCGGGGCAAGCACAGAAGTACATAACGGTGCACATTTAATAGCGACTGCTGGCGGTATCGATACCCACATTCACTTTATTTGCCCTCAACAAGCACAGCATGCCATTGAAAGTGGCGTGACCACATTAATTGGTGGCGGAACTGGTCCTGCTGATGGTACACACGCAACCACTTGTACGCCAGGTGCATGGTATATGGAACGTATGTTCCAAGCGGCAGAGGCTTTACCAGTCAATGTGGGCTTTTTTGGTAAAGGAAACTGTTCAACTTTAGACCCGCTACGTGAACAAATTGAAGCAGGTGCATTAGGTTTAAAAATCCATGAGGACTGGGGCGCTACGCCTGCAGTAATCGATTCTGCATTAAAAGTCGCAGATGAAATGGATATTCAAGTAGCGATTCACACCGACACGCTAAATGAAAGTGGCTTTTTAGAAGATACCATGAAAGCAATTGATGGACGTGTGATTCACACCTTCCATACCGAAGGTGCGGGCGGCGGCCATGCGCCAGATATTATTAAAGCGGCAATGTATCCAAACGTTTTACCCGCATCAACCAACCCAACTCGTCCGTTTACGAAAAACACCATTGATGAACATTTGGATATGTTGATGGTTTGCCATCACTTAGATAAACGTGTACCAGAAGACGTAGCATTTGCCGATAGCCGTATTCGCCCTGAAACTATTGCAGCAGAAGATATTTTGCATGATATGGGCGTCTTCTCCATTATGAGTTCAGACTCTCAAGCAATGGGACGTATTGGTGAAGTCGTTATTCGTACATGGCAAACCGCTGATAAAATGAAAATGCAACGTGGTGAGCTAGGCAATGAAGGAAACGATAACTTCCGCATTAAACGCTATATCGCGAAATACACCATTAACCCAGCAATTGCACACGGCATTGCGGATCATATTGGTTCGTTAGAAGTGGGCAAAATTGCGGATATTGTGTTATGGAAACCGATGTTCTTTGGGGTAAAACCAGAAGTAGTAATTAAAAAAGGCTTTATTAGCTACGCGAAAATGGGCGACCCAAATGCCTCAATTCCAACACCGCAACCTGTATTCTACCGTCCAATGTATGGCGCACAAGGCTTAGCGACAGCACAAACCGCGGTATTCTTTGTTTCACAAGCCGCTGAAAAAGCAGATATTCGTGCTAAATTCGGCTTGCACAAAGAAACCATTGCCGTAAAAGGCTGCCGCAGCGTGGGTAAAAAAGATCTCGTTCACAATAACGCGACACCTGAAATCACGGTAGATCCAGAACGCTATGAAGTACGTGTAGATGGAGAACTAATTACCTGCGAACCTGTGGATACGGTGCCATTAGGACAACGATATTTCCTATTCTAAGGGACTGATTTCATAGATGAATTAATGTAAAAGGGTGTGTACGATATGCGCTTTACTTGATAAATAAGAAATCATTGTAGCTGTAGTTTTTTTCAAAGAGAAGAAGTGGATTTATAGAGAAAAGATGAAAATAATTAACTCAATCCTCCCTATTATAGAAAATATCTTGGGAAATTTAACCGCACTTCAAGCAGAAGGCAAAATTACACATCAAACCATTGAACGCATGGCATTGCAGTGGTATGAAAGCGAACGCAATATTTTGCGAAAAACCACTAATACGGGACGTGAAGTGGCATTTCGCTTACTCAAAGAAGGACAACGTTTAAAACACGATGATGTGGTGTTTATCAGCGATGAATTAGTGATTGCGATTGAAATTTTACCGAGTGAAGTAATTGTGCTATCGCCGAAAACCTTGCCAGAAATGGCACGCGCTTGTTATGAGATCGGTAATAAACATTCGCCGCTGTTTTTAGATGGCGATGAAGTCACATTGCCTTACGATAAGCCAATGTTTGAATGGTTACAAGCGGCGGGATTTCATCCGCAAAAAGCAGAACGCCGTTTAAGCCAAGCGTTGAGGGCGAACTCTGCACAAGGTCACGGGCATTCACATAGTCATTCGCACGATCATCACGGTTATCATCATCACGGAGACGGCAATTGGCATCAACATTAAACCGCTCTTTAACGGATTTAGGTGCGTTGTTGCACTTGGTCGATCCTACTTTACCTATTGGCGGATTTAATCACTCCAACGGCTTGGAAACCTTCGTTCAGCAAGGTGTTGTTTCGACTAAAGCAACTCTTGAAGAATATGTGCAAACCCAGCTTTTACAGAACTGGATTTACAACGACGGGGCGTATCTTTCTCTTGCCTTCGATGCAATGAACGAGGGTAATTTCGACCGCTTGTGTGAACTGGATTGGCAACTTTCCGCCACTAAAGTGGCACGTGAAAGCCGCGAAGGGAATTTCAAACTCGGCGTACGATTGCTGAAAATTTTTATTCGCTACGAAACACATACGCTGCTTACGACTTACCAACAAGCGATTGTCGAAAAACGAGTACAGGGCTATTTTCCGATAGTATTTGCAATGGTTGCTCAAACAATGGGTTTAAGCAAAGCCGACACACTCTATGCGTTCTACTATAACGCAGCAGTTGGTGCAATCACTAACGGCGTGAAGCTAATTCCTCTCAGCCAAATGGATGGGCAAGATATTCTATTCGATCTGCGAGGATCACTCGTGCAAGCAGTGGAATTAAGTTTAGAGCCAGATTTAGATTGGCTTGGTGCGGCAACGTTGGCGAATGATATACGAGCAATGCAACACGAAGTGCTTTATACCAGATTATATATGTCATAGCCTGTGATTGCTGTGTTTTTATTTTTCATGGGTAGGGGGGCGTAAGCCCACGTGTTTATTTAACAATGAAAAGTGCGGTTGATTTTGACCACATTTTTTCCCTTTTTTCTAAAGAGTGTTTTAGAAGGAAAATAAAAACTCAGAGCTAAATGCGTGGGCTTATGTCCACCTTACCGCTTGTAGTAAATAATCACAGTTGCTAGGTTAATTAAAGGAAAGAAAAATGCGTAACTACATTAAAATCGGCGTGGCAGGCCCTGTTGGTGCGGGTAAAACGGCGTTAATCGAAAAACTCACTCGAGAAATCGCGTCAAAATATAGTGTGGCAGTCATTACTAACGACATTTACACCCAAGAAGATGCAGAGTTTTTAACTAAAAATAGTTTACTTCCACCAGATCGCATTATGGGCGTGGAAACGGGCGGTTGTCCGCATACGGCGATCCGTGAAGATGCCTCAATGAATTTGGAGGCAGTGGACGAAATGGTGGCTCGTTTCCCTGATGTGGAAATTGTATTTATTGAATCGGGCGGCGATAACCTCTCGGCGACTTTTAGCCCTGATTTGGCAGACGTGACGATTTTTGTGATCGATGTGGCACAAGGCGAAAAAATCCCTCGTAAAGGTGGGCCAGGTATCACTCGTTCAGATTTGTTAGTGATTAACAAAACAGACCTCGCTCCATTTGTTGGCGCGGATTTAAGTATTATGGAACGCGATGCACGTCGTATGCGTAACGGTCAGCCGTTTATTTTCACTAATTTGATGAAAAAAGAAAATCTTGATGGCGTGATCGGTTGGATCGAAAAATATGCGTTGTTGAAGAATGTGGAAGAACCTAAGGCGTTAGTGAGATAGAGGATTTTGCTCCCTTCGTAAAAGGAGGGAGTTATTTCATCGTGTATAAAAATTTTATGAACAGCAAATTATCCCTTTCCACCAAACTTTCCCAAAGCGGCAAAACCCAGCTAGCCGAATACTTTGCGACGCCACCTTTTAAAGTAATAACGTTGCCAAATTATGATGATGCGTGGGCGAATGGCTTGAATGCGATGCAGATGTCGTCCTCCCCTGGCGTGTTGGCGGGCGATGTGTTAGAGATTGACATTTCGTTGGCAAAATTGACCGCACTTTCGCTCAATACGCAGGCATTTACTCGGGTGCAGGCGATGAATGAGGGCGACAGTGCAGAGCAAATTACTCGTATCGCCCTTGCCGAAAACAGCCGTTTGTTCTATTTGCCGCATCCGTTGGTGTTGCATAAAGATTCCGCTTTCAGGCAGCAAACGAAGATTGAAATGGGCGAACAAAGCGAGCTGATTTATGGTGAAATCGTGGCGATTGGTCGGGTGTTGAATGACGAACGTTTTGCCTTTCGTCAGTTTTCCTCCCATTTGAAGATTTATGCTTTGCAAAACGATAGTAAAAAACGACCGCTTGTCAGTGATTGTATCCAGTGGCTGCCGTCTAAAATGAACCTCACCGCCTTGAGCCAGATGGAAAATTACTCCCACCAAGGTTCGCTGACTTATTTGCATTTAGGGAAAAGTTCACTTGAAATTAAGCAACAAGTACAAGCCTTACAACAGCAGTTTATGGAAGAACAAGGTTTGTTGATAGGCATATCACAACTCAATGAATATGGTTTAATGGTGCGTGTACTCGGGTGCCGTGCAGAGCAGATTCAGAAATTGTTTGAGAAAATTGGAAAGCACTTGAAATCTGCATAAGATTGATGGATAGCTTATTTTTCCCTAAAAAAACTAATCCGAAAAATGAAAATATGTCTTGAGAGCATTTTTTGAAAATGTGATCTTCATCAAGTTTTTTCTTCTTGAAATTTCTATAATGACGATAAATTAACTAACCCAAAAAGGTAATTAAAATGACTCAATTTAGAAAAGAAGTAGATTTACTCGGCGAACGTGATGTGCCTGCAGAAGCATATTGGGGAATTCATACATTAAGAGCGGTAGAAAATTTCAATATTTCTAACGTAACCATTTCTGACGTGCCTGAGTTTGTACGTGGTATGGTAATGGTAAAAAAAGCAACGGCTTTAGCCAATGGCGAATTAGGTGCAATTCCAAGTGATATTGCAAAAGCGATTGTAGCAGCTTGTGATGAAATCCTTACTACTGGAAAATGCTTAGATCAATTCCCATCAGATGTATATCAAGGTGGTGCAGGTACGTCTGTCAATATGAATACTAATGAAGTGGTTGCTAATCTTGCCCTTGAAAAAATTGGTCATAAGAAAGGCGAATATAACGTGATTAATCCGATGGATCACGTTAATGCAAGTCAATCAACCAATGATGCGTATCCTACAGGTTTTCGTATTGCGGTATACAATAGCATCTTAAAATTGATCGATAAAATTCAATATTTACAAGATGGTTTTGATAATAAAGCAAAAGAATTTGCGAATATCTTAAAAATGGGACGTACTCAATTGCAAGATGCTGTGCCAATGACGGTTGGTCAAGAATTCAAAGCTTTCGCGGTATTACTTGAAGAAGAAGTGCGTAACTTAAAACGTACAGCAGATTTGCTCCTTGAAGTAAACCTTGGTGCGACTGCAATCGGTACTGGTTTAAATACGCCAAAAGGCTATACAGAATTAGTTGTAAAACACCTTGCTGAAGTAACAGGCTTGCCTTGCGTACCAGCAGAAAACTTAATTGAAGCAACATCTGACTGCGGTGCTTATGTCATGGTTCACGGTGCATTAAAACGTACTGCAGTGAAACTTTCTAAAGTATGTAATGACTTACGTTTACTTTCTTCTGGTCCACGTGCTGGTATTAAAGAAATTAACTTACCTGAATTACAAGCCGGCTCTTCTATCATGCCGGCAAAAGTAAACCCAGTTGTTCCAGAAGTAGTAAATCAAGTATGCTTTAAAGTAATTGGTAACGATACCACTGTGACTTTCGCATCTGAAGCTGGTCAATTACAATTAAACGTAATGGAACCAGTGATTGGTCAAGCAATGTTCGAATCTATCGATATTTTAACGAATGCTTGTGTGAACTTACGCGACAAATGTGTGGATGGCATCACTGTAAACAAAGAAATTTGTGAAAACTATGTGTTTAACTCAATCGGTATCGTGACTTACTTAAATCCATTTATTGGTCACCACAACGGCGACTTAGTGGGTAAAATCTGTGCTCAAACAGGCAAAGGCGTACGTGAAGTTGTGTTAGAAAAAGGTTTATTAACAGAAGAACAATTAGACGATATTCTTTCTGTAGAAAACTTAATGAACCCAACTTACAAAGCGAAATTAAATAAATAATTTACGTAAAAATACCAAAAAAATTTACCGCACTTTAATCTGTGCCTTAAAGTTGAATAAATAAATCAACTAATTAGGGCGCAGATTTTTTTATGATTAAAATGTTTTAAGTAAAACATAAAAGGACTAAATTCTGTGGATGATAGAATTTAGTCCTTAAACAAATTTATCTGATTTTTAAGATTAGATCAGTTTCTCTCTATTCATCTAAAAAACTTCTCAGTGTTTCAGAACGGCTAGGATGACGTAATTTACGTAATGCTTTTGCTTCAATTTGACGAATGCGTTCGCGTGTTACATCGAATTGTTTACCCACTTCTTCAAGCGTATGGTCGGTATTCATATCGATACCAAAACGCATACGTAAGACTTTTGCTTCACGTGGTGTCAGACCTTCAAGCACTTCGTGAGTTGCAACTTTTAAACTTTGTGCTGTGGCAGAATCAAGAGGAAGTTCTAAGGTTGAATCTTCAATAAAATCCCCTAAATGTGAATCATCGTCATCGCCAATAGGGGTTTCCATAGAAATCGGCTCTTTTGCAATTTTCAGCACTTTACGGATTTTATCTTCTGGCATTCCCATACGTTCTGCCAATTCTTCTGGTGTTGCTTCACGTCCCATTTCTTGTAATAACTGGCGAGAAATACGATTAAGTTTATTGATCGTTTCAATCATATGCACAGGAATACGGATTGTACGCGCTTGATCCGCAATAGAGCGAGTGATTGCTTGACGAATCCACCAAGTCGCATAGGTAGAGAATTTGTAACCACGTCGATATTCAAATTTATCTACCGCTTTCATTAAACCGATATTCCCTTCTTGAATTAAATCTAAGAATTGTAAACCCCGATTTGTGTATTTTTTCGCGATAGAAATTACTAAACGTAAGTTAGCTTCAACCATTTCTTTTTTAGCTCGGCGTGCTTTTTGTTCGCCTCGTGCGACTGCATCGCAAATGTCACGCATTTGAGTAATGGTAAGTTTAGTATTTTCTTCTGTTATCGCTAGATTGTTTAAGGCTTCATAAATACGATCTTCATATTTAATTAAACGTTTAGCCCAAGGTTTGCTAGATTTTAATGCTTTTGCTACCCATTCACTGTTACTGCCATTAGTGGTAATAATTTTTTCAAAATCATCCTTTGGCATTCCAGCTATATCCACTAATATTTTTTGTAGCTGACGTTCTTCATAACGTACACGTTTCATCATTTCTTTCATTGATAGAACGAGTAAATCAAATTGTTTTGGTACTAAACGGAATTGTTTAAAAATTTCGCCAAGTAGTGCAATTTGATCTTGAGCACGTTTTCCAGAGCGACCGTGTTTTTCAATAACAGTAAGGGTTTTAGCGTGTTGTTCTCTTAATTGCTGAAATTTTTCGGGAGCGACTTCAGGATCAATACTGTTATCAGAGTCGCTTGAATCTGATGTAGATTCTGATTCATTGTCTTCTTCATCTTCATTACTTGATCCTTCTTCTTCATCATCATCTTCATCAGAAAAGTCTTCATCAAGTCCATTGTGTTCTTCTATTTCGGCATTTGGATCAACAAAACCCGTAATTAAATCGGTCAAACGGAAATTACCTTTTTCTACATCGTCATAGTTTTTTAGTAATCCATTTAATGCTTCAGGATAGGCTGCGATAGAGGTTTGAACTTCATCAATCCCTTCTTCAATACGTTTTGCAATGCTGATTTCATCTTCACGAGTAAGAAGATCAACTGTTCCCATTTCACGCATATACATACGGACAGGATCCGTTGTTCGACCGATTTCAGATTCTACATTAGAAAGAATTTGAGTTGCTTCTTCCACTGCATCTTCATCAGGGATGGTATCACTCAACATCATATCATCGCTTTCTGGTGCTTCATCTAATACAGGGATACCTGCATCATTTTGCAACGTTTGTAGCAACTTGTCGTAATATTCAGGATCAATAGCATCTTCGGGCAATAAGTCATTGATTTCAGCAAAAGTTAAATACCCTTGTGTACGACCTAGCTCCATCAATTGCTCAATTTGTTCTGAATATTGTTCAGCCGTAGATTGTTGATTTTTTTCCATTTTTATACTCGTTTTGCTTGATGTGATTGAGAAGATAAGATTTTTTATGAACTTGGGATTCTACCATTGTTATAGCGGATTCACTAACTGTTTTTTCTGCTGTTCTTTACCAGCTAAAAGATGTACAAGTACCGTTTTTTCTTCATTAGTGAGACCCTCTGTTCGTTCTTTGGCAATAAGCATTTCAATATCGCGCTCAATAGCTTGAATATTTAAGCGACGGTAATTTTGTGAAAATGCGTTGATTATTTCTACTTCGTCTAATAAATGATCCCAAGTTGCCAGTATTTCAAGGGGGTTACTGTAAGATGTATTGCGGAAGTATTCCAAAATTTGCCCCGTAGTAATGCCCTCTCGTTGGCGACAAAGTGCGGTCAATTTTTCCAGAATTTCAAACCCTGCTTCCGCACGTAATGCTTGCACGCCACTTTCAGACATACGTTTTACTAATTTAGGATTTTGCAGAAGTAATGAAATGACCATTCGCATTGGTGTCTTTTTGATCTTATTATTAGCGACTTTTTGTTGTGTATTGGCTTGTTCTAATTGTTTTGGAATAAGATTTTCTAGCTGTGTTTGGTCAAAAATCCCTAGTTTTTGAGCAAGCATATTGCGTAATGACAAACGTAACATTTCTCCGGGAATTTGACGAATTAACGGCGCAGCCAGCGCAACTAATTTTCCTCGTCCTTCTTTGCTAGAAAAATCAACTTGCGGGCTTAAGTGAGCAAACATAAACTCGCTTAGAGATTGCGCACTTTCGATATATTCTTCAAATTTTTCTTTGCCATATTGGCGAATGTAAGTATCAGGATCCTCTCCCTCCGGCAAGAAAATAAATTTGAGTTGTCTGCCATCTTCTAAATAAGGCAAGGCATTTTCTAACGCTCGCCACGCTGCATCACGCCCTGCACGGTCACCATCGTAACAACAAACCACTTGTTCGGTCGAACGAAAAATAAGTTGAATTTGTTCTGATGTCGTGGACGTACCTAAAGAAGCTACTGCATAATCCACGCCAAATTGTGCTAATGCGACCACATCCATATAACCTTCAACAACCAGTAATTGTTTGGGGTCATCGTTGGCTTGTAAGGCTTCGTACAAACCATAAAGCTCGTTACCTTTATGATAAGTAATGGTTTCTGGCGAATTCAGATATTTTGGTTTTTCATCTGTTAATACCCGCCCTCCAAAAGCCACTGTGCGACCACGTTTATCGCGAATTGGAAACATAATGCGATTTCGGAATTTATCATAAATATTGCCACGATCATTTCGAGAAAGCATGCCTAACTCAATGAGTTTTTGTTGTTCTTCACGATTAACACCAAATTTACGCAGTACAGTATCCATTGCATTCGGTACAAACCCAATTTGAAAACGTTTAATAATTTCAGCTGAAAGCCCACGTTGTTGTAAATATTCTTGTGCTTGCGTATTTAATGGTAATTGGTTTTGATAAAATGCGGCAATCTCTTGCATTAATTCATAGAGATTTCGTTTGGTTTGATAATTAGCTTGAGGTTTTCCGCTGTTATTAGCGCGTTTTTCGTAAGGTACTTCAAGCCCTGCTATCGCCGCAAGTTCTTCAATAGCTTCGACAAATTCAAGCTTGTCATAATCCATTAAAAAGGAAATCGCATTACCATGTGCGCCACAACCAAAGCAATGATAAAACTGTTTTTTTTGACTAACCGTGAAGGAGGGTGTTTTTTCGTGATGAAAAGGGCAGCAGGCTTGATAATCGCGACCAGCTTTTTTTAGTTTTACGCGAGCATTAATCACATCGACAATATCGGATTTTGTTAGTAAATCATCAATAAAGGGGCGTGGAATAGAACCTTTCATTGTCGAGCCTCCGTGATCGTGGTGTGAAAGTGCGGTCGTTTTTGGCGCAGATTTTTGTTTTGCTTAAAGTAACAAAACCGTGAGTCCAAAGGATTCACGGTTTGTCTTAACTCGAGTCGGAAAATACTATAAATTAGTATAAACGGGTATTGCGCACGTTTTCGCGAGCGTTGCGTTTTGCGTGACGTTTTGCAAGGGTTGCATTTTCACGTTTACGAATTGTAGTTGGTTTTTCGTAAAATTCGCGAGCGCGTACTTCAGCTAAGATTCCCGCTTTTTCGCAAGAGCGTTTGAAACGACGTAAAGCTACGTCAAATGATTCGTTTTCACGTACTTTAATTACAGGCATAAGCCAATCACCTCAATGAGTTTAATTTAATTGCAATTTAAAATTTTATTTTCGCCAAAGCAGCTATATGCAAATGGCAAATCTAACAAAGGACGCAATTCTAATCTACTTTTAGGGAAAAAGTAAAGGATAGAATGCCAATTCACCTTAATATTTGTGGTTTCAACTGGTTAAAACCGCTTAAACAGGGTAAAATTGCGCAATATTTTAGGTAATAAATGAAGAAAATCAATGAAAATATTAGGCATTGAAACATCCTGTGATGAAACGGGAGTGGCGATTTATGATGAAGACAAAGGGTTAATTGCTAATCAACTTTATACTCAAATTGCCCTGCATGCAGATTATGGTGGTGTGGTTCCTGAATTAGCATCGCGCGATCACATTCGTAAAACAGCGCCTCTTATTAAAGCAGCGTTAGAAGAAGCTAAGATAACGGAGAGCGATATTGATGGTATTGCTTATACGAGTGGTCCAGGGCTTGTAGGCGCATTGCTTGTAGGCGCAACTATTGCACGTTCTTTAGCCTATGCTTGGAATGTGCCAGCGATTGGCATTCATCATATGGAAGGGCATTTACTTGCGCCAATGCTTGATAAAAATTCTCCGCACTTTCCTTTTGTTGCTTTATTGGTATCGGGTGGTCATACTCAATTAGTGCGTGTCGATGGTGTAGGAAAATATGAAGTGATTGGCGAATCCATTGATGATGCTGCTGGTGAAGCCTTTGATAAAACAGCAAAATTACTTGGATTAGATTATCCGGGCGGTGCAGCACTTTCTCGTTTAGCAGAAAAAGGCACACCAAATCGTTTCACATTTCCACGTCCAATGACAGATCGAGCAGGTCTTGATTTTAGTTTTTCTGGTTTAAAAACCTTTGCTGCGAATACGATTAATCAAGCGATTAAAAACGAGGGCAAACTGACAGAACAAACAAAAGCAGATATTGCTTATTCTTTCCAAGATGCAGTGGTGGACACACTTGCCATTAAATGTAAACGTGCATTGAAAGAAACCGGCTATAAACGTTTAGTGATTGCGGGGGGAGTGAGTGCAAATAAAAAACTCCGAGAAACCCTTGCGCACTTAATGCAGAATTTAGGCGGCGAAGTGTTCTATCCACAACCTCAATTTTGCACTGATAATGGCGCAATGATTGCTTACACAGGTTTTTTACGTTTAAAACAAGGTCAGCATAGCGATTTGGTTATTGATGTTAAGCCTCGTTGGGCAATGACGGAATTAGAAGCGATTTAATGTTTATGTTTTATAGTGGATAGGTATATCTACAGCTAATTATAGTAATAAACTTATCTTTTGGAGAACAATCACTTTATCCTAAAGGGATAATACTGAAATGAACCTAGGGTATACCTACCCTAGGTATGAAGGAAAAAAATGGCAAAACTCTATTTCTACTACTCCACCATGAATGCCGGTAAGTCTACGACATTGCTGCAATCTTCTTATAACTATCGCGAGCGCGATATGAATACGCTAGTTTATACTGCAGCGATTGATGATCGTTTTGGCGTGGGGAAAGTCACATCGCGTATTGGTATTTCGCAAGATGCCTTTTTATTTCGCTCGGAAACCAATTTATTTGATGAAATTAATGCGCACTTAAAAAAAGAAAAAGTGCATTGTGTGTTGGTGGATGAAGCGCAATTTCTTAGCAAACAACAAGTTTACCAGTTGAGTGATGTTGTTGATAAACTCAAAATCCCTGTGCTTTGTTATGGCTTGCGTACAGATTTCCAAGCGGAACTTTTTGAAGGAAGTAAATATTTACTGGCTTGGGCGGATCAACTCGAAGAATTAAAAACAATTTGCTATTGTGGTCGCAAGGCTAACTTTGTTTTGCGTTTAAATGATCAGGGCGAGGTCATTAAAGAAGGCGCGCAAATTCAAATTGGCGGCAATGACTCTTACCTTTCTGTTTGCCGTTTACACTATAAAGAAAAGTGCGGTCAAATTTAAATTAATTTTCAAACACAACATTATAAGGACAATTTTATGCTAAAAAACAAAACTTTTGGGAGTGCGTTGATTATTGCAGGTACAACCATTGGTGCAGGTATGCTTGCTATGCCACTTACATCAGCGGGTATGGGCTTTGGTTATACTGTGTTATTGCTTGTTGGCTTGTGGGCTTTGTTGGTTTACAGTGGATTGCTGTTTGTAGAAGTGTATCAAACAGCGGATCAGTTGGATGATGGTGTCGCAACGCTCGCCGAAAAATATTTTGGGGTTCCTGGACGTATTCTAGCAACGTTGAGTTTGTTAGTTTTACTTTATGCACTTTCAGCCGCTTATATTACTGGTGGTGGTTCTTTACTTTCAGGTTTGCCAACTGCTTTTGGAATGGAAGCGATGTCGCTTAAAACGGCGATTATTATTTTTACGGTGGTATTAGGTTCTTTTGTCGTTATAGGAACGAAAGGCGTGGATGGTTTAACTCGCGTGTTATTTATTGGTAAGTTAATTGCCTTTGCTTTTGTGCTATTTATGATGCTTCCAAAAGTGGCAACGGATAATTTGATGGCATTGCCTTTGGATTATGCTTTTGTGGTTTCTGCTGCCCCGATATTTTTTACTTCTTTCGGTTTCCATGTCATTATGGCAAGTGTAAATAGCTACTTAGGTGGAAGTGTAGAAAAATTCCGTCGTGCCATTTTGATTGGTACTGCGATTCCATTAGCCGCTTATCTTGTATGGCAGTTAGCAACCCACGGTGTATTAAGTCAAAGTGAATTTGTGAGAATTTTAAAAGCCGATCCAACCCTAAATGGCTTAGTGAATGCAACACGTGAAATCACAGGTTCGCATTTTATGGGAGAGGTTGTGCGTGCGTTTTCATCACTTGCACTGATTACTTCTTTCTTAGGTGTAATGCTGGGTGTATTTGAAGGCTTGGGGGATTTATTCAAGCGTTATCATTTGCCAAATAATCGCTTTGTATTAACCATTGCGGCATTTTTACCACCACTTGTGTTTGCATTGTTTTATCCCGAAGGGTTTATTACTGCATTAAGTTACGCAGGGTTGTTGTGTGCGTTTTATTGCTTAATTTTACCAATTGGTTTGGCGTGGCGTACACGTATTGCCAATCCGACATTGCCATATCGTGTTGCTGGCGGTAATTTTGCTTTGGTGATTGCGTTATTGATTGGCATCGTGATTATGATTATTCCATTTTTAATTCAATGGGGATATTTACCAGCGGTGGCGGGGTAATGTGAAGAAAAGTAACTCAATGTAGTTCTTTTTATAGAGAAAAGTGCGGTGAAAAATTTCAGTTTTTTGATAATAAAAATAAGCTCAAAATTAACCGCACTCTTTTCGAAGATGATAAGTCATATTTCAGTTGCTTTAAAAATTACAACTTGTCTGAATGATGAATCATCACAAAGCGTTCCCAAAGCTGTTCTTCGGTTTCTTGATGTTCAGGATCGGGCTTAATGCAGTTTGTGATTGGGCAAACTTTTTGGCAGGTTGGCGTGTCGTAGTGGCCGACACATTCCGTGCAAAGTACAGGATCGATCACATAAATCTCATCGCCAATGGAAATGGCTTCGTTTGGGCATTCCGGTAAGCACATATCGCAGTTGGTACATTTGCTAGTGATGAGTAATGCCATTGTGATCCTTAATAGAAGTTGAAAGCGGCGAATTATAGCTGACAAAAACTTGATTGACAAAAACTAAACAAAATTTATGAAAAAACTTACTTCCATTCTTTCTCTTATTATCCTTGTTGTATTAGCAATTTGGCAATATTTTACTGATCCAACCAAAGCTAAACATCAATCGTCTTCTCCAGTAATCGAACAGGCTAAGCAAACAAAAGCACCTGAACCTAAATTAGAGCCTCAATTTGAGACAAAGCGGACAGATATTGAAAAAAGTGCGGTGAAAAAGCCAGATGTTTTTGCAAACTATGATGTGATTATGCACAATGATCGTATCGGGCAAAATGCACAGGCACCAGTTGATTATTATATGTTGGCATTATCTTGGTCGCCTGGATTTTGTGATATTCAGCGTGAAAAATATGGCGATCAGTTGCCTGCATCCTCCCAATATCAATGTGGAAATAACCGCACTTTTGGTTGGGTCGTACATGGGCTATGGCCTCAAAATGCGAATGCTCGTGCTGTTTCAGATCATCCTCGTTTTTGCAAAGGCGATTTACCTGCTTTGCCAAAAGGTTTATTAGCACAATATTTGGCAATTTCTCCGGGCGAGCAATTATTGCAAGGCGAATGGGAAAAACACGGTAGTTGCGCCTTTGATTCTGCCCAGCAATATTTTGCTAAGGAGCAGGAATTATTTAACACATTAAAATTACCGAATCAAAAATTAAGTCGAGATGAACTTTTTGGTTGGATGAAACAACATAATCCACAATTAAAAAATGCGTATTTGAGGGCTAGTCGAAATGAATTATTTATTTGTTATGATAAAAAATGGCAGGTAATGAATTGCCAAAGCAAATAAGAATTTCTTTGATCTAAATCGTTACAACCTAGCACGAAGTAGGTATAATACGAAAAGTTTTCAATTTTAATTTTAACTTAACAAGAGGATAGATTATGTCAGTAATCAAAATGACCGATTTAGATTTAGCGGGTAAACGTGTATTTATCCGTGCAGATCTTAATGTGCCAGTAAAAGATGGCAAAGTGACCTCAGATGCGCGTATTCGTGCGACCATTCCTACTTTAAAATTAGCCTTAGAAAAAGGCGCAAAAGTGATGGTTACCTCTCACTTAGGTCGTCCAACTGAAGGAGAATTCAAATCAGAAGATTCTTTACAACCAGTTGTTGATTACTTAAAAAACGCAGGCTTTAATGTTCGTTTAGAACAAGATTATTTAAACGGCGTAGAGGTTAAAGAAGGCGAAATCGTTGTTTTAGAAAATGTACGCGTAAACAAAGGCGAAAAGAAAAACGATCCAGAATTAGGTAAAAAATATGCCGCACTTTGCGATGTATTTGTAATGGATGCCTTTGGTACAGCACACCGTGCGCAAGCATCAACTTACGGCGTTGCAGAATTTGCACCAATTGCTTGTGCAGGCCCATTATTAGCTGCTGAATTAGATGCATTAGGTAAAGCATTAAAAGAACCTGCTCGTCCAATGGTGGCTATTGTTGGTGGTTCTAAAGTTTCCACTAAATTAGAGGTATTAAATTCTCTTTCAAAAATCGCTGACCAAATTATTGTGGGAGGGGGGATTGCAAATACTTTCATTGCGGCAGCAGGCCATAATGTAGGTAAATCTTTATATGAAGCTGATTTAATCCCAGTCGCGAAAGAATTAGCTGCAAATACAGATATTCCTGTGCCAGTTGATGTTCGTGTAGGTTTAGAGTTCTCTGAAACGGCAGCAGCAACAGAAAAAGCGGTAAATGAAGTGAAAGATGATGAATCTATTTTTGATATTGGCGATAAATCAGCAGAACAATTGGCTGAAATTATCAAAAATGCAAAAACTGTTTTATGGAATGGTCCAGTTGGCGTGTTTGAGTTCCCTAACTTCCGTAAAGGGACTGAAATTATTTCTCACGCCATTGCAAACAGCGATGCATTCTCTATCGCTGGTGGCGGAGATACCTTAGCGGCTATTGATTTATTCGGTATTGCTGACAAGATCTCTTACATTTCAACGGGTGGCGGTGCGTTCTTAGAATTCGTAGAAGGTAAAGTATTACCTGCAGTAGAAATTCTTGAAAAACGTGCGAAAAACTAACCGCACTTTTCCTCTATAATATATTGATGGTGGCATTAAAAATGTCATCATCAATACAAATTCTTCAAATTGCGGGCTTGTCTCGCTAAACATAAAAAAGGAAACACAAGTATGGCTAAATTATTAGATATTGTAAAACCCGGTGTTGTAACAGGCGAAGATGTGCAAAAGGTTTTTGCTTATGCAAAAGAGCATAACTTTGCTATTCCTGCGGTAAACTGTGTGGGTTCTGACTCTGTTAATGCTGTGTTAGAAACTGCTGCTCGCGTAAAAGCACCAGTGATTATTCAATTCTCAAATGGTGGCGCAGCTTTTTACGCAGGTAAAGGTATCAAACCAACGAGTGGTACTCGTCCTGATGTACTTGGTGCAATCGCTGGTGCGAAACAGGTTCATACTTTAGCGAAAGAATACGGTGTGCCTGTTATTCTTCATACTGATCACGCCGCAAAAAAATTACTTCCATGGATCGACGGCTTACTTGATGCAGGCGAAAAACATTTTACTGAAACGGGTCGTCCACTTTTCTCTTCACATATGATTGATTTATCAGAAGAACCAATGGAAGAAAATATGGCGATTTGCCGTGAATATCTTGCTCGTATGGATAAAATGGGTATGACCCTTGAAATCGAAATCGGTATTACTGGTGGCGAAGAAGACGGCGTAGATAATTCTGATGTTGATGAATCTCGTTTATATACTCAACCCTCTGACGTACTTTATGTTTATGACCAATTACACCCAGTAAGCCCTAACTTTACCGTTGCTGCAGCATTCGGTAACGTACACGGTGTTTACAAACCAGGTAACGTGAAATTAAAACCATCTATTTTAGGTGCGTCACAAGAGTTCGTGGCGAAAGAACGTAATCTTCCTGCGAAACCAATTAATTTCGTATTCCACGGTGGTTCTGGTTCTAGCCGCGAAGAAATCCGCGAAGCAATTGGCTACGGTGCAATCAAAATGAACATTGATACTGATACGCAATGGGCGTCTTGGAATGGTATTTTGAACTTCTACAAAGCAAATGAAGCATATCTTCAAGGTCAATTAGGTAACCCTGAAGGCCCTGATGCACCAAACAAAAAATACTACGATCCACGTGTTTGGTTACGTAAAATGGAAGAATCTATGTCTAAACGCTTAGAGCAATCTTTCGAAGACTTAAATTGTGTTGATGTTTTATAATCCACAAAAATAACATAAAATACGACCGCACTTTGTTAGTGCGGTTTTTTATTCTTAGCGGAGAAATTATGGAAAAGATTTTAGTTATTCGTAACGATAAACTTGGCGATTTTGTTCAAGCATTCCCAGCTTTTGCAATGTTGAAAGCCTCCAATCCAGAGCTAAAATTAACCGCACTTGTGCCGAGTTACACTGCACCTCTAGCGGAAGTTTGTCCGTTTATTGATCATATTATTATTGATAGTAAAAAAAATGATAAAACGGATTTCAAACGTCTTGTGCAGGAAATCAAAGCGCAGCAGTTTGATGGAATGATTAGTTTCTTTTCCAATACCCATAATGGAAAACTCGCTTGGAAAAGTGGGATTAAATATCGCCTTGCACCTGCGACTAAATGGGTTCAAATTCTTTATAATCATCGTCTAACACAACGCCGTTCTCGTTCTGAAAAATCAGAAGCTGAATACAATCAAGATTTAGTCCGTGCTTTTTTGCACAAGCATAATATGCCAGTTGTTGAACCTAAACCGCCTTATTTAACTTTCGGGAAAAGTGCGGTGGAAAATCAGCGTGTTTTCTTGCAAGAGAGTTTAGGGCTTTCCGCAAATAAAAAATGGATCTTTGTGCATAGCGGTTCCGGTGGTTCAGCAACGAATCTTTCTTTAGCACAATATGCAGATTTAATTAAAGGCTTATTGGCTGAGTTTGATTGCAATGTTGTGCTGACAGCAGGGCCTGGAGAAAGTGAAAACGCCCATAAATTGGCAGCTCTTGTGAATGATTTACGCGTAGTCGTTTACGATAAGAATAAAGGTTTGGTGGATTTTGCTTATTCTTTGGCTTGTGCGGATTTATTTATTGCGGGATCTACTGGACCATTGCATTTGAGCAGTGCATTTAATATTCCGACTATCGGGTTTTATCCAAATAGTCGTTCTTCTCAGCCGAAACGCTGGAAACCGATTAATGATGTCGATAAGCATCTTGCATTTTGCCCACCTGCGGGAAAAGAGACTCAAATGAATTTAGAGTTAATTTCAATAGACAATGCGTTAGCTGAAATATCACTTTTCATACGGAATATGTGGCAAACGAGCAATAATATTTAAGAAGAATTGAACAACGCCGCCTATGCTGGTGGCGAAAAGGACAGTACCCAAGCCAACAACACCACCAAGTAAAAAACCAAGTAAACAAACTGATATTTCAAGGCTTGTGCGTACCACGTTGATTCTTAAATGAAAACGTTGGCAAATACCAACCATTAATCCGTCTCGAGGGCCTGCACCTAAGTGACAAGTGAGATATAAGGCAGTTCCAAAACCATAGAGTAATATACCGATCAGACAGAAGATCATTTGTGAAAAAAGTGCGGTTGGCGGCGTCAGTATTTTTGTTGTGATCCCTAGAAATAGAGCAATAACGATAATATTTAATAATGTCCCAAGCCCAAGGCGTAATTTGAGAGGCTTCCATACCAACATTACTGCGCAACTAATTAAAAAAGATGACCAGCCAATATCAAAATTTGTCTGTATTGCTATGCCTTGTGAAAGTACAGTCCAAGGTGTCGATCCTAAACCTGACAATACAATAAGCCCATCTCCAATACCTAAAATAGAAAGAGCAAAAAGTAAGATTGAAATGGTTTTATATTGCACTGTCCATAATGATGTGGCAGCCCAAGATGTGTGGGGTATAACGCGTGCTTTTTTCTTCATATTTATTACCTTTCATATTCCGTTTTATCATAAAAGGAAAGACGCAAAAACAGAAATAATTTTGTCAGTTCATTTATATCAAAAACATATTATTTATTTTGAGTAACCGTTTGCATAATGTTTATTTTCTAAAACTGTGATCTTCCTCACGTTTTCAAAATTGTCTATTTTGTTACTATTGCGTACAATAAAAAACCGTTTTCAAAGGGGAACATTATGTTGGCTTAATTTCAAGATTCTATTTTAAGATTGGTCAGTGTGAGTATGGAGGCATTCTCTATTGATGGATTAGCAAATGTCTCATTTAGATTATTATCATTGGATGAAATAAAAGCGTTATTTCAGACCGTCAAATTATAAAAATAGGGCAAGTATTTTATCCTGCCCTAAATTTTTCACTCATAACCATTAAGCAGAAAGATGGTTAATAAAAGACTAAACTGCTTTCAAACTCTTTTAGAAGATTACTTTCAGCTCGCAATTCATTCCAAATTAACGGGTTACGGTCTAAGTATCCGCTTTCAAAATTCAACATCCAATCATTCAGAGTGCTGCGCATTTCAAGGATGAAATTTTTTGCAGTTTCTGTTGCTTGACGGGATTTATTAAGAATAACCGCAAGACGAAGCAATCGCATTAAAGCTATCACATCTTGCTCGCTATAACGTGCAAATTTAAAAAATTCAGCAGGTTTAAGCATGCCAATATGCCAACGCACTAACGCAGTAAGCAAACGTTGTTGCTCACGATCAAACCCAGGTAATTCCATATTTTGTAAGATATAAGCCGAATGTTTTTGTAAATCTTTGTGATTAATCACAATGCCAACTTCATGCAAGCGTGCTGCCCAAAGCAGGATTTCGTGCATTTCTTCAATAAATTCTGTTGATTGCCAATTTTGATATTGTGCGCTGAGTAAATTTGCGCTATCTGCAACTCGATGAGCTTGGGCTTGGTCAATATTGAATTGCTCGCTTAGCCCCCAAGCTGTGCGCGCTCGAATATCTGCTACTTGAAAGTTTTTCTCTAGGCTATAAATCACGCCTTCACGCAATGCGCCGTCAGAATAGCGCATTTGTTGAATATGAAAAACTTCGAACACCGCACTTAAAATCGCTAAACCCGGTACAAAAACATCCACGCGATCTTGGTTTAACCCGCTAATATTTAGCTCGGTAAAATGTTTAGCTTGTAACGTTTGCTCAATTAGAGCATTTAATCGCTCGGCAGTAATGGTTCCATTTGGATCAAGATTAGTGGCTATGACTTGCGCTACAGTTTTAATCGTCCCCGATGAGCCGAGCACAGATTGCCAACCTAATTTGCGATATTCAAAGCCTAAATCTTCGATTTTATTGACCGCACTTTGACGCGCGCGTTGAAAGTTTTCTGGGGAAATGACGCCATAGGTAAAAAATTGAGTCGCAAAACTCACACACCCCATATGGCGGCTTTCAGCCATAAGCGGCGTGAAATCATCGCCGATAATCATTTCTGTAGAGCCACCACCAATATCTATAACGAGTTTTCTGCCTTTTTCTGGTTGAGTATGGCATGCGCCAGCGTAGATGGTTTTAGCTTCCGTTTGCCCACTAATAATATTAATGGGATAGGGGAAAACTTTGGCTGCTTGACGTAAAAATTCATCATTATTGATGGCTCTGCGTAAGGTATAAGTGCCAACTACATTGACATTTTCAACAGGAAAACCTTGTAAACGTTCAGCAAATAAGGCTAAGCAATTCACGCCACGCGTGATGGCCTCTTGATTAAGCACCGCATTTTCATCTAAGCCTTCTGCGAGTTTCACTTTTTGTTTTAAGCGTGAAAGTATTTGGATTGAGCCGTTCACAATGCGCGCAACAATCATATGAAAGCTGTTTGAGCCGAGATCAATCGCGGCAATTTCACGTACATTGCCACGATGCTTGGATTCTAAAATAGCGTCATTCATAACATTCCTAAAATTCAAATTTATAAAGCAAATCAAACACTTGGTTTGTGCTAGAAACGGATTGAAAATAAAGCTGTGGCATTAGGCGATAACGTAATGTGACTTCAGCTAAACCATCAAATAAACCTACGCCATATTTTATTTGTAAGCGATTGGTAATATTTCCACTTACTGTAACCTTAGATTTATCGCCCACGCCAGATGTACCAAGGTTTAAATCTTGGATACCAAAAGCCTCGCCAATACTTCCCACTAATTTACCGCTTTTTGAAATACCTAAACCAATTAATGCTGCTCCAACTGATCCCGTTGAGCCCACTTCTCCGCTGCTTTCCAACGAACGACCTGTTAATAAATAAGAAAGAGCTTGATCTTGTGGTTTGCTTGGTTCACTGAAAATAGTGACTTCTGGGCCATCAGCTATGCCGATCACTCTCACGCCAGCAGTAATTTTGCTGTCTTCCATTGCTTCAGGATTACGAATAGCCTCAATATTCAACATAGGTTGTGTCGCTTGCCCAGAAAAACTAATAAGCCCTTTACGAATAAGTAAATCTTGTCCGAAAGAAGCATAGCGACCTTTAGTTAAATTAATCTGACCAAATAAACCTAAATTACCCTTGTCTTGTTTGACGGAAAGTAAACCGCTAAGGTTAGTTTTCAAACCATAAGCATCAAGGCTAACGTCTTTACCAATATTGATACGTAAATCAGATCGAATATCCATGCCTGATTTTGTTTTTGCGGCAAATTCACGTTTAATCAGTTCTTCTTTGCTCTTGTGCGGGCCGTTTAAAATTACTTCATCTTCGCTGACTGGCTCAGCAGTATCTGGCAGACTGTCAATTTTAATACGCGCCCAAGGAATATCCACTGTTCCGCTTAAATTCAATTCTTTCGGATTGGCTTTTATCGTGATATCTGGACTGAAACGTAGTTTTGCCATAGATGGAATATCCACGTTGAAATTATTTGCTTGCGCATTCAATTCTGTCGTCCAATGTTCAATATTAGCCCAGTTTGCTCGTCCTGTTAAGTTTAAGTGGCTATCTACTATTTCGATTTTCCCTTGCAATGTTGAACGGTTACCATTGAAACGTAGGGCAATATCGCCATCTGTAATATTCACAGGCATAGATTTTAATTTGGTGCGGATATGACGAATATTAATATTGCCATTTAATAATGGTTTCTCTAAATTCCCGCCGAAACTCAACTTCGAGACTACCTCACCATTTACTGATTCCCCGCTAGTAAGTAGCTGATTTGCGATCGATAAGTTTAATCGTTCTATCACAAGGCTACCGCCAAGTTGGCGATTTTTCGCAAGATCGTTTAAATGAATATCGCCTACAATTCTGCCTTGATTATGTACGTTGATATCTGTTTTTAAAACCAAATTATTATTTTGAATATCGGCATTAAGTGTTAATTTTGGAATATCTAATTTAAACGTGCGGTAATCCAATTTTTGAGAGAAAGCTAAATGATTGCCATCTACTTTTGCGCTAAATTGGAATGGTTTATCCGTAAACCAAGCCACATTACCTTGCGCCTGCAAATGCCCCTTGAGGCTGTCTTGTTCGATAAGTTTATTCACTAAATCCAAATTAACACGTTTGAATTGGAAAGGAATATTCCCTTGCTTGCCTGCATTGAATGCTTGTGGGAAACATAATTCTACATCTGGGTTTTGCCAGCAATGTGCAGCAATATTAGCTTGTGTTTGTTTGTGATCGTAAGACACCGCAATCGCTTGGTTAGATTTTACATCGCCAATCGGGGTTTCAAATTTTGCTTGGGAAAGTGTGCCTTTCCACTGTTCCAAAGTGCGGTCAAAATGTCCGTTAATTTGTAAATTTGCAGCAACAGGCTCGCCTTGAGATTTTAGGATTAGTTTGTGATTTTGTTCATCGCCTGATAAATCAAGATCAAGTAAATGGAGTTTAATATTTTCGCCATAATGAAGTTGTTCTGCTTTAATATTCAATTTTCCACTCGAGAGTAGGGTATTGTTTATATGGCCTTTTATACTTGCTTTGGCTAACTGAAAACCTTGTAAATGTAAATTGGATGAAGTTAAATCAAGATCAAGATTAGGTGTCGTAATTTGACCAGAAATCGCTATACGACCATCCACTCGTCCTTTTAAATCTGACCATAAACCACGTAAATTTGGTGCATCTATATCTAGTATAAAATCAGAATGATCATCTAATACGCCATTGGCTTTAAGAGAATTTTCGCCATATCTAATCTGTAAATCAGGCACTGTTAGAAGTACCTTTTGATTGAGCGTTGCAGAACCTTTTAAACTGATAGGTTTTGCAGAAAGCATCCCGTTTAAATCGGCTACTGGCACTTCCACTTGCCAGCCTTGAGATCCTACAAAACCACGCGAATGTAATTTGCCCGATAGTGTTGCAGGCATTACAGGAACAAAAAAACCAATATTCATTTTTTCTAAATCGGCTTGAATATCCCAGTTTGCACCATTTTTCCAATTTGCATTACCCACAAATTCACTTTTACCATCTAATGAAGCTATCCCCAATTTATTGACGGTTATTTCATAAAGTTTGCCGTCGGCATTAAAGTCTACTTGAGATGCGGGAATATAATTCATTTCTGCCATATTGCCCTTAAATTCGGCGTGATAATTCAGTAAATCCCCCGTGAGTTTAAGTGTCATATCATTAATTTTGAGTGGTGCCATTGTGTTTACAAAAGCGTATTGTCCTTTTGCCACATTTAATGTGAGGTTTAAGGGCATTTTGTCTTGCGCTAATTGCACTTCGCCATTCAGTTCAGCATCTACTACACCTTTTGTTTTCAAAGAAAGTGCGGTAGATTTTTTCAATGATCCCAAAAGTGTAAGATCCACATCACTCGCTGGCAGAATTTCTTTTCCAGCGGATTTCAACGGCTCCAAATGGGATTTTAAAGTTAAATCTAATGGCATATCGCCATCAAGTTGTAATTTACCTTGTGAATAAAGATTACCGAGCGAACTTTCAACCGATAATTTTTGTAATTGCAGTTGGTTATCGACGGTATCCGCCTGTGCAATTAAACTAGACATTTCAACAGATTGAAGCGTTTCGCCTTTTTCATTCACTGCTTGATAACGCCAGTTTTTGCCTGAAATTTCAGGAATATGTAAATCAAAAGGAGGAATGATTTCTGATACATTACCTAAAAAAGCAGGCGTTAAAGATTGCTCAATCGCAGCCCAATCTACAGGTTTATTCGGTTGTTTGGCTTTCAGCTCTGATTTAACTTCAGGCAATTTTTTTACAATCACTGAAATATCGTTAATTTCAGTCGGCGCAATAGTTAAGCCTTTTTCATTATTTAAACTTACCGCACTTTTAAAATGACTGAGAGTAAGATTAGTCTGATCAACATTTACAGATAAATCTTGCACCACCAAATTTTCTGCATTGATACTAATTGGTAAGGAAATGCGTTTCATCGGGCCAGACTTTGAATCATCAGGCGTTGATGGAGGCAGTAATGCGGTATTAATCGCAATCGTTGGTTTATTTAGGGTGAAATCACGTAAACAAACCTCACGTGAAAGCAAACAACCAAAATCAAGCTGTAAACGTGCTTGTGCAATATGTGTATCAATCCCAGCGGTTTGATAACGAACATTCTTTAATACTAAGCCATTTTGTAATCCGCCTTCAATTTGCTCAACAGAAAAACTATCAAGCATTTTGTCGGCTAGTTGAATTAAACTTTTTTGTCCTGCATCGAAAGAAATCGCCCCAGCAACACCTAAAACAGGTATAAAAATGACCGCACTTCCGATACAAACAACTTTACGCATCCAATGTTTTTTATTTGCTTGTTTTGGTGCTTTTGGTGAAGTATCTGATGGTTGTAGTTGTTTTGTCATAAATTCACCTTAAATTTCTGTACCAAGTCCAATGTAAAATTGAATATTTTTGCTGTTATCTTTATCGCGAATGGGTGTGGCAATATCAAATTTAATCGCACCCACTGGGGATGCCCAACGCACACCAACGCCTGCGCCATAACGCAGCTCTTTTGCTGTGTAATCATTAGCGGCTAATCCACTATCTGTAAAAGTTGCCGCCCACCATTTCGGATAAACTTGATATTGATATTCTAAAGAACCCGTAAGTAAACGTGAGCCACCCACCAATTTCCCATTTTTATTTTTAGGCGCAATTTTTTTATAGCCGTAACCGCGCACGCTACGATCGCCACCAGCAAAGAAACGCAGTGTAGGCGGAATTTTGTTAATATCTTTTGTGTGTAAATACCCTACTTCGGCACGGACTACCGCACGATGATTTTCTGCATAAGTACGAATCCACGCACTTGATGCTTGCACTTTTATAAAAGAAGATTCTGATAGCCAAGTTTGGTTGCTTAAATCAAAGGTAATTTTTTGCACATCTCCCCAAGTGGTAAAAGAACCACCACGTAATCGAGTGCGAGTAAATCCAGCAGTTGGATAAAGAAGTAGGGTTTTATCAGTTATATCTGCTTGTGTAAAATTATTGTATATTGCACGAAGTCCACCAAAATATTGCCAGCCTTGCGCATTATTCCAATAACGTAATGCTGATAATGTAAGTGCTCTCGTATTGGTATCGTTCTCTTTTTCCCCTTCCCAACCGACGGCAAAATCATAGTAATAATTTAATGGATTTTTCAGCAACGGCATTCGATAAGTGGCTTCTAACGTTTGTTTTGGTGCAGAGAGATAAAGATTTGAGCGCAAACTATGTCCACGGCTATTAATCCAAGGTTTTGTCCAGCCTATTTGTCCGTGTACACCGCCATCAGTGGCAAAGCCCACACCCAGTTCCATCGCATTTTTTTTACGTGGATAAAGAATGATTTCTATATCTACCGTTTTACTTTTATGATTGATATTAGGTTGAACTAAAACTGAATTAAACCAATTTGAAGATGAAAAATTGCTGGTTAAATCCGACAAATTATTCATTAAATACGGGTCGCCAGATTTTATGTTAAGAATATTATTGAGATAATCGTCGCGGATTTGTGAATGGCTAAAAGTTATATTGCCATAATGATAACGAACGCCGCTATCAAATAACATTCGCCACCATGCTTGATGGGTTTCTGGGCTGATTTCTAAACGTGAAATTTTAAATTTCCCATCAAAATATCCTCGATTTAATGCTAAACGTGAAATCGCTGTTTTGTAATCATCGTAAGTTTGGTGTTCAACCAAAACGCCTTCTTTCGGTAAGTTTTTACGTAACGCATTAAAATTTTCATCTTGAGCCGCTTCTCCCTCAATTTGTACATCAGTGCCTGCAATTTTTGTTGGCTCGCCTGGTGTAACGTGCGCAATCAATAAATCGCGTTTACCTTGACGTTGTTTTCGTTCAAAACGCACGGAAGATTCATAATAACCAAACACTCGCAAACCACGATCCACGGCTTTGGTCACCAAATGTTGATAGCGTTCTGAGCCATCCATTTCTTCTTTATTAATCAAATTAACATTGAGATCCGTATTACGAACAGCACGGAAACCACGGATACCTTGAACTTCAATATCAACGGTTTGTTCAGCAAAGGCAGGAAAGCAATTTAATGCTAAAAAAAGTGCGGTAAGTTTTAGCAGTGTTTTATTCATTTTAGGACTAAACGTTTTGAGTGTATTGCCCTATAGTCTACCGAGAAGTGCGGCAGGATCCAAGATTTTCAACAGATTTTGTCTGATTTTAATAAAGAAATACCGCACTTCATTGCTAAAGTGCGGTAAATTTTTGAGCTGTTTTAATTAGTGACCGCCGCAACCACAGCTGCCGTGATTATGTTCGTGATGATGACCGCCACAGCCACAACCGTGACCTTCTTCGTCATCATCGTGGGTGTGCGCACCGTGAACGTGGCCGTGTGCGATTTCTTCTAACGTTGCTTCACGGGTTGCGACAACTTCAACGGTGAAGTGTAATTCTTGACCTGCTAACATATGATTTCCATCAACCACAACTTCATCGCCATCGATTTCAGTAATCACCACTGGAACTGGGCCAATGTCAGTATCCGCTAAGAAACGCATGCCAACTTCAAGTTCATCAACACCTTGGAATACATCTTTTGGTACACGTTGAACCATATTTTCGCTGTATGCGCCGTAACCTTCTTCAGGTTGAACGCGAACTTCAAATTTGTCGCCTACTTCTTTACCTTCAAGTGCTTTTTCAAGACCGATCACTAAATTATTGTGGCCCTGTAAATATTCGAGTGGTTGATTTGCAGGAGCTTCATCTACCAATACGCCATCTTGTGTGCGAACTTGGTAAGCAATGCTCACCACTACATTTTTTGCTACTTTCATTATGTTTTCCTTATAAAAATCGGTTAAAAAAGCTGTATCATTGTAGCGAAAATTATTCCGTACGCAAGACTTTACGGATTAATGCACACGAGGCTCTTCTTCATCATCAAAAAATTCCCCATCATCGCCGTATTCATCGTCATCTGCATTCGGGTCTTCAAAATAGGTGCCCCAACCATCATAAATGCCTTTATGTTTTTCTAATAACGGAAGGATTTCTTTTTGTTGCGCATCAATAATCTCCGCTTTTAATTCTACTTCACTGATAATGTCAAAGCAGAAAATAGGTTTGCCGTCATCATCTTCAAATTCTTCCGCTTCGGAAACTTCATAACCAGCTTTAAACGCATCTACCGCGATTTTTTCTAACAAATCAAAATCGTGGTGCGCGATGTGATGTTCAATAATATAAAGGGCATTTGGATCACTGCCATCATTAAGTAAATCTTCGATAATTTCACGGGTTTCTGCTTGTAATTCTGCCAATTTTGACATAATAAAATCCTTCAACAAGAACAAAAGTGCGGTTATTTTAGTGGATAAATCACGAAAAGTCGCATAGAATTTCGCATAATTATTTTCTATAAAAAAGAGTCCTTAACTATGCTCGAACAACTCCCTTATTTGGCATTAAAAACACCGCCAAAAACCACCGCACTTTTAAAGGCTGAATGCGAGGATTTTATTGTAAAAGAGCATTTGGGCTATGAAATGTCAGGCGATGGAGAGTTTGTTGCGTTGTATGTACGCAAAACAGATTGCAATACATTATTTGTTGGCGAAAAATTAGCTAAATTTGCCGGCATTTCTGAACGCAATATGGGATATGCGGGGTTGAAAGATCGTCGAGCAGTGACAGAACAATGGTTTTGTTTACAAATGCCAGGAATGGAAACGCCCGATTTCAGTCAATTTGAATTAGATGGCGTAGAGATTTTAACGGTTACTCGACATAACCGAAAAATTCGCACGGGTAGCCTTGAGGGAAATTATTTCGATATTTTATTACGCGGTGCAGAAGAATCTGATGAGCTTAAAGCGCGGTTGGATTTTGTGGCAAATTTTGGTTTCCCCAATTATTTTACAGAACAACGTTTTGGTCGGGATGGTCATAACCTCACGCAAGCATTGCGTTGGGCGCAAGGGGAAATTAAGGTAAAAGATCGCAAAAAACGCAGTTTTTATCTTTCCGCCGCGCGCAGTGAAATTTTTAATTTGGTTGTGGCTGCACGTATTGCAAAGGACGCAACAAATCAAGTTTTGCCAAACGATATTGTGCAATTAGCAGGTTCGCACAGTTGGTTCAAAGCGGACGAAAAAGAAGACTTAAATGCTTTGCAAGTGCGGTTAGAAAATCAAGATATTTTGCTTACTGCCCCTTTAATTGGCGAAGATGTGTTGGCAGTAAGCGATATTGAAAATGAAATTGTGAGCCAACATTCAGCTTTCGATCCTTTAATGAAACAAGAAAGAATGAAAGCAGCTCGTCGTCCATTGTTAATGAAAGCAAAAGCGTTTTCTTGGGCATTTGAGCCAGAAGGCTTGCGTTTAAAATTTTATTTGCCTGCGGGCAGTTATGCTACGGCATTAGTTCGTGAATTAGTAAATTATACGAAGAATAAGGAAATATAATGCGAATTTTAGTTAGTAATGATGATGGTTTTCACGCGGAAGGCATTCAAGTTTTAGCAACGGAATTAAGAAAAATTGCAGAAGTCATTGTTGTTGCACCCGATCGTAATCGAAGTGCAGCATCTAGCTCGCTCACATTGGTTGAGCCACTTCGCCCACGCCATTTAGATAATGGCGATTATTGTGTAAATGGCACACCTGCAGATTGCGTACATTTAGCGTTAAACGGATTTTTATCTGGTCAAGTGGATTTAGTGGTATCAGGCATTAATGCAGGTTGTAATATGGGCGATGATACGATTTATTCTGGCACTTTGGCTGCTGCCCTTGAGGGGCGTCATTTAGGTTTGCCCGCTATTGCGGTTTCGTTAGATGGTCGTCAGCATTATGAAACAGCAGCACGAGTGGTGTGTGATCTTATTCCTAAATTACAGCATCAATTATTAAACCCTCGTGAAGTGATTAACATCAATGTACCAGACTTACCTTTTGAGGAATTAAAAGGGTATAAAGTATGTCGATTGGGTTATCGTTCATCTTCCGTTGAAGTGATTAAACAAAGAGATCCGCGTGATGAAACTATTTATTGGATTGGCCCTTCAGCATTACCCGAAGATGAAAGTGAGGGAACAGATTTTTATGCCGTGAAGAATGGCTATGTGTCTATTACGCCAATTCAAGCGGATCTTACCGCGCATCATTCATTGCTTTCTTTACAAAATTGGTTAGATCAGGAATTTACCAAATAGAGAAAATATGAAAATTTTCGGCACGATGTACGATAAAACGATGGAATGGTCAAAACATCGTTTTGCTGTTTTTTGGCTCTCTTTTGTCAGTTTTATCGAGGCGATATTTTTTCCTATTCCGCCCGATGTGATGTTGATCCCAATGTCTATGTCAAAGCCTAAAAGTGCAGTTAAATTTGCATTTTATACGGCAATTGCTTCTGTCATCGGTGGAGTGATTGGTTATGCAATTGGTTTTTATGCAACGGACTGGGTGGAAAACATTGTACAACAATGGGGATATGCTGCGCATTGGGCAAAAGCCGTCAGTTGGTTTGAGCAATGGGGCGTATTAGTTGTGTTTGTGGCAGGGTTTAGCCCAATTCCTTACAAGGTGTTTACGCTCTGCTCTGGCGTGATGCAAATGGCATTTTTCCCTTTTGTCATCACCGCATTTATTTCACGTTTAGCGCGTTTCTTGCTGGTGGCAAAATTAGCCGCGTGGGGCGGGGAGAAATTCGCAGCAAAATTGCGAAAATCTATTGAGATTATTGGCTGGTCAGTGGTGGCACTGGCTATAATCGCTTACTTTATACTGAAAAATTAGGATAGAAAATGAACAAATTAAGTCTTGTTTTAGTAGCTGGATTTCTTTTGGTTGGATGTGCATCTGAACCAGTTAAAGATCCAGATGCATTACCAAATGGCATTATGCAACCTGTAGAAGGCACAGGTGCCGTTGCTGGCGGTAGTTTTATGCCAGAAATTCAAAAAAATACGATACCAACACAAATGAAATAATAACGGAACAATAAGGAATAACTATGAACAAATCGTTTCTCTTACTCCCTTTAAGTCTTGTTGTATTATCGGCTTGTACCTCTAATTCTCCTGCACCTATTTCTGATGCAGATGGAAATCTTTCCCCTAGTGTAATGCAATCTGTGAATGGCAGTAATGTAGGTGGTGCTTGGCAACCTGAAATTCAAAAAAATTCATTACCTACAATGGGAAATATGGTCATGCCACAACCAAATTTTCAACCGATTAATCAACAACCAGCAATGCCAACAGCACCTGCGCAACCTGCATTTCAATCCTCTCCGAAAACGGTAGTTAGCGCACCGACAGTACAAACAAAAACAGTTACCAAAACAATTGCTGATTGTGTAGATGGACAGCATATTAATATCCCACGTAATCCAAATACCAATGCGCCAGATTACAGCAAAATTTCAAAAGGCTCTTACAAAGGCAATACCTATAAAGTAAACAAAGGCGATACAATGTTCTTGATTGCTTACTTAACAGGAATTGATGTAAAAGAATTGGCAGCGTTGAATAACCTATCCGAACCTTATAATTTAAGTTTAGGGCAAGTTTTAAAGATTTCTAATTGTGGCACAAAAACGGTTACTACAACGGTTTCTGTAAAACAACCTGCAGTCACACCACCAGCAGCAATACCAGTTAAGCCGGCTGTTACTTATACTCCGGGCGCAAACGGTACTCAAATAGGATCTGACGGTACTATTATTGGCCCAATTAAATCAGAGGCTGGCACATCGTCTAGTGTATCTGTGGCAACTTCATCAACACAGGTTACATCATCTGTAAATAATGCGAATAGCACACCGATTAATGCAAATGTCGTTGCACCAATCGCCTCAAATATTGCGTGGCAATGGCCGACTTCAGGTAATATTATTCAAGGTTTCTCAAGCACAGATGGCGGTAACAAAGGGATTGATATTAGCGGTTCACGAGGACAAGCTGTAAAAGCGGCTGCAGCAGGGCGCGTAGTATATGCTGGCAATGCTTTACGTGGTTACGGTAATTTAATTATCATCAAACATAATGATGATTTCTTAAGTGCTTATGCGCATAACGACAAAATTCTTGTCGCTGATCAACAAGAAGTCAAAGCTGGTCAAGACATCGCAAAAATGGGTAGCTCTGGTACAAATACCGTGAAACTCCACTTTGAAATTCGCTACAAAGGCAAATCAGTAGATCCAGTGCGTTATCTACCAAAACGTTAAGATCTCTTTAAAAAGTGCGGTAAAAAATCTCAACAAATTTTTACCGCACTTTTTTATCTGGCTTTTTCCCCTTTCGGCACCTAAAATAGCCGCCATAAAACCTATCTTTATTCAGTTTCAAAGCAGGTAATTAGATGATTTCCGAAGAAAATTTCCAACAGCACACGCCAATGATGCAACAATATCTAAAACTTAAAGCGGAGAATCCAGATATTTTGTTGTTTTATCGTATGGGGGATTTTTACGAGTTGTTTTATGACGATGCGAAAAAAGCGGCGGCATTGTTGGATATTTCTTTAACGAAACGAGGTCAATCTGCAGGACAGCCCATTCCAATGGCAGGAATGCCTTATCACGCGGTGGAAGGTTATTTAGCAAAATTAGTGCAGTTAGGCGAATCTGTGGCGATTTGCGAACAGATTGGCGATCCAACGATGAGTAAAGGACCTGTAGAACGACAAATTGTGCGAATTGTTACACCTGGTACGGTCAGTGATGAAGCACTATTGCCAGAACGCCAAGACAATCTGATTGCTGCGGTATATCAAGAAAAAGAAAAATTTGGATTAGCCACTTTAGATATGACTTCTGGGCGTTTTCAGCTTTGTGAACCTGCAGATAAAGAAACATTGCGTGCGGAATTGCAACGTATTGCGCCTGTGGAATTGCTGTATTGTGAAGAATTTAACGAAATGGCTGCGATTGAACATTGCAAAGGATTACGCCGTCGCCCGATTTGGGAATTTGAACTTAGCACTGCCATTACGTTATTAAATCGTCAATTTGGCACAAAAGATTTACGCGCCTTTGGTGTAGAAAAATCCCCTCTCGGCTTAAGTGCGGCAGGTTGTTTATTGCAATATGCAAAAGAAACCCAACGTATTGCATTACCCCATATTCAAAGCATTAGCTTAATTCAAAATCAAGACTGTATTCAGTTAGATGCCGCCACGCGCAGAAATCTTGAATTAACACAAAATCTTTCGGGTGGCACAGAAAATACGTTAGCGTCTGTCTTGGATAAATGCGTTACGCCAATGGGCAGTCGTTTGCTGAAACGTTGGATTCATCAGCCTATTCGTGATGTGGAAAAATTAAAACAACGCCAACAAGCGATTGCGGAAATTCTGAATTTTGATTTATTCGATGAACTTCAGCCTTATTTGCAATTAGTCGGCGATATGGAACGTATTTTGGCGCGTGTGGCACTGCGTTCAGCGCGTCCACGCGATCTCACTCGCTTGCGCACGGCATTAGAGCAAATTCCTACATTACGCACGATTGTTCAACAAAAAACACCGCCATTTTTAACCGCACTTTTCAGCCAAATTACCGATTTCAGTGAGCAATGGGATTTATTGCAACGTGCATTGATTGAAACGCCTCCGCTTTTAATTCGTGATGGCGGTGTGATTGCTGAAGGCTATAATACCGAATTAGACGAATGGCGTATGCTGTCTGATGGCGCAACGCAATATTTGGAAAATCTTGAAAAAAGAGAACGTGAAAACACTGGCATTGACACCTTAAAAATCGGTTTTAATGCAGTGCATGGTTATTACATTCAAATTAGCCAAGGCCAAGCGCATAAAGCCCCAATTCATTATGTTCGCCGTCAAACCCTGAAAAATGCAGAGCGTTACATTATTCCTGAGCTCAAAGAATATGAAGACAAAGTACTGAAATCGAAAGGTGCGGCGTTAGCATTAGAAAAGCAACTTTATGATGAATTATTTGATTTATTATTACCGCACTTAGGTTCATTACAACTGGCGAGCCTCGCACTCTCTGAATTGGATGTATTGGTCAATCTTGCGGAGCGGGCAGATACCCTCAATTACGTTATGCCGACATTCTGTGATGAAGTGAGTGTGAAAATTGAAAATGGTCGTCATCCTGTCGTGGAACAAGTATTGAAAGATCCTTTCATCGCCAACCCAGTGGAGTTAAATCACAACCGTCATTTGTTAATTATCACTGGGCCAAATATGGGCGGTAAAAGTACTTATATGCGCCAAACCGCATTAATTACATTGCTGGCATATATCGGCAGCTTTGTGCCAGCAGACAGCGCGCGAATTGGACCGATTGATCGTATTTTTACTCGAATTGGTGCGTCTGATGATTTAGCTTCAGGGCGTTCAACCTTTATGGTGGAAATGACTGAAATGGCAAATATTCTTCATCAAGCTACTGAGCAAAGTCTCGTTCTTATTGATGAAATCGGTCGTGGCACATCCACTTATGATGGCTTATCCTTAGCTTGGGCTTGTGCAGAATGGTTAGCGAAAAAAATCCGCTCGCTTACATTATTTGCCACCCATTATTTTGAATTAACCGCATTGCCGGAACAGCTAGAAGGCATCGCTAATATTCATTTAGATGCCCTTGAGCATAACAACTCCATCGCCTTTATGCACGCCGTACAAGATGGCGCAGCAAGTAAAAGTTATGGTTTGGCAGTTGCGGCTTTGGCAGGCGTGCCACAATCTGTTATTAAACTAGCAAAACAGAAATTGACGCAATTAGAAAAAACATCAGGTCATTCAGCTGATCAGCAAATTCAGGCGTTGCGTGAAACCAATCATAATCAGGGCGAATTATTGTTTGAACAAGAAACGGACGCATTGAGAGAGACAATCGAAAAACTTGATCCTGATGATTTAAGCCCTAAACAAGCCTTAGCGTATTTGTATCAGTTAAAAAAAATGGTGGGGTAAATATTATATCCCAGCGATAAGTTCAAAGGCTTGCGGTGCTTTATCCACCATACGCAATGATAAAGAGGTGTGTACACTGGGTTTTACTGGTGGATTGTTTACGTGGATTTATGCGGGTTTATATGGATTGGCGGAGGGAATGGGAGTCGAATTTGGGTTGTAACTTTATGAAAAATAAGGATATTATTTTTTAGCATTAAAATTATGGTACAAAATATAGTACTAAAAATTTTTTTTCGTTGATTTTTGATTGTTTTTTAATCAAATTTGAAAGCAACCCCAAATGATGATTTGCCAGTGTCTAAAATCAAACTTTAAACATCTTAAAGCCACCAGCAAAAAATAAAAATGCGATCTATTTGACCGCACTTTATTGATTGATATTTGCCTTAGCTGTTTTCCTTAATCCACGTTTGAAAATATGGGCTGTTTATTTTTATTGTGCCGTTTGCGTTACGTGTAATCAGCTCTTTTCTTTCTAGCTTTCGCACTTTCCCTTGTATTGTGCTTGGGCTAATATCTTCTATCCCTAACGCTTTAGCAAAATAGGCGCGTTTTTCTTTGCTATATAGTGCATTTTCGCCATTTACAACGCTCTTTAATATTTCCCGTTCTATTGAGCTTAATTCTTGCCATATCTTCACGCTGTCGCCCAATTCACTCATTTGAGAAAGTCTATATTCTGATGCCTGCTTAAGTGATAGATTAGGGTTGATAATCATATCTTGAGCAATTGAACGCATATAAAGAGGGGTAAAATTAAATCGTTCAAAGAGTTGATAAAACTGATGCTTGTCGATTTCTTGCCCTGTTCTACTGTGATAAATATCGGCTAAAAAATCCGTAAAATCTTTGCCTAAATTTGGGAAGTCTAAAGGGTGCGCAAAATGAAAAAACGGTGCTTTGTTGTCATTAAACATTGCCCGCAATCCATTTGTGCTACTTCCTGTGAAAATCACTTTTATCTTTTGTTGATTTATATCTAAACCAGTACGCAAGGAACGGATTAGCCCTATAGTATGGCTCACTCTTGCCAGTTCTTGAACTTCATCAAGTAACATTAAAACGGGTTTATCGCTAGATTCTGTAATGGCATTAATAATCTGAACAAGGCTTAATTCATCAAGTTTAGTTTGATTTTTATCTTGTAATTCAACGCCTACGCCCATTAAGTCAATGGCTTTTAGTTTATCAAACAAGTTATTGGTTTTGCCGTCCACCACATCAAGAAAGTGTATTAGCTCACGTGTAAAAACATTGCCCAACTCGTTACTAGTCCTATCCATAAAACTAAAATAGAACACATTAAACCCTAATTTCTCTGCTTTCGGCTTTACGTCATTAAGTAAAAATTGGGTTTTTCCCATTCTACGAGGTGCGAAAAGGGTTATTGCGTGTAATATTCCATCTTTTAGGCTTGATAGTAATCGTTCTGCTAATTCAGAACGGGGGAAATAAAGGGGATCTGCCTGTGTCATTTTTAGCCTCTTTATATTGTTTTATACTCTCTATGTATAATTATACGTTTAATGTATAAAAATGTATAAGCCTTTCGGTTGCAACAACAAAAAAACGCCTAAGTAGGCGTTCTATGATTAATGGCGTTGATGATTGATTATTATATCCCTGCGATAAGTTCAAAGGTTTGTGGGGCTTTATCCACCATACGCAACAATAAAGAGGCGTGTGCGCTAGGTTTCGTCTTGCCTTGCTCCCACGCTTGAAAGGTTCTCACGCTGGTTCTTAATTTTCGTGCAAATACCGCTTGAGATAAATTCAGGCGTTGGCGGATAGCTTTTACTTCTTCTGGTGTGATTGTGATAGGAGAGGGTTTTTCTAATGTTTCTGTTCTTAGCGTGATTTTTCCCTCTAAGTGTCGCCCCATTTCTTCAAAACCTTGTTTTAATTCCTCAAATAAATTGCGCTTTGTCATTGTGTTTCTCCTGTTATTTTCTTGATGCTATCGGCAAGCTGTGCCAAAACTTTTAATTCTTCAGGTTTTAAGTCATCTTTGGTTTCTTTGCCATAAATAGTAAAAAAGTAAATGGTTTGGTTATTGATGTAATAATAGTAAATCGCTCTTGCACCGCCCCTTTTGCCCTTATTGCGTTTACTATTTGCAACTCGGATTTTTCTTAAGCCGTTTGAGCCTTGGATTAAATCCCCTTTTTCAGGGTTTTCTAATAGCTCATTTTGCAAAGCCCGATATTCATCATCTAATAAATACTCAGCTCGATACTTTTCAAAAAATGGAAGTTCTACAAAAGCCAGTTTCATTTTTTATTCTTATTATTAAATTTTTATTTATTATACTCGTTAATAGTATATAAGCAATAAAAGTATTTAAAGTTTTACCTATAGATCAAACAGAGCTATCCATCACCTAAAAAATAAAAAAAGTGTATAGATAACTAAAAAACACTGGGCACGCTGGGCATTTGGGCACGCACCTTTAAAATCAATAGCTTAGATGCGATTTGCGTGCCCAATGCACTGGGCACGGCTGGGCACAAATTGGGCACGGGGAAAGATTGATTATTTTTTGACTGGGCACGGAAGCCCTAAAATTGGGCACGGAAAGCCTATTTTTGGGCACAAAAAGGGGTAATTTGGGCACGCTATTTTTTATAAGTAATTGATATATTTATATTTTGTTGTTTCCGTGCCCAAAATGCCCAATATTTTTTAACTCATCTACACACGGAAAAAATTTTTTTTGTTTTTTCCGTTGATGGAATAAAAAAAAGAGCAAATCAATTATGATCTGCTCTTTATTATTGATAGCCTATACCTATTAAAATAGGCTTTTTATTCCATTTCTTCGCTTTCCTCGTCCTCGTTTAAGATTTCCAGCACATAGCATCGGATAGTTTTCCCTCCGCTTATTGTTTTAGGTAAACGGTTAAGGTATTTGCGACCTGTCTCTTTGCCCTGTATTAACATTCCAGCACTTAATAGGGTTTCGTTTGCCTGTTTTTCATTAAAGCCTTTAATCACATCTTGAACGTAAACTTGCGGAAATACCCAATATTTATTGCTATCTTGCTGTTCTTTGCTGTCGGCTAACTGGCGATAACCTGCCGTATCGTTCGGTTCTTTCTGGTTCGGATTGAAAGGAAAATCTAGAAATCTTGCCCCATTACGTAAAAGCCAGCCATTCACTTGTTCAATGATTTGCTTTTCTTCTCTGGAATGTAGCCCATATTCATTTATCCATTCATTAAATCCGTGCAAAAGTGCGGTTTTATTTTCGCTTGTTTCCCAGCCTGTTAAATGTGCGGCTAACTGTAAAGCGGTTTCTAAAATAGCAAATCGCCCCGCCACTCGTTTTACTTGTGGGCTTGCATCATTTGGTAGCATCGCTTGCCATTGTTCGCTTAAACGCCCATATTCAGCCGCTACCGCACTTTTATTCTTAAGTAGCCATGCTATCCACGCTCTACCCATTGTGCCGTAGTAACGCCTTGCCATTGCGTTTAAATGGTCGGCGTGGGCTTTACCATTGCCAAAATGATAAAACGTGCTAGACGGCGTGATAGGGATATTTAACAAGCGGACTAATTGCCCTGCGTTGGTTTTGATATTGTCTTGCTTTAAATAAAGCTCTAAATCTTGCTCGCCCGAAGAAAATGCCAAAATACGCCAGCGGTTTAGTTCCCTGTTTCCGCCCTCTTTTGCACCTTGTATTTTCCCCACGCCATTAAATAACGTGTAGGCGGTTTGCTCTACGTGCTTTTTGCTTGCCCCTTGTCCGATTTCATCAAGAGGAATAAAGCCATCGTTACGTGCGGCTGCTTCGTTGATTAATCCTAGGCTTGTACCATTCCACGATAAACGGATTAAATCAGGCTCGCCATAAATTGAACTCGCAATATTGGCTATGGTGGTCTTTCCTGCACTGGATTTACCGAACAAATGCACGCCAAAACTTTCCGCCCCAATTAAGCCAATCAACGGGGCGGACAAAGAACAAGCCACGCCTAGCATCATTGAATGATTGCCTTTGAGATATTGCCCTATTTCCCTTTGCCAGTCGCTTAACGTGCCTTTGGCTTGATAGCCTGTGCTGGTGGTTGATTTGCTGTTGAAATAAAGAGGGCGTTCAGGTTTTCCCAATACCTCGCCACTAGGCAGCACATAGGCGTTAAAGTCTGATTGCCAGCCTGTTTCATTCACGATTTGATAAATCGGCTTGTTCTGGGTATCTTGCAGGAAATCCGCTAAATGCGGTTTCAAGCGTTGGCTATTGGTAATTCTTAACCCGTTTTGTTTGAGTAATTGCCAGCCTGCACGCTCGCCAATATCCGCCCAAGGTAAGGCGATTAAAATCGGCTCGGGTTTACCCTGTGCTTGAAATGAAAGCATTGAAAAATAATCGCTCTCGGAAAGCCCAATCCCTACCACATCAACACAATCAGCCAACCACTCGCATTTATCCATCATTTCGCCCGTGTCCTTGTCTAACTTCGGGATAACCCTAAAAACCCCCTCTATGCCGTTCTCCTTGCGTTTTTCGGTGTAGGGTTGATGGTTATCTCGGATAGGCTCACAAACTGGCTTAATTTCCCCGTGATAGGTGTCTCCATTGCGTAGCCGTTGAATGTATCGGCTTACATCTTCCAGCACTTCGCCCGCTTCATTGCAATAAATGACGCTTTCTGTGTTGGTGGATTGCACGATATTTAAATAAACACGCTCAAGCGTTTCATTTGAGAGTGCTACGCCATTATTCGCCTGTATTAAGCGGATAGACTGGGTATTTTTAGGTGCAATGCGATAGCGTTCTATCTGCTCTAAAATCTCACTATCCACCACCACGCAAGGGAATGATTTTCCCTGTTCGCCTAGTGAATTTTCTAGCTCAATTTCTACCGCACTTTTGCCCATTTCATTAAAATGCTTTGCGATGGTTTGTGCTTGCGTGCCTATACAGATAGTCACAAGGCTTTGCCCTGTGGGGTCTTGTTGTTTAGTGTAAGGGGCGTTAATTAATTTAGCCATTTCTTGCCCCCTTGCTCTGCATTAATCCCTAATCCAATTCCTGCACATTGCTTAAATAAAAATACGTCCTTGAACTGAATTACGCTAATTTGTGCAGTAGGGTAGAGAGCTTGAAAATGTTCTATCGCCTCCTCTAAACCTGCAGGTTCTCTTTTCCCCTCTGCGTGAATAAGGGGTGCGTGTGCATTGCCTAAGCTAATTTCTAGCGTGTAGTGATTTAAATGAATTTCCTTAATCTTCGTAAGTTCCCCCTGCAGGGTATAGGTGCGATGAAGACTTAAAATAGCCTCTTTGCTTTCTCCCATTGCGATAACAATCGGCATAAAAGCATCATCAAAAACGTGATATCCAGCCGTTAAAATAAAAGCGGTTTTACTCATTGCCTACCCCCTGTAATCGTTGAATTGTTAGAGCGTGATATTCCTTGCGGTTCTCAAGTGCGCACCGCACAATCTCTAAAACAGTCTCCAAGTTCTCTGTGCCGCCTAATATCCACGGTTTCTTGTTGCTGTCGTAGGCTTTGATTTGATAGGTAACTTTATTCATCGCCCACCCCCTGTAATTTCTCGCCCTCGATGCGTTCAATATTTAGCCGCTCAATTTGAGCCACTACCTCGCCGAACTTATAGATTAAATAGCCGTTAGCTTGATTGAAATCTTTTAGGGTGGCTTGATTGTCTCGGCAAAATGTGACCCCTTGAGACTTCGCCAGTGCATTAAAGAGCTTTCCACCAGCTTTTAGTCGGTCGATTAAGTTCATCATTTCATCACGCATTTTTAGCTTATGATGAAAATCATCGGGGTAAACTTCTAAACAACGTTGGTTACTGTCTAAAATCAGCTTAAATTGGCGTGTAAGCTGGGTAAATTGAAAGGCTAAGGGGTTAGCCCATAGTTTCCCTTTATATTTGCTTTTAGCCTCGCCTTGCGTTTCCTGTTGCGTTTTTGAGGTCTCCTCAATTTTGAGGGCAGCTAAATTTTTAACCGCACTTTTAACCAATCCATTTTTGGTTTCGTTAGGGTGTACGCCGTTGGCTGATACCCTGCCATCACTTGCTAGATTATTAGTGCGGTTCATTTCGTTCACGAACTGATTTATTTTTCCTTGCTGGTGGTTAGCTTTCCATTGCTCAAGCTGTGCTATTGCATTAGTTGGTTTCATTTTCTTCCCCTTTCAAAACTGTAATAACTTCTAACACTCTGCCGCAAATATCGATATTTCCTATTTCGTGCTTACATCTGATTTTAGCCTGTAACGCCTCTCTAAGCGTGCCATATTCGCCTGCTATGAATTGGTCGCCGTCGTCATAAACAAAGATTAATTGATAGGGTAGGTTCGGTTTAATCGTCATTTCTTTCAATCTCCCCATCTAAGCCACCAGCAAGATAATATTCGCTTAAGCTAGCGGTTTCTCTTAACGCATTGAGCAAATAGGCGTTTGCCTTGATTAATCCCCCGATATGTTTCACGTTATCGTTACTCATTGCCTCGCGTGTAAAATCCTGCTCTGTGTCGGCAAGATTGCCTAGGGTTTGCATTAAGTCGCCTAAGTGCATCAATCCATATTCGATATATTCACAAAGATTTTCAGTTTCACTGCGTAAGTCTGTTAATTTTTTCTTACTCATTGGAACTGGGATTTGCTTGTAGTTGTTAATGTCATTAAATTCCGCTATCTCTTGTAGTGCAGATAAAATTGATTGATTAAACATTTGCGCCCCCTTGTGTTGCAGATACAGAAAGGGTAGGAAGTGCCGCTAAAGTGCGGTTATTTTTGGGGTAGATTTTCATTGTTGGATTTCTCTTTGGTTTAGTAAGTAATGAATTATCGCCCTGAATTGGGTGCGATAAGGGTTCAACTGCTACCAAAGAATAGCCCACGTTATTCGTGCATAAAGCCTTATTTCCGTGTGTCGCCCTTACCGCAAATTCGATATAAGACAACGCACCTAATTTTTTAGGAACGTGCAAGGAATGAATTTTAGGTAAAAAAATACCGCTTAAATGACGGTTGCGGTTGCCGTCTTTGGTTTCAGTGCTTTCAATACTACCTGCATCTTCACATTTCGGCAAGCTGTGATTTTTCCCATTAGTTGAAAAAGTGCGGTTGTTTTTGAGTGGGTTTTGGTTAATTCTGCCAACAAATAACAAGGTATCGCCATCGGTAAAACGTGAGCGTGCTTGTTGTTCAGTATCGGCAAGAAGTCTAATTTTGATTTGAGGTGCGCGAATAAGCGCAAAAATGAATTGATACATTTGCGTAAGTTCCTGATGTTGGTTTATAGGAACTACCGCTAGACTTTCCACGGTCGGGCGGTAGAACGTAACAAGGTGGAAAACTGCCACATCAGGAGGGCAGCCAGTCAAGGACTGCTCATTACGCTCTACCATTGAGAGAATGATCGGATTTAGATTGAAAACAAAATCCGCATATTCTTTAGGTGTGCGAATGTTACGAACAAAAAAAGCACGGTTTTGTGGCGTGCTGTCGTTCGCCTGATGTAAATAATTCAGCTTTCCACGGCTGGCAATCGTTTTTTTCGACTGCAGGAAAATAATGCCAAATTTCACCGCACTTTGTAAAGGGTTTGAATTGTAAAAGTTTTCATCATTGTTATAATATTGATGAATTAGGTTCATATTAATGACTAGTTTAATTGGTTGCATAAGATTATTCCTTAGTTTAGTTACGCCGTAGGGTTGGTTATTTCCCTATGGCGTTTTTTTATAGGGTTGCTGCAAGGCTAAAAGCCACCAGCAATAAGGCGATAAAGATTAGAAATTGAATCATCTCGGTAAAGTCGTTCATTGTGTTTTTCCTTATGCCTTGATAGCGTTGATAAGTTGAATTAATGCACCTGCTAAATTTGGTAACTGCCAGAGAATTAAAGCGATAAACGCACCAATCCCCACTGCTTTTAGAAAGAATCTAATCCCACTTGAAATGTTTTCATCGCACTTATCTGCGCCTTGTTCGCTCATATATCCCCCTATGTTGATTCGTGTAAATAGGTTGTTCCAAAATGAAAAACTGTTAAACTCTGCTCGTTTTGTTTCCGCTTTTGGCTGTATGGTTAGCCCTGAATCGTTGTCCGATATGATTCGGGGCTTTTTCTTTCTTCTCGTCATTCATTCCCTTATGCTGCTTTGCGTTGTTGCTTAGCCCAAAAGAAAAGGGCAGTATCTTTTAATCGGCTTTCACGTTCTCGATAACTCAAGCCTAATTTGAACATCACGGCGTTTTCACTCGTCAATAAATCCAATAGTTCAAGCTGTGATCTTGAAAGGTGCGCACGTATATCATCATCAGGTGCATAACCATTCATTTTTAGCCATTTCTTCTTGCTTGAGCCTAAAGCAACCATATAAACCAGCGTGTTTTCTCGTGCGTGGCTATGCTCATCCTTTTCGCCTCGTTGCAGTTCTACAAATTGAATAGCATCATTAAGCAAATGTTGGTTACTGGATAATTTCACGCGTTGATTAATCCAACTGTGCATCTTGTTAAATAACAAGATAAACCGCTCTTTAAACTTCGCCGCCTTTTTGCCAGTAAATCCCATCACTAAAAACATAAAGCCGTCTCGGGTCATTCGATACATTGGTCGCTTTTCGCCCTTTTCATCAACATATTTAACCGCCTGAAAATTAAGGACGTTAAATTCCTCTGAACAGTCTAAATTTTTGATTGCTTGAATAACGTTGTCGTGTCGTTTGTCAAAATACTTCGCCACAATAAGAGAGGTTGTCATTGCCACTAAATCCCCTTTAAACTTATGCGCAAACACTGCACCGTCTTTTTCATTCGTAAGGGGTAAATCTAAGTTAAAAATTTGCTCTATTGATATTTCTTGCATTAATGGCTTTTCAATTGCATTACATTTCATTGTCTATCTCCTGTTTTCTTTTTCTCATCGTCTCTAAATCTTTCTTTGTTGCGTAAAAACTCATTTCTAATTGCTCGTTCTTCCGTAGTCCTGCCGTCATCTTCGTGAAGTTGTCTATTTGCCGTTTAATCACGTTAAGACGGTTTTCTAACACTTCAATAACGTCATCTATCGGGTATGGCTCGTTATCGCTGTATAGGCTCATAAACGTGAAGATTTGAGATGATTTTCTATAGTGTTTAATTGCTTGTTGAAGCAATAAACCGTTATGTTTTGCTATGGTGCATTTCACTATAAATTCTCCTCTTAGGGTTCATCGCTAAAGGTGACGTTAATCACGGCTGGCAATGGCTTTACATCTCCCTCAAGATTGATTGTTTGTTTATCAAAGCCTAAAACTTTTGCTTGCCCCATTACGGCAGATACTGCAGAGGATAGATTGCCCTTTTTCATTGCCTCGCTGTAAATATCTTCTAGCTTGTTCAGAATATCGCTCACTGTAATGTTATGTTCCTTGCGGTGTTCTGCCTGTAATGCCTCAATTCTTGCCTTAATCTTGCTGTTTTCCATTAAATCAAAGGCTCGGCGATTTACGGTTTCAGGTTTCATATTTTCAGCGTCATAGGCTCGGCGATAGGCTTCGCTTGCGTTACCTGTTTCAATGTAAAATAGGCAAAAATCACTTTGTTTTACCGTTAATTCATTCATTATTTCTTCTTCCTTTGCCTGTTAATCCACCAGCGGTAAATAATTCGCATCGGCTCTATGTTCTTGATGAATAGCTAACACTTCAATTTGCCGTTTTAAATCGTTTACTTGCTCAATCGCACAATCCACTTCTTCAAGGATTAATGTATAGATTTGCTTAGGGGTTGCTGGTGGTCTGTTCCCGTCTTTGTCGGGATAATCAAGAATAGTGCCGTTGATTGCCGTGTCGGTTATGTATCGTAAGTGGTCCAATGTTCTTGAAATCGTCCATAGCGTTGCGTGCTTGCATTTTTCGGTATTGGTCTGTTGATTTGCATTAGTCATTTTTCCAATCGCTCCTTAGTCGTTATATTGATAATTTTGGCTTACTTCATTTTCATGTAGCACATACACGCCCACACGGTGGGGTAAGCCAGTGCTGTCGCTTTCTTTGCGATAAAAAGTATCAATATGAAAGCCTTTATCTCTAAGTTCCTTAATGCGTGCAGGTGGGAAGTAAATTCCCAGTTCCCGTAGTTCGTTCGTGCTATATGGACGAACAGATAAGCACTGCAAAATGAATTTCTGTTGTTCATAAATGCTAGTCGTATTGATTGCCATAATTCCGCCTTATGCTGCTGGTTTAAAACTGCTTAGCCACGTCATCACATCGGCATAACGCCAACGTGAAGAACGCCCTATTTTTACTGGTGGTGGCAATGCACCAGCCTTAACTTGCTTGTAAATGTAGGTGTGAGAAAGCCCACCCGATAACGTGCGGATTTCAGACATTGAAATAAGACGGTTTTGATCTGCTTGTGATAGGTTTTCCATTTATCCCCCTTGTGTTTATAAACTGAAATAATCCGCTTGTTCTGTGCGGTTCGGGGGTATTGTGGTAGGGTTTTATAGACGTGTAAAAATTCAACCTAGTCTAATATGGTCTAAGTTCAACCCACAAAAAAGGGTTCAACCCATAAGGTTAAACCCTCTTAAAATGCTTGCGTAGAAAGGATTTGTAAAGGTTCAACCCTTACTTTAATTTTGGCTGAGGTCTAAGAATTGTCGCTATGTATTGGCGCACGGCTTTACTTACATAAGGGTAATTTTTAATCGGGTAATTAGTCTCTATCCATTGTTCAATCATTGAATTTTTAGGTGGGATTTCAGTATCAGCCCAAAATTCAGCGGTAACTTTGAAAAGAATTTCTAATAATTCGGATTTATGCCCATAGATAGAAAAATCATCAGAATCTACCGCACTTTGTTGTAGCTTTTGTTCAAGCTCTGCCATTCTATCTTGTTGTGTTTTTAATTCTACCTTTAAGCGTTCATTTTCAGCTTGTAGCTGTGTGTTTTTAGCTTTTTCTTCCTGTAATTCAGTTGAATCTATGGAATTGTTTGGTTGTTTTTTAAGTTGTTCATCTTGATGAAAATCTATGATTTCTTCAAGCTGCTCTATTAGAACATAGGTGTATTGGGTTGGAACTTCTAGATAGTTGTTAGGAAAATCAAAATTTAACCCAAAATTATAATTTAAATCTCCAAATTCATTATTTAAAAAACGATATGATGAAAATTTGTCTAATATGATTTTTTGAGCGGTTTCATTAATTGTTCTACTTGGAATTTGGATAAAACCGTCAAATTGAATCATTGATAATTTGCCTTTCGCCTGTTCATCATAATCAGATAAACCGTAAACACAACCAAAAGGAACATCATCTTTTTCGTCATCTATCTGTAAGTCTATGTTATAGTCTGCAACTTTAAAAAAATCGTTGTAAAATCTATCTTTCTTTTTTCTATTTACAAATCCGCATAATTCAAAATCACTATTAAATTCAGTTTTTACCTTTTTGCTTTCAATTTTTTCTATTCTGATAAATAAATCAAGTGCATTATTCTTAGAATAATGAAAAATCTCATCAATACCAAAATCAAATTCATTCTGTAATTTTTGAATATTTTTATCATTTAAAATTAGATAAGAACCCAGAATGCTCACAAAACGCCCCTTAACGTTAGCCCCTATTAGTAGGAGTGCGACAAGTAGCAATAAGGGTTACTATCTTTCAGTGTGGGTAATTAATCCGCACCTAGTCGCACTTAATTTTATATACTCAACCGCTTATTAGGTTTACGCCTGTTTCTTTGGGTTGCTGTGTGTTTACTATTTTATCTGATATTTTGTACAGTTCAACTATAAAAAATAACCAATAACAAAATAACTTATCGGCTATCGGTGGTGGCTTAATCTACTATTTTTCCAGGTGCTTGGCTCTCTACAAAATCAGCCCAATCTTGCAACATCTGCGCCCTTTGCTGTAAATAATTCGCCTTATTGTAAGTCTGCCTAATCACATTTTTACCGCTATGCGATAAAGCCTTTTCTATCCAATCTGCATTATAGTCTCGCTCATTTAATGCAGTGCTAAGTAAATGCCTAATTCCGTGCGTGGTTAGATTGCCTACTCCGTAAGATTTAACGATAGCTTGCCTTATTGCCTCAATAGTAAGGTGTCCGCCCTTAGCTTGCGCACTAGGAAAAACAAAAGGCGTATGAAACCCCAACGCATCATTAATCATCTTCATTTTGTTAAGGATTGCGATAGCTTGACGGGAAAGCGTAACCGTATGTAATCGCCCCTCTGGTCGGTTCTTATTGCCTTTCTGAACAAAATAGCCCCATGTCTGCGTATTAAAATCAATATCGCCCCATTTCGCCTTAGCGATTTCACTCGGTCGGCTGCCCGTGAGTAACGTTAGCATCACAGCATAAAAAGACATTGGCGAGAATCGCTTATTATCCCTTGCTTCGTAAAACTTAACTAAAAAGCCCTGTAATGCTTCGGGGGTTATGGTGTTCATTCCCTTTGTCATAGGCTTATCAAATTCATTACCAATATTTGCCAGATTGTTAGTTTCAATCAGTCCACGATGCAAAGCGTAACGCATGACAAAATTCACGTTATTAATGATTTTTCTAACCGTCTCTAGCTTTCCCTCTCGCTCTAATAGCTTAAATGCGTTGATAGCAATTAAAGGCGTGATTTTTTCGATTGGATAAGCCCCTAACGCTTTTAAAATATGCCGTTCAAATAAAGCCCACGTATCTTTCGCCGTACGCTCGGTAAAGTTAGCTTTTAATTTTCTATCCTCAAACCATAAGCAAGCCATCTTTTCAAAAGTGCGGTTTAATTTATCGTTAGCCTCTTGTTGTTGCTTGTCTGCATATTCCTTAGGGTCAATATCTTTAAGCAATAAGGCACGATATTCATCACGCTTAATTCGTGCTTCTGCAAGCCCTATTTCTTTTAAGTTGCCAATGCTGATATTAGTGCGTTTTTTCGTAAAAGGTTTTTGATAGTTAAACCGCCATATCTTAGAGCCTGCACTAGTAAGTTCTAATGATAAGCCGTTACCATCTCTTAGGGGGAAATCGTCCGCTTTGGCAGTGCGGATCTTCGTGTCGGTCAAGGGTTGAATTATGCGTGCCATAAATTTTAGTACCATAAAAAAACAGTGAATAGCTGTTATTTGCTGATTTCTAAAACATTGATTTACTTAGTGGAATTTCGGTTTTTGTACTATCATTTTTTGAAGATTTAAGCCCAATTTGGGAGTAAATCCAAAAAAAATAGTACTATCGCCAAAATATAGTACAAAAAATGTTACTAAAAATCGTTGCTGGTAGTTTACGTCCGATTACGTCAAATTACAATAAAGCCTTATTCTGACTGGGTTTTACTGGTGGATTGTTTACGTGGATTTATGCAGGTTTATATGGATTGGCGGAGGGGAATGGGAGTTGAACCCACCCAAGAACGCTGGCGTCCTCAACAGGATTTGAAATCCTGCCACCTCACCGGAGATGACGCCCCTCCGTGGTTGAAATTGCAGTTACTTTAGCGTAAATTAATCAGCAGTTCAACGTTATTTTAAACGGATTCAAAAATGACCGCACTTTTTCAACAACTTCCTTCCGTTGATAAAATTCTCAAAACATCTCAAGGCTCACAACTCATTACCGAATTTGGTCACACTGCTGTCGTGGCAACGTCTCGAGAATTATTAACGCAAGCTCGTCAATTTATTCAAAAAAATAATCAACTTCCTGAATATTTTTCTAATTTTGACCGCACTTTTATAGAAATTCATTCTCGCCTACAAAAACAAAACCAAGTACAAATCAAAGCGGTGCATAATCTAACTGGCACGGTGTTACACACAAATCTTGGGCGAGCGCTTTGGTCTGAAGTGGCACAACAGGCAGCCCTTTCTGCAATGCAAAAAAATGTTTCGCTTGAATATGATTTAGATGAAGGTAAGCGTAGTCATCGCGATAATTACATCAGTGAATTATTATGCAAACTCACAGGTGCTGAAGCTGCCTGTATTGTGAATAACAACGCCGCCGCAGTATTATTAATGTTAGCAACCTTTGCTCAAGGTAAAGAAGTAATTATTTCTCGTGGCGAATTAATTGAAATTGGCGGTGCATTTCGTATTCCAGATATTATGGAACAAGCTGGATGTCATTTAGTGGAAGTGGGCACCACTAATCGTACTCACCTGAAAGATTATCGTAATGCTATCACTGAAAATACGGCTTTTTTAATGAAAGTGCATAGCAGCAATTATCAAATTTGTGGTTTTACCTCTTCAGTTTCAGAAGAAGAACTCGCAGAACTGGGGAGAGAAATGAATGTACCCGTAGTAACTGATTTAGGCAGCGGTGCATTAGTTGATTTAAGCCAATATGGCTTACCAAAAGAACCGACCGTGCAAGAAAAAGTCGCCCAAGGTGTAGATTTGGTCTCTTTCTCTGGCGATAAATTGCTTGGCGGTGTGCAAGCAGGCATTATTGTGGGTAAAAAAGAATGGATCGAACAATTACAAGCACATCCTCTCAAGCGTGCATTACGTTGCGATAAAGTTATTTTATCAGGCTTAGAAGCCACATTACGTTTATATTTAAACCCTGAAAAATTAACTGAAAAATTACCAACTTTGCGATTACTCACGCAACCATTAGAACAACTCAAAATAAATGCTACGCATCTCAAAGAGCGGTTAGAATCTCGCTTAAATTCACAATTTGAGATTCAAATTGAAGATAGCCAAGCACAAATCGGTAGCGGCTCACAACCAATGGAAAGAATCCCTTCCATGGCTGTTACTATTGCAGAAAAAACAAACGTAAAACTTTCCGCACTTTCAGCTCGCTTTAAAAAACTTTCTCAACCTATTATTGGGCGAATGGAAAACGGAAAAATTTGGCTAGATTTACGTAGCCTTGCGGATATTGAAACATTATTAAATACATTGGATGAACTATGATTATTGTTACTTCAGGCCACGTTGATCACGGCAAAACAGCGTTATTAAAAGCATTAACTGGCACAAGTACCGCACATTTACCAGAAGAAAAAAAACGCGGAATGACCATTGATTTGGGGTATGCCTATCTGCCGTTAGAAAACAAAGTGATTGGTTTTATTGATGTACCAGGGCACGAGAAATTCTTATCAAATATGCTAGCGGGCTTAGGTGGTGTGCATTATTCAATGTTAATTGTGGCTGCCGATGAAGGCGTTGCAACGCAAACAAAAGAACATTTAGCAATCTTACGCCAACTTCAATTCCACGAAATTATTGTTGTCATCACAAAAGCAGATCGTACAAATTCAGAGCAAATTGAATCGTTAATCCAAGCAATTAAACAAGATTATAGTTTTTTACGCGATGCTAACTACTTCGTTACCTCAGCAGAAACGGGACAAGGAATTAATGAATTACGTCATTACTTAGCTAATTTGGCAGAATTAGATGATATTCAAAAACCTTTCCGTTACGCAATAGACCGAGTATTCAGCGTAAAAGGGGCAGGTACCGTCGTGACAGGCACAGCCTTTTCAGGAACAGTGAAAACGAACGATGAAATTTACCTTTCCACAGGACAGAAAGTTCGTATAAAAGCGATTTACGCACAAAATACATCAAGCGAACAAGGTATTGCGGGGCAACGTTTAGCGTTAAATTTAAATGCTGATTTAGACCGCACATCAATGAAACGAGGCGATTGGTTATTGCAGAATGAGCCACTTCCACCAACAGATCGCATCAGTGTACAAATTTTGGCTGAAGTACCATTAAATGAAAGCCAACCTGTGCATATTTATCACGGATCGAGTCGTACTACGGGTAAGCTCACCTTATTACAGGGAAAAAATACCGCTAAAAATGACCGCACTTTAGCTGAAATCATATTAGATTCGCCATTATTCTTGGCTTTTGGAGACAAACTTATTTTACGCAGTGGCGATACAAAAACCTTAATTGCCGGCGCACGAGTATTGGAAATTAACTCGCCAAAACGTCATAAACGTACTGAAGTGCGGTTAAATTTCCTAGCGAATTTAGCATTGGCAGAGAATGCTTCGCAACGTATTGCACTAACCCTTCAACATAATGCGACAACAGCACGCCAATTAATGTGGACGGAACAACTGACTTCCTTGCAATTAGATAAAGCACTCGCCGAGCGGGACGCCGTACGCTATCAAGATTGGTGTTTTAATACTAATTACGTACAAGAAAAAACGCAGCAAATTTTAACCGCACTTAATACTTATCACGAGCAACATAATGATCAACTTGGTGTAAGCAAAGCCAGATTATATCGAATGGCCGTCTTAAACCAGCCTGAAAACTTGATCAATCATTTTATTGATGAAATGTTAGAAGAGGGAAGATTACAGCAAACTCGAGGTTGGCTTCACTTACCCGAACATAAAATCCAATTTAGCCAAGAAGAACAAAAATATTGGTCAAGTGTACTCGATGAATTTGAAAAAGCCCAAGGTCAAGCCATTTGGGTGCGTGATATGGCGAATGCACTCGCTATTGATGAATCAATTATGCGTAATTTTATGTATAAAGCAGGGAAACTTGGTTACCTCACGCCAATCGTGAAAGATAGATTTTTCTTAACTGAAACCATCTATGCTTATGCAAGGCTCATCAAACAAATCGCAGAAGAAAAAGGAAAAGTTTCAGTAAATGAAGTACGTGATAAATTGAATTTCGGGCGCAAACTTACCGTTCAACTGATGGAATATTTCGACCGAATGGGATTTTTACGTCGCAAAGGCAATGACCATATTCTACGCGATAAGAATGTTTTTGATTTATGATTTAAAAAGGAAAAAAGTATGAAAAAAACGCTCGTTGCTGCATTAATTAGTTCTGTCATATTACTCACAGGCTGCTAAGATAAAGATACTGAAGCAAAAATAAAACAACTAAATCAAACAGTAGCACAACTCAGTGATGAAAATACCAAATTAAAAGAGCAAATAGAAAAAACAATCCCAGCAATTTTTGTGGAAAATGATGAAATATTTAATCAATCTGAAATTATTAAACATCCTAAATCGAAAGAAGATTACCAGCCTGAAGAAACCAAAATTGAGTATTCAATTTCAACAATAAAAACCAATATTGATTGGCTTAATGATCTATTGTGGAAAAAATTGACTGAAAACGAAGAAACGAAAAATATTTCTCGTGAACAATTTGTAGCACGTTATCAAACCGCTTTTGAGGAAGATAAAAAAGAGGCGAAAGAAACACCATCTTTTGGAATTTCTCATTCTATATGGACAAATTTTATCGGGCAAAAAGAAAAACTTGCAACCTTTGTGATTAGTTTTTATGACTATGAAGGTGGCGCGCACGGTATTGAAGGTAATCGCTATTTCACAATTGATCTAACTACACGCCATATTTTAACATTAAATGATTTATTTAATGAAAAAGATTTACCGAAAGTAAAAACGCTTTTATGGGAACAATATAATAATAGCAATAAGGAATATGAACCTATTATTGAAGCCGATAGTTTTAGTTTATCGAACAATATTTACTTAGATTCAAAAGGTGTACATTTTATTTATGATGTCTATGAAATTGCCCCTTACTCAGAAGGAGAGCAAGATTTAATGCTCCATTTTGGGCAACTAGAAGAATTATTTAAACCAGAATTTAGACAGGGTAATGATATTTAAATCCTTTAAATAATAATCCGCACGTAAAATGTGCGGATTATTTTTACATAGGATTAAAATTCAAACTGAACAGACATTCTGTAATTTCTGCCAGGTGCGTAGAAGCGGTTTAAGCCTTTACCTGTTGCTGTTTCTACTCGGTTAATTGTGCCAAGATGTCGAATAGAGCGAGCAGAGTCCCAAGTGAGATATTTTTTGTTGGTTAAATTATATACACCGGCGGTAAATGTAAGATTTTTAATTGGTTTCCAATAGGCAATCGTATCGATCACTGTATAGCGATTATTACGCCATAATCCGCGAGAATCTTTTACTTCTTTGCCGTTTGCTTTTGATGCTTCTTTATTTTCTATGCTGGTATATTGCTTTTCTTTTCTGGCGACCATACTCGTCCATTGAGAATTAAAGCTATCTTTTGCTTTTTTGGCTGCAACATTAGTGATATACACATCCACGCCCCATTTTTGGCTTGGTGCATCATAGCCAATATTGTATACCGATGTGGTTGGTTGTAAGGCATTCATTGGTTGAGGTTTACGAGCAATGGCTTCATATTCTGGATGTTCAGCTTTATTCAATTCCAAAAATTCTTTATATTTTGGATGTAATCCATTGTCTTTGATTCTGCCTTTTTGATAGGTAAATTTATAGCCTAAATGGAATCCTTGTAGTTTTTCAAACAAATTGCCCATTTCTAGACGTGAAGCAATTTCGATACCTCTGACTCTTGCACGATCTCGATTTTGGTTCTGATGGAACGGATAACGAATAACAGAGCCTTCTTCAATAGGACGTTCGCCTACTTCTACTAGATCAATAAAATTATGATAATCGTTTTGGAATGCATTTAACGTAATATAACTGCTGTTTTTATAAAAAGTGAACGCAACTTCTTTTGTTTTGGAGGTTTCTGCTTTTAAATCTGTGTTAGGCTGAATGGAAAATTGTGGATGTTTAAATGTCATATAAATTTCATCAGAGGTTGGCGCACGAAAACCATTGGCGTATTTAAGTTGTACACGAAGCCAATCTGTGGGATCAAGATTTAACCCTAAATTGTAAGAATGATGTTTATAGTCAGTTTTGCGTAATAACAGGGCAAGATTGTCTTTAAAATTTTGTTTATAACACTCTGTGGTGTAAGTGCAATCAGTATATCCTGCAGGCTTCGAATATTTACTACCATAAACATAGTCTTTTAAGCCAAATTTCTTAAATAGCCCAGTAATTAATCCATTAGGAACTGGAATGTTTTCGTCATAACTAGGTAAATATTTTACGTGGTCATAGCGATAATTTAAATCTAGTCCTAGCCAAGAGGTTAGTTGCATATTGTCTCCAAAATACAACACATTATTTTTAGTCGTTACAGGGATTAAATAGGAATCTTTGCCTTTATTAGTATTCATTAAGCTACATCTGTAAGCACTATAATCAGGTGCAGGAGTATGCTCCACAGGATATGTGCCATCTACAGGTTTGTTACAGAAAAAATTGCCAGCCCACCATTGCACATTGGCAACAGTGTTGTATTGATGATTCACCATACTTTTTAGTGTTTTTTCATAAAGACCACCATATTTTAGTTGGTGTTGGGTATGCCAAAGGCTAAATTCTTTATCTAAATCAAGCTTAATTTGTTGGGTGTTGGTGTTTAAATCACGATCATTAACGGAGTCTGTACTATAGCCAGAACTTTTTGGAAATAAAAATTTAGCACTTTCATATTGGGTTAAATAAGTACCGTTTTTTGATTTTAGTGGGATTTCGCCATATTTTTTTCCATTAGGTAATGTTTTAACTTCTATTGGTTTATTCTCATAAGTGTATTTGCTATTGTAGTTTTCATCGTTTTCAACAAAAACCCGAAATTTTTTATTTTCACAATTTAATTTTTCACAATTAATTAAAACAGAATCAAGTGCCCCTCCTTCTGTATCTACACCATTACTAACATCTTCATCCTTGTGGTTTTTTAGTTCTAAGCCATAATTATATGTTCCTGTAAATTCTCTATTATCTTTATCTTTAATCTTGTAAACGCCCTCCTCTTCTACTAAATGTAGCCCTTGAGGGTTGCTTACACCATTACAAGTAGGTTGATGACAATATTCATCAGAACGTGCTTTATTGGTAATTTTTTGTGAAGAATAACTTAGTTTAATATGATCCCAAAAAGGGGTTTGGGTGAAGTTTTCATAACTAAATTGGATATTTTTTCTTTTAGATTGATCATTAATAACTCGCTCGCCATATGTTTCCGCACATGTACTATTTCTGCATTGATTGAAAATATAAGATAAATCCATACCTTTTGTTTCTAAAGTGGAATCATCTAATGCCACACTCAAACGATGGTTTTCATTAGGCTGAAAGCCCAGTTTTATTAAAGTACTTTGGCGGGTAATTTGATACGGATCGGCTTTTTCACGGGTAGGACCAACCGCACTAAAATCAGTCTGTTTATTGGGATAAATTTTATAATCGTAGTTTTCTATTTCGTGCCCATCACGTTTTGTATCAACGACTAAAATATCAAATTTTTTATAACGTCCTGCGAATGTAAGTGCATTAAGGTTTTGATTATTCATTGTTTGATAGCCACGTTTATAGGAAAGATAATAATCTTTATCTAGCAGATAATCTCGAGCATCTTTAGTTTCAAATATAACAGAGCCACCCAATGCGCCACTACCGGATTTTAAGGAGTCAGCACCTTTGGTAATAGTTGCTGTTTTAACATTTTCAATTTCAATGCTATTACGAGTATTATTAAAATTGCCATAGCCTTCAAATAGTTCTTTAAATCCTTGAGAGCTTAAAGTTTCAGCTTGACGAAGCCCATCAACCATAATACCTACACGGTTTTCATCAACCCCTCGAACTGCATAACCACTTGCGCCCGTTCTACCAGTTTCAACTACCGTAATACCTGTTTCATAGCGAACGAGATCACGAGAATCAGACGCCTGCTGTTTCGCTAATTTTTTAGCAGAAATTTGGGTTTCCCCGACTTTTTTCTCTTTGATATTAATATTTTCTGATGAACCTGAAACATTAATTTGTTCTAGTTGTTCAGAAACATTACTATTTTGGTTGGTTGGTTGGTTGGTTGGTTGGTTGGTTGGTTGGTTGGTTGGTTGGTTGGTTGGTTGGTTGGTTGGTTGGTTGGTTGGTTGGGCAGCATAGGCTGTGCTTGTATTTAATGCAAATGTAATAGAGCAAGCAAGCAGGCTGAATTTAAAGTTGGTCATAGGTTTCCTTATTTTTAATGATAATAGTTATCATATATTAAATAATTCAATTTATTTAATCAATATCAAAATGAAAAAGTATAATAAGTACAAAATCCAAATTGCTTTGTATCAGCATAAAAGAAAATCATTTTGACCGCACTTTTGTTTGTAAGTCGTATTTTAAAATCATCAAAATGCAAATTTTAATCACTCTTTTATCGACTGCGTAGATTTCTTTAGTTATAATTGAGCGTCTTTTTATTTAACAAACGTGTTCGGTGTGGATTTTGACCGAGTGCAAATTAATTGAGGTAACAAATGTCATTAAATATTGAAACAACTCAAGGTTTAGAACGTCGCGTAGCGATCACCGTTCCAACTGAAATTGTCTCTAAAGCCATTCGTGAAGAATTTAAACGTGCTGCAAAAAATGTGCGCGTAGATGGTTTCCGTAAAGGTCATGTTCCTGCCCATATCATTGAACAACGTTTTGGGGCGTCAATTCGTCAAGATGTATTAAACGATTTATTACCACGTCATTTTTTTGATGCTGTTATTGCAGAAAAAATTAATATTGTAGGTCGTCCAACTTTTGCGATTGAAACTTTTGAAGAAGGTAAAGACTTAGTTTTCAATGCAACTTTCGAGGTTTATCCAGAAGTTAAATTACAAGGTTTGGAAAATATCAAAGTTGAAAAACCAACTGTTGAAATCACGGAAGCTGATATTGATAAAATGATCGATGTGTTACGTAAACAACAAGCTACTTGGGCTGAAAGTCAAGATGTTGCAAAAGCAGATGATCGCGTCACTATTGATTTTGTTGGCTCTGTAGATGGCGAAGAATTTGAAGGTGGTAAAGCTACTGACTTCGTATTATTTATGGGGCAAGGTCGTATGATTCCGGGTTTTGAAGAAGGAATTGTCGGTCATAAAGCTGGTGAGCAATTTGATATTGATGTGACTTTCCCAGCGGAATACCACGCAGAAAACTTGAAAGGTAAAGCGGCAAAATTTGCGATTACTTTGAAAAAAGTCGAAAATATGGTGTTGCCTGAATTAACAGATGAGTTTGTTGCTAAATTTGGCCCTAATACTAAGTCTGTTGCTGATTTGCGTGCAGAAATCCGTAAAAATATGGAACGTGAATTGAAAAATGCGTTAGTTTCTCGTGTTAAACAACAAGTAATCAATGGTTTAATTGAACAAAATCCGATTGATGTACCCGCTTCTGCAGTAGAAGAAGAAATTAATGTATTACGCAATCAAGCTGCTCAACGTTTTGGTGGCAATACACAACAAGCTGCACAGTTACCACGTGAATTATTTGAAGCTGAAGCAACTCGTCGTGTTCAAGTAGGTTTATTATTCTCTGAAGTGATTAAATCTAATGAATTAAAAGCTGATGAAGAACGTGCTAAAGCAATGATTGCAGATATTGCATCAGCTTACGAGCAGCCAGCAGAAGTGGTGGAATATTACAGCAAAAACGAAGAGTTAATGAACAATATTCGTAATGTCGTATTAGAAGAACAAGCTGTTGATGCAGTACTTGCAAAAGCACAAGTAACAGAAAAAGTTTCTTCATTCGATGAAATTATGAATCCACAAGCATAATAAGTAATATTATTATGATTGAATAAAAGTGCGGTCGCTCTTTTTAATAAAAGCGATCGCATTTTTATTTGTGGGTTATTTACGATAAAATAATTAGCAGTTTTAATGAAAAAGGTAAGAAAATGAGTGTAATTCCTATGGTCGTTGAACAGACTTCGCGTGGCGAACGTTCGTACGACATTTATTCCCGTTTATTAAAAGAACGTGTGATTTTCCTAAGTGGAGAAGTGGAAGATCGTATGGCAAATTTAATTGTGGCACAGCTTCTTTTTTTAGAATCGGAAGATCCAACTAAAGACATTAATATTTATATTAACTCTCCCGGAGGTTCTGTGACCGCAGGTATGGCAATTTACGACACAATGCAATTTATTAAGCCAGATATTCGCACTCTTTGTATTGGTCAAGCCTGTTCAATGGGCGCATTCTTGCTTGCTGGCGGAACTGCTGGCAAACGAGCTGCATTGCCTAATGCACGAGTGATGATTCATCAACCTTTGGGTGGTTTCCGTGGTCAAGCATCGGATATTCAAATTCACGCACAAGAAATTTTGAAAATTAAACACACCTTAAATGATCGTTTAGCATTCCATACTGGACAAAGTATTGAGCGTATTGAGAAAGATACTGACCGCGATAATTTTATGTCAGCGGAAGAAGCACAAGCGTATGGTTTGGTGGATGAAGTCTTAGTTAAACGTTAAGGGTATATAATGACAGACAAAGATAAAGATTTGCACTGCTCTTTTTGCGGAAAAGAAAAAGGCGAAGTAGATAAATTAATTGCTGGCACAGGCGGTTATATTTGTAATGAATGTATTGAACTTTGTCACTCAATGCTTGAAGAAAGTAATGATGAAAATTTAGAGGAAAGTGCGGTCGAAAATAAAGATAAATTGCCAACGCCTCACGAAATTCGCGCCCATCTGGATGATTATGTTATCGGTCAAGATTATGCGAAAAAAGTGCTTTCTGTGGCAGTTTATAATCATTATAAACGCTTGCGAACTAACTATGAAAGCAATGATGTAGAGCTTGGCAAAAGTAATATTTTACTTATAGGCCCTACGGGTAGCGGAAAAACGTTACTTGCACAAACATTAGCTCGTCGTTTAAATGTACCCTTTGCGATGGCAGATGCAACCACATTAACGGAAGCTGGTTATGTGGGAGAAGATGTGGAGAATGTATTACAGAAACTTTTGCAAAATTGTGAATACGATACTGAAAAAGCAGAGAAAGGCATTATTTATATTGATGAAATTGATAAAATTAGCCGTAAATCGGAAGGTGCATCAATTACTCGAGATGTTTCAGGGGAGGGGGTGCAACAGGCTTTATTAAAACTTATTGAAGGTACAATCGCTTCCATTCCACCTCAAGGCGGTCGTAAACATCCACAACAAGAAATGGTAAAATTGGATACGTCTAAAATTCTCTTTATTTGCGGCGGTGCATTTGCAGGATTAGATAAAATTATTGATAAACGCACTCAAACCAGTACGAGTATTGGTTTTAATGCCAAAGTTGAAAAAGATGAAAAACAACAATCTCTTTCTGAATTATTCCGTCAAGTTGAACCTGATGATTTAATGAAATTTGGTTTAATTCCAGAATTTATCGGACGCTTGCCAATGATTGCCCCATTAAGTGAATTAGACGAAGATGCGCTGATACAAATTCTCACAAAACCAAAAAACGCATTAATTAAACAATATCAAGCCTTATTTGGATTGGAAAAAGTAGAATTGGATTTCACACCAGAAGCATTAAAAGCAATGGCGAAAAAAGCACTTGAAAGAAAAACAGGTGCGCGTGGCTTACGTTCTATCGTAGAAGCAGTGTTGTTAGATACAATGTATGATCTACCGTCTCTTGAGAATTTACAAAAAGTTATCGTTGATGAATCGACAATTGTAGATAATCTTGCGCCCAAATTAGAATATTAGATTTAATCGCAAAAGTGCGGTTGTTTTCGCCAGATTTTCTATGTTGATGCTTATTTTCAATAGGCAAGGCGAAAAGAAAATGCTACAATCGCACGTTCTTATGGCATTATTCTTACACTTCCATTTAAAACGGATTCAATTCTATGGCAACCGAAATTGTTGATAAAAAGAAAAATACGCAAGAAGTGATCGTTGAAGGCAAGTCTAAAGGTTTAAATACATTCCTTTGGGTTTTAGCTGTGAGCTTTTTTGCTGCTGCGGCAATTGGGAATATTTATTTCCAACAAATCTATTCTTTACCGATTCGTGTTATTGGTATGGCTATTGCATTAGTCATTGCATTTATTTTAGCGGCAATTACTAATCAAGGAACAAAAGCACGCGCATTTTTTAATGACTCTCGTACAGAAGCGCGTAAAGTCGTATGGCCAACCCGTGCAGAAGCACGTCAAACAACATTGATCGTTATCGGGGTAACAATGATTGCTTCTCTCTTCTTTTGGGCAGTAGATTCGATTATTGTGACAGTGATTAATTTCTTAACTGATTTGAGATTCTAAAATGACTGAAGAAACAACAGTATCAAAAAAACGTTGGTATGTATTACAAGCGTTTTCTGGCTTTGAAAGTCGTGTAGCTCTAACTTTACGTGAATACATCAAACAACAACAAATGGAAGATCAATTTGGTGAAGTTTTAGTGCCAACTGAAGAAGTGGTGGAAAATGTAGCAGGAAAACGTCGCAAAAGTGAACGTAAATTTTTTCCAGGTTATGTACTTGTAGAAATGGAAATGAATGATGAAACTTGGCATCTAGTAAAAAGTGTGCCAAGAGTGATGGGTTTTATCGGTGGTACACCAGATAAACCTGCACCTATTTCTAAACGTGAAGCGGATACTATTTTAAATCGCCTTGAACAAAATACTGATAAACCTCGTCATCGTAATGAATACCATCCAGGCGAGGAAGTTCGTGTGACTGAAGGCCCATTTGCAGACTTTAATGGTACAGTAGAAGAAGTAGATTATGAAAAAGGTCGCTTAAAAGTGTCAGTGTCAATTTTTGGTCGTGCAACACCTGTTGAGCTTGAATTTGGTCAAGTTGAAAAAATACACTAAGAAATAATTAAAAGATAACCGCACTTTTGTAGTGCGGTTTTTTGTTTTTAATGTTTGTTTAAACAGCATAAAAGAGTATTTTTATACGCAAAATTTGTTGTCATTTAACAAATTAGGTAGAATAATCCCACATTTATATAAGGATCAAAAATGAAAACAAAGGCAATTTTGACCGCACTTTTCGGTGTAATTGTGCTGACAGGGTGTGCAAATAAGAATGACATGAAACAAGCAAGTGAGCGTAATGATTCCCTTGAAGGCTTCAATCGAACAATGTGGAAATTTAACTATAATGTTATGGATCGCTATGTGCTAGAACCTGTTGCAAAAGGTTGGAACAACTATGTGCCTAAGCCGATTTCTTCTGGTCTTGCTGGCATCGCAAATAATCTTGATGAGCCAGTCAGTTTCATAAACCGCTTAATTGAAGGCGAACCGAAAAAAGCATTTGTTCACTTTAATCGTTTTTGGATTAACACTGTATTTGGTCTAGGTGGTTTTATTGATTTTGCGAGTGCAAACAAAGAATTACGCGTAGATAATCAACGTGGATTTGGGGAAACTTTAGGCAGTTACGGCGTAGATGCTGGTACTTATATTGTGCTACCGATTTATAATGCAACAACGCCACGTCAATTAACAGGTGCAGTGGTTGATGCTGCTTATATGTATCCATTTTGGCAATGGGTTGGTGGTCCGTGGTCGTTAGTGAAATATAGTGTGCAAGCAGTGGATACCCGTGCGAAAAATATCAATAATGCAGAATTGTTACGTCAAGCTCAAGATCCATATATTACGTTCCGAGAAGCTTATTACCAAAATTTACAATTTAAAGTAAACGATGGGAAATTAGTCGAAAGCAAAGAATCACTTCCCGATGACATACTAAAAGAAATTGATTAATAAACAGAAAAGTGCGGTAAAAATTACCCAATTTTTTATCAACTAAGGAGAAAATAATGACTCAAATTATTCATACTGAAAAAGCACCGGCAGCTATTGGCCCTTATGTTCAAGCGGTTGATCTTGGCAATTTAGTTTTAACCTCTGGGCAAATTCCCGTGAATCCTGCAACAGGCGAAGTGCCTGCGGACATCGTTGCACAAGCACGCCAATCTTTAGAAAACGTGAAAGCGATTATCGAGAAAGCGGGTTTAACCGCCGCAGATATTGTAAAAACAACGGTTTTTGTGAAAGATCTTAATGATTTTGTTGCGGTTAATGCAGAATACGAACGTTTCTTTAAAGAAAATAATCATCCTAACTTCCCTGCTCGTTCTTGTGTGGAAGTTGCGCGTTTACCAAAAGATGTGGGATTAGAAATTGAAGCGATTGCAGTGAGAAAATAATTTTCTATTTTGAACCCTTGTTTAAAAGTGCGGTCATAAACTCGTAAGTTTTTGACCGCACTTTTTGTTTATCTGCTGATAACAAAAATTTTACATTACACCTTGAATTTTTTGTGAATTTTCCCCACAAAGGAAATACTTAACCCTAACTTTGAGAGAACACATTATGATGCGAATTCTTCTTTTCTTGGCAACCAATATGGCTGTAATGCTGGTATTAGGTATTATTTTAAGTGTGACTGGTATTGCAGGAAATAGTACTGGCGGCATTTTAATTATGGCGTTGCTATTTGGTTTTGCTGGTTCATTAATTTCATTATTTCTGTCTAAAACGATGGCATTACGTTCTGTAGATGGAGAGGTGATTACTCAACCTCGTAATCAAACTGAACGTTGGTTAATTGATACCGTTAGTCGCCAAGCGCAGAAAGCGGGTATTCCCATGCCAGATGTGGCAATTTATCATTCACCCGATGTGAATGCTTTTGCTACAGGCGCGACAAAAAGCAATTCTTTGGTAGCAGTGAGTACGGGATTATTAAACAACATGACGGAGGCTGAAGCTGAAGCTGTTTTAGCGCACGAAATTTCCCATATTTCCAATGGGGATATGGTGACGATGGCGTTATTGCAAGGCGTATTGAATACTTTCGTGATTTTCTTATCTCGTATTATTGCAACGGCGGTGGCAAGTTCGCGTAACAATAATGGAGAGGAAACGCGCAGTTCAGGTATTTATTTCTTGGTTTCGATGGTATTGGAAATGCTCTTTGGTGTGCTTGCGAGTATTATCGCAATGTGGTTCTCTCGTTACCGCGAATTTCGTGCAGATGCTGGTTCAGCAAGTTTAGTAGGCAAAGAAAAAATGATCATGGCATTGCAACGTTTGCAACAACTTCACGAACCACAAAATCTCGAAGGTTCTTTAAATGCCTTTATGATTAATGGTAAACGCAGTGAACTCTTTATGAGCCATCCACCACTCGAAAAGCGTATTGAAGCCTTACGTAATCTTTAAAAATTATAAAAAATCGACCGCACTTTAATGAGGTCGATGTTTTATTTTCCTCTTTTCACCCAATATTTGAACGGGGGCTTTTCCACTTCACTTTGCAGTAATGTGTGATCCATAAATTGACAGAAACTTGGAATATCTCTTGTTGTTGCAGGATCGTCAGCAATAATCAAAAGTATTTCTCCATCGTTAAGATGACGAATATTTTTACGAACAAGCATCACTGGTTCTGGGCAACGTAATCCTAAAGTATCTAGGGTTTGTGTGACGGAAATTTCAGACATATTCTTTTTTCTTTTGAAAAATGAGACTATATTATACCGCATTTACGGCAAAATTTCGACAAATCTAGGTTATTAATGATAGACTAGTGTTATTGAAATTACCTTGAAAAAATAAATGGCAGAATACCTCGTTCCTAAAAGTGCGGTTGTTTTTGAAGAAGAAATTAAAAAAAGCCGTTTTATCACTTATTTACAGCACACCGAAGGTTTAGAAGACGCAAGAGCTTTTTGGGTAAAGATTAAACAAAAACATTCAAATGCTCGCCATCATTGTTGGGCTGCAGTAGCAGGCAAGCCAACAGATTCTCTACAACTGGGTTTTTCTGATGATGGCGAACCTGCTGGAACGGCAGGAAAGCCAATGTTGAGTGCATTGCAAGGTAGCCAATTAGGTGAAATTAGTGCGGTGGTGGTTCGTTATTATGGCGGTATTTTGCTTGGAACGGGCGGATTAGTTCGTGCTTACGGCAATGGCGTTCAACAAGCGTTAAAGCTGATTGAAAGAGAAATTAAAGTTGAACGAACCATTTTTAAACTTGATTGTGACTATGGGCAGCTAAATTTGGTTCAACAACTTTGTGAAAAATATCAGGTTGAGATTTTATCCCAAGATTTTCAGGCAAATATTCATTTGATTTTAGGTATTAGTGAAAAAACAATAGAGGAGTTTTCTTCTGCATTAACGGAAAAGTCTTCAGGTAGATTAGTTATTCAACTTTTAGAGATAGGGAAATAGTTGTGCGTATTTTATCTATTATCCGAATTATTGGTATTCTTGTGATGTGTTTTTCAGGCACGATGCTAGTTCCTACATTTGTTGCCCTGATTTATGGTGATGGGGGCGGTAAAGCATTTATGCAGGCTTTCATGTTGAGCTTGACGGTGGGCACATTGCTTTGGTGGCCATGTCATCATTATAAGCAAGAATTACGCTCTCGTGATGGTTTTTTGATTGTTGTGGCTTTTTGGTTAGTGTTAGGAAGTTTAGCAACATTGCCTCTTTTATTGTTTGATTCACCGCATTTAACTATTGCTTCAGCCGTATTTGAAGCATTTTCTGGCTTAACTACTACAGGTGCAACTGTGATGACGGGGCTGGATAATTTACCCAAATCTATTTTGTTTTATCGTCAGTTTTTACAATGGTTAGGTGGTATGGGAATTATCGTATTGGCTGTGGCGATAATTCCTCTGTTAGGAATTGGAGGGATACAATTATATCGAGCAGAATCTTCTGGTCCATTTAAAGAGCAAAAATCTTTACCTAAAATTTCAGAAGTAGCGAAAACTCTTTGGATTGTTTATGCTTCATTAACTATTATTTGTGCCATTGCATATTGGTTGTCAGGGATGAGTTTTTTTGATGCTATTGGACATAGTTTTTCGACGATTTCTAACGGGGGGTTTTCAACACATGATGCAAGTATCGGCTATTTTAATCAAGCTTCCATTTATTGGGTTACAACAATTTTTATGCTGATTGGTGGTGTTAATTTTAGTTTACATATTTCCGCTTTTTTTGCACTAGGTAAAAGAAATATTTGGCGAAATTATTGGAAAGATCCTGAATTTCGTTTTTTTCTGACAATGCAAATTATTTTTATTGGTATTGTGTCTATATCACTATATGGCTATGGTTTGGTCACTGATATGAATGAGGCTCTAACAAAAGGTGCATTACAATTAACATCAATGTCTATGACTGCTGGTTACACGATTTTTGACATGAATGATCTCCCTCCTTTTATTGGGCTTTTACTGGTGATTTCTGCGGTGATTGGTGGTTGTGGAGGATCCTCAAGTGGAGGAATAAAAGCGATACGAGCACTCATATTATGGAAACAAGTTGATCGAGAATTGCATAGTTTAATTCATTCAAATTTAGTAAAACCAATTAGAATAGGTAAAAATCGTCTAGAACCAAGAACAATAGAAAGTATTTGGGCATTTTTCATTGTTTTTGTTCTGGCTTATTGGGGATGTGTTTTTGCTGTTATTCTTTGTGGAATGAATATTTTTGATGCGATGGGTGCAGTATTCGCTACATTAACGAATGCAGGACCAGGGCTTGGCTTTATTCATGAAAGTTTTATTGATGTTCCAGAAAGTGCCAAATTAGTCTTTAGTTTTGCTATGATTTGTGGACGTTTAGAAATGTTTTCATTAATTGTGCTGTTTATTCCAAGTTATTGGAAAAAATAATAATTGGAAAATTATTGTATTTTTAACCGCACTTTCTAATAAAATGTTTATATTTCCATCAAAAGATCATTTTTTTAAATATTTTTACAAAAAGTACTTGCAAGGGATTTGAAAATCCCTATAATGCACCGCACACAACGACGCACTGTTGTGAAGTTTTTTAAGTTTCCAAGTGCGTCGTTATTTTTTGCTCTTTAACAATATATCAGACAATCTGTGTGGGCACTTGTTGATTGACTTGTTTTAAAAATATTTTAATTTTGAAGTCTTAATAGGTGCTTAACTGAAAATTCATCATTACTTTTTTAAGTAGTGTTTTATTTATAGCTAAGTAGTTTATTGAGCGATTGAACTTGAATTGAAGAGTTTGATCATGGCTCAGATTGAACGCTGGCGGCAGGCTTAACACATGCAAGTCGAACGGTAGCAGGAGAAAGCTTGCTTTCTTGCTGACGAGTGGCGGACGGGTGAGTAATGCTTGGGAATCTGGCTTATGGAGGGGGATAACGACGGGAAACTGTCGCTAATACCGCGTATTATCGGAAGATGAAAGTGCGGGACTGAGAGGCCGCATGCCATAGGATGAGCCCAAGTGGGATTAGGTAGTTGGTGGGGTAAATGCCTACCAAGCCTGCGATCTCTAGCTGGTCTGAGAGGATGACCAGCCACACTGGAACTGAGACACGGTCCAGACTCCTACGGGAGGCAGCAGTGGGGAATATTGCGCAATGGGGGGAACCCTGACGCAGCCATGCCGCGTGAATGAAGAAGGCCTTCGGGTTGTAAAGTTCTTTCGGTATTGAGGAAGGTTGATGTGTTAATAGCACATCAAATTGACGTTAAATACAGAAGAAGCACCGGCTAACTCCGTGCCAGCAGCCGCGGTAATACGGAGGGTGCGAGCGTTAATCGGAATAACTGGGCGTAAAGGGCACGCAGGCGGTTATTTAAGTGAGGTGTGAAAGCCCCGGGCTTAACCTGGGAATTGCATTTCAGACTGGGTAACTAGAGTACTTTAGGGAGGGGTAGAATTCCACGTGTAGCGGTGAAATGCGTAGAGATGTGGAGGAATACCGAAGGCGAAGGCAGCCCCTTGGGAATGTACTGACGCTCATGTGCGAAAGCGTGGGGAGCAAACAGGATTAGATACCCTGGTAGTCCACGCTGTAAATGCTGTCGATTTGGGGGTTGGGGTTTAACTCTGGCGCCCGTAGCTAACGTGATAAATCGACCGCCTGGGGAGTACGGCCGCAAGGTTAAAACTCAAATGAATTGACGGGGGCCCGCACAAGCGGTGGAGCATGTGGTTTAATTCGATGCAACGCGAAGAACCTTACCTACTCTTGACATCCTAAGAAGAGCTCAGAGATGAGCTTGTGCCTTCGGGAACTTAGAGACAGGTGCTGCATGGCTGTCGTCAGCTCGTGTTGTGAAATGTTGGGTTAAGTCCCGCAACGAGCGCAACCCTTATCCTTTGTTGCCAGCGACTTGGTCGGGAACTCAAAGGAGACTGCCAGTGATAAACTGGAGGAAGGTGGGGATGACGTCAAGTCATCATGGCCCTTACGAGTAGGGCTACACACGTGCTACAATGGCGTATACAGAGGGAAGCGAAGCTGCGAGGTGGAGCGAATCTCATAAAGTACGTCTAAGTCCGGATTGGAGTCTGCAACTCGACTCCATGAAGTCGGAATCGCTAGTAATCGCGAATCAGAATGTCGCGGTGAATACGTTCCCGGGCCTTGTACACACCGCCCGTCACACCATGGGAGTGGGTTGTACCAGAAGTAGATAGCTTAACCTTTTGGAGGGCGTTTACCACGGTATGATTCATGACTGGGGTGAAGTCGTAACAAGGTAACCGTAGGGGAACCTGCGGTTGGATCACCTCCTTACTAAAGACGAGAGACAGCGAGTGCTCACACAGATTGGCTGATAGTTGTAGACAAGATTAAAAACGAAGCGAAAGCAACGTTGAAAAATAAACGTTAAAAGATAAAAAGAAAATAGAGTATCTTTAATTGATGTCCCCATCGTCTAGAGGCCTAGGACATCGCCCTTTCACGGCGGTAACCGGGGTTCGAATCCCCGTGGGGACGCCAATTAAAGATAACTTTATTAGATTGTCTTACTGTTCTTTAAAAAATTGGAAACAAGCTGAAAACAAGAGATTTTCGAGAGAAAGTCTGAGTAGGCAAAACAGTAAAGTGAAAGAGAGAACTGAAAAGGAAACTCTAAAAACAAACCTGTTTTGTAAAAAAATCTTGATTGAACAAAAGCAATCAAGTGTTTAGTTGAATGAAAATACGCATCAAATTGACCGCACTTTGAAGTGAAAACGTAAAGTGATTGAAAACATTTGAGGTTGTATAGTTAAGTGACTAAGCGTACAAGGTGGATGCCTTGGCAATCAGAGGCGAAGAAGGACGTGCTAATCTGCGAAAAGCTTGGATGAGTCGATAAGAGGCGTTTAATCCAAGATATCCGAATGGGGAAACCCAGTAGATGAAGAATCTACTATCAACAAGTGAATTCATAGCTTGTTGAGGCAAACCGGGAGAACTGAAACATCTAAGTACCCCGAGGAAAAGAAATCAACCGAGATTTCGTCAGTAGCGGCGAGCGAAAGCGAAAGAGCCAGTAAGTGATAGCAGTATAGTGAGGAGAATGTGTTGGGAAGCACAATCAAAGAGGGTGATAATCCCGTATCTAAAAACCATATTGTGGTACTAAGCTAACGAGAAGTAGGGCGGGACACGTGATATCCTGTTTGAAGAAGGGGGGACCATCCTCCAAGGCTAAATACTCCTGATTGACCGATAGTGAACCAGTACTGTGAAGGAAAGGCGAAAAGAACCCCGGTGAGGGGAGTGAAATAGAACCTGAAACCTTGTACGTACAAGCAGTGGGAGCCCCATCACTTAATCCGATTGGAAGGTGATGAAAAGCAACCGCACTTAAACAATGGTAAGAGGAGCGAAGCGAGTCAAACCACCCAAAAGAAGCAGTGGGATTAAGTGATGGGGTGACTGCGTACCTTTTGTATAATGGGTCAGCGACTTATATTTTGTAGCGAGGTTAACCGAATAGGGGAGCCGAAGGGAAACCGAGTCTTAACTGGGCGAATAGTTGCAAGGTATAGACCCGAAACCCGGTGATCTAGCCATGGGCAGGTTGAAGGTTGGGTAACACTAACTGGAGGACCGAACCGACTAATGTTGAAAAATTAGCGGATGACTTGTGGCTGGGGGTGAAAGGCCAATCAAACCGGGAGATAGCTGGTTCTCCCCGAAATCTATTTAGGTAGAGCCTTGAGGTGACACCTTTGGGGGTAGAGCACTGTTTCGGCTAGGGGTCCATCCCGGATTACCAACCCGATGCAAACTACGAATACCAAAGAGTGATACTCAGGAGACACACGGCGGGTGCTAACGTCCGTCGTGGAGAGGGAAACAACCCAGACCGCCAGCTAAGGTCCCCAAGTCTATATTAAGTGGGAAACGAAGTGGGAAGGCTTAGACAGCTAGGATGTTGGCTTAGAAGCAGCCATCATTTAAAGAAAGCGTAATAGCTCACTAGTCGAGTCGGCCTGCGCGGAAGATGTAACGGGGCTGAAATATAGCACCGAAGCTGCGGCATCAGGCGTATCACTAATACGCCTTACGATTAACAACATGGAATGGCGCGAAGCGACATGAAAGGTTGTTCAAGCAACCCGAACGTTGAGTCGGGCATCTTAGAGTGAGGATGATTAGTGATACGCCTGTTGGGTAGGGGAGCGTTGTGTAAGCGGAAGAAGGTTCATCGAGAGGTGGGCTGGACGTATCACAAGTGCGAATGCTGACATAAGTAACGATAAAACGGGTGAAAAACCCGTTCGCCGGAAGACCAAGGGTTCCTGTCCAACGTTAATCGGGGCAGGGTGAGTCGGCTCCTAAGGCGAGGCTGAAAAGCGTAGTCGATGGGAAACAGGTTAATATTCCTGTACTTGGTAAAGCTGCGATGTGGGGACGGAGTAGGTTAGGTTATCGCACTGTTGGATATGTGCGTTTAAGTTGGTAGGTGGGAAGTTTAGGCAAATCCGGACTTCCTTAACACAGAGAGATGATGACGAGGCTCTACGGAGCTGAAGTAACTGATACCACACTTCCAGGAAAAGCCACTAAGCGAAAGGCTTTACTAAACCGTACTGAAAACCGACACAGGTGGTCAGGTAGAGAATACTCAGGCGCTTGAGAGAACTCGGGTGAAGGAACTAGGCAAAATAGCACCGTAACTTCGGGAGAAGGTGCGCCGGCGTAGATTGTAGTCCCTAGCGGGCGAAGGTTGAACCGGTCGAAGATACCAGCTGGCTGCAACTGTTTATTAAAAACACAGCACTCTGCAAACACGAAAGTGGACGTATAGGGTGTGATGCCTGCCCGGTGCTGGAAGGTTAATTGATGGTGTCATCGCAAGAGAAGCACCTGATCGAAGCCCCAGTAAACGGCGGCCGTAACTATAACGGTCCTAAGGTAGCGAAATTCCTTGTCGGGTAAGTTCCGACCTGCACGAATGGCATAATGATGGCCAGGCTGTCTCCACCCGAGACTCAGTGAAATTGAAATCGCCGTGAAGATGCGGTGTACCCGCGGCTAGACGGAAAGACCCCGTGAACCTTTACTATAGCTTGACACTGAACATTGAATTTTGATGTGTAGGATAGGTGGGAGCCTTTGAAGCAGTGACGCCAGTCATTGTGGAGGCGACCTTGAAATACCACCCTTTAACGTTTGATGTTCTAACGAAGATGACGAAACGTGGTCTCGGACAGTGTCTGGTGGGTAGTTTGACTGGGGCGGTCTCCTCCCAAAGCGTAACGGAGGAGCACGAAGGTTTGCTAATCACGGTCGGACATCGTGAGGTTAGTGCAATGGTATAAGCAAGCTTAACTGCGAGACAGACAAGTCGAGCAGGTACGAAAGTAGGTCATAGTGATCCGGTGGTTCTGAATGGAAGGGCCATCGCTCAACGGATAAAAGGTACTCCGGGGATAACAGGCTGATACCGCCCAAGAGTTCATATCGACGGCGGTGTTTGGCACCTCGATGTCGGCTCATCACATCCTGGGGCTGAAGTAGGTCCCAAGGGTATGGCTGTTCGCCATTTAAAGTGGTACGCGAGCTGGGTTTAGAACGTCGTGAGACAGTTCGGTCCCTATCTGCCGTGGGCGTTGGATGATTGATTGGGGCTGCTCCTAGTACGAGAGGACCGGAGTGGACGCATCACTGGTGTTCCAGTTGTCTCGCCAGAGGCATTGCTGGGTAGCTAAATGCGGAAGAGATAAGTGCTGAAAGCATCTAAGCACGAAACTTGCCAAGAGATGAGTCATCCCTGACTTTAAGTCAGTAAGGGTTGTTGTAGACTACGACGTAGATAGGTCAGGTGTGTAAGTGTAGTGATACATTGAGCTAACAGATACTAATTGCCCGAGAGGCTTAACTATACAACGCTCAAGTGTTTTTGGGAGCTAAGTGAAGTAAGAGATGAAAAGCGAAGCAAATAAAAGTAGAGCGGAAACCGAAGTAAAAGACTAAACAAAGAAAAGTAAATATAGAAGACTTAATAGAGAGAAAATTGAGTTCAGCTTGTGGCCAATAAGAACGAGTGAAAGGTAGAGGAAAGACTGAGTAACGAGAGATAAAAGAGACGAGAGATAAAAGAGAAGACGAGTTATCAAAGAATTATCCTGGCGGCGATAGTGCGGTGGACCCACCTGAGACCATACCGAACTCAGAAGTGAAACGCTGTAATGCCGATGGTAGTGTGGGGTTTCCCCATGTGAGAGTAGGGCACCGCCAGGTTAGCAAATACATAAATAGAATAAAGCAGAGTAGAATAAAAGATAAGAACCCCCAGTCGAAAGGCTGGGGGTTTTTCTATCTTTAAATTTCAAAAAATTAGTAAAACAGTATTTGTGTTTACCGATTACTCAATAGCAATACTGGGCAGAGACGGGGATACCTCTTGTCCTTACACCAGTACCTTATTTACTAAGATAGAATAAAAAATAATCAATTTACTCTCATTATAATGAACTTAAAGCAGGAGAAAAGTGTATGCTTATCCCAATTTTTGAAAATGGTAAGAAAATATATCAAGATAGCTCTGGTAATAAGTACCAGTATGATTTAACCAATTCAATGGATCAATTCTCTTATTCTACAGATCTCAGTGCACAAATGCGTGATAAATCATCTATTACGGCAACACGAAATCCAAATGGAGGGGGAATTTATGAGTAATTTCTTTAATTCTTTATTTTCTGATAAAGGAGAAATTAAAGGTATTGATAATCAATATTCTGTATCTGAAATCGTAGATATTCTTAAGGAAGAAGGTTATTCTATTAATGTAATACAAGATAATTTTTTGGTGTTTAGATTACAAGGTACGAATGTTGTAGTTGTTCCCCATGATGGAGGTGATATTCAATTTTTTATCATGTATGACGATGATGAGAACCGCTTTTCATTAAGAAAAGTGAATAAAATAAATATTGATTATAGACTCGGAAAATTTTATTTAACAGATGATGATAAATTAGGAATCGAGCTTCTTTTGCGCAATGATGGTAATGGTGTAACTAAGTCTCAAATTATTCAAGGACTATCAGATATTTCTTTATTAAATGGATTAGCTAAGAAAGAATTTTGGTAAGTTATTAGTTCCATATCCTAAGATCAAATCAAATATGCTGCAGGTTATTTTACATCTGTCTTAGAGGGAATTAAAAAAGTCTCCCAAATTCGAATATTAATCTAAGCCCCATTTGGGGCTTTTCTACACATTCTTTCTTAGCTGTGCTATAATCCCACTAAAATTCTACCCTTAAAAACAAGAGAAATTATGACCGCACTTAATGTATTAATTTATCCTGATGATCACTTAAAGGTTGTTTGTGAGCCTGTTACTGAAGTTAATGATGCAATTCGTAAAATTGTTGATGATATGTTTGATACGATGTATCAAGAGAAAGGTATTGGTTTAGCTGCACCTCAAGTAGATATTTTGCAACGTATTATTACTATTGATGTTGAAGGCGATAAACAGAATCAGTTTGTTTTGATTAACCCTGAAATTTTGGCTTCAGAAGGCGAAACGGGAATTGAAGAGGGGTGTTTATCCATTCCAGGGTTCCGTGCGTTGGTTCCTCGTAAAGAAAAAGTGACAGTCAGAGCGTTAGATCGTGATGGTAAAGAATTTACTTTAGATGCGGATGGTTTGCTTGCGATCTGTATTCAACACGAGATCGATCATCTTAATGGAATTTTATTTGTTGATTATCTTTCTCCACTTAAACGTCAGCGCATTAAAGAAAAGTTGATTAAATACAAGAAGCAGATTGCGAAAAGCTAAAACGTAGGGTGGGCTTTAGCCCAGCAATCATTTCAAAAAACGGTGGGCTTAAGCCCACCCTACTTCCTTTTTCCTATCAATTACCATAACGTAGAACATTATGAAATCACTTAATATTATTTTTGCTGGTACGCCAGATTTTGCTGCACAGCATTTACAAGCCATTCTAAATTCTCAACATAATGTGATCGCTGTTTATACGCAATCTGATAAACCAGCTGGTCGCGGTAAGAAATTGCAAGCAAGTCCTGTAAAGCAACTTGCTGAGCAAAATAACATTCCCGTTTATCAACCTAAATCCTTACGTAAAGAAGAAGCACAGTCTGAATTAAAAGCGTTAAATGCAGATGTAATGGTTGTTGTCGCTTATGGATTAATTTTACCGAAAGCTGTATTAGATGCCCCTCGTTTGGGTTGTTTGAATGTGCATGGTTCTATTCTTCCACGTTGGCGAGGTGCAGCACCAATTCAGCGTTCAATTTGGGCTGGCGATGTACAAACGGGTGTAACCATTATGCAAATGGATGAAGGTTTAGATACAGGCGATATGTTACATAAAGTCTATTGTGATATTTTACCGACTGAAACTTCAACGAGTCTTTATAACAAACTGGCAGAGCTTGCTCCATCAGTATTAATCGATGTTTTAGATAATCTTGAAAACAGTAAATTTATAGCGGAAAAACAAGATGGCAGCCAAAGTAATTATGCAGAAAAACTTTCCAAAGAAGAGGCACAATTAGATTGGTCACTTCCAGCAATGCAACTTGAGCGTAATATCCGCGCTTTTAATCCTTGGCCAATTGCCTATTTTTCAACAGAAGACAAGGATGGCAATGCACAAACTTTAAAAGTGTATCAAGCGGAAGTGTTGCCTCATCAAGATAAACCAGCGGGAACTATTTTAAGTGCGGATAAAAATGGCATTCAAATTGCGACTGTCGATGGTGTATTAAACTTATTGCAATTGCAACCTGCAGGTAAAAAGCCTATGTCTGCACAAGATTTATTAAATGGCCGTGCAGAATGGTTTACTATTGGTAAGGTGCTTGCATAATGAAAAAATTCTCTTCTAAAACTATCAACGTAAAAAATTCAGTAAAAATGACTGCACTTTCGACCAGAGCTATTGCTGCAAACTTAATTTTGCAAGTATTGGATGAGGGTAAATCCTTGTCAGCGTTAATCCCTGAAGTGCAACTTTCTGTAAAAGCTCAAGATTTGCCCTTGCTACAAGAAATTTGTTTTGGCGTGTGTCGAGTATTGCCTCGCTTAGAGCAAATAATCAAACGTCTTGTGGATAAACCGCTTAAAGGTAAAACTCGCATTGTTCATTGCCTGTTGCTTGTGGGATTATACCAATTGCTTTATATGCGAGTGCCTGCTCATGCGGCAGTTGATGAAGTTGTGAATGCAACAAAATCATTAAAATCTGATAGTTTTATAGGATTAGTGAATGCGGTTTTGCGTAGATTTTTACGTGAGCAAGATGAAATTTTGGCGATTATCGATAAAAATTGGCAAACGCTTCACCCTGAATGGTTCGTGAATAAATTAAAAAAAGCCTATCCGAATTGGCGTGAGATCATTGAGGCGAACAATCAGAAACCACCAATGTGGCTACGTGTGAATTCACAAAAAAACGCCCTTGAAACTTACCGCACTTTACTTGAAGAACAAGGTGTTTCTTTGAAAACAAGCCACCATCCTAATGCGCTATGTTTAGATATACCGATTGCGGTGCAAAAATTACCGCACTTTGAAGAAGGTGCGGTAACGGTACAAGATTTGAGTGCGCAATGGGCGGCAATGTTGCTTGAGCCTAAAAATGAGGAATGGATCCTCGATGCTTGCGCTGCACCCGGCGGTAAAACAACCCATATTTTAGAACTGGCACCTCAAGCTAATGTGATTGCATTAGATGTAGAAACGCATCGCTTAAAACGAGTAGAAGAAAATCTTGCACGTTTAAATCAGCAAGCGATAGTGGTTTGTGGCGATGCAAGTAAACCTGACGAATGGTTAGCTGAAATCGGTAAAAGTGCGGTGAAATTTGACCGAATTTTACTTGATGCTCCTTGTTCTGCTACAGGAGTGATTCGCCGTCACCCCGATATAAAATGGTTACGCAAAGAAACCGATATCGCTCAGCTTGTTGAATTACAGAAGAAAATCCTGAGTGCACTTTGGGAAAAACTGAAGCCAAACGGTGTTTTTCTTTATGCGACTTGTTCTGTATTGCCAGAAGAAAATTGCGAACAAATTCAAGCATTTTTAAATGCTCATGCAGATGCTGAGTTATTGCCATTATCCTTTAGTTATGATAAAAGTGCGGTGGGTTTTCAATTCATTCCGCAGACAAATGGTGGAGATGGATTCTATTATGCGAAATTGCTTAAACGAGCATAAAGGAGAGAGATAATGAAAATTATCATTTTGGGCGCAGGTCAGGTAGGAACAACGCTTGCAGAAAACTTAGTCAGTGAAGATAATGATATTACTTTAGTGGATAATGAATTTCCTCAGTTAAAAACATTGCAAGAAAAGCACGATTTGCGTGTGGTACAAGGCTCTCCATCATCTCCAAAAGTGCTTCGTGACGCAGGCGCGGCAGATGCCGATTTAATGGTTGCCGTGACAGCCTCTGACGAAATCAATATGGTCGCTTGCCAAATGGGCTATACATTATTTAATACGCCAACGAGAATTGCACGTATTCGTAATTCAGAATATTTACGTGAAAAAGATAAGTTATTCAACAATGAAAATATTCCTATTGATCATTTGATTTCGCCTGAAAATCTTGTCACTGATGAAATTACGCGTTTAATTGCTTATCCAGGTGCATTGCAAGTTGCCCATTTTGCGGATAATCGTATTAGTATCGTTGTAGTGAAAGCTTATTATGGAGGACCTTTGGTTGGATATGCGCTTTCTGCATTTCGCAAACATATGCCACATATTGATTGTCGTATTATGTCTATTTTACGTAATGGAAAACCGATTCGTCCACAAGGCTCAACAATTGTAGAAGCTGGCGATGAAATTACGTTTATTTGTGCAACTGAGCATATTAAGGCGGTAATGGGCGAGTTACAACGTTTGGAAAAATCTTATAAGCGCATAATGATTGTTGGCGGAGGAAATGTTGCTTTTGGCGTAGCAAAACGTTTGGAAAATTCTTATGCTGTAAAGCTTATTGAACGTGACTTAAACAGAGCTCAAGTCTTAGCAGAAAAGTTGCCAAAAACGTTGGTATTTAATGGAGATGCCTCAGATCAAAACTTGCTTTTTGAAGAACATATTGAAAGTGTGGATGTGTTTCTTTCATTAAGTAGCGATGATGAAGCGAATATTATGTCAGCTTTGTTAGCTAAGCGTTTAGGTGCAAAAAAAACAATGGTACTGATTCAACGGATTGCTTATATTAATCTTATTCAGGGTGGAGCGATTGATATTGTGGTTTCTCCGCAACAAGTAACGATTTCTGCTTTGTTAGGTCACGTGAGTAAAGGTGATGTAAAAAATGTGGTAACATTACGACACGGCATTGCCGAAGCCATTGAAATTGTTGCGCACGGCGATACGAATACTTCAAATATAGTGGGGCGAAAAATTGGTGAGTTGCGTTTGCCGATGGGAACAATTATTGGTGCCTTATTGCGAGAGAATGATGTAATTATTGCTCGTCGTCAAGTGATTATTGAAGAAGGCGATCATATAGTGATTTATTTGAGTGATAAAAAAAATGTGTCAGAAATTGAGAAATTATTCCAACCAAGTGCGTTCTTTATTTAGTCTTTTTACGTTTCAGAGTGATTTATTATAATAGTCACTCTTTTTATATAATTTTTGAAGGGGAACATTATTATGAATTTTATTAAAGAATTTCGCGAATTTGCAATGCGTGGCAACGTTGTAGATATGGCTGTCGGTGTGATTATTGGTAGTGCATTTGGCAAGATCGTAAGTTCACTTGTTAGTGATATTTTTATGCCTGTGTTGGGGATTTTAACTGGTGGTATTGATTTCAAAGATATGAAATTTGTATTAGCACAAGCACAAGCACAAGCACAAGCACAAGGCGATGTTCCTGCAGTTACGTTAAATTATGGTTTGTTTATTCAAAATGTGATTGATTTTATTATTATTGCTTTTGCAATCTTTATGATGATCAAAGTCATTAATAAGGTAAGAAAACCAGAGGAGAAAAAACCTGTGCCAAAGGCAGAAACATTGCTTACTGAAATTCGTGATTTATTAAAGAATAAATAATATTTAAAAAAATAAAAGTTAGCAGAAATGCTGACTTTTTTTATTGCTATTTTTTAAGCTATAATCAGCCCTCAATTTTAGGGAAATAAAATGGAAAAATATAATAAATTTCGCATTGAATGGGATTGTCGCCGAGGAATGTTAGAGTTAGATAAAATCATAATGCCTTTTTATTTGAAGCATTTTGATGAATTAACGGATGACAAAAAAGATATCTTTATTCGTTTATTAGCAAGTACGGATTTGCAGTTGTTTTCGTGGTTTTTTAATCGTGCGAAATCACAAGATGTAGAGCTTCAAATGATGGTTGAATATATTCAAAAAGTACAAAAAATCATCACAAATGAAAATTATTGATTAGCGAACGAACTTTTTTAATACGCTTTTGTCTGAACAAGCAACAAGAGCTTGCTGTCTTGATATTAAGGCGTGTTAGATATTGGCATGGGAGAAATATGGCTGAACAGCTAACAGATCAGGCTTTGGTAGAAAGAGTACAGCAAGGGGATAAAAAAGCCTTCAATTTGTTGGTTTTGCGTTATCAAAATAAAGTAGCAGGGCTTTTGACCCGATATGTATCGCGTAACGATATTCCTGATGTGGTGCAAGAATCCTTTATAAAGGCTTATCGCTCAATTGAATCTTTTCGTGGCGAAAGTGCTTTCTATACATGGCTTTATCGAATTGCCGTTAATACGGCAAAAAATTATTTAATGGCTCAAGGTCGCCGTCCACCAAATGAAGATATTTTGGCAGAAGATGCTGAAAATTATGATGTGGGAACACACCTTAGGGATGTGGATACACCCGAAAATGAAATGTTGTCTAGTGAGTTGGAAAGAGTTGTTTTTGATACTATTCATAACTTACCAGAAGATTTAAAAACTGCGATTACGCTACGAGAACTAGAAGGTTTAAGTTACGAAGATATTGCAGAAATTATGGATTGTCCTGTTGGTACGGTTCGTTCCCGAATCTTCCGAGCAAGGGAAATGATCGAAAATAAAATTCAACCTCTAATGTAGAGCGAATAACAATCGGAGTTTACTATGCAAAAAGAGCAGCTTTCAGCCTATATGGATGGCGAACAAGTCGAAATTGACTTGATAGATGCTTTATTAAGAGACGAAGAATTACAAGCGTCTTGGCATTCATTTCATACCGTTCGTTCAGTAATGCGTAAAGAAAGTGCGGTCTTTTTAGGGGCTGATTTTACCGCTAAAATGGCAGGTTTAATAGAATCTGAAGAAGTGAAGAAAGTTGATGTCATTGCTGTGTCTCAACCTGAACCAGAAGACTCACATAATTCTGTATTTATGCAAAAATTAAAAGCGTTCTTTGCGCCAATGACACAAGTTGCTGTTGCTGCTGGTGTATGTTTGGTGGCGGTACTTGGTGTTCAATCTTTCAGTAATAAAAACGATACGTCTAATTTACCTGAGACTCCAGTATTGCAAACCTTGCCATTTAATAATGCAGTTCAAGAGGTTAGCTATAATGCTCCGAGTAAAGATACATTGACTTCAGATCAGCTTGAGAAAAAAAGTCGTCGTATTGGCGCAATGTTGCAAAACTATGAATTACAACGTCGTATGCATTCTGATGCTTTAGATGTGAGTAGCAGTCAAGTAAGATAAATTGGTTTCCTTTGTTCAGATGATTGATTCACCACCTAATTGTTATTTAGTGTGGTGAATTTTTATCCTTTAGATTTCTATGAAAAAAATCGCATTAAAATTTACCGCACTTTCTCTTTCTTTGCTATTAAGTAGCATTGCTTCTGCTGAAGAGCTTTCTGCGAAGCAGTCTTTAGATAAAATGACGCAAGCATTGGATAATCTCAATTATGAAATTGCCTTTGTGCAAACTACTCCCGCAAATATGGATTCGTTTCGTTATCGACACATCAAACAAGATAAGAAAACTTATGCACAATTAGTTACTTTAGATGGCCGTCAGCAAGAAATTATTCAGCGTGATAATTTAGTCAGTTATTTTCAGCCAAATGCACAAGCATTTACGCTTAATAGTGGCAATATCGTTGATGCAATGCCAGCGGTTGTGCGTGCAAATTTTGATAAGCTTTCTTCTGATTATGATTTCGTAAAATTAGGTAAAGATCGCGTTGCTGGTCGTTTCGCTGACACGATTCGTATTATCCCTAAAGATGATTTCCGATATCAGTATTTAGTGTTTATAGATGAAGAAAATGGTTTATTATTACGCGGAGATATGCTTGATCGTGAAGGCAAGCTGCTTGATCAATTCAGAGTCGTAACACTTTACATAGATGACAGATTAAGAGGATTAACCGATTATATTAACAAGGTATCAATGCCGCCTTTGTTGAAAGAAAGTAAAAATGAACAAATTTCAAATATAACTTGGTCAGCAGGATGGTTACCAAGAGGTTTCTTTTTGAATCGGTATACACAAGAAGTATTAGAAAATGAAATCATAGATAGCGCATTATATAGTGATGGTTTATTTACTTTTACGTTGTTTGTTTCTAATGCAGGCTCTAATAATTTACCAGAAAATACTTGGAAACAAGGAGCTTATACCATTTATAGCGAGGTCATAGGAGGAAAAGAAATTACTTTTATCGGGCAATTACCAATCTCGACGGCAAAGCGTATTGTACAAGAAGTCAAATTTCGATAAAAAGTGCGGTAATTTTTTACGATATTTTTATCAATAACTGATTTTGAGTTAGGCATCGATTAAGATTCGCACGTTTTTACGTGCGAATTTTTATTTTCTTAATTTTATTAATTCTACTTGATGATTATGACCTTTTTTTAGAATTAAATTTGCTCGTTCACGAGTTGGAAGAATATTTTGATTAAGGTTTAAGCCGTTAATTTCATCCCAGATTTTACTTGCCGTCGCGATAGCCTCTTCTTTAGATAAGCTTGAGTAATGTTTAAAGTAAGAATTAGGATCGTTGAATGCACTTTCTCGGAATTTTAAAAAGCGTTTGATGTACCATTCTTTCAGTAATTTTTCTTCTGCATCGACATAAATAGAGAAATCAACAAAATCTGATACAAAGGTTTGATTGGTTTTGTTATTGCCGGTTTGAAGAACATTTAATCCTTCTAAAATGAGAATATCAGGTTTATCTACCACATCAAATTTATCGGGAATAATATCGTATGTTAAATGAGAGTAAATTGGTGCTGTAACATTACTTTTACCTGATTTTACATCCGATAAAAAGCGAATGAGTTTAGGTGTGTCATAAGAAATGGGAAACCCTTTCTTTTGTAAAAGATTATCTTGTTTAAGCTTGTCTAATGGATAAAGAAACCCATCTGTTGTGATGAGATCAACTTTTCTTTCAGTTGGCCAATGAGAAAGCAGAGATTGTAGAATACGTGCAGAAGTGCTTTTCCCAACAGCAACACTGCCAGCAATACTAATTATGTAAGGTGTTTTGGCATTATTTCTGCCTAAAAAACGATGTAGTACCGTTTGGCGATGTAAATTTTCATCAATGTAGTAGTTAATAAGACGAGTTAATGGCAGGTAAATTGTACTTACTTCATCTAATGAAAGGTCTTCATTAAAACCTAAGAGTGGTTTGAGATCCTGCTCTGTCAATTTTAATGGAACGGATTTACGTAATTCCGCCCATTGTTCACGATTAAAGCTTAAAAAAGGTGTTTGCTGAGTTGAAAATTCCACAATAATTTTATTTGATGGCTAAATAAACAGAGAAAAATATACGCTATAAATAAAAATTTAGCATTCATTTTTCATTAAATGTGCGCTAATTTGATTAAAAAATCACTTTTTTGATTGTGATTTAAACGAATAATCAAAAAAATAAACTTTTTTATAAAAAATACTTGTCAGTTAAAGTTTTTTCCATATAATACGCCTCACTTGCTTACGACACGCCGACTTAGCTCAGTAGGTAGAGCAACTGACTTGTAATCAGTAGGTCATCAGTTCGATTCCGATAGTCGGCACCATTCTTTCGTATCAAGTATTCATTTAGTGTGGAGGGGTTCCCGAGCGGCCAAAGGGGGCAGACTGTAAATCTGTTGGCTCAGCCTTCGAAGGTTCGAATCCTTCTCCCTCCACCATCTTTTAGATGGATCCTGATGGGACAGACGAATTTAGGACTTGCGGGCATCGTATAATGGCTATTACCTTAGCCTTCCAAGCTAATGATGCGGGTTCGATTCCCGCTGCCCGCTCCAGACGCTGATATAGCTCAGTTGGTAGAGCGCACCCTTGGTAAGGGTGAGGTCGGCGGTTCAAATCCGCCTATCAGCACCAGTCTTATAATTCCTCATCCTTATTCAATCAGCAAATAAATTTATTGGTTAATGTGGTTTAATTTACCCATCGATAACCGTGTCTATTTAGAGGGACTATTTCAATGTCTAAAGAAAAATTTGAACGTACAAAACCGCACGTAAACGTGGGTACAATTGGCCACGTTGACCACGGTAAAACAACTTTAACAGCAGCAATCACAACCGTGTTGGCAAAACATTACGGTGGTGCAGCACGTGCATTCGACCAAATTGATAATGCGCCAGAAGAAAAAGCGCGTGGTATTACTATCAACACTTCACATGTTGAATACGATACACCAACTCGCCACTATGCACACGTAGACTGTCCAGGACACGCCGACTATGTTAAAAACATGATTACCGGTGCGGCGCAAATGGATGGTGCTATTTTAGTAGTAGCAGCAACAGATGGTCCTATGCCACAAACTCGTGAACACATCTTATTAGGTCGCCAAGTAGGTGTTCCATACATCATCGTATTCTTAAACAAATGCGACATGGTAGATGATGAAGAGTTATTAGAATTAGTAGAAATGGAAGTTCGTGAACTTCTATCTCAATATGACTTCCCAGGTGACGATACTCCAATCGTACGTGGTTCTGCATTACAAGCATTAAACGGCGTAGCAGAATGGGAAGAAAAAATCCTAGAATTAGCAGGTCACTTAGATACTTATATTCCAGAACCAGAACGTGCCATTGACCAACCGTTCCTTCTTCCAATCGAAGACGTATTCTCAATTTCAGGTCGTGGTACAGTAGTAACTGGTCGTGTAGAACGTGGTATCATCCGTACAGGCGATGAAGTAGAAATCGTCGGTATCAAAGATACAGCGAAAACTACTGTAACAGGTGTTGAAATGTTCCGTAAATTACTTGACGAAGGTCGTGCAGGTGAAAACATCGGTGCATTATTACGTGGTACCAAACGTGAAGAAATCGAACGTGGTCAAGTATTAGCGAAACCAGGTTCAATCACACCACACACTGATTTTGAATCAGAAGTATACGTATTATCAAAAGATGAAGGTGGTCGTCATACTCCATTCTTCAAAGGTTACCGTCCACAATTCTATTTCCGTACAACAGACGTAACTGGTACAATCGAATTACCAGAAGGCGTGGAAATGGTAATGCCAGGCGATAACATCAAGATGACAGTAAGCTTAATCCACCCAATTGCGATGGACCAAGGTTTACGTTTCGCAATCCGTGAAGGTGGTCGTACAGTAGGTGCGGGTGTTGTAGCGAAAATCATCAAATAATTGATCGATTCCTGAATGTCTTAAAGATAAAAGACAGAAGAAACAAAAGAAAAGTGCGGGGAAAATTCTCCGCACTTTTTTATTTTATATATGTAAATATTTACTAAATTATTTGATTTTGGATTAGAACTAAATGCTCACTGGTCATCTAAATATCCTGTTGCAGTTTGGTTTGTGTTACCCCTAGGAATGGTATTGCCGGCGGTATCTTTACCCCATCATTGACAACAGGCGCAGGCATTGGCGCAATGCTTTGGGATCTAAGTGGCGGTATGGTTGATCAACGTTTTTTGGTGATTTTATGTATGGCGGCATTTTTAGCTGGCTGCACACAATCGCAAGTTACAGCCAGTGTTGTTGTAATGGAAATGACAGGCGCACAACCCGTTCTCATTTGGCTCTTGATTTCCAGCATTATTGCATCCATAATCTCGCACCAATTTAGCCCAAAACCATTTTACCACTTTGCTGCAGGCTGTTTTCGCCAGCAAATGCAAGCTCGCCAAGCCGAAGAATTACGCAGCAAAACCGAACAAGAGAAATAAAAATGCCTCAAAATCCGCCGCACTTTTACCGCTGCCGTTTTTCTGTTGCACCAATGTTAGATTGGACAACACGCCATTGTCGTTATTTTCATCGCCAATTTTCAAAGCATGCGTTACTTTACACTGAAATGGTCACCGCACCTGCGATTATCCATGCCAAATACGATCACTTGGATTTTGATTTACAAGAAAATCCCGTTGCGTTACAGCTGGGAGGAAGTGATCCTGAACAACTAAAATATTGCGCCAAACTTGCTGAGGAACGAGGTTATCACGAAATTAATCTTAATGTAGGATGCCCTTCTGATCGCGTACAAAATGGAATGTTTGGCGCTTGCTTAATGGCGAAAGCAGATTTGGTGGCAGACTGTGTAGAACAAATGCAAAGTGCGGTCAAAATTCCAGTCACGGTGAAAACGCGTATTGGCATTGATGAATTAGACAGCTATGAATTTTTATGTGATTTTATTGAAAAAGTTCAAGGAAAAGGTTGCCAAGAGTTTATTATCCACGCACGAAAAGCTTGGCTTTCAGGGTTAAGTCCCAAAGAAAATCGAGAAATTCCGCCATTAGATTATGCTCGTGTGTATCAACTAAAACGTGATTTTCCTCATCTAACTATCGCAATTAATGGCGGCATAAAAACCATTGAAGAAATGAAACAACATTTGCAATATGTGGACGGCGTGATGGTTGGGCGAGAGGTCTATCAAAATCCAAGTTTACTTGGGCAAATTGACCAAGCCTTATTTGATCCTAACGCACCAATTGTTACCGCTCATGAAGCGGTACGGTCAATGCTTCCTTATATTGAACAACAACTTAGCCAAGGCATACACCTTAATCATATCGTCCGTCATATGTTAGGTGCATTCCAAAATTGTAAAGGTGCTCGTCAATGGCGACGCTATTTAAGCGAAAATGCGTTTAAACAAGGTGCGGGAGTTGAAGTAGTTGAAACCGCCTTAAGCTTTGTAGAAAACGAATCCTAAAAAACAAAATAAGCCGCAAAAGTGCGGCTTATTTTTTAGCTGTTTTTCTTACGCAATACGCATTTGAAAAATCACCAATTCAGCTTGGCAACAGAAAGTAAAATCTGCCTTTAATAAATAACCATCATCCACTTTTGTAATTTCAGATTGAATTTCACAAGGTTCACTTTCTACATCACGCGCTTTCTGGGTAAAAAATGCGAGCGCTTCTTGCGCTTGTTCTTCACTTTCATAAATATATTCAATAACCTGACTACAATCACAATTATCGAAAAGTGATTTCATATCAAATGTGTTACAACCTACACATTCAATCGGTTTTTCAGTTTGAATTGCCATAATATTATCCCTTTTATTCAGATTATTTTGCAGCAACAAAACCTACTGCTTCATACACTTTCGCCAAGGTTTCTTGGGCTTTTGCACGCGCTTTTTCCGCACCTTGTCGTAAGATATTATCTAATAAAGCTTCATCATTACGATATTGATGGAAACGTTCTTGTAAACCAGCAAGTAAAGTTGAGACTTCATCCGCTACTGCAGTTTTTAAATGTCCATACATTTTACCTTCAAATTCTTTTTCAAGATCATCAATTGGCTTATCCGTAACCGCAGAAAGAATATCTAAAAGATTAGATACCCCTGCTTTATTTTGCACATCATAACGAACAACAGGCGGCTCATCTGAATCTGTTACGGCACGTTTAATTTTCTTCGCCACAGATTTTGGATCTTCTAAAAGTGTCACCACGTTGTTGCGGTTATCATCTGATTTTGACATTTTCTTTTCAGGATCTTGCAATGACATAATACGCGCACCTGCTTTTCCAATGAAAATTTCAGGAATAGTGAAAATATTGCCATAGAGCGTATTAAAACGGTTTGCAATATCACGCGTAATTTCTAAGTGTTGTTTTTGGTCATCGCCAACAGGCACGCTTTTTGCTTGATAAAGTAAAATATCCGCCGCCATTAACACAGGATAATCAAACAAACCTACGTTAATATTTTCTTCATAACGCGCTGATTTATCTTTGAATTGCGTCATTCGGCTCATTTCACCGAAATAGGTGTAGCAGTTTAACACCCAGCTTAATTGCGTGTGTTCAGGAACGTGAGATTGAACAAAAATAGTACTTTTATTTGGATCAATTCCGCACGCCAAATAAAGTGCAAGTACATCAAGCGTTGCTTTGCGAAGGGCAACAGGATCTTGACGCACAGTGATCGCATGTAAATCAACTACGCAGAAAATACATTCATAATCCTCTTGCATTTTCACCCAGTTGCGTAACGCGCCCAAATAATTTCCGATAGTTAATTCACCAGAAGGCTGCACGCCACTAAAAACAATTGGTTTTGCCATAATCAATCCTTAATACCTTAAAACTGTTCGCACATCATACCAGAAACTCTAGGCTTTTTTAATGTTCGAGTTCAAAAGCTAGGTTAAAAATGCTATATTTAATGGAAACGTTTTCCTAATATTTTCTAATGAAAAACTACCACGATATTGTTCTTGCCCTTGCTGGCGTGTGTCAATCAGCAAAATTAGTTCATCAACTTGCAACAGAAAGTCGAGCAGATTCAGATACATTTTTAACCGCACTTAATAGCCTTTTCATTACCCAACCACAACAAATCGAAGATGTTTTTGGTGGGGAAGTTCGTCATTTAAAATTAGGTCTGGAAACCTTAATTCATCAGCTCAACGCACAAGGCGATCAAAATTTAACTCGCTATTGGCTAAGCCTTTTAGCATTAGAAGGAAAATTATCAAAAAATCCCGATGCCAAACAAACATTAGGCAATCGAATTTCTCGCCTAAAAGAACAGGAAATTCATTACGCTCGCGATAGTGAAACAATGCTATCTATTATGGCAAATATTTACAGCGACGTTATTAGCCCATTGGGCAAAAAAATTCACATCCTAGGCTGGCCTGATTATTTGCGACAAGAACTCATGCAAAATAAAATTCGTGCAGTTTTACTTGCGGGAATTCGCTCTGCTGTGCTATGGAAACAAATGGGCGGAACAAAATGGCAAATTTTATTTTTCCGCAGAAAATTACTTGCCAGCGCAAAACAGATTTATTCTTCTATTTATTAATACAATTCTGGAGCAAACATTTATGCAACTCTCTACACTGACCGCACTTTCCCCTCTTGATGGTCGTTATCAAGATAAAGTAACGCCATTACGCGCTATTTTTAGCGAATTCGGGTTAATGAAATTCCGTGTAGCTGTGGAAGTTCGTTGGTTACAAAAATTAGCTTCAACGACAGACATTACCGAAGTATCGCCATTTTCTACGCAAGCAAATGCTTTTTTAGATGGAATTGTGGCTAATTTTAATGAGACCGATGCTGCGCGTATTAAAGAAATTGAACGCACAACCAATCACGATGTGAAAGCCGTTGAGTATTTTCTGAAAGAGAAAATTCAAAATGAAGTGGAACTAGTGAACGTGTCCGAATTCATTCACTTCGCTTGCACCTCAGAAGATATTAACAATCTCTCTCACGCATTAATGTTAAGCACCGCACGTGACGAAGTGATTTTACCTGAATGGCAAAAACTGATTGATGAAATCACTCGTCTTGCAGAAGAATATAAAACGATTCCATTACTTTCTCGCACACATGGCCAGCCAGCTTCACCAAGCACCGTGGGCAAAGAAATGGCGAATGTCGTTTATCGCCTAAAACGTCAATTTAAACAACTTCAGAACGCAGAAATATTAGGTAAAATCAATGGTGCGGTAGGTAACTACAATGCGCATTTATCAGCATATCCTAGTATTGATTGGCATAAATTCAGCGAAGAATTTGTCACTTCATTAGGTATTCAATGGAATCCTTATACCACGCAAATTGAGCCGCACGATTACATCGCTGAATTTTTTGATGCAGTAGTACGTTTTAATACCATTATCATTGATTTTGATCGTGATTTATGGGGATACATTGCATTAAATCACTTTAAACAACGAACTATTGCAGGCGAAATCGGTTCTTCTACCATGCCACATAAAGTCAATCCAATTGATTTTGAAAACTCAGAGGGCAATCTAGGGTTAGCCAATGCAGTGATGACCCATTTAGGTCAAAAATTACCAATTTCTCGCTGGCAGCGTGACTTAACGGATTCAACCGTATTACGTAATTTAGGCGTAGGATTAGGTTATTGTCTGCTCGCTTATGCTTCAACACGCAAAGGAATTAGTAAACTTGAAGTAAATCAACCGCACTTATTAGAAGAACTCAATCAAAACTGGGAAGTTTTGGCTGAACCAATTCAAACCGTAATGCGTCGCTACGGAATAGAAAAACCTTACGAAAAATTAAAAGAATTAACGCGAGGTAAACGAGTAACAGAACAGGCTATGCGTGAATTTATTGATAAGTTGGCTATTCCACAAGAAGAAAAATTACGTTTACAAAAATTAACACCCGCTACTTATATTGGGGCTGCAGTGGAATTAGTAGAGAAGCTATCATAGGAATTTGGCTCTTTTTCCAACAATATTCTTTACAAGAACATAGCTTTTCTCTATAATCCTGCGCCTGTGTTAGTCAATCTAACAAATTTCTGGTTGGTGCTTGACCTATTCAAGCCCCATCCAAGACCGTAGGGGAGTAATCTTAATTATCCTACGTAGATGGTGAACAGAATAAGAATTTTTCTTGCTTCTGGGCGCCGAAGTCATCCTAGTCTCAGGATTAGGTAAGTTAATTCCGAGTAATCGGAGTGTATTCAGGAGCTAAAAGCCAATGGCATTAAATCTTCAAGACAAACAAGCAATTGTTGCTGAAGTAAATGAAGCAGCCAAAGGTGCACTTTCAGCAGTAATCGCGGATTCTCGCGGTGTAACTGTTGAGAAAATGACTGAATTACGTAAATCAGCACGTGAAGCTGGCGTTACAATGCGTGTAGTTCGTAATACTTTATTACGTCGCGCAGTTGAAGGCACAGATTACGAATGCTTAAAAGATACGTTTGTAGGTCCAACACTTATCGCGTTCTCTAACGAACACCCGGGCGCAGCTGCTCGTTTGTTCAAAGAGTTTGCTAAAGCAAACGATAAGTTTGAAATTAAAGGTGCAGCCTTTGAAGGTAAAATCCAAGATGTTGAATTCTTGGCAACATTACCAACTTACGAAGAAGCGATTGCACGTTTAATGGGCACAATGAAAGAAGCTGCAGCAGGCAAACTTGCTCGCACCTTCGCGGCATTACGCGACAAATTACAAGAAGCAGCTTAATCATTAAGCGTTTCTTACTTCATCTAACTTTATTTATTTTAGGAATTGATTGTTATGTCATTAACTAACGAACAAATCATTGAAGCGATTGCTTCAAAAACTGTAACTGAAATCGTTGAATTAATCGCAGCGATGGAAGAAAAATTCGGTGTTTCAGCAGCGGCAGCAGTAGCAGCAGCTCCAGCAGCAGGCGGTGCAGCGGCAGCAGAAGAAAAAACTGAATTTGATGTTGTACTTAAATCTGCAGGTGCTAACAAAGTAGCAGTAATTAAAGCAGTACGTGGTGCAACTGGTTTAGGCTTAAAAGAAGCTAAAGATTTAGTTGAATCTGCTCCAGCTAACTTAAAAGAAGGCGTTTCTAAAGAAGAAGCTGAAGCACTTAAGAAAGAATTAGAAGAAGCGGGTGCAGAAGTAGAAGTTAAGTAATTTCTATTTTAACCACTTTAAAATTCAAAAAACCGATGGGAAACCGTCGGTTTTTTTCTTATCTAAAAGTCTGTTATAGCTTTTACTTAAAAACTTACCATTCGCTATCTTTCTACGATAGAATATTACTCATTATTGATGAATAAAGAGAAAATCTATGACAAAAAAAGCATTAAGTGCAGTAATTTTAGCAGCTGGAAAAGGCACTCGTATGTATTCCGATTTACCTAAAGTGCTACATACAATCGCTGGGAAACCAATGGTAAAACATGTAATTGATACTGCCCATCAATTAGGCTCAGAAAATATTCATTTAATCTATGGTCACGGTGGGGACTTAATGCGTTCCTATCTTGCAAATGAACAAGTAAACTGGGTATTACAAACAGAACAACTTGGCACAGCACATGCAGTTCAACAAGCGGCACCTTTCTTTAAAGATAACGAAAATATTGTTGTGCTTTACGGCGATGCACCATTAATAACTAAAGAAACATTAGAAAAATTAATTGAAGAGAAACCAGAAAATGGCATTGCATTGCTTACCGTAAATTTAGATAACCCGACAGGCTATGGACGAATTATTCGTGAAAATGGGAATGTTGTAGCCATTGTAGAACAAAAAGATGCAAATGCAGATCAACTAAATATTAAAGAAGTAAATACTGGTGTTATGGTATCCGATGGTGCAAGTTTCAAAAAATGGCTCGCTCGTGTAGGCAATAATAATGCCCAAGGCGAATATTATTTAACGGATCTTATTGCTCTCGCAAATCAAGATAATTGCCAAGTGATTGCCGTGCAAGCAACAGATGTCATGGAAGTTGAAGGTGCAAATAATCGTTTACAATTAGCCGCACTTGAACGTTATTTTCAAAATAAACAAGCTTCCAAACTATTACTTGAAGGTGTAATGATCTACGATCCCGCTCGCTTTGACCTACGTGGAACATTAGAGCATGGAAAAGATGTGGAAATCGACGTTAATGTTATTATCGAAGGTAGTGTTAAACTCGGCGATCGTGTAAAAATTGGCGTAGGTTGCGTATTGAAAAATGTTGTTATTGGTAATGATGTAGAAATAAAACCTTATTCTGTGCTAGAGGATTCCGTAGTGGGAGAAAAAGCCGCAATTGGTCCATTTTCTCGTTTACGCCCAGGTGCAGAACTCGCAGCTGAAACGCATGTCGGTAACTTTGTAGAAATTAAAAAATCTATCGTTGGTAAAGGTTCTAAAGTTAATCATCTAACTTATGTTGGCGATTCAGAAATTGGCTCAAATTGTAATATTGGAGCGGGTGTCATAACCTGCAACTACGATGGTGCAAATAAATTTAAAACGATCATCGGTGATGATGTATTTGTGGGATCTGATACACAATTAGTCGCGCCAGTGAAAGTCGCAAGTGGTGCAACTATTGGTGCTGGGACAACAATTACACGTGATGTTGGCGAAAATGAATTAGTGATTACACGAGTTGCTCAACGCCATATTCAAGATTGGCAACGACCAACAAAGAAAAAATAAAATAGCATAAAAATCCTACGTTTTATCGTAGGATTTTTTATAAACCAATTTTACAAATCGTAATTAAAACCACATAAAAAATGACCGCACTTAATATTAATAATTTATTTGCTAGTTTAGGTTTATGTTGATGAATAAGGTATAGTATTCGGGCTGTAATGGCTAGAATAAAGGGATAAACCCAAAAAAGTATTGAAAATAAATTGATTTGCCAGTTTGTTAGATGAGGATTTTTACTGAATGCCGTAGAAATTAATAATGCCATTGGACACAATAATATAGGCGCACAAAAGGCAGCAAGACCCCAAGCAAATGGGCTAAATTTAGTTGGTAAAGATTGTTTTTTCATATTTTAAATGATTAAAAAATAAATAGATAAAAGAAATATAATAAATATGTTGAATAGTAAAGAATATTTTAATGAAAGTAACAATATAGAAATGGCGCACCCGAAAGGATTCGAACCTTTGACCGCTCGGTTCGTAGCCGAGTACTCTATCCAGCTGAGCTACGGGTGCGTAGATGATGCTTTAATTATTCATAACCACTTTAATAAGATAGAGCCGTTTTAAAAATGGCGCACCCGAGAGGATTCGAACCTCTGACCGCTCGGTTCGTAGCCGAGTACTCTATCCAGCTGAGCTACGGGTGCAGAATAAATAAAACAAACAATGGCGGTGAGAGAGGGATTCGAACCCTCGATGGAGCTTTTTAACCCCATACTCCCTTAGCAGGGGAGCGCCTTCAGCCTGCTCGGCCATCTCACCACAATCAGTATGAGCGGTATAATACGTTTTTTAGAAAATATGTCAAACCATTTTTTGAAAAACACCTTTGTTTGAATATTTTATCTACACATTAAATCTATTTTTGAGTGAAAAGCTACTAATTATTTAAAAATTCTAACATTTTAAAGATTGTTTCTTTTCTTAATTTGTCTTGTTCAAATAGAATTTCGTGTTTAGCATTTAATATGACTTCACATCTAGCATTCGGAAAAAGTGCGGTTAATTTTTCAAGATTTTTGTTATCTACTATTTTTTCTTTTTCGGCTTGTAAAATGAGGATTGGAATCTCAATCTTAGGAATAACTTTCGGTAAGTGTTTAATTGCATTCAAACACAAATGTACCCAACGAAACGTTGGTCCGCCAAGATGAATTGCTGGATTTTTACGATTTATACGATTCATCCATTTCATTCTGGTTTTACAGAAAGTTAATTCATTGTATTCCAAGTGGGTTTGTTGATAATCGCCTTTGCCAAAAACATAACGCTCGCCTTGTCCTAAAATATTCATTAGGGCAATAATTAGTTCATCTCTAATTGGATGTTTTAAAGGAATACCGTAAAAAGGCGAAGAAAGTATCGCTTTATTAATGCGATGATCACAATTTGCCAAATAATAGGTTGAAATCAATGATCCCATTGAATGAGCAAGCAAATGCTGCGTTGAATAGCTGAAAAGTGCGGTTACTTTTTCGATGATTTTCGCCATATCATCGATATAGAAACGAAATTCGTCTAAATGCCCTTTTTGAGGAATAATACGCTGTGAATAGCCTTGACCACGGTGATCAAATAGCAGCACATCATAGCCTTGATGATAAAAATCATAAGCTAATTCAGTCCATTTCAGCATATTTTCTGCTCGACCATTTACTAAAATCATCAATTTTCTGACCGCACTTTCAGGTTGAATCAAATGACGATAAGCTAATTTTATATTTCGTTTACCAGAAATATATTGGGTAGGAAATTGCTCAAAAAAAGGCAATAATTTTGCAAGGGCAAATTGATGAAAATAAGGTTCTCTGATCATAATTTTCTAATAAAAAGGGCGTAGTAAATACGCCCTTTGTAGTGGAAGTAAAATTTATGCCACTAATTGTTTTAAGATACGGCGAACTGGCTCTGCTGCCCCCCATAATAATTGGTCGCCCACAGTAAAGGCTGCCAAATATTCAGACCCCATAGCCAATTTACGTAAACGACCCACTGGCACACTTAATGTACCTGTTACTTTCGCTGGCGTTAATTCACGCAATGTGGTTTCTTTGTCGTTTGGAATTACTTTTACCCATTCATTATGTGATGCAATAATTTGTTCAATTTCTTCTAATGGTAAATCTTTTTTCAATTTAATAGTGAACGCTTGGCTGTGGCAACGTAATGCTCCGATACGTACACATAAACCATCAACAGGAATTGGATTGTCGCTTAAACCTAATATTTTGTTGGTCTCTGCATAACCTTTCCATTCTTCTTTAGTTTGTCCTGTTTCAGGAAGAAGTTTGTCAATCCAAGGAATTAAGCTACCGCCTAATGCTGCACCAAAATTATCCGTTGGGAAGTTATCAGAACGCATTTCTGCAGTCACTTTACGTTCAATATCTAAAATAGAAGAAGCTGGGTCTTTTAATTCACTAGAAACCGCTTGTTCTAATAAGCCCATTTGTGAAAGTAATTCACGCATATTTTTTGCGCCAGCACCTGAAGCCGCTTGATAAGTTGCGACAGATACCCATTCCACTAAATCTTTCTCAAACAAACCACCGATAGCCATAAGCATTAAGCTCACGGTACAGTTACCACCTACGAAAGTTTTAATACCTTTTTTCAAGCCTTCAGAAATCACGTGTTGGTTTACCGGATCAAGCACAATAATTGCATCATCTTTCATACGTAGTGCAGAAGCAGCATCAACCCAATAACCATCCCAACCTGTTGCTTTTAATTTTGGATAAACTTCATTGGTATAATCGCCACCTTGGCAAGTCACGATAATGTCTAATTTTTTGAGTTCTTCAATATCGAATGCATTTTTAAGTTCGCCTGCATCCTTGCCACCAAATACAGGAGCTTTTTGACCTGTTTGTGAAGTTGTAAAAAATACAGGATTAAGATTTTCAAAATCATTTTCCTGCGACATACGATCCATTAATACGGAACCGACCATTCCGCGCCAACCGATAAAGCCTACATTTTTCATTGTTGTTTCCTTAGTTTGTTGTGTTTGAATAGCATTATTAATTACAAGATAGCGTTAGCAAAATCAAGTATTTTTAATGAAAATTGATCTTTTGTGAAAGAAATTAAATAAAAAATAAAAAAAGTGCGGTTAATTTAAAAGAAAATTTAATTTAATCATTCTTTTTCTAGTTATCTACTTCAACACTTATTACGCCATCTTCCGCTTTAAGTAAAGCATACGCATCTTTCAACATTGTGGAATCAATGGAAAAGCAACGAATTTGTAACCGCACTTCTCCACTACTTTGATCTTTAACTTGTATATGTTCAATACGATACTGATTGTTTACTAACAATTGAGTGACTTTTCCAATACTTTCCGCACCATTGACAAGAATATTGAATTTTGTCCGACGACGTTGCGATTTACGATGTACCCAACGTTGTACCAACGGACTTAATCGAATAGACACCAAAATCATCACAGTTGCAATGACCGCATCGAATACGAAACCTGCCCCAGCAGCAATACCAATCCCCGCAGAAGCCCAAATAATCGCCGCAGTTGTTAAACCTGAAATCGCATCATTTTTCTTATGTAAAATCACACCAGCACCTAAAAAACCGATACCGCTAATCACTTGAGCCGCAAGACGCATTGGATCTGTACGAATATTGTCTGAAACTTGTGCATAATGCTCTGAGGCTTGAATTGAAACAATGGTTAGCACGCAAGTGGTAACGGCAATAATGGCGCAAGTTTTTACACCCACAGGCTTACGTTTAAGTTCACGCTCTAAGCCAATAATACTACCAAGCACCATCGCCAAGAGCATTTTGCTAAAAATAATTAAGTGATAAGGATTGAAAAGTGCGGTTAAAAGTAAAGATGAATTTTCCATAATGATAAAAATAAGTCCGACATAATCGTTTATTCTACATCACTTAGCTTAAAATCTTTACCCTTTCAAGCCTTTAATTTATCGCCTTTCTTGCGAAAATTGAGTAAAATCTTGCGTTTGAAATTTTATAGAGCGAAAGAACGGTTATTTTATGCAAAATTCAACCCCAAGCATTGGCTTTGTAAGCCTTGGTTGCCTAAAAAACTTAGTAGATTCTGAACGAATCTTAACGGAACTACGCACCGATGGTTACAACATTGTGCCAAGCTATGAAAATGTTGATTTAGTGATTGTGAATACTTGTGGATTTATTGACGGCGCGGTGTAGGAAATCCCTCGAAGCGATTGGCGAAGCATTAGAAGAAAATGGGCGAGTTATCGTGACTGGCTGTTTGGGGGCAAAAGAAGACCAAATTCGTGAAGTACATCCTAAAGTTTTAGAGGTTAGCGGCCCACATAGTTATGAAACAGTGATGGCACAAGTTCACAAATACGTGTCAAAACCGGCACATAACCCTTACACCAGCTTAGTACCAAAACAATATGCCTATTTGAAAATCTCTGAAGGCTGTGATCACCGTTGTACGTTCTGCATTATTCCATCTATGCGTGGCGATTTGGAAAGCCGCTCTATTACGCAAGTTTTGGACGAAGCAAAACGTTTAGTTGAAGCAGGTGTAAAAGAATTACTTGTGGTATCGCAAGATACTCCGCTTATTCCATGGATTTAAAACGCCAAGAGGGCGGTGTAAAAACGGCTTTCTGGAATGGCATGCCAATTAAAAATGATTTAATGACCCTTTGTAAACAGCTTGGCAAGCTTGCATTTGGGTTCGCTTACATTATGTGTATCCCTATCCACATGTGGATGATTTAATTCCATTAATGGCTGACGGCACACTCTTACCGTATTTAGACATTCTATTACAACACGCCAGCCCGAAAATCTTAAAAGCAATGAAAAGACCGAGCAGTATTGACCGCACTTTAGAACGCATTAAAAAATGGCGTGAAATTTGCCCAGATTTAACATTACGCTCCACTTTCATTGTAGGTTTCCCAGGCGAAACAGAAGAAGATTTCCAATTATTGCTCGGTTTCTTAAAAGAAGCCCAACTTGATTGCGTAGGCTGTTTCAAATTCAGCCCCGTTGAAGGCACACCTGCAACAGATATGGCTGACCAAGTACCAGAAGATGTGAAAGAAGAACGTTTCCATCGTTTTATGCAATTACAACAGGAAATTTCTGCAAACCGTTTAAAACAAAAAATCGGTAAAACCCTTGATGTATTAGTAGATGAAATTGACGAAGAAGGTATTATTGCCGCTCCAAAGCAGATGCCCCTGAAGTTGATGGGTTAGTTTATGTAGCACGAGCCATAAAACGCATTAAAAATTTACCGCACTTTTAACCCCGTTCAAATTGAACGGGGTTTTATATATCATATAGTTATAATTTAATTTTTTAGTATGATAAGCAGTCTAGAATGGGAAAGCTTAAATAAGATGCTAATCAAATAGAAATTAATCTTCTAAATCTAGAGGCTCTTGCGAAAGTATAATTCCTGTCAGATCTGCGTAAATATAATCTTCAGGAAAAAAGGTTACGCCACCAAAGTTGACCGGAACATCACTCTCACCAGCCGTGCTTTCATCTGCACTAACTGGAATTGGCGCAAGGGCATGAATACCAATATCGAGATTTTCTAATTGCTGAATTTGGCGTACTGCACCATATACAATAATGCCTTCCCAACCATTATCAACAGCAAGTTGAGCCAATTCTGCATCAATCAAACCACGGCGTACCGCACCACCGCCATCAACGACAAGCACTCGACCGTCGCCATTTTCTTCTAATACTTCAGCAATTAATCCATTACTTTCAAAGCATTTTACCGTAGTGACTTTACCGTAAAAATTACTTACGCCACCAAAGCTTGAAAAAATTGGCTCCACTACATCCACTTGTTCTGCATAAAGATCGCAAAGTTCTGAAGTATCAATAAACATAACTTTCCCCTATCGATTGTTGAAATTTTGTTTGCTTTAGTATATGCCGATTTAGCCGATAAGCAAGCCTAAACTAAACAAGATATTGATTAATAACGAAATCATAGACATTTGAGCCAACATTGGACGCAATTCACTTGGCTTCTGACTGCGATAAACAAAGATCGCATGTTTAGCTAACAACGGCATTGCCAATACAAATAAATAATTTGTCCAAGAAACGGGCGTTGCCACCGCAAATGCTAAATAACATAAGGCCGCCACACTTAATAAAATACAGTGGTAAACTCGCCCCTTATATGCACCTAAACGAACGGCTAAGGTATTTTTGCCAGCTTTCGCATCCTGTTCAATATCGCGTAAATTATTGATATTTAACACCGCACTTGCCAATAAGCCAGAACCAATAGCAGGCAAAATAATGTGGCTATCAATACTGTGAGTTTGCAAATAATAAGTGCCGCCCACACCAAGCAAACCAAAAAATACTAATACAGAAATATCGCCCAATCCCATATAGCCATAAGGTTTTGCCCCAACCGTATAAGTAATGGCTGCAACAATAGCTAAAATGCCAAGCCCAGCGAAAGTGAATAAATCGGAGAGGTTTTCATAAGCGATTCCAATCAAGAAACTTCCTGAAAGAAAACTTGCCACCACCATTAGAATTAATCCCCATTTCAGTTCTTTGGCTGAAATTGCGCCTTTTTGAATGCCACGTAATGGCCCAATACGCTCTTCAGTATCTGAACCTTTTTTATGATCCCCATAATCATTAGCAAAATTAGAAAGCACCTGTAATAAAATTGTCGTGAGTAAACAAAGCGCCATTATAAGCCCATTAAAACCTTGTGGATTCGCCCAATAACCTAATGCTGAACCTGTAAAAATCGATGCCAACGCTAAGGGCAAAGTTTTTGGTCTAGCCGTTTCCCACCACATTTTCAATTTTTCATTTGTCATTTTTTTTTGACCGCACTTTTGATTACAATAGGCTGCGTATTCTACACTAAGACACCCAATTTATGAATGATTTAACCTTATCGCCTATCGCCATTATCCACACGCCTTATAAAGAAAAATTCTCCGTACCACGCCAACCTAATTTAGTTGAAGACGGAGTAGGCATTGTAGAACTCTTACCGCCGTATAATTCGCCTGAAGCTGTGAGAGGATTGGAACAATTCAGTCATCTTTGGTTAATTTTTCAGTTCGACCAAATCCAACAAGGAAAATGGCAACCCACCGTACGTCCTCCGCGGTTAGGCGGCAATCAACGAGTTGGCGTGTTTGCTTCACGCGCAACGCACCGCCCGAATCCTCTTGGTTTATCCAAAGTCGAATTACGTCAAGTAGAATGTATCAACGGTAACGTTTTTCTCCATTTAGGTGCGGTGGATTTAGTGGATGGCACGCCCATTTTCGATATAAAACCCTATATTGCCTATGCGGATAGTGAGCCAAATGCGCAATCGAGCTTTGCCCAAGAAAAACCACCAGCAAAACTGACTGTTGAATTTACCGAGCAAGCCCAAAATGCGGTAAAAAAACGAGAAGAAAAACGACCGCGCTTAAGTCGTTTTATTCGCCAAGTGCTAGAGCAAGATCCTCGCCCAGCCTATCAACAAGGTAAACCGAGTGATCGTATTTATGGAATGAGTTTGTACGAATTTAATGTGAAATGGCGAATTAAAGCGGGTACGGTGAATTGTGTAGAAGTGATTGAAATAGAAAAAGACAAATAGATGGAATATATAACTAAGGCAGGGAATCCCTGCCTTAGTCGATTTAAATGCCTTATTTTAAGAAAAACTGCCCTTTAGCTAATTTAATGATTGTCATTAGAACTAATAAGCCAATCATTACATTTGAGAAAACAAAGGCAAAAATAGACACGCCTTGTAAAACATTGCCATGATAGAAAGCGATAGCACTGTTTGCCATAGACGCTAATCCGAATGAGAATCCCCATAAGCCAACGTTAAGCCCTTTTTCTACAATCCAAGGGAATAATCGCAATAAGAAAAATAATTGCAAAAACCCATATCCCCAAAGGATTTTAGCTAACGTATCCACTTCGCCATGATTAAGTGACAAATAAGCGGATGCTCCCACAAATGCAGGCGCTAGAATAATGCCCATTGTGGCTCTAAATGGCGGCTCAAGAGATGAAATTCGCAAATGTTGTAATAATACGGGCTCGAAAATAATCCATGCAACCATTCCTGCGCCGAAGAACAAATAACCTAAATCATGGTACCCCAGTAATGCCAATGAACTTGCACTTGTAAAATTTGCCGCTACTGCAGGCAAATAAAACGGAGGACGAGTAGATTTTTGTTCAAATACACCACCTTGCCATAATTCACTGACACGTAATGTTGAGAAAAGCAATTGACCAATCGTTCCAATCCAAATCATCACTTCAGCAATTAAAGGGTTCCAACGATAAAGAATATCGCCTACCAACATAGTTGTAATAGGAATCAATGCAATAAAGGAAAAACGAACTGGGCAATGATACTCTGCACGAACTTCTTCAAAGTAATAAAGAAGTTTATACGCATACATTAAAATAAATAAAATCCAGACCGCACTTGCTACAATGCCAAGAACATCACTTACCATTCTTGAAGCAGGAAATAAGTTTTCTAGATGAAACCACGCCAAAGATAAGGCTGCTAAACCAAGAGGAATACCGAAATATCCCGTTGGAAGAGGAAAAGGTTTTGTTGTATTCATAATATGATCCTTATTTTGAAAAATTTGAGCGAAGTGTAGCACAGCCATCAAGAACAGACTTTTCTAAAAATCTCAAATTTTTGTGAAATTTCTATAAAGAAACAAACTTATTGTTTTGGAATAAAACCTCTACCCATTTTCATACAAATAAAAAACCCGAACTTTCATTCGGGTTTTCTTATATAGGGAATTAATTATTCCGCATCATCTGCCATATTAAGCATTTCAGCTAAGCTTGCACTTGCATCATCGGCAGTCATGACAAATTCATCAGCGATAGCGGCTTCATCTTCTTCAGATAATTTTGCTACGACATCATCAACTAAACGATGTTTGTGACGATTTTGATGATACGCAAAACCTGTACCTGCAGGGATTAATCGGCCAACGATTACGTTCTCTTTCAAGCCTCGTAATTCATCGCGTTTACCTGCCACTGCTGCTTCGGTAAGAACACGAGTAGTTTCTTGGAACGATGCGGCAGAAATGAAGGATTCAGTCGCAAGTGACGCTTTGGTAATACCCAATAATTCGCGTTCAAATTCAACTGGTGGTTTACCTTCCGCTTCACGTTGGCGATTAACAATTTTCACACGAGCCACTTCAACTTGTTCCCCTTCAAGGAATTCGGAATCATAGGCTTTCGTTATAATCGCTTTACGCAACATTTGGCGAACAATTACTTCGATATGTTTATCGTTGATTTTTACCCCTTGTAAGCGGTAAACATCTTGTACTTCGTTCACGATGTATTCAGTTACTGCACGCACGCCACGTAAACGTAAAATATCGTGCGGTGTTTCAGCACCATCAGAAATTACATCGCCACGTTGTACCATTTCGCCTTCAAATACGTTGAGCTGACGCCATTTTGGAATCATTTCTTCGTAAGTTTCGCCTTCTGTAGGAGTAATTAATAAACGGCGTTTACCTTTGGTTTCTTTACCGAAAGATACGATACCAGAAATTTCAGCCAAAATAGCGGGTTCTTTTGGTTTACGTGCTTCAAATAAATCCGCTACGCGTGGTAGACCACCAGTAATATCTTTAGTACCCACAGATTCTTGTGGAATACGTGCTAATGGTTCCCCTATTTTCACTGCTGCGCCATCATCTAAACTTACGATTGCTTTACCCGGTAAGAAGTACTGTGCAAGAACATCAGTTTCAGGTAAGAAAATATCGTTGCCATTTGCATCAACCAATTTAATAGTTGGACGTAAATCTTTACCCGCAGTTGCACGTTCCCCTACATCTTGAACGACGATTGATGATAAACCTGTTAATTCATCAGTTTGACGAGTCACAGTTAATCCATCAATAATGTCTACAAATTTCACAAAACCAGATACTTCAGAGACAACTGGCATTGTGTGTGGATCCCAATTTGCGATCGTGTCGCCAGCTGTTACAGCTTGACCGTCACCTTTACTTAACACCGCACCGTAAGGCACTTTATAGTGTTCTTTAGTACGACCAAATGCATCGGTAATAGTTAATTCCGTGTTACGAGAAGTTAATACTAGTTTTCCTTCATCGTTAGTGACGAATTTTGCATTCATTAAATGCACCGTACCAGTGTTTTTAACTTGCACACTAGATTCTTTCGCTGCCGCAGATGCCGCACCACCGATATGGAACGTACGCATTGTTAGCTGTGTACCTGGCTCACCGATAGATTGAGCAGCAATAACGCCCACCGCTTCGCCTTGGTTGATTAAATGACCACGAGCAAGATCACGACCATAACATTTCGCACACACGCCAAAGTTAGTATTACAAGTTACAACAGAACGTACTTTTACGCTGTCCACAGAGTTTGCATCCAACACATCACAGAGTTTTTCATCTAATAAGGTGTTACGAGAAATTAATACTTCTTCTGTACCTGGTTTTAAAATATCTTCTGCAGCAACACGACCTAATACTAATTCACGAAGTGGCACTTTTTCATCTCCACCTTCGATTAATGGAGTCATTACTAAGCCTTCGTGCGTACCACAGTCATCTTCTACAATCACTAAATCTTGTGCTACATCAACTAAACGACGAGTTAAGTAACCAGAGTTCGCTGTTTTTAATGCGGTATCCGCCAAACCTTTACGCGCACCGTGGGTTGAAATAAAGTACTGTAATACGTTCAAACCTTCACGGAAGTTCGCTGTAATTGGGGTTTCAATGATCGAACCATCTGGACGTGCCATCAAACCACGCATACCTGCTAACTGACGAATCTGCGCTGCAGAACCACGCGCACCAGAATCCGCCATCATAAAGATACTGTTAAAGGATGCTTGTTTTTCTGGATTACCTTCACGGTTGATAGCTTCTTCCTGAGATAAGTTTTCCATCATCGCTTTCGCTACGCGCTCATTCGCCGCAGCCCAAATATCGATTACTTTATTATAGCGTTCGCCTGCTGTCACAAGACCTGATTGGAATTGTTCTTGAATCTCAGCTACTTCTTCTTCCGCTGCAGAAATAATTTCGTATTTCTTCGCTGGAATTTCCATATCATCAATACCAACTGATGAACCAGAACGTGCCGCATACGCAAAACCGGTATACATAATTTGGTCAGCAAACATTACCGCTTCTTTTAAACCTAAACGACGATACGCTTCGTTAATCAGTTTAGAAATGGCTTTTTTACCTAATGTTTGGTTAAACAATGAATAAGGCATTCCTTTTGGTGCAATCATCCACAAAATTGCACGACCGATAGTGGTATCGGTTAATGTGGTTTTCGCATCAAATTCGCCCGCTTCATTTTTCACATATTCAGTAATACGCACTTTCACGCGAGAATGTAATTCTGCTTCGCCTGTACGATATGCTTTTTCAGCTTCGCGAGGATCTTGCAATAACATACCTTCGCCTTTACCGTTCACTTTTTCACGGGTCATATAATAAAGACCTAATACCACGTCTTGTGATGGAACGATAATTGGATCACCGTTTGCTGGAGAAAGCACGTTGTTGGTAGACATCATCAACGCACGAGCTTCTAATTGAGCTTCAAGGGTTAATGGAACATGTACCGCCATTTGGTCACCATCGAAGTCCGCGTTGAATGCCGCACAAACGAGTGGGTGTAATTGAATCGCTTTACCTTCAATTAAGATCGGTTCAAAGGCTTGGATACCCAAACGGTGAAGTGTTGGCGCACGGTTCAATAGAATTGGGTGTTCACGAATAACTTCTGCAAGAATATCCCAAACGATCGCATCTTCACGCTCAACCATTTTCTTCGCTGCTTTGATTGTCGTAGCATAACCACGACTTTCTAATTTCGCATAGATAAACGGACGGAATAATTCCAAGGCCATTTTCTTCGGTAAACCACATTGGTGTAAGTGCAAGTATGGACCAACAGTGATTACAGAACGACCAGAATAATCAACACGTTTACCTAATAAGTTTTGACGGAAACGACCTTGTTTACCTTTGATCATATCCGCTAATGATTTTAATGGACGACGGTTAGAACCTGTAATTGCACGACCTCGACGACCATTATCTAATAAGGCATCAACAGATTCTTGTAACATACGTTTTTCGTTACGCACAATAATATCTGGCGCAATTAAATCTAATAAACGTTTTAAACGGTTGTTACGGTTGATCACACGACGATATAAATCGTTCAGATCTGAAGTCGCAAAACGACCACCATCAAGTGGTACTAATGGGCGTAAATCTGGTGGAAGAACTGGCAATACCGTCATAACCATCCATTCTGGCTTATTACCAGATTGAACAAATGCTTCTAATAATTTCAAGCGTTTAGTGATTTTTTTACGTTTAGTTTCAGAGTTAGTTTCTTGTAATTCTTCACGTAATTTTTCACATTCAGCTTCAAGATCCATACCTTTTAATAGATCTTGGATGGCTTCAGCCCCCATTTTCGCTTCAAATTCATCTTGCCAACGATCTTCAGCGTCAAGGTATTGTTCTTCTGTTAATAATTGACCGCGCTCTAAGTCCGTCATACCTGGTTCGGTCACGATGTACATTTCAAAATAAAGTACACGTTCGATATCACGCAATGGCATATCTAAAAGTAAACCAATACGAGACGGCAATGATTTTAAGAACCAAATATGTGCAACTGGCGATGCAAGTTCAATGTGACCCATACGTTCACGACGAACTTTAGTTTGGGTAACTTCAACACCACATTTTTCACAAATCACACCACGGTGTTTTAAACGTTTATATTTACCACATAAACATTCGTAATCTTTTACAGGCCCGAAGATACGTGCACAGAAAAGACCATCACGTTCAGGTTTGAACGTACGGTAGTTAATGGTTTCAGGTTTCTTCACTTCACCAAATGACCAAGAACGGATCATATCTGGGGAAGCTAACCCAATTTTAATCACATCAAAATCTTCACTGGTTTTTGACTGTGCTTTTAAAAACTTAACTAAGTCTTTCACAAATGTTCTCCTGTCGGAGTTAAAGGTTTAAAGTGCGGTTAAAAAATCTCGGAGAATTTTGACCGCACTTCGGCGATTTATTGTTTCGTCATTCTTTCTCTTCGCTCCCCCCTGTTTACGGGGGGAGCTGACGCAAGCTGAGGGGGGGAATTTCCCCCTTCCGCCCTTCGGGCACCTTCCCCCGCAAGCAGGGGAAGGCAAGAATGAAATTACTCTTCGTCTAACTCGATATTTAAACCAAGTGAGCGGATTTCTTTCATAATTACGTTGAAAGATTCCGGTGTACCTGGATCCATATGTTGGTTGCCACTTACGATATTTTTATACATCTTCGTACGACCATTCACATCATCAGATTTCACAGTTAGCATTTCTTGTAAGGTGTAGGCTGCACCATATGCTTCAAGAGCCCATACCTCCATCTCACCGAAACGCTGACCACCAAATTGTGCTTTACCACCCAATGGCTGTTGTGTAACAAGGCTATAAGAACCTGTTGAACGAGCGTGCATTTTATCATCAACTAAGTGGTTCAATTTGAGCATGTACATATAACCCACGGTTACTGGACGTTCAAATTTCTCGCCAGTACGACCATCGTAAAGAGTAATTTGACCTGAAGTTGGTAATCCACCAAGTTTTAATAGCTCTTTGATTTCCGCTTCGTCTGCACCATCGAACACTGGCGTTGCAACTGGTAAGCCCTTACGTAAATTTCCCGCTAAACGCAATACTTCTTCATCAGTAAAGGTGCTTAAATCCACTTTTTGTGAACCATTACCTAATAAATCGTATGCTTTTTGGATATAGTTACGTAATTTTTCCACTTCTTGTTTTTGTTTAAGCATTGCATTGATTTGATCACCAATACCTTTTGCTGCTAAACCTAAGTGAGTTTCAAGGATCTGACCGATGTTCATACGAGACGGTACGCCCAGTGGGTTTAATACGATTTCAACTGGCTGACCATTTTCATCGTATGGCATATCTTCAACTGGGTTAATTTTTGAGATAACACCTTTGTTACCGTGACGACCCGCCATTTTATCGCCTGGTTGGATTTGACGTTTCACTGCAAGGTAAACTTTAACCACTTTTAACACGCCCGGTGCAAGATCATCGCCTTTAATGATTTTCTTACGTTTCACTTCAAGTTTATGTTCAAACTCTTTACGAAGTTCTTCGTATTGCTCAGCAAGCTGTTCTAATTGATTTTGTTTTTCTTCATCTGCAATGGTTTGTTCTAACCATTTAGTACGCTCTACTTTATCTAATTGCGCTGCATCAGCACCACTAGAAATAAGAAGATTACGCACACGAGCAAATAAACCAGCTTCTAAAATCTCTAACTCTTCAGTTAAATCTTTTTTCGCTTCGCGGAGTTGCATTTCTTCGATTTCTAATGCACGTTTATCTTTTTCTACGCCATCACGAGTGAAGACTTGAACATCAATAACCGTACCTGATGTACCATTTGGCACACGTAATGAAGAATCTTTCACATCGGAAGCTTTTTCCCCAAAGATTGCACGTAACAATTTTTCTTCTGGGGTTAATTGAGTTTCGCCTTTAGGGGTTACTTTACCTACTAAGATGTCGCCACCTTTAACTTCGGCACCAACATAAACGATACCAGATTCATCAAGTTTACTTAATGCAGACTCCCCTACGTTTGGAATATCTGCCGTAATTTCTTCTGAACCTAATTTAGTATCACGCGCAACACAAGATAACTCTTGAATGTGAATTGTAGTAAAACGGTCTTGTTGAACAACACGTTCAGAAACTAACATTGAGTCTTCAAAGTTATAGCCGTTCCAAGGCATAAACGCCACACGAATGTTTTGACCTAATGCAAGTTCTCCCAAATCAGTTGAAGGACCATCTGCTAATACTTCGCCACGATTAATTGGATCGCCTAAATTCACACAAGGAATTTGGTTAATACAAGTATTTTGGTTAGAGCGGGTATATTTGATTAAGTTATAAATATCAATACCTGCTTCGCCTGCAATGGTTTCGTCTTCATTTACTTTAATCACGATACGAGACGCATCGACGTACTGAACTGTACCACCACGTTTTGCAACAACCGCAACACCTGAGTCAAGTGCAATTGGTTTTTCCATACCTGTACCAACTAATGGTTTATCCGCACGTAATGTTGGAACTGCTTGACGTTGCATGTTCGCCCCCATCAACGCACGGTTCGCATCGTCATGCTCAAGGAATGGAATTAATGCAGCCGCAACAGATACCACTTGTTGTGTCGAAACGTCCATATAGTGAATATCTTCAGGTTTATATAAACCAGATTCGCCACGTTCGCCACGAGCAGTAACAAATGCATCTGTAAAGCGGTTATTTTCGTCTAAGTTTGAGTTTGCCTGTGCGATGATATAGTTTGCTTCATCAATTGCAGATAAGTATTCAATTTCTTCAGTAACTTGACCATCAACCACTTTACGATATGGCGTTTCTAAGAAACCATAATCATTAGTACGTGCAAACGCAGAAAGTGAGTTGATCAAACCGATGTTTGGACCTTCAGGGGTTTCAATCGGACATAAACGACCATAGTGAGTATTATGTACGTCACGCACTTCAAAGCCTGCGCGCTCACGTGTTAAACCGCCCGGACCTAATGCAGAAATACGACGTTTGTGTGTCACTTCTGACAATGGGTTGTTTTGATCCATAAATTGCGAAAGCTGTGAAGAACCAAAGAATTCTTTTACTGCCGCAGAAATCGGTTTCGGGTTAATTAAGTCTTGTGGCGTGATCGCATCTAAATCGCCTAAAGATAGACGTTCTTTGACCGCTCTTTCAACACGCACTAAACCGATACGGAATTGGTTTTCAGCCATTTCGCCCACGCTACGGATACGACGGTTACCCAAATGGTCAATATCGTCTACTTCGCCACGACCATTACGGATGTCAATCAATTTACGCATTACCGCAATAATATCTTCATTGCTTAAAATACCCGTACCTTCCCCTTCTGGAAAAGCTAAAGAACGGTTAAATTTCATACGACCTACTGCAGATAAATCATAACGCTCTGCAGAGAAGAATAAATTATTGAATAACGCTTCTGAAGATTCTGGTGTTGGTGGCTCGCCAGGGCGCATCATACGATAGATTTCATAAAGCGCACTGGTTTTATCATAAGTTGGATCAACACGTAGCGTTTCAGAAATATATGGACCGTAATCTAAATCGTTAGTAAATAGAGTTTCGATTGTGGTGTAACCAGCTTGTGCTAATTTTGCGAGGGTTTCTAACGAAATTTCTCCATTTGCAGGACAAATAATTTCGCCAGACTCTAAATCAACATAATCTTTAGATGCAACTTTACCTAAAATATATTCAGAAGGCACAACCACTTGTGAGATATTATCTTTTTCTAATGCTTTGATATGACGTGCGGTAATACGACGACCACGTTCAACATACACTTTGCCATTTGCTTCAATATCAAAAGAAGCTGTTTCGCCACGTAAACGTTCTGGCACTAAAGTCATTAACAATTTATCGCTAGCGATTTCAAAGGTAATTTTATCAAAGAATAGATTTAAGATTTCTTCAGTGGTGTAACCTAATGCACGAAGAATGATTGTTGCCGGTAATTTACGGCGACGGTCAATACGTGCAAATAAGTTATCTTTTGGATCAAATTCAAAATCTAACCAAGAACCACGGTAAGGAATAATACGTGCGTTATAAAGCACTTTACCTGAAGAATGGGTTTTACCTTTGTCAGAATCGAAGAATACGCCTGGACTACGGTGTAATTGTGAAACGATAACACGCTCGGTACCATTAATTACGAAAGTACCGTTATCCGTCATTAATGGGATTTCGCCCATATAAACTTCATTTTCTTTAATATCTTTAACTGCGCGTGAAGAAGATTCTTTATCGTAGCTCACTAAACGTAATTTTACACGTAAGCCTGCTGCATAAGTTGATCCACGAATTTGGCACTCACGTACATCAAACTCTGGTTCTTCTAAACGATAATCTACATATTGTAATTCTGTATAGCCATTATTGCTTACAATAGGGAATACAGAACGGAATGCCGCTTCTAAACCTTGCTGACCTTCTGGATCTTTTTGAATAAATTTATCAAAAGAATCCAACTGAATGGTTAATAAATAAGGAACATTTAAAACTTGCGGACGTTTACCGAAATCTTTACGAATTCGTTTTTTTTCAGAATAGGAGTAACCCATTGGTTTTCCTCTGCTAACTGTTCAGTGACCTAGCCACAAACTAACTGTGACGTGAATGACCGTTAAAATGACCGCACTCTGAACCTTACTTCTGTAGTGGGGTGACAACTCAAATTACATAGGACGACAACTTGAGCAAAACAACGACAAATAACGGTGAATTTGCCATTGTATGGATGTGCTTTCTATCAAAAACACAGTTAAATTAAACAATAAAAGGTCAAAATTGATTAAAAATCAATCTAAACCTTTGCTAATTTTAAGGCGGTAAATTCTAAATGAAGATAGCGTTTTTGTCAAGTTGAAAAATTATGTAGAAATTTTATGAAATAAAAAAACCGCACTTTCAAAAAGTGCGGTTTAAAATCTATCAATTCTTTAAATTATAAAGAAGCTTGATCAACAGCAACACCTGCACCCATAGTGGTAGAGATGCTTACTTTCTTGATAAAGATACCTTTAGCTGTAGTTGGTTTTGCTTTATTTAAAGCAGCCAATAATGCTTGAAGATTTTCTTTTAATTGAACTTCAGAGAAGTTTGCTTTACCGATAGTGGTGTGGATGATACCGTTTTTATCATTACGATAACGGATCTGACCAGATTTAGCATTTTTAACTGCTTCAGCAACATTTGGAGTTACAGTACCAACTTTAGGGTTTGGCATTAAACCACGTGGGCCTAATACTTGACCTAATTGACCAACAACACGCATTGCATCAGGAGAAGCGATAACAACATCAAAGTTCATTTCGCCTTTTTTGATTTGCTCTGCTAAATCTTCCATACCAACTAAATCAGCACCAGCTTCTTTAGCTGCATCTGCGTTAGCACCTTGAGTGAACACAGCTACGCGTACTTCGCGACCAGTACCGTGTGGTAATACAGTTGCACCACGCACGTTTTGATCTGATTTACGAGGATCGATACCTAAGTTTACTGCAACATCAACACTTTCAACGAATTTAGCCGTTGCAAATTGTTTTAATACCGCGATCGCTTCGTTGATTTCGTATGCTTTAGTAGAATCTACGCCAGCTTTGATTGCTTTCATTTTTTTAGTCAATTTAGCCATCGTATTATTCCTCCACCACTAAGCCCATTGAACGAGCAGTACCAGCGATTGATTTCATTTTGGTTTCGATAGTCGCACCAGTCATATCTGCTGCTTTAGTTTCAGCGATTTGACGAACTTGATCTAAAGTTACTTTACCCACTTTATCTTTGTTCGGTTTACCAGAACCAGATTTGATACCTGCAGCTTTTTTCAATAATACTGCTGCTGGTGGAGTTTTAGTGACGAAAGTGAATGAACGGTCTGCATATACAGTGATAACAACTGGAATTGGTAAACCTTTTTCTAAACTCTCAGTACGAGCGTTGAATGCTTTACAGAATTCCATGATGTTCACACCTTGCTGACCTAATGCAGGACCAACTGGTGGTGATGGTTTGCCATACCAGCTGCAACTTGCAACTTAACGTAGGCTTGGACTTTTTTTGCCATTTTAGTTTTCCTCTAATTGGGTAATAACGCTATTAAATAGCTCCCCGATAATTTTCAGTGCAACATATTGCACCACACAAAAATATGAGCCGCGAACGGCTCACAATGGGCGCGGATTATATAAAAAGTGCGGTTGTTTTTCAAGCACTTCTTAAATCCGCTACAAGAAATTATTGCGCATCACCAATTAATACGGAATCTAACGCAATTTCAATCATATCATTGAATGTTAATTGACGTTCTTCTGCTGTGGTTTGTTCGTGAGTACGAATGTGGTCAGAGACGGTACAAATCGTTAAGGCTTTTGCGCCATATTCTGCAGCCACACCATAAATTCCAGCAGCTTCCATTTCTACGCCTAAAATGCCGTATTTTTCCATAACATCGAACATTTCAACATCAGGTGTATAGAATAAATCCGCCGAGAATAAGTTACCGACACGAACGGCTGTGCCTTTTGCTTTTGCAGCTTGAACGGCGGCTTGCGTCATATCGAAGTCGGCAATAGCTGCAAAGTCGTTATCTTTGAAACGAATACGGTTTACTTTTGAATCAGTACATGCACCCAAACCGATAATAACATCACGTACTTTTACGTCCATACGAACAGCACCACAAGAACCTACACGGATAATTTTTTTCACGCCATATTCAGTGATTAATTCTTTCGCGTAAATAGAGCAAGATGGAATCCCCATACCGTGTCCCATAATAGAAATTTTACGACCTTTGTAAGTTCCAGTAAAACCAAGCATATTACGAACATTCGTTACTTCAACTACATCTTGTAAAAAGGTTTCCGCAATGTATTTTGCACGAAGTGGATCGCCAGGCATTAAAACAACATCAGCAAATGCACCTTCAGGCGCGTTAATATGTGGAGTCATAATTTTTCCTTAATTTTTGGTAATGAATAAAAATGAATAAAGTGCGGTCATTTTTACCGCACTTTTTAATTGATTAAGATAAATTAAAGTGCTGCAGCACCTAAGCCGATAAATAAACCAGCAATAGTTGCACTCATTAAGTTAGCGAGAGTACCAGCGATAACGGCTTTGATACCTAAACGAGCAACATCACTACGACGGCTTGGTGCCATACCACCTAAACCACCAATTAAGATTGCAATTGAGCTGAAGTTAGCAAAACCACAAAGTGCGAAAGTAATAATCGCTTTGGTTTTTTCAGTTAATACAATTGCAGAATCTGGTTGCAAGTATTTTGCAAATTCAAGATAACCCACAAATTCATTAACCGCTAATTTCATACCGATCATTTGTCCTGCGATACCTGCTTCAGCACCATCTGTTACACCGATTAAGTATGCTAATGGTTTGAAAATTAAACCAAAGATAGATTGTAACGTTAAGTCGCCATAGCCAAACCAGCCACCAACGCCACTTAAAATACCATTAATTAATGCAATTAAACCAACAAATGCGATTAACATTGCGCCTACGTTTAGAGCTAATTGCATACCTGCGCTTGCACCGCCCGCCATTGCTTCAAGTACGTTAGTTGGTTTTTCTGAATCATTGTCTTCTGGTTGTTTATCTGTGAATTGTTCAGTTTGTGGGAATATTAATTTCGCAAATAATAAACCTGCTGGTGCTGCCATAAATGATGCTGCGATTAAGTATGTCAATGGCACGCCCATTCCTGCGTAACCCGCCATTACTGAACCCGCGATAGAGGCTGTTCCACCTACCATAATGGCAAATAATTCAGATTGGGTCATATTTTTAATGTAAGGACGAACAACTAGTGGTGCTTCAGTTTGACCGACGAAAATATTCGCCGCCGCAGACATTGATTCTGCTTTTGACGTACCCAATGCTTTTTGCAATGCACCACCTAATACTTTAATCACGACTTGCATAATGCCGAGATAGTAAAGCACAGAAATTAAGCCAGAGAAGAACACGATAATAGGTAATACTTTCACTGCAAAAATGAAACCTGATGGTTTACTTGGATCTGCCAATCCGCCGAAAACGAAATTAATCCCGTCGTTACCATAGGCAATAACGTTAGATACCATATCTGCAGCGGCACCCAACGCCTGTTTACCTGCTGGCACATATAAAATAAGGGCGGCAAATCCTACTTGGATTGCTAACGCCCCCACAACAGTTCGAATACTAATCGCTTTACGATTATTGGAAAGTAACACGGCAATAGCGATTAATACGACCATTCCCAAAATGCTGCTTAACACACTCATTTGATTCTCCTAGATTAGTTAAGTTAATAAAACTCAGCTTATTCTACTTGTTTTCTTATGAAAAGTCGGCGAATTTTCACTGCACTTTTTGTAAACGTCTATAAAATAGTCAAAATATTGCTTATTCCGCATAGGCTTAGCTTTCACATTGCAATAAGTGATTTGTAGCATCCGCCAAGTCCAAGATCGCAAACATTCCTGTAAAATTAATGGTTTAATAAAACCTTCTTTTCAAGGAATTATTTGTTAAATAAATTACTTTCTTCCTCTATAAATCTGTGGAGTTTATCCATCATCGAAAGAGCATATTTTGCTATGTGTATTAATAATTAATTTAGAATTTCATCTGCACTTTTTCCTTTAGACGACAATTTTCCTGCCGAAAAATTTTTCTTCATTAACTTATGATTAATGATGATTATTTGAATGAACCTGAAAAACTAAAAAGGCTAAGCCAGTAAAAAACTGAGCTTAGCCCCCAAACTAAATTTTTAGAATTGATATTAAATCGATCTTTTTAATGGGAAATTATTTACCATCCCAAGCTTGTACTGCATCTAAACGAGCTTTGATTTGGCCTTGTGTATCTTTTTTGAAATACCCGTCAGCTAAACCGCCTTCCCAGCCACCGTAGTTTGCGTTAGGTAACATGATGAAAGTTTTACCAAATTTGCCTTGGTTTTGATCAACGAATGCACGACGGTCAGCGTTTAATTTTCCATATACGGTATTGCCGAAATCATCTAAGTTATCGCCTACATAAAGTACGATTTCATAGCCTTGTTTTTCAATTTCTGCAAAACGAGCCGCTTTAGCTGATTTGTCTTTTTTCAAATAAAATGCAGATTCTTCCACGCCATTAAAACCTAAGCGTTTCATATCATCGATAGTGCCTGCTTTTTCAGAACTATCTTTGCGGTTTGTTACATAGAACATTTTACCTTTGTGGCTGTTTACGTAATTATTAAATTCTACCGCACCTGGAACTGCACGAGATTGACGCGCGTCTACCCAACGAGTCCAATCTTTACCATCGAATGGTTTATTATTTTGAACTTGCCAACCAGCATAAGGGCTGTTGTCTAACATAGTTTCATCTAAATCAGCCACAACCGCTTTTTTCTTACCTTTTGCCACTTTTGCGTGGTCAAATGCAACTTTTGCCGCATTGTACGCTTGATAAGCTAATGCTTTATATTCGCCAGAATCTTGCATCCAGTTTAAGCCAAGAACAGCTTGTTGTTGTAATTGCATATTTGCTTGTTCTTCTGATTTCATTTGGTGTGCACCACAGCCAGCTAAGACAAGAGCAGAAAGAGCAGCAAGTGCGGTCATTTTTAACGTTGTTTTCATATTATGTTCCTATTCATTAAGGGTATAGTAAGTCTTTCTGAAAAACACTTTTCAATTGAAAAGATAATTTCATCATAGACGGCATTAATAACCGTAAGTAAACTTACCTACGGTTATAATAGAAATTATTTTATTCCTTTTAAGAATTCCACGCCAGTATCTGGGAAATCAGTAAATACACCAGTGGCTCCTGATTTATTCAATAAGGCATCATACATTTGATTTACGTCTGTGAAAAACGCTGGTAGTGCATCTTTACGCACGGTGTAGGGATGCAGTTCCACATTATATTGTGCAAGTTCTTTTACCAACGGAGTGTACACAATATTATCAGGTTTGGATTCTTCTTTATTAACTAACATATACCAACCCGGGCCAACACCATCGGCATATTTAACCACTTCTGCCATTGCGCCAGGTTTAAACATCCAATCGTAATTATAGTTTACCCAATAACCCTTCGAGTCTTTTTCTTGTGTTTCTTTCCAGTCTGTATAAGCAATTAATTGAACTAATTTCAAATCCATACCCATTTGTGGAAGTAATTCAGTTTTGATACGTTTTAATTCATTAAAATCGAAAGTTTGTAAGTAAACCATATCGGTTTTCTTATCATAACCATATTTTTTCAACACTTTGAGCGTTTCAGCAGCAATATCTTTACCATTTTGATGGTGGAACCAAGGTGCTTTGATCTCTGGATAAATCCCTACTTTTTTGCCAGTCGATTTTTCTAAACCTTGGATAAATTCAATTTCATCTTCAAAAGTGTGAATTCTGAAGTGTGATTTCCAAAGTGGGAAACGATTAGGATAAACTTGTGCTTGTTTGCCATCTTTGGTTTCAAAGTTTTCTGTCATTTCTAAACTTTGAATTTCTTTTAAGGTAAAGTCGATGACATAGTAACGACCATCTTTACGGTGACGATGTGGGAATTTTTTTGCTACATCAGTCAAGCTATCTAAAAAGTGATCGTGAATAACCACTAAACGACCATCTTTAGTCATTGCTAAATCTTGCTCTAAATAATCTGCGTGTTGTGCAAACGCAAGTGCTTTAGATTCTAACGTATGCTCTGGTAAATAACCACTAGCACCACGGTGAGCAATAATGATTTTGTCTGATTTCATTTGGGTATTCGCCATATTTGATGAATGGCTGCTGCAACCTGCAACTACGCCAGTTGCTAATAAAGAAAGGGCTAAAGTTTTAAGTTTCATACTTATTCTCCTTGTATATTGTTAGGATCATTACCTAGTTTAACAGAATTAATTATTCCGTGAATAATTTTAAGAGTTTCTAAAGATGTTTCAGCACTTGAAATAGGTTGATGATTATTAGTCATACAATGAATAATATTTTTAATGGCTTTAATCATTCTTTCTGATTGATAGTTATTATCCTCTCTATAAGTTAGAATTAGCGATTTATAATCATTTCCAACAGAATTATTTTTATTTGAGTATTGGTATAGTTCATATGTTTCAGCATTATTTAATAGCTTTATTCTTCCATCTTTTCCTAAAATATCTAATTCAAACATAAACTTACATGGCGAATTGCTAACGCCCTTAATAAAACCAATTGAACCAGATGAAAATTTAACTACACCAATTCCACCAACATCATCTACTTTATATATCAACACTCCTTGTTTTTTATTTTTAATGCCAATACACAACCAATAATTACAATAATACCGCTAATCCCTTGATAGATATTTATTCTTTCATCTAATGTTAAGTAACCTATTATCGCAGTTGAAAGAGGAATTAATAATTGCAAAATGTTAAAAACAGTGATTCCCTGTTTTTGAACAATATAAAAAGCCATCAACATTCCTGTTAGCATCCCATAAAAGCCAGCACAAACTAAACCTATCAACATTCCGATGCCAACATCTTGTAATAAATATATTTGTTTAGTATTAAAAGCCAAACATAAAAATAATACTCCTGAAATTGTTGCTGTCGATGCACTTATTACAACAGTATTTATCTTTTTGGCTATTTTTTTTACAATTAAATTCTGTATAGATTGAATAAAAATAGCTGTAAAAAGAAATATTGCCCCAAGAAAAAAGTCTGTATTTCCATCACTATTTGAACTATTTATTACGAATATTAGCGAACCAATAATTGCTAATAATCCTCCAATATAAAATTCTTTTTGTCTTATACGATCTCTTTCATCTTTAAAGAATATTCCAGCTATAATTATTGCTAAAGGCATAGCAAGTATTCCAAAGATGCTTCCTGCCAATGCTGAGGTATATTTCAATCCATTAATAAAGAAAAACATATTTCCAGTCATAAAAATACCTAAAATAAATAAATAAAGGATAATTTTAGGTTCACTAATTATTTTCTTTAACTCACTTCTAAATTTAATTAAGCAAATAATAACAAATAACAATCCCCCAGATAAAAATCTAACAGAATTATTATTTAAAGTTTCAAAATGAATACTCATAAATCTCATTATAGGAAATCCTAACCCCATTAATAAGACATAGAAAACTCTTACCATATTTTCATTATTCATTTTTACTTTTCCCAAAAATGATACCTATCTTTTTATTATTCTTATGATAGTTACAAAAAAGGCGACTAAGCAATTTGCCTGTCGCCTTTTTTAAGCTAATTATTTAGTACCGTAAGTATCGCCTAATTTCGCTTTGTGTTTACCTTCTTCAACCATTACGATTAAGAGTAATAACACTGCTAATACGCCACCGCCGATCATTACGTAGAAACCACCGTCCCATCCGTAATGTTGAGCAGCCCAACCGATAACTGCGGATGCAGAAACTGTACCACCTAAGTAACCGAATAAACCAGTGAAACCAGCTGCAGTACCTGCTGCTTTTTTCGGTGCTAATTCAAGAGCATGTAAACCGATTAACATTACAGGACCATAGATTAAGAAACCGATTAAAGTCATTAAAATGAAGTCAGTTAATTGGTATGGGTTTTCATACCAAGCTGCATAGTTTGCAAGCTCTGCTTCTGGTGTGGCTGGGTTCATCCAGTACGCAACAACTGCTGCAGTGGTTAAGATCATAAAGATGAAACCAGTTAAACCACGTTTACCTTTGAATACTTTATCTGATACCCAACCACATAATAATGTACCTGGAACCGCTGCTAATTCATAGATTGTGTATGCCCATGCAGTACCTTTGATGTTGAAGTGCTTCACTTCACTCAAGTAAACCGGAGACCATTTTAATACACCGTAGCGGATTAAATAGACGAACACGTTAGCAATCGCAATGTACCATAACAATTTGTTTTTTAATACATAAGTTACGAAGATTTCTTTTGCAGTTAAATCGTTTTCGTAAGTTTTTTCGTTATAGTCATCTGGGTAGTCATTACGCCATTTTTCGATTGATGGTAAACCACAAGATTGTGGAGTATCACGCATCACGAAATACACAGGAATTGCACAGATCATTGCAGCAATACCTGGGAAGTATAATGATTGTTGCCAAACATCTTTCGCCTGCGCTTCAATACCGTGAGTGCTGAAGAAAATTGCACTTGCTAATAGCACCATCGCACCCGGCACCATACCGCCTATATTATGCGCCGTATTCCAAATTGACACGATAGAACCGCGTTCAGATTTAGACCACCAATGCACCATAGTACGACCACATGGAGGCCAACCCATACCTTGGAACCAACCATTTAAGAAGATCATTACCCACATAATGGCAATGCCTGAAGTTGCCCATGGGAATAGACCCATTAAGGTCATACATAAACCAGAGAGTAATAAACCAAATGGTAAGAATACTCTAGGGTTAGAACGGTCAGATATACTTGCCATAACGAATTTTGATAAACCGTAAGCAAGACCAGCCGCTGAGCCGATAACTCCTAGTTCTGCTTTTGAGTACAAGCCAGTTTGAATTAAACCAGGTTGTGCTAAGTCAAAGTTTGCACGCACAAAATAATATGCAGCATAACCGAAGAAGATCCCTGCGAACACTTGCCAACGTAAGCGTTTATACGTGGAATCAATTTTTTCCGCTGGAAGCTCCGCAATATGCGGAGCGGGTTTTAATGGTCCAAACATAATTTTTTCTCCAACTTTTTAATTATGTGTCATCTAAATTTACTCTTTTGAAACAGTAACGGCTCTGCTGATCATAAAAGAAAATAAAAAAATAAGAAAGTAAAAAAATCAGAAATATAAAGTGTTTCACAAAATTTTACACTATTTGAGTGAATTCGAAAATTATTGTGATTAATATCACAAAATCGTTTTCTTTTACGCTCAAAATGTTGTTAATTTTGCCGCACTTCTCTACAATGAACACACTTTTTATATTATTTTTTATTACATTTTGGGAATCGGGGGTAAACAATGGGATTATCGCCTAGTATCTATAAAGATGTTGGAGATCTTTCGCCACTTAGCACTGATGTGATCATTATCGGTGGTGGTGCAACAGGAGCAGGTATTGCGCGCGATTGCGCACTTCGTGGCATTGATTGTATTTTATTGGAACGTCGAGATATTGCGACAGGTGCCACAGGACGTAACCACGGATTATTACACAGTGGTGCGCGTTATGCCGTGAACGACCAAGAATCTGCTGAAGAATGTATTAAAGAAAACCGCATTTTGCGCAAAATTGCGCGTCATTGCGTAGATGAAACGGAAGGCTTATTTATCACTTTGCCTGAAGATTCTCTCGACTATCAAAAAACTTTCCTTGAGAGCTGTGCAAAATCTGGAATTGATGCGCAAGCCATTGATCCTGAACTAGCTAAAATTATGGAGCCTTCAGTAAACCCAGATTTAGTGGGTGCTGTTGTTGTGCCAGATGGTTCGATTGACCCATTCCGTTTAACCGCCTCTAATATGATGGATGCGACAGAAAACGGCGCAAAAATGTTCACTTATTGCGAAGTAAAAAATTTGATTCGTGAGGGTGGAAAAGTAATCGGTGTGAATGTGTACGATCACAAAAATCGCAGAGAACGCCAATTTTTTGCACCACTTGTTGTGAATGCGGGTGGTATTTGGGGACAAGGGATTGCGGAATATGCCGATCTCAAAATCAAAATGTTTCCTGCAAAAGGCGCATTACTTGTAATGGGTCATCGCATTAATAAACTTGTGATTAACCGCTGCCGTAAACCTGCTGATGCGGATATTCTCGTACCCGGCGATACAATTTGTGTTATTGGAACAACATCTAGTCGCATTCCTTATGATCAAATTGATAATATGGAAGTTACACCAGAGGAAGTGGATATTCTTTTCCGTGAAGGAGAAAAACTTGCGCCTAGTTTGCGTCATACTCGCGTATTACGTGCTTACGCTGGGGTGAGACCATTAGTTGCGAGTGATGATGATCCATCAGGTCGAAATGTGAGTCGTGGTATTGTACTACTTGACCACGCAGAGCGTGATGGCTTAGATGGCTTTATTACAATCACTGGCGGTAAGTTAATGACTTATCGTTTAATGGCTGAATGGGCGACTGACCTTGTTTGTAAAAAACTCAATAAAACGGCTCGTTGTGTTACTGCTGAACAGGCTCTACCAGGTTCGACTGAAAGCCGCCAAGAAACCAATCAAAAAGTTATTTCATTACCAAGTACTATTCGTTATTCTGCCGTATATCGTCACGGTTCACGGGCTACTCGTTTGCTTGAAAAAGAACGTTTAGATCGTTCAATGATTTGCGAATGCGAAGCGGTGACGGCGGGGGAAGTTCGTTACGCTGTTGATGAACTGGATGTAAATAATCTCGTCGATTTACGTCGTCGCTCCCGAGTTGGAATGGGAACTTGTCAAGCTGAACTCTGTGCTTGTCGTGCTGCAGGACTAATGAATCGTTTTGAAGTGGCAACGCCACGTCAATCAACCACTCAACTTTCTGCCTTTATGGAAGAACGTTGGCGTGGTATTGAACCAATTGCTTGGGGGGAAGCTATTCGAGAAGCCGAATTTACCTCTTGGATGTATGGTAGTGTATTAGGTTTAAATGATGTGAAACAGCTTGATGAACAAGCGCAACAAGGGACGGATAGCAATGAATTTTGATGTAGCCATTATTGGCGGTGGCTTGGCAGGTTTAACCTGCGGCATCGCCCTTCAACAACGGGGCAAACGTTGCGTGATTATCAACAACGGTCAAGCAGCCATTGATTTTGCATCCGGCTCTTTAGATTTATTAAGTCGTATGCCATCAACGTCAAATTGGGAAAGTCGCACAGTAGAAAATTTAAAGGAAAATATTACCGCACTTCGCAATGAATTACCTGCTCACCCTTATAGTTTATTGGGCGCAGAGAAAGTACTTGCTAAAGCACAAGATTTTGAACGTTTAGCCAATGAATTAAATCTTGATTTAATTGGTTCTACGGAAAAGAACCATTGGCGTGTAACAGGCTTAGGCAGTTTACGCGGTGCGTGGCTTTCGCCAAATAGCGTGCCAACTGTGCAAGGTAATGAACCTTTTCCGCATAAACGTATTGCTGTGCTTGGTATTGAAGGTTATCACGATTTTCAACCTCAACTTTTAGCGGCAAATTTGGTGTTAAATCCACAATTTGAACATTGTGAAGTAACAAGTGGTTTCTTAAATATTTCACAATTAGACGAGCTTCGTAAAAATGCCCGAGAATTCCGTAGTGTGAATATCTCTCAACTTCTAGAACATAAACTCGCTTTTAAAGATTTAGTGAAAGAAATCATAGAATCAGCGCAAGGTGCAGAAGCGGTATTTTTACCTGCTTGCTTTGGTTTAGAAAACCAAGAATTTATGACCGCACTTCGTGATGCAACTAAACTTGCATTATTTGAATTACCAACGTTGCCCCCATCATTGCTCGGTATGCGCCAACGTATTCAATTACGTCATAAATTTGAATCCCTTGGTGGTTTAATGATTAATGGCGACAGTGCATTGAATGCAACATTTGAAGGAAATAAAGTACGTTGTATCAATACTCGTTTACTCGAAGATGAAGAAATTACTGCAGATAATTTCGTACTAGCTTCAGGAAGTTTCTTCAGTAAAGGGCTTATTTCCGAATTTGATAAAATTTATGAACCTGTTTTTGAATCCGATATTATCGGTGTTGAAGGTTTTAACCAGAAAGATCGTTTCACTTGGACTGTTCATCGCTTTGCGCATCCACAACCTTATCAATCAGCAGGCGTAGCAATTAATGCTCAATGCCAAGTGCAAAAGTGCGGTCAATTTTTAACGAATTTATATGCCGTCGGTAATGTAATTGGTGGGTTTAATGCCCTTGAACTTGGTTGTGGTTCGGGTGTGGCTGTTGTAACTGCCTTGGCAGTGGCAGATGAAATCTTAGCGAAATAAGGGGGAATAATATGGATAATAATATTCAACGACTCATTGATAGTGCAAAACAATCCCTTAATTCGCCTGAAAGCTATAAATATATTGATGAAAGTTTTGAAAGCTGTATTAAATGTACTGCTTGTACTGCTGTTTGTCCTGTTTCACGTAATAATCCGCTTTATCCAGGGCCAAAACAATCAGGGCCTGATGGCGAGCGTTTACGCTTAAAATCTGCCGAACTTTATGATGAAGCACTTAAATATTGCACCAATTGTAAACGTTGTGAAGTGGCGTGTCCGTCTGATGTGAAAATTGGCGATTTAATTGTACGTGCTCGTAATAATCACTTAGCGCAGTCTAAAAAACCGTTAATAAATAAATTGCGTGATGCGATTTTAAGTAACACAGATGTTATGGGTAAAATTAATACGCCATTAGCACCGATTGTAAACACCATCACAAGCCTAAAAGCCACCAAATTTATGTTGGAAAAAACGCTTAAAATCAGTAAAGAACGTACTTTACCTAAATATGCGTTTGGCACGTTCCGTAGTTGGTATATGAAAAATGCGTTACAAGACCAACAAAAATTTGAGCGAAAAGTAGCATATTTCCACGGTTGTTATGTTAATTATAATAATCCACAGCTTGGCAAAGAATTTCTTAAAGTGTTCAATGCAATGAATATTGGGGTAATGTTATTAGAAAAAGAAAAATGCTGTGGCTTACCATTAATGGTAAACGGTTTTCCTAATCGCGCTCGTAATATTGCACAATTCAATACCGATTACATTGGAAAAATGGTAGATAAAAATGGAATAGATGTGATTAGTGAGGCATCAAGTTGCTCGCTTAATTTACGCGACGAATATCATCATATTTTAGGTATCGATAACGCCAAAGTGCGTCCGCATATCCATATGGTAACCCCATTTTTATATCAGCTTTTCAAAGAGGGTAAAACATTACCGTTGAAACCACTCAAACTCCGAGTGGCTTATCACACTGCTTGTCACGTAGATAAGGCGGGTTGGGCACCTTATACTTTGGAAGTGTTGAAAAAAATTCCGGGTTTAGAAATCATTATGTTACCTAGCCAATGCTGTGGTATTGCGGGGACTTACGGTTTTAAATCAGAAAACTATGAAATCTCACAATCTATTGGTAAAAACCTATTTGATAATATTAACGAAGGTGGATTTGATTACGTTATATCTGAATGTCAAACCTGTAAATGGCAAATTGATATGTCATCTAACGCAACTTGTATTCATCCATTAACTTTACTTTGCATGTCGATGGACGCTTAAATAAGAAAAATGCACTTTGTAATTAGGGTGCATTTTTATGATTAATTTTATCTATGAAAAAACCGACTTTATATTGATAAAGTCGGTTTTTAATTCAGTTCAATTTAACATTAACCTGCAACAGCAATACGTTTCATATCCGTCATATAACCACGTAATTCTTGACCGATTAATTCAACAGGGTGGTTACGAATTGCATCGTTTACATCACGTAAGGTAATGTTATCGACTTCCACTGCTGGAGTTGGTTCGCCCAAGTCACCTTTTTGAAGGTTAGGGATAATTTCTTTTGCAAGAATTGGGGTTGCTACGTTAGAGAATAAGTAGTTACCATATTCTGCAGTATCTGAAATTACTACGTTCATTTCGTATAAGCGTTTACGAGCAATAGTGTTCGCAATTAATGGTAATTCATGAAGTGATTCATAGTAAGCTGATTCTTCATAAATACCGCTTGCAACCATCGCATCAAAGGCTAATTCTACACCAGCTTTAACCATTGCAATCATTAATACGCCGTTATCAAAGTATTCTTGTTCGCTAATTTTGCCATCATATTTTGGCGCATTTTCAAAGGCTGTTTTACCTGTTGCTTCACGCCATGCGAATAAATCTTTATCGCCATTTGCCCAGTCTGCCATCATGGTTGCAGAGAAGTGACCACTGATGATGTCATCCATGTGTTTGTAGTATAAGAAACCAAGGCTTTCTTTGATTTGTTCAGCAAGTTCAAATGCACGTAATTTTGCGCTGTTTGATAGGCGATCCATCATTAATGTGATACCGCCTTGTTTTAACGCTTCGGTAATGGTTTCCCAACCGTATTGGATTAATTTACCTGCGTATGCAGGATCTTTACCGTCAGCCACTAATTTGTCATAACATACGATAGAACCTGCTTGTAACATACCGCAAAGGATAGTTTGCTCGCCCATTAAGTCGGATTTTACTTCTGCCACGAATGAAGATTCTAAAACACCCGCTTTATGACCGCCAGTTGCAGCAGCCCATGCTTTTGCGATCGCCATACCTTCGCCTTTCGGGTCATTTTCAGGGTGAACCGCAATTAATGTTGGTACACCGAAACCACGTTTGTATTCTTCACGTACTTCAGTACCTGGGCATTTTGGCGCCACCATCACAACCGTAATGTCTTTACGGATTTCTTCGCCTACTTCAACAATGTTGAAACCGTGTGAATAACCAAATGCAGAATCTTTTTTCATTAAAGGCATCACATCAGCAACTACTTTAGAGTGTTGTTTGTCTGGCGTTAAGTTTACGACTAAATCTGCAGTTGGAATTAATTCTTCATAAGTACCCACTTTAAAACCATTTTCAGTTGCACGTTGGAATGATGCACGTTTTTCTGCAATTGCTTCAGGGCGTAAGGCATAGCTAATATCTAAGCCAGAATCACGCATATTCAAACCTTGGTTTAAACCTTGCGCTCCACAGCCTACGATAACGATTTTTTTGCCTTTTAAGAAGTTTGCTTCATCTGCAAATTCTTCGCGATCCATAAAACGACAACGACCTAATTGGTCTAATTTTTGACGTAAATTTAATGTGTTGAAATAGTTAGCCATTTTGTTGTCCTTAATTGTGTAAGGTTGATAATTGTATGATGTTGTGTTTGCATATTTTTTTGTCGTGGTTTGATTATAGGATTTTTTATGATTGCGTAAAGTGATATTATAGGAATGTAATGTTGCGATTTGTGAAATTATGATTAGGGGAGGAGTTAGGCTTTCTTAATGGGTTTATTAGTTTCCTTGGCATAAACACTGCCAAGGAAATGAAAGCGATAATAAGTTTTCCCTTGCTATTTGACTTCGCCACTGAATTTCACTTTGTGGATTTCAATATTATTCCATAGTTATATGGCTTAATGTGGTCTGTATAAATTCGCTTTGACGGCTTATAACATTTGGCAAGTATTTTATGACCAATGATTTCGTGTGAATGCTCTTCATTGTATTCTTGTAAGAATTAGTTGAAGAATGTTTGTTGAGCCTTAAAACTATTTTTGGGTTGAAGGATTGTTGTTAAGCTACGGTGCATTCGCTCGTGTAGTCCGTTTTCCTCAGGGAGTGTCGGCTTAATTCGTTCAGGATAAATGACCAAGTCAATCTATCATTTAGAAAGTTGGCTGATTCCACCTAATGTTTGTGATGCAAAAGGCGAGTCGTTATAGGTATGAATTTAATACGGCAGACCAAATTGCTCAAAAAGGCGTTTAAACTTGCAATAATAATTGCTGTTTTTGTGTTCGGTAACCTCTTACAGTAAAATGAAAAGCGACTGAAGTTATGTGTAATAGTCAGCGGATAGCAGAACTTAAAAATTGCCCTTTGAAGTTAGCACTCCAAGTGGCATTGAGTGAGGTACATTTGCTTTGTATAAAGGCACAGGCTGTTGTATTTAATCGGTTTCTATCCGAGACATTATCAATTTCCAGAGGATTAGGTATTTTGATGATAAGTTTACGAGAAAAATGTAAATGATTTTTCAGGTTAGAATGTAATAGCCTAAAAGGTGTATCTAGTCGAATGATTAGGAAGAAAAACCACATTCCATCTGAAAAAAATTAGGGGGTAATTAGCTTTGTTACCTTCTTATCTTATGGGTAATTGAAGTGGAGTTGCGATTTTGATTATTCGCCGATATATTGATCTCCAATAAACACTTGAGTGGTTAGATTTGAAACATCTCATGGCGTTTGTGTTTTATATCTCAGTTATAAAGGACGGAGTTTTATGACGCAGGGTTGATAAAGAATGATTTTCAAAAAAATAGGTTGTGGTACATGAAAAGTTCCTCCTTTAGTTGTAATCACTAGAAAGATAAGTAAGTTTGTGAGTTCTTTATAGCAGTAAGGATAAATTATATATTTATAGTCACTGTAATTTATAAGGAAATTAGAAAGCGACCTAAGTCGCTTGCGTTTAACTTAAAGAAGAAAAATGAATCGGCTTTTGTTTTGGAATAGATTTATTTTTCACGATCGTCGATGGTTTGTAGCAAATAATTTCCTTCAGCGTCAGCAAGACTACGGAAACCTACATTTGTGATTTTGTAGGGATACTTTGTTCGATAAGTAAAGTTTTCGTGATGATGTCCGTGGAATACTTGCTTAACCCCCATCTTGATTGCCAAATCATTGATTACTTGGAAACCCATCGGATGTGGTTTAGGGGCTTCGTGACAAATCAACACATCCGCTTGTTGGTTTTCTAAGATTTCAACATCGGATGGAAAAATTGACGAGCGATGACGCAAAGGCACACCGCCTCGCCAGATTTTCTCTTGTGGACTATATTGACAATAATGAATAGGATCAAAAAACATGGGGCGATTTGGCGGCATCCAGATTTGCCCACGGAATACACCGCCTAATCCTGCAATGCGGGTTCCTTGAATATCAACTACGCGATTGTGTAAATTACGTGATTGCCACTCAGAACCCCAAATTGAATCAAAAGCACTAATGGTTTTACTATCATGATTTCCATGAATAAACCAGATATCACAATGTTGTGCGAGTTTATCCAATTCATCTGCTGTCGTGAGCTGTAAATCACCTAAAATTATCAGTGCGACATTTTCCTGTTCTTTTATAAAAGGGTAAATATGATCATAGCTTCCGTGTGGATCACCAGCAAATAAAATCATTGAGATTTCCCCTTTATAGGAAAGGTTGTATTTTGTAATTCACTGATTTCTTCTTCATTTAACACTTTTTCAATGACGGCTTTAACTTGGTTATAACGATCAAGATAACTTGGCGATTCAATCTCTATATAAGGGACTTTATATTTATCTAACAATTTTTTGAGTAGTTGTTGAAATTGTTGGCGTTGTTTTTGTGAGCCTAAGCTACGCAATCCATCATCCACCCATTCAGTATTATTTTTAAGCAAAATAGTGACATCAAATGGATATTCTTTAATCATCGAGTCTAAAAATGGATGGGCTTTTCCTTCATACTGAATGCAGAACGCTTGCGTGGTAATGAAATCCGTATCAATAAATGCAATTTTATGTGCATGGCGAACTGCATAATCAATGTATCGTTGATGACCAAGAGCCATTTGCGGATAGTCAGAATATTGCATCGCTTGCTCGTCGCCACCGAGTTTTTCAAATACAAATTCACGTCCATATTCCCATGCGGAAGTGGTATTAAATACGGCGGCTAACTTATTAACTAGCACGCTTTTACCACTGCTTTCTCCGCCTAAAATCGCCACAGTTTTAGCAAAGAAAGGGCGAACTTCTTTCGGAATAAATTTCCAATATTGGAATGGAGTCGTACGAATTTTAGTTGCGGACACATTAAAGAAAGTGCGGTCAGGATCGACTAACGATACTTCCAAACCTAGGTATTTCTCGTAAGGCACTTTATCTTGAGGTTCGCTACTAAATACGATTGAAGGTTCAAAATGTTTTTCATTAAATAGGCTTTTAACTGCTTCACTCCAAGATTGCCAGCCATTTGGATAACTTGGAATACCGTCTTCAACCAAATGATGAATAAAAATCTGATTTTTTTGATATTTGAAAATTTGTTGCATCCAACGTAAACGATCTTGCACGGTTGGCATACGTTTCATTTTACTATCGTAAAACAATTTCAAATCGCGCTCCGTATCACTACACACGATAACGTGCAGCTCATCTACTTTACTGAACGCCTCATAAATCATATTTATATGGCCTGTGTGTACGGGATAAAATTTCCCGAAAATGACACCGACTTTTTTCTCTTTTGCTTTTGACATAATCTGCTCTTGATAGCGTAAGAATTGAGTGTGTTTATTGTAGGCTAAATGAAAATATTTTTCACGTTCTGATTTAGTGACTAGGTATTTTGCGTTATACTTAGCGCGCATTCTCAGGGCAGGGCGAAATTCCCTACCGGTGGTAAAGCCCACGAGCGTTTAAAAGTGCGGTCAATTTCAGGCAAGTTTTTTCTGCGAAATTGCCCTGACATTCATTTTTAAAGTCAGCAGATTTGGTGAAATTCCAAAGCCGACAGTAAAGTCTGGATGAAAGAGAATAAAACGAATTGGGTTCCCAAATCGTTCATTTTATTTGCATTTCTCAGCCCTGATTCTGGTATTTAATTGAAATCTCAAATTAGGAAATTACTATGAATCAGTCAATTTTATCTCCATTCGGCAATACCGCTGAAGAACGCGTACTTAACGCAATTAATGCCTTCAAAAATGGAAATGGCGTATTAGTTTTAGATGATGAAGATCGTGAAAATGAAGGTGATTTAATTTTCCCAGCAGAAACAATCACGCCAGAACAAATGGCAAAATTAATTCGTTATGGCAGTGGCATTGTTTGTTTATGTATTACCGATGAACGTTGCCGACAACTCGATTTACCGCCAATGGTAGAACACAATAATAGCGTAAACAAAACGGCTTTTACTGTGACGATTGAAGCTGCGAAAGGTGTTTCTACAGGCGTATCTGCCGCAGACCGAGTCACAACCATTAAAACCGCGATTGCGGATAATGCAGTTCCAACAGATTTACATCGTCCCGGTCATGTCTTCCCACTTCGAGCCGCAAATGGTGGCGTACTTACTCGTCGCGGACACACAGAAGCTTCCGTTGATTTAGCGCGTCTGGCAGGATTTAAAGAAGCAAGCGTTATTTGTGAAATCACGAATGACGACGGCACAATGGGGCGCACCCCCGAAATTGTAGAATTTGCGAAAAAATTTGGTTATTCGGTGCTAACCATTGAAGATTTAGTTGAATATCGTTTAGCACATAATATTTAAAACGAAGAAGTGCGGTGAAAATTTCTATGATTTTTTTACCGCACTTTTTATATTATACTGTTCCAACTTTTTATTTATTTGGGTTACTTATTATGCATAATGCAGCTCAGCACAATTATGTTATCAGTTTAACTACTGAACAAAAACGCCGAAAACACATTACCGAAGAATTCGGTAAGCAGAATATTCCTTTCGAATTTTTTGATGCTATTACGCCCGACATTATTGAAGAAACCGCTAAAAAATTTAATATTACATTAGATCGCTCTCCTAAAGCCAAGTTGTCGGATGGGGAAATTGGTTGCGCATTAAGCCATATTGTTTTATGGGATTTAGCATTAGAAAATAATTTAAACTATATCAATATCTTTGAAGATGATATTCATTTGGGGGAAAATGCCAAAGAATTATTAGAAGTTGATTATATTTCTGATGATATTCATGTTTTAAAATTAGAAGCAAATGGCAAGATGTTCTTTAAACAACCAAAATCTGTAAAATGCGATAGAAATGTTTATCCCATGACGGTAAAGCAATCAGGATGTGCTGGATATACTGTTACAGCAAAAGGGGCTAAATATTTGCTTGAATTAGTAAAAAATAAACCACTTGACGTGGCGGTTGATTCACTTGTTTTCGAGGATTTTTTACATTTTAAAGATTATAAAACAGTACAACTTTCCCCTGGTATTTGCGTTCAAGATTTTGTGTTACATCCAGAGAATCCTTTTGAAAGTAGTTTAAAAGAAGGACGAGATAGAGTACACGGAAATCAACGCAAGTTCTCTATTTTAGAAAAAATAAAAAATGAATTTGGACGAGTAAAAATAAAAATGTTTGGAAAACAAGTTCCATTTAAATAACAAAAGTGCGGTTAAAAATCTTATTAAATTTTAACCGCACTTTTTTGTTTATTTTACTTCTGGTAAATTTACCGCACCTTTATAGCCTAATTGTTGCCACGCTTCATAAACCGTTACTGCAACCGAATTAGACAAGTTCATACTGCGGCTATTGGCTGTCATTGGAATGCGGATTTTTTGTTCCAGCGGCATTTCATTTAAAATCGATATTGGAATGCCACGAGTTTCTGGACCAAACATTAAATAATCCCCAAGTTCAAATTTTACTTGGCTATGTGCTGGACTGCCTTTTGTTGTCAGTGCAAAGAGACGTTTGGGTTTTTCGCTTTCTAAAAAGGCTTCAAAAGTCTTGTGACGTTTGATTTCCGCAAATTCGTGATAATCTAAACCCGAGCGGCGTAAGCGTTTATCATCCCAAGTAAAGCCTAGGGGTTCAATTAAGTGCAAGCGAAATCCTGTATTGGCACAAAGGCGGATAATGTTACCGGTATTTTGTGGGATCTCTGGTTCATATAAAACGATATCTAACATAATTTTCTCTCTAATTCTGATATAAACGATAACTCACCATTCCTGTCGTTTTTTCTTTCAATAACGTCCAGTTTTCTGGTGTGATGAGTGGTTTATCTTTCTCTGTTTCTACGTAAATTAACGCATTGGGTTTTAGCCAATTATTTTCACAAAGCAAATTAATTGCTTGTTCTGCCAAATTAAAATGAAAGGGAGGATCCAAAAACACGACATCAAAGTGCGGTTGATTTTGTGGCTGTTTTAGAAAATCCAAACTACTTTGATTAATCACTTCAGCCTGTTCTGATGAGCATTTGAGCGTTTGTAAATTCTTTTTTAATTGATTGGCAACGATTTTATCTAGTTCTAAAAAAATCACTTTTTTCGCTTGGCGAGAAAGTGCTTCAAAACCTAATGAACCACTTCCCGCAAAACTATCTAAACATTCAGATTGGTGGATATAAGGCATTAACCAATTAAAAAGCGTTTCTTTCACTCTATCGCCAGTTGGGCGTAAGCCTTCAGAATTTAATACGGGAAGTTTTCGCCCTCGCCATAGACCTGCAATAATGCGAACCTCGCCCTTTGCATTTGGCGTTTGTATTTTTTTCATAAAGATTCGATTTTTATTGAAAATTGTGCTTAGTTTAGACGATTTTTTGCTAGAATGAACGACATTTTTATCGGATTACAGTTAAGAGAGCATTTTATGGCTGAAGAAAATAAAAAAGGCGGATTTTGGGCATCGTTATTTGGGCGTAATAAAAAGCAAGATGAACCTAAAATTGAGCCGAAAATTGAAGAAGAAAAGATTAAAGATGTTGAGCCATCTGTTGAAAAATTTGACGCTAATGATTTAGCTGAAGAAGAAAAAATACAGGAAATTTCAACCGCACTTAAGCCAGTTGCACTTGAGCAAGTCGAAGAAATCATCGAAGCGAAAAATTTAGAAGATGATCTTCAGCCTGTTGTTGAAATTGAAACTCGCGAAAAGCCAAGTGAAGGGGGCTTTTTTAGTCGTTTAGTTAAGGGGTTACTGAAAACTAAACAAAATATTGGCGCAGGTTTTCGTAGTTTTTTCTTAGGAAAGAAAATTGATGATGAATTGTTTGAAGAATTAGAAGAGCAACTTTTGATTGCGGATATTGGCGTGCCGACAACAAGTAAAATCATCAAAAATTTGACTGAACATGCAAGTCGCAAAGAATTACAAGATGCCGAGCTTTTATATCAACAACTAAAAGTAGAAATGGCGGATATTCTTGAGCCAGTGGCACAACCGTTAGAGATTGATAGCACGAAAAAACCTTATGTGATTTTAATGGTGGGCGTAAATGGCGTGGGTAAAACAACGACAATTGGTAAGCTCGCACGTAAATTTCAGGCTGAAGGAAAATCAGTGATGCTTGCGGCGGGCGATACTTTCCGTGCAGCGGCTGTTGAGCAGCTTCAAGTTTGGGGAGAACGCAATCATATTCCAGTTGTTGCGCAAAGCACTGGCTCTGATTCTGCATCGGTAATTTTTGATGCGATGCAATCAGCGGCTGCACGCAATATTGATATTCTTATTGCGGATACGGCGGGTCGTCTTCAGAATAAAAATAACTTAATGGACGAACTGAAAAAAATTGTTCGTGTTATGAAAAAATATGACGAAACTGCACCACATGAAATTATGCTTACGCTGGATGCTGGAACGGGACAAAATGCTATTAGCCAAGCGAAGTTATTTAATGAGGCTGTCGGTTTAACAGGGATCTCTCTAACAAAATTAGATGGCACGGCAAAAGGCGGCGTGATTTTTGCCATAGCCGATCAGTTTAAGTTGCCTATTCGTTATATTGGCGTGGGCGAGAAAATTGAAGATTTACGTGAGTTTAATGCGAAAGAATTTATTGAGGCATTATTCATTCATGAAGAAGAATAAAAAGAATAAGGAAAAATTGTGATTAAGTTCTCAAATGTTTCTAAAGCCTATCATGGTGCAACGCAGCCAGCGTTACAAGGCTTGAATTTTCATCTTCCTGTGGGAAGTATGACTTATTTGGTTGGACATTCAGGCGCAGGAAAAAGTACATTACTCAAGCTTATTATGGGGATGGAAAAAGCCAATGCTGGTCAGATTTGGTTTAACGGGCACGATATTACTCGATTGTCAAAATATGAAATTCCATTTTTGCGTCGCCAAATCGGTATGGTTCACCAAGATTATCGTTTATTAACAGATCGTACTGTGGTGGAAAATGTGGCATTGCCATTGATTATTGCAGGTATGCATCCAAAAGATGCGAATACTCGAGCAATGGCATCTTTAGATCGTGTAGGATTACGTAATAAAGCCCATTATTTGCCACCACAAATTTCAGGCGGGGAGCAGCAACGCGTTGATATTGCGCGTGCGATTGTGCATAAACCTCAACTCTTATTGGCAGATGAACCAACGGGTAATTTAGACGATGAACTTTCTTTAGGCATTTTTAATTTGTTTGAAGAATTTAATCGCCTTGGAATGACAGTGTTAATTGCTACTCACGACATTAATTTAATTCAACAAAAACCAAAACCTTGTCTTGTGCTTGAACAAGGTTATTTACGTTATTAAGGAATAATCATGAGCCGATCAACGGATGCATCTGTTTTTGTTCAAACAGCCTATAGTTTGCGTGCAGTATGGGTAGATTTATGGCAACGTAAATTTGGCACGCTGCTCACGATTTTGGTTATTGCTGTTTCTTTGACGATCCCAACCCTGAGCTATTTAATGTGGAAAAATTTACATTTAGCGACCACACAATTTTATCCTGAAAGTGAATTGACGATTTATCTGCATAAAAATTTAAGTGAAGAAGACGCAAATTTGGTGGTGGAAAAAATCCGCCAACAAAATGGGGTGGAATCCCTTAATTATGTTTCTCGTCAAGAAAGTTTAAAGGAATTTAAAAGCTGGTCTGGCTTTGGCGAAGAATTGGAAATTTTAGATGATAATCCATTGCCTGCGGTCGTGATGGTAAAACCGACGAGCGAATTTAATGTTTCAGAAAAACGTGATGAGTTACGTACAAATTTAAATAAAATCAAAGGAGTACAAGAAGTTCGCTTGGATAATGATTGGATGGAAAAATTAACCGCACTTTCTTGGTTAATCGCCCATGTGGCAATTTTCTGTACTGTATTAATGGCGATAGCGGTATTCTTGGTTATTGGTAACAGTATCCGCTCTGATGTGTATAGTAGCCGATCAAGTATTGATGTGATGAAATTGCTTGGTGCAACAGATCAATTTATTCTTCGTCCTTATCTTTATACGGGGATGATTTATGCCGCGTTAGGTGGGTTAGTTGCAGCAATTTTTAGTAGTTTTATTATCAGCTATTTTACTTCTGCAGTGAAATATGTAACGGATATTTTTGCCGTCCAATTCAGTTTGAATGGATTAGGCGTTGGTGAATTTATATTCCTATTAGTGTGCTGTTTAATTATGGGCTATGTTGGGGCGTGGATTTCTGCAAAACGGCATTTATCGGTGTTAGATAATCGTTATTAATTGAAGATGTTAAAGTGCGGTTATTTTTCAATATATTTTTTGAAAGAGAAATTATGGAGAAAAATAACCGCATTTTTTATTTGTTTTGAATAAATTCCTTGCAATTTGTTTAACTTTTGTGTAGCATTCACGGGCTTTCAATGTGAGAGCCGTTTAATGTAATCATTTATTAAACGAGCGTGGCGATATGTCAGGCTAACAATGTTTCCGATTTGGAGACTATACAACAGGTAACTTGCACCTCCTTTTCTATTTTGAAGTTAGAATTGTGATTGGTGTTAGTTTTTTATTAGCTAAATTTTATTGGAGCTCTGGTCTAATGCAGAACCAAAGAATCCGTATCCGCTTAAAAGCTTTCGATCACCGTTTGATCGATCAATCTACTGCGGAGATCGTAGAAACAGCTAAACGTACTGGTGCACAAGTTCGTGGTCCAATTCCTTTACCAACTCGTAAAGAGCGTTTTACCGTGTTGATTTCTCCACACGTAAACAAAGACGCACGTGATCAATACGAAATTCGTACACATAAACGTTTAGTAGATATCGTAGAGCCAACAGAAAAAACTGTTGATGCATTAATGCGTTTAGATTTGGCTGCCGGCGTGGACGTGCAGATCAGCCTAGGTTAATTAAGAGGTTATTACAATGATTGGTTTAGTCGGTCGTAAAGTTGGTATGACCCGTATCTTCAATGAAGACGGTGTTTCTGTACCAGTTACCGTTATCGAAATCGAAGCCAACCGCGTAACTCAAGTTAAAACTCTTGAAAACGATGGCTATACTGCAGTTCAAGTTACTACTGGTTCTAAAAAAGCGAATCGTGTAACTAAACCTGAAGCAGGTCATTTCGTGAAAGCAGGTGTTGAAGCTGGTCGCGGTTTATGGGAATTTCGTACTGAAGGTGAAGAATTCACTTTAGGTCAAGAAATCAATGTAGACATCTTTGCAGATGTTAAAAAAGTAGATGTTACTGGTACTTCTAAAGGTAAAGGTTTCCAAGGTGGTGTTAAACGTTGGAATTTCCGTACTCAAGATGCTACACATGGTAACTCTTTATCACATCGTGTACTTGGTTCTATTGGTCAAAACCAAACTCCGGGTCGTGTGTTTAAAGGTAAAAAAATGGCAGGACATTTAGGTGCTGAACGTGTAACTGTTCAATCACTTGAAGTTGTTCGTGTAGATGCTGAGCGTAAATTGCTATTAGTAAAAGGTTCTGTGCCTGGTGCTATTAATGGCGATGTTATCGTTAAGCCAGCAGTTAAAGCATAAGTCTAGGAGATAGAGATGGAATTACAAGTTGTAGGTGCAAACGCACTCACTGTTTCTGAAACTACCTTCGGACGTGAGTTTAACGAAGCGTTGATCCACCAAGTTGTTGTTGCTTATGCAGCAGGTGCGCGTCAAGGTACTCGTGCGCAAAAAACTCGTGCTGAAGTGTCTGGTTCAGGTAAAAAACCTTGGCGTCAAAAAGGTACAGGTCGTGCTCGTGCTGGTGATATCAAATCACCAATCTGGCGTTCTGGTGGTACAACCTTCGCGGCTAAACCACAAGATCACAGCCAAAAAGTGAACAAGAAAATGTACCGTGGTGCTATTAAAAGTATTCTTTCTGAATTAGTTCGTCAAGACCGTTTAGTCGTTGTGGAAAAATTCGAATTAGATGCACCAAAAACTAAAGTTTTAGTACAAAAATTAAAAGATTTAGCCGTTGAAGATGCATTAATTATCACAGCAAGTTTAGATGAAAATCTATTCTTAGCAGCGCGTAACTTATATAAAGTTGATGTACGTGATGTTCAAGGTATCGATCCAGTTAGCTTAATTGCTTTCGATAAAGTGATTGTTACTGTTGATGCTGTGAAACAAATTGAGGAGATCCTAGCATGAGTCAAGAACGTTTGCTAAGTGTGCTACGTGCACCACATATCTCTGAAAAAGCAACGAACAATGCTGAAAAATCTAACACTGTTGTACTTAAAGTTGCTTTAGATGCGAACAAAGCTGAAATTGCTGCTGCTGTTGCTCAATTATTTGAAGTAAAAGTTGACTCTGTTCGTACTGTGGTTGTTAAAGGTAAAACTAAACGCCGTGGTAACAAAATGGGTCGTCGCAGCGACTGGAAAAAAGCTTATGTAACTTTAGCCGAAGGCCAAAATTTGGACTTCGTGGACAGTGCAGAGTAATCGGAGGAAATTAGAGAATGGCTATCGTTAAATGTAAGCCGACCTCCGCTGGTCGTCGTCACGTTGTTAAAATCGTGAACCCTGAATTACACAAGGGTAAACCTTACGCACCCCTTCTAGATACTAAATCTAAAACTGGTGGTCGTAACAACTATGGTCGTATTACTACTCGTCACATTGGTGGCGGTCACAAACAACACTACCGTTTAATCGATTTCAAACGTAACAAGTTAGACATCCCAGCGGTTGTTGAGCGTTTAGAATATGATCCAAACCGTTCTGCTAACATTGCTTTAGTGCTTTATAAAGATGGTGAACGCCGTTATATCTTAGCACCTAAAGGTTTGTCAGTAGGCGATCAAATCCAAGCTGGCATAAACTCACCAATTAAAGTGGGTAATTCATTACCAATGCGTAATATCCCAGTTGGTTCAACAGTACATAACGTTGAATTAAAACCAGGTAAAGGCGGTCAAATCGCTCGTTCTGCTGGTGCTTATGTACAAATCATCGCACGTGAAGGCAACTATGTAACTTTACGTTTACGTTCTGGCGAAATGCGTAAAGTATTGGCTGAATGTGTTGCTACAATCGGTGAAGTTGGTAACTCAGAACATATGCTTCGTGTATTGGGTAAAGCTGGTGCTAACCGCTGGAGAGGCATTCGCCCTACAGTTCGTGGTACTGCAATGAACCCAGTAGATCACCCACACGGTGGTGGTGAAGGTCGTAACTTTGGTAAACACCCAGTAACTCCTTGGGGCGTTCAAACTAAAGGTAAGAAAACTCGTCACAACAAACGTACTGATAAATATATCGTACGTCGTCGTGGCAAATAATAGATTAAATTAAAGAGGATTAGCCATGCCACGTTCTCTCAAGAAGGGTCCTTTCCTTGACCTACACTTGTTGAAGAAGGTAGAGAAGGCGGTGGAAAGCGGGGATAAAAAACCAATCAAAACTTGGTCCCGTCGTTCAATGATCATTCCATCAATGATCGGATTGACCATCGCAGTCCATAATGGTCGTCAGCACGTTCCTGTTTATGTATCTGATGAAATGATCGGTCATAAGCTTGGTGAATTTGCACCGACTCGTACATACCGCGGTCACGCGGCAGATAAGAAAGCTAAGAAATAAGAGGTAAATAGATGGAAACTATTGCAAAACATCGTTACGCTCGCACTTCTGCCCAAAAAGCTCGCTTAGTTGCTGATTTAATTCGTGGTAAAAAAGTTGCGCAAGCATTAGAAATCTTAACTTTCACTAACAAAAAAGCAGCAGCTTTAGTGAAGAAAGTTTTAGAATCAGCTATTGCAAACGCAGAGCACAATGACGGTGCAGATATCGATGATCTTAAAGTTGCTAAAATCTTCGTTGATGAAGGTCCTAGCATGAAACGTGTTATGCCACGTGCTAAAGGTCGTGCAGATCGTATTTTAAAACGTACTAGCCACATTACTGTGGTTGTGTCAGATCGTTAATAAGTAGAGGAATAGCAATGGGTCAAAAAGTACATCCACATGGTATTCGCCTAGGTATTGTTAAACCTTGGAGCTCTACTTGGTTCGCGAATACACAAGACTTCGCTGACAATCTTGAAGGCGATTTCAAAGTACGCAAATTCTTAAATAAAGAATTAGCAAATGCTTCAGTTTCACGTATTACTATTGAGCGTCCAGCTAAAAGTATTCGTGTAACTATTCACACAGCTCGTCCTGGTATCGTAATCGGTAAAAAAGGCGAAGATGTTGAAAAATTACGTAACGCAGTGTCTAAAATCGCTGGTGTTCCTGCTCAAATCAACATTGCTGAAGTGAAAAAACCTGAATTAGATGCGAAATTAGTTGCAGATAGCATCGCTTCTCAATTAGAACGTCGTGTAATGTTCCGTCGTGCAATGAAACGTGCGGTACAAAGTGCAATGCGTTTAGGTGCTAAAGGTATCAAAGTTGAGGTTAGCGGTCGTTTAGGTGGTGCAGAAATCGCACGTTCAGAATGGTATCGTGAAGGTCGCGTACCTCTACATACTCTTCGTGCGGACATCGATTATAACACTGCAGAAGCTCACACAACTTACGGCGTAATCGGCGTGAAAGTGTGGATCTTCAAAGGTGAAATTCTTGGTGGAATGGCTGCCGTTGCGCAATCAGAACAACAACCTGCCGATAAGCCTAAAAAGGCTCCTCGCGGTAAAGGTCGTAAGTAAGGAGAAACGCTAAATGTTGCAACCAAAACGTACAAAATTCCGTAAAGTTCACAAAGGCCGCAACCGTGGTATCGCGGGCGGTACTGAAGTTAGCTTCGGTACTTACGGTTTAAAAGCAGTTGGTCGTTGTCGTTTAACCGCTCGTCAAATCGAAGCGGCACGTCGTGCAATGTCACGTGCAGTGAAACGTCAAGGTAAAATCTGGATTCGTGTATTCCCAGATAAACCAATTACTGAAAAACCATTAGAAGTCCGTATGGGTAAAGGTAAAGGTAACGTTGAGTACTGGGTAGCCTTAATCCAACCGGGTAAAGTGCTTTATGAAATGGATGGTGTGTCTGAAGAAGTAGCAAGAAATGCATTTGCATTAGCAGCTGCTAAATTGCCAGTTAAGACCACTTTCGTAACTAAGACGGTGATGTAATGAAAGCTCAAGATTTACGTACAAAAAGTGTTGAAGAGCTGAATGCTGAATTAGTAAACCTTTTAGGTGAACAATTCAAGTTGCGTATGCAGACAGCCACCGGTCAGCTTCAACAAACCCATCAGGCTAAACAAGTGCGTCGTGATATTGCACGTGTAAAAACTGTATTAACCGAAAAGGCGGGTGAGTAATGACTGATAAAATTCGTAGCGTACAAGGTAAAGTTGTTAGCGACAAAATGGAAAAATCTTTCGTTGTTGCTATTGAACGTAAGGTAAAACACCCTTTATATGGTAAATTTATCCGTCGTACAACTAAATTACACGTACACGATGAGAACAATGAAGCCAAAATTGGTGATACCGTAGAGATTCGCGAATGTCGCCCTCTATCAAAAACCAAATCTTGGACTTTAGTTCGTGTTGTTGAGAAAGCGGTAATCGCTTAATTCACAATATAATAATGAAAGGCCAATGGTTAATCCATTGGCTTTTTTATATTCAAAATGTTGTAAATTTCAACCGCACTTTTAATAAACAAGTTAAGAGGATAAAGGTAAATTATCATTGCCTTTCTCTTTTTCTTTTGATAGAATCCGCCACCTATCCGCCATTCTATCCGAGTAGTGCGGATGGGTTCGTCCCGAAAGGGTGTTTTTTTAATCTTAACGGAGCACTAATATGATCCAAGAACAGACTATGCTGGATGTTGCTGATAATTCAGGCGCTCGCAGCGTAATGTGTATCAAGGTTCTAGGTGGATCGCACCGTCGTTATGCTGCGATTGGTGACATCATCAAAATTACTGTAAAAGAAGCAATTCCACGCGGTAAAGTAAAAAAAGGTGATGTATTAAAAGCAGTTGTTGTGCGCACCAAGAAGGGTGTTCGTCGCCCAGATGGCTCAGTTATTCGTTTCGATGGCAATGCTTGTGTAATTTTAAACAATAACACTGAGCAACCAATCGGTACTCGTATTTTTGGACCAGTGACTCGTGAACTTCGTTCTGAGAAATTCATGAAGATCATTTCTTTAGCTCCAGAAGTACTGTAAGGGGAATGTAATGGCTGCTAAAATCCGTCAAAATGATGAAGTAATTGTTCTTACTGGTAAAGACAAGGGCAAACGTGGCAAGGTAACTAAAGTGTTACCAAACGGTAAAGTGTTTGTTGAAGGTATCAACATTATTACTAAACATGAAAAACCAGTTCCTGCATTAGGAAAAACTGGTGGTTTAGTGAAAAAAGAAGCTGCAATTGACGCTTCAAATGTTGCGATTTTCAATCCTAAAACAAATAAAGCTGACCGTGTAGGTTTTAGATTCGAAGACGGCAAAAAAGTACGTTTCTTCAAATCTAACAATGAAATTATCTAACAAACTGGAGTAATGCGATGGCGAAACTGCATGATTACTACAGAGATCAAGTAGTAAGCGAATTAAAAAATAAATTCGGCTACAAATCTGTCATGCAAGTCCCACGAATCGAAAAGATTACCCTGAATATGGGTGTGGGTGAAGCATTGACCGACAAAAAATTGCTAGACAACGCAGTAGCGGATTTAGCAGCAATCAGCGGTCAAAAACCTTTAGTAACTAAAGCTCGTAAATCTGTTGCTGGCTTTAAAATCCGTCAGGGATATCCAATCGGTTGTAAAGTAACACTACGCGGTGAGCGTATGTGGGAGTTCTTTGAACGTTTAATTACAATTGCTGTTCCACGTATTCGTGACTTCCGCGGTTTAAGCGCGAAATCATTCGATGGTCGTGGTAACTATAGTATGGGTGTGCGTGAACAAATCATCTTCCCTGAAATCGATTACGATAAAGTAGATCGTGTACGTGGTTTAGATATCACTATCACAACTACTGCTAAGAATGATGAAGAAGGTCAAGCACTACTTGCTGCCTTTAATTTCCCATTCCGTAAATAAGGCAGGTTACAAATGGCTAAACAATCAATGAAAGCACGCGATGTAAAACGCGTTAAATTGGCAGAAAAATTCTACGCAAAACGTGTTGAATTAAAGAAAATCATTTCTGATGTCAATGCCTCTGATGAAGATCGTTGGGATGCAGTGTTAAAGTTACAAACTTTACCACGTGATTCTAGCCCATCTCGTCAACGTAACCGTTGCCGCCAAACCGGACGTCCTCATGGCGTTTTACGTAAGTTTGGTTTAAGCCGTATTAAGGTTCGTGAAGCTGCAATGCGCGGTGAAATCCCAGGCCTTAAGAAAGCGAGTTGGTAATATACCACTTTATTTTGGAATCGGAGAAAAAGTACAATGAGTATGCAAGATCCAATCGCAGATATGCTGACCCGTATTCGTAACGGTCAAGCTGCGAACAAAGTTGCAATCAATATGCCTTCTTCCAAGCTAAAAGTGGCAATTGCCAACGTATTAGCTGCTGAAGGTTATATCGAAAGCGTAAAAGTTTTAGAAGGTGCTAAACCTGAATTGGAAATTACTTTAAAATATTTCCAAGGTAAACCAGTTGTAGAAAGCATCCAACGTGTAAGTCGTCCAGGTCTTCGTATTTACAAACGTAAAGATGAATTACCAAAAGTTATGGGCGGTTTAGGTGTTGCAGTTATTTCTACATCTAAAGGTGTTATGACTGACCGCGCTGCTCGTCAAGCAGGTTTAGGCGGTGAGATCATCTGTTATGTAGCTTAATAGAGAGGTAGGAAAATGTCTCGTGTTGCAAAGGCACCTGTTAATATTCCTGCCGGCGTTGAAGTTAAACTCGACGGTCAGCTATTAACAGTAAAAGGTAAAAATGGCGAGTTATCTCGCAAAATTCATGAATCAGTTGAAGTAAAACAAGATAACGGACAATTTACGTTCACTCCACGTGAAGGTTTTGTTGAAGCAAATGCTCAATCGGGTACTGCACGTGCATTAGTTAATGCAATGGTTATCGGTGTTACTGAAGGTTTCACTAAAAAATTAGTATTGGTGGGGGTAGGTTACAGAGCTCAACTTAAAGGCAATGCAATTGCATTAAGTTTAGGCTATTCTCACCCAGTAGAGCACACTTTGCCGGCAGGTATTACAGCAGAATGTCCATCTCAAACCGAAATCGTGTTGAAAGGTGCAGACAAACAGTTGATCGGTCAAGTTGCAGCAGATATACGTGCTTATCGCCGTCCTGAACCTTATAAAGGTAAAGGGGTACGTTACGCTGATGAAGTGGTACGTATCAAAGAGGCTAAGAAGAAATAATTAAGGTAACACTATGGATAAGAAATCAGCTCGTATCCGTCGTGCAGCTCGTGCACGTCATATGATGAGAGAGCAAGGTGTAACTCGTTTAGTTATTCACCGCACTCCACGTCATATTTATGCACAAGTTATTGCACCAAACGGTTCAGAAGTGCTTGCCGCTGCTTCAACTGTTGAGAAAGCAATTCGTGAGCAAGTAAAATACACCGGTAATAAAGATGCTGCTGCTGCAGTAGGTAAAGCTGTTGCAGAACGCGCATTAGCAAAAGGCGTTCAAGCTGTTGCTTTTGATCGTTCCGGTTTTAAATATCATGGTCGTGTCCAAACTTTGGCGGACGCTGCACGTGAAGCTGGTCTACAGTTCTAATGAGGTAAATTGAGATGTCAAACATCGAAAAACAAGTTGGTGAACTGCAAGAGAAGCTAATCGCAGTAAACCGTGTATCAAAAACTGTAAAAGGTGGTCGTATTATGAGTTTCACTGCATTAACTGTGGTGGGCGATGGTAATGGCCGAGTAGGTTTTGGTTATGGTAAAGCTCGCGAAGTTCCAGCAGCGATCCAAAAAGCGATGGAAAAAGCACGTCGCAATATGATTAATGTCGCTTTGAATGAAGGTACATTACAACATCCTGTTAAAGGTGTTCATACTGGTTCACGTGTATTTATGCAGCCAGCAAGCGAAGGTACAGGTATCATCGCTGGTGGTGCAATGCGTGCGGTATTGGAAGTTGCAGGTGTACGTAACGTTCTTTCTAAAGCGTATGGTTCTACCAACCCAATTAACGTTGTTCGTGCAACTATTGATGCATTAGCAAATATGAAATCACCAGAAATGGTTGCTGCAAAACGCGGTAAAACTGTTGATGAAATCTTGGGGTAATGAATAATGGCTAAAACTATTAAAGTAACACAAGTTCGTAGCTCAATTGCTCGTTTACCGAAGCATAAAGCTACCTTGCGTGGTCTTGGCCTTCGCCATATGCACCACACTGTTGAGTTAATTGATACGCCTGCAGTACGTGGTATGATTAACCAAGTTTCATACATGGTTAAAGTGGAGGAGTAAGAGATGCGTTTAAATACTCTATCTCCGGCTGAAGGTGCTAAGCATACTGCTAAACGCCTTGGTCGTGGTATTGGTTCAGGTTTAGGCAAGACTGGTGGCCGTGGTCATAAAGGTCAAAAATCTCGTACTGGTGGCGGTGTTCGTCGCGGTTTCGAAGGTGGTCAAATGCCGTTATACCGTCGTTTACCAAAATTTGGTTTTACTTCAATGAAAGCTGCAGTGACTGCAGAAGTTCGTTTAAATGAATTAACCAAAGTTGAAGGTAATGTAGTAACCTTAGAAACATTAAAAGCAGCAAATATCTTAACTAAAGATATCCAATTCGCTAAAGTAATTTTAGCGGGTGAAGTGAAATCTGCAGTAACGATACGCGGTTTACGTGTAACTAAAGGTGCAAAAGCAGCAATTGAAGCTGCTGGCGGTTCAATTGAGGAATAATTAGCAAATGGCTAAACAACCAGGTTATCAAGCAAGAAGTACTAATAGCGGTAAAGGTGAATTAAAAAGCCGATTACTTTTCGTTTTAGGTGCTCTTATCGTTTATCGAATTGGTTCATTCATTCCGGTTCCTGGTATTGATGCAGCTGTTCTAGCTCAATTAGTTGAACAACAAAAAGGCACTATCATTGACATGTTTAACATGTTCTCTGGTGGTGCTCTAAGCCGTGCATCCATTTTAGCATTAGGAATCATGCCATATATATCGGCATCTATTGTAATTCAATTGCTTGCAACGGTTTCTCCTGCTTTAGCAGAATTAAAGAAAGAAGGTGCTGCTGGTCAGCGTAAAATTTCTAAATATACTCGTTATGCGACAGTTGTTTTTGCAACGATTCAGGCAGTAGCTATTTCAACAGGCTTACCTAATATGTTGTCTGGATTAGTGCCAAATGTTGGATTTGGCTTTTACTTTACTTCAGTTGTTAGTTTAGTCACTGGTACAATGTTCCTTATGTGGTTGGGTGAGCAAATAACTGAAAGAGGTATTGGTAACGGTATTTCAATTCTTGTTTTTGGCGGTATTGTAGCTGGTTTACCATCGGCTATTCTTCAAACTATTGAGCAGGCTCGTCAAGGACAGATGCATCCATTAGTTCTTCTTCTGATCGCAGCTATTGTATTTGCAGTAACTTATTTTGTTGTTTTTGTTGAAAGAGGACAACGTAGAATTCGCGTTGAATATGCGAAGCGTCAGCAAGGTCGTCAAATTTTAGGTGGTCATTCAACACATTTACCATTGAAAGTGAATATGGCAAATGTAATGCCAGCAATTTTTGCTTCAAGTATTATTTTATTCCCAGCTACATTAACACAATGGTTTGGGCAAAATGATAAATTTGAATGGTTAAATAATTTATCAATGTTATTGAATCCTGGTCAGCCACTTTATTTGCTTGTTTATGCTGTAGCAATTATTTTCTTCAGTTTTTTCTATACAGCAATGCAATATAATCCTCGTGATACAGCAGATAATCTAAAAAAATCTGGTGCATTTATTCCAGGAATTAGACCCGGTGAACAAACATCACGTTATATTGATAAAGTGATGACTCGTCTTACATTAATTGGCGGTCTCTATGTAACGTTTGTATGTTTAGTTCCTTATATTATGACATCGGCTTGGGATGTTAAATTTTACTTCGGTGGAACATCTCTTTTAATTGTAGTCGTTGTAATTATGGATTTCATCGTTCAGGTTCAAAGTCATTTAATGTCTTCTCAATATGAATCTGCGTTGAAAAAAGCAAACCTTAAGGGTTTTGGACAATAATTGTTCATTTAAAGTAAAAGGATAAGCAATGAAAGTTCGTGCTTCCGTAAAGAAAATGTGTCGTAACTGTAAGATTGTTAAACGTGAGGGTGTTGTACGCGTATTGTGTAGCGACCCTAAACACAAACAACGTCAAGGTTAATTAACATTTTTCTTGCCAAGAACCAGTTGAGTAGTTATACTGCTCAACTCATTTATGTCCTTGATATTCTGTTTGAGTATCCTGAAAACGGGCTTTTCAAGATCAGAATATCAAATTAATTAAAATATAGGAGTGCATAGTGGCCCGTATTGCAGGCATTAACATTCCTGATCATAAACACGCTGTAATCGCTTTAACTGCAATTTACGGTATTGGTAAAACTCGTTCACAAGCTATTTGTGAAGCAGCGGGTATTGCTGAAGATGTTAAGATCAGAGAATTGTCTGAAGAGCAGATTGACAAACTGCGTGACGAAGTTGGTAAATTTACCGTTGAAGGTGACTTACGTCGTGAAGTAACACTAAACATCAAACGTCTTTTAGACTTAGGATGCTATCGTGGTTTACGTCATCGTCGTAGTTTACCAGTACGTGGTCAACGTACTAAAACTAATGCGCGTACCCGTAAGGGTCCACGTAAGCCGATCAAAAAATAGTCGGGGTAAATAAGAATGGCTAAAACACCAGTTCGTGCACGTAAACGTGTAAAAAAACAAGTTGTAGATGGCGTAGCACATATTCACGCATCTTTCAATAATACAATCGTTACTATTACTGACCGTCAAGGTAATGCTCTAGCTTGGGCAACTGCAGGTGGTTCAGGTTTCCGTGGTTCTCGTAAATCAACTCCGTTCGCAGCGCAAGTTGCGGCAGAGCGTTGTGCTGAAATCGTTAAAGAATTTGGCTTAAAGAACTTGGAAGTTATGGTTAAAGGTCCGGGTCCAGGTCGTGAATCTACAATTCGTGCGTTAAACGCAGCGGGTTTCCGTATCACGAATATTACTGATGTGACTCCGATTCCTCATAACGGTTGTCGTCCACCGAAAAAACGTCGTGTTTAAGACGTATATAGGATAGTTGGAGAAAGAAAATGGCAAGATATTTGGGTCCTAAACTCAAGCTCAGCCGTCGTGAAGGCACTGATTTATTCCTTAAATCAGGCGTGCGTGCGATTGATTCAAAATGTAAAATTGATACAGCACCGGGTCAGCACGGTGCTCGTAAACCGCGTTTGTCTGACTATGGTAGTCAGTTACGTGAAAAACAAAAAGTTCGTCGTATCTATGGTATTTTAGAACGTCAATTCCGTAACTACTATAAAGAAGCAAACCGTTTGAAAGGTAACACTGGTGAAAATTTATTAGTGTTATTAGAAGGTAGATTGGATAACGTTGTTTATCGCATGGGATTTGCTGCAACTCGCGCAGAGGCTCGTCAATTAGTGAGTCATAAAGCAATTGTTGTGAATGGTCGTGTTGTTAATATTCCATCTTTCCAAGTTTCTGTAAATGATGTAGTTGCTATTCGTGAAAAATCGAAAAAACAAGCACGTATTAAAGCATCATTAGAATTAGCAGAGCAAAGAGAAAAACCAACATGGTTAGAAGTTGATTCTGCAAAAATGGAAGGTGTATTCAAACGTGTTCCTGAACGTTCTGATTTATCAGCAGACATTAACGAACATCTGATCGTTGAGCTTTACTCTAAATAATAGTTAAGCTTAAAACCAAAGAGAGGATAAAATGCAGGGTTCTGTTACAGAATTTTTAAAACCACGTTTAGTAGATATTGAACAAATTAGTTCAACACATGCTAAAGTGATCTTAGAACCGTTAGAGCGTGGTTTTGGTCATACTCTAGGGAATGCGTTGCGTCGTATCCTTCTGTCTTCAATGCCAGGTTGTGCTGTAACTGAAGTAGAAATTGATGGCGTATTGCATGAGTATAGTAGTAAGGAAGGTGTTCAAGAAGATATTCTTGAAATACTTTTGAACCTTAAAGGTCTAGCGGTTAAGGTACAGAATAAAGATGACGTTATTCTGACATTAAATAAATCTGGAATTGGCCCTGTTGTTGCAGCGGACATTACCCATGATGGTGATGTTGAAATTGTAAATCCAGATCATGTGATTTGTCATTTAACTGATGAAAACGCTTCAATTAGTATGCGTATACGTGTTCAGCGTGGTAGAGGATATGTCCCTTCTTCAGCTCGTACACATACGCAAGAAGAACGTCCAATTGGTCGTTTACTTGTTGATGCTTGTTATAGTCCAGTTGAACGAATTGCCTACAATGTAGAGGCGGCTCGTGTTGAGCAGCGTACAGATTTGGATAAGCTCGTTATTGAGTTAGAAACTAATGGCTCACTTGAGCCAGAAGAAGCAATTCGCCGTGCAGCAACAATCTTGGCGGAGCAACTTGATGCATTCGTTGATTTACGTGATGTTCGTCAGCCTGAAATCAAGGAAGAAAAACCGGAATTTGATCCGATTTTATTGCGTCCTGTAGATGATTTAGAGCTGACAGTTCGTTCTGCTAACTGTTTGAAAGCAGAAACAATTCATTATATCGGTGATTTAGTACAACGTACTGAAGTAGAATTATTAAAAACCCCTAATCTTGGTAAGAAATCTCTTACTGAAATAAAGGATGTTCTTGCTTCTCGTGGCTTGTCACTTGGTATACGCCTTGAAAATTGGCCACCAGCAAGTATTGCTGAAGATTAGTTTGGTCATAGGTTAAGATTTTTCTGAGAAGGATAAGATCATGCGCCATCGTAAGAGTGGTCGTCAACTAAACCGTAATAGCAGTCATCGCCAAGCGATGTTTCGTAATTTAGCAAGTGCTCTAGTTAGTCATGAAATCATTAAGACTAGTTTGCCTAAAGCTAAAGAATTACGCCGTGTAGTTGAACCGTTAATTACATTAGCAAAAGTAGATAGCGTTGCTAACCGTCGTTTAGCATTCGCTCGTACTCGCAACGTTGAAACTGTTGCAAAATTATTTAATGAATTAGGTCCACGTTTTGCTCAACGTGCAGGTGGTTACACTCGCATTTTGAAATGTGGTTTCCGTGCAGGCGATAATGCACCAATGGCATACATTGAGTTAGTTGATCGCCCAGAAGTTGCTGAAGCGACAACTAAGGAATAAAAATTAATTCTAAAAAGAAGCTCACTTTATTATAGTGGGCTTTTTTGTTTTATATTTTAAATAAAAAATCTTTATCTTATTAATAATTATTTATGATACAATCTTGTAAGTATTTCTGCTCAAATTTGGGGAGTTATTTTACATAATACTGAAATGCTTATGCAAAATAAATCACAAATCAACCTAAGAATAAAACTCTCTTTAAATCATTGATCTGCACCCCAAAAGTTGGACTAAACAATCAACTAAGGTGCAGATTTTTTATGGCCAAATACAACACTCTTTTCAAACAACAAGTCATTAAGTTTTATCTTCAAAATGGTAAAAATTGTTCACTTACCCGTAAACATTTTCAACTTGCTAGAAGAACATTGATACATTGGATTAACCAATTTAATTATAGTGAAATCAATTGGTTAGCTGTGTTTGGTAAGGAGCAAAATTACTCACCTAAATTTAAAATTAACGTGATACAAGCGGTTAAAATGGGCAATTTTTTGAAGAAGCTGACTGTTTATACTTTGGTATTGCTAATTCAGATGTTACACGAGAAGCGGTACTGGAATTGGAAAATTTCCGACTTAGTGCTGAGGAAGAAATTCTAAAAAAGTGGTAGGAACTCAATCGACAAAAAATGCAGAAAAATTACTATTATAAAAGCATTACGAGTTCATTTTTGTTTAAAATGTTGCTTAATTTTATGGGATTATCCCTTCGTGTTTTCTTTTACCATTTGAAAGCAACAAGTGATAAAAATTTAGCAATTTCACGGCATTATGTAGTAGTTGCACAAAGACCAAAATTTAAACAAAATCGTATGAAATGCCCTTATTTAGATAAGGATATTGCTTTTTCTGCTGCATATTTTACAATATTACGCTCATTTTTCTATTTTTCGCTTTCTTTTAAGCTGTTTTTCTTTTTGTTCTTCTAATAATATCTGCTCCATAATGGTTGGATAAGTATGTTCACATAGGGCGATATATTCAAGTTGTGTAACATGTTTCCTAATTTTTGTCGGGCAATATAAATAGGCTTTATTTTCAGCAAAACTACTGATGATATTGATCATTTGATATAGTCTGTCCTCCTCTGTTTTAAATACTTCATCGGTCAATTGTGTTTCAAAGATAGTAGCTACGACTTGATTATCGGTGATTTCATGCGCACTATAAAAGACAAGCAGATTGCGGGCAAAGTGCTGACAACCTTTGCTATTCTTACTCTAAGTTTCGGAAAAATAACAAATAAGCATCGTCTTTGACATCCGAATACATTTGAGCCAGTTCTTGCATAAAAGTTTTTAATGTTGCATAGTCCATCTTTTTAAATCCACGTTAAGTGGTGTGTGTCATGGTTTCCATCATTGTTCCTTATATTGTTTTAAATTATTTAGACTACGACCAAATATTGGCTATCGTTTTAAGCTTCCAAACACAAACTTTCTAACCCGAATTTTGCCGTAGGTTTCTTATTTCCCTGCTAATAGCCTGTTAAATCGAATCGCATTAGGGTTTAGATTTCAAATAGCGAGAGAGTAGGTTGTCGAATTTCTCTTTATTGGCGCGATTGCGAAAATCCTCACGCCACGCGGCTTCATTGGCGGCAGCATATAGTTATTTCCCATCTTGTGATAAACACCCATTGAAACCGAACCATACATAGAGAACGGGTAAAATGGTAATAAAAATATTTTAATAGGAAACGTTATAAACAATGATAATGAATCAAGAATCAAAATAATTAAAAGTAATACTGCCACTAAATAAAAAATATAGAACTTTAAAAAATTGTGTATATTAGTGATGAAAAACAAGATGTTTTTAGGTATGTTTAATAATTCTAGTCATTTTCCTGTTAAAGGATATCTGATGATTCAGAATTGAAGAATTGGATTTGAAATCATACCCCATATAAAGTATATAAATGACGTTATAATATAATCCTCAATGTAATCTGTAAGATAGCCTTTCAAACCGCCTTGTATAAATTCAAGTATATTTAAGAACAATCCTAGAATACCTTTTAGTCCTAATAGATAACAAAGAATAGCAGGAATTATCCAATGAATAATCGTTACACCTGTTGTTTGTAGCTCCTTCAAAGTTATTTTCTTTATTTGTAATGATTGCAATGTCTTATCTATCATGAGATCTTCAACCATTTGCACCAGCCACCATTTAATAAATACTATGCCGAATGAATACTTTATAAATGGGAAAAATAGTAACAAGGGAATAATCCAAAGCTTCTTATAGAAACTTCTATCAGAAAAGAGATATGTTGATCTACCCCCAGCTAGACTGATTTAGTTCAAGGACTGAGTTCCGTATTCCACAGGGCTTAGTCCTTTTAGTTTACACTGAATACGCTCATGATTGTCATAATGAATGTACTCATGAATCGTTTTTTCGAGTTGTTCGAAAGTATCAAACTGTTTCCCCTCGTAGCACGCCGTTTTTAACCGCCCAAAGAAACTCTCCATCGCTGCATTATCTAAACAATTTCCTTTTCTCGACATACTTTGTCGAATACCGTGTTTTAAGAGGATTGGATACCCTCTCATTTGATATTGCCATCCTTGGTCTGAATGTAAAATCGGCGTTTCCCCATTAAGCCTTGTTACCGCTTGCGCCATCATTCGAGAGATTTGCTCAAAATTCGGGCTTCTTGATAAATCATAGGCAATGATTTCATGATTAAATAAGTCTTTAATGGGCGACAAATACAGCTTACCTTATGCACATGTCAATTCAGTGAGGTCTGTTACCCACTTTTCGTTTGGTCGGTTTGCAGTAAAGTTACGTGCTAATAAATTATCAACAATACGACCTATTTCACCTTGGTAAGTGCGGTATTTTTTTCTCTTATTTTTCCCTTTTCCCTTAATGTCTAATACATTCATCAGACGTTGAACTTTCTTATGATTGATGTTGAAGGTTTTTCTGAATTCCAAAGTAATACGACGATAACCGTAACATTCATGATTATCACGATAAACCCGCATAATTTCTTGTGAAATTGTGCCATCTTTATCGGTGTTTTCTTTCAAATGATAAAAGAAAACACTGTGTGCCAACCCTAGTAAATCTAGCAATATCTGAAATGGAAAGTCTATCCTCAACACTTTGACGATTGCGGCTTTTTCTGCATTTTTTGTTGGTTGAGCACCTGAAACTTTTTTAGAATAGTATTCTCCACACGAAGTTTGAGGTTATCTAATTCCAACGCTTTCTTCTCGTGTTTTTGGCTTAGGAGGCATTTTGGGATATTTTGGTTTCATACTAGGACGACCTTTAGGTTTTGGCATTAAACCGTTTATACCTTGTCTTTCGAAAGCTTATAGCCATTGACTGATTATCCCTGAATTGGCAAATTTCCTTATTGATATTTCTTGATGCAAGAAGTTAAGCTTTTCTTGTAACTATCCTAGTGCAGTAATTACATCTGATACTAAGCATTGGTTGTTTTCACATTCTAGTTGATAGACTAAATCAATGGTTTTCTTCTTATTTTTTAGCGTGACATTTACCTGACCCTTAATGATTTTTATGATAGGTTTTTCTTCAACTTGATTTCTCATTATTCCATAGATCCAAAATTCGGAAAGGCATGTTCTGCTATATTCTTGCTCATTTGCATTATGGATGTCTGTTGGTTTCATTTGTAAATTTGCAAAATCTTGTGTTGAGTAGCATTCTAAATTATTGATTTGATAGATTTTTGTGATCGTATCAAACTTTAGTTTGCTCTAAGGGTGGTAATACGAAAACGTTTGCAGACATAAACAAAATAGATAAAGATAGAAGTAGCTTATTCATAATAAAAAACCTATAATGATTAAAACCTAGAGAATATTTTAGAGAAAGTCCACATGGAACTTGGGCTTTATGATATACAATTCAATAGTTTTGATGTAGCAACTGGATGTCTCTATCAACCACCCTAGCATTGGGTATTCAACAAATTTACGAGTAAAAAATGAGTGTCAATGAGAAAATTCGGAAAATCCGAGACGCAAAAGATTGGTTGCTAGAGCAAATGGCAGAAAAGCTGAATATGTCACTAAATGACTAAGCCAAGATTGAGCGTGGTGAAAGTAGGTTCTACTTAGATAAACTTGAGCAAATTGCACAAGTTTTTGATATTGATGTAGTTGAACTAATGCAATCTGATGGCAATAATATCTGTTTTCAAATTGAATCACCGCTGGGTTCAGTGTATCAAGATGGTGGAGAAAATCAGTTGTTGATTGAGATAGAGCGTTTAAAATTGGCGTTGTTTCATGCCAATGAGAAAGAAATTCTACTTAATCAATTAATTGAACAAAAGAATAATGAAATCAAAATATTAAAAGAATTATTAAGAATAAATAAAAATTATGAATAATACTCCTTACTCAAAATTAAAAGATAAAAGAAGTCAAGAAATACAGCAAAAAATAGCACAAAATATTATTGAGCCAATAATGAAAGCCCAATCTACATATATATCATGGATCTTCAATTTTATGAGACATGATATAGGGAATTGTATTCAGAATATGGATTCAATCTTAAATGCTAATAGTCTTGAGGAGCTAACCTCAGAACATTTAGATAGTTTAAGAGAAAATGTAAAGATATTAAGAAGTACAATTGAGAATTTTTCAAATCTCGCTCCAGGTGTGATTTCAGAGACATATAAACTGAGAGATGCGTTAAATTCAATTGTTTTGTTGAACAAAAGTAAAATAGATAAACAAAAAATTAAGTTAGATATTAATTGTGATTGTGATAGCATTGATTTAAATTACTCATTTCACAGTCTAATTCAAATAATAAATAATATAATTATAAACGCTTGTAAAAACATAGAGCATATAGAGAAACCTTTAATTTTAGTAAAATCAATAAATCAATCTCATAAGATTCAATTACGGATTTATGATAATGGGACTGAGATTCTAGACACCCAAAGAATATTCAATTATGGGTATAGTACAACAGGTGGCTCAGGATTAGGATTAGCACATGTAAAATTGATTTGTGATATGTTAAAAGGTTCTGTTTATGTGAAAAAATCTGATGTTGAAGGATATACTAAATATTTTTGTGTTGAGATACCCGTTTAAACTTATAACGTGAGGAAGTTTTTATGAGTAAATATATTTTGATTATTGATGATGAAAAAGTACAAGCGGAAAATTTAGCTAAACAATTAAGTAAGAATTTTTATCAAGATGATTTAGTTTTTGAACATTATTCTACTGAAGATAAATTAAGTCAAGCATTAGAAACTATGTTTTATAGATTGGCTATAATTGATGTAAAATTAGACGGATTTTCTCAGAGTGGTATTCAGCTAGCAAAAAGAATGATTGATGAAAACCCATTAATAAAAATATTGTTTGTATCTTCATTTAAAGAACAGTATTTAAATGAATTTAATTCATTAAACTTTGATAGTAATATAATAGGCTTTTTGGCAAAAGGAGAATTTTTACAATTATGTGAGAGTTTGTCGAATGAAATAAGGCATTATGTTGTAGATGCTGATTACAATTCAACCGTTTTAACTAATGATACTTTACTGTCTCTTTATGAAGAGGCTGTTAATCAAACAAATAGAAATAAAAAAGGAATCTTGTTTGAACGATTTCTATCTATACTATTCCATTCTATTGGATTTAATTTTATCCAAAAAAGAGTCAAAGATAGCACTTCAGAAATTGATCTAGTTATTAGAAATGATATAAACGATCCTTTTCTTTATAAGTTTGGTAAATATATTTTGGTTGAGTCAAAGAATGAGAAAGAGAAGATCAACAAAGATAAATTTGTTTTATTTAGAACCAAATTAAATACAACAAATCAACTTGTAGAGCTAGGAATTATAGCTACAAGTAATCTTGTTGCAAAAACCGTTAAAGAAGAGGAGTTACGTTCGTCTGCGGAAAAAGGAAAAGTAATTCTATTATCTAGAATAGAGCTATTTCGCTTAATAAAGTCGAATAATAAACTTTCTGAATTTAAGGATATTATTGATGAGCAAGTTAGAGGAATCAAGTATGCATGCCTAGATAGTTAATAATTTCTATAGTTATCTACACTTATCAAATTCATCAAATAAAATGGAAAAGGTATCCTTTAGATTCTTGAGTAATGTGCGATAATCTGCAATTAATTTTTCTTCTTGTGGTAAAATCGTACCTCCCAGTGTGGTTGCTTGAAACATAACTCCATTTCCTGTGAGCAGCCAAGTTATACTTATTTCAAGCCCATTATAAATTTTCACTAAGGCATCCTGATTCGGATCTCGTCTTTCATTTAAGTAATTCATTACCGAATGGTACGAGATTCCTGTTATATTGGAAAACTCAGTAACAGTCATATTTTTAGCATCTAAGATCTGCTTTAAACGTTCTGATATGCACATTATTATTGAAAAAAGTGATGATTGTGATACTTTGTGCACGATTAATATGAATAATGTATTATATTCTAGTTTAATCCAAGGTGTGATCCCAATACTATGACCTAATATTTTCTTCTTTGTAGTAAAGTTCGCACGCTTTCATCGCCCAAGATAGATCGACTATTTAATGACGAAGTGGGTTCGTTGCTCTACCCAATTCTCTGGGGAAGTAAGGAAAGTGTGGTGTGTCCGAAATACAGTGTACAACGTCAAGCCTATTTTATTTCTATGCGCAAGCAGTGGTGATGCAACACTGTAAGCATATCTTTAGCATTACCTCACGAACAATTTTTGCGAATCACAGTTACCGATTCAAACCTATCTATTCGCTATCGCCTTATTTGTAAATGCGGTAAAAGGGATTTCCTCCTGCCAACTTGCTCGTGATTTGAACGTGCACTACAAAACAGCTTTTACGCTTGCTCACAAAATTAGTGAGAGCTTAATCGTACAACGTGAACTATTTCCTCTGTTAGGCGAAATCCGTATTAATGGAACTTACATTCATTCTACTCTACGTTCAAAGAATAAGAAAGTAGAGCGTGTGGATAGATGTTTAAAAGCCAATACCAATCCAAACAAACGAGCAGTATTAGTGATTCGTGAACGTTATTCAGAACTAGGAACAGTTTCTAATCCTCAGTTAGTGGAGGCAAAGAAAACAATCATGTTTCCAATTCTCTCAGAGAATACCGAAACCGTAAAGAAATTTGAGCTAAACAATCGTATTCAGTCGGACGAAAACGCAGCTTATGATGACTGATAGTCAATTACGATTTACAACGAATAAATCATCAACATGACTATCGCAGCGATGAAGGGATTACGAACAACCTTGCTGAAAGCTATTTCGCACGTTTTAAACATATGTACTACGGACAAGTTCACAAAATGAGTAACGTGTATCTTGATAACTATACGAACAAAGTCGCCTATCGTGAAGATATTCGTAAACTGGATAATTTAACTATTTTCAATGATGTAACCAATAAATGCCTCATCACCTCATCAGATAATGCTTGGAAAGGCTACTGGCAAGGCAATTATAGACAAACCGAAAGATTGGTAATGTAGTGGCAAAGAAAATCTATTTAAGCCAAATTCAGGCAAAAATTGACCGCTTGCAACATGAGCGTAAGCAAGCGCTAGAACACCTTGCTTTGGTGGAAGATAAACTCAATAAGCTATAAGCTACTATTGAGATTATGCAAGAAGAAGCTTTAACTGATGAATACAATATGGAGCTTTATACCTATCACAGTTACAAATGCTATTTCAAAGGGAAATTATGCCAAATAGTACTTTCAGAGATGAGAGCAAAACCTAACCATGAATTTACCGTTAATGAATTGATTAAGCTAGTTCTTATTCGAGATGGGTAAGACACTATCATTCAACCGCAGCATACCGTTTCCGTGCGTGGTGCATTGAAGCACTGGCTTAATAAAGGTGTGGTAGAATGAGTGGTATTAAAAGCAAATGATGTGAGGTGGAGGTTGAGCCATTAATTAGTTTTCAAGGTTTTTAAACGCCAATGAAATCCTATAAGCTCAATCAATCTTTGTTTCTCCAACTGCAGCAATATTCTCTTAATCGACTTATAATGGTTATCGCCCACATCAACAAATTGTGGCTGACCTTGTAAACTCAATACTGCTTCGGCAATTTCTCTACATTGCATCAAGGCACTAGATTCTCGTAATATTTTGCTATCAAAGAAGTTGTGATGAGTGAAGGTGTTTTAGACTCTTTAATGCGAAGATCTGTGCCAGTTCATTGATTTCTTGTGTTAATGCATTAATTTGTTTCTAATAACGCTTGTTTTTCTTTCAGCAGCAATAAAAGTGTGGCTAGTTCTCGTTTCGATAGTTTTTGTGTCATAATAAAAAAGCCCTTACTTAATTTTATAAGTAAGGGCTTTAACAATTTTTAATTATGCGGTCTTTGTGCAACTGCTGCATAATACCGCAATCTCATAATAAATCGCCGCTTTATTATTACGATAGCAAGCCTATTTATCTCCAATTAAGGATTTATTTAACAATGAAATTATTGCTTATGATTTAGTGCGAAGCCCGAACTTTGAGCAAATTAGCCAAATGATGAAATAAACTGTAGAGAGGCTTGAAGGTGCAAAACCGATTTTACATTCCGACCAAGGTTGGCAGTATCAGATGAGAGGCTATCAAAACATCCTCAGGGAGAATGGCGTTTAACAGAGTATGTCAAGGAAGGGAAATTGTTTAGATAACAGTGCGATGGAAAGCTTCTTTGGACGATTAAAACGGAATGTTATTACGGTAAAAGATTTGAGAGGTTCGAACAACTAGAAAAACGCTCCACGAGTACATTCATTATTACAACCATGAACGTATTCATAGGAAACTAAAAGGACTGAGTCCTGTGAATGACAGAACTCAGTCCTTGAACTAAATAAGTCTAACTTTTTGGACCAGATTAAATACTATCGAGCTCATTTTTTATAAGAAGTGCGGTAAATTTTAAAATAGTTTTTATTATTTTGTTGTTTTAATAAACATATTGATGATTAACTATTCAAACGAAATGTTTTTTCCATTTTTTTGAATTTAGTTATTGACCGAAAACCGAAAAAATAGTTTAATACGCTCTGTTGTCAGGCAGTAGCCAATAATGATAACGCCTCGATAGCTCAGTCGGTAGAGCAGGGGATTGAAAATCCCCGTGTCGGTGGTTCGATTCCGCCTCGAGGCACCATTTCCTCCTTAGTTCAGTCGGTAGAACGGTGGACTGTTAATCCATATGTCGCAGGTTCGAGTCCCGCAGGAGGAGCCAAATTTAGAAAAACCGCTAGAGAAATTTAGCGGTTTTTTGCTTTCTTTTATTCACAATAACATATAATCTTCTACAAGCTTTTAACAGACTCTAGGCTTCAAAATTCAAAATGGTGTATCAACTAGTGAGGTCATTCTTATCTTTGATGTTATAAATTGAGAAAGGTGAGATAGTAATGCAAAATAAGTATTATATTAATAAGAGGTTTTTGTATTGAGTGATTTCTTAATTTTATTCCTTAATTGATAGCAAAACGTTATCAATTAAGGAAATACGATAATGAAAGAAATAATCACTAGAAAAATCAAGCTTGAATAATTTGCTGTGAATGAGAATAATGGCAATGATATAGAAGAGAATTTTTGGAATCAGAATAAGCGATTACACCGAAATAATTGCTTGAAAATATTTTCCTATTTAGTCTGTGCGTTTATCTGTAGCTACTTTTTTGTTAATATCCTCCCTTCCTGAAAGTAAGGGGATTCCTAGGTACAACCTGATAACATCGTTGACATTTTTCTTGTAAACTTATTATAAAGATACCTAGTCCACTGGGAATTGATGATGCCTTGGATCGAGATCAATGCGATGCAATAACTGTGATTTTATACAATTTTTTAACGATTGTACTGCACTCAATGCCCCTTAAAATGCTGATTTCAAGGAGCTATTTTACTTGGTAATCGCAGGTTCTGCTATCGGCTGACTATTATGGATAATTTCAGTCGCTTTTTTATTTTGTGCTGTAAAGGGTTGTCGAATACAAAAAACGGTATTTGTTATTGCTGAATTTAAACGCCTTTTTGAGTAATTTGGTCTGCCGTATTCAATTTATACCGATAATGGCTTAGATTTTGTATCACAAGTATTTAATGGAATTAGTAAGCTTTCCACATGGTGGATTGGCTTAGGCTCGTCCTGAACGGATTAAGCCATTATTATACCTAGAATAAAACGGACGACACGATCGAATGCACCGTAGTTTGAAAATGATGTCTGGGATCTACAGGAGATTTGATAGTATAAAAAACGAAGAAATTAATTTTTATTATAGATGAAACAAAAAGTTATGGAATTTAATAACCTACAAATATTTATTCACCTCAGTGATACAAAAAACTTCGCCAAAACCGCCACCCAAAACCATATGTCCCCCTCTACGCTTTCCCGTCAAATTCAACGATTAGAAGACGAGTTAGGGAAAACGCTTTTTATCCGTGATAATCGCCAAGTCAAACTCACTGAATATGGCGAGAAATTTTTGCAATTTGCTAAAACAGAATGGCAAAACTGGCAACAATTTAAACAACAGCTCAAGGATGAATCCGATGAACTTTGCGGTGAAATTAAACTTTTTTGCTCTGTAACCGCATCCTATAGCCATCTTCCACAGGTGCTTAAACAGTTTCGCCAGCGTTATCCTAAAGTGGAAATTCAACTGACTACGGGTGATCCAGCGTTAGCACTAGAGTTAATTCAAGCACAACAAGTTGATCTCGCACTTGCGGGCAAACCGAATAATCTGCCGTCTAGTGTAGTGTTTCATAAAATAGATGATATTAGTTTGTCCCTAATTGCCCCACGGGTGGCTTGTTTGGCGACACAATTACTGCAAGAAAAACCTATTGATTGGCAGCAAATGCCTTTTATTTTCCCTGTTGAAGGACACGCTCGGCAGCGGATTGAACAATGGCTACGAGAGAAACAAATAAAACATCCGAAAATTTATGCCACTGTTGCGGGGCACGAAGGAATTGTGCCGATGGTGGGATTAGGATTTGGATTAGCAATGTTACCTGATGCAGTAATTGACAGCAGCCCAATGAATAACCAAATTTCCAAACTTAATCTTGATAAGCCTATTGAGCCTTTTGAATTAGGTATTTGTACCCAAAAAAGAAATCTCGAACAGCCCCTAGTCCGTGCATTTTGGGCGATGTTAGAATAGAATAAATAATGGTTTAAAATAAGGATTTCTTATGTTTAAAGGTATTCTCGTTTCATTATTAGCCTCTTTTCTATTTGGCTATATGTATTATTTTTCTACGTTACTCAAACCTTTGAGTGGCACAGATATTTTTGGTTATCGGATGATATTTACTTTTCCTTTTGTCCTGTTGTCCGTCACATTATTTAAACAAAAAGCGGCTTTAATTGAACGTTTGAAACGCATTCAAAAACGACCGCACTTAGCATTGTCGTATTTACTTTGCGGATTATTAATGGGCTTTCAAATGTGGCTTTTTCTTTGGGCACCGAATAATGGCAGTTCATTAAGTGTATCTTTTGGTTATCTACTTTTACCAATTGTAATGGTGGCAGCAGGCCGCGTGTTTTTTAAAGAACGTATTTCAACATTCAAATTTATTGCAGTTATCATTGCAACATTAGGCGTAATTTCTAATATTGTGTTAAAAGGCGGTCTTTCTTGGGAAGCCATTGTTATTTGTTTAGGTTACACCGCGTATTTTTCTATCCGAAAAGCATTAAAAAATACCGATCTTGCCTCCTTTTGTTTAGAAATGTTAAGCCTTATTCCTGTCAGTATTTATTTTGCGATGCAAACAGATTTCGCAGTGGTCGAACAAAGCAATCCTAATATTTGGGGGCTGCTTGTATTACTAGGATTAATCAGCGGTACTGCGTTAATTGCCTATGTAATAGCCAGTAATATGCTTCCGATGAATTTACTCGGTCTGCTTGGTTATGTTGAAACTATTATGATGCTATGCGTATCATTTTTGATCGGAGAACAAATTGATAGCGAAAGCTACCCACTTTTTATTTGTTTAGTCATCGCGATGGTTCTTGTTATGATTGATGGCGTGTACAAACAACACGCAAAAGGAAGTTTATAAATGTCATTTAAAGAAATAACCCCACAGAAAGCTTGGGAAATGATGCAACAAGGCGCGATATTAGTCGATATTCGAGATAATATGCGCTTTGCTTATTCACATCCTAAAGGTGCTTTTCATTTAACCAACCAAAGTTTTTTGCAATTTGAAGAGTTAGCCGATTTTGACTCGCCTATTATTGTGAGTTGTTATCACGGCGTGAGTAGTCGAAATGTAGCGACTTTTCTCGTGGAACAAGGCTATGAAAATGTATTTAGTATGATTGGCGGATTTGATGGATGGTGCAGAGCAGAATTGCCGATTGATACCGCTTACTAACCCATTCATCAAAAACATATAAGATATAAAAAAGTGCGGTAAAAATTCACCGCACTTTTGTTGTTATTCTAATTAACTGAAAATTAGTTTTTCGCTGCTGCCGCTGCTTTTACAATTACTGCAAATGCAGGAGCTTTTAATGATGCGCCACCCACTAATGCACCGTCGATGTCTGGCTGAGTAAATAATTCAGCTGCATTTGCATCATTTACAGAACCACCGTATTGAATAATCACTTGGTCTGCCACGGCTTGAGATTTAGCTGCGATGTGACCACGGATAAATGCGTGAACTGCTTGCGCTTGTGCTGGAGTCGCAGATTTACCCGTACCGATCGCCCAGATTGGTTCGTATGCGATCACTGCACCGTTGAATGCTTCAACACCTAATGCGTTGATCACCGCATCAATTTGACGCGCGCACACTTCTTCTGTTTTGCCTGCTTCGTTTTCTGCTTCAGTTTCACCGATACATAATACTGGCACTAAACCTGCTTCTTTAAGTGCGGCGAATTTTTTCGCGATAAATTCGTCGCTTTCTTTGTGGTAAGTACGACGTTCAGAGTGGCCAATAATGATATATTTTGCACCGAAATCTTTTAACATTTCGCTAGAAATATCACCAGTAAATGCACCTTTCACATTGATATCTACGTTTTGTGCACCTAATTGAATTACACTTTTACCGCCACAGCTGCAACCACAACCAGAAAGTGCTGCTTCAGCCGTACCTAAATACATAACGGGGGGGGCAATTGCTACATCACAACCTGTTACATCATGCAATTCAGCTTTTAATCCCTCGATTAATTCTTTGGTGAACGCTTTGGAACCGTTTAATTTCCAGTTACCCATAACTAAAGGACGACGTGCCATTTTTGTTTCTCCATAGTTGATAAAATTAACTCGCTTACTATACCAAAATTTCGCCACGATTCTTTGCAGAAGATCATAAAATTAAAAAAATTCTCATAGAAAGATGATTATCTTGAGCTAAAAAGCTACAATTACCTGTATGGAACCAATAAAAAATAACCAATTATGAAACTTTTCAAAGCTGAACAATGGAATATTGACGTGCTTCTTCCTCTTTTTGAAGCCTATCGGCAAGCCTATGGACAAGCAGAAAATCCTGAGCGTACTTTAGCTTTTTTAACCAATCGTATGCGTTTTAATGAAAGTCTGTTTTTTATTGCCGTAGATAAAAATGAAAAGGCTATTGGCTTTGTGCAGCTTTTCCCTCGCCTTTCTTCTTTACAATTACAACGCTATTGGCAAATTACCGATATTTTTGTGTTAGAACATCCTCAACAAACAGAAATTTATGCGGCGTTGATTTCTAAAGCAAAAGACTTTGTGCATTTCACGCAATCCAATCGTTTAGTAGCAGAATTGGCACAAAATCAATATTCAATGTTGGAATCGGAAGGGTTTAAATTGAACCCGAAAGAACGTTTATTTGAATTGAGTTTGTAATGCTAACATCGTTAAATCGTTATTGGGATTATTTGCGGATTGAACGCCAAATGAGCCCTCACACAATCACTAATTATCAACATCAACTTGATGCCATCATCAAAATTTTAGCACAACAAGATATCCACGCTTGGGCACAAGTGACACCCAGCGTGGTACGATTTATTTTGGCGGAAAGTAAAAAACAAGGCTTAAAAGAAAAAAGCTTGGCTTTACGTTTATCCGCATTGCGTCGGTTTCTCAGTTTTTTAGTGCAACAGGGAGAATTGAAAGTAAATCCTGCCACAGGCATTTCTGCACCGAAACAAGGCAAACATTTACCGAAAAATATGGATGGCGAGCAAGTTCAACAGTTGCTTGCAAATGATAGTAAAGAACCGATTGATATTCGTGATCGTGCGATTTTGGAATTAATGTATAGTTCAGGTTTACGTTTATCTGAATTACAAGGTTTAGATTTAAACAGCATTAATACCCGTGTGCGGGAAGTTCGCATTATTGGGAAAGGTAACAAAGAACGAGTTGTGCCGTTTGGGCGTTATGCTTCGCATGCCATTCAAGAATGGTTAAAAGTGCGGGCATTATTTAACCCAAAAGATGAGGCATTATTTGTTAGCCAGCTTGGAAATCGCATTTCTCATCGAGCCATTCAAAAACGTTTGGAAACTTGGGGCATTCGTCAAGGCTTAAATAGCCACCTCAATCCGCACAAACTGCGTCATTCCTTTGCGACGCATATGTTGGAAGCCAGTTCTGATTTGCGTGCGGTACAAGAATTGCTTGGTCATAGCAACCTTTCCACCACCCAAATTTATACCCACTTAAATTTTCAACATCTAGCGGAAGTGTATGATCAAACACACCCAAGAGCAAAAAGGAAGAAATAGTAAAAGTGCAGTTAAAACAAAAGAAATTTTAACCGCACTTTTAATTAATATTAGATTACTTCGCAGGGATATCTGCGAGTACTCTTGTCAATAAATCCCAATAGGTTTGTACTGTTGCGATTTCCACTTTTTCATCTGGCGAGTGAGCATTTCGGATTGTTGGTCCAACAGAAATCATTTCAATATGTGGATAATGTTCTTTTAAAAGGCCACATTCTAATCCTGCGTGAATGACTTTCACTACAGGTTGCTCGCCTAGCACTTCAGCATAATGTTTGCGAGTAATGTCTAAGATAGATGAATCATTTACAGGTTGCCAACCTGGGTAAGGCGCAGAAAACTCAACTTTTGCATTTGCTAAGATTGCAAGTGAGCTAAGCATTTCAGTCACGTAATATTTACCACTTTCAATTAATGAACGAACTAAAATGGTGCTTTTTACAACATTACCTTCAGTTTTCAATACGCCAACGCTTAATGAACTTTCTACAACATTTTTAACTACATCACTATTGCGAATTACGCCGTTTGGCAATACGTTGAGTGCGTTAATTACCGTTTGAGTACTTTGTGCTGTGAATACTGTTGCAGATTTTTCTACAAATTCTACAAAAAGTGTGAGATTTGGTTCGGCAATGGCTAATTCTTCTTTAAGCAAAACTGCGAGATTTTCTACCGCACTTTCTATGGCTTTTACATCGCCATTAAAGGCTAATACAGCCACAGCTTCTCGTGGAATTGCATTACGAATTGAGCCGCCACGAATTTCAGAGAGAGCAAAGTGCGGTTGATTTTGAGAGAGTTTTGCTAATACTCGCACTAACACTTTAATTGCATTTGCACGCCCTGTATGAATATCAACACCAGAATGACCGCCGCGTAAACCTTTAAGCGTAATTTGTACACTATGGTCAAAGGTATTGGTTTCATATTGAACGGGAATTTCAAAGTTTGCGTTAATGCCGCCCGCACAACCAATGTAAATTTCGCCAATTTCTTCGGTATCTGTATTGATTAAAATTTCAGATTGTAACCAGTTATGACGCAGGTCTTTCGCACCATCCATCCCCGTTTCTTCTGTCATTGTTAAAAGCACTTCAAGAGGTGGATGCGCTAAATCATTGCTTTCTAACACCGCTAAAGTAGAGGCTAAACCAATACCATTGTCAGATCCTAGTGTTGTGCCTCGTGCTTTTACCCATTCTCCGTCAATATAAGGTTGAATAGGATCTTTAGTAAAATCATGCGGGTTACCTTCATTAGCCTGTGGCACCATATCTAAGTGCGCTTGTAGAACAACAGGTGTATGATTTTCCATTCCTTTCGTCGCGGGTTTACGAATGAGAACATTGCCTACTTCATCGCGTTCCACAAAAAAATGCTTTTCTTTCGCCCAATTTACAATAAAGTTAGCCAACGTATCTTCATAATGAGAAGGATGAGGGATTGCACAAATTTGATCAAACCATTTCCATAACAATGAGGGTTGAAGTGTTGTAATTTCAGACATAGTTGCTCCTTTTTACTGAAAAAATTTACGAAATAATAGCATAAAACGCCATTTCGGGTTATCCTTACGCAATTTTTTATTTCTCGATAAATTTAAACTAAGGTGCAATTATGAGCGAAAAATATGTGGTGACTTGGGATATGTTTCAAATGCATGCCCGCAAATTATCAGAACGTTTACTTCCAGCTTCCCAATGGAAAGGTATTATTGCGGTAAGTCGCGGTGGTTTGTTTCCAGCGGCTGTGTTGGCTAGAGAATTGGGTCTTCGTCATATTGAAACCGTTTGTATCGCAAGCTATCACGATCATAACAATCAGGGAGAACTACAAGTTCTGCATGCAGCCCAAGTGCCAAATGGCGGCGAAGGGTTTATCGTAGTAGATGATTTAGTTGATACGGGTAATACGGCGCGTGCAATTCGTCAAATGTACCCTAATGCAAAATTTGTCACTGTATTTGCAAAACCTGCAGGTGCGGAATTAGTAGATGATTACGTAATTGATATTCCACAAAATACTTGGATTGAGCAACCTTGGGATTTAGGTTTAACCTTTGTTCCACCTCTCTCTAGAAAATAATTTTTACACAAAAAAGTGCGGTTAAAATAAAAGAATTTTTAACCGCACTTTCTTTCATTTTATCGTTTTTCCTAATTTTTCACGGTAAACTGGTTAAAATTTTACTCACAACAAATATCCGTATGCGACTTCTTATTTTAATCCTTCTTTCAGTATTAGTATTGTTTCAATATGATTTTTGGTTTGGCAGTAACGGCTTTTTAGATTATCGTCAAAATGCTGAGAAAATTAAGGAAAATCAAGCAGAAAATGAAAAGCTATCTCAGCGTAATCAGCGTATTAATGCAGAGATTCAAGGATTAACAAAAGGCTTTGAAGCGATCGAAGAACGCGCACGAATGCAACATGGCTTAGTGAAAGAAAATGAAGTGTTCTATCATATTGTAAAAGAGAGTAAATAATGGCTCGTTCAATTATTGCGGTCTTGCCCGCGGCTGGTGTTGGTTCACGAATGCAAGCGAATAAACCTAAACAATATTTAACGCTGCTTGGCAAAACACTGCTTGAACATACACTCGATGTGATGCTTTCTTATCCTGCAGTATCTAAAATTATTTTGGCTGTAAGCAAAGATGATCCTTATATTTCTACACTATCGCTCGATCCTAAAATTCAGTTAGTGGAAGGTGGAATAACGCGAGCTGAATCTGTCTTAAATGGTTTAAATGCAATTGCGGAAAAAAATGCGTGGGTTCTTGTTCACGATGCTGCTCGCCCTTGTTTACAACATGCTGATATTGATAAATTGTTAGCTATTGAAGATAAACAGGGTGCGATTTTGGCAATCCCAGCAACAGATACGATTAAACGGGCGGATAATCAACAATGTATTGTGAAAACAGAAGATCGTAGCCAGCTTTGGCAAGCAATGACACCGCAGTTTTTCCCAGTAGATATATTAAGAGATGCGCTTTCCACAGGAATTCAACAAGGTGCGAATATAACAGATGAAGCATCAGCAATGGAACTGGCAGGATTTCGACCGCACTTAGTGGCTGGACGTAGCGATAATTTAAAAGTCACTCGTCCAGAAGATTTAGCATTAGCAGAATTTTATTTAACAAGGAATAAATTATGATCAGAATTGGACACGGCTTTGATGTTCACGCTTTTGGCGAAGATCGTCCATTAATTATTGGTGGTGTAGAAGTGCCTTATCATACAGGCTTTATTGCGCACTCTGATGGCGATGTGGCACTACACGCATTAACTGATGCAATCTTGGGGGCAGCGGCTTTAGGCGATATTGGAAAACTTTTCCCCGATACCGATATGCAATATAAAAATGCGGATAGTCGAGGCTTACTGCGTGAAGCGTTTCGTCAAGTGCAAGAAAAGGGATATAAAATTGGTAATGTCGATGTCACTATCATTGCACAAGCACCTAAAATGCGCCCACATATTGATGCAATGCGTGCCAAAATAGCTGAAGATCTCCAATGCGATATTGAGCAAGTTAATGTAAAAGCAACGACTACTGAAAAACTGGGCTTTACAGGAAGACAAGAGGGGATTGCTTGTGAAGCCGTTGCCCTTTTAATCCGACCATAATTGCCTATCCTTAAAAGTGCGGTGAAATTTTAAAAGAATTTCATCGCATTTTTATTTTTGTGATCTGGATCACAGTTTTAACCAAAGAAAAGGCATACCATATTCTTGTACAGTCAGTTTGTAGTTGATAATACAAACAATAAATGAAAAGGTTTCGGCGCAAGAAAGGAAGTTTGCGCCGTTTGGCATTGCACTGTGCAATTTGCCTATTGGGTTTGGCGGGCTGTTGTCTGACATTCCCGATTATCCCAAATCAGTGAAATAATAAGCGATTGCTCGCTATTATTAAGTGGCCATTGGTGAAAGGAAACGCCCATTTATAGGTGAGGGAGCAATGGAGGGCTTCAGTCCGCCTTTTTGCTTACCAACCTTGTTGTTAGGTAATATGTGGTTCATTATTAATTGATGGAATTTATACGTTTTAACAAGAATATTCCATTAACTAAACCATTTAATAAACAAATGTAAAACAGCGAGCTTATTGCCAAATTAGATTTTCTTGTTATACATTTAACCAAAACGTCACAGGCCCATCATTTGTTAAGCTCACTTGCATATCCGCTGCAAATTGCCCTGTTGAAACAGGTAATTTCTCACCGCACTTTTGGATAAAATATTCATATAATTCATTAGCCAATGCTGGGGTCGCACCTTTTGAAAAACTCGGGCGTAAACCTTTTTGTGTATCCGCCGCTAATGTAAATTGCGAAACAATAAGTAATTGCCCTTGTGCTTGTTGAACATTTAAATTCATTTTGTCATTGTCATCACTGAAAATTCGATAATTAAGCACTTTTTCAGCAAGTTTATCCGCTTTTTCTTGGTTATCTTCTTTTTCAACACCAAGTAAAACCAATAACCCCTTTCCAATTTGCCCTATTGTTTCGCCATTTACATCCACTTTTGCTTGAGACACACGCTGAATTAGGGCAATCATTTCAATCCCTCAATAAAATTCGGTAACCATTCTTCAGCATAACTTTCTTGATCATCCACGTTTAACACGTCAATTTTTAAAGTCTCACAAATTTTGACCGCACTTTTTGCTTGAAGTGTTTGCTCCACTTTGTCCGCCGCATAGCAAAAAGTATCATAATCAGAATTACCTAATCCAACGACCCCAAAACAAACATCTGAAAAATCCTTTTGGCTATTCGCTAATTCATCAAATAGAGGTTTTAAATTGTCTGGTAATTCGCCTGCACCATGCGTTGAAGTAACAATCAGCCAAATTTTCTCGTTTTCAATGTCAGATAAATTTGGTCCGTGAAAAAGTGTGGTGGAAAAACCTTGAGTTTCTAAAACATCGTTTAAATGCTCGGCAACATATTCCGCACCACCTAAAGTGCTGCCTGAAAGAATACAAATGTGCATTTTATTATCCTATATTTATTTTCATCTCTAAGAAAAAAGAAAATTATTGAAATGATTAAAATAAAAAGGCTTAGAAAATCTAAGCCTTTTATTACGATTAAACGTTATCAAACTTACCAAGTAATGAACGAATATGCTCTTGCCAGTTACGATGTTCGTTTTTCAGCTGTTCATTTTCAGTTTGTAAGTTTTCGATATTTCTTTGAGATTCTGCGTTTTTCTCTTTTAATTCTTCAACTTCTAATTGAAGTAATTGGATAGTTTCTACCGCTTGTTTAATTTTTTCTTCAAGCTGGTCTAAAATTTCTAAAGACATAATGATTTCCTTTTAAATATGGGTAAGTTTAGGGGTATTTTACCCAGTAAATTTACCTTTTTAAAGCATTGAATAAAAATTTATTATGCAAACGATTACTCAGTGATAGAATGATGCTATTTTTGCCATAATCTTGAAAAATAAGCAGAAGGAGAATAATAATGAATCGAGCATTAGCCATTGAATTTTCACGAGTGACGGAAGCAGCCGCTCTAGCAGCTTACACGTGGCTTGGTCGAGGAGATAAAAATGCGGCAGACGATGCAGCGGTAAAAGCGATGCGTTATATGCTGAATTTGATTCATATGGACGCTGAAATCGTTATAGGAGAGGGCGAAATTGATGAAGCCCCAATGCTTTATATTGGCGAAAAAGTCGGTTCTGGCTTAGGGGAATTAGTTTCTATCGCTGTAGATCCTATTGATGGTACACGTATGACCGCAATGGGGCAATCTAATGCTATTTCTGTCTTGGCTGCAGGTGGCAAAAATACCTTTTTAAAAGCACCAGATATGTATATGGAAAAATTAGTGGTGGGTTCAAATGTAAAAGGCATCATTGATTTAAATTTACCACTGGAACAAAATCTTCGTCGCATCGCATCTAAACTAGGAAAATCCCTTTCTGATCTTACCGTAATGGTATTAGCAAAACCACGTCACGAGGCCATAATTAAACAAATACATAATTTGGGCGCGAAAGTATTGGCAATTCCTGATGGCGATGTAGCAGGTTCTGTACTTTGCTGCTTACCTGATGCTGAAATCGATCTTCTTTATGGAATTGGTGGTGCGCCAGAAGGCGTGGCTGCTGCAGCTGCAATTCGTGCATTAGGTGGCGATATGCAAGCGCGGCTAATCCCACGCAATGAAGTAAAAGGCGACACCGAAGAAAATAAAAAAATTGCATCTGATGAAATTCAGCGTTGTACAGCACTGGGCGTAAAAGTGAATGAAGTATTAAAACTGGAAGATCTCGTGCGTGATGACAATCTTGTATTTACTGCAACAGGCATTACCAATGGCGATTTGCTTAAAGGTATCTCCCGCAAAGGCAATTTAGCCAGTACTGAAACCATTTTAATTCGAGGAAAATCCCGCACAATTCGTAAAATCCAATCCATTCATTATTTGGATGACCTTTATAAAGTTTTGAATATTTAGTATTAGAAACAAAAAATCGCACCTTTAACAGTGCGATTTTTTCTTATATTAATTTAGGACATTCTGCCGTTTTCTATGCCAATCACTTGATCGCAAATTGCCATAGTGGATTGGCGGTGGCTGACGAGAATAATTAATTTTTCAGCTTTCACATCGAGTAATGATTTCAAAATCATTGCTTCGTTTAAGCTATCCAAATTGCTAGTTGGTTCATCAAGTAAAATAATCGGTGCATTATGTAAAAATGCTCGGGCAATACCGATACGTTGTTTTTCTCCGTCAGAGAGATTGCCACCCAATTCCGTCATTTTTGTTTGATAACCTTGTGGCAAACTCAAAATAAAATCATGAATTGAGGCTTTCTTCGCCGCTTCCATAATTTCTTCTAAGGTTGCATCACGGCGCGCAAGGCGAATATTTTCTTCAATGGTTTCGTTGAAAATATAGGTTTGCTGAGTAATGTACGCCATATTGTCACGCAAACTGCAAGTGTTGATATTCGGTAAGGTTTCGCCGTTAATTTTAATGCTACCTGATTTTGGATCATAAAAACGCATAAGCAGTTTTAACAAGGTACTTTTACCGCTACCACTTCTGCCGTGAATACCTAATATTTCCCCTTTTTTCACAGATAAGCTGACATCCGATAAAATTTGTTCTTCGCCGTAAGCGAAGTTTACATTCTCAACATCAATGCAAGAAACCTCTTTTAAATCTACCGCACTTTCTACATCTTTTAACTCTGGTTCTTCCGCTAATAAACTTAATACTCTCTCACCAGAAGCCAAAGTTTGTAACAAGTTGCTTGAAAGGTTACTTAAGGCGATAACTGGCCCATAGCTCGACATCAATAAAATCACGCCAACTAAAAAGGCAGCGAAATCAATTTTATCTAAGCTAAATAAAATTAAGCCAGTAAACAGCATAATGATGTTAAAAGCCGATACCGCCACTTCAGTATAAACACGAACTTTCGCTTCTTGGTCTTTAATTCGCTCAAAAGCCGTATCGATTTTTTGGCTGCGTTGTTGAATTTCATCTAACCGTTGTTTCGCATAGCCAAAAAGCTGAATTTCTTTCATACCACGCACACTGTCGAGGAAGAAGTCATTCATTTCTCCCACTAATTCACGATAGCGTCTGCCATCTTCACGAGCTAATTTGGTCGTGATAATCGGTAAAATCACGCCCACAGTTAAATAAGCCGCCAATGCCACAAGCACAAACCAACCTGAAAGATGCGCAAAGACCAACAATAAAATCGCAGAAGTAAAAAACGCAATCATAATTGGTGCAATAGTGTGTGCATAAAATACTTCGAGCAATTCAATATCATTGGTTACTAATGACACTAATTGCCCTGCTTGTTTATCTTGCAACTTCACAAAAGCCAAACGACGCAAAGAAGAAAACACTTTGTCACGCAATAATGCGAGTAATTTAAAAGCAATATAATGCCCTGACATTTGCTCTAAATAACGCAATACGCCACGAGCCACCGCCAATACGATAAGTGCGGTCAAAATGCCAGAGAAACTTAAATGAGTGTCAAAGTTAAGAAGATTCACTAACCCCATCGCACCCAGCACCATAATAAAGATGGCAGCTAGGAAACCGAGCGTACCCATAGTAATGGTAAACGCCATAATGTGCGCAAGTGGAGTCACTAATTTCAACAAATGCCCCATTACAACAAAACCATTTTTACGCATTTGCCACCTCTCTAATTTGTTCTAAATCTTTTTGTTGTTGGAACATTTCAGCATACGCACCTTGTTTTGCCATTAAGGTTTCGTGTGTGCCTTTCTCAATCAATTTGCCTTGGTCAAGTACGTTAATACAATCCGCATTTACCGCATTTGCCAAGCGGTGAGAAATCATCACAATAGTTTTTTGTTGTTTAAATTGTTGAATGAACTGCAAAATAATTTCTTCGCTTTCCACATCAATATTACTGGTCGCTTCATCAAAAATATAAAGCTCGGCATTGTGTAATAAAGCACGTGCTAAGGCTAAACGCTGAATCTGACCGCCCGATAAATTCGTGCCTCGGCTTAAGAGTTGCATATCTAATCCGCCATTTTCGCGTACAAAATGGGCAAGATTGACTTGTTCTAAACACGCATAAATTTGCTCGTCTGTAGCATCAATTTTCGCCATCGTCATATTTTCACGCAGCGAACCTTTAAACACATAGCTGCTATGGCTCACCAACGATACTTTTTGATAGAAAGAAGTGCGGTCAATATTGAGGGCGTTTTGTCCATTAAACAAAATCTCACCTTGTTGCGCTTTATTAAAGCCCATCAACAACGAAACCAAGGTTGATTTACCGCAACCACTTTTACCCACAAATACAGAAAGTTGGTTTGGTAAGATACTCACATCTAAACCTGTAATTGCTGGTTTTTCTTCACTATAAGAAAAATGCAGATCTTTAATTTCCACTTGAAGGTTATTTTTGGCTTCAAAATCCACCGTACTTTGTTGGGTTTCCACTGGCGTATCAAGTAATGTGAAAATCTTATCTGAAGCCGCTTTGCCATTCATCGCCACATGGAAGAATGAACCAAGCAAACGAAGCGGAATAAAGAACTCGGAGGAAAGGAGAATAAATAAAATCACGCCTAACACGCTGAGTTGTGCATTTTGGAATTGCAATAGTGCGGTTAAAATCCCGATAGCTGCGCCACCATAAGCGAGTAAATCCATCAGTGATACCGAGTTAAGCTGCATAGTAAGTACTTTCATGGTAATTTTGCGGAAATGCTCAGCCTCTTTATCCATCTCTTTCGCTTTATAAGCATCATCTTGATAGATTTTTAGCGTAATTAAACCCTGTAAGTTATCTAAAAAGCTGCTGCCTAATCCCACATAAATCGACCAATATTTTGCCAAAAGTTTTTTCGCAATTTTATTCACCGCAATGATCGACATAGGGATAAGCGGCACGCAAATTAATAAAATAATGGCTGTTTTAAAGCTGAAAAAAATCAAGAAAACAAAGAGGGTAAGCGGTGCAAGCAAACTATAAAAAAGCTGCGGCAAATAACGCCCAAAGTAGATTTCAAGCTGTTCTACACCTTCTGATGCCACTTGAATAATGCTTGAGGTGGATTGCTGGTTCACTTGGTTAAGCGGCATAGAAGCCAATTTACGATAGATAAGGCTACGCAATTCATGCTTCACTTTTGTACTGGCAAAATAAGACGCCTGCACCGATTTTTTCCCTGCAAACGCACGCAATGCCAATGCTGCAATCAAAACGATGCCCAAAATGACCGCACTTAACAGGCTCAATTCGTGAAAATAAGCCGCCTGTAAAATATAAGAAAACACGACGGCACTAATAATCCCGCCAACTAACGCCACCCAATTCCACAACACCGTGATACCAATCCATTTTTTACTGTCAGCCACCGTGTTAATTAGGTGTTTATCTATCATCATAATGATTACTCCTAAAATAAAAAGAAGTACGCATAGAATTATGCGTACTTAATGTAGGGTGGGCTTCAGCCCACCAAAATATCTCACGACTGTTTGATGGTGGGCTAAAGCCCACCCTACAATTACTAATATCAACAATCAACGGCTCGCATTATAGGAAACAAGCTCGTTTAAATACAGCAAATAATGAGAATAGTTTTTATTTCTTGATTTTGATCAAAAATACACTTTTAGTATTATGAGAGAATGCTTTTTTCTATAATATATTTGAGAATTATTATTATTTTTTTATGGGATTAAATATGACCAATTTTAGATTAAACGTGCTTGCCTATTCCGTTATGCTTGGGCTAACGGCAGGTGTTGCTTATGCAGCTCAACCAACCAACCAACCAACCAAGATAGTAATCTTTCTGAACAACTAGAGCAAATTAATGTATCTGGTTCTACCGAAAATAGTGATACAAAAACCCCGCCAAAAATTGCCGAGACGGTAAAAACAGCTAAAACGCTGGAAAGAGAACAAGCAAACAATATTAAAGACATCGTTAAATATGAGACGGGCGTTACTGTTGTTGAAGCTGGGCGTTTTGGACAAAGCGGTTTTGCGATTCGTGGGGTAGATGAAAATCGTGTAGCGATTAATATTGATGGATTACGTCAAGCTGAAACCTTATCTTCTCAAGGCTTTAAAGAGCTTTTTGAGGGTTATGGTAACTTCAATAATACGCGTAATGGTGCAGAAATTGAAACTTTAAAAGAAGTAAATATTACAAAAGGGGCAAATTCAATCAAAAGTGGTAGTGGTTCCTTAGGTGGATCTGTAATTTATAAAACAAAAGATGCGAGAGATTATCTCCTTAACAAGGATTACTATGTAAGCTACAAAAAGGGATACGCTACAGAAAATAATCAATCATTCAATACCCTTACTCTTGCAGGACGTTATAAAAAGTTCGATGTGCTAGTGGTTACAACAAGCAGAAATGGGCATGAACTTGAGAACTATGGTTATAAAAATTATAACGATAAAATTCAAGGTAAAAAAAGAGAAAAAGCAGATCCATATAAAATTGAACAAGATAGTACATTATTAAAATTATCTTTCAATCCTACAGAAAATCATCGTTTTACCTTTGCCGCTGATTTATATGAACATCGTTCTCGTGGGAAAGATTTATCCTATACACTAAAATATCAACGTAGTGGTCATGAAACCCCTGAAGTTGAATCTAGACACACCAATGATAAAACAAAGAGACGTAATATTTCCTTTAGCTATGAAAATTATTCTCAAACTCCATTTTGGGATACATTAAAAATCACTTATTCTGATCAACATATTAAAACTCGCGCACGCACAGATGATTATTGTGACGCTGGTGTAAGACATTGTAAGGGAACAGAAAATCCCGCAGGACTAACAGTAACAGATGGGAAAATAACACGTCGAGATGGTTCACCACTTGAATTTGAAGAAATAAACAATACAGCAACTACTAATGGTAGTAGTGATAAAACCTATGACTTCGATACATTTATTGATACTAATGGTCAAAAAATAAAAGGTAAACTAAACCTAGGAAACGCCAATACCACTTGGTATGATTGTTTAATATTTGATTGTGAAAATAAAACAAAAATCAAAGTTTTTGAAGGTAATTCTTCTTCTGGCTATGTTGGAAAATGGAAAGAATCTGAACTTGAAATAGAAAATTTAAATGGCAAAAATTTCGCTAGAATAAAGGATAGGAAGGATAAGAGTGGTAGATATAATGATCCGAAAATAAAATCTATTCTTCCCTCATCTCCGGGTTATTTAGAACGCCTCTGGCAAGAGCGAGATTTAGACACCAACACCCAACAATTAAATTTAGATTTAACCAAAGACTTCAAAACTTGGCGTGTTGAACATAATCTACAATATGGTAGCTCATATAATACAACGATGAAGCGAATGGTTAATCGTGCTGGCTATGATGCCACTGATGTTCAGTGGTGGGCAACGCCTACACTTGGTAAAAATATATTTGATAAACCTCACACTTGTAAAACCACTTATGAGTGGAAGGCTAATCTTTGCCCTGTTGTAGATCCTGAATTTTCTTACTTATTACCCATTAAAACAAAAGAAAAATCAGTCTATCTCTTTGATAATGTTGTTATAACTGATTATTTATCTTTTGATTTGGGGTATCGTTATGACAATATTGGTTACAAACCACATTATATAGCTGGTATCAAACCAAAATTGCCAGACGATATAGTAAAAGGATTGTATATTCCATTACCTAAAGGTGAGGAAATTTGGTGGAATCCAGGTCATTATTATGATCCAACAGAGGAACAAATCAAACAAAATGCGATTGATAACATCAAGTATATTTCAAATCAAAAGAAAAAATATAAAGCACATTCTTATAGTTTTGCTTTAACTATTGATCCAACGAATTTTCTTCGTTTACAACTAAAATATTCAAAAGGTTTTAGAGCACCAACTTCAGATGAAATGTATTTCACCTTTAAACATCCTGATTTCACTATTTTGCCAAATACTGATTTAAAGCCAGAAATAGCAAAAACCAAAGAAATTGCTTTTACATTACATAATGATGATTGGGGATTTATCTCTACAAGTCTGTTTAAGACTAACTATAGAGACTTTATTGACTTAGTATATAAAGGAGAAAAAAAGTTTAAAGTAGGGAAACCTGGTGACGAAGGTAATATATCATTTAATATTTTTTAAAATATAAATAGAGATATTGCAGTAGTAAAAGGAATAGAAATTAATTCAAAAGTATTCCTTGGTAAAATGGCAAAATTTATGGATGGATTTAACCTAAGCTATAAATATACCTATCAAAAAGGAAGAATGGATGGCAATATTCCTATGAATGCAATTCAGCCTAAAACGATGGTGTATGGCTTAGGCTATGATTACCCAAGCCAAAAATTTGGATTTAATTTCTACACTACCCACGTAGCCACTAAAAATCCAGAAGATACTTATGATATTTATGCGAAAGAACGTGGTGAACGTGATACAACCATAAAATGGCACAGTAAATCTTATACTATTTTGGATTTTATTGGATATGTGCAACCAATTAAAAACTTAACCATAAGAGCTGGCGTATATAATCTTACAAACCGTAAATACATCACTTGGGATTCTGCTCGTTCAATTCGTTCATTTGGAACAAGTAATGTTATAGATCAAAAGACAGGTCAAGGCATTAACCGCTTCTACGCACCAGGTAGAAATTATAAGATGTCAGTGCAGTTTGAATTCTAATCTGTGGTAAAAGATCAATCTTGATATCCTTCCCTCCCTAAAGTGCGGGGAGTCTCGTTTGACGGTTTTTTTTCACCATATGATCCACAACAAGGGCAAGTTCGACTGGTATTTTAGTCTTTAATTTCTGTCAATTTTGTCTAAGTTTAACTTTGTTTTTAAATTGGAGCTGGAGTATTGTCAGTTTTCTTTTATCGGTTTTAAGAGTGTTTAACGGGGATCAAAACATTTATCGCTTGAAAGTATCGTAAACGTGTGACACCCATATCAATGCCTATTTTTTTGCCTTGGGAGTGTTGGGATTTCATTTTTAAATATAGTTTAAATACTCACAAAAAAAGCAACCGTACTTTTGGCTAACGGTCATGTTTTTTGATTTCACCTACAACGACATGTTGATTTAGATAGCGAACCTAGCCAATTCTAGGCAAATACAAGCAGTTATTTTATTGTTCCAGTTTGCAACCTTGCGGAAAAGGAAAACTCCCTTTCAAGCTTTTTTTCTTGAATTTAGGAAAGTTTTCATTTTGTTGAAAAAAGTTTTTGAAAGCACTTTCTAAGTCTTAAAGCGATAGTTACAGAACTTGTGATTAAGTCAAAGTAGTTTTTTCCATTGCGGAAGAGGATTGGCTATTTTGATGTGATTGAACTTGAAGCTGTTATCTTGCTCGTTTTACTATTCTGTCAAGCTGAAGATCGATTGAAGACAAAGCCGAGAATAGACACAAAATTGTTTAATTCTACGGTTTTGCATAATTGCATTGATAAGTGATAAGGTTTAAATGCGATTTTTCCACTCGGTCTATGAAAAAAGAAACGGATATTCAACAAGACAGATATTGTATTTTTAATATGCATATTCATTTACTAGTCTAATATCTACCGTAAGTGACAGTTTCCACACTGACGAACAACCTAAAGTGTATCCTGTCAAATGATGAGGAAGAAAAACTATTCATCCATTTGAAAAAACTTTTGATTAATCAGCTTTGTTACTTTTTATCTTGAGGTAGTTGAGGCCGTACAGCGATTTCAATGATGCTACAATACATTGACCAATAAACACCTGATTAATTTAGGTTTCATCTCATACAGCTTGTGTCTTATATCTTTTCCCTAAAGGTCGGAGTTTTACGACATAGAGTTGATAAAAATCTGAGAGAAGCTGAATAAAAAAGAGCTTCTCTTTTTTTATTTTAATTTTTAAATTAAAAGGACTAAGCCTATGATTATAGACTTAGTCCTTGATTTTACAACTTCACTTTTGAAGAAGATTAATCGCTATTACTTATCTTCTGCATTACATTTTATTGAAGCGTAAAACTAATTTGCACATTTAAACTCGAAGGAAAGCCTGCGGGTCTTGTTCCAACAGAACGAGAAACGTTAATAGCGTCTAATGCCGCCTTATCTAAACTTTCATCGCCTGAGGATTTTGTAACCTTAGCACCACTTAACGAACCATCAGCTCCCACATTAAAAGATACACTCACTATTCCTTGTTTACGCATTATCTTCGCTCGAGTTGGATAACGTTTATGACTTTCAATTTCCCGGCGAATTGCGGAACGATAAGCCGCTATTTCACTCGTATCCGTTCCACTTCCTGCTACCTGTGCATTGCTATTAGCTGCACTTGTTGTGCTTGCTTTATCATTTACGTTAGCACTTGAATCAATATTTTTATCGCCTTTTGGTAGATCTTTATTGATTGGTTTCTCTTGTGGTTTAACCTCTTTTTTAGGTTTATTTTTCGGCTTTTCTTTCGGTTTTTCTTTGGGCTTTGGCTTTTCCTTTTCGGGTTCTTTGATTTTTTTCGGTTCAGGTTTTATTGTTGGATCTTCTACAATTTCTTGTTTTTCTGGTTCTGGCTCTGGCTCTTTTTGTACATTTTCAGGCTCTGGAACAGGTTCTTCCAACACCATACCCTGCAAGAGCTCCATAGAAATACTTGTAGATATATCGCCTTGTGCGCTATTTGCACTATCACTTGGCTTATTCCAATTCCATAAGATAAATCCTATAACAATACCGTGTGCGATCAAAGAAATAAGCAAACCCAATAGCGAACGTTTTGTTTGCTGCATAATTATTCCTTACGGCGTAGTTGGTACAGATTGGGAGGGAGTAGATTCTTGAGAATTTTCACCCGCACTTTTTCCCTTATCTTTCATAGAAACAATTGCCACATTTTTGATTTCATTTTTAGAAAGCATATCTGTAATCGTCACAAAATCTTGGAAAGAGGCTTCGGCATCAATTTTTAAAGTTACTTTCTGATCTTTATTCCATTGAGCAATTTCTGCCTCTAGAGCTTCTTGCGTAATAGGTCTATCATTGAAATAGAGCTGTTTATCCGCTGTCACTGTTAATAATTTAGCGAGCTCGTCAGATTTAAATGCGACTGCTGTACTGGCTTTTGGTACATTTACTTGAATTTTACCTTGAGAGATAAAAGATGCAGTAATAAGCACCACAGTAAGCAATACCAACATAATATCAATGAAAGGGATAATGTTGATTTCATCAAATTTTTTCACTGATTATTCCTTATCTTTTTGTTCGTTTAATACTTTCCATTTCAAACGATTAACTTCCACTTTACGACCTAAACCGTTATAAAACACCATAGATGGAATAGCCACTAGAATACCTAATGCTGTTGCTTTTAATGCTAAAGATAAGTGCAACATAATTTCACTTGGATCAATGTCGCCACCGCCGTGACCGATTTGATAGAAAGTTAATAAAATCCCGATAACTGTACCAAGTAATCCAACATAAGGCGCATTGGCACCGATGGTAGAAATCACGGTCATATTACGGTTTAAATCAATATCTAATGCGTGAATGGTAGAATAATGTGCGACATTTACCTTTCTTAAAAAAAGATAACGTTCAATTACCATCGCAAGCATAATAACGCTCATCAGTAATAATAAACCGATGATAAAATAATCACTGTACTGTTGTAAAAAATCAAAAAGTTGTAGCATTTTTTTCCTTGTTATTTGAGAAATTTTTTTGAGAATATAATTGAGAATGAATTTCAATCAGATGGGGATTCTAGCAAAGGCTGAATAATGCGTAAACCTTGAATTGAAAAATTTATGAATTTTTACCGCACTTTATGTGGAAAAGTGCGGTTATTTTTTGAAAAATTATAAGGAGCGAAGATAATCAATGATCATTTGATGATGGTCTTTTGTCTTAAATTTATCAAATACTTGCATAATATTTCCGCTTTCATTAATTAAAAAACTAATTCGATGAATACCGTGGTAAGTTCTCCCCATAAATTTTTTTTCGCCCCATACGCCAAATTGTGCCGCAACTTGATGATCAGGATCAGAAAGCAATGTGAAATTAAGTGCTTTTTTCTCAATAAATTGAGCTAATTTTTTCGGGGCATCAGGGCTAATGCCAAGTACAACTAAACCTAGTGCATCTAATTCGGATTTACTGTCTCGCAATCCGCAGGCTTGTGTGGTACAGCCTGGCGTGAGAGCCTTTGGATAAAAATAGATTAAAACTTTTTTACCACGAAAATCATTTAAAGAAACAAATTTTTCTTGTTGATTTAATAAGGTAAAAGCAGGTGCTTGATTACCAACAGATAATGGATTCATAAAAAACTCCTTTAATGAAAAAAAATTTGCAAATTGAAGTTATTTTAGCGACTATAACAAGTGAAGCCAAATAATAAAATTAAAAACCGATGGAGGTTATATGTCAGCACAAAATCCTTTATTTTCGGGTAGTATTGTTGCCCTTGTTACGCCAATGGATCATTATGGCGAAGTCGATTTTTCCTGTTTAGAAAAATTAGTAGAGCACCACATTGAAGCAGGTTCTAATGCGCTTGTTTCTGTAGGTACAACGGGAGAATCTGCCACGCTAAGTATTGAAGAAAATGTAAAAGTCATTGAAAAGACCGTTGAATTTGCCAAAGGACGTATTCCTATTATTGCGGGAGCAGGTGCAAATGCGACAAGTGAAGCAATTACAATGACTAAATTATTACGAGACAGTGGCGTAGCAGGATGTTTATCTGTTGTGCCTTATTATAATAAACCAACCCAAGAGGGAATGTATCAACACTTTAAAGCCATTGCGGAATGTACTGATTTACCTCAGATTCTTTATAACGTTCCTAGTCGCACAGGCAGTGATATGAAGCCAGAAACGGTTGCTCGTTTAGCAGAAATTGAAAATATTGTAGGCATTAAAGAAGCAACGGGAGATGTTAGCCGAATAGTTAAAATTAAGCAGCTTGCTGGTAAAAATTTTATTGTTTTAAGTGGTGATGATGCAACAGGCTTAGAAGCAATAAAATTAGGTGCTGAGGGAGTAATATCAGTAACAAATAACATTGCAGCAAAAGATATGGCTGATATGTGCCGTTATGCACTTGCGGGAGATTTTAATAAAGCGGAAGAAATTAATGCTCGTTTAATGCGTTTACATCACGACCTATTCATTGAATCCAATCCAATTCCAGTGAAGTGGGCTGCTTATCGTTTAGGCTTAATTAAATCGCCACATTTACGCTTGCCACTTACGATACTTAGTGAAGAAATTCAACCAAAAGTAGAAGATGCGCTAAAAATCGCAGGATTGTTATAAAAATAAAGGGGTAAGAATGATCTGCACCCCAAAAGTTGGACTAAATAACCAACTAACTAAGGTGCAGATTTTTTTTATGACCAAATACAATTTTCTTTTCAAACAACAAGTCATTGAATTTTATCTTCAAAATGGTAAAAATTGTTCACTTACCCGTAAATATTTTCAACTTTCTATCAGGACATTGCGACGTTGGATTAACCAATTTAATCATAGTGGAATCAATTGGTTAGTTGTACTGGGTAAGAAGCGAAATTACTCATCTGAATTTAAACTTAATGTGATACAAGCGGTTAAAAATGGGTAATTTCTGCAAGAGCTTAACTAACAAAAAATACAGAAAAAGCCGCTATTGTAAAGGCATTATGCGTTCATTTTCCGCTTCAAATGTTGCTTAATTTAATGGGGGTAGCCCTTTGTTTTTTCTTTTACCATTTAAAAGTAAAAAGCGATAAAAATGTAGCATTATTACAAGAAATTGCCGTTATTTATTAACGATAATCACGGAAACTGCGGTTATCGCCGTGTGACTTTTAAGTTAAGAGAAACCATTAAAATCAACCATAAAAAAGCAACGACTTATGCAAGTGTTAGGGCTTAAGGGGAAAATGCAAGACATAAAAATATCGTTCTTATCAAGGTGAAGTCGGGTGTGTTGTGGATAATTTATTACAATGCGATTTGATGCGTAACACAGACTAATGATGAAACAAGCTGTAAAAAGGCTTGATGGAGCAAAACCGATTTTACACTCCGACCAAGGTTAGCCGTATCAGATGAGAGGCTATCAAAACATCCTCAGGGAGAATGGCGTTCAACAAAGTATGTCAAGGAAGGGAAATTGTTTAGATAACAGTGCGATGGAAAGCTTCTTTGGACGATTAAAACGGAATGTTATTACGGTAAAAGATTTGAGAGGTTCGAACAACTAGAAAAACGCTCCACGAGTACATTCATTATTACAACCATGAACGTATTCATAGGAAACTAAAAGGACTGAGTCCTGTGAATGACAGAACTCAGTCCTTGAACTAAATAAGTCTAACTTTTTGGGGCAGATCATAGTGATTGGGAGAAGATTAAAACTCCGCCTTCTTACTAGACTGGTTGTTTTAAAATATCATTCTATTTTTGAGTGAACGAACTAGAAATTATAGAATAGTCTACCTGTTTTTCGTAATTTTGACAGGAAAGGTACTAACATTCCATATACTAATAAGTAAATGATTGGAAATGTGTTAAATAATCAAGGAATTTATTATGAAAAATCAATGTGAAGAATCTATTTATTTTTATCCAGTAAAATAATAAATAACGCTCAGGATTAATTATCTAGTGCATTTTTCAAAATAGAATAAACATGGAAAGAAGAGTTGCTTTTTTAGATACTAATTTACTTGATAATTTTTATGGACATCTAGCTATTTTTCTCACAATGTTCAGCATGTTTGTTTTATTTATTGATGATACTTCTTTAAAAGAAAGATTAACCTATCCATTATTTCTAATTTTAATATCTATTTTTGGTATGGATATCTGTGTTGTGATGCATCAACATTAAAAAAATGAATGAAAATGTTGAATAACTGGTGATTTATTTAAGCAAGATGTAAGTAATTCCATTCAATGACTATTTTGATATTCAAGTCAATGATAAATTTTCCTTTGTCAAGTAAAAATAAACGGGGCGCAGATTTTAGCATAGAATTGAACAAAAAATGTCATGTAGTTTACATTCTTCCATATTTATTTCTTATTTATTAAAAGTAAACGTTTGCCTTAATTAATCTTTAATGATTAATTTAAATAACTTATCTCAAAGTAATAAAAAATCAATTGAGATAAAATTGTAATTACATCTTTTAATCTATATTTAAAAAGTCATTTTATTAACTTTTCAAAATCGCCCTTAATCTATCAAGTTGGTTTTGTGTTTTTTCTTGTTTTTGCTCGGTGGTTAGTTTTGGTTTATCACGTTCCCATAACACATCGTCATTGGGTAATTCAGCTAAAAATCTGCTGGGTTCTGGACGAACTAATTCTCCATATTGACGGCGTTCTCGACACAAGGAAAAAATGAGCTCTTTTTGCGCTCTTGTGATGCCAACATAAGCCAAGCGGCGTTCTTCTTCCACGTTGTCTTCATCAATGCTAGTTTGGTGGGGCAAAATGCCCTCTTCCATACCGATCAAATAAACATAAGGAAATTCTAATCCCTTAGAGGCGTGCAATGTCATCAGTTGAACTTGATCGCTGTCGTCATCGTCTTCGCCTCGCTCCAACATATCCCGTAATGTCAGGCGGGTTACAACTTGATTAAGGTTCATCGGCTCATTGGTTTCATCGCCTTTTAACATATCCGCAACCCAGTCAAATAACGTGGCGACATTCTTACTTTGCATTTCTGCGGCTTTAGGGCTTGTTGCGTATTCGTACAAATATTCTTCATAATGAATCACAGATAACATTGAACGTACCGCACGTTCTGATTCAGAACGTTGAATTTCATCATTAAGTTCTACAATCCAACGGCCAAATTTTTGCAATGAATCATAGGCTTTTGGCGTGATGCGTTGAATAAGTTCAAACTCAAAAATAGCATCAAATAAACTGATGTGTTTTTCTTGAGCCAACTCGCCAAGTTTTTGTAAGGTTGCGGTGCCAATTTCACGTTTCGGTGTATTCACAATACGCAGGAATGCGGCATCATCATCTTGATTCACCACCAAGCGCAAGTACGCCATCATATCTTTGATTTCTGCACGGGAGAAAAAAGAAGTACCACCCGAAATTTTGTAAGGAATACGGTTTTGCATCAGTATTTTTTCGAGTAATCGAGATTGATGATTGCCTCGATACAAAATCGCATAATCTTTATATTTGGTTTTACGGCTAAAACGATGGGCGATCAACTCAGCGACAATCCGCTCTGCTTCGTGTTCTTCATTTTTTGCTTCGATAATAAGTAATTTTTCCCCTTCGCCAATGGTTGAAAAGAGTTTCTTATCAAACACGTGCTCATTGTTATCAATCAAAATATTGGCACAATGCAGAATGCGTTGGGTTGAACGATAATTTTGCTCTAGCTTAATCACGTTCAAACGAGGGAAATCATCGCGTAAACGCACCATATTTTCTGGTCGTGCGCCACGCCACGAATAAATAGATTGGTCATCATCGCCCACCACAGTAAAACAAGCACGATCCCCCACTAAAAGTTTAATCAGTTCATATTGGCTGGTGTTGGTATCTTGATATTCATCCACCAACAAATAACGAATTTTTGCCTGCCATTTTGCCCGCACTTCTTCATTTTGCTTGAACAACAATGTCGGCAGCATAATCAAATCATCAAAATCAAGGGCATTGTAAGCTCGAATTTGTGTGGCGTAACGCTCATAACATTTTGCAAAAGTTTGATATTTTGCATCACGCGCCAACGCAAATGCCTGTTTTGGCGAAATCAAATCATTCTTCCAGTTAGAAATCACTGAAATTAACTCACGCAATAAATCCTTATCTTCTTTTAACACATCAGCGGTTAGCTCTTTTAACAACGCAAATTGATCCTGTTCATCAAACAAGGTCATATTTGATTTAAAGCCCAACGCTTTATATTCACGCTTAATAATGTCAAAACCGAGGGTATGAAAAGTGGAAACGAGCAAACCTTTAGATTGTTCTTTTCCAATGGAATGTGCTACACGCTCCTTCATCTCGCGTGCGGCTTTGTTAGTGAAAGTCACTGCGGCAATTTGTTTCGGAGAATAACCGCACTTTTCAATTAAATAGGCGATTTTATTAATGATTACACGAGTTTTGCCTGAGCCAGCGCCAGCAAGCACAAGACAAGGGCCTGTCACATATTCAACGGCTTGTTGTTGTTGAGGATTGAGTTTCATAAGAATTATTGGGCCCACGCATAGGGCAGTAATACGGTGTCTAATAAAAATGAGAGAGGCAAATCTAAGATTGGCAATCCCCATTGTTGGGCCATTTCAAGATCATAAGCAACCCCTGCATAGGCGGTATATTTTTCTGTTGGATCGATAAGTTTGACCACGGAACCACAACCAGACAAAACGATAAGTGCGGTTAAAAAAATAAAGGTTTTTATCATCGTGCTTTTAACGCATTGAATACTGGCACAGGAACTAGCTCAGCGACATCTCCGCCATGCAAATAAATTTCACGCACAATGGTGGAAGAAACAAACACCCATTTTTCTGCTGGTGGGAAAAACAAGCTCTCTACGCCTTTTGTGAGTAAACGATTAAGAGCAGCCAATTGAAGTTCATATTCAAAATCTATTGTCGTGCGTACGCCACGAATAATAGCGGAAATATTGTGCTGCTTAATCACATTGGCTAACAAATCAGAAAAGCCAAACACCTCAACATTGGATAAATGCGCAACAGATTGACGAACAAGTTCTACGCGTTCCTCCAAAGAAAATAGTGTTTTTTTGCTTGGACTATTTGCCACCGCCACTAAAACACGAGGAAAAATCACCGCACTTCTTTCAATTATATCTAAATGACCGTTCGTAATCGGGTCAAAAGTGCCAGGATAAATCACGCTCGTCATACATTACGCTCCAAATAAGGTTTTAATAAATCTAACAAACGCTGTAATGCCCCTCGGTTTTCCATCAGCACTTCATAACCTGCATTGCCTAAACGTTCGCTAGCCTCTTTTGAATTTAATAAGGCTTCTACCGCACGTTCCAAAGCATCTGCGGTTGAATTAACTTCCAACACACCTTGTACTTCTACCAGCATTCGAAATATCTCGGGGAAATTGAAAGTATGCTTGCCAGTAATCACTGGCATTTTAAATGCAAGAGGTTCTAAAGGATTATGCCCCCCATGTTTCACAAGGCTTCCCCCCACAAAAGCAATATCGGAAATGCCATACATCAACATCAGTTCGCCCATACTATCGCCTAAAATTACTTGAGTATTTTCATTTGGTAACTCATTTGTCGAACGGCGAATAAATTGAAATTTTTCCTTTTTAAGTAAATCAGCCACCACATTAAAACGCTCTGGATGGCGTGGAACGAGCAATAACAATAAATTTGGGTATTTTGCTAACAAAGTGCGGTGAGATTTTAAAATGATTTCATCTTCTCCGTTATGCGTACTGGCTGCAATCCAAATCGGACGATTTTTTACCCAAAGAGATCGTAAATCATCAATCTTTTCACGTAATTCATCAGTGATCGAGAGATCATATTTAATATTGCCCGTGATATTCAATTTTTCCTTTGGATATCCCAAAATGGCATAGCGTTTTCCGCTAATATGATCTTGTGCTGCAATCAAGCTAATTTGCGACCACATTGTTTGTAAGCGCGCTTTTATTTTTCCGTAACGATGTGCAGAACGTGCGGATAAACGAGCATTAGCGATGACAAATGGGATATTGCGTAAAAATAATTGATGAATAAGATTAGGCCAAAGTTCTGTTTCCATCACGATACATAATTTAGGTTGTACAAAATTAATAAAACGATGGATCGAAAAAGGCAAATCAAAGGGGAGATAATAATGAAAAACGCTGTTTCCAAAAGTGGCTTTTACGCGTTCTGAACCTGTGGGAGTAAAAGTTGTAAAAGTAATGGATAAATGCGGATAATCTTGTTGCAATTGGCGAACTAGCGGTGTCGCAGCAATCACTTCTCCAACGGAGGCTGCGTGGATAAAGATCCCTTGTGGTGGTGGGCAAGAGGTATTGCCATAAAAACCATAACGTTCAGCCAAACGCTGACGATAACGTGGAGATTTAACACTGAGCAAGCCAATAAAACACAATATCAACGGCTGGCAAATTAAAAGCAAGCTGGTATAAAAAAAACGCCACATAAATGAAATTCGGTTATACTTGAAAAAATTTCGGCTAGTATAGCAAAAAAAGGATTGAAAATATGCCTACAATTAGCGTTGCAATGATTGTAAAAAATGAAGCACAAGATCTAGCGAATTGCTTAGACACTGTGAAAGATTGGGTGGATGAAATTATCATTCTAGATTCTGGCAGCACAGATAACACCAAAGAAATTGCGCTCAGTTATGGGGCGAAATTCTATGAAAATAGAGACTGGCAAGGGTTTGGAAAACAACGCCAATTAGCCCAACAATATGTAACCAGTGATTATGTACTCTGGTTAGATGCAGACGAACGCGTTACCCCCAAGCTGAAACAGGCTATTTTAAGTGCGGTCAAAAATAATCGAGAAAATACCGTTTATGAAATTCCACGAGTCAGTGAAGTATTTGGACGTGAAATTCGCCATTCAGGCTGGTATCCCGATTATGTGGTTCGCCTCTATCGCACAAACTATGCACAATATAACGACTCACTTGTACATGAAAAAGTGGAATTTCCAGCTGGGACAAAAGTAGAAAAATTAACAGGGGATTTAGAGCATTTCACTTATAAAAGCATTCATCATTATCTAGTGAAATCCGCAGGTTATGCAAAAGCGTGGGCAGACCAACGCCAAGCTAAAGGAAAAAAAGTCACACTTTGGCAAGGAATTACCCACGCGATCGGTTGTTTTGTGAAGATGTATTTGTTAAAAGCAGGTTTTTTAGATGGTAAACAAGGATTTTTATTAGCGGTGTTATCAGCGCATTCAACCTTTGTAAAATACGCCGATTTATGGGAGCGAGATCAGCATAAACACTAGCGAGTTTTGCAAGGACAATCATTTAAATGATCGTCCACTAACCCCATAGACTGCATAAACGCATAACACGTGGTTTCGCCAACAAAGACGAAACCACGTTTTTTTAAGGCTTTAGAAAGAGCTTTAGATATTTCTGTTTTAGCTGGTACAGATCGCAAATCAGGCACATCATTGACAATCGGTTTATGATTCACAAATGACCAAATAAAATCACTGAAATTTTCACCGCACTTTTCCATCTCCAAATAAGCTTTCGCATTTTTGACAATGGCTTCTAACTTGGCTCGATGGCGAATTAATCCTGTATTTTGCATACAAGCATCAATATCAAGTGCGGTCATTTTAGCGATTTTTTTCGGATCAAATTGATGAAAAGCCTCACGGTAAGATTCACGTTTTTTCAAAACCGTAATCCACGAAAGCCCCGCTTGCTGCCCTTCCAAACAAATTTTTTCAAATAGCTTTTGGCTGTCGAATTCAGGCTTTCCCCATTCCTTGTCATGATAATCAATATAAATAGGTTGTTCACCAACCCAAGGGCATCGAGTAATCATAACATCTCCTTTTTAAGCTGCTCATAAACCGCGACAAAATCTGGCATTACGCCTCGCCATAAATGGAAAGAATGTGCTGCTTGTGCGACCAGCATTCCAAAGCCATCGCTAATATTGGTTAAACCTAAACTTTTGCATAATGCGATAAATGGCGTGTCTGTGCCTTTGGCATATTGCATATCGTAAAAAGCTGAGCCCAATTTTAAAATTTCAGCATCAACTGGAGCCGTTCCACCACTTAATCCAGCTGAAGTGGCATTAATCACTACATCATAAGTTTGTAGTGGAATAGAATCCATTGAGGCGGCTTGAATATTGCCGTAAGGCTGAAATCTTTCAGCTAATTCTTTGGCTTTGGAAAAAGTGCGGTTGGCAAGCACAATATTTTGTTGAGCTTGCAAAAGTGGCAATAATACGCCTTTTGTTGCTCCGCCTGCTCCTAGAATTAATATGCGTTGATTTGGATGAAGCCAATTTAAACGTTGTAAATCTGTCACCAAACCGATCCCATCAGTGTTATCCGCATAAAGTTTTCCATCATCAAGTTTTTTGAGAGTATTACAGGCTTCCGCCAATTTTGCTCGTTGGCTATATTCGTCTGCCAGCTGATAAGCTCGTTCTTTAAAAGGCGAAGTAATATTGCAACCTTTCGCACCATTCTCAAAAAATGCCAAAAGCTGTTGTTCAAAAGCATCAAGATCGCCTAATTTTGCAATGTATTCCATAGTTTGATGGGTTTGCGTTGCTAACTTACTTTGAATCAATGGCGATTTACTTTGCTCAATCGGATTGCCCCACACAGCATAAAGATCCATAAATTATCCCTGTCTAAAAAGTTGATTTGTGCGTAAGTCTCGAATTTCAGATGGATTGCGTGCATCTCCCACAATTTCATCCAATACAGGAAAATCTGCACCGAATTGTAACCGCACTTCATCAGCGGTTCGACAAGGTGGCTCTCCTGTTAGGTTTGCACTCGTTGAAGTTAATGCAAAACCCGTGAGTTCACATAAGGCTTTTACGGAAGGATGATTACACAAACGTATCGCAATGCTATCAAATTTGCCTGTGAGAAAATGCGGGGTGGTCGATTTAGCTGGTACAATCCAAGTGGTTGGACGTTCATATTTGCCTTGCAGGCGAGAAAGCTGTTCATCGTTAATCAGCTCAAAATCAACAAAAGGACGGAAAAAATCTAAGCTCGGTGCCACTAAAATCAGCCCTTTTTCCACTGGGCGTTGCTTTAAATCAAGTAATTTTTTTACCGCACTTTCACTTTGCGGATTACAGCCCAAGCCAAACACAGCTTCAGTGGGATAAGCGACCACTTGATTTTGTCGAAGCGCTTCGGCGATTTGTTCTCTATTCATTTTACTCTTTTACTTTTATTGCTCAAAAATATGACGGCAAGTTTTATTTGCACACTGGAAAATTCGTTTTTCTCCATTTCTTTCTACATTGTCGCTTTTTAACAAAGAAAGTGGGAAATGGCAGGTTGGGCAAGGCACGGTATAAGGCTTGGCAGGCAAAGAAAATTTACATTTAGGGAAATTATCACAGCCGTAAAAAATTTTTCCTTGGCGACCACGACGAGAAATCAAATACCCCGTTTTACATTCAGGACAAGCAATTTTTTCCTCAGTCTCAGATTCTTCTCGCACCACAAAATCGCATTCAGGATAATGGCTACAACCAATAAACATCCCAAAACTGCCTTGTTTCAACTGCAATAAATTACCGCACTTCGGGCAAATTTCATCAAGTGTTTTTAATACTTTATGTTCCACTCGTTGCAAAGGACGCAAATAATCACATTCAGGATAAGCAGAGCAACCTAAAAACAGCCCTTTTTTGCCTTGTTTAATTTGCAAAGGCGCACCACATTGAGGGCAATATTCCTGTTGTTTGCTATGATGAAAAAGGCTTTGATTCATAATCTATCCTTATGCTTGAAGCATTTCTTCCAATTCTTCCTGTGCGGTCATCCATTCCGTTTCTACATCATCTAATGCTTTCTTCACATCCACTTGTTGAGCCAAAAGTGCGGTTAATTTTTCTTTATTTTCGGCATTATATAATTCAGCATCTGCCAATTGATTTTCTATGCTCGCAAGCTCAGAAGAAAATTTATTCATTTTTTCTTCTAATTGCGTGATTTTTTTACGCAATGGTGCAGTTTGTTGGCGTAACTCTGCTTCACGGCGTTTTTGTTCCTTACGATTTTGAACCGAATTTTCATTATCGCCTACTTTTTCCGAAACTTTATTTTCAGACGTGCTGTTTTGCTCACTCAGCCATTTTTGATAGTCTTCTAAATCGCCTTTAAATTCTTCCACTTTTTTATCGTGAACTAAATAAAATTCTTCCACGGTATTGCGTAATAAGTGACGATCGTGCGACACCACCACCAAAGAACCTTCGTAATCCACCAATGCTTCTGTTAATGCCTGACGCATATCCAAATCCAAATGGTTAGTCGGTTCATCAAGTAATAACAAATTCGGGCGTTGCCAAACAATCAAAGCCAACACCAAGCGGGCTTTTTCTCCTCCTGAAAAGGATTTCACTGCTTGATTTACTTTATCGCCGTGGAACGCAAAACTGCCCAAATAATCGCGAACCTGTTGCTCCGTTTGTTCTGGTGCGAGTTTTTGCATATGCCACAGGGCGGATTCGTCTGCGCGCAAAGTATCTAATTGATGCTGAGCAAAATAGCCAAGCTGCACGCCTTTTGCCAACTGCACGGTGCCTGAAAGTGCGGTCAGTTCTCCCGCTAAAAGTTTAATCAAGGTTGATTTTCCCGCACCATTTTTTCCGAGCAAACCAATCCGTGAACCTGGCACCAAATTCAGTTTAATTTTACTTAAAATTTCTACCGCACTTTCACCGCTACCATAACCTGCACTCGCCTGCTCAATCATCACTAAGGGATTTGGCAAAGATTGCGGTGGACGAAATTCAAAGGTAAAAGGATTATCCACATAAGCAGGTGCAATCAGCTCCATTCTTTCCAATGCTTTCATACGGCTTTGTGCCTGTTTGGCTTTGGTGGCTTTGGCTTTAAAGCGATCAATATATTTTTGTAAATGGGAAATCTTTTGCTGTTGCTGACGATACATGGCTGTTTGTTGTGCCAGTTTAGTCGCTCGTTGCACTTCAAAGGAAGAATAATCGCCCGTATATTCGTTGAGCTTCTGATTTTCGATATGGAGGATTTTTGTCACAATTGGATCGAGAAAATCACGATCGTGAGAAATTAATACCAAAGTGCCTTGATATTGAATTAACCATCGTTCTAACCAAATAACCGCATCCAAATCCAAATGGTTGGTTGGCTCATCCAGTAATAATAAATCCGATGGACAAAGCAATGCTTGCGCCAAATTCAAACGCATCCGCCAACCGCCCGAAAAAGCCTTCACTGGCTGGCTTGTTTCTTCTTGGCTAAATCCTAAACCATGCAATAAAGAAGCAGCACGAGATTGAATTGTCCACGCATCCAAGGTTTCTAATTGCCCGTGAATACGTGCAATAGCGTTACCATCATTGCGTTCATTTGCTTGTTCAAGCTCTTGTTGCAAACGGCAATATTCACGATCCCCTTGAATTACATAATCAATCGCAGAAATATCCAATGCTGGCGTTTCTTGATTCACCCAAGATACCCGCCAATTTGCTGGATAATTTACCTCGCCGCCCTCTGGCGTTAATTCTTTTTTCAATAAGGCAAAAAGCGAAGATTTTCCACAACCATTTTTCCCCACCAAACCGACTTTTTGCTTGGGATTAATGGTAGCAGAAGCATTTTCGAGAAGTTCCGTTTGCCCTCGTTTTAGGGATAAGTTACTAAATACAATCATTTTTCTACATAGGTCTTAATTTGAGGCTATTTTGCAATATTATTTAAAATATACAAAATTTGTTTTTTTGTGCCTATAGATAGAGTGAATCCAATCATTTTTCTACATAGGTCTTAATTTGAGGCTATTTTGCAATATTATTTAAAATATACAAAATTTGTTTTTTTGTGCCTATAGATAGAGTGAATCCAATCATTTTTTAAATCTAATTTTTTATTAAGAACAAAATAGTAATAAAAACAATTCTCAAAAACCTTGTTCAACAATAAATTTATTTTTATATTATAATCCACCTGTTTATCAACTTGAGGAAATTATAAATGAAACAACATAAATTAACACCCTATGCTCTGTTGATGATTACTGCGGGCATGTCTGTTACGGGTTATGCTTTGGCTGAGGAGCAGTTAGGAACTATTAATGTTTATACGGAACTAGATAGTTCTACAAAAGCTAATCATTCTGGAAAGAAAACAGCGAAGATTATTCAACAAGAATTAATTCAAAATAATAGAGATCTTGTGCGTTATAGCCCTGACGTTGGGGTGGTCGATCAAGGTCGTCATCAAAAAGGTTTCGCTATTCGTGGTGTAGAAGACAACCGCGTCGGTATTAGTATTGATGGCGTAGCTTTGCCTGATTCTGAAGAAAACTCACTTTACAAACGTTATGGTAATTTAAATACTTCTCGTCAAAGTATCGACCCTGAATTAGCTCGAACCATTGATATTGCTAAGGGCGCAGATTCTTTCAATCAAGGAAGTGGTAATATCGGGGGGGGGGTAAATTATCGTACACTTGAACCTTTTGATATTGTAAGAAACGGTCGAAAATTTGGTGCGTTATATCGTACGGGATACGCTTCTCGCAACACTGAATGGGTAAATACTTTAGGTGTGGCGTATGCTGGTGAACAAGCAGAAGCCTTATTACTTTATTCTAATCGTCATGGACATGAAATGAAAAGTGCGGGTGGTTATACAATACCTAAGGATTCAAATTACACACGTTCTCGTGGTCATAGCAAACAAACTCCAGATGATTCAACACATAACAATCATAGCTATTTAGCGAAATTTGCATATCGTTTTAATGATAGTCATAGAGTTGGGATTTCTTATAGTGGCTCACATAATAAAAATTATATTATTGAGGATTCTGCTACAACTCTTTCTTCAGCTTGGCGTGAAGCTGATGATCGGGCTAAACGTGATACTGTCAATGTTTTTTATGAATATTTACCAAATTCAAAAGTAATTTCATTGGTTAAGGTAGATTTAGATTATCAGAAAACACAAACAGCAGCTTATAATTATGAAGGTTTTCGTTCTAAAGACGATGGTGGTTCCTCTGGTTATCGGGAGCCTAGCGATAATAATCTCCGTTTCTTTAATACTAAATTTAAACGTGTCAATTTCCGTATAGATAGCCAACCATTTGATTTAAATATGGGTAGCCATACTTTTTCATTTAAGACCTCCATTTCAGAAAGAAAATTCGATATTTTAGAGCAAGACTCTTTTTATGTTGATAATGATTCTGATGGTGTCAAAGAGTGGAATTATTCAAAAGATGCAACAATGATGTATCCTGTTAAAACAAAAAATTATAAATTTTCATTATTAGACAAGATTGTATTAACGCCAGAATGGAAAGCTCATTTGGGGGTTCGTTATGACGTAGCAAAACATTCACAAGAAAGCTTAGGTGGATTAGCATGTAGAAATTGTCGAAAAGCTGACGATGCAAAGTTTCATAATGTCAGTTGGACGTCAGGTGTTGAAAAAACAATTAATGATGATTGGAAAGTAGCTTATAACATTGGAACAGGTTTCCGTATGCCAAATGCTTCAGAGATGTATTTTGATTACCGTGATAATGCAGCTGGTGCTTGGATGTCAAATCCTAACCTTAAAGCTGAAAAAAGTTTGACTCAAAATCTTAACTTATTGGGAAAAGGTCATTTGGGTGAGTTATCCCTGAATTTACATCATTCTCGCTATAAAGATTTCCTATATGAACAAGAAACGTGGGAATATTATAACTATTATGGAAGTATGTGGCGTTGGCGTCCAGTTCAACAAATGCAGAATATTGATTCTGCAAAAATTTATGGTGTTGAATTTACAGGTAAGCTTAATTTAAATGAAGTTACGCCAATGCCAAATGGCTGGAAATTATTTGGTTCGTTAGGTTACAGTAAAGGGAGTATGTCCAACGGGGCAAGCTTAATGTCAATTCAACCAGTTAAAGCGATTATCGGATTAGATTATGAACAACCAGAAGGAAAATGGGGTATTTTCTCCCGTTTAACCTATCTCGGTGCAACAAAAGCAAAAAATGCGAAATATCTTAAAACTGTTGAGCGTTGTGTAAAAGAAGAACGTGTTCGTAATCCTTATTATGATTATTATGGTATTGGTGAAGAATTTGAAACGAAATGTACAGAAGAGGCTCATGAAACAGCTTTAGATACTTGGAAACATTTAAATTCAAAAGCATTTGTATTTGATATGTTTGGTTTCTATAAACCAACTGAGAATATTACTTTACGTGCCGGAGCTTATAATCTATTTAATCGTAAATATCACACTTGGGATACTTTACGAGGTTTAAATAATACTGGTGGTAAAATAAATTCAGTAGGTTTAAGACCTAATTATACATACGGTGGTTATCCTGGACTTCAACGCTATTACCAACCAGGCCGTAACTTCGCAGCCTCTGTAGAAATTCGATTCTAATTAATTTGTAGGGTGGGCTTCAGCCCACCAACAAACAATCGTGAGATATTTTGGTGGGCTGAAGCCCACCCTACGTTAAGTACGCATAATTCTTTCTATGCGTACTTCTTTTTATTTTAGGAGTAATCATTATGATGATTTTATGAATTGCGTAGCATTATTGATTTAGTTGAAAACGATGCTTTTCAGTAATTAAAAATGACAAAAGCCACCTTTTAGGTGGCTTTGTCTCAATATTGTAGGGGGGGTTTAATAATACTATCAGTGACCAACATTCCCTAACGTCGGGGCGGAGTCTATGGTAAAATAATTCAAATGTCAAGTGATAAGTAGGACTATATGTTATCAGCAACGCAATTTCTTGTTTTAGAAAAAGCACTTAGTAAGGAAAGATTATCTACATACAAAAACTATGTAAAAAATAAAACATCAGAAAGTATTAATGATAACATCGTTGCTTTATATGAATGGAATTCTGAAATTGCTGGCTATTTTCTTGAACTATGTAATATATATGAGGTTTCATTAAGAAATGCTATTTATAGATCAATAGATGCGTATGATCATTATGGTATCAGACAGAGACAAATACTTAGACAAAGTCCTAAATTAAGAGAAAAAGTTGAAGAATTAGGTAGAAATGCGACTGATGGAAAAATCATATCTAGTTTACATTTTCACTTTTGGGAAGGTTTTTTGAAGAAGTTTTTCTTGTGGAATTCTCGTGAGCTTCACAGAATGCCTCTTTTGTATGCTTATAGAATAATTTCTTTTGAAAACTCAAATAAAGATAAAGATGTATTATTTATTATAAAAGTCACAAAGAATTTAAGAGTGAATATAAGAAACAGAATTTGCCATCACGATCCCATCTTTAATAAAGATTTAAAGAAAATTCTGAAACAAGTTATGTGGGTATTTAGTAAAATTGATTATGATTTATACTTAGTTATTAACAATCTATATTCCAATAAAATTATCAATCTTTTAAATAAGAAGCCAATCTGACTACAAATGTAAAAGAGTAGACCTCATCTGACAAATCATAATAAAAAATGAGCATTTCCTGTTTAGTATATGAGTGTCAAACTCAATCTAAACAGAAAATCCTCGTATTTTATTTTTACAACAGATTAGAATTCAAACTGAACTGACATTCTATAGTTTCTGCCTGGAGCATAGAAACGATTAATACCTTCACCTGTTTTCTGATTAATCATATTACTTGTACCAAATGGTCTAATTGATCTCGCAGAATCCCAAGTAATATATTTTCTATTGGTTAAATTATATACCCCTGCTCTTAAAGTAAGATTTTTAATTGGTTTGATATATCCTAACAAATCAATGGTTGTATAAGATTCACTTCTCCATTTAATTGTGCTGTCTTTTTTTCTTTCTTCTTTATAGAACATATTATAAGTATCTTCTGCATTTTTGGCAGAGACGTGAGTAAAGTACAGGTCTAAGCCAAATTTATCAGCAGGATGAGCATAACTCACGCCATAAACAGAGGTTTTTGGTTGAATAGCATTCATTGGGATGTTGCCGTCTATTCTGCCTTTTTGATAGGTGTATTTATAGCTTAGGTTCAAACCGTTAAGGAATTGAGTAATCTTACCTAAGGAGATTTGAGCAGCAATTTCCCAGCCTGTTACTTTAGCATTTGGTCTATTTACATTTTGATATGTGTGATATGGCGTCAGTTTTGAATGTCTCTGAACGTTATAAAGACCTTTATAGGCTAAATCAATAAAATTACGATAGCGTGTGTCAAAAACAGAAGTCGTCACGTAACCTATTTCGTTATGTAAGGTTAAAGCTAGCTCTTTTGTTTTTGCCGTTTCTGCTTGAAGATCTCTATTTGGTCGAATAGAAAAATCTGGATGCAAGAAAGTAAAGTAAATTTCATCACTTGTTGGTGCACGGAATGCTTTACCATATTTTGCTTGTAAGCGTAACCAATTTAACGGATCAAGCGTTGTCCCCACAGAATAAGAACTTGCAGAGAATTTTTTAGGTTGAACAATTGCTTTAATGTTTGCAGCAGCATTAGCTTCTTTTTTCCTTAACTCTTCAGGAGGAAGATTTACTTTTGTATCATCAAATGTCGGCTGTTTTACATAAAGATTAACGACCATATCGTCAGGAATTTTTGGTGTTTTTCCTGGGATATACTCGGGGTCATATTTCACGCGATCATAACGATAACCAAAATTAAAGGCGATATGGCTGTTCACACGGAAATCGTTAATAAAATACAACGCACCTGTTTTCGTTTTCACAGGAATCAGGAAAGAATACACATTGCTATTATTACATAATGTATTTGTTCGCTCTGGGTTTAATGTTGGTGCTCCATTTGGTGTAGATGATGGTAAAAAGATATCACAACTATGTGGATATTGTGCCCACCATTTTACATTCATTGGGGAATCACCAGAAATATTGGTCATTGATTTTTCCATTTCAGACCACAAACCACCATAAGATAAATCGTGCTGTGTTTTACCTAATTCAAGATGTTTTGTTAAGTCAAGGTTAATTTGTTTAGTTTCACTCGTTAAATCACGTTGTGTCCAAAGATTCGTTTGATAACCTGTTTTACTAGGCATAAAAATGTATGGCCCAGATAGCTGATCATTGGCTACTGCTTCTGTTTTGGCATATTTTTTGCCATTTTTTTCAATTACCTCAAAAGGAATATCTACGGGAGTTCCGTCTTTTTTAAATCCTTGAATCATTTTTTTATCACAATTTAATCCATCACAACTAAAAAGATAGCTGGTGTTAGTCGGCAATCTTTGTTCATCAGAGATAACGTTTTTATCTGTTTCAGATAAAAGATCATATGTTTTGCCGTTGATTTCAAAGGTGTTTTCTTTTTTTGTGGTATTTACATCATAAGTACAAAAATTACTAGGATCATTTTCTTCCTCTAAACAAGAACCATAGATCGGAATTCCTGGGTATTTTTTCTTGAGGGTGTCCCAATCTACTTTTTGGTATCTCCACCTTTGATTTTGTTTAGTCAAAGGTAGCTTTTCCCGAATTGTTTGAGTTTTATTTATATCTTTATACTTAGCTAAATTACCATCTTGTCCAACAAGTTGATTATCCTGATTATATTTCATTCCAAGCGGATTTCCCGCCAAGGCACATTTGTCATTCCCATCGCAATAATCATTTGTTCTTGCCGTAGTCGTGATTTTTTGATGAGAATAACTGATTTTTAAGGTATCCCAGAAAGGTGTTTCGTTAAAGTTTTCATAAGTAAACGCAAGATTTTTACGATTCACTTTATCATTGGTATGGCGTAATTCTACCTCGTCATAGGTCATATACTCTGTGTTTTGTTTTAGAGTATAAGAAAAGTCATGACCTTTAGACGTTTGTTTATATAAATCTACCACTACAGACAAGCGGTGATTTTCAGTGGGTTGAAAAGCAAATTTTAACAGTTTACTTTCTTGCGTTCTTCGATAAGGATCGGCTTTTTCTCTTTCTCTACCTTGTATTCTATCGTTATAATTTTTATAACCATAGTTTTCTAATTCATGGCCTTTACGTGATGTAATTACCGCAATTGCATCAAAATATTTATAACGCCCAGCAAGAGAGAGTGTTTGAAGATTTTGGTTATCTGCTGTGTTATAGCCTCTTTTATAGGAAGCATAGTAATTTTTGTTAAGTAAATAATCTTTTGCATCTTTTGTATCAAAACTTACTGAACCACCTAATGCACCACTCCCTGATTTTAGCGAGTCTGCGCCTTTACGAATGGTTACTTGTTTGAGGGTTTCAATCTCTGCAGTGTTTCTCGTGTTATTGAAGTTCCCATAGCCTTCAAATAATTCTTTAAATCCTTGTGAAGAAATTGTTTCTGCTTGATGCAATCCATCTATTTGAACGGCTACACGGTTTTCATCTACTCCTCGAACGGCAAAGCCACTATTCCTAAAACGTCCCGCCTCTACGACAGTAATCCCTGTTTCATAACGTACGAGATCTTTAACATCTTGTGCTTGTTCTTTTTCTAATTTTTTTGCTGATTTTACTGTTTCAGCAATTTTTGGTGGGGTGTTGTCATTGTTGTTATCTGAACCCAAAACATTAATTTGTTCTAGTTGTTCAGAAACATTACCATCTTGGTTGGTTGGTTGGTTGGTTGGTTGGTTGGTTGGTTGGTTGGTTGGTTGGTTGGTTGGCTCATCAGCATAAGCAACACCTGCCGTTAGCCCAAGCATAACGGAATAGGCAAGTAGGTTTAATCTAAAATTGGTCATATTTAATCCTATAAAAACAAATAATAATAATTCTCAAATATATTATAGGAAAAAGTATTATCTCACAATACTAAAAGTGTATTTTTGATCAAACTAAAGAAATAAAAATTATTCTCATTATTTTCTGTCTTTAAACGTGCTTGTTTCCTATAATGCGAGCCGTTGATTGTTGATATTAGTAGTTGTAGGGTGGGCTTCAGCCCACCAACAAACAATCGTGAGATATTTTGGTGGGCTGAAGCCCACCCTACGTTAAGTACGCATAATTCTTTCTATGCGTACTTCTTTTTATTTTAGGAGTAATCATTATGATGATTTTATAAATTGCGTAGTGTTATTGATTTAGTTGAAAACGATGCTTTTAGTGGAATACAGTTTCATTTATCCTTTTAATCCATTCAAAATTGAACATTTAGGGTTGTCATTGCCCTGACAACTGTCGTGCCAGTGCTGCAATTTTTGTACCATTTTTTGTAACTGTTCTATTTGTTGATTTAATGTCGCAATATGTTGAGCAGTTAGCACTTTCACTTCTCGGCAGCTACGCTTAGGATTATCTTGTAGTGCTAATAATTGTGCGATTTGATGTAACGAAAACCCAACATTGCGTGAGTGTCGAATAAAATGCAACCTTTCTAAATCACTTTCTCCATAATTTCGATAGCCTGACAAACTGCGAACAGCGGGTTTAATTAACCCTATTTTTTCATAATCACGGATTTGTTTTGTAGATAAACCTACTAATTTTGCGGCTTCACTAATATTCATAAAAAACTTCTTGACCTTAACCTTATGTAAAGGTTTATAGTTTAACCATCAATAAAACAACTAACAAGGAGTAAAAATGAAAACTATCACATTAAACATAAAAGGCATACATTGCGGCTGTTGCGTAAAAAGTCTTACTCAAGTTTTAACTGAATTAGATGGCGTACAATCTGCTGATGTGCAATTAGAGGGTAAAGCAAATATTACTTTTGATGAAAATCGAGTCAATGTTGCACAGCTGATTGAGGTCATTGAAGATGCTGGATTTGACGCCACAGAGTAAAAAATTTCAATTCAGATTGGTGGGATGGCCTGCCAATCGCATTCATCAATAAAACAACTAACAAGGAGTAAAAATGAAAACTATCACATTAAACATAAAAGGCATACATTGCGGCTGTTGCGTAAAAAGTCTTACTCAAGTTTTAACTGAATTAGATGGTGTACAATCTGCTGATGTGCAATTAGAGGGTAAAGCAAATATTACTTTTGATGAAAATCGAGTCAATATTGCACAGCTGATTGAGGTCATTGAAGATGCTGGATTTGACGCCACAGAGTAAAAAAATTTCAATTCAGATTGGTGGGATGACCTGCCAATCTTGTGCCAATCGCATTCATCAATAAAACAACTAACAAGGAGTAAAAATGAAAACTATCACATTAAACATAAAAGGCATACATTGCGGCTGTTGCGTAAAAAGTCTTACTCAAGTTTTAACTGAATTAGATGGTGTACAATCTGCTGATGTGCAATTAGAGGGTAAAGCAAATATTACTTTTGATGAAAATCGAGTCAATATTGCACAGCTGATTGAGGTCATTGAAGATGCTGGATTTGACGCCACAGAGTAAAAAAATTTCAATTCAGATTGGTGGGATGACCTGCCAATCTTGTGCCAATCGCATTCATCAATAAAACAACTAACAAGGAGTAAAAATGAAAACTATCACATTAAACATAAAAGGCATACATTGCGGCTGTTGCGTAAAAAGTCTTACTCAAGTTTTAACTGAATTAGATGGTGTACAATCTGCTGATGTGCAATTAGAGGGTAAAGCAAATATTACTTTTGATGAAAATCGAGTCAATGTTGCACAGCTGATTGAGGTCATTGAAGATGCTGGATTTGACGCCACAGAGTAAAAAATTTCAATTCAGATTGGTGGGATGGCCTGCCAATCGCATTCATCAATAAAACAACTAACAAGGAGTAAAAATGAAAACTATCACATTAAACATAAAAGGCATACATTGCGGCTGTTGCGTAAAAAATCTTACTCAAGTTTTAACTGAATTAGATGGTGTACAATCTGCTGGTGTGCAATTAGAGGGTAAAGCAAATATTACTTTTGATGAAAATCGAGTCAATATTGCACAGCTGATTGAGGTCATTGAAGATGCTGGATTTGACGCCACAGAGTAAAAAAATTTCAATTCAGATTGGTGGGATGACCTGCCAATCTTGTGCCAATCGCATTCATCAATAAAACAACTAACAAGGAGTAAAAATGAAAACTATCACATTAAACATAAAAGGCATACATTGCGGCTGTTGCGTAAAAAATCTTACTCAAGTTTTAACTGAATTAGATGGTGTACAATCTGCTGGTGTGCAATTAGAGGGTAAAGCAAATATTACTTTTGATGAAAATCGAGTCAATATTGCACAGCTGATTGAGGTCATTGAAGATGCTGGATTTGACGCCACAGAGTAAAAAAATTTCAATTCAGATTGGTGGGATGACCTGCCAATCTTGTGCCAATCGTATTGAAAAAGTTTTAAATAAAAAACCATTTGTGCAACAAGCAGGCGTAAATTTTGCTGCCGAAGAAGCACAAGTTGTATTTGACGCTACGCAAGCAAGCGAAACTCAAATTATCGAGATTGTCCATAAAACAGGTTTCTCTGCCCATATCAAACAAACCAACGAATTACCAATAGAAAAAAATACATCAATCCCTTGGCGATTAATCGTACTTTGGATAATCAATATTCCATTTCTGATTGGAATGCTTGGTATGATAGGTGGCTCACATCACTTGATGTTACCCCCTATTTGGCAATTTGTATTAGCGAGCATTGTGCAACTTTGGTTAGCCATTCCATTTTATCGCGGAGCAATCGGTAGTATTCGTGGTGGACTTGCCAATATGGATGTACTGGTCAGCATAGGAACGCTCACTATTTATCTTTATTCTGCTTTTATGCTGTTTTACCACGCCGATCATGCAATGGGGCATGTGTATTTTGAAGCTTCTGTAATGGTAATTGGTTTTGTCAGTCTTGGGAAATTTCTTGAAGATCGCACTAAAAAGCATAGCTTAAATAGTTTGAGTATGCTCTTGCAACTGACACCGAAAAAAGTCACTGTTTTACGTAATGAAAAATGGACTGAAATTGCTCTTGACCAAGTCAATATCGGCGAAATCATTCGTGCGAATCAAGGCGAGCGTATTGCAGCAGACGGCATAATTGAAAGTGGAAATGGATGGTGTGATGAAAGCCATTTAACGGGCGAGTCTCGTCCAGAAGAAAAACAGAAAGGTGGAAAAGTATTAGCGGGGGCGATGGTAACAGAAGGTTCTATTATCTATCGAGCAAATCAGCTTGGTAGCCAAACCTTACTTGGCGATATGATGAATGCATTATCAGATGCACAAGGATCAAAAGCGCCAATCGCACGATTTGCTGACAAAGTTGCTTCCGTGTTTGTTCCTATCGTTTTAGTGATTTCACTTGTTACTTTCGCACTCACTTATATTCTGACGAATGATAGTGTGTCTTCACTTATTCACGCGGTATCCGTGCTTGTGATTGCTTGCCCTTGTGCCTTGGGATTAGCCACACCAGCAGCCATAATGGTTGGTTTAGGTAAAGCAGTCAATGCTGGCGTATGGTTTAAAGATGCGGCTGCAATGGAGGAAACCGCCCATGTGGATACCGTTGTACTTGATAAAACTGGCACACTAACAAAAGGCGAGCTTGAAATTTCAGCACTATGGCAGCCACAAAGTGCGGTGTATTCTGCAGAAGATTTGTATCGTTTTGCAGCAGCAGTTGAACGACAAGCTAACCACCCAATTGCAAAAGCGATTGTGCAAGCAGCAGAACAAAAAATGTTAGAAATTCCCACCGCACTTTTTTCAAAGATGGAAGTCGGTCAAGGCATTCAAGCGGAATTAGAACAAGTGGGAACAATAAAAGTCGGTAAACCTGATTATTGCGGTTTAATCTTGCCTAAAAATTTAGAGGATATTTGGCAAATTGCGAGTATTGTCGCAGTATCCATAAATGATGAACCCATCGGTGCGTTTGCGCTGACGGATACTTTAAAAAACGATAGCTTACACGCCATTCAACGCTTACAACAGCAAAATATTGATGTCGTAATTATGAGTGGCGATCAACAATCTGTGGTGGATTACATAGCGAAACAACTCGGCATTAAGAAAGCCTTTGGGAAACTAACTCCAAGAGATAAAGCGGAACAAATCCAAAAGCTGAAAGCTCAAGGTCATATTGTCGCAATGGTAGGCGATGGAATAAATGATGCACCTGCTTTAGCTGCTGCAAACGTCAGTTTTGCGATGAAATCAGGTTCAGATATTGCAGAACAAACAGCCTCAGCAACGCTTATGCAACATTCGGTAAATCAACTGGTGGATGCACTTTTTATTGCAAGAGCAACCTTGAAATATATCAAACAAAATCTATTTTTTGCTTTGATTTACAATATTCTCGGCATACCCCTTGCTGCTTTCGGTTTTCTTAGCCCTATAATCGCTGGTGCTGCTATGGCGTTGAGTTCAATTTCCGTATTGATGAACGCCTTAAGATTGAAAAAAGTGCGGTTCTAATTTCATTTATTTTTATACGCAATCGGTGTCGTTGTTACACCGATTTTTTTGTCGCTGAAAATTACCGCACTTTTTATAAAAAATTTTAACTTGATCACAATTTTAGAATTTGCTCTTTGAGATTCTCTATTTATCGGCATAACATAATACTCAAATTTAGTTAGAGCGGATTTTGCTCTGCAAATTGACAAATTTAAGTAATTTATGCTTTGGAGCAAACTATGAAACCAACAGAAAAACTCAAATGGAACAAATTTGATGCAACATGGATGTTAAACCTTTTTGGTACGGCGGTTGGAGCGGGCGTATTGTTCTTGCCGATTAACGCAGGGATGGGCGGATTTTGGCCGTTAGTTTTAATGGCAATTATCGTCGGGCCAATGACCTATTTTGCTCATCGTGGCTTAGCTTATTTTGTGCTTTCATCTAAAAAGCCGGGCTGCGACATTACAGAAGTGGTTGAAGAACATTTTGGTAAAACAGCGGGTAAACTTATTACCTTACTTTATTTTTTCGCGATTTTCCCTATTCTGTTGATTTACGGTAACGGTATTACTAACACCGTAGATTCTTTTATTGTAAATCAACTTGGTATGGCATCACCAAATCGAGTCATTCTCTCTTTTGTATTAATTGCGGTATTGATTTCCGTGATGTTATTTAATGAAAAAGTGATGTTAAAAATCACAGAATGGCTTGTTTATCCGTTAGTCTTAATTTTATTTGTTCTTTCTATTTACTTAATTCCTGAATGGAATAGTGCCGTATTATATGAACTTCCAACAGCAGGCGGTTTCTTAACAACTTTATGGCTAACCATTCCCGTATTAGTATTTTCATTTAACCATTCACCAGCAATTTCATCTTTTACTTGCTCACAATTCCGCCAATACAAAACGTTTGAGGGTGCAGAACGCCATATCAGCCATACAGAAAAAGGCGCCTCAACGATTTTGTTATTCTTTGTAATGTTCTTCGTATTTAGCTGTGTACTAACATTAACACCTGAAGAATTAGTGGCAGCAAAAGAACAGAATATTAGTATCTTGTCTTTCTTAGCGAATAAATTTGATAATCCATATATCTCTTATTTTGGCCCGCTTGTTGCATTCTTAGCGATTACTAGTTCATTCTTCGGTCACTATATGGGGGCACGTGAAGGCTTAGAAGGTTTATATTTAAAAATGAAAGGTGAAGCAGTAAATCGTAAAAAACTCAATTATGCGACCGCACTTTTCTTCTTATTAACCTTATGGGGCGTTGCGATTATTAATCCAAGTATCTTAGGCTTAATCGAATCTCTTGGCGGCCCAATCATTGCGATGATTTTGTTTATCATGCCAATGTACGCGATTCGAAAAATCCCAGCAATGAAACGCTACAGCGGACGTTTCAGTAATGTATTTGTAACAATTATGGGGCTAATTGCTATTTCTGCAGTTGTTTATGGATTATTATAATCGCCTTTAATTTTAACGAATTTTGAGAAATTTATGATTAGCGTATTTGATATGTTTAAGGTGGGAATTGGGCCATCCAGTTCCCACACGGTCGGTCCGATGAAAGCGGGTAAACAATTTATAGACGACTTAATTAAACGAAATCAATTTGAACAAACTACTGAAATTCACGTAGATGTGTACGGTTCTCTTTCAATGACAGGACGAGGACACAGTACAGATATTGCCATTATTATGGGGTTAGCGGGTTATTTACCACATAATGTGGATATTGATATGGTTTTAGGTTTCATCGAGAAAGTTAAACAAACTGCACTTTTACCCATTAATGTCGGTCAAAAGATAGTAAAATTTGATTTTGAAAATAATCTCATTTTCCACCGCACTTTTTTAAAATTGCACGAAAATGGCATGACAATTACCGCTCTTGATGAAAATCGCACAGAGCTTTATCGCCAAACCTATTATTCGATTGGGGGTGGTTTTATTGTCGATGAAGCCCATTTTGGCAAAGAAGAAAAAAACACAGTCCAAGTGCCTTATCCTTACAAAAATGCCGAAGATATTTTGAAACATTGTAGTGATAACGGCTTAATGCTTTCCACTGTGATGTTGGAAAATGAAATCGCATTGAATGGCAAAGAGGCTGTTAGTGCTCATCTAGAGAATGTCTGGAAAACGATGCAGGCTTGTATTGAACACGGTATTCACACAGAGGGTATTTTACCTGGTCCATTAAGAGTACCACGTCGTGCGGCTTCACTTTATCGTGTGTTGCAAGCCAATACGAATTTATCTAACGATCCAATGCGCGTGATCGACTGGGTCAATATGTTTGCGCTTGCTGTCAATGAAGAAAATGCAGCGGGTGGACGTGTGGTTACGGCACCAACTAATGGCGCGTGCGGGATTATTCCAGCGGTATTAGCTTACTATGAAAAATTCATCTCGCCATTAACACCTGAAATCATTGAACGCTATTTATTAGCCGCAGGGATGATTGGTTCACTTTATAAGATGAACGCTTCTATTTCTGGTGCAGAAGTGGGTTGTCAAGGCGAAGTGGGTGTAGCCTGTTCAATGGCTGCTGCGGGACTAGCTGAAATTTTGGGTGGCAATCCACTACAAGTATGCATCGCAGCTGAAATTGCAATGGAGCATAATTTAGGATTAACTTGCGACCCTGTCGGCGGTCAAGTTCAAGTACCTTGTATCGAACGCAATGCAATTGCTTCAGTTAAAGCGATCAATGCATCGCGTATGGCTTTACGCCGCACCACCAATCCAAGAGTAAGCTTAGATAAAGTGATTGAAACAATGTACGAAACAGGTAAAGATATGAACGCCAAGTATCGCGAAACATCTCAAGGCGGACTTGCAGTTAAAATTGTTTGTAACTAATAAAAAGTAAAATAATTGAGGGGCTGATCTGCACGAATTAGTTGGACTACATAACCCACAGTTAAAGTGCAGATCGCTATTTAATAATTTAAATTTATTTTTTAAAACTTACCCAGTAAAACTTGCAAACCAACCTAAGTTTGCCCCAATTTGCGCCACAATATTTAATATGCCAAATAACATTACAAAACCAATCATAAAATTTCCGCCGTATACTTTATAAGTTGCTTGTGGGAATTTTTGACGGCTTGCTTTGGCAAGAAGTGCGGGGACAATTGCAGCCCAAATTGTTGCCGCCAATCCAGCGTAACCAATGGCAATCACAAATCCATAAGGAAATTGCAGGCTTAGCAATAATGGAGGTAAAAAAGTAACAAGTGTTGTTTTTGTTCTGCCTAATAAGCTATCGTCAAATTTAAATAGATCCGCAATATAGTCAAATAACCCTAAAGTGACGCCTAAGAATGAAGTAGAAATTGCCATATAAGCAAAGAAATTTAATGCGACGGAAAGGTATTCCACTTCAATATATTTATGTAAAGCCTCTAATAATGCAGAAACATCGCCGCCTTTTTCAATGACTGGGGCAAATTCGGTGCGTGGTAAATTACCTTGTACAGCGAGTTGCCATAAGATGTAAATCACTAATGCTAAGCCCGTACCAATAAAGATTGATTTCATCACGCGACGACCATCACGCTCATAATATTTGACGAGACTCGGGACATTTCCGTGGAAACCAAAGGACACGAGACAAACTGGAAGTGCGGTCAATAAATAAGGTAAATATGTTTGCTCGCTTTCAGCAGCGGTATTGAATAAAACTGCTGTTTTTACAGAGCTTAATAAACCAATGGTAGAAAGGAAAAAAGCGATAACCATCCCGACAATTAACACAGTAGTGAAACGGTCCACTGCTTTGGTTGAAAGCCACACGAAGGCTGCAAGGATAAGGCAGAAAATTAAAGATCCTGAAGTTCTTCCAATATCTACCGCACTTTCAGCAGAACTGAACGCTTGGTTAAGTAGATTTTGTGTAATGCCTCCGCCTGAGGTTATGTAGGCATAAGTCAAAATATATAAAACGAAGGCAACGGAAAGGCCGTTGATAATATTCCAACTTTTTCCTAATAAATCTTTAACGATGGTGTCAAAACTTGAACCTGTTGGATAATGCAGATTAGCTTCTAGGATCATTAATCCTGATGTCGTCATACAAAACCAAGTATAAATTAAAGCAAGAATTGAACCGATAAACCATACACCAGCCGTTGAAGTTGGGTTAGCCAGCATACCCGCACCAATCGCTGTACCTGCAATGATCATTGCGCCGCCTAAGAGAGATGGGGATTTGTGTTGTGTCATAAAATGCCTCTAAAATAAATTTGCACTATTATAGTAGTGCAAAAGGAAAGTGCAATATATTTATATCGATAAAAAGGGGACATTCAGTCCCCTTTGTAATGTTGTCAAAGCATTCATTATTGATGGTAATCAGACAAAAATCTTGCTAATTTTGTAATGGCTTCTTCAAGTTGATTTACATAAGGAAGAGTAACAACACGGAAGTGATCAGGCGAATGCCAATTAAATCCTTTACCGTGCACAAGTAACACTTTTTCTTTGCGGAGTAAATCCAGCACCATTTTTTCATCACTGTGAATATTGAATTTTTTCACATCAATTTTCGGGAACATATACATCGCGCCCATTGGTTTTACGCAAGTAATGCCGGGTATTTGAGTAATAAGATCATAGGCTTTGTTTCGTTGCTCAAGTAATCGGCCGCCCGGTAAAATAAATTCATTAATACTTTGATAGCCACCAAGTGCGGTTTGAATTGCATGTTGCATTGGTACGTTAGCACATAAGCGCATTGATGCTAGCATATCCAAGCCTTCAATATAACCTTTCGCATTATGTTTTGGACCATTCAAAATCATCCAGCCTTGGCGGAATCCTGCAACTCGATAAGCTTTTGATAACCCATTCAGCGTAACAGTTAATAAATCAGGAGCAAGTGCGGCAATATGATGATGCACCGCACCATCGTATAAAATTTTGTCGTAGATTTCGTCTGCGAAGATAATCAAATTATTTTGGCGAGCGATTTCCACTATTTCTTGTAATAATTCTTTGCTATACACCGCACCCGTTGGATTGTTCGGGTTGATGATAACAATCGCCTTAGTCTTCGCATTTACTTTCGCTTTAATATCATCAATTGCAGGGAACCAATTTGCTTCTTCATCACAAAGATAATGAACAGCTTTACCGCCAGAAAGGGTTACCGCTGCAGTCCAAAGCGGATAATCAGGCATCGGCACAAGTACTTCATCGCCATCATTGAGTAATGCTTGCATTGCCATTGTGATAAGCTCAGATACGCCGTTACCAATATACACATCATTGACGGTCGCGCCGTGAATCCCTTTTGATTGATAATATTGCACAATCGCCTTACGAGCAGAATATAACCCTTTTGAATCACAGTAGCCTTGAGCCGATGGTAAATTACGTAGCACGTCCACTAAAATTTCATCGGGTGCTTCAAAGCCGAAAGGGGCGGGATTGCCGATATTAAGTTTTAAAATTTTATTGCCTTCTTCTTCTAAGCGTAGTGCTTCTTTATGCACTGGCCCACGAATGTCATAACATACGTGTTCTAATTTGTCGGATTTTGGGAATAATCGCATAGTGAAATCCTTTTGTATCTAATAAATTTTTCGAGAAAAGTGCGGTTAATTTACGCTGAATTTTCAATATTGAAAAGATTTTGTAAAAAAATTTTTTGTCATTAACAATCTGCGGTAGAATACGGCTAATTTTTTGTGTATTTAAAACAAAATCTAATGAATGATTTAGCGCAGGCAATAGGCGAGTTAAAATCGCAAATTCACGCATATTTACAGCACGCAACGAATGAACTTGTCCGTTTTCAGGTGAAACTGGACAAGGTCGATTTATTGGCGTGGCTGAAAAGTCAATCTGCGTATCCACAATTTTATTTACATTTTCGTGATGAAGAAAAAGCATTGTCTGCGCTTGGCGAAGTGCAGTCATTTTCACAATTAAATTTAGCGCAAGAGTTTATTGAAGAAAGTGGTTTTCCACTGGTAGGTGGTTTGCAATTTCAAGGTTCCGCACAATTTGTATTGCCCAAAACTCTTGTTGAACAGGATGAGAAAGGTGCATTGGTATCATTTTTTGTGAAAGATGAGCAAAGTGCGAATGATACTTTAGCCCACCTAAAAACTTTTGAAAATCTCGCCGCACTTTCTGCTTTGCCAAAACAAATTCCTTTGCATACAGAGCCTCGAGCGAATGAAAGAACTTGGTGCGATTGGGTAAATCAGGCGTTAGTGGAAATTAAAAGTGGAGAGCTGACAAAAATTGTATTAGCCAATGAAACTACTTTTCATTTAAAGCAAGCGATTAATGCGTACGATTTTTTAGCAGAAAGCGAAAAACAAAATCAAGGTTGTTATCATTTTTTGTGGGCTGAAAATCCTTATTCGGTTTTTGTTGGTTCTACGCCAGAACGCCTATTTGCTCGTGAGTATAACTTGTTGCTAACAGAGGCTTTGGCGGGGACGGCATCGGTTTCTGAAAGTGAGGAAGAAACGCAATCTCAAGCTAATTGGTTGTTAAATGACGAGAAAAATTTAAAAGAAAATTGGTTGGTCGTAGAAGATATTTCGCAGAATTTACGTAAGCAAGTAGAAAGTTTTGATGTAAGCAATGTGGAATTAAAACCGTTACGTAAAGTACAACATTTGATTCGTAAAATTCGTGCAAATTTGACCGCACATTATGCAGATGTCAATATATTAAAAGCGATTCATCCTACAGCTGCGGTAGCTGGTTTGCCACAGCAACAAGCTAAAATGATTTTGTCAGAAATCGAAACCTTTGATCGAGGCTGGTATGCGGGAACATTGGGTGTGATGAGCGATGTTGGTTCCGAGTTTTGTGTGGCGATTCGTTCTGCCTTTATTGAAGGTCATCGGATTCGTGTATTTGCTGGTGCGGGCATCGTGGCAGGCTCGCAGCCATTGGAAGAATGGAAAGAAATTGAACGTAAAGCAGCAGGGTTGATTTCCTTGTTTGCAGAAGAAAAATGATAACGGAGAAAAAAATGTCGGTAAGCGTGTTTAATCGTTGTTGGTCGAAAGTGATTTTAGAAACCTTGGTTCGTCAAGGCGTTTCTCACGTTTGTATCGCGCCAGGTTCGCGTTCGACACCTTTAACTCTTGAAGCTGTACGTTTGCAAAATGCGGGTTCAGTCACTTGTCATACGCATTTTGATGAACGTGGTTTAGGTTTTTTTGCCTTGGGTATTGCTAAGGCAACCCAATCCCCTGTTGCTATTATTGTGACATCAGGCACAGCAACAGCAAACCTTTATCCTGCCATTATTGAAGCACGCCAAACGGGTGTGAATTTATTTGTTTTAACTGCCGATCGTCCACCAGAACTTTGGGAGTGCGGTGCAAATCAGGCTATTTTGCAACAAAATATGTTTGGACAGTATCCGGTTGCAAATGTTAATTTACCTAAACCGAACGCTGATTATCCTGCGCAGTGGTTAATTTCTCTACTTGAACAGGCTGCCTTCCAACAAAAACAACAAGGTGGCGTTGTTCATATTAATGTGCCATTTTCCGAGCCACTTTATGATGCAACTGATGATGCCGTAGATTCCCATAGTTGGCTGCAGCCATTACAACGCTGGTTAATTCAAACTAAGCCTTGGATGAATGTGGAAGCACAACAGAACGAAGTATTAATGCATGAAAACTGGGATCATTGGCGAACCAAACGTGGTGTCGTTGTGGTTGGTCAATTGCCTGCAGAACAAGCGATGGGCATTAACTCTTGGGCAAGTGCTATGGGCTGGGTGTTACTGACGGATATTCAATCTGGTGTTGTTCCAACGACGCCTTATGAAGATATTTGGCTGGCAAACCAAACTGTTCGTGAAAAACTTCTGCAAGCTGATATTGTGATTCAATTTGGTGCACGCTTTATTAGTAAACGAATTAATCAATTCTTACAGGCGTTTAAAGGGGAATTTTGGTTGGTTGAACAAAGTGGTAAAGCATTAGATCCTTATCATCATTCGCTGACAAGATTTAATGCTAAAGCACATCATTGGTTGCGTGCGCATCCTCCTTTACGCCAAAAGCCTTGGTTGCTTGAGCCATTAGCTTTATCTAAGTTCTGTGCGACCTTTATTGAACAGCAAGTAGGCGGAAATTTAACGGAAGCCTCGTTCGCATTACGTTTACCAACACTTTTACCTTATAACGGTGTTTTATTTTTAGGTAATAGTTTACTTGTTCGTCTGGTTGATGCACTAACCCAATTACCAGAAAGTTATCCCGTTTATACTAATCGTGGTGCGAGTGGAATTGATGGTTTGTTGGCTACGGCAGCTGGAATTGGTATCGGTTCAAATAAACCTGTTGTTGCGGTAATTGGCGATACGTCCACTTTATATGATCTAAATTCTTTCGCATTATTCAAAAACGTTACGCAACCAACAGTAATCTTTGTGATCAATAATAATGGTGGCGCGATTTTTGATATGTTACCTGTGGATGAACAAGTCAAAGATCAGTTCTATCGATTACCGCATAATGGCGATTTTTCTCAAATTGCGGCAATGTTCGATCTTAAATATGCTCATCCTTATACTTGGGCAGATCTCAATTCTGTTGTTAAACAGGCTTATAGTCGTCGCAAGGCAACGTTAATTGAAATTAAAACCAATCCGAGTGATGGTAGTAGTTTGTATAAACGCTTAATTGAGCAAATTAGTCACGCCGTGATTGGTGCTTAAGTGTTCTGTAGGCGGGCTTTAGTCCGCCATATTTTATTATTTTCTATCAATAATCCTTTCAATGATAAACATCATTTTTCTTCACGGACTCCTTGGTACAAAAAACGATTGGCAAAAAGTCATTGAAAATCTACCGCACTTTAATTGTATTGCGATAGATTTGCCTTTTCACGGACAAGCCAAAGACATTGAAGTCACAAATTTTGAAGAAACGGCGGAGTATTTATCTCAGCAAATTAAAAGTGCGGTGAAAAATGAACCCTATTTTCTTGTTGGGTATTCTCTAGGTGGACGGATTGCTTTGTATTATGCACTGCAAGCTCAGGTGGAAAGATCTAATTTGCAAGGCGTTATTTTAGAAGGGGCGAATCTAGGTTTAAAAACCGACGAAGAAAAGCAGGCTCGTTTCCAGCAAGATTTTGCTTGGTCGCAACGTTTTATACAACAATCGCCAGAAAATGTGTTAAATGATTGGTATCAACAGCCCGTGTTTTCCCATTTGACTGCAGAAGAAAGATTACAGTTAGTTGAAAAACGAAAATCAAATTGTGGGGAAAATATTGGCAAAATGCTGCTGGCGACAAGTCTATTTAAACAACCTGATTTTAGTGAAAAAGTGCGGTTCAGTTCTTTGCCATTTTTTTATTTTTGTGGCGAACGAGATCATAAATTTCAGACTATTGCGAAAGAAAATCAAATTGATTTAGTGACAATTCCCTGTGCTGGACATAACTCACATTTAGAAAATTCAAAATATTTCTCTGAAAAAATAGAAAATTGCATATTAAAAATTGCTAGACCTTAGTTAAAATGCTAGGATTCAATCCTTTCTATTTATAATAAACTTCTAAGGAAACACAATGTCTCAACAACTTCGCAATAATCCGATGAAAGTGGCGTTAGCCTCGATGGTCGGTACAGCAATCGAATTTTTTGATTATTATATCTATGCGGCTGCCGCTGTATTAGTTTTCAATACGCAATTCTTCCAAAGTGGTGATCCGCTTTCTAATGATTTACTTTCTCTTTCTACGCTTGCACTTGCATTTTTTGCACGTCCTATTGGTTCGGCATTATTTGGTCACTTCGGCGATAAAATCGGTCGTAAAAAAACCTTGGTCGCCTCCCTTGTTTTAATGGGTGGTTCAACGGTAGTAATTGGTTTACTTCCTAACTATGCTCAAATTGGTATCTGGGCGCCGATTTTGCTTTGCGTATGCCGTGTCGGTCAAGGTATTGGACTTGGTGGCGAATGGGGTGGTGCAGCTTTAGTTGCAACAGAAAATGCACCAGAAGGAAAACGTGCGTGGTACGGTACTTTCCCTCAATTAGGCGCACCAATTGGTTTATTTGTCGCTAATGGAACGTTCTTCTTAGTTAGCTATTTACTTGGTCATAATGCACTTGTTGAATGGGCGTGGCGTATTCCGTTTGTATCTTCTATTTTATTAGTTGCAGTTGGCTTATATGTTCGCTTAACTTTACACGAAAGCCACGTGTTTGTGGAAGCAGAGCAAAAAGGCAAAAAATTGAATGCACCAGTGAGTGTTGTGTTTACCAAACACTTAAAACCAATGATCATTGGTACATTTATTATGGTGGCAACTTATTCTCTGTTTTACATTATGACGGCTTTTGCTCAGGCATATTCTCGAACCGCGCCGAAGCTTTCTGAAGCAGGTTATGCGCTTGGCTTAGGTATCCCAGCAAATACCTTTACTGGCTTGTTATTAATTAGTGCTATTGTATTTGGTATTTTTATCAGTATTTCTGGTATTTATGCCGATAAAATTGGTCGCCGTAAATGGTTAATTTGGGTGACTATAGCTATTGGTGTGCTTGGTTTAACAATGCCATTATTCTTAGAAAATGGAACACCAGTTAGCGTATTTGCATTTTTAGTGATTGGTATGGCGATTATGGGGATGACATTTGGTCCAATGGCTGCGTTATTACCAGAATTATTCCCAACGGAAGTGCGTTATTCTGGTGCCTCTCTTGCCTATAATTTGGCATCAATTATTGGTGCAACTATTGCAGCGATGATTTCTTTAAAAATTAATGCGTCATTTGGTGTAATGGGCGTAGGGATTTATTTAGCAATCAATGCATTAATGACTCTCTTGGCATTATTAGCCTCAAAAGAGACTAAAAATGTAGATTTAACAGAAATCTAATTTTAGTCGTCAATATTTCAGGTTATTTAGCCTTTAGAAATAGTTTATTTAGAACTTATATCAAGTTTAGGTTTCAATGCCAACAAGTAAATAGACTATTTTGATTAAATTGATCAGAAGATCGCAGTTTGTTAATAAAAAACTGCACCTTACTTCGTTAGAAAATAAATCTAATTAATTAAGGTGCAGAATAAAATAAGGTTTTATTGCTTCAAATAAATATTAATTTAACTTAACAACGCTTGTGCAGCTGCGATCACAACAGACACCGCTTTTTCTTCCGTTTGCTTCATTGTTGCTTCATTTGGAATTTCTTGTTGAGTACGGTTTACAATCACGCCTGCAACCATCCCAGCGCGTAAACCCAATGCACTACACATAGTGAACAATGTTGAGGATTCCATTTCGTAGTTCATTACATTCAAATCTTGCCATTGTTTAAGTAGCCCTTGGTAATCACGATATACTTTACCGCTATAGGTATCATAACGTTCTTGACCTGGATAGAATGTATCAGATGATGCAGTTACACCTACATAAGGCTTGATACCTTTTGCTTTCGCTGCATTATAAAGTGCGGTTGTACATTCAAAGTTTGCCACAGCGGGATATTCTAATGGTGCAAAATGACGGCTTGCGCCATCTAAGCGAACAGAAGCGGTTGTGATAAGAACATCGCCTACATTAATGTGTGGTTGAATCGCTCCCGTCGTGCCAATACGTAAGAAAGTGCGAACACCAAGTTGAGCCAGTTCTTCCACACAAATTGATGTTGAAGGGCCACCAATACCCGTAGAACATACAACAATAGGCTGACCATTGATATAACCTAACCACGATGTAAATTCACGTGTGCTTGCAAGAAACTCTGGATTATCAAGTTGTTTAGCAATACGCTCACTGCGTGCAGGATCGCCTGGAACTATAGCGAGTGTTGCGCCTTTAAGTTGTGCTTTAGTGAGGTTTAAGTGAAATACGTCTGACATAATAAATCTCCTTATTATCATTGAACGTGATGATTTCGCCCTTAGGAAAAATCTTCTTTTAAAGAAAAGAAATAAAATATTTTTAGAAAATTTTGTTTTCTCTTTCAAACATTTTCATTATTTCTCTTTCATTTTTCTGATAACAAATAATAAGTAAAAAAATAAGTGCGGTCAAAAAGTTAAACGTTTTCGGTTATAATTCCACGTAAATTTTTTCTAGAACAAGCGAAAAATAAAATGAATGCAAAAATTTTAGTTATAAAAGTAGGGGAAATTCAAACCCTAACCTTTTCCGATGGAAGCCAATACGAAAGTGCGATTCGTAAAAAAGTTGTGCCATCGGTAAAAATTCATTCTCTTGGTGCGGAAGGAAACGATGTGGGTTTAAAAAAACATCACGGCGGTGTAGATAAAGCTCTCTTTTTTATGTCGGCAGATTCTTTTAATAAATTAAATGCTTTATTAAATAAAGATTTTTCTTACATGGAAACCGCCACTTACGGAGAAAATTTTGTCGTTTCAGGCTTGAATGAAGACAATGTGTGTATTGGCGATCGTTATCAAATCGGTTCAACCATTTTAGAAGTATCCCAGCCACGCAAACCTTGCGAACGTTTATCAAAAAATACAGAAAATGAAAATACACGTGATATTATTTATCAAACGGGGCTTAGTGGATGGTATGTTCGTATTATTGAAACAGGCATAATTAAGCAAAACGATGAATTAAAATTGCTCACCCGTCCTTATCCGCAAATAACAATTCGCCATTTAAATCGCTTGTTATCCGCACCCGAAAATGAAGCTGAATTAGATGTAGCATTAGAGATTAAAGTATTAGCCGAAGCCTTTAAACGCTCAATTCGATCGCAAGTGTCGAAATTCAAACAACAGAGATAAATATGTCAGAAATTTCAACCGCACTTTCTTTAGAAAATTGTCCGTGTCAATCTGGTCATCATTATGCAGATTGTTGTGGAAAATTTCATTTAAAACAAGCATTTCCCGAAACGGCAGAGCAACTTATGCGTTCACGTTATACGGCTTACGTTTTAAAAAATATACCTTATATTGTTGCAACAACTGTACCAAGCCAACAAACTTTATTAGAAACTAGTTTATTGCAAGAATGGGCGGACAACACCGTGTGGCTAGGATTAGAAATTCTAAAAACGGAACGCCTTACAAAAACTCAAAGTGCGGTGGAATTTAAAGCGATTTTTCAAGGCGAAGAGTGTGAGCAAGCCCATCAAGAAAGGTCAATTTTTGTGAAAATTGAAGATCATTGGTATTTTGTGGATCCAACGGTATCATTACCGACAATGAAACAACCTTGTGTCTGTGGTTCGGGTAAAAAATTTAAACATTGTTGTGGGAGATTTCTATGATTTCATTAAAAAATTTTGGATTATTATTTTGGAAACGTTTTTCAGAAAATAAACTTAATCAAGTCGCTGGTGCATTGACTTATAGCACAATGTTAGCAATGGTTCCTTTGGTTATGGTTATTTTTTCTATTTTCTCTGCTTTTCCTGTATTCAATGAAGTGACAGGAGAATTGAAAGAAATGATTTTCACTAATTTTGCACCATCAGCGAGTGATATGGTGGGCGAATATATCGATCAATTTGTATCAAACTCAAAGAAAATGAGTGCGGTGGGAATTGTGAGTTTAATTGCCGTTGCCTTGATGTTGATTAATAATATCGACCGAACATTAAATAGTATTTGGCACAATAGTCAATCTCGCTCTCCGCTTTCTTCTTTTGCGATTTATTGGATGATTTTGACACTTGGCCCACTTATTATTGGCGTTAGTATTGGGATTAGTTCATATATTAAAATAATGTTTGAACAATCGGAACATTTATCATTAGGTTTAAAATTGCTCAGTTTTGTGCCTTTTTTATTTACTTGGTTTATTTTTACGCTTATTTATACGGTTGTACCGAATAAAAAAGTGAAAATTAAGCATTCAGCTTACGGTGCATTTCTTGCCGCGATTTTTTTTACTCTTGGTAAACAAGCCTTTACTTGGTATATCGTCACTTTTCCCTCTTATCAATTAATTTATGGTGCAATGGCAACTTTACCAATTATGTTATTGTGGATTCAAATAAGTTGGCTTGTGGTGCTAGTTGGTGCGCAATTAGCTTCAACCTTGGATGAAATTAGAGAGCAGATCGAGCAATAATGCTCGATCTAAGAAAATTATCGGGCAATTGCCAATGTTTGGTATAAATAATGGCGATAATCATTGAGTAGCTGAATATCAGAAGAATCTTCTAATTTGCCATTACTCAATTTGCACATTGCCATATTCGCTTTCATAAATTCATCTTCTGCTGATAATCCAGCTACATTCATCAAGACACCTCCAGCAAAAGCAAGATCTAAAAACTTTTGTTCTTGCTTAAATTGACTACTACAATTACTTCTTACAACAAACTGTGTTACATAATCAGGCTGTGCATAATCCCCTTTCTTTGGAGGGATAACATTATCAAATGCTACTTGATGATCGCCAAAATAGCCTAGCACAAAAGGTTTTTTACGTTCATGTAAATAGTTATTCATTCTTTCAATCGCCTCATTCAAGGCGACAATACGTTGAGTATAGTCATTCAATGCAGAAATACTTTTAGCCCCTAAATTAGGCATTTGAAGATTAAATGTATTTTCCATGCCCAATTCATATGGACCATGTTCACGCATAGTCAATACATAAACAAACATTGGCTGCTCCACATTTTCTAATGCTGGATGTTGTTTTTCCAAAATCATTCGGGTGTACTTCATCATTTCTTCACTGCTAATATCCCAAAGATTTTTACTGATAGGCGCAGGATAACCAAGATCTTGAGGCTGTAACATCAAATCAAAACCGAAATGATCATAAGCGGATTTCGCATTGTAATTACCTTTTGTAAAAGGCGACAAGGCAACACAAAAATATCCTTGTGCTTTTAGATTTTTCACTAAACCTGATTGCAAGTGCGGTACAACAGAATAAAAAACGCCACTTGCTAACGCGCCAAAATCGGTCGAAGGCACACCGGCTAAAAAAGCAAATTCTGATTTCCACGTTGCGCCAGCAAAAGTATGCACACGCAACGGCGAAGCAAATACTGTATCATTTTGGGGTTCAAACATGGAAAGTGGTGGAATAGATTGCTGACTAAAAGCAAATTGATGAGGGTTCAGCGTGGATTCCATTAATGTTACAACAATATCGGGTTTTGTTTCAGATAGGTTGTTTGTATCAGATGAAAGTGCGGTCATTTTTTCAATAAAATTTTGGCTATTACCATCAAAATTTGGCACCTTGAAAAAAATACCTCGGCAAGACATTGGTAAATTTAAAAACACATCTCGACCATCATCAGGCAAAGAATCTAACCAAACTTGCACCGCACTTGGCTTTTTAGAATAATGCCACATCAAGCTAAAGCTAAGGATAAACAATAACGCTCCAATGCTGTTACCTAATAGCCCTAAAGACTCGACATCATTAAAACCAAAAATCGCATAACCTAATAACGCAAGTAGCCCAATAACGCCAAACAATGCACCTTTATAATGAATTAAGGTTTCCCAATTTCGCCAATCCACCACAAGAAAGAAATCTGAAATTAACAAAGGTTGTTTGTAATAATGAATTTTTAAACGATGAAATAACATCAGTACCACAAAAAGCACAGATGAAAAATTTAAAGCACGTTGCCATTGGCTGGAAACCATAAGCATGCCGCCAAATAAAAAAGTAAAAAGCGTAATAGCAAAGAAATAAGTCCAACGATAATGAGAGTTTATGATAAAAATCACTGCCGCAATTGTGAATAAAGCTAAGAAAATATAAGCGATCATGAATTTTCCCTATGATGCATAACAGACTAAAATGAGACATGACAATGTCTGCGCACTTTATCACGTAAACGTAATAGATTGAACGGGAAAAGAAAATTATTTGGAGAATTTAAAAATAAAGTGGTGGGCGATACCGGTCTCGAACCAGTGACCCCCTCCTTGTAAGGGAGGTGCTCTCCCAACTGAGCTAATCGCCCGATAATATTAAGGCAAAACCTTAAATTTTCGGTTTATTTAAACACTTTTAAGTGGTGGGCGATACCGGTCTCGAACCAGTGACCCCCTCCTTGTAAGGGAGGTGCTCTCCCAACTGAGCTAATCGCCCACTAGAAAGCGTTTAAATATAAAGGGAAAGTTTGAGCGGAAAGGACACTTTAGAAAAGTGGTGGGCGATACCGGTCTCGAACCAGTGACCCCCTCCTTGTAAGGGAGGTGCTCTCCCAACTGAGCTAATCGCCCGCTTGGTCAAACTTAGCAACATCAAGAACACTTTTTAGAGAAGTGGTGGGCGATACCGGTCTCGAACCAGTGACCCCCTCCTTGTAAGGGAGGTGCTCTCCCAACTGAGCTAATCGCCCTTAATGTTGTGGGTTGGCATTATAGGGAGAATGCATTTTCAGTCAATACCTTTTTATTAAATTTTGTTTAATTGTCTTAAAAATAAGCATAAAATCCGCTTTTTTATTTAGAAGTCAAACAAGTCGTAGTAGAATAACGACTAATATTTTATTGAAGATAGGTTATAAAAATGAAACTAGATGCTCCTTTTAATTTAGATCCAAATGTAAAAGTACGTACTCGTTTTGCTCCTAGTCCTACAGGTTATTTACATGTAGGTGGCGCACGTACCGCACTTTATTCTTGGTTATACGCAAAACATAATAACGGCGAATTTGTATTACGAATTGAAGACACTGATTTAGAGCGTTCAACACCTGAAGCAACTGCTGCTATTATTGATGGCATGGAATGGTTAAATCTTCCGTGGGAGCATGGCCCTTATTACCAAACTAAACGCTTTGATCGTTACAACCAAGTGATCGATGAAATGATTGAACAAGGCTTAGCATATCGTTGTTATTGTACTAAAGATCGCTTAGAAGAACTTCGTCATACTCAAGAACAAAATAAAGAAAAACCACGTTATGACCGTCACTGCTTGCACGATCACAGCCACTCTCCAGATGAACCTCACGTTGTACGTTTCAAAAATCCAACTGAAGGCTCGGTAGTATTTGATGATGCCGTACGTGGCCGTATTGAAATCAGCAACAGTGAGCTTGATGATCTTATTATTCGTCGCACAGACGGTTCGCCAACTTATAACTTCTGTGTAGTTGTAGATGACTGGGATATGGGAATCACACACGTTGTGCGTGGAGAAGATCATATCAACAACACGCCACGTCAAATTAACATTTTAAAAGCCATTGGGGCCCCAATTCCAACCTATGCGCACGTTTCCATGATTAATGGAGATGATGGTCAAAAATTATCTAAACGACATGGTGCAGTGAGCGTCATGCAATATCGTGATGATGGTTACTTACCGGAAGCTTTAATCAACTATCTTGTGCGTTTAGGCTGGGGACATGGCGACCAAGAAATTTTCAGTCGCGAAGAAATGATCAACTATTTCGAATTAGATCACGTAAGCAAATCAGCTAGTGCATTCAACACTGAAAAATTACAATGGTTGAATCAACATTATATCCGCGAATTACCGCCAGAATATGTGGCTAAACACCTTGAATGGCATTATAAAGATCAAGGCATTGATACAAGCAATGGTCCTAAATTAACTGAAATTGTCTCCATGCTTGCGGAACGTTGCAAAACCTTAAAAGAAATGGCTAGTTCAAGCCGCTACTTCTTTGAAGAGTTTGAAACCTTTGATGAAGCCGCAGCAAAAAAACATTTCAAAGGCAATGCTGCTGAAGCACTAGCAAAAGTAAAAGAAAAATTAACCGCACTTTCTAGCTGGGATTTACATTCTACTCACGAAGCGATTGAGCAAACGGCTGCTGAACTAGAAGTGGGTATGGGTAAAGTTGGCATGCCATTACGTGTCGCTGTGACAGGTTCTGGTCAATCTCCATCAATGGATGTTACCCTAGTCGGTATCGGCAGAGATCGCGTACTTGCACGTATTCAACGTGCTATTGATTTTATTAATGCACAAAATGCTTAATATTTAATCGGATAACAAACGCATAATAAAATCGTATTGACAGCCACATAGTCAAATTTTATTATGTTGCTGTCTTTTATGGGGATATAGCTCAGTTGGGAGAGCGCTTGAATGGCATTCAAGAGGTCGTCGGTTCGATCCCGATTATCTCCACCAAATTAATAAAGTAAGGTTACTTACCTTGCTTTTTTATTATCAATAATCAATATCTTAATGAATTTTAACAAAAATCAAAGCGTGCTAGAATAGTACGCTTTTTTATTACATCGTTCTAAACCATATCAAGGAATAATTATGCGTCCAAATAATCGAGAAAATAATCAATCCCGCCAAATTAAAATTACCCGTAATTACACCAAACACGCTGAAGGTTCCGTGCTTGTTGAATTTGGGGACACCAAAGTGCTTTGTACTGCAACAGTGGAAGATGCTGTACCACGTTTCTTAAAAGGACAAGGGCAAGGCTGGGTCACGGCTGAATATGGAATGTTACCACGTTCAACACATAGTCGTATGCAACGTGAAGCGGCTAAAGGTAAACAAGGCGGACGCACAATGGAAATTCAACGCTTAATTGCTCGCTCTTTGCGTGCGATGGTAGATCTCACAGCACTTGGCGAACGTGCGATTACTTTAGATTGTGATGTTATTCAAGCAGATGGCGGCACACGAACTGCATCCATTACTGGTGCAGCAGTCGCATTATGTGATGCGATCAATGGTTTAATTGAGAATGGTACGTTAAAAACTAACCCAATTAAAGGGTTAGTTTCGGCAATTTCTGTGGGTATTGTTGATGGTCAAGCTGTTTGTGATTTGGAATACGTAGAAGATTCTGCAGCGGAAACCGATATGAATGTTGTGATGATGGAAGATGGTCGAATGATTGAGGTGCAAGGCACCGCAGAGGGCGAGCCATTTAGCCATGAAGAATTATTAACATTATTAGATTTAGCAAAACAAGGCTGTAATCAAATTTTCATCGCTCAACGTGAAGCGCTAGGCTTATAAACACAGTTTATTGGGATTAAAAAATGGAACAATATAAACGCGATTTTATCGAATTTGCTTTAAGCCGAAATGTATTGAAATTCGGCGAGTTTACTCTGAAATCGGGGCGTAAAAGTCCGTATTTTTTCAATGCGGGGTTGTTCAATACGGGGGCAGATTTAGCGCGTTTAGGCGAGTTTTATGCTGCGGCAATTCAGGCAAGTGCGGTAGATTTTGATGTGGTTTTTGGCCCAGCTTACAAAGGTATTCCAATTGGTACTTCAGTTTCGGTGGCGTTATTTAATCGTTATGGTATTGATAAACCCGTGTGTTTTAATCGCAAAGAAGTGAAAGAGCACGGAGAGGGCGGTAATTTAATTGGTAGCCCATTGCAAGGAAAAATTTTGCTTGTGGATGACGTGATTACGGCTGGCACTGCGATCCGTGAATCTATGGAATTAATCAGTGCAAATCAGGCAGAGCTTGCGGCAGTATTAATCGCCTTAAACCGTAAGGAACGAGGAAAAGGCGAGCTTTCAGCAATTCAAGAAGTAGAACGTGATTATCAATGCCAAGTGCTATCAATCATTGATTTAGATGATTTGATGCAATTTATTGAACAAGATCCGCGATATAGTAGCCATTTGCCAGAAATGCGTGCTTATCGTGCCGAATTTGGCGTATAAAACTTGAGAAATAAATTTTTGTTATCATTATAAATAACATTATAAAAATAACCGCACTTTGACTTAACAGAGGAAAGAATGAATTTTATTGGAAAAATTATAGGCGTATTTTTAGGTTGGAAAGTTGGTGGATTTTTTGGTGCGATTGCTGGGCTAATCTTAGGTTCCATCGCAGATAAAAAATTGTATGAACTTGGTTCGGTAAGTTCTAGTTTCTTTAAAAAGAAAACAACGCGTCAAGACTTGTTTATGCAAACCACCTTTGCAGTGCTAGGGCATTTAAGCAAATCGAAAGGGCGTGTAACAGAAGAAGATATCCAATTAGCTAATCAATTAATGATTCAGCTTAAACTGGATGATGCAGGGCGTAAATTAGCGCAGGATGCGTTTCGTCGTGGTAAAGAATCTGATTTCCCAATTCGTCAAGTGATCCGTGAATTTCGCATTGGTTGTGGGCAACGTGCTGATTTATTGCGAATGTTCTTACAAGTGCAAGTTCAAGCGGCTTTTGCCGATTCAGAACTTCACGAAAATGAGAAAGAAGTGCTTTATGTGATTGCTGAAGAACTTGGTCTTTCTCGTATGCAATTTGAACAAATGATTGCAATGGAAATGGCTGCTCGAGCTTTTTCTCAAGGCGGTTTTTATCAGCAATATCAACAAGGTGCATATCAAGGTGGCTACCAATATCAGCAACAAAATAGTGGTGGTTACCAACATGCTTCTGGCCCAACTTTAAATGATGCCTATAAAGTATTGGGTGTGACTGAGTCCGACGAGCAAAACAAGGTTAAGCGTGCTTATCGTCGTTTAATGAATGAACACCATCCAGATAAACTTGTGGCGAAAGGTTTACCGCCAGAAATGATGGAAATGGCAAAAGAAAAAACTCAACAGATTCAAGCTGCTTACGATTTAATTTGTAAAGCAAAAGGCTGGAAGTAGTGCGTGTTATTCTTGCGCCTATGCAAGGGGTTTTAGATCCCTTTGTACGCCAACTTCTCACGGAAGTGAATGACTACGATTTATGTATAACAGAATTTGTCCGCGTGGTTGATCAACTTCTTCCTGAAAAAGTATTTTATCGTTTATGCCCTGAATTAAAAAATCAGGGCTTTACTTCTTCTGGCACGCCTGTACGAGTGCAGTTGCTTGGGCAGCATCCAGAATGCCTTGTTGAAAATGCAATTCGTGCGATAGAACTTGGCTCTCATGGCATTGATTTAAATTGTGGTTGCCCTTCTAAAACAGTAAATGGCAGCAATGGCGGTGCGGCATTATTGAAACAGCCTGAATTGATTTATCGTGCCACTCAAGCCTTGCGCAGAGCCGTGCCAAGTGAATTCCCCGTTAGTGTAAAAGTGCGGTTAGGCTGGGATGATATTTCTCAAGCTTTTGAAATCGCTGATGCGGTAGAGCAAGGGGGAGCTACCGAAATTACAGTGCATGGACGTACAAAAGCCGATGGTTATCGAGCTGATCGAATTAATTGGAAAAAAATTAGTGAAGTCCGAGAGCATTTATCCATTCCTGTTATTGCTAACGGAGAAATTTGGCATTGGCAAGATGGGCAAGATTGCTTATCTCAAACAGGTTGTCAGGATTTAATGGTAGGACGAGGTGCGTTGAATATTCCGAATTTAAGCCATGTTCTGAAATCAAATGCAGAAAAAATGCCTTGGTGTGAGGTTCAAAAAATCTTGCAAAAATATGCGAATGTCGAAAATGAATACGACAGCGGTTTTTATCATGTGGCACGAATTAAACAATGGTTACGTTATTTGAATAAGGAATATGATGAGGCGAACCAAGAGTTTGATAAGATTAAGACTTGCCAAACTGCTGAAGATTTGAAATTACGTTTAAATGATAAATAAAAAACCTGCTAATCAGCAGGTTTTCTTTTTATAAATTATTTAAAAACTCACCGCACTTTTTAATTTTTTCAGTGCATTGGTTTCTAATTGACGGATACGTTCCGCAGATACATTATATTTTGCTGCTAAGTCGTGTAATGTTGCTTTGTTATCATCTAACCAACGAGCTTTAATAATATCCTGACTACGTGCATCCAAACTTTGTAACGCCACACCTAATTGCTCGGTTGCTTGGCTTTCAAAGTTTTCATTTTCAAGCTCTGCAGCGAAATTAGAACTTTTATCTTCCAAATAAAGGGATGGAGAATAGGTCTCTGTTTCTGCATCATCAGTAGGTAAATCAAAACCTACATCCGCACCGCTCATTCGAGATTCCATTTCGATTACATCTTCTTTGGAAACACCTAATTCATTTGCCACCATATCAACTTCATTTTCGTTAAACCAGCCTAAACGTTGTTTAGTTTTGCGTAGGTTGAAAAATAATTTACGTTGAGCTTTCGTGGTCGCTACTTTTACGATACGCCAGTTACGAAGCACATATTCGTGGATTTCCGCTTTAATCCAATGTACGGCGAATGATACCAAACGTACACCAACTTCAGGGTTAAAACGTTTAACCGCTTTCATTAAGCCGATATTGCCTTCTTGGATTAAGTCAGCTTGAGGCAAACCATAGCCAGAATAGCCACGCGCAACATGGATCACGAAACGAAGATGCGACAAAATAAGCTTTTTCGCGGCATCTAAATCCTCGTGATAATACAAACGTTCTGCCAATTCCTTTTCTTCCTCTGCAGTCAGCATCGGATATTCATTTGCCGCACGAATATAACCTTCGATACTGCCTTGAGGAACTAACATCATTTGTGTTTCTTTATCCATCGTTTTCCTTCTTTATTTTGGCTTTTGCCAATCAATGTACTTAGTTATAGCACAATAAGCTATCTTATTGAACCAATTTGTTAATAAGACAGGTTTTATCAATCAAAAGTTCAATTATTCTAAATAATTCTGATTAATTAGCAAAGTGGAATCAAGGTTAAATTAAGATTTTCATCAACCACTTTAAATAGTAAATCAATGTTTGGATGTTTGCCTGGATTCGCTTTTGCATCTTCGACGTGTTCTGCAAACCATTCAACACCTTGTTGTGCGGAAGTGCGGTTTAATTTCCCGTTAAATTTTTCAGCCAACGCATTATAAAGGCGAAGCGATCCTAATTTACCTTGTATCGCAGGAATGTTATGGATAATAGTTTCTCCATTCATCACATTTAAACCTGTTAGATGATCGATATTGGGTAAGGTTTCTAAAATTTCTTTAAAGTTCATAGTGTTATCCTTAGTTTATAAAATTATGCGATAGTTTGCTCGCTATTTACTTCGCCAGTTTCACTGATAAATCTTACTTCAGGTTGCAAATATACACCAAATTTTTCAGCAACGCTTTGGCGTACATAATATGCAAGTTTTATCACGTCTTGTCCACTTGCATTATCTTTGTTAATCAATACTAATGCCTGTTTTTTATGAACCGCAGCTCCGCCAATTTGAAAACCTTTAAGATTGCATTGATCAATCAGCCAGCCTGCCGCTAATTTCACTGAGCCATCTGCTTGTGGAAAGTGCGGTAGATTTTCGTGATGTTTTTTGATTTCTTCAAAATGTTCTGAACTGACAACTGGATTTTTAAAGAAACTCCCTGCATTACCCGTTTCATTTGGATTAGGTAATTTACTTTGACGGATATGACAGACTTCATCAAAAATTTGTTTAGCAGTGACAGTTTTTGGATCGAACGCTACAAGCGAACCATATTTTAGAATAGGCTGCCAATTTTTTGTGAGCTTTAATCCAACCGCTGTAATCACGTAACCTTGCTGATAACGATGTTTAAAAGTACTTTCACGATAACCAAATTCACATTGTTCTGTGTCGAGTCTAAAGGTTTCATTCGTGTTTAAATTAAGTACATCCACATAATCGCACACATCTTTAAATTCAACGCCATAAGCACCGATATTTTGAATAGGCGCGGAGCCTGCACAACCGGGAATCAGAGCCAGATTTTCTAAGCCATAAATACCATTATTAATAGACCATTCCACCAATTTATGCCAATTTTCGCCGCCATTGACGTGAAGATAGTGAAAATTTGCATCTTGTTCGTGCGTAATACCCATTAAACGATTTAAAACCACCACGCCATTAAAATCATCCAGAAACAGAACATTACTGCCTTGACCTAAAAAAAGTACGGGTAAATTTTCTGATTTAGAATACGCCCACACTTGTTGTAACTGTTCGATGCTATGTGCTTCAATAATTTCACGTGCATTAGATTGAATGTGGAAAGTATGAAAAGGCTGTAAATTTTGCATTTTGATGTCCTAAAATAATGTATGCGGCAAAGTGATTTTTACCTGCGTGCCGCCTTGTTCACAGCGATGAATATGCAATTGTGCATTAAGCTGACGACAGCGTTCCGCCATAATATTTAAGCCGTAATGCCCTTCTGGTTCTTCAAGATTTGGAATGCCAACCCCATCATCTTCAACTAAAATTTCATATTCGCCTTCTGCATTAATTCTTGCACTTATTTCAATTGCTGTGCCTTGAGAATGTTTGATTGCATTGGTTGTTGCCTCACGCACAATTTGAAGTATATGCACTAACTGTTGAGGATTTAAACTTTGTGAGGGTAATTGACTTTTTACATTCATTTGCATTGAAGTTTGAGTGCGTAAAGAATCAATTACCTGTTCTAAAGCGAGTTGTAAATTCGCTTCTTGTATGGTTAAACGGAAAGTGGCTAAAAGCTCACGTAACTGTGCATAACCACCAGAAAGGGCTTGTTCAAAATCGGCAATAATCGTCAAACTCTTTTCTCTTGATTGTTCGTCTTCTTTCTTCAGGTTATGTTTGAGCAAAGTAAGTTGAATTTGTAAAAATGATAAGACTTGTGCTAAGGAATCGTGCAATTCTCGCGCGATAATTGAGCGTTCTTCCATTAATAAAAGCTGTTCTTGCTGACGTAAATTTTTATGGAAATAAAGCGCACGAGCAAGCATTTGCGCTAAATTTTGCATAATTCTGGGATCTGGACAAGGTAGCCCCGCTTGCCAAGAGAGTACACCTAATTCTTCGTTATCCACAGAAAGGGGTTCGATTTGTAATGCACTATCGGTTTCTCGCTCACCCAATGTAATATCCCAATGTTCAGCCCCCATCACTTCCACTTTAACGAAGTTCAAATGCTCGCTAATAAAAATGTAATTCAAAACTTGATTTAAAATTTTATCGTTAATTGTGTTTGTATTCAGAAGTTGAGCACTTTGATAAAGAGTGCTTAAAGTGCGGTTAGTTTGACGCAACTTTTGTGTTTTTTCATTTACAGCTTCTTCTAAACGAGAATAAAGTTGTCCCAGTTCTGTGGACATTTGTGTAAATACACGTGCCAGTGTGCCAAGTTCGTTTTGTTTCTTTGTGTCAAGCGGAATATGATTGAATTGACGCATTTGCACTTGCATACTGGCTTTTGTCATTAAATGCAAAGGTTTCACAACTTCTCGCTGTGTGTACCAAATCACATAAGACACCATAGCTAAAATTAACAACATAGCGAAAAAAAGCACCGATACGCCTAAAATCCATTTCTGCTCACTGAAACGTTGTAGCTCAAACACAAAATGATCAACATCTGCAACATAATCTGTGAGCTGTTCACTATAATTTTTCACATCATACTGACGTGCATATTTTTCCATTATCGCCCAACGTCGCAAAATGGTTTGATAAGATAATTTCACTGCTTTAGGTGTAAAAAATTGATGTTGCGTTTCCAGTAATGCAGAAGAATGTAAGCTAACCTGATAACGACGCAAATTATTTTCTATACTTTCTGGTTGTGTCCGCATTTCGTAAAGCAAACGATAACTTTGCATTCGTAATGAACCAGAAATATTAATAGCTTTCGCATCATATTTATTACTACTTATAATCGCTAAACTCAGAGAACTAATCACGCCAGCAACAATTAAAATAATAAATAAATATTTAGCAATACGAGTTGAAACAGAACGCTTGGTATGCACAGAAAACTCCAGTGGAAATTAAAAAAGTGCGGTAGAATTTTTATTTCTTTTTAAATTTAGCCCAAACTTTATCTTCTTGACCACGCCATAAGCGTTGAATGTTATCGTGATGACGATAAATTAATAGGCAACATACCAAGGCAACAGGAAAAGTAAATTCTGGTTTAAACCACCACACATAAAAAGGCACGAGTAACGCCGTAAGTACCGCACTTAATGAAGAATAGCCACTAATAAGAAAAACAAGGATCCAAGTACCAAACATTGAACCTGCAACAGCCCAAGAAATCGGTGCGATTGCTCCAAAGGCAGTTGCAACACCTTTGCCACCTTTAAATTGAAAGAAAATGGGGAAAATATGCCCTAAACAAGCACCAAGTGCAACCATCCCTAATTCAAATTGGGTTAAACCTAAATAATAACCTGCCCATACAGGAATCATCCCTTTTAACATATCAAAAATAAGCACCGCCAAGGCAGACTTACGATTTCCAATACGTAATACATTCGTCGCACCAGGATTGTGTGAACCATTTTGACGAGGATCAGGCAATCCAGTAAGGCGACAAATTAAAATCGCACTGGAAATTGAGCCTAAAAGATAGGCAAAAAGCATATAAAAAAGGGCGAAAAGGCTCATTTTACACTCCAGCAAGAAAAACTGTTCGTTATTTTACCCAAAGTTGATAGCATACGCCTACAATAATTTTAGAGGAAACCTTATGGATCGTATTTTTATTGAAGAATTGACTGTTTTTGCACAAATTGGTGTATATGATTGGGAACAGCAAATAAAGCAAAAACTTGTGTTTGATTTGGAAATGGCTTGGGATTGTAAGCAAGCAGCGGAAACGGATGATGTTGAATATTGTTTAAATTATGCTGAAGTGAGCCAGCTGATTATTGATTATGTGGAAAGTAAACCTTTCTTGTTGATTGAGCGAGTGGCTTATGAAGTGGCAGAGTTGCTTGAATCACGTTATCAACTTCAAGGATTAAAAATTAAACTGAGCAAACCAAAAGCCGTCGCACAAGCTCGAAATGTTGGCGTATTGATTATACGTGGATGTTTAAAATAATGTAGCGACAATGGCTATTAAAAAATCTGACAGGCACTCAATTTAATTGGTGTCTGTCAGATTGGCTTATGCTTTTACCTTGTGTTCTGAATAGTTATTGTCCAGCTTCTAACTCTCCAACACTCACTTTAGTATTATTACCTTTATCGCCTAATTGTTGTTCTTCGCAACCGTTATCTCCATCACAAACTGCAACAGAAACAAGTTTTTCAACATCTAAGCTACTCACTAAATTTGTATTAATGATTTTTTCGCTTGTGTCCGTAACATTCAATTGCTCAGCAGACAAGTTGGTGGCTCGCACACCGTTAATTTTGTCATAAAGTCTAGCAAAACCACGTTCACTGAGTTTGGTAGAATCGCCTTTAATTTTTGTCTGATTAAAGTTTTTCTCGCGAGGAAGTTCAAAGAATGTGAAATCTGCATTTGGGTTTACATCAATTTCTACCTCGCGGGAGCTTAAATAAGCCGTTCCACCGTTTGGTGCTAAGGCAGTAATTTCAGCATTTTCAATGGTTGTTTTGGTATTCGCAGAATCACCGATAGTAAATGCCATATTGGCAATATTAGCATCATTATCAACTGAACCCAACGCACCACCAATCAGAGTTTCTTCCCCAGCTCTTCCACCAGTGTTAATTGCGGTGATTTTCAAGTCATCTTTGCTGTTTTTACCTGCAATTCTTGTATCGCCATCAGTTTTAAAGGTGTAACCCTGATGAGATTTCACAAAAATAGAACTCTTTTCTCCTATTAATTCCCCGATTAAAAACATCGTAGCATAAGTTCCAGTTGGAGATATACCCTCTTTCTCATCGCCCACGATTTTAATCTGTGAGTTTACCATTGAGACTTTACCATTCATTCCTACACGGTTTGTTTGAGCTAAAGTATCTTGTGAATTATCTTTATCAAAAGTGATATCAACCTTGCTGTTATCTAACTTAATGTTTTCTGCCAGTAAATGCACAAATCCATTTTTTAGGTTGATGTTACTGTTGGAAATATTAATTTCTGTGTCTTCAATCGTTGATCGCCCAGAATTTTTTTTGGCAAACAGATCAAAACGATACAAATAGGCTCTGTTCATATCTAAATCTAAATCACTGTAATATGGCCAACGGCGTCTGTCTTGATCCAAGTTAGATGACAGCGTACGGTTGTCTAAATCCAATACACCGTATTCATAATATTTCACACCACTTCTATTACGGGATACCCCTCCATCAATGTAAAAATTTGTCTGTCCTGTGGCAACGATTTTATCTAAATTAACTTTTTCAAATCCACCCGCTAAAATCACTTCATCAACCTGATTAAAGACTACATTACGCATATCAATATTAAACTTCTTACGTTGTGAGCGTTCTAGTTTCTGATATCGGTTATTATAATTTTCTGGATCGGCATTACGCCCCAATCCCATCGCTCCGTTACCAAGATTTATTTTGCTGTCGGTAATTGTAATATTTGATTTAAAATCAACATCATTTTGCAAACTCGTTATAACAAATAAACGACCTGTTGAGTGAATATCCGCATTATTAATATTAATATGCCCTTGGTTAGTTAGCTTTAATAGCGAATCTGTGCCGTTAAAGGAATTTATATTAATATGCCCTGAAATATTAACGTCATTTCCTTTAAGATTCACTTTTCCATTATTAGCAAGTAATGAACTTAACGCCTCTGTTTGTATAAATGAACCCGTACCCGCATTATCTTTATCTGCAATCTGAATATTTTCAGTGTTTGGCACGTCAATATTAACTTCTGTTTTTAACTTTTTCTGTTCATCACGATAGTATTTATTACTATCTTCACGTCCAAAGTTACCGTTGATATTAACGCTTTTGCCTTTAAAGTTTATCTTAGGCGAGGTAACTTTTGAGTCAGTTTGAGACGTGATTTTTATATTGTTTTCAAGTTCCTTATTTGAGGTAAATACAACCTCACTCTCCCCTTTAATGTCACTTTTACCATTTAACTTAATTTCATCAGCAGATAACACAATCTTGCCTTTTCGATTGCTAACTTTAGTTGCTTCTAACACACCATTATTCACAACCAAACTATCTAATGCTTGCTTACGCCCTTTCGCACTTAGCGTAATCTCTCCTGCTTTAATAATCCCTTCATTTTTAACAATACCCTGTACTGCATTATCTTCTAATGCCACACTTATAACGCTATCTGGTAAGGTAAATGTGAAATCCTCGCCTGAGGATAAATATACTTTGCCATTGTTTACAGCGTTTTTTTCAACGTTAATTTCCCCTTCATTGATAACTTTATCGCCATTAAGTACCACGAAATCTTGCGCCGTAATTTTCCCTTGATTGAGAACTTGACCTTCTTTTAGCTCCTGACCATCTTTTGCTTTACGGGTAAATTGATAACTATTGCCACTTTCACTGATTTGCTCTAAATCTTTGGTCGTTGCAAGTAAACCAGCTACATTAATTTCTGCCCCTTTGGTAATCGTAATCCCATTAGGGTTTGCTAAATAAACCTTACCGTTTGCCGTCAATTTCCCTTGGATATGACTAGCATTCCCACCAATTACACGGTTATATGCTACAGAATTGGCAGTAGGTTGTGTAAATTGCACTTCTTTCTTTTTGCCGATATCAAAACTGTCCCAGTTTATTTGAGTTGTGGGGGTTGTTTGATTAATCGTCATTTTATTTTCAGTTTGAGAAACAGTTGCCGTCCCAAAAACTACATTTTCATTTTGTGGAAAATCCTGTGTAGAGGCATATGCTGCCCCAGTGCAAGTGGTCAAAATGATAAGAGAAATTACATTTAATTTATACATTACATATATCCTTAGAAAGTTTTAATCATAGAAAGCCAAAATTGGTGTTTATCGGCATTATTAATATTGTTATCAAGCGGTTTAGCGATACTAGCGTTGATGGCATAGCTGCCAGTATCTGAAAGAGAAAGTCCTGCGCCAACGCTTTGTAATTTCACGCTATTTTTCACGCCTTGTGCGAGAAATTGACCTTTTTTATAATATTTTCCCAAACCATAGTCATAGAACAATGAACTAACTAGCACACTTTGGGAAAAGACTGGTAAATAATGTTTGAATTCTGTTTGTATCAAATGCCCTTCATCCACAGAAGCCGCACCAGCTTGATGTCCACGCACGCCAGACAGACCACCAAGCAACATTTTCTGTGAGCTTTCAAGGGTTTTATCGGCAAACTGACCGTTTATACCAATATTGAAAGCAAAAGATTTTGGTAAAATTTGCTCGTGAGACAAGCGGTAGTTATATACCGTAAAATGCGATTTTGGTTGAAAATCCTCCGCTACATTATGTTGTTTTTCATTAGTTTGATTCGCTAAATTACCGAACAAGGTAGACAATGAAAAATAAGTTGTCCCATCTTTAATAAGATTCCAAGAACCGTCAATCCCTACAGTTAAACTATTTATTTTCCGTTTTTGTTTCACTGTAACCGCTTGTTGTTCATCCGTAAGGTTTTGATGATTAAAGCTCACTTTAGTACTTAAACGAAAATTTGGCGTACGGATTGTTGGATGCAACAAATAAGCCCCTAAGTTATGGGAATGCCCTTGAGATTGCAATGATTTAAAATTACCACCTAATTTGTAGTGGAGATAGTTAGCAGTTACACCAAAACGGGTAGAATAACCATCAATTAAAGAGGAATAATCTATACGAGCATTTTTTAAATTAGCCTGATTAGAACTCAGTAAATCCAATTTCAATTCATCGCCCCAGCCAGTCAAATTATTTACCTTTGTCCCAGCAGCCAAACGGTAACGCCCCGTATACTTGTTGCCTTGGTTATCTACTGAAACATAACTAGAAAAACGTTTTGCATCGTTAATCTTAATCAGTAAATTCGCTTCGCCGACTTTTTTGCCTGCGGAGAGTTGCAAACCAGCATTTACCCCTGGAACATCATTTATTGTTAAAGCAAATTTTTCTAGCTCATCTTTCAAAATAAATTCGGACGTATTTACTGTTGTATTAGAGAGACGGGATACAAATTTATTGCTTAATGCGCTGTGATTTTGCAAGCGTATTTCGCCCATATTACCTTTGAGTAACAGAATTTTTACCATACCTTGCTCAATTTCCTGCGGTGGTAAAATCGCTTTTGCCACTAAATAATTATTATTACGATAAAATTCGCTGATCTCATTTGCCAAATTACTTAAATCTGACAGCGATACTTCTTTTCCTACATAATTTTTCAAAATATGCGCAAGTTCATCTGCCGCCACTTCCTGATTGTTTCGATCTAAAATCTGTACTCGAGTAAGTGGAAATTTCAGCCCTTGTTTATACTGTGCGGTATAAGGCGATTTTGCCGCTTGATTAAATAATTCGCCACTAGGTTTGGCTTCTGGTTGAATTTGACGCTGTTCTAGTTCACGGTTCAATGATCCAGCATTTGGCACTAATGCCATCACTGAATTACTCAAAACAAATCCTAAACTGACCGCACTTGCAATAACAGAATAACGAGGTCTCATTTTCATTCCTTATGTTCTATTTATTATTAATTGACAAAATTACAAAAATTGAGGGAAAACAGCTTTAGGGCGTTTTCCCAAAGTAAATTTAGAAGCTATAAACTGCACTAATTTTCGCATTGCGACCAGTGCCTTCCATTAAACTAAACGCTGGTTGATATTTTCTATCAAACAAGTTTTCCAGCGCAAAATCTAAACGCAGGTTTTTCCATTCGCCTTTTAATGGCGCATAGGTAGCACGAAGATCGGTTAGTATATAACTTGGGTAGGTAACAGCGTGATCTTTAGGCACTCGGTGTTGAGCAGCGTAATGGGTTACTGTCGCTCCCACAGTGAATTTGTCTTTTACTAAAGCATAATCTGCCCCTACGCCGATTTTGCTTGCGGCAATGTTTGATAAAGCTTCGCCGCTATCTTTATCTCTACCTTTGGTGCTGCCATAGTTAGTAAATAGCGTTAAACGTTCTGTTTGGTATTGGGCTTGTAACTCAACGCCGCTTAAACGGGCATTAGCTATGTTTTGATACTGGGAATTTTCTGGCAACAATCGTTTATTTCCATTTGAGTTATTAAATGTTTTTAAGTTAATTAAATCTTTTACATCATTGCGGAAATAAGTCGCTTCAATTTTGAATTTATCGCCTTGTTTAAACAGGCTATCAAAATGTAGATTTGCGGTAATTTCTTTATTTTTCGCTGTTTCAGGGCGTAAATTTGGATTTGCTACAAATCTATTGATAGTATCTAGTCCTTGAATATTTGCCCCAAAGTGAGAGCCACTCACAAACCGTTCTTGCATAGATGGGGCTCGGAAGGCTTCATTATATTTGGCAGAAAAATCTAACCAATTGGTCACTTTCCAAGTCAATTTTGTGGCAGGAGATAAATGTTTATCCTTATATTTTACGGTTTTACTTGAGGTATCGTAGTGGTCATAACGTACACTTGGCGAAAGTAGCAATTTTTCCCCAAATAGCGGAATATGGGCGATTAAATAAACGCCTGTAGTGTTTGAATTTGCATTATAGGGTTCCGCTCGAAACTGCGCATCACTACTGTTTGTGCCTCGTTCAGTACTGATTTTATCTCGCATATAATCCACCCCATAAACAAAGGAAATGTGAGATAATTCGGAAGAGTTACGTAAATTTATACCTCGGGTAGTCAATTTAGTCTGATCTTTCACACCACTGACTTTACGCTGTTCTTTCTCAATAGTCTTATTGTTGTATAGCGCAATATGCGTATTTAGATAAGGATTATCAGGCGTTAAATAATAGTTAAATACCGTGCTTTGATCAGGAATTTGTTGATCACTTAAATAACTGACACTACCAAAACGTGGTGTCAAGCCAGCGTAAAAATCTTTTATCTGTTGTGGAGTAGCTTGGCGGTTTTTGCGGTGGAACTCTTTGATTTCTTCTATAATTTGTTCATTGGTAAATTCGTTTTTCGCCTCATTATTGCCTGTTGCAGTTTGTTTAAAACGAGTTTCGCGGTGGGATAATTCCACACGGTTCGCATCATTGATTTGCCAACCAAATTTTGCTAAGCCCCCAAACTGTTTATAGGCTGTATTATTCAGCTTGTTGCCTTTACCAATGCGTAAATTATCCGCATTATTATAGAAACCACTAAGAAGAACATCGAATTTGTCATTTGCCGCAAATACAGAAGCATCCGTTTCCGATAAATTATTAGCAGTTTGATAACCTTGGCGAATTTTAACTCCGAATTTGTCATTATTTTTCAATAAGTCTAAAGCATTTGGCGTACGCATTGCCACAACACCACCCAATGCACCGCTACCCCATAAGGAGCTACTTGGTCCTTTGATTACTTCAATTTCTTGAATAAGTGACATTGGAAGAAAATAAGAACCTCTATGTGCTAAATCAAAATTTTGTCTCACGCCATCAATGACTTGCACAACACGATTATCACTTAACCCTCGGATATTAGGTTTTTGAGCAATGCTTCTCGAACCGCCTCTAACATCAACATTTGGAATGTCTTGTAACGCAGCCGCAACACTAGTAGCTTGTTTGGAAAGAAGACTATCTTTAGATTGTTTTTCTGGCGTATAAGCAAACCTACTTGGATCTCGTGTCGCAATAACGTTGATAGAGTCTAATTCAATGGATTGCGCTAGCGCATTTGCTGTCACTAAGGTTGTAGCAACCGCAAGGGAAAGTTTAGAAAATCGCATCTGTTTTCCTTATTGTAATAATTAAAAAGAGGAGGATGGCAATAATAATAATAATAATAATAATAATAATCAATTAGTTTATTTGTAATCATTTTAATTTAATGGCGTAAAACATAAACTATTTTAACAACAAGCTATTGATTTTTAACTTAAAAAACTAAAGTTCTTACTTTCCAAAAACAACTTTCAAGTTGGCTATATTAAAACGTTTAACTTAACCATCTAACTTTTGAGATGCAGATCATTTTTTCAAAACAATCCCAATTTTTTCATTTGTTCAATAACGGGTTCGACTTGAATCTCTGCCATCAAATTTTTCCCTTTTAGTTTGGTTGCCCAAGGTAGTTCAGATGACGGTTTGCCAAATTCTTTTTGGGCATTTTCTTCATATACTGATACCACGTTATCTAAATTATTATAAGGTGCAGTCCGCAAAGGATTGTGATAGGCATATAAGCCAATAACGGGTGTACCTTGTGTTGTCGCAATATGGGCAGGGCCAGAATCTGGCGAAAGCACCAAATCAACCTTAGAAATTAAAGCGGTAAGCTGTTTTAGGTTTGTTTTTCCTGCAATATTGGTTGGCGTGAAATGGCAAAGTGCGGTAATTTTTTCGACTATTTCTAATTCACGTTTGGCTGGCGAACTGCAGAAAATCACATTGACATTATGCTGATGGGCAATATTGGCAACCTCTGCATAACGTTCGATTAGCCAATCTTTTTCTGCTTTGCTAGAGCAAGGGGAAATTAATAAATTTTTACGAGAGAAATCAATAAATTGATCGGCAAATTTATAATCATCTTGTGAGATAGCTAATTCCCATTTCGGTTCTGCTTTCGGTACGCCAATATATTCAGCGAAAGCCATAAATCCATCTAATACGTGAGGGGAAAAAGGATCTCTGATACGACGATTTACAAATAGCCATTGCCCTTCTCGAGAACGTTTTTCTCCAAATCCGATTTTGAATTTTGCTTTAATTCCTAAAGAAAGGATTGATGCACGAAATGCTGTTTGCATATTTAATAGTGCATCAAATTGTTTATTTTTTAGTTGTTTCCAGAGTGATAAAACGCCTTTCCATCCCGCTTTTTTATCGTAAGGAATAAGCGTGATATTAGGAATACTTGAAAGCAAACCCATTTCGGTTTTTCCTACAATCCAAGTCATTTCTGTTTGGGGATAATATTCTTGAATGTGCTGAACCACCGCTAAGGCATGGCAGACATCGCCTACCGCTGATAATCGGAGAATGCAAAGGGATTTTGGAGCTTCGGTAAAAAGTGGCATTGACGTTCCTTTATCATTTAATTTGTGCCTATTTTAAAGTAGAATGACCCCATTTTCTATTCATAACAACGTTCTAATGCACCAATTCCAACAAGATAACCAATATTTTATCTTTAATTTTGACCGCACTTTTGACCAAGCAACCGAGTTTTTCCAAGCAGAATTTTGGCAAAAACAAGAACGAGTGATAGGGAGTGCAAAAGGTCGAGGCACCACTTATTTCTTGCAAACCGAAGATTGGTTTGGTGTAAATTGTGCGTTGCGTCATTATTATCGCGGTGGACTTTGGGGTAAACTGAACAAAGATCGTTATCGTTTTTCTGCTCTTGAAACTACCCGTAGTTTTGCTGAGTTTCATTTGTTGCAACGTTTGTATGAAGCGGGGTTACCTGTGCCTAAACCCATTGCTGCACGTATTCAAAAAGGCAAGTTAGGTATTTGCTATCAAGCAGATATTTTGACGGAAAAAATCGAAAATGCTCAGGATTTAACCGCACTTTTACAAACACAAACATTGCCAAAAGAAACTTGGAGGCAAATTGGTCGTTTGATTCGAAAACTACATGATTTACAGATTTGCCATACAGACTTGAATGCACATAATATTTTGCTTCAACAAGCTGAACAAGGGCAAAAATGTTGGTTACTGGATTTTGATAAGTGCGGCGAAAAATCTGGAGATTTTTGGAAAGTGCAAAATCTGAACCGTTTAAAACGTTCCTTTGAAAAAGAAATTAGACGAATGAATATTCAATTTACCGAGCAAAACTGGGCTGATTTAACAGCAGCTTATTATCAATAAAAGGACTGATTATGAAACAAAAAATCGTACTTGCTACAGGCAATAAAGGCAAAGTGAAAGAAATGTCTGATGTCCTATCTGATTTTGGTTTTGAAGTGATTGCACAAACAGATCTAGGCATTGAAAGCCCAGAAGAGACAGGCTTAACTTTTGTAGAGAATGCCTTATTAAAAGCCCGTTATGCCTCAGAGAAATCAGGTTTACCTGCTATTGCGGATGATTCTGGCTTAGTAGTTTCCGCACTTAATGGCGCACCAGGTCTGTATTCTGCCCGTTATGCTGGCGAAGAGGGCAATGATGCTAAAAATCGAGAGAAATTATTGGCAGAGCTTGCACATATTGCACAAGATCAACGCCAAGCCAAATTTGTGAGCTGTATCGTGTTTTTACAGCATCCAACGGATCCATCGCCAATTATCGCCGAAGGCGAGTGTTGTGGCGTGATTGGTTTTGAAGAAAAAGGCGAAAATGGTTTTGGTTATGACAGTTTATTCTTTAGTCCAGAACAAGGCTGCACGTTTGCTGAATTAGAAACGGTTGAGAAGAAAAAAATTTCTCATCGAGCAAAGGCATTGAGTGTTTTAAAAAGTAAATTATAAAGTAAATAAAATTATTTAATCTATCAAAAAAATAATAATTCACACGTTAATCAGAGATAATTTCATGACAGACAGACAGACAGACAGACAGACAGACAGACAGACAGACTGTCAGTCAGACAATGAATATTATATTTTCGTCTGACAACTATTATGCACCTTATTTAGCTGTAAGTATTTTTAGCATTATTAAAAATACACCTAAAAAAATAAATTTTTATATTCTTGATATGAAAATAAATCAGGAAAATAAGACCATAATAAATAATCTAGCAAGCGAATATTCTTGTAAAGTATTTTTCTTGCCAGTCTGTGAGTCAGATTTTCAAAACTTTCCAAAAACAATAGATTATATATCTTTAGCTACTTACGCTAGACTAAATTTAACTAAATACATAAAGAATATAGAAAAAGCTATTTATATTGATGTGGACACATTAACAAACTCTTCACTTCAAGAACTTTGGAATATAGATATAACGAACTATTATTTGGCAGCATGTCGAGATACTTTTATTGATGTAAAAAATGAAGCTTATAAAAAAACAATTGGTTTAGAAGGATATTCTTATTTTAATGCGGGCATATTATTAATTAATTTAAATAAATGGAAAGAAGAAAATATTTTCCAAAAGTCAATAAATTGGATGAATAAATACAATAATGTTATGAAATACCAAGATCAAGATATTCTAAATGGTATCTGTAAAGGAAAAGTAAAATTTATTAATAATAGATTTAATTTTACACCAACGGATCGAGATTTGATTAAAAAGAAAAATTTATTATACGTAAAAATGCCAATAGTTATTTCTCATTATTGTGGTCAATATAAATTTTGGCACAAAAAATGCGGTCACTTAAATTGTCATATAGGAAATTTACTTTTAAAAGAAATGGATAAAATTATTGATATACCATCATCTTGGTATGATCATTTTGAGAAAATTCCTTTTTTAATGAAAATAAAAAGATTAAGAAAGAGAATAAAAGATAAATTTATATATGGCATTTATTAAAAATTATCTGTTTTAATAATTATTAATTTCTTCTAACTCTGGATTAGATCAATAGCTTTATTGCCTATTTTTTAACTTATCTTCTAAAGATTTTTATTTTTTATAGTAAAAAACTTGACTAAACCAGAGTAAATCTTTATAGTTTGCGAACCTTTTACGGTGAGATGTCCGAGTGGTTGAAGGAGCACGCCTGGAAAGCGTGTATGTGGGAAACTGCATCAAGGGTTCAAATCCCTTTCTCACCGCCACTAATCCTGTCAAATAATATCTATCTCGTTAAAAAATATAAATACAATCTGTATCTTTCATTAGTCTTTATTTCTATTAAAACCAATTTAAGAAAAAATTAATCTGACAGTCATATCATTTTACAATAAGGCTGCCAGATTAGATTTTATTCTTTTTACAGTATTTAGATTTCAAAAGAATCTTTTAAACGTTCATTCGCTCGGCGAGATTCACTTTTATGTTGAAGTTTATTAAGCTGACGTTCTAATTTTTCTTCCACTTCATTAATTGCTTTATACATATCATCTGAAGTTGCACTGGCTAATAAATTGCCTAAGGGTGTGCCAATAGAGGCTTCGACAGTAAATCCATTAGGTACTTTATTTAAAACAAAATGTGGGCTAATTAACTGCGTTTGCCACTTACCTAACTTCGCAAGTCTTTCCTCCAAGTGTTCACGAATTGCAGGGGTGATGTCCATTTGTTTACTGGTAATATTAAGTGTCATAGCATTTACCTCTTTGTTGCGTGATTTAAATTCTAGTTAATAACAAAATAGCGTTCTTATTTTAGATTTTCAAGTGCTTTAAAGATAAATATCAGAATAATTTTCAAAAGGATGATCTATGTCTCATTTTTAAACATTTATTATATTCGAAAAATTATTATGTGACGAAACCCTATTGAATTGAAGTGCTTGATAAATCCTGTAATTGTTTGTTATAGGCTGTAGTGAGAGCTAAAACAATGCGATTTAAACGTTCCGAAGTATAATATTGTTTATCTGATATATTTGGTGTAAAAATAATACCATCTCGGCGCATATGCAAAATAGATACGGTAATTGCACTCACATCAGGCGTCATTACTTGTTCTATTTGATATTTTATTTCTATAGGCTTATCGCCAATTCGTTCTGTTTTTGTCCAATCGGTCGTTAAAATCGAACCATTTGTTGTTGATGAAATACCCTCTTCTTTCAACAAACGCTTAACTTGCTGAAGATTATATAGTTTTGCCTCTTGTTTTGGATAGACAATCAACGAGCGTTCCCCATCAAATTTTGTTATTGAATTTTGAATAAAGGGGGATCATGATCTGCACCCTAAAAGTTGGTTATTTAGTCCAACTTTTGGGGTGCAGATCAATTACGCCCTTAATCACTTAGTTTAAAAATTATTTTCTTAATGCTTTTTTCAATTCAGTCAATTCTTTTTGCATTGCTGACATTTTTGTCGTAATTGTAAAACTTCCGAAGAATTAACCGCACTTTGTGTTGAAACCGAAGGTTTTGATTTGCTACTGAATTTCCAAGAAACACCTGTGCCAAAAGTTTTTTCAGAACCAGAAAAACTACCTGGCACATTAAGCAACACATTGTCTGCAGGCTTAAACACAGTCCTATTGACATCGCCTGCGCATTTTTATAGCTCCCACACCTACACCCAAAAGACAACGCAAATTTATTATCTTAGCCTAATTGTGCAGGTTTTAATGAAGCTAACGCCGCAGTATTTGTGCTGACGCAGCTGCTACGGTTCAACTGGATGACATTGACGGCATTGAAATCATATGCGCCGTCGGCGACATTGGTGATTTTCCGTTTTAATGTATCGGTACCCACTGATACGGTATTTTTTCATTTGCCACAGATTCTGCACCTAAAGCAACAGAACCATAAGAATTTGCTCGAGTTTCATAACCTAATGCCAACTTTCTTCTGCTAGCTCCCAGCTGTGACTGCCAAAGGTAGTACTACGGTAACCTGTTGATTGGCTGCTGTCGCCTATTGCCTATCGCTACACTTTTAATAGCTGTGGCTGTAGAAAACGCTCCAAATGTACTAGCAAAGATTATGTGAAGAGGATCTAAATCCTAGTGCTATTGCACCATATGTTTCACTATTTTTATCAATTAAATTCTGCTCATTATCACGAGCTGTGTCAATTTTTGTTGCATATCCACCTACATCAACGTCAATATCTCTGCCAGCGATTTTCTAGTTCTTTTTTACCTTTTTCTAATTTTTCTACTAAGCCGCCTGTACCAAAGGCGATCGCATATTTTCCATCTTTGCTTGTAGATGCAGTAGCAATTACAATAGAGTTATATGAAAAGCTTCTGTATAATAACCAACTGAAACATCTCTCTTTTTTTAATTAGAATTTATTGTTAAGTTAGCGATATAATCATCAAAATAGAAATATAGAAATGATTAATATGAAACCTCAATATTATCTTGGTATGATGTCGGGTACTAGCTTAGATGGTGTGGATATTGCGTTAGTTGATTTTTCTCAAGATCCTCAACTTATCCTATCTGATTTTTTTCCTATGCCAGAAGATTTGCGTGAGAAATTAACCACACTTGTTCAAGTAGGTGAAACAACTCTACAAAATTTAGGCGAACTGGATCATAAACTTGCCTTGCTATACAGTGATTGTGTCAATGCTTTTCTGCAGAAAAATGTTCTTTTGCCAAATCAAATTCAGGCTATTGGTTGCCACGGGCAGACGGTATGGCATTCTCCGAATTCACAATTTCCCTTTACAATGCAATTAGGCGATATGAATTTACTTGCCGTTAAAACAGGCATTTCGGTTGTTGGAGATTTTCGCCGTAAGGATATGGCTTGGGGAGGGCAAGGTGCGCCACTTGTGCCTGCGTTTCACGAAGCGGTATTTTCAAATGCTAATTTTGCTACAGCTGTTTTAAATATTGGTGGGATTAGTAATGTGTCTATTTTGTTTCCAAATCAATCTGTTATCGGTTTTGATACAGGCCCAGGCAATACCTTATTAGATCAGTGGATAGAAAAACATCAAGGGCTTCGCTATGACAAAAATGGCAAATGGGCTGCAAAAGGAAAAGTAAATCAATTTCTACTTGATGAATTACTCAATGAACCTTTCTTTTCTTTACTTGCGCCCAAGAGTACTGGGAGAGAGTTATTTAACCTTGCTTGGTTAAATCAAAAAATAGCAAAAACAAGGGAAAAATTGACCTCACTTTTAGTTGAAGTGTCTTTGCGTCCAGAAGATGTGCAAGCGACTCTTGTTGAATTGACGGTAACAAGCATTGTTAATGCACTAAATCAACTCCAAACAGATTTACCAAAACGTTTATTAGTATGTGGCGGCGGCGCAAAGAATAGCTTAATTGTGCGTGGGTTGCATGATAATTTACTCGATTGGCAGGTTGGTACAACGACAGAGCAAGGTTTTGATATTGATTATGTAGAAGCCGCTGCTTTTGCTTGGTTGGCTTATTGTCGAATGAACAATTTACCAGCAAACCTGCCTAGAGTAACTGGCGCAAAAAGTGCGGTTAGTTTGGGGGCTATTTTTCCTAAAGACTAAGGTCAAAATATGAATGACATTATATTAAAAAGTTTATCCACGTTAATTACGGAACAAAGAAATCCGAATTCAGTTGATATTGATCGTCAAAGTGCTTTAGAAATTGTTCGATTAATGAATGAAGAAGATAAACTCGTGCCATTTGCGATTGAACGTTGTTTACCGCAGATTTCGTTGGCAGTAGAGCAAATTGTGCAGGCTTTTCAACAAGGCGGGCGTTTAATTTATATTGGTGCAGGCACCAGTGGTCGTCTCGGCGTATTGGATGCGTCAGAATGCCCTCCTACATTTGGTGTATCTTCAGAAATGGTCAAAGGTATTATTGCGGGGGGCGAACACGCTATCCGTCATCCCGTAGAAGGGGCAGAAGACAATACAAAAGCTGTACTTGAGGATCTACAAAGTATAAATTTTTCAAAAAATGATGTATTAGTTGGTATTGCCGCAAGTGGTCGCACACCTTATGTTATTGCTGGTCTTCAGTATGCAAAATCGCTTGGTGCTTTGACAATTTCTATTGCGAGTAATCCAAAATCTGTGATGGCTGAGATAGCAGATATTGCCATTGAAACCCTTGTAGGTGCTGAAGTTTTAACAGGTTCTAGCCGATTAAAATCTGGTACCGCACAAAAAATGGTGCTGAATATGCTGACTACGGCAAGTATGATTTTATTGGGTAAATGTTACGAAAATTTGATGGTCGATGTACAAGCCAGTAATGAAAAGCTTAAAGCCCGTGCGGTGCGGATTGTGATGCAAGCGACCGATTGCAATAAAACATTAGCAGAACAGACATTACTTGAAGCAGATCAAAATGCCAAACTGGCGATTATGATGATTTTAAGCACTTTATCAAAATCAGAAGCGAAAGTATTGTTAGAAAGACATCAAGGTAAATTGAGAAATGCACTTTCTAAATAAGACAAAAATCTGATTGAAAAATTAGGTTTTTATTTTGGAATTCCACGTAGTAATCCTACGGGTTCAAAAGGTTCTATAGAAGTTGGTGCAGGCACTTCGCTGAATAATAAAATAAATGGCTTGGGCGGAATAACTTTTTCATTTCGCCATAAATTTCCCATTCCGACTAATTGAATATCTTCGGGTAAATTACGAAGTCCTGCTTGTAACACCGCAATGGTATTTGGGCGAGGATGACCTATTGCAATGGCGGAGCCGTGTTTTCTAGCATAGTGAATTGCTGCTTTAAATTGACGTTGAACGTCTGCGAATTCGTTACTATCATCTAAAAATATATGGCGATCTAATGAACGCACGCCTTGCTCTTTTGCTATTTTTCCAGCTACAGATTTTCCTATTGTTCGACTATCTAAAAAGAATAAATGTTTTTCTTGAAGTGCGGTCATTAAATAAGTCATTAATTGGGGATCGGCCGTAGCTGCACTGCCCATATGATTGTTCATACCGATGGCATCACGCACAATATTTTTAGCAGTATTAACGCGATCATTTACTTGTGCTGCAGACATTCCTAAATGTAATCCACCGTCTTCGATTTTAATTGCACTAATTGGTTGCATCGGCATATGGATTAAAATATCTCTGCCTTGAGATTTCGCTTCTTGGTTACGTACTCGAGCATAGGGTGCGGCAGGGATAATTGCCACCGATATTTCACGCGGCATTGCAAAAATAGCCGCATCTTCTTTGGAATGATAGCCTACATCATCAATTACAATCGCAAGTTTGCTTTGAGCAAAAGAAAAAGAGGCATAAAGTGCGGTAGAAAAAACAATGAAATTTTTTACCGCACTTTTTATCAGAATATTCATCAACGAACCCACCCTGCAGGATTTACTGGCGTTCCTTTTCGGCTAATACCAAAATAAAGTGCGGAACGTGATATTTCCCCTGTGTTTCCTACTTGAGCAATAACCTGCCCTGCAGAAACAAGCTGACCAACTTTCACTGACACCGCTTGATTAAAGCCATATAAACTTAAATCAGTTTCACCGTGTTTAACAATAACCATATAACCATAACCATTTAAATATCCCGCTAAAATAACGCGTCCAGCTGCAATTGCTTTAACAGGCGTGCCTGCTGATGCGCCAATTACCATACCTTTCCAACGTACTTCGCCTGCTTGGATAGAACCAAAAGTATGCACAATTGAACCAGAAACTGGTGAGGAATATTGTTTTTTTGCCGCCCCTAAACCGCTTGTACTATTAAGTAATTGGCGTTCTTGCACAGTTGGTTGATAAGGTTTTGATGTTCGTTTTTCTTCAGCTTTTTGGCGTTGAGCAAGTGCCTCTCTTTCACGTTTTTCTTGTTCGCGTGCTGCTTGTTCTGCTCGTTGAATTTCTTGACGAAGTGCTTGTTCGTTTGCTTTTAATGCATTCAATTTATCTTGATCTAGGGCTAAATTTTTATTGAGTTCATTCAGCGTAGATTGATGCTCTTGCTGTGCTTTTTGCAATGCTTGTTGTTGTTTTTTTTGTGTGGAAAGTTGATTTCGGTGGTTTTTTTGTTGAGCGAGAATCGCCTCTTTTTGTACTGCAATTTGTGCTTGGGTTGCTTTTAAATGATCAATCATTTCAATCCGAACTTGATTTAAATGCTGATAATAAACTTTCATTCTCTCTGCTTTTGTTGGATCTTGGGCAAACATTCGTTCAATCAGCGATGGATTAATGCCTGAACGGTAAATTATATCCATCTGTTTGGCTAATCGTGCTTTTTGCTCACGTTCCTGTTTTTCTAATTGTTTGAGTTGCTTATCTGCATCGGCAATTTGCTTACGAATTTCCTTTAAACTTATTTCGGTTTCAAGCAGTTCTCCCTTAACAGTGTTAATTTTACTCTCGTGTTTTTTTAAATTTGCTTGTAACTTAGCTTGCTCACGTTTTTGCTTCTCAATTTTAGATTCTTGTTGCTTAATTTGTTTTTGAATTTGATTGAGATCGGAAGATTGGCTGACAGGCGAAAATATTAATAAACCGCAGCTTAAAAGTGCGGTTAATAATAATGATGTTTTTTGATTAACGCCTAAACGCAACATAATTCATCCTAAATCCGTAAAACTCGCAAATCTTATCATATTTGTGAAAAGTCGAAAAAGTTTGATGGTTATTTTTTGCTAAAGATCAGGAAATCATTCCTTTTAACTTTTAAAGCTAAGGATTTTTTGCTATAAAATGTGCATTCTTTTTATTTGAAAACATTAGGAGATTCTTATGGAATTAGTATTTATCCGTCACGGTTTTAGTGAATGGAATGCAAAAAATTTATTCACGGGTTGGCGTGATGTGAATTTAACTGAACGCGGTGTGGAAGAAGCAAAAGCTGCGGGTAAAAAACTGTTAGACAAAGGTTATGAATTCGACATCGCATTTACCTCTGTTTTAACTCGAGCAATCAAAACTTGTAACATTGTGTTAGAAGAATCCCATCAATTATGGATTCCTCAAGTGAAAAACTGGCGTTTAAATGAACGTCATTATGGTGCTTTGCAAGGTTTAGATAAAAAAGCGACTGCGGAGCAATACGGTGACGAACAAGTTCATATTTGGCGTCGTTCTTATGATATTTCTCCACCAGATTTAGATCCACAAGATCCAAATTCTGCACACAATGACCGTCGTTACGCCAATATTCCATCTGATGTTGTGCCAAACGCAGAAAATTTAAAATTAACATTAGAACGAGCATTACCATTCTGGGAAGATCAAATTGCGCCAGCAATGCTTTCTGGCAAACGTGTTTTAGTGGTTGCTCACGGTAACTCACTCCGTGCGTTGGCAAAACATATTATTGGTATTTCTGATGCTGAAATTATGGATTTTGAAATTCCAACAGGTCAGCCTTTAGTTTTAAAATTTGATGATAAATTAAATTACGTAGAACATTATTATCTTTAATTAAGTTCAACGTATTGTAGTGCTAGCTTTATAAAACAAAACCCCGCAAATTGGCGGGGTTTTTAAACAAGTCCAAATTATTTTGTGCTTGGAATTTTGAAACGACTGTTGAAACGCTCAACACGACCACCAGTATCAACAACACGTTGTTTACCAGTGTAGAATGGATGGCAGTTACCGCACACATCAAGATTGATGTCTTTGCCTAAAGTTGAACGTGTTTTGATCACATTACCGCAAGAACAAGTCGCAGTAATTTCTTTATATTCTGGATGAATACCTTGTTTCATAGAAAAACCTCAAAATGAAGCCACGCCGCTATAGGAACTTTCTCCCCACACCGCGTGAGTGAATAATACGCCATAATTGGCACCAAATAGGTTGCGAATTATACTGAAAAAATACAGATAAACAAGCTCTATTTTCGTGTAAAATCACCAGCATTTTTAACCGCACTTTTCTTTTTATGTTAGCAAAATCTTCCATCAATGCACCATTTGCCAAATCTGTTTTAGCTTGGTACGACAAGTTTGGACGCAAGCATTTACCTTGGCAGCAAAATAAAACGCTTTATGGTGTATGGCTTTCTGAAGTGATGTTGCAACAAACGCAAGTTGCGACCGTGATTCCTTATTTTGAGCGATTTATCAAAACATTTCCAAATATCACCGCACTTGCCAATGCTTCACAAGATGAAGTGTTACATTTATGGACGGGGTTGGGCTATTATGCTCGAGCGCGTAATTTACATAAAGCCGCTCAAAAAGTGCGGGATGAATTTAATGGAAATTTCCCGACAAATTTTGAGCAAGTTTGGGCATTACCCGGAGTGGGACGTTCGACTGCTGGTGCCATTTTATCTTCTGTTTTAAATCAGCCTTATCCAATTTTAGATGGTAATGTGAAACGTGTGTTGGCGCGTTATTTTGCTGTTGAGGGATGGAGTGGCGAGAAAAAAGTAGAAAATCGTTTGTGGGAATTAACAGAGCAAGTTACACCTACGACGCGTGTGGCAGATTTTAATCAAGCAATGATGGACATTGGTGCAATGGTTTGCACGAGAACTAAGCCAAAATGTGATCTTTGTCCGTTAAATATAGATTGTTTGGCTTATAAAAATGCAAACTGGGAAAAATTTCCAGCTAAAAAACCTAAAAAAGCGATGCCAGAAAAAACTACCTATTTTTTAATTTTGTCGAAAAATGGCAAAGTATGTTTGGAACAGCGAGAAAGCTCAGGATTATGGGGCGGATTATTTTGTTTTCCACAATTTGAAGATAAATCCTCGTTGCTTCGTTTTTTGGCCCAAGAAAAAGTCACGCATTATCAAGAATGGTCGAGTTTTCGACATACATTCAGCCATTTTCACTTAGATATTCATCCAATTTATGCTGAAATGGAAAGTACTTTATGTGTGGAGCAGGCTAATTTGGACTGGCGAAAAGTGATGGAAAGTTCAAAAGAATACCAATCAAACCTATCAAGTGCAGTCAAATATTGGTATGATCCGCAAAATCCTGAATCGATCGGGCTGGCTCAGCCTGTGAAAAATCTTTTAATACAATTTGTAAGGAATCATTATGGCAAGAACAGTATTTTGTGAATATCTCAAAAAAGAAGCGGAAGGCTTAGATTTTCAACTTTATCCAGGAGAGTTGGGCAAGCGTATTTTTGATTCAGTAAGTAAACAGGCTTGGAGCGAATGGATTAAGAAACAAACGATGCTTGTGAATGAAAAAAAACTCAATATGATGAATGCAGAGCACCGTAAATTATTAGAACAAGAAATGGTTAATTTTTTGTTTGAAGGTAAAGATGTTCATATTGAAGGCTATGTTCCACCATCAAATTAGTTATCTATCCTACAATGAAAAAATATTTATTATTGGCATTGTTGCCTTTTTTATATGCTTGTAGTAACTCACCGAATCAAGGTATTAACTATGATGAAGCCTTTGCTAAAGACACGCAAGGGTTAGATATTCTCACTGGGCAATTTTCACATAATATTGACCGAATCTGGGGTGTCAATGAATTATTAGTGGCAAGCCGTAAAGATTATGTAAAATATACAGATTCTTTTTATACGCGTAGCCACGTGAGTTTTGATGAAGGTAATATCGTTATTGAAACCCAGCGAGATCTAAATCGTTTACATAATGCGATTGTTCATACCTTGTTAATGGGCGCCGATGCAAAAGGTATTGATTTATTTGCTTCTGGCGATGTACCTATCAGCTCTCGCCCATTCCTTTTAGGACAGGTTGTGGATCATCAAGGACAACAAATTGCTAATCAAGTTATCGCAAGTAATTTCGCCACTTATTTGATTCAAAATAAATTGCAAACACGTCGATTACAAAACGGGCATACCGTGCAATTTGTCTCTATTCCTATGATTGCAAATCACGTAGAGGTGCGTGCACGAAAATATTTACCATTAATTCGTAAAGCAGCACAACGTTATGGCATTGATGAAAGTTTGATTTTGGGTATTATGCAAACGGAATCAAGTTTTAACCCTTATGCGATTAGTTATGCAAATGCCATTGGTTTAATGCAGGTGGTGCCTCACACCGCTGGTCGAGATGTATTTACAATGAAAGGCAAGGGTGGACAGCCATCAACGCGTTATTTATATGATCCTGCGAATAATATTGATGCTGGTGTGTCTTATTTATGGATTTTGCAAAATCAATATTTAGATGGAATTACGAATCCAACTTCAAAACGTTTTGCAATGATTTCTGCATATAATAGTGGTGCTGGTGCTGTATTACGTGTTTTTGATAATGATAAGGATATGGCAATTTACAAAATTAACCAAATGTATCCAGAGCAAGTTTATCGCATTCTAACGACTGCTCACCCATCATCACAGGCTCGCAATTATTTGTTGAAAGTTGATAAGGCACAGAAAAAATTCCGTGTGCGGCGATAATTTAGCTTTAATTAGGTTTAGTGGAATAATAGAAATGCTCGTTAGAAAATATGATCTGCACCCGGTAGGACTAAACAACCAACTAAGGCGCAGATTTTTTATGACCAAATACAATTTTCTTTTCAAACAACAGTCATCGAATTTTATTTTCAAAATGGTAAAAATCGTTCACTTACCTGTAAACATTTTCAACTTGCTGAAACAACATTAGAACGTTGGATTAACCAATTTAATTATAGTGTAATCAATGGGTTAGATGTGTTGGGTAAGGAGCGAAATTACTCATCTGAATTTAAACTTAACGTGATACAAGCGGTTAAAAATGGGCAATTTTCTGCAGAAGCTGTGTGCTTACATTTTGGCATTGCCAATTCAGGCGTTGTTAGCCAATGGTTAAGCCTTTGAAAAACAAGGTATAAACGGCTTAATGCTCAAACCTAAAGGTAGAGCAACTATGAAACCCAAATACCCTAAAATGCCGCCTAAGCCCAAAACATGAGAGGAAGAACTAAAATTGGAAAACTTGCGTCTTTGTGCGGAGAACGCAATCCTAAAAAAGTTGCAAGAGCTCAACCAACAAAAATGCAGAAAAGCTGCTATTGTAAAGGGATTTCGCATTTATTTTCCTCTGCTCATTTTATTAGATTGAATCGGCTTGGCAAGTAGTGTGTTCTTCTATCACTTGAAAACGAAAAACGATAAAAATGAAGCAATATCACAAAAAAATCGCCACTATTTATCACGATAATCACGGAAACTACGGTTATCGCAGTGTAACGCTTAAACTAAGAGAAAGCATTAAAGTCAACCATAAAAAAGTGCAACGTATTATGCAATTACTGGAGTTTAAGGGAAAATGAAAACAATCTGTAGAAAGACTTGATGGAGCAAAACCGATTTTACATTCCGACCAAGGTTAGCCGTATCAGATGATGGGCTATCAACACATACTCAGAGAGAATGGCGTTCAACAGAGTATGTCAAGGAAGGGAAATTGTTTAGATAACAGTGCGATGGAAGCCTTCTTTGGACGATTAAAACGGAATGTTATTACGGTAAAAGATTTGAGACGTTCGAACAGCTGGAAAAACGCTCCACGAGTACATTCATTATTATAACCATGAACGTATTCATAGGAAACTAAAAGGACTCAGCCCTGTGAATGACAGAACTCAGTCCTTGAACTAAATAAGTCTAACTTTTTGGAGTCAGATCATATATGCCCTTTTTATTAGATATATTTAAAGTACGAAAAGCATGGTAAAATTTTATGCAGGAATGCGTTCTGTTACGAGCATTTGTAGTTTTCGTAAAATGACATTTAATACTACGCCATAGGCTGGGACGAACAAGATAATTCCTATAAATAATTTAAATAGATAATCTACAAAGCCGAGTTGTGCCCAGTGTTCAGCCATGAACGGATCTGCACTTTGGTAGAAGGCGATACTGAAGAAAACAAACGTATCCGCCATTGAACCGAATGTCATTGAGCTAGTTGGCGCCACCCACCATGTTTTTAACTGGCGTAAGCGGTTAAATACGATCACATCAAGCAATTGTCCTACCACGTAAGCGGCAAAACTTGCAATAGCAATACGGAATACAAACAGATCAAAATGCGTTAATGATTCGAAACCTTGGAATTTGCTTTCAGAGAATAAAACAGATATGACGTAACTTACAATAAGTGCAGGAAACATCACTACGAAGATGATTTTTCTAGCATCTTCTGCACCGAAAATACGCACCGTTAAATCGGTAGCTAAAAAGATAAATGGGAATGTGAGCGTTCCCCAAGTGCTGTGGAAGGAAAAATCGTTTGCTGAACCAAGTGCGGTCAATTTTAGCGTGATTTCAAAAGGGATTTGAACAAAGTAATTGCTTGCGGCAATGATGAATATGTGGAAAAAGCTGAGCCAGATGATTGCACGACGTTTTTGTTGATCATTAAAGATCGGAGAGTTTAATTTCATGTTGTACCTTTTTAGTTTAAATAAATCGGGGTTAGGGAACCCGAGGTTGAATATAGGGGGCTAGATGATACGCATATTTCTAATAATTGCAAGAGTTGATTACATTTGAGTTTTATATTTTATGATAATTGACGAATGCTTTTAGGGTCTTTATTCTATTTGCATTTTTCATCAAATTTGAAAGGAGAGAAAATGGAATTACACAATATTCGTGATGAATATACTAAACGCGTGCTTTCACAAAATGATTGCTATGAAAATCCAATTTCGCAATTTGAACAGTGGCAGAAAGAGGCTATTCATGCGCAAGTTAATGAACCTACCGCAATGAATATTGCGACTGTTGATGAACAAGGTCGCCCAAATAGCCGAATGGTTTTGCTAAAAGAAGTCACTGAACAAGGTTTTGTCTTTTTTACCAATTATCTTAGCCGAAAAGGCAGCTGTATTGAGCGTAATCCTTATGTCGCGCTGACTTTCTTTTGGCCTGAATTGGAACGCCAAGTGAGAATTGAAGGTAAGGCGGTTAAAATTTCAGCAGAACAATCTGATAAATATTTTGCTACCCGACCTTATACCAGTCGTATAGGTGCTTGGGCAAGTGAACAAAGTGCGGTAATTTCTAATTATAAATCTTTACTAGCAAAAGCCGCATTGGTTGCCGCTAAACATCCGTTAAACGTGCCTCGAGCAGATTATTGGGGCGGCTATTTAGTTGTGCCAGAAACCGTGGAATTTTGGCAAGGGCGACCAAGCCGTTTACATGATCGCATTCGTTATCGTAAAGTAAGTGATAATTGGATTAGAGAAAGATTGTCTCCTTAGTAAATTGAGCATAAAAATAACCGCACTTTAGTTGTATTCCCAAAGTGCGGTTAATTTTTTCTAAGTTTTAACGTTTAGCTTTATTTATTAATGCGTGCTAGTACTTGTTGTCGTACGATTTGCACGTTTACGATCGTTTTCCGTTAAAAGTTTTTTACGGATACGAATCGACTCAGGTGTTACTTCCACTAACTCATCGTCATCGATAAATTCAATCGCTTGTTCAAGACTGAATTTTACAGGTGTAGTCAGCACAATCGCATCGTCTTTACCTGACGCACGCATATTGGTTAGTTTTTTACCTTGTAAGCAGTTTACGGTTAAGTCATTTGAGCGGCTATGAATACCGATAATTTGACCTTCATAAACTTCCACGTTTGCATCAATCATTAACTTACCACGTTCTTGTAAGCCAAATAATGCATAACCCAGTGCTTTACCTGTTGCGTTCGAGATTAATACACCATTTTTACGTTGGCCAATATCTCCACCTTTGATTTCATCATAGTGGCTAAAACTTGAGTAAAGTAAGCCTGTGCCAGAAGTCATGGTCATAAAATCGCCACGGAAACCAATTAATCCACGGCTAGGAATGATGTATTCTAAACGAACACGGCCTTTGCCATCTGGCAACATATCACGAACTTCGCCTTTACGAATACCTAATGCTTCCATCACTGAACCTTGATGCTGTTCCTCCACATCAATAGTTACTTGTTCGTATGGCTCTTGTTTTTTACCGTCAATATCACGATAAATTACTTTTGGACGAGAAACCGCAAGTTCATAACCTTCACGACGCATATTTTCGATTAACACTGAAAGATGTAATTCCCCACGACCAGAAACACGGAATTCATCTGGGTTTGGGGTTTCTTCTACGCGTAACGCTACGTTGTGAACCAATTCTTTATTTAAACGTTCAAGAATTTGACGAGATGTGACATATTTTCCTTCTTGCCCTGCAAATGGAGAGGTATTCACACAGAAGAACATTGTTACTGTTGGTTCATCAACAGTTAATGATGGCAATGCTTCCACTGCGTTAATATCACAAATCGTATCTGAAATGTTTAATTCTCCTAAACCAGTGATTGCCACGATATCGCCTGCGTAAGCAACATCTTCTTCATAACGTTGTAAACCAAGATGACCAAGTACTTGACCGATACGACCTTGACGAGTTTTTCCTTCACTATTGATAATAGTAACTGGTTGGTTTGGTTTAATCGCACCACGCTTAATACGACCAATGCCGATAACGCCTACATAGTTGTTATAGTCTAATTGTGAAATTTGCATTTGGAATGGCGCATCAAGTTCTACTTTGGGCGGTTCTACATATTTCACAATGGATTCAAATAATGGCGTCATATCTTCTGCTAATTCTTCGTGCTCAAGACCTGCAACACCATTTAATGCTGATGCATAGATAATAGGGAAGTCTAATTGTTCATCTGTTGCACCAAGATTGACAAATAAATCAAATACTTGATCTACAACCCAGTCAGGGCGCGCACCAGGGCGATCAACTTTATTAATTACGACGATTGGTTTTAAGCCGTGAGCGAATGCTTTTTGTGTCACGAAACGCGTTTGTGGCATTGGGCCATCAAACGCATCAACAACTAATAGAACAGAATCCACCATAGAAAGCACACGTTCAACTTCGCCACCGAAGTCGGCGTGTCCTGGAGTATCCACGATGTTAATACGGTAGTCATTCCAGTTAATTGCGGTATTTTTTGCAAGAATGGTAATGCCACGTTCTTTTTCAAGATCATTTGAGTCCATAACGCGTTCATCTACATCACCACGTGCAGATTCAAAAGTACCAGATTGTTGCAGAAGTTTATCTACAAGAGTGGTTTTACCATGGTCTACGTGCGCAATAATGGCGATGTTACGGAGTTTTTTAATATCGATTTCGTTTTTCATTGTTTAATGCTTTAATTGGATAAGATGCAATTTTTATTGCATTGTTACATAAAAAATGGCGCAACGAATTGCACCCTACATTTCTACATTTGTCGAAAGGGCAAAAATTATACATTTATTTTTCTTTTTCCGCTATGGCTAGAATAAGAAAAATAAAGTTTATGAAAAAATAGTATGGCTACGTTATAATGTGTGCTTATCTTAATAAGACTAACCATAGAGGATTTCCTAATGCCAAACGCAAATGCAATCGCCAATGTATTTAAGCTAATTGAAGAAAATAATGTGAAATTTGTACTTCTTCGATTTACCGATATTAAAGGTAAAGAACATGGTGTTTCTATCCCAGTTAGCCTTGTTGATGAAGATATGTTTGAAGACGGCAAGATGTTTGATGGTTCCTCTGTAGAAGGATGGAAGACAATTAATAAAGCCGATATGTTGCTTATGCCAATGGCAGAAACCGCAGTTGTCGATCCATTCGCGCAAATTCCAACGCTTTCTATTCGTTGTAGTGTTTATGAACCAACGACAATGCAAAGCTATGATCGCGATCCGCGCTCTATTGCAATTCGTGCAGAAAATTATATGCGTTCAACTGGTATTGCGGATCAAGCTTTTTTTGGCCCTGAACCTGAATTCTTCTTATTTGATGATGTGCGTTTTGATGTATCAATGAACAAAGCGTCTTTTTCTATTGATGATATAGAAGCTGCTTGGAACACGAATAAAAAATATGAAGAAGGTAATAACGCTTATCGTCCATTGAAAAAAGGCGGATATTGTGCCGTTGCACCAATTGATAGTGCGCACGATATTCGTTCTGAAATGTGCTTGATTTTAGAAGAAATGGGATTAGTCATAGAAGCCCATCATCATGAAGTGGCGACTGCAGGGCAAAACGAAATTGCGACTAAGTTCAATACACTGACTTTAAAAGCGGATGAAACTCAAATCTATAAATATGTGGTGCAAAATGTGGCGTTAGAGCACGGTAAAACAGCGTGTTTTATGCCAAAACCAATTACTGGAGATAATGGTTCGGGTATGCACTGTAATATGTCGTTAAGTAAAGATGGAAAAAATATTTTCCAAGGCGATAAATATGCAGGTCTTTCAGAAACCGCACTTTACTACATCGGCGGTATTATTAAGCACGCTAAAGCCTTAAATGCGTTCACTAATCCAAGCACTAATTCATATAAACGTTTAGTGCCAGGTTTTGAAGCACCAGTATTATTGGCTTATTCCGCAAGTAACCGTTCTGCCTCAATTCGTATCCCTGCAGTAACCAATCCGAAAGCGATTCGTATTGAGGCTCGTTTCCCAGATCCATTGGCAAACCCATACCTTGCATTCGCTGCATTATTGATGGCAGGTCTTGATGGTGTAGTAAATAAAATCCACCCAGGCGATGCAATGGATAAAAATCTTTACGATCTTCCTCCAGAAGAATTAAAAGATATTCCAGCGGTAGCAAGCTCGCTAGAAGAGGCGTTGAATTCATTAGAAAAAGACTATGAATTTTTAACTCAAGGTGGCGTATTTGCTAAAGATTTTATTGATGCGTTTATCAGTATCAAACGTAAAGAAGTTGAACGTTTAAATATGGCTCCACATCCAGTTGAATTTGAGATGTATTATGCGTAATCATCATTGATGAAATCATGTTTAAAAGTGCGGTAGAATTTACCGCACTTTTCGTTTGAAATTGTTTATAACGAGACTCGGGTAAAATGTCGAATATAAATAGAACAATTCTAGTCACTGGTGGAGCGGGTTTTATTGGTTCTGCGCTTGTCCGTTATCTTTTTGAAAAGACACATAATAAGATCGTCAATGTTGATAAGCTGACTTATGCGGGAAATTTAGCCTCACTTAAAACCGTAGAAAACCATTCACGTTATGCTTTTGTACAAGCAGATATTTGTGATACTAAGGTGTTGTCTTATATTTTTGCACAATATCAACCTGATGCCGTTATCCATCTTGCCGCTGAAAGCCATGTTGATCGTTCTATAAACGCTTCTTCAGCGTTTATACAAACTAACATTGTAGGAACTTATAGGCTACTTGAATCAACTCTAGACTACTGGCATCGTTTAGATAATCAAAAAAAATCCAGTTTCCGATTCTTACATATTTCCACCGATGAAGTTTATGGCGATTTAGAAAGTAACAAAGGTTTATTTACTGAAACATCAGCTTATAAACCTAGTAGCCCTTATTCTGCTTCAAAGGCGGCAAGCGATCATCTTGTGCAGGCTTGGTATAGAACATATGGGTTACCGACAATCATTACACATAGTTCAAATAATTATGGCCCGTATCAGTACCCTGAAAAATTAATTCCATTGATGATTTTAAATGCGATAGAGGGAAAAACACTGCCTATTTATGGTGATGGTTTGCAAATTAGAGATTGGTTATTTGTTGAAGATCATATTACTGCATTGTATAGCGTTTTGACGAAAGGAAATATTGGGGAAACCTATAATATTGGGGGAAATAATGAAAGATCCAATATTGATGTGGTGCATTCTATTTGTTCTTTACTGGAAGAATTTTTACCTAATAAACCAAAACATATTGATAAATATGAAGATTTAATTTGCTATGTACAAGATAGACCAGGTCACGATCTTCGTTATGCGCTTGATACAAGTAAAATCAATGATAAGTTAGGCTGGGTGCCTAAAGAAACTTTTGAATCTGGATTAAGAAAAACGGTAATTTGGTATTTAAATCATCAAGATTGGTGTCAAAAAGTGAGTGAATAAGGTCAAATAATTAACTATCAGAAATAAAACTGGTATAGTTTCTAAATTTATTTTGTTTATATATGGGGGAATAAATATGCAAATTACACTTTCAAATACCTTAGCGAATGACGCTTGGGGAAAACATGCGATTTTAAGCTTTGACTCTAATAAAGCTACGATTCATTTAAAAAATAATGAAAAAACTGACCGCACTTTAGTTCAACAAGCTGCTCGTAAATTACGTGGGCAAGGGATTAAAGAGGTGGAGTTGGTCGGCGAAGAATGGGATTTAGAATTTTGCTGGGTGTTTTATCAAGGTTTTTATACGGCAAAACAAGATTATGCGATTGAGTTTCCACATTTAGATGATGAACCGCAAGATGAATTGTTAGCACGTATTGAATGTGGCGATTTTGTGCGTGGAATTATTAATGAACCAGCACAAAGTCTAACGCCTGTGAAATTAGTAGAGCGAGCAGCTGAATTTATTTTAAACCAAGCGGACATTTATAATGAAAAAAGTGCGGTAAGTTTTAAGATTATTTCTGGCGAGGAACTTGAGCAACAAGGTTATTACGGAATTTGGACAGTAGGGAAAGGCTCTGCTAATCCACCTGCTATGTTGCAACTTGATTTCAATCCAACACAGGATTCGAATGCGCTAGTGTTAGCTTGTTTAGTTGGCAAGGGGATTACTTTTGACAGTGGCGGCTACAGTATTAAACCAAGTGATGGAATGAGTACAATGCGAACCGATATGGGCGGGGCAGCATTATTAACTGGGGCATTAGGTTTCGCGATTGCTCGTGGATTAAATCAACGCGTTAAACTGTATTTATGTTGCGCAGAGAATTTGGTAAGTAATAATGCCTTTAAACTAGGCGATATTATTACTTATAAAAATGGCGTGAGCACAGAAGTGCTGAATACTGACGCTGAAGGGCGTTTGGTATTAGCTGATGGATTAATTGAAGCGGACAGCCAAAATCCAGATTTTATTATTGATTGTGCAACTTTAACTGGCGCAGCAAAAGTGGCAGTAGGCAACGACTATCATTCTGTATTGTCTATGGATGATGAGCTCGTGAAGAATCTTTTCCAATCAGCACAAGAAGAAAATGAACCTTTCTGGCGTTTACCATTTGAAGATTTTCATCGTTCACAAATTAATTCATCTTTTGCCGATATTGCTAATATTGGTTCGGTTCCAGTTGGAGCGGGGGCAAGCACTGCAACGGCATTTTTATCGTATTTTGTAAAAAATTATCAACAAAATTGGTTGCATATTGATTGTTCCGCGACTTATCGTAAATCAGGTAGTGATTTATGGGCTGTTGGGGCAACAGGGATTGGTGTGCAAACTTTAGCAAATTTAATGTTATCAAAATCATTGAAGTAAGGAGATATGATGACAGAAAGAACTTTTTCGATTATTAAACCTGATGTAGTAAAGCGTAATCTAATTGGGGCGATCTTAACTCGTTTTGAGCAAAATGGCTTTAAAATTATAGCCTCTAAAATGGTACGCTTAACTCGTGAGCAGGCTGAAGGCTTTTATGCAGAACACCAAGGCAAAGAATTTTTTGCGCCTTTAGTTGAATATATGATGTCTTCGCCAATAGTGGTTTCTGTTCTTGAAAAAGAAAATGCAGTGAAAGATTACCGCACTTTGATTGGTACAACGAATCCAGAAAATGCAGCAGAAGGGACAATTCGTAAAGAGTTTGCATTAAGTCAGCGTGAGAATTCGGTTCATGGTTCGGATAGTGTGGAAAGTGCAAATCGTGAAATTGCTTATTTCTTTACTGATTCTGAAATTTTTGAGCATTGATTGATAGTAAAAAGCACCTAAACAATAGTTTAAGTGCTTTTAAATTTTTAATGCTTATAAAATTAGACTTTCTTAAGGTTTATAGATGAACTCAATTCCTTCATCATCTTCTTCGGTCCAATCATCATCCCAATCTTCGTCATCATCAAATTGATGCTCAGCTAGTTGTTCCTGATGATAATCTTCCCATTTGAATTTTACTTCTTCAGGTGCAACTTGTTGTGTTTCAGCTTCGCGTGGATTCGCTATGATAAAGTCCATAATATCACGACAAAGTGGTGGAACATTTTTCCCTGTTGCCGCTGAAATCAGGTAATAGTCTTCTTCCCAACCTAATTGTTCAGCAATTTCTCTGGCTCGCTCTTCAGCTTCTTCGTCGCTTATCGTGTCAATTTTATTGAATACTAACCAGCGTGGTTTTTCTGATAATTTTTCACTGTATTGGAAAAGTTCAGATTCAATAATAGCCACATTATCTGCTGGATTAGAGCCATCAATTGGCGCAATATCGACTAAATGAATAAGCACTCTACAACGTTCTAAATGTTTTAAAAAGCGAATTCCTAGCCCAGCACCATCTGCTGCGCCCTCAATTAATCCAGGAATATCTGCCACTACGAAACTGTGTGAGTCATCTACTTTCACAACACCGAGACTTGGTACTAAGGTAGTAAATGGATAATCTGCAACTTTTGGTTTGGCTGCTGAAACGGCACGAATAAAAGTGGATTTGCCCGCATTAGGTAAACCGAGCATTCCTACATCAGCAAGTAGCATTAATTCCAATAATAAATCGCGTTTTTCGCCTGGTGTTCCCATTGTTTTTTGACGCGGTGCACGGTTTACCGATGATTTGAAACGGGTATTCCCTAAACCGTGATAACCACCTTTGGCTACCAACATTTTTTGACCGTGTTGGGTTAAATCCCCCAAGGTTTCTTTGGTGTCGTTATCAATAGCACGAGTTCCCACGGGAACAGGTAAAATAATATCTTTACCGCGACGTCCTGTACAATCTGAACTCCGTCCATTATCTCCACGCTCTGCGGCAAAGCGTTTATTAAAGCGATAATCGATTAAGGTATTGAGGTTTTCATCGGCTTGTAAATAGACATCGCCACCGTCGCCACCGTCGCCACCATCAGGGCCGCCTTTCGGAATAAATTTCTCTCGACGGAAACTTACGCAACCGTTGCCACCATCCCCAGCCTCAATTCTAATAAGGGATTCATCAATAAATTTCATTAAAACTTCTCCAAAATAAACCGCACTTTAATGAGTTCTATGCGGTAATAATTTATGTCCAATTGCGGATAAAATTGCCCCGCATACTACAACAAATGCGCCAATATAGCTAATATTATTCAATTCTGGGGCTGCAAAATCTACTGGGCTAAAATAATGGGCAATATGGGAAAATAGGATTGTGAAAAGAGGTACAAGTGTGATAACAACGCTGACTTTTGATACATCCCAACGATTAAGAGCTTCCGCATAAGAGCCGTATCCAATTAAGGTATTTAAACAGCAGTAAATAAAACAAATCAGAGCTAAAGGTGTGAGTTCTTGCACTTGCGAGAATTCAGCCATCGGCATAAAGACTATGGCACAACCTAAATACATCATTAGCAAGATTTGTTGTGAATTAAATTTACGTAACATTAATTTTTGCGCCATTCCATAAGCGACCCAAATAAGAGCGCCCCCTATACTTAAAATGACACCTGTTGAATACTGATTTAGTCCAGAAAATACAGCAAAACGATCATTAAAGAATAAGCCTAAACCAATTAACAATAAGAAAAGTCCGAACTTTTGATGCAGCCCTAATTTTTCTTTGAAGATCAGTACACCACAGATGAGCATTCCAAAAGAGGATAAATGAATAAAAATTTGTGCAACTGAAGGTTCAATGTAATTCAGCGAGCTACTAAATAATAGAAAATTGCCAGTAAGACCAATTACTCCAATAAGCATAATCCACGCATATTGGCGAACTTTCATTAATTCAGGTACTTGTTTTTTATAAGCAAGTAAAGCCAATAATGAAACTGCAGCAATAATGAAACGATACCATACGATAGTTTGCGCATTCATTACAGACAAAACTTGTTTCAAAGCAATAGGCAATGACCCCCAAGCCATTGCAGCAATAAGTGCAAAGGTAAAGCCTAGTAAAGGTTGTTGTTTCATTGCGTTCTCACTTATGTGAAATTAAAGAAAGACAAAACGCCCCACAAAATTGTAGGGCGTTTCAATGGAATAGATTTTAAATTATTCAGTAACAATACTTACGTATTTACGGCTTTTCTCGCCTTTTACTTCAAATTTAACTTTGCCATCTGCGGTTGCAAATAAAGTGTGATCTCTTCCCATTCCTACGTTGTTACCTGCGTGGAATTTAGTACCACGTTGACGAACAATAATACTACCTGCTAATACAGATTCGCCACCGAAACGTTTAACACCAAGGCGTTTAGCTTCAGAATCGCGACCGTTACGAGTTGAACCACCAGCTTTTTTAGTTGCCATCTACTTGATCTCCTCTGAAATTATGCTTGAATCCCAGTGATTTTCACTTCTGTGAACCACTGACGATGACCTTGTTGTTTACGGCTGTGTTTGCGACGACGGAATTTAACGATTTTAACTTTCTCGCCACGACCTTGTGCAACAACTTCAGCCACTACTTTTGCACCAGCAACTACTGGTGCACCAATTTTAACATCTTCACCATTAACGACCATCAACACAGAATCGAACTCAACTGTTTCGCCAGTTGCAAGTTCAAGTTTTTCTAAACGAACAACTTGACCTTCGCTCACACGGTGTTGTTTACCGCCACTTTGGAAAACTGCGTACATAAATACTCCGCTTAATTGTGTTTCCCTGCTCTTTAGCAGTCCACACTTAAAAATTCATATAAAATAGGTGGCAAATTCTACGGAAAAATCCTACCTATGGCAAGAATTTATTTACAATAAAATAAAAAAATTCCCTTCATTTGCGGATTGATTTCAGAAAGTCTGAAAATTCGGGTAAAATGCACCGCACTTTTGACTAATAATTGATGAAAAAATGAAGAAACAAGATCTTATGAGCATAGACGAGATCCAGAAACTTGCAGATCCCGATATGCAAAAAGTTAATCAAAATATTCTTGCTCAGCTTAATTCAGATGTTCCATTAATAGGGCAGTTAGGTTTTTATATTGTTCAAGGTGGGGGTAAGCGGATCCGTCCGTTGATCGCAGTGCTTGCAGCTCGATCTTTAGGGTTTGAAGGATCTAATTCAATTACTTGTGCTACTTTTGTTGAATTTATTCATACTGCTTCTTTGTTACACGATGATGTAGTAGATGAATCTGATATGCGTCGTGGGCGCGCTACGGCGAATGCTGAATTTGGCAATGCGGCGAGTGTGTTGGTAGGCGATTTTATTTATACGCGTGCATTTCAATTAGTTGCACAATTAGAATCATTGAAAATTTTAAGTATTATGGCGGATGCGACTAACGTTTTAGCGGAAGGCGAAGTTCAGCAGCTAATGAATGTTAATGATCCTGAAACGAGCGAAGCTAATTATATGCGTGTAATTTATAGCAAAACTGCCCGTTTGTTTGAAGTGGCTGGTCAAGCTGCGGCAATTGTCGCCGGTGGAACAGAAGCTCAAGAAAAGGCTTTACAAAATTATGGGCGTTATCTTGGCACTGCATTCCAGCTCGTGGATGATGTATTGGATTATAGTGCAAATGCACAAGCTCTGGGTAAAAATGTAGGCGATGATTTAGCTGAAGGAAAACCAACCCTTCCTTTGCTACATGCTATGCGTCATGGTAATCCTCAACAGGCTGCATTAATTCGCGAAGCGATTGAGCAAGGCGGTAAACGTGAAGCTATTGATGAAGTGTTAGCTATTATGACTGAGCATAAGTCTTTAGATTACGCGATGAATCGTGCAAAAGAAGAGGCTCAAAAAGCAGTGGATGCAATCGAAATTTTGCCAGAAAGTGAATATAAACAAGCCTTGATTTCATTGGCATATTTGTCTGTAGATAGAAATTATTAGTCCATAATTTAGCTTATATACTTGATACCCATTAATTTTAATTAAACTTTATGAATACAGAACTTCAACCTAAACTAGAAAAAAGTGCGGTCAATTTTCAAACTAAACCTCGAAAACAAAAAATCCGTAAGGATCCTAACGCACCTTTTATTCGTGAAAAACTTGAGTTGCCAGATGGACACAATAAGCTCCTTTTGCATTCTTGTTGTGCGCCTTGCTCTGGCGAAGTGATGGAAGCAATTCTTGCATCAGGCATTGAATTTACGATTTATTTTTACAATCCAAATATTCATCCACTCAAAGAATATTTGATTCGTAAAGAAGAAAATATTCGTTTTGCAAAAAAATTTGGTATTCCATTTATTGATGCTGATTACGATCGTCAAAATTGGTTTGATCGTGCTAAGGGTATGGAATGGGAGCCTGAGAGAGGTATTCGCTGCACAATGTGTTTTGATATGCGTTTTGAAAAAGCGGCTGAATATGCACATAAACACGGCTTCCCTGTTTTTACTAGTTGTCTTGGTATTTCTCGCTGGAAAGATATGAATCAAATCAATGGTTGTGGACATCGTGCGGCGGAAAAATATGATGATGTTGTTTATTGGGATTATAATTGGCGCAAGGAAGGTGGTTCACAGCGTATGATTGAGATTAGTAAGCGTGAGCGATTCTATCAACAAGAATATTGCGGTTGTGTGTATTCTTTACGTGATAGTAATAAATGGCGAGAAGAGACGGGTCGTCAAAAAATTGAAATCGGAAAATTATATTATAGTGCTGATTAAAAATAGAAAAATAAAGGTGCTGTTTCACAGAATTTGCTGAACAGCACCTTTTATTTCACTATTTTATCACTTCATCTTGATCATAATGATTAATTTTTAAACGTTGGAAATAATCTTTTGTTTCTTCAACCACCACTTTTCGCAATCCAATAAGTGCGATAAGATTTGGGAAAGCCATTAAACCATTTACAATATCAGCGATAATCCATATTAAATTTAAGTGTAAGAACGCCCCTAAACCAACCAATATAATATAGGTTAAGCGATATATTTTTATCGCACGAATACCCACAAGATAAACGAAACAACGTTCCCCGTAATAACACCAACCTAAAATAGTTGTAAATGCAAAAAATAATAAGCCAACTGTTACAATCGTTGCGCCAATTGATGTGCCTAAGCCTTGTGAGAATGCGTAGTTTGTTACTGTAGCACCTGCTAATTCAGGATTGTTCCACGCCCCAGTCAATACCAATACAATCCCCGTCATCGTACAAACAATAATGGTATCCAAGAATGTTCCTGTCATAGAAATTAAACCTTGACGGACAGGCTCACGAGTTTGTGCCGCTGCGGCTGCAATTGGTGCGCTTCCTAAACCTGATTCATTGGAGAAAATGCCTCTAGCGACGCCTGATTGAATCGCTTTCATTACAGTAAGCCCTACGGCACCGCCTAATGCTGCTTGTGGATCAAAAGCACTATCAATAATCAATAAAATCGCATCTGGTACTTTTTCTATATTCAAAAGGATAATAACCAGTGAAGTTGTGACGTATAAAATCGCCATAAACGGCACAATTACTGATGATGCGATTGCGATACGTTTAACTCCGCCAAGAATGATTAAGCCGACTAAAAGTGTAACAATAATTGCTGTAACTAAAATGGGAATGTTAAAAGTGTCTTGCATTGCGTGAGTAATTGCATTCACTTGTGGGAATGTACCAATCCCGAAAAAGGCAACCATTACACCAAATAATGCAAATAATTTTGCCAGCCATTTAATACCTAGTCCGCGTTCAATGTAATACATCGGGCCGCCAGCCATAAAGCCATTTTTATCACGAACACGATATTTAACTGCGAGTAAACATTCGGCATATTTTGTTGCCATTCCTAACAAAGCAACCAGCCACATCCAAAAAATAGCGCCAGGCCCACCTGCTTGTACCGCAGTTGCTACGCCCACAATATTACCCGTTCCAATTGTTGCGGCTAATGCAGTACAAAGTGCGGCAAAAGAGGAAACATCCCCTTTTCCACCTTTATCTTTTTTGAACAAATACCCTAGTGCGCGTGGTAAGTAGCGAATTTGAATAAAGCCTAAGCGTAACGTTAAATAGAGTCCTGTACCAGATAATAATATAAGTAGCGGTGCGCCCCAAATAAAGCTATCAATAGCTGAAAGAATTGACTCAATTGTCATTGTGATTCCTCGTCGTTTAAATCAAAAATAAACACGACAAGAAGACGAAAAGATACAATGGAAAAGAAAGTGCGGTGAAAAGATAGATAATTTCCACACTTACAATAGATTGTCTTTTGCCCCTGTCCTTTTGCCTGAGCGTTTGAAAAACGATTAAAAAATTAACCGCTCTTTTGCGCCTTCGGCGTCCATTTCTAAAATGGATCTCTCCAAGGGTTCGTCCAGTAACAGTCCCTGCCATCGCACCTGAAAGATTTTACATCGTCGGTGTGGGGTCAATTCCCCGCTCTCCAGCTACCTTCATCCGAACTCACTTTCCATTAGATACTGAAAAGTGTGCGGATTCTAACAAAATAGGAAATGAATTTCAAAAAGGAATTTTTATGTGGAAAAATCACTTTATTCAATATCTCCGCAAAAACGATAGCCTTCTCCATGTATAGTCATAATGATATTTGGAGTATTTGGATGATCTTCAAAATGTTTTCTTATACGTCGAATTGTGACATCTACGGTACGATCCTGAGGTTTTAACTCTCGTCCTGTCATTTTTTTCAGCAATTCTTCGCGCGTTTGCAATTTTCCTGGATTTTCACAGAAATGTAACATTGCACGAAATTCACTGCGAGGAAGTTTGAATTCTTGCCCCTCTGGTGTAATTAAACTGTGGCTATTTAGGTCTAATTTCCAACCATTAAAACGATAGAATTCTCGACCAAATGTATTTTCTTTTTCTTGATGCGGCATTGTGCGATGCAATAGATTACGTGCGCGGATAGTCAGTTCTCTAGGGTTAAAAGGTTTGGTTAAATAATCGTCGGCACCAATTTCCAGACCTAAAATTTTATCCACTTCATTATCTCGACCAGTTAAAAAAATAAGAGGTAAGCTTAATTCTTCACGGAGTTCTCTTGCCAATAATAAGCCGTTTTTACCTGGTAAATTAATATCCATCACAACCAAATTAATATTATGATTTGTCAATATATGATGCATTTCAACACCATTTTCTGCTTCAAACACATCATATCCTTCCGCTTCAAAAATCCCTTTAAGCGTATTTCGAGTGACAATTTCATCTTCAACAACGAGAATTTTTGGAGTAGTCATTTTCCATCCTTATACTTATTTTGGCGTATGCTATCAAAGCTATCATTCTATCTGTGCAACATTATTGTAACAATAAAAAAGTGCGGTGATTTTTTACCTGATTTTCCTTTTTGTGATCTAAATCATAGTTTTAGGTATTCAACTTTCTTTGTGATAGAATTTCGAGCATTTATATTTTTATACTCAATTCAATGAAAAAACTCTTTCTTTTTTTTATGATGATTTTCACTGCTTTTGCGGCTAATTCAGGTTTATTCGATAAAAAACAAACCTTTTTAAAAGTAGATGATGCTTTTGCTTTTTCTGCTACTTTATCTACAGATAAAAGCCAGTTACAAGCCCATTGGGATATTGCTGATGGCTATTATTTATATCAAGATAAGATTAATGCTGAATTAGTTGGTAAATCAAATTCTCTCTCTTTGCATACCCAACAGGCAGCGGAATTACATCAAGATCCTTATTTTGGCGAAGTGCAAGTTTTTACTCACTCAATTGATGGCATATTTAGCGGCGCATTTAATAATGCTGATGATAAGGTTGAAATCACTTATCAAGGATGTACCGAAGGTTTTTGCTATCCGCCTGAAACTAAAGTATTACGAATTGGGGATTTAGCCGTTTCTCAAGAGCAAATTGTCGAAAAAACAGTTGAAAAAAATACCGCACTTTTATCTGAACAAGATCGTTTAGCTGATGGTTTATTCCATAGTAAATGGGCAATTTTCGGTTTCTTTTTATTGGGATTGGGACTGGCTTTTACACCTTGTGTATTGCCAATGTTACCGTTGCTTTCTGCTATTGTTATCGGTCAGCAACAACGTCCAAATATGATGCGTGCGTTTAGTTTAGCTTTTCTTTACGTTCAAGGTATGGCACTGACTTATACTTTGTTAGGGCTTGCAGTGGCAGCCATCGGTTTGCCGTTCCAAATTGCTTTGCAACATCCTTATGTGATGATTGGGCTTTCTATTTTATTTGTTATTCTTGCCCTTTCAATGTTTGGCTTATTTACTATTCAATTGCCAAATAGCTTACAAAATAAACTAAATACGTGGAGCCAAAAACAAACCTCGGGTGCTTTTGGCGGTGCCTTTGCAATGGGAATGATTGCTGGGTTGGTGGCATCGCCTTGCACATCAGCACCACTTTCTGGTGCTTTACTTTATGTGGCGCAAAGTGGCGATTTATTCACAGGAGCAGCAACCCTTTATTTACTCGCACTTGGTATGGGAGTGCCACTAATGTTAATTACGTTATTTGGTAATAAAATTTTGCCAAAATCAGGCGAATGGATGAATACCGTAAAACAAACATTCGGCTTTGTTATGTTAGCGTTACCTGTATTTTTACTTTCTCGTATTTTGCCTGAAGTATGGGAGCCACGCTTATGGGCTGGATTAGCGACAGCATTCTTTATTTGGTTTTCGTTGCAGATGCCTAAGAACGGTTTTGGCTATGCCATTAAAATTATTAGTTTTGCGTTAGCTATGGTTTTCGTACAACCTTTGCAAAATTGGATTTGGCAAACTCAAACTACAACACAAAGTGCGGTAGAAAATATGCCTGTTTCTCAAGTTAAATTTAAGCAAATTAAAAATATTGAAGAACTTGACCGCACTTTAGCAGAAAATCCGCATTCAATTGCTATGTTGGATTTATACGCGGATTGGTGTGTGGCTTGTAAAGAATTTGAAAAGCTGACGTTTTCAGATCCAAAAGTGCAACAGCAATTTCAAAATATCTTATTGTTACAAGTCAATATGACAAAGAATAGCCCAGAAAATAAAGCATTAATGGAACGCTTTAAGGTAATGGGATTGCCTACGATTTTATTTTTTGATCAGCAAAATAATGAAATTAAAGGAAGTAGAGTAACGGGCTTTATGGATGCGGATGCTTTTTCCAATTGGTTAAAAGCCTTGCGTTAAGTTAGAATTATTTACAATAAGTAAAAACTCTTTTTCTGTTATACATCTTGTTTAACAAATAGCTAATCATTACTATAGCTGGGTTTTAATTTATCTTTAAACGAAAGGAAAGCAAAATGAACAATCTTGAAAAATATCGCCCTTATTTCTTGGCATTTTTACGTATCGTTGCCGCTTATATGTTTCTTTTACATGGCACGGCAAAATTTTTGGAATTTCCAATTTCTATGACAGGAGGAAATGGTGCAGTAGGCGATCCAATGCTACAGATTTCCGGTGTGATTGAAATTATTGGCTCAATTTTATTAATTTTAGGTTTATTTACACGCCAAGCTGCGTTTATTTTATCGGGGGAAATGGCGTATGCCTATTTCTTTATGCATGTAGCAGGAAAAGGAAACCTATTTTTCCCAATTGCAAATGGCGGCGAGCTTGCATTACTTTACTCTGTACTCTTTTTATATTTTGTATTTTCTGGTGCAGGTGCTTGTGCTTTAGATAACAAATTTTTTAAAAAGTAGTTTAGTGATTTCATAATTTTATCCTTATTTTTGCCCACATTTATGTGGGCTTTTTTACGCCTGAAATTTATCGTATTTTTACCGCACGTTAAGAAATTATATTTAATCTTTTCTATATTTAAGCAAACGTTTGCGTTATAATTCGCCTAGCTTATTTTTAACCATTTAATGAAAGGAAAATACAATGACAGATCGTCCAATTCGTCAGGCTTTACTGAGTGTGTCTGATAAAACGGGTATTGTAGAGTTTGCTCAAGGTTTAGTTAAACGTGGTGTAAAACTACTTTCAACAGGCGGAACGGCAAAACTTTTAGCACAAAATGGTTTACCTGTAATTGAAGTGTCTGATTACACAGGTTTTCCTGAAATGATGGACGGTCGAGTTAAAACCTTACATCCAAAAATACACGGCGGGATTCTTGGTCGTCGTGGTACGGACGATGCCATTATGCAACAACATAGTATTGAAGGCATTGATATGGTTGTTGTGAATTTATATCCCTTTGCAGCTACCGTTGCTAAACCTAATTGCACCTTGACTGATGCGGTAGAAAATATCGATATTGGGGGGCCAACCATGGTTCGTTCTGCGGCAAAAAACCATAAAGATGTAGCGATCATAGTGAATAATAATGATTTTAACGCCATTCTTACAGAAATGGATAAACACCAAAACAGCCTAACTTTTGAAACTCGTTTTGACCTTGCGATTAAAGCATTTGAACATACCGCTCAATATGATTCTATGATTGCCAACTATTTCGGTCAGCTAGTAAAACCTTATCATATTGCAGAGGAAGAAGAGGCGAATGCGAAGTGCGGTCAATTCCCACGAACTTTAAATCTTAATTTCGTGCGTAAACAAACCATGCGTTATGGCGAAAATTCCCATCAAAATGCTGCTTTCTATGTTGATTTAAATGTGAAAGAAGCGAGCGTGGCTACGGCTAATCAACTGCAAGGTAAGGCATTATCTTACAATAACATTGCCGACACTGATGCAGCACTTGAATGCGTGAAAGAATTTGATGAGCCAGCTTGTGTTATCGTTAAACACGCTAATCCCTGTGGTGTGGCGTTAGGTAAGGATATTTTAGATGCTTATAATCGCGCTTACCAAACCGATCCAACGTCTGCATTTGGCGGCATTATTGCTTTTAACCGTGAATTAGATGAAAAAACCGCAAATGAAATTGTGGAACGCCAATTCGTCGAAGTGATTATTGCACCGAAAGTTTCTGCTGAAGCGCAAGAAGTAATGCAACGCAAGAAAAATGTCCGTTTGCTTGAATGTGGAGGATTGACCTCTCGTTCTGAGCGTTTAGATTTCAAACGTGTAAATGGTGGTTTATTAGTACAAGATGCTGATTTAGGTATGGTTGGTTTGGATGATTTAAAAGTGGTGAGTAAACGTCAGCCAACTGAACAAGAATTAAAAGACTTATTATTCTGCTGGAAAGTAGCAAAATTTGTGAAATCTAATGCCATTGTTTACGCTAAAGATAATCAAACTGTTGGCATTGGTGCAGGTCAAATGAGCCGCGTATATTCTGCGAAGATTGCAGGTATTAAAGCGCAAGATGAAGGTTTGGAAGTAGCTGGTTGTGTAATGGCATCTGATGCGTTCTTCCCATTCCGTGATGGCATTGATGCGGCGGCGAAAGTAGGTATTCAATGTGTGATTCATCCAGGTGGATCAATGCGTGATCAAGAAATCATCGATGCCGCGGATGAACATAATATGGTGATGGTATTGACTGGAATGCGACATTTTAGACATTAAATATTGCAGAAGGAACCTAAGGTAACAAGTTACCCTAGGTTAGTTATAATTTTGCCCTAAAGGGCAAGAGTAATGTTCCCCAAAGGGGAACAATTATGCTTAACCGTGGGTATACTTACCCTCGGTGATTCACAAACGCAAGGATTATTATGAACATTCTTATCATCGGAAACGGCGGTCGTGAACACGCTCTGGCTTGGAAAGCTGCACAATCTCCACTTGTGGATAAAGTTTTTGTCGCACCGGGTAACGCTGGTACTGCATTGGAACACAAAGTAGAAAACGTGAATATTTCTGCAACAGATATTCCCGCATTAGTGGAATTTGCTCAAGATAAACAAATTGGATTAACCATTGTTGGCCCTGAGGCTCCGTTAGTAATTGGTGTTGTTGATACATTTCGCAAGGCAGGATTGAAAATTTTTGGCCCAACGCAAGCAGCAGCACAATTAGAAGGTTCAAAGGCATTCACTAAAGACTTCCTCGCTCGCCACAAAATCCCAACGGCGGAATATCAAAACTTTACCGAAATCGAACCAGCATTGGCTTACTTGCGTGAGAAAGGCGCACCAATTGTCGTAAAAGCAGATGGTTTAGCAGCGGGTAAAGGCGTAATCGTTGCAATGACATTTCAGGAAGCAGAAGACGCTGTGCGTGATATGCTTTCTGGCAATGCTTTTGGCGAAGCGGGTAGCCGAGTGGTGATTGAAGAGTTTCTAGATGGCGAAGAAGCCAGTTTTATCGTGATGGTAGATGGTAAAAACGTCGAACCTATGGCGACTAGTCAAGATCATAAACGCGTGGGCGAAAATGATACGGGGTTAAATACAGGCGGTATGGGCGCGTATTCGCCTGCACCTGTGGTAACACCCGAAATTCATAGTCGCATTATGCGGGAAGTGATTTATCCGACGGTTAATGGCATGGCGGAAGAAGGCAATGTTTACACCGGTTTTCTGTATGCAGGATTAATGATTATGCCGAACGGTCAGCCGAAAGTGATCGAATTTAACTGCCGTTTTGGCGATCCAGAAACCCAGCCAATAATGCTACGTCTCAAATCAGACCTTGTTGAACTCTGTCTTAAAGCATGTGACGGCAAATTAGATGAAGTAACATCACAGTGGAATCCACAGGCTTCTTTAGGTATCGTATTGGCTGCAGAGGGATACCCAAAAGATTATCGTAAGGGCGATGAAATCAGCGGATTGCCTCAAAGTGCGGTTAAAAACGAGAAAGTTTTCTTAGCAGGCGTTACCGAACAAGAAGGCAAATTAGTTACAAATGGCGGTCGTGTGCTTTGTGCTACGGCATTAGGTGAAAGCGTATTTGAGGCACAACAAAAAGCCTTAAAATTGGCTGAGCAGATTCAATGGACAGGGCGTTTTTATCGTCGAGACATTGGTTACAGAGCTGTGGAACGAGAACAACCAAAATAGTTAGAAATCTTGTTGAATTTAATTAGATGAAAAATATTGTACAGGGTAGAATTGTATTTTCCTAGGATTTAGGCTTTAGTTAGGACAACAATTTGCGATTGCTCTGACAATAAATTAGAATGATTATCTTGTTACTTTATGAGGTCATATCAACTTATGCGACAATTTGTCATCGTAGTATTATATTCTGCAATTCTTCTTTTATTAGAAGTTATTTATAGAAAATTATTTAATATTTCTAGTATTGAGAGATACACTGAAAGTTATTTGTTTGTTTGTTTGTTTGTTTGTTTTTTCAAAGTATAGAATTACAAAAATATTAGTTAGTGCTTTATTTGCAATAAGTGTTGTTGTTAATAATGTACATTATGCAGTATACCAATCTTGGATTGGACCTGTTAGCTACTCACTTGCATTTAAAGAAATTAATGAGATAACAAATGCTGGCTTAACAATGATAGATAAATTCATATATCCATTGTTATTTGGTTTATTTGAAGTTGCTGTATTTTTAAGTTTAAGTTTTATAAAAAGAAAAATATATAAATTTTCTTGGATTTTTGACTTTATTTTTTATGCTGCGATGATGTATGTTTTTGTGCGAGCATATACAACAAAATCCCATGAGCGTTTTATTTCACCTAACACTGTTTATTCTCGATTAAAATCCAATTATTTATCATTGGGTTATTTTATAGGAAGAATTGTTCCTTATGAGATATTTTCTCTATCTGATATTCCTCTTTATCATAAATCTAAGCCTATGAAATCAGGCTCTCCGAAAATTAAGAATATAATTTTAATTATGGGAGAAAGTGCAACTTCAAGTCATTTTAGTGCTTTTGGTTATGGGAGAAAAACATCTCCTTTTTTAGATAGCCTAAAATATAAAACAGGGGCTCTTGTTGGTAAAACTTATTCAGGAGGAAAGCTAACAGCAATTTCTTTACCAATGTTTTTTAATGCAATTCCTTATCCAAATGGAATACAACAGATAGCTAAAGGCGATACGAATTTATTTAATTTAGCGAAAGAGCAAGGCTTTCAGACATATTTTTATTCAGCTCAAGCCAGGGATGATATGCATATGATCAATTTTTTAGGAGGAGCTTGGGTTGATGATATTCGTTTTCCAGATAATGAAGGGTATTCTTTAAGAGATTCAATGCCTGATAATAAATTACTTCCTGCTTTTAAAAATATTAATTTAGATAATGGTTATCATTTTGTTGTTTTACATCATAGAGGGAGCCATATTCCTTATGGGGCATTATTAGATGAGAAAGAGAAGGTGTTTGGAAAAAATAACGCAACAGATAATTATGATAATACTATTCTAAATACTGATAACTTTATCTCAGAGGTTTACCATTACTTATCTAGTAAATCTTCTAAAGATTGGATAATTGCCTATACATCAGATCATGGTCAATATGTAAAAGGCGACACTTATAAGCAAGGGACATTTGATGAAGATAATTATATTGTGCCATTAGTTCTATATAGCCCAAATGAAGAAATACAGAAACTAGTGTTGGACAATTTTGAATCATGTAAGATTTCATTTCATAATCAGTTATCTAGCTTTATTATTAATATAATGGGATATAACTATTCAGTTAGCACTTGTGATAAGGGGGTTGTTAATGGAAATATTCTCACAGGTGATGCTGGATACCTCAAAATAGAATCTAATGGTAAACAAGAGTATGTTCATTAAATCAGACATTATGATGAATGAATTTCATTCAAGTGATGAAAATTTAGGAATGAAATTTTAATTAAGTTTTTATCTATAAACAGTTAAACTATCTGCCATAAATTACATAACAGGAGAACACAATGTTTACAAGAAATATGACTATTGCTGATTACGATCCAGTATTGTGGCAAGCGATCCAAGATGAAAATCGTCGTCAAGAAGAACATATCGAACTAATTGCATCTGAAAACTATGCGAGTCCACGTGTGATGGAAGCTCAAGGTTCACAATTCACTAATAAATATGCTGAAGGCTATCCAGGTAAACGTTATTACGGCGGTTGTGAGTATGCTGACATTGTGGAACAGTTAGCAATTGACCGTGCGAAAGAATTATTTGGTGCAGATTACGTGAATGTTCAACCTCACTCTGGTTCACAAGCAAACGCTGCAGTGTATGGTGCGTTGATTAATGCAGGCGATACTATTTTAGGTATGGATTTGGCTCACGGTGGTCACTTAACTCACGGTGCAAAAGTCAGTTTCTCTGGCAAGATTTATAACTCTGTGCTTTATGGAATCACTGCGGATGGCTTAATTGATTATGAAGATGTTCGTCAAAAAGCATTAGAATGTAAACCAAAACTTATCGTTGCTGGTTTCTCGGCTTATTCACAAGTTGTGGATTGGGCGAAAATGCGTGAAATCGCAGATGAAGTTGGTGCGTATTTATTTGTGGATATGGCACACGTAGCAGGATTAATTGCAGCGGGTTTATATCCAAATCCACTTCCGCACGCACATGTTGTAACCACTACCACCCACAAAACATTAGGCGGCCCACGTGGTGGTTTAATTCTTTCATCTTGTGGCGATGAAGAAATCTACAAAAAATTACAATCATCCGTATTCCCTGCAAATCAAGGTGGTCCATTAGTTCATATTATTGCGGCAAAAGCAGTTTGCTTTAAAGAAGCATTAGAGCCTCAATATAAAGAATACCAAGCAAATGTAATCAAAAATGCAAAAGCAATGGTTGAGGTATTTAAACAACGTGGTTATAACGTTGTGTCAAATGGTACTGAAAACCACTTGTTCTTAGTCAGTTTCATTAAACAAGGATTAACGGGTAAAGCAGCAGATGCAGCTTTAGGCAAAGCAAACATTACCGTGAATAAAAACGCTGTGCCAAACGATCCACAAAAACCATTTGTTACTTCTGGTATTCGTGTAGGTACGCCATCTGTGACTCGCCGTGGTTTCAATGAAAATGATGTGCGTGAATTAGCTGGCTGGATGTGTGATGTTTTAGATGCTTTAGGCAAAGAAAATGAAGAACAAGTGATTGCTGAAACTAAAGAAAAAGTATTAGCAATTTGTAAACGTCTTCCAGTTTATCCTAAATGATTTATTTTCTTTCGTTGATTATATGGTTAGCGGCGATCAATATCGCCGCTTATTTTTTATGGAAAATCATATGAGTTATATTGTTGGCTTAACTGGTGGCATTGGTAGTGGTAAAACAACGATTGCTAATTTATTTGCCGATCTTGGCGTACCTCTAGTAGATGCGGATGTGGTTGCTAGAGAAGTCGTTGCGAAAGATTCCCCTTTATTGTCAAAAATTGTTGAACATTTTGGGGCTCAAATTTTAACGGAGCAAGGCGAGCTTAATCGTGCAGCTTTACGTGAAATAGTGTTTCATCATGATGAAGAAAAACAGTGGTTAAATAATCTTTTACATCCCGCTATTCGTGAACGAATGAAACAACAACTTTCTGAACAAACTGCACCTTACACATTATTTGTCGTCCCTTTATTAATAGAAAATAAATTGACCGCACTTTGTGATCGTATTTTGGTAGTAGATGTGAGTCCACAAACTCAACTTGCTCGTTCAGCTCAACGAGATAACAATAATTTTGAGCAAATTCAACGAATTATGAATTCTCAAGTTTCTCAACAAGAGCGTTTGAAATGGGCGGATGATGTGATTAACAATGATGCTGAACTGGCCCAAAACTTACCGCACTTGCAACAAAAGGTGCTAGAATTGCACCAGTTTTATTTACAACAAGCGGAAAATAAAAATGTCTGACGAAATTATTGAAGTACCTTGTCCGATTTGCCAGAAATCTGTGACTTGGACAAATGAAAGCACTTTTCGACCTTTTTGTAGCAAACGTTGCCAGTTAATCGATCTTGGCGAATGGGCGGCTGAAGAAAAAGCGATTCCAAGTGATACTGCTGATTTTGCAATGGATCCAAATGTGAGTGACGAATGGAGCATTAAATAGAGATTAACCGATAGGAAACCCTATCGGTTAATTTTTATAAGTGCGGTGCTTTTTTGAGGATTTTTCCTAAAAATGCTATGCTAAACGTAATTTTATTATTCTAAAATGTGATTTTTATGCAACAAGATTATTTAAGCCAACAACGATTCTCCGATCTTCCTCTACACCCGATTGTACGAGATGCTTTGGCAAAAAAAGGCTTTGATTTTTGTACCCCAATTCAGGCTTTATCCTTGCCTATCAGTTTAAATGGACGAGATGTCGCAGGACAAGCTCAAACTGGTACAGGCAAGACAATGGCTTTTTTAACGGCTACTTTTCACCATCTTTTAACTCACCAAGATCCTAATCTGGAATATCCTCACCCAAGAGCTTTGATTTTAGCACCTACTCGAGAATTAGCGGTGCAGATTAGTAATGACGCTGAATTTCTTTCAAAAGCGAGTGGATTAAAGACCGCACTTGCCTATGGTGGCGATGGTTATGATAAACAACTACAGGCGATTGAGCGTGGCGTCGATATTTTGATTGGTACGACGGGGCGAGTCATTGATTATGTAAAACAAGGCGTAATTTGTTTAGATGAAATCCAAGTTGTCGTGCTAGATGAAGCAGATCGAATGTTCGATCTTGGATTTATCCGTGATATTCGTTATTTATTGCGTAAATGCCCCGCTCCGCAAGCGCGTTTAACGATGTTATTTTCAGCGACGCTTTCTTATAAAGTGCGTGAATTAGCATTTGAAGATATGAATGACCCTGAATATATTGAAATTGAACCGGAACAAAAAACAGGTCACCGAATTAAAGAAGAACTTTTTTATCCATCTAATCAGGATAAAATGGCACTTCTCTTAACCTTAATGGAAGATGAATGGCCTGAGCGTTGTATTGTATTTGCTAATACGAAACATCGTTGTGAAGAAATTTGGGGTTATTTGGCTGCTGATGGGCATCGTGTTGGTTTACTGACTGGCGATGTAGCACAGAAAAAACGTTTGTCCTTATTAAAACAATTTACTGATGGTAATTTAGATATTTTAGTAGCAACAGATGTGGCTGCTCGTGGCTTGCATATTTCTGATGTGACGCATGTTTTCAATTATGATTTACCTGATGATCGAGAAGATTATGTTCACAGAATCGGCCGTACTGGACGAGCGGGGGAAAGTGGCGTTTCGATTAGTTTTGCTTGCGAAGAATATGCGATGAATTTACCAGCAATTGAAGAATATATTGGCCATTCTATCCCAGTGAGCCAATATGAAACAGAAGCCTTGCTTGAACTGCCGAAACCGTATCGGTTAAAGCGTGTGGTATTACCGCAAGGGCATACAAGACACTGTTCTCATTACTCTAAATAGAGAGTAAGGTGGACATAAGCCACGTGTTATCCAACACTTTCCTGAATGGGCTTATGTTCACGCTACAATTGTTTGGTTGAATGTTTTAAATTCTTCAACTTTGAATAGTTGGAAAGGATAAGTGACTAGTGCGGTTAATATTCCCAACTTTCTGGATCGACGCCTAATTCACGCATAAGCACTTTGGCATCTTCGGGAATTTCATCATTACGCTCTTTCATTAAATCTGCATCAGTGGGCAAAGGCTGCCCTGTGAATGCGTGTAAGAACGCTTCACAAAGCAATTCACTGTTAGTTGCGTGACGTAAACTTTTCAATTGACGGCGAGTGCGTTCATTCGTCAAAATTTCTAGTACTTTAATGGGAATGGATACTGTAATTTTTTTTACTTGCTCACTTTTTTTGCCATGTTCTGCATAAGGGCTGATATATTTTCCGTCCCAATCCGCCATAATTTCCCTTAGAGCTTATCGATAACCTTATAAATTGTCCGTATTCTAATTAAAAATCAAATAAATAACAATCTAGACGGCTAAACTTCCAAAATAAGTTCTAAAAAAGTGCGATGATTTTTATATTAAATGCTAATAAAAGCTAGACAGTCCAGGGTTTTAGTGGTAATTTACGCACCATTCAAAGGGTGCAAGCCCACCATTCGAGTAATCAATTCTTATTAATTCCAACATTTATTCATTATGCATTTAACAGAACTTAAAAATACGCCAGTTTCTGATCTTGTGAAACTCGGCGAGGAGCAAATGGGCTTAGAAAATTTAGCGCGTTTGCGTAAACAAGATATTGTCTTCGCAATTTTAAAACAGCACGCCAAAAGTGGCGAAGATATTTTCGGCGGTGGCGTGTTAGAAATTTTACCAGATGGTTTTGGTTTCCTTCGTTCTGCTGACAGTTCCTACCTTGCAGGCCCTGATGATATTTATGTTTCCCCAAGTCAAATCCGTCGTTTTAATCTTCAAACTGGGGATAAAATCGAAGGCAAAATTCGTCCACCAAAAGAAGGCGAACGCTATTTTGCACTTTTAAAAGTTGATCAAGTCAATGACGACAAACCAGAAGTTTCCCGTAGCAAAATCTTATTTGAAAACTTAACGCCATTGCACGCTAATTCGCGTTTAAGAATGGAACGTGGCAATGGCTCAACAGAAGATTTAACTGCACGTATTTTGGATTTAGCCTCGCCAATTGGTAAAGGCCAACGTGGTTTGATCGTAGCACCGCCAAAAGCGGGTAAAACCATGTTGCTGCAAAATATTGCTCAAAGTATCACGCATAATTATCCCGATGTGGAACTTATCGTATTATTGATTGATGAACGCCCAGAAGAAGTAACAGAAATGCAACGTTCAGTAAAAGGCGAAGTCATTGCTTCTACTTTTGATGAGCCTGCAACTCGTCACGTTCAAGTGGCTGAAATGGTAATCGAAAAAGCGAAACGTTCAGTCGAGCATAAAAAAGATGTGGTCATTTTGCTTGATTCTATTACTCGTTTAGCGCGCGCTTACAATACAGTAACCCCCGCTTCAGGTAAAATTTTGTCTGGCGGTGTGGATGCTAACGCATTGCATCGTCCAAAACGTTTCTTTGGTGCTGCACGTAATGTGGAAGAGGGCGGTAGTTTAACTATTATTGCGACCGCGCTAGTTGATACCGGTTCGAAAATGGATGAAGTTATTTTCGAGGAATTTAAAGGTACAGGTAATATGGAATTACACCTTTCTCGTAAAATTGCAGAAAGACGTGTATTCCCAGCCATTGACTTTAAACGCTCTGGCACTCGTAAAGAAGACTTACTCACAACATCTGATGAATTACAAAAAATGTGGATTCTTCGTAAGATTCTTAATCCAATGGATGAAGTGGATGCAATGGAATTCTTGATTGATAAGCTGATGATGGCGAAAACCAACGAAGAGTTTTTTGAAGTGATGAAACGTTCGTAAAAGCAACCGCACTTCTAGAACAGGGGGAAAATATTATGTTTTCCCCTTTTTAATATCCGTAATATTTGACGAAATAAATGATGATAGCCGATAAGTTCATAAAAGGGGCAAAAGGTAAAAATTCTTTTTTCTTCCTATGAATAAGCGAAAAACATATTCCAAGCACTGAGGCTAATAATAAAAAGTGCGGTAAGATTTCTAAATGAATAAAACTTCCTAATGCCATTGCTAGCCAATAATCTCCCCGTCCAAAGGCTTCTTTTCTATAATAACATTTTGCAATCCAATAGATTGCGTAGAAAACAATAAAAAAACTAGCCGCACTTTTTATGCTTTCAGATAACGTTAGCAATGAAAAGTTATTGTCTGCGCCAAATAAACCGAGAGTAAGTAACCATAAACAGGGAGTCGTAGAAATAAGTTGATAATCCCAATCAAGATAACTAATTGCCCAAAGGATAAGAAGTGTGAGCCCTAGCCATATAGCGAAAATAGAGTCCTTGAAGGCAATTTGTAAAAATATAAATCCTACCCCAACACTTAAAAAATATCTCAAAATATGACCGCACTTTTTTTGTTGAATAGAGGAAAAGCTAGGCTGAAATGACAGAAAGTTTTGTGGAAATAATTCAACGTAAGTCACATAAATCTCTTGCTGCAAACGCGTAATAAAACCAGATAGGTAGAACCACAATGCGATCCCTAAGATGCCGCCTAATAAAAACATTGTGAAATAAATCATTGAATAACAGAGCCCATATTAAAGATAGGTAAATACATTCCCATCATAATAATTCCAATCAGACTACCGATGATTACCATCATTAATGGTTCTAGCATTTGTGAGAGCAAGTCAATTTGATGGTTAAGTTTTTCTTGGTAATTTTCCGCGATGTGCTCTAGCATCAAAGCGAGTTTTCCGCTTTGCTCACCAATTTGTAGCATTTGTTGTGCTTCCATCGGGAAAAGATCGCTACTTACGCTATTAGAAAACGCATAGCCTTGAGAAACCCATTGCAAAATTGACCGCACTTCTTTATCTAATACGATGTCATTTACGAGAGTTCTCTTGGTTTGCCACGTTTGTGTGCGAGGGAGAAAACTGTCTAGTGCTTGATTAAGCGGTACGCCAGCTTGCATCATAATTTGTAAACTTTGACTAAAGTTCACTAAACGTGAAAGCTTTTTAATTGTGCCAAAAATAGGCGTGATAGAAATAAGTTGATTTTTCTTTTGATAAAACCAAGTCTGGCGTTTTAGATAGAAGTAATAAAATAGAAAAAAACTCAAAGCGAAAAATAGCAAAATGCCAATATTTTGCTTAAGAAAATTGGATATAGAGAGCAATATTGCGGTTATTGTTGGTAATTCGGCATTGTTGCCACTGTACATTTCAGCAAATTGAGGCACGATAAAAAGCAGTAATGCGAGTGTCAATAATAGAGAAATTCCCAATACCATTGAGGGATATAACATAATTTTCTGTAATTTACGTTGCAATGCTAAAGATTGGCTACGATGCGTGGCTATTTTTTTACAAACTACGGAAAGTTTGCCAGTCATTTCTCCTACTTGAATCAGTTGAATTTCTTGTTGAGTGAGATATTTTCCTTGTTGTTCAATGGCTTGTGAGAACGCTAAACCAGATTCAATGGATTGAAGCAGTCGTTCAAGCCATTCATTGAGCATAATGTGAGTACAATTTTGTTGCAAAATTTGCAGGCTGTTTTTTAACGGAATAGCGGACTGTAGCAACGTGGCTAATTGATTGAGTAATTCACTAATTTCTGAATTTTTGGGCTTTGCTCCAAATTGCCAGTTTTGTTGTAATTTGATGTGAGTAAGCCCGCGGCTTATTAATTGAAAGTGTGCTTGTTGTTTTGTATCCGCAATAATTGAGCCTTTTTGTTTCTGATTTAATGCGTTACTACCTTGATAATAAAAGAGTTTTTTAGTCATGAGTTTTTACCTAACACACGTTCAATTTCTTTATTATCCGTCATTCCTTGATTAACTTTTTCTAAACCACTCACACGTAAATTTTTAAAATCCGTTTGATAACCATTCTGCTGCCAATGTAGAAATTGATACACGCCGATTCGCCCTCGATAACCTTGATGGCAATCACAAGAATTTATTAAATTTCCACCGCACTTTGAACAAAGCTTTCGTACAAGACGCTGTGCAATGACGAGCAGTAAACTGTTTTCAATTTCATACTGTTGAATACCGAGTTGTTGTAAGCGAGAAATGGCAGAAATTGCATCATTGGTATGTAAAGTTGAAAGCACCAAATGCCCCGTTTGTGCGGCACGTAATGCAATCCTTGCACTTTCTTCATCGCGAATTTCGCCTAACATAATAATATCGGGATCTTGGCGTAAGAAAGTGCGCAATAGGCGGTTAAAATCTAGTCCAATCTGTGGATTAATTTGGCTTTGAACAATGCCATCCAGCTCAATTTCAATGGGATCTTCCGCTGTCATAATATGTTTATCAGGCGTATTTAGCCACTGAAGTGCGGTGTAAAGTGAGATACTTTTTCCACTTCCTGTGGGACCTGTAACTAAAATTAATCCTTGTGGCTGGCTAAGTGCGCGTTGAAATGCTTGTTGCTGATTTTCTGTCATACCTAATTCAGAAAAGCTAAGTTCTACTGGTTTATTTTGTTGCGCTCGCAACACGATTTTTTCGCCCCAATGGGTTGGTAAGGTTGAAAGGCGAAAATCAAGAATATCGGAAAAAGTCGTTTTAAATTGAAATCGTCCATCTTGTGGAAGTCGATTTTCACTAATATCTAATTTAGCCAGTAATTTTAAGCGTGAAATAATACGATTGGCGAATATTTTGCTTATTAAAGGTTGTGGTTGTAAAACACCATCAATTCTAAACCGCACTTGAAACTGATCAGCCAAGGTTTCTAAATGAATATCAGAGGCATTTTTTTGTAAGGCAGATTCAAAAATCTGATTAAGTAAGCGGATAACAGGTTCATCATTTTCTTGTTCAAAATGGGTTTCTTGATGTTGATAGAATTTAACTTGTTCTTCCACTTGCATTTGACGCGGAGTAAGTTGTTGTAACAGTTCTTTGAGTTGGCTGCTTTCTAACAAAATTGGTTCGACAGGTTTTCCTGTTATAAACGCAATGGTTTCACAAGCTGAAAGATTGGAGAGAGAATCAACCCCTAGCCAAAGACGATTATTTTCTTCTTTAAGTGGCAAAGCAAAATAACGTAAGAGCAAGGATTGTTGCTGCTGATTGCGTTCCCATAAATCTGGCGAGATCGTAAATACTTCGCCATTTTTAGCGGTTACACGCTGAGTATGAAGTAAAGCATAGCTCGTCATTTTGTGACACCTCCGCAAAAATTTGCTGGAAATAAAGAGGCATCCGTTCCTTTGCAGGTGGTTTTCCATGTAACGCCTTTTGCACTATCGCCTTCAGCCGTGAGCGTGTAACTCATTCCATCTAATGTACCATTACCAGCTACTGTTATTGCACCGTTGCTTGTTGTCACTGATTTTACATAGCCTTTTGCTGTTGTAATATCAGCTGCAATTCCATTGCTTCCTCCTGAGCAAGTAGAAGGTTTGCCTGTGCTATAAACGCATAATTCCACATCAGCCTTATAAGGCGCAGAAGCTTGCAGTAATTCGGATACCGCAGCTTTTTTGGTATAATTTTGATAAGAAGGAATTGCGATAGTGGCTAAAATAGCAATAATTGCAATCACAATCATTAGCTCGATTAATGTAAACCCTTTTTTCAAGGTTTGCAGTGTTGTTAATTTCATTCATTTTCCTTTTATTAAGCCTTTGTTGGCAACGACATTGTGAAAAGGAAAAATTTGTTTGTAAAATTGACCGCACTTTTTCTGCGATCCTGATCGCAAAAAAAGGAAAAATGTATGCGAAAAATAAAAGATATTGAGAAAGGATTGCTGACCGATTGTCGGCAAATTCAGTCACCTCACTTTGATAAACGCCCAAATCCGCAGGATATTTCCTTATTAGTTATTCATTATATTAGTCTACCGCCAGAACAATTTGGTGGCGGATATGTGGATGATTTTTTTCAAGGGAAATTAGATCCTAAGATTCATCCTTATTTTGCAGAAATTTATCAAATGCGTGTTTCTGCCCATTGTTTGATCGAACGAAATGGGCGAATTACGCAATATGTCAATTTTAATGATCGCGCTTGGCACGCAGGCGTATCGAATTTTCAAGGACGAGAAAAATGTAATGATTTTGCCATTGGAATTGAGCTGGAGGGGAGTAATGAACAGCCTTTTACCGACGCTCAATATTTTTCATTGCAAGAACTTACCAATGTAATAATGAAAAGTTACCCGAAGATTACGAAAGATCGAATTGTTGGACATTGCGATATTTCGCCAAAACGCAAGATCGATCCCGGTCAATATTTTGATTGGGAACGTTATTTATCTAGTGTGAAATAACCTGTATAAAAATTAAACATCAAATTTTGAGGTATTCTGTGTATTCTAAATTCGTTCATTCTTTTACTTCTAACTAGTTGAATTAAAAGGAATAAATTTAAAGCTGAAATTTTATTAAAAAAGTTAATTTTAGTTATACAGCATTATAGATTTTCTCAACCACAATTTTATCCACAGAAATATTGAATAACTCAAAGAGATGGTAAAAAGATCTTTTGTGAATAAAACCATTTTAAAAATTGTATTTTTTTACCGCATTTTCTTCCATTTTTGTATGTAAAAAGTGCGGTTTATTTTTATTTAAGATCTTTTGGTTACAAATAACCCGATTTATTTTGAAGTTTGATGTGATAAGGATCTTTGCCTTCTTTTTACGAGATCAATTCACAATCAAAAATCCATTATTCACAAGTTATCCACAACATAGATACTTTTCGTCATATAAACAAAATAAGAATATTTTGTTGTCTAGAATTTTCCCCTCTCCGTAAAAATTGTGTATTTTTAACCGCACTTTAGGTTTAAACCCAATGTACGGTTATTTTTATTGATTTTCGTCTTTTCGATTTTTGCGATTTTTTCCAAAATATGATACTTTTTCGCCGTCAATAAGACATCAAACACAAATCAATATGAACGACGAACAGCAAAATTCAAACCAATCTGAAAATACAAAAAAACCTTTTTTCCAATCTTTATTTGGTCGCTTTTTTCAAGGCGAATTAAAAAATCGTGAAGAACTTGTGGAAGTGATTCGCGATTCAGAACAAAATGATTTAATTGATCAAAATACGCGTGAAATGATTGAAGGCGTGATGGAAATTGCGGAACTTCGTGTTCGCGATATTATGATTCCTCGTTCACAAATTATTTTTATTGAAGATCAACAAGATTTAAATACTTGTTTAAACACAATTATTGAATCCGCTCATTCTCGTTTTCCTGTGATTGCCGATGCGGATGATCGCGATAATATTGTGGGTATTTTGCATGCGAAAGATTTATTGAAATTTTTACGTGAAGATGCGGAACAGTTTGATTTATCTTCATTATTGCGCCCCGTCGTGATTGTGCCAGAAAGCAAAAGAGTGGATCGTATGTTGAAAGATTTCCGCTCAGAGCGTTTTCATATGGCCATTGTGGTGGATGAATTTGGTGCGGTATCTGGGCTTGTTACTATTGAAGATATTTTGGAACAAATTGTTGGCGATATTGAAGATGAATTTGATGAAGAAGAGGTTGCGGATATTCGTCAGCTTTCTCGTCATACTTATGCGGTGCGTGCGCTCACCGATATTGATGATTTCAATGGGCAATTTAATACGGATTTTGATGATGAAGAAGTGGATACCATTGGCGGTCTGATTATGCTGACTTTTGGTTATTTACCAAAACGTGGGGAAGAAATTATTTTGAAAAATCTTCAATTTAAAGTGACTTCTGCAGATAGCCGTCGATTAATTCAACTTCGAGTCACAGTGCCAGATGAACATTTGGCAGAAATGAATAATATAGATGAAAAATCTGAATAGGATTTTATTATCAATTAAATTTATGAATAAATATTTTACTTATCTTATTGCTTTTATATCAGGTTTACTCGGCGTTTTTGCCTTTTCGCCATTTGATTATTGGTCTTTAGCCTATGTTTCTTTACTCGGTTTACTTTATGTCGCTAAAAATCCTAAAAAATCCACCGCACTTTTATCCACTTTCTTGTGGGCGATGGGATTTTTCTGCTTTGGAGTAAGTTGGCTTAATGTCAGCATTCATCAATTTGGTGGTGCGTCTTTAGGGGTAAGTTATTTCCTTGTCGGTTTACTTGCGGCTTATCTTGCACTATATCCAATGCTGTTTACCTATTTAGTTCAGCGTTTCAAAGTGCAAAGTGCGGTAATTTTTGCCGTGATTTGGACATTGACAGAATTTTTACGGGGTTGGATTTTTACTGGTTTTCCTTGGCTTCAATTTGGTTATACACAAATTGACAGCCCATTTTATGGCATTGCCCCTATTTTTGGCGTAACAGGATTAACGTTCTTTACTGTTTGGGCAAGTGCGGTAATTTTTAATCTCGTTTCCTCTTTGTTTAAAACGAAAAACCTTAAATTAGTTTTAGCGAATGCTTTGTTATTGATCATCGTGGGGGGATTGAGTGCTTATTCATCCCGAATTCACTTTGTAAAATCTGTTGAAGATAAGGCAATTTCAGTCACGCTTGCACAAGGTAATATTGAACAAAATCTTAAATGGGATCCTAATTATTTCTATTCTACTTTGGCGATTTATCAAAAATTAATCACAGAAAATCTTGGTAAAACCGATTTAATTATTTTGCCTGAATCAGCTTTGCCAACGCTTGAAAATGCGATTACGCCATTTTTTGAGGGATTAGAGCGTGCAGCTAAAGAAACGAAAACGGAAATTATAGTTGGAACTGTATTCCAAGATACGAAATCTGGTAAGTTATTAAATTCAATTATGACTGCAGGAAACCCAGATTTTCCTTATCAACCAGATACGCCAAATCGTTATAATAAACATCATCTCGTACCTTTCGGGGAATATGTTCCGCTAGAAAGTATTTTGCGACCACTTAATTCAGTGTTTAATTTACCAATGTCAGCATTTCAAAGTGGGGAGGCAGTTCAACCCTCTTTAATCGCAAAAAAACGTGCTTTTTCGCCAGCAATTTGTTATGAAATTATTTTCGGCGAGCAAGTGCGACAAAATTTGAAACAAGATACGGATTATTTGCTCACGTTATCTAATGATGCGTGGTTTGGCGATTCTATCGGGCCTTGGCAACATTTACAGATGGCAAGAATGCGTGCTTTAGAGTTAGGCAAACCGCTTATTCGTGCAACGAATACGGGGATTTCAGTTTTCGTTGATGCGCAAGGTAAGGTATTAGCGCAGGCACCACAATTTATTGAAACAACTTTGACTTATAAGATTGCACCTACAGAAGGCAAAACCCCTTATTCTGTATTAGGAAATATGCCTTTGTATGCTTTGTCTTTATTGTTTTTACTCTTGCACAGTATGATGGCGTTTATTCGTCGTAAGATGAATATCCAATAAAAACACCAGTTAAAATGACCGCACTTTTTCACTCATATAAATAAACATTATGCGCATACCAAGAATTTATCATCCAATATCCCTTGAAAATCAAACTCAATGTCTTCTTTCGGAAGACGCGGCAAACCACGTTGCTCGAGTATTAAGAATGACAGAAGGCGAACAGCTTGAACTCTTTGATGGTTCTAATCATATTTATCCAGCAAAAATTATTGAGTCAAATAAAAAGTCCGTAAAAGTAGAGATTTTAGGGCGTGAACTTACAGATAAAGAATCCCATTTAAAAATCCATTTGGGGCAAGTAATTTCTCGTGGAGAGCGAATGGAATTTACTATTCAAAAATCTGTAGAATTGGGGGTAAATGTGATTACGCCATTATGGTCAGAACGCTGTGGCGTAAAACTTGATGCAGAGCGAATGGATAAAAAAATCCAACAATGGCAAAAAATTGCGATTGCAGCTTGCGAACAGTGCGGTCGTAATAGCGTGCCAGAAATTCGTCCATTGATGAAATTGCAAGATTGGTGTGCAGAAAATGATGGTGCATTGAAATTGAATTTACATCCACGCGCGCACTATTCTATTAAAACCTTACCAACTATTCCATCTGAGGGTGTTCGTTTATTAATTGGCTCGGAAGGTGGATTATCTGCACAAGAAATTGCCCAAACTGAACAGCAAGGATTTACAGAAATTTTATTAGGAAAGCGTGTTTTACGTACTGAAACTGCATCACTTGCAGCGATAAGTGCATTACAAATTTGTTTTGGGGATTTAGGCGAATAATGGAATTACAAGGAAAATTTTTGATCGCAATGCCACATTTAGACGATTATTTTAATCGCACGGTAGTATTTATGTGTGAGCATAATGAACAGGGTTCAATGGGTTTGGTCATTAATCAGCCGACAGATTTAAGCATTGCGGAACTTTATTCAAAACTCAATTTTATGATGAAAAATGACCGCACTTTTGGTAACGAAATGGTGGTCGCAGGCGGGCCTGTGCATACAGAAAGAGGGTTTATTTTACATAAGAATACGCTTAATGCCTTTCAGCATACTTATAAAGTCACAGAGGAACTTTCAATGACAACCTCCGCTGATGTGGTGGAAACGCTCGGTTCAACTTTTGCACCTGAAAAATATCTTGTTGCACTAGGATGTTCAAGCTGGGGAGCAGGTCAGTTAGAAAAAGAAATCAGCGATAATGCGTGGTTGGTGGTGTCATCTAAGGATCAAATTTTATTTGATATGCCCTATGAAGATCGTTATATGGCGGCTAATCAGTTACTTGGTATTCATCCTTATAATTTTGCCTTAGCGCAAGTGGGGCATAGTTAATGGGAATTACTGCTCTAGCTTTTGATTTTGGCACTAAAAGTATCGGTTGTGCCATAGGGCAAAGTATTACAGGTACAGCACAAGCCTTGCCAGCTTTTAAAGCACAAGATGGCATTCCAAATTGGGAAGCGATCGAAAAATGCTTGAAAGAATGGAAGCCAGATATTGTTATTGTTGGTCTTCCTTTAAATATGGACGGAACAGAACAAAATTTGACTTTGCTGGCTCGTAAATTTGCAAATCGTTTACAAGGTCGTTTTGGGGTTAATGTCCATTTACAAGATGAACGATTAACCACCACGCAAGCTCGTAGTGAGATTTTTGAACGTGGTGGTTTTAAAGCATTAAAAAAAGGCAAAATTGATGGAGTTTCGGCTTGTTTAATTTTAGAGAGCTGGTTTGAATGCACTGAATATTAAATTTACATCGCCAAAATAAACCTAATTTTAGAATGATTAAAGTGCGATTTTATAATCTCGTTTTTTCGCCACCAAATTCATCTAATAAATTTTCCGTGAGTTTGGCTAAAATACCAGTCATCAGTACAAAATCTGCATCAAAACGCTGTGTAAAATCTTCTTTCAGAATATCATCATTTTTTTCACGTATACTATCTGCAAATTTTAAACGTTTGATTGTGCAATCCTCGTTAAAAACGAAAGTTAAGGTATCTTCCCATTCTAAGGCTAATTTACTTACTACTTTTTTGCCATCTTGCAGAAGTGCGAGAATTTCTTCATTTTCTAAGGGTTGTTTTTTACAACGAATAACGCTGTCTTCCTGACTGCCGCGAAGCTCGGCTTCTTCTAATGCAAGTAACCAATGCGGTAAGCTATCTTGAAGAATCCAATTGGTTAAAATCGTGCTGGGTTCATTAGCAAAGGCTAAAGGCACGACAGGGAGCGAGCCTAGGGATTTACGCAGTAATGCGAGCGCATCTTCCGCGCGTTTACTCGATGCAGCATCAACATGAACAAGATTATTTTCCGTATCAATCCACAGTGCCGTATGCTGATTTTTACTAAACGCACGAGGTAATAAATTCATCACGACATCATCTTTTAATGTCTGTTTTTCTACCTTTTTAAGTTTGCGATTTTCTTTTTGTTCGAGGCTTTCAATGCGTTCATCAAGTTCACGTTTGACCACATTTGCCGGCAAGATTTTTTCTTCTTTTTTGGCAATTAGTAGAATTTGTTTTCCTACAGAAAAATAGAGTAAATCACTTCCTCGTAATGGAACAGACCAGCCAAATTTACTTTGTTCTTGAGCACCGCAAGGATGAAATTGACAATCTTCCAGTTGAGTTTGTAGCTGTTCAAGATCCCAATCTAGCGGTTTAGTCAGCCTATAAGTCATTAAATTTTTGAACCACATCGTAACACTTCCTTAAATATAGGGTAAAATGTGTAGCATTATAGCCCATAACAATAGGAAAAACGATGCAACACAAATTGATTGCCTTTATTGGCGGCGGTAATATGGCACAGGCGATTATTCTTGGTTTATTGAAACAAGGTTATCCTGCCGAGCAAATTATTGTGAATGATCCGAATGAGGAAAAAAGGGCATTTTTTGCTAATCTTGGCGTGATAACTTCAGAAAATAATGTGGAAAGCGTAATCAAAGCGGAAGTTGTGTTGCTTGCAGTAAAACCTCAAATGATGGCTGACGTTTGTTCGCCATTAAGTGCGGTGGATTTTTCCGATAAATTATTAATTTCCATTGCTGCAGGCATTTCAACTGAACGCTTGAACGCATTAATTCCAAGTATAAAATCGATAGTACGCGTCATGCCAAATACGCCCGCATTGGTGGGGGAAGGTATGGCGGGTTTATTTGCACCGAAAAATACGAGTGAAAATTACCGCACTTTTGCACAAGATTTATTGGGAGCTGTGGGAAGAACGGTTTGGGTGGATAATGAAACTAAAATGCACGCGGTAACTGCCGCTTCAGGAAGTAGCCCAGCTTATTTCTTTTTAATGCTAGAAGCAATGCAGAAAGCCTTAATTAAAATGAATATTGATGAAAAAACTGCCCGTGAATTAGTGCAGCAATCCATGCTTGGTGCAGCAAAAATGGTGACAGAAAATCCGCAAATTACACTTTCAACTTTGCGTGAAAATGTTACTTCAAAAGGCGGCACCACTGCGGCGGCGTTAGCCGTATTTGACGCACAATATTTTAATCAAATAATAGAGCAAGCTATGCAGGCTTGTTTATCTCGTTCACAAGAAATGGAAACGTTATTCTGATGCAAGTTCGTCCTTTTTATTGGCTCGCACTGAGCTTTCTTGGTTATTACTGTACTTATGGCGTATTTTTACCTTTCTTCCCTGCTTGGTTAAAATCACAACAATATGGGGAGGAAATGATTGGCTTAGTTATCGGAAGTGCTTATATTTTCCGATTTGCGGGCGGATTATTTTTTTCATCGCTGATTAAAAAAGCCAATCATATTATTAATTCCCTACGCCTATTGGCGTTAGCATCGGCCATTATTATGGCGGCAATGAGTTTAGTTGCACATAATTTTTGGTTGTTATTTATTGCTATTGGTTTATATGCCTCTGTGAATTCAGCAGGAATGCCAATTGGGGATTCGTTGGCATCCACTTGGCAACGCCAAATCGGCTTAGATTACGGCAAAGTACGTTTAATTGGCTCTGCTGCCTTTATTCTTGGCGTAGTGGTGTTTGGAGGCATGATTGGCTGGGTTGGCGAGCAAAATATCGTGTGGATTTTAACCGCACTTTTATCTTTCTATACCATCATTCAGCTTTTAAAACCGACCATTCCCCCACAAGATGAAATACCTGAAGACAGTACTCAAAATGATGTTGGTTTTATTGCTTTACTAAAAAATCCTATGACATTACGAGTAATGATTGCAGTAGGACTCATTCAAGGCTCTCATGCGGCTTATTATGTTTATAGCACGATTTATTGGACAAGTATTGGGATCTCCGTTTCTCAAACGAGCTTACTTTGGGGCATTGGCGTATTAGCAGAAATTGTATTATTTTTCTTCTCTCGTCGCTTATTTCAAAATATTTCTATCAGCGTGCTGCTTTATATTTCTGCGATTGCGTGCGTTGGACGCTGGGCTGTAATGGGATATATTGAAGATTTTTGGTTGATATTCTTATTGCAACTTATGCATAGTTTAACTTATGCCGTATGCCATTATGCGATTGTTCGCTATATCACTACGCAACCGCAAAGCCATATTGCGAAATTACAAGGTTTGTATAATGGTTTATCCAATGGCGTGTTAATTGCCATTTTTACCGCGATTGCGGGAACGATTTATCCAACGTCGCCAGCGATGACATTTGTATTGATGAGTATCATCGCAGCTGCTGCATTTTTTGTGATTCCACGCAAGTTAAATGCCTTTTTGATTGTTCAGCATAAATAGGACGCATCGCTTCCTTGTAGAAAAGTAATATGAAAAATCTTGCGCTTATTGATTTGTTTCTTAATGAATATTGGATTGAAAAAGGGCTTTCAGAAAATACCGTTCAATCTTATCGTTTGGATTTAGCCGCACTTTGTGATTGGTTGGATAAAAATGACTTGTCTTTGGAAACTTTAGATGCTGTTGATTTGCAAGGTTTTCTAGGAGAGCGTTTAGAGAAAGGTTACAAAGCCACTAGCACCGCGCGAATGTTAAGTGCAATGCGTAAACTTTTCCAATATTTATATCGGGAAAAATACCGAGTGGATGATCCAAGTGCGGTGCTAAGTTCGCCTAAATTACCCAGTCGCCTGCCAAAATATTTAACTGAGCAACAAGTGTCAGATTTGCTCAATACGCCAGATGTGGACGTGCCTTTGGAGTTACGAGATAAAGCAATGTTAGAGTTGCTTTATGCAACGGGGCTTCGTGTAACGGAGTTAGTTTCGCTTACGATTGAAAATATGAGCGTACAACAAGGCGTGGTGCGCGTGATTGGTAAAGGGAACAAGGAACGTATTGTGCCAATGGGGGAAGAAGCTGCCTATTGGGTTCGTCAATTTATACTTTATGGTCGTCCTGTTCTCTTAAATGGGCTGAGTTCTGATGTTGTGTTTCCAAGTCAGCGTGCACAGCAAATGACTCGTCAAACTTTCTGGCATCGTGTAAAACATTATGCCATTCTCGCGGATATTGATGCCGATGCACTTTCCCCTCACGTTCTTCGCCATGCTTTTGCTACCCATTTAGTGAATCACGGTGCGGATTTACGTGTGGTGCAAATGTTGCTAGGACATACAGATTTATCCACAACACAGATTTATACTCACGTGGCAAAAGAGAGATTGAAACGATTACATGAAAGATTTCATCCTAGAGGATAATTTCGGGGTAAATTTTTATAGTTTTAAAGATTGATTGTGAATTTCTTATTGATTAATTAATTTGACACACATCACAAATTTTGAATAAAAAATTAGACAGCTCAAGCATATTTTGCTATCTTGCGAAAAATTTCGACATTTATTCTATCGAAAAGTAATTTTGGATTCTAAAATGAAAAAAATCACGCTTTTTTTTACCGCACTTTTATGCTTATTTTCAACTTCTGTTTTAGCCGAATCTGATTCAATGCCTAAACAATGTGAACAACTATTTAAAGAAACAGAGAATTTGATTGCACAAGCGGAAAAACAACCGGGAACCCACATTCAAGTAAATAAAATCAAAAGTAAACTAAACCAAAGTAAACAACAAATTCTTCAAATGGAATTAGCGACTCAGTTAAAAAGTTGTGAAGTGGGTTTAGCAAAATTAAGTAACTTGAAAAGTTATAGTGAGTAATTAAAAAAGCCTTATTGAGTACAATAAGGCTTTTTTAGTGGTTAAATTTATCTAGTCTGATAATTTCTGCAAACCAAAATGACGATAAGTTTGCGATGTTGCAATACGACCTCTCGGCGTTCTTTGTAGAAACCCCTGTTGAATTAAATAAGGCTCTAAAACATCTTCAATGGTATCACGTTCTTCGCCAATTGCAGCAGCAAGATTATCCAGCCCTACAGGTCCACCATCAAAACGCTCAATAACTGCAGACAATAATTTTCTATCTAAATAATCAAATCCAGCATCATCTACATCTAGCATTGAAAGCGCTTGTTTTGCCACATCTACCGAAATTACTCCCCCATTGCGTACATCTGCATAATCACGCACACGTCGTAATAAACGGTTTGCAATTCGAGGCGTGCCTCGTGAACGACGAGCCACCTCGAAAGCGGCCTGCTGTTCTAATTCAAGATTTAAACACCCCGCACTTCTTGCAACAATAGAGGTTAAATCTTCTACAGAATAAAATTCTAGGCGTTGCACAATACCAAAACGATCACGCAATGGCGACGTCAAAGAACCCGCTCTAGTCGTTGCTCCAACCAAAGTAAAAGGCGGTAAATCTAATTTTATCGAACGCGCGGCAGGACCTTCGCCAATCATAATATCCAATTGATAATCTTCCATTGCTGGATAAAGGACTTCTTCAATAGCAGGGGAAAGTCGATGAATTTCATCAATAAACAACACATCGTGCGGTTCAAGATTAGTAAGCATTGCAGCCAAATCTCCCGCCTTTTCTAATACAGGCCCCGATGTCGTACGAATATTCACGCCCATTTCATTTGCCACAATATTAGCAAGGGTTGTTTTTCCCAAACCTGGTGGGCCAAAAATCAATAAATGATCTAAGGCATCTTGACGGAGTTTGGCTGCCTTGATGAAAATATCCATTTGCTCGCGTACTTGCGGCTGCCCAACATAATCTGCTAATAGTTTAGGGCGAATAGCACGGTCGATAACCTCTTCATCAACTTTAGCTTGCCCGCTAATAATTCTATCTGCTTCAATCATATTTTTCCTACAATGCGGCTTTTAATGCTTCACGAATAACTTGTTCACTGGTTAATTCAGGTTTAGCTACGCGTTTTACCAATTTTTCTGCTTCTGCAGGTTTATAACCTAAAGCAATCAAGGCTGAGATAGCTTCATCAGATGAATTTTCTACACTAGGTTCAATAGATGGAACTGACCGAATATGGGTACTTTCTACAAAGAAATCGCTTTGTTTTACGCCTTTAAATTTACCTTTGAGTTCAACTAACAAACGTTCAGCTGTTTTTTTGCCCACACCAGGAATTTTGGTGAGTTTAGAAAGCTCTTCTCTCTCAATTGCATAAGCAAATTGTTCGACCGACATGGCGGATAAAATCGCTAAGGCTAATTTAGGCCCTACCCCATTTGTTTTAATTAATTCACGAAATAAAGTGCGGTCTGTTTTCTGGGCAAATCCAAAGAGTAAGTGAGCATCTTCCCGAACAACAAGATGGGTGAATAAAGTAGTTTCTTGACCAATTTCTGGTAAATCATAGAAACTCGTCATAGGTAAAAGCAATTCATAGCCTATGCCTTGCACATTAAGTAAAATTTCTGGAGGTTGTTTTTCTAAAAGAATGCCTTGTAAGCGACCGATCATAATTCTTCCGAATGATAAAAAACTTAACGCATAGAATAAAATAAAACTGGACGAACATCCAGTTAAATTTTTAATCTAAAGCGTCCTCGGCTATATCTAGTCTTTAAAAGTGCGGTCATTTTTTCTTGCGTTTCTGTAATTTTCACAGAATTGGCAATATGTAAAGAATGTTGAATAGAATGCGCGTGTGTAATTGCAATAGCCAAGGCATCCGCAGCATCGGCTTGAGGTTTATCTGACAACTTCAAAATACGAGTTATCATTTCTTGCACTTGCACTTTATCAGCGGAACCAATGCCCACAACCGTTTGTTTTACTAAACGTGCGGCATATTCAAAAACAGGTAAATCATGATTTACTGCCGCCACAATCGCCGTACCTCGAGCCTGCCCTAGTTTTAAAGCTGAATCCGCATTCTTCGCCATAAACACTTGTTCAATCGCAAACATATCAGGTTGAAATTGCGTGATAATTTCAGCCACTCCAGCATAAATCCGTTTCAATCGGGTGGGTAAATCTTCAACTTGAGTGCGAATTGCACCACTGCCGAGATATTCCAAATGTCTTCCTGTTTGACGAATCACACCATAACCCGTTACGCGAGATCCGGGGTCAATACCTAAAATAATGCTCATAATTTCTATAAAAAATGGGTAATTAAATTACCCATTTATTGCATTATTAAAGTTGAGATGCCACTTCGTCACTGATTTCACCGTTGTGATATACATTTTGTACGTCATCACAATCTTCCAGCATATCAATTAAGCGAAGTAATTTTGGTGCAGTTTCAATATCAAGATCAACGGTTGTTGATGGAATCATCGTTACTTCTGCTTCTTGAACTTTAAAGCCCGCTGCTTCAATGCCATCACGCACTGAACCTAAATCTTCCCAAGCAGTATAGATTTCAAATGAACCATCATCTTGTGGTTGAATATCATCAGCACCCGCTTCGATAGCCGCTTCAGTTAAGGCATCTTCATCCGCTTCTGCGATTAAAATTAAACCTTTTTTGCTGAATAAGTAGCCTACAGAGCCTTCTGTTCCTAAGTTACCACCACATTTGGTAAAACTTGGGCGAACCTGTGAAATGGTGCGGTTTGCATTATCACTTAAACATTCAACCATAACCGCTGTACCACCTGGCCCGTAACCTTCATAGATTTTGGTTTCCATATTGGTGTCATCGCCACCGCCTACACCACGATCAATAGCGCGGTTGATAGTATCACGCGTCATATTGTTGCTCAGTGCTTTATCTACTGCTGCACGTAAACGCGGGTTAGCACTCACATCGCCACCGCCAATTTTAGCTGCGGTAACAAGTTCACGAATTAATTTAGTAAAAATTTTACCGCGTTGAGCATCTTGTGCTGCTTTACGGTGTTTAATATTAGCCCACTTACTATGACCTGCCATTTTATTTCCTTCTGTTTTGATCTTATTGATCTTGATTTAATTAAACGTTTTGACCTAGGCTAGGTATAGCCTAGGCTAGTAAAAGTATTACCCCGTTGGGGTAGATGTAGCTTTTCCTAAAAGAGAACCGCTATTACCATAATTAGCAGTGAGTATACTTACCTACGGGGATTAAAAAGATATTTTTTAATAGCTTCCGCATTATTCTGGGATTTCGTCATTTCTACTGCTTTTTTCGCCGATACCCAGCAAAAATCTAAATGCTCACTCAATACTGGAATAAATTCTTTTTCCACCTCACACAAAAACCAATGTTCTTTGCAGTGAGTGATATTCGGTGCGTATTTATAGCGGAAATGTGGAAAAATTTCAAATTCTATGCTCTCTTTGCAATCAAAAAGTGCGGTGGAATTTTCCGAAATTTCTAACCGCACTTCTTCCCAAAGCTCACGAATTGCTGTGTTTTTTGGTGTTTCGCCATTTTCAATGGTGCCAGTAACAGACTGCCAAAAATCAGGATCATCTTGGCGTTGAAGCATTAAAACTCGGTTTGTATTTTTAGCGTAAATTACAACGAGAACAGATTGATTATTTTTATATTGCATCATTAAAAATGCGGTCAAATCTGACCGCACTTCATTCCTAATGTTTCAAACTTATTCTGCTTTAACGACAGAAATTGCCAGCTCTTCCAATGCTTGCGGATTCGCAAAGCTAGGTGCTTCTGTCATCAAGCACGCTGCCGCTGTAGTTTTAGGGAAAGCAATCACATCGCGGATATTTTCCGTTCCAGTTAAAAGCATGGTTAAACGGTCTAAACCGAATGCAAGACCTGCGTGTGGCGGTGTACCGAATTTTAATGCATCTAATAAGAAACCAAATTTTTCACGTTGTTCTTGTTCATTGATGCCAAGAATGCGGAATACGGTTTGTTGCATTTTCGGATCAAAAATACGTACTGAACCACCGCCCACTTCGTAGCCATTGATCACCATATCGTAAGCATTTGCTACCGCATCAGTTGGATCTGCTTCTAATTGTTCTGGAGTAAAATCTTTTGGTGAAGTGAATGGGTGGTGCATTGCTGCAAGATTACCCTCTTCATCACGTTCAAACATTGGGAAATCAATCACCCAAAGCGGTTGCCACTCATCTAAACGAGTTAAACCAAGATCACGACCTAATTTCAAACGCAATGCGCCCATTGCGTCCGTAGTGGTTTGCCATTTGTCTGCACCGAAGAATAAAATATCGCCAGTTTGGGCTTTCACACGTTCTGCTAATGCTTTCCATACCTCTTCATTTAAGAATTTCGCAATCGGGCTTTGTACGCCTTCAAGACCAGCATTGATATCATTTACTTTCGCCCAAGCTAAACCTTTCGCACCATAAACACCAACAAATTGTGTATATTCATCAATTTGTTTACGAGTAATTTCTGCGCCATTTGGTACACGAATTACTGCCACACGGCCATTTGGATTGTTTGCTGGCTCATTAAATACTTTAAAATCAACGTCTTTGACGATATCAGCTATATCTACCATTTCTAATGGGTTACGCAAATCTGGCTTATCAGAACCGAAACGACGCATTGCTTCTTGCCAAGTCATCACTGGGAACTTACCTAAATCTACACCAATGGTATCAAGCCATAAGCCGTGTACCATACGTTCCATAATTTCACGTACTTCTGGCGCAGTTAAGAAAGAAGTTTCCACATCGATTTGAGTAAATTCAGGCTGACGATCTGCACGTAAGTCTTCATCACGGAAACATTTTACGATTTGATAATAACGGTCAAAACCAGACATCATCAAAAGCTGTTTAAAAAGCTGTGGAGATTGTGGCAACGCATAAAATTTACCTTTATGTACACGGCTTGGCACTAAATAATCACGCGCACCTTCTGGCGTTGCTTTGGTAAGCATTGGGGTTTCAATATCAAGGAAACCATTATCATCCATGAAACGACGTACAAAACTGGTAATTTTCGCACGGGTTTTCAAACGTTGAGCCATTTCAGGGCGACGTAAATCTAAATAACGATATTTTAAACGTTGCTCTTCCGTATTGTTTTGGTTAAAGTCGAGAGGTAACACATCAGAAGCATTGTAAACACGCAATTCTTTCGCTAACACTTCCACTTCACCTGTCGCCATATTTTTATTGATTTGGTTTTCAGGACGTGCAATCACTTCGCCTTTAATTTGGATACAAAATTCATTACGTAACCCCGCAGCCGCTGTCAATGCATCTTGATATTTCGGATCAAAACAAACTTGCACAATGCCATCACGATCGCGCATATCAATAAAAATTAAACCACCTAAATCACGACGGCGATGAACCCAACCGCTTAATGTTACGTCTTGTCCGATATTGTTACGGTTTAATGCTCCGCAATAATGTGTACGCATCATTTCAAAATCCTTTGTGCTCTTTTAATTATGCTCAAAAATCTGCCGCAATTATAGCGGAAAACCAAGAGAGATAAAAAGGTTATTTGTGCTGAAAAATCAATCAAAAAAGCAAAGAAAAGTAATAAATGTTTAAAATAAAGGCTTTTTTGTGCCATATCATCAGATTTTTTGTTATATTACGTGGTCCGTTGAGATTAAATTACATTACATTAAGGATAACTACATGTTATTTATTAATATCACTTTTGCCTGTATTTTAGCGATCCGTTTTTACAGTCTGTCTATTTCAATTCGTCACGAAAAAGCACTCATTGCAAAGGGTGCAATACAGTATGGTAAACGTAATTCTACACTGTTGTCCATTGCCCATGTTGTATTTTATTTCGCGGCGATCATTGAGGCTAATAACCAAAACCTGTCATTTAATAGCACTTCACAAATAGGGTTAGCGATTTTAATTTTTGCTATTGCAATGCTATTTTATGTGATTTATGAGCTAAAAGAGATTTGGACAGTAAAACTTTACATTTTACCGGAACATCACATTAACCGCTCTTTCTTGTTTAAATATGTACGTCACCCGAATTATTTCTTAAACATTATTCCCGAGTTAATTGGTTTATCGCTTTTCTGCCAAGCAAAATATACCGCATTGATTGGATTACCCATTTATTTGCTTATCCTAGGCGTGCGTATTAAACAAGAAGAGAGTGCCATGTCGCATTTATTTCCTAAATCATAATTTATAAATTTCTTCTAAAATAACGACTCTTTCTCTCTGCCTTTAACACATTATGGTAAAAGATACTCTATTTTCTACCCCCATTGCTAAATTGGGGGATTTCATCTTTGACGAAAACGTTGCTGAAGTCTTTCCAGATATGATTCAACGCTCCGTACCTGGCTATTCCAACATTATTACGGCAATCGGTATGCTGGCAGAACGTTTCGTCACGGCTGATAGTAACGTTTATGATCTAGGTTGCTCACGAGGAGCTGCCACACTTTCTGCACGTCGAAATATTCATCAACCCAACGTAAAAATTATTGGTATCGATAATTCTCAACCTATGGTTGAACGTTGTCGCCAACATATTGCGGCGTATCATAGTGAAGTACCTGTAGAAATTCTCTGTGACGATATTCGCCACGTTGAAATTAAAAATGCCTCAATGGTCATTCTCAACTTTACCTTGCAATTTTTACCGCCTGAAGATCGCATCGCATTACTTACCAAAATCTATGAAGGTTTAAATCCAAATGGCGTACTCGTGTTATCAGAAAAATTCCGTTTTGAAGATACTAAAGTTGATCATTTACTCATTGACTTACACCACCAATTCAAACGTGCTAATGGTTATAGCGAACTTGAAGTGAGCCAAAAACGCACTGCACTTGAAAATGTGATGCGTACAGATTCTATCGAGACACACAAAGTGCGGTTAAAAAACGTAGGATTTTCACAAGTAGAACTTTGGTTCCAATGCTTTAATTTTGGATCGATGATTGCGGTTAAATAAAACAACAGCGATTTAATTTTCTTACTTGCATACAGCAATTGAAATGATTAGTATATACTTATTAAAGATACAGTATATATAAGAGGGTAAATATGTTTGCTAAAGTGTTTCAAAGTGGTAATAGCCAAGCTGTTCGGATCCCGATGGACTTTCGTTTTGATGTCGATACCGTAGAAATTTTCCGAAAGGAAAATGGAGATGTGGTATTACGCCCAGTTTCTAAAAAAACAGATGATTTTCTTGCGTTGTTTGAAGGATTTGATGAGACTTTTATTCAAGCACTTGAAGCGAGTGATGATTTACCGCCTCAGGAACGAGAAAATTTATGATTTATATGTTAGACACTAATATCATTATTTATTTAATGAAAAATCGCCCCAAAATTGTTGCTGAACGAGTATCGCAATTATTGCCTAATGATCGTTTAGTTATGAGCTTTATTACTTATGCTGAGCTTATTAAAGTCGCATTTGGTAGTCAAAATTATGAGCAATCAATACGAGCAATAGAATTGCTTACTGAGCGAGTAAATGTACTATATCCCAATGAACAAATCTGTTTACATTATGGAAAATGGGCAAATACATTCAAAAAACAAGGACAACCTATTGGAAATAATGATCTATGGATTGCTTGTCACGCATTGAGTTTAAATGCTGTTCTTATTACACATAATGTGAAAGAGTTTCAGTGTATTACAGATCTTCAGTGGCAAGATTGGACAAAATAGATAATTCTGATTTTTTATTTTACTTATGACATAATTCGTTTAACTTAACTAAAGAAGGACAAACTAATGCAAATTTTACACACTATGTTACGCGTAGGCGATTTAGATCGTTCAATCAAGTTTTATCAAGATGTTTTAGGTATGCGTTTATTACGCACCAGTGAAAACCCAGAATACAAATATACGCTGGCTTTTTTAGGTTACGAAGATGGCGAAAGTGCGGCAGAAATTGAATTAACATACAACTGGGGCGTAGATAAATATGAACACGGAACCGCATATGGACATATCGCTATCGGCGTAGATGATATTTATGCAACTTGTGAAGCAGTTCGCACAAGCGGTGGTAACGTTACTCGTGAAGCAGGCCCAGTTAAAGGTGGCTCAACAGTCATTGCTTTTGTTGAAGATCCAGATGGTTATAAAATTGAATTTATCGAAAACAAAAGTACTAAATCTGGTTTAGGCAACTAAAGTGCGGTCAATTTTTATTGTATTTTTAATAACGTAGGGATTCCTACGTTATTTTATTTTTAAGAGATAGATTAATGTCTGATTCTCAAGAAATCCCTTATCATAACCAATTAAAAAATCGCTTTCGTGGCTATTTCCCCGTCATTATTGATGTTGAAACTGCAGGTTTTGATGCAAAAAAAGATGCGTTACTCGAACTAGCCGCAATCACATTAAAAATGGATGAAAACGGTTATTTACACCCAGATCAAAAATGCCATTTTCATATCGAGCCTTTTGAAGGAGCAAATATTAATCCAGAATCCTTGAAATTTAATGGCATTGATATTCACAATCCATTACGTGGTGCAGTGTCTGAACTCGATGCAATCACAGGGCTATTTCAAATGGTGCGTCGAGGACAAAAAGATGCAGATTGCCAACGTTCTATCATTGTGGCGCACAATGCTGCTTTTGACCAAAGTTTTGTGATGGCTGCTGCTGAACGTACCGGCGTAAAGCGTAATCCCTTCCACCCTTTTGGAATGTTTGACACGGCAAGCTTAGCGGGCTTAATGTTTGGTCAAACTGTTCTTGTTAAAGCCTGTCTTGCTGCTAAAATCCCCTTTGATGGGAAACAAGCCCATTCAGCGCTATATGATACCGAACGCACAGCGGAATTATTCTGCTATATGGTCAATCATTTAAAAGATTTAGGTGGCTTTCCCCATATTTCTCAAATAGATGAAACAGAAAAAACAGTAGAAAATCAAACCGCACTTTAAAAAACTAAAAAAAGTGGTTGCAATCGTTTTCTTTTTCCAGTAGTTTAAAAGCAATTCTTATTTGGAGATTTAAAAATGAACATTATCCGTCGTCACCATCATCACCATTCAACTGAATAATCTTTCAGGTTTTTGGTGTGCTTGGAAGATTTCTTCCGAGCTGACAGGATAATAAAGATCTTACCCCTCGGAAGGCGACTTTCGAGGGGTTTTGTTTTATTTACGATATAGGAGGCATTAATTTAACGTTATTATTTATTCAATAAAAATTTTAAAGTAAAGTATTTATCATTTAATTTACAAGGAAAAACACAATGTTATCAAACCCCGTTGTTATCTCGATCATCGTTTTACTAGCACTAAGTTTGCTACGCATCAACGTTATTATCGCACTAGTGATTGCTGCGCTTACCGCAGGATTTATCGGTGATTTAGGCTTAACTAAAACCATTGAAACCTTTACAGGTGGTTTAGGTGGCGGTGCCGAAGTTGCGATGAACTACGCAATGCTTGGTGCGTTCGCCATTGCGATTTCTAAATCAGGTATTACCGATTTAATCGCTTATAAAATCATCACAAAAATGAATAAAACACCAACTGCTGGCAATTTAACTTGGTTTAAATATTTCATTTTTGCGGTGTTGGCATTGTTTGCCATCTCTTCTCAAAACTTACTTCCAGTACACATTGCTTTTATTCCAATCGTTGTACCACCGCTACTTTCAATCTTTAACCGTTTAAAAATTGATCGCCGTGCAGTAGCTTGCGTACTTACATTTGGTTTAACTGCTACCTATATGTTATTACCAGTAGGCTTTGGAAAAATCTTTATTGAAAGTGTTTTAGTTAAAAATATTAATCAAGCTGGCGCAACCTTAGGTTTACAAACAAATGTAGCACAAGTTTCTTTAGCAATGTTGTTACCTGTTATTGGAATGATTTTAGGCTTACTCACAGCCGTATTTATTACCTACCGTAAACCACGTGAATACAATATCAATATTGAAGAACCAACAACCAAAGATATTGAAGCTCACATTGCTAATATTAAACCAAAACAAATTGTTGCAAGTTTAATTGCGATTGTCGCGACCTTCGCGGCACAATTAGTCACAAGCTCAACGATCATTGGCGGTTTAATTGGCTTAATTATTTTCGCACTATGTGGCATTTTCAAACTAAAAGAAAGCAACGATATCTTTCAACAAGGCTTACGCTTAATGGCAATGATTGGCTTTGTAATGATTGCAGCTTCAGGTTTTGCAAATGTGATTAATGCCACCACTGGAGTAACAGATTTAGTACAAAGTTTAAGTTCTGGGGTTGTACAAAGTAAAGGTGTTGCCGCACTATTAATGCTTGTCGTTGGTTTATTAATTACAATGGGTATTGGATCATCATTCTCTACTGTACCGATTATTACATCAATTTACGTACCGCTCTGTTTATCTTTTGGTTTTTCTCCATTAGCGACAATTTCTATTGTAGGTGTAGCGGCGGCTTTAGGAGATGCAGGCTCCCCCGCATCAGACTCAACATTAGGCCCAACATCTGGTTTGAATATGGATGGCAAACACGATCACATTTGGGATTCTGTTGTACCTACCTTTATTCACTATAATATTCCATTATTGATATTCGGCTGGATTGCAGCAATGTATCTTTAAAGATTATAATCCCCCACTTGGGGGATTCTTTATGACTGTTAAACAACTTATCCAACGCTTAGATCAAAAAGTTCAACAACTTTATCAGAGCAACTTGCCACAACAAGAAGAAAAAATCTTTGCTAAATTTGACCGCACTTTATTTAGTGAAAACGGACAAACTGTTGCCTTTTATATAAAGGAAATTAATCAAACCCTTGATAAAATAAAATCCCTACAATCTGAAAATCCTGATCATTACATCTTCATTACCAAACGCTTACTTGCCCAATGTACTGCACTATCAGAAGCACTCACGCATAAAAATAAGCCTTTTATCATTAATACGAACCCCACTCCGCAGCCGCAAAAAAAATCTCAACATAACATTCATAAATTACCGCCAAGAGAACGCCTAGAAAAATATTACGAAGCACGAGAGCAGTTGAATAATCTTTATCGACAACATAAAGATTTAGCACAAGCTGAAAAAAATAATGATGAAAAAATACGTTATACGCAACTTGCGGAAAGTTATAAAAAACGCTTACAGAAATGCCAAGATGCAATCGATCTTTTAGAAGAATATTTGGTATTTAAAGAAGAATTAGAAAACCGTGAAAATACGGAAAATAGATGATGAGAAATAAAAAACTAATTCTTCCGAATTAGTCAGCTCGTAAAAATTGATGGCGGAGGAATAGGGATTCGAACCCTAGGAGGGCGTAAACCCTCGCCGGTTTTCAAGACCGGTGCCTTCAACCACTCGACCATTCCTCCGTGATTTAATGCGCATGAATAATACGTTCTCTAATAAAAACCGTCAAGTAGAAATCATCATATTTATGCTAAATGATTATTTTTACTACAGCTTATAAAATAAAAAGAATTGACGTAATTTTGGTTACGTCAATTCTATTTTTATTGTTGATTATTCTGCTTTTGCACGAGTAGGTTCAGAATAAACGTGGCTAATTGCACAATGATGTCCCGCTGCGCCTTTACCATAGAAATAATAACGAGAATCCTGCCAAGCTCTAATTGGGAAAGCCTCTGGCATTTCATCACTCGCTTTCGCCAAAGTCATCTCAGCTTTAGTATGAATAACTGAAGAAATAGTACCTAAACGTCCATTAAATTCATAAGTGCGGACAAATTTTGATACGTTCTCGACCGTTTCAGGTTCATTTACATTAATTGCTGGCTTGATAGATTCAACAACTTCTTGAGGTTTATATGAATTTAAACGCTCTAAAGATTCTTGCACCTTTTTCTGTACCGATTCATTAGCTGGTTGAGTAATAAAATCTAACGCAGGTTTTACACTAGGGAATTTTTCTTCAACTACAATTCCCATTGCTGGCGTAATAAACCCTTTTTTAGTTTTCTCTTGCTCAAGCAATTCATCCACAGATAAGAAATGATTTTCTTTTGGCACATTTACCGTTGAATAATCAATCCAAGCCTTGCCACTTGCCAATTCAGGTGAAGCCACCGCAGCAAATAATGGCATTGGCGATTTTGGCTCTTGATTACGGCGACGACGCTGATTATTCGCTGCACGCAAATGACGTGGAGTACGACGCTGACGCTCTTGACGTTCAGAACGTTGGTTCTGATGAACGGGTTTTTCATCATTATTTTGAACCGTAATCACATCCACTTCTGGCATTGTTTCAGTCGTGTTCTTATTTTCAACAACTGTTTCATTATCTTCAACGCGCACGCTTTTACGTAAATCACGGCGTTGGCGGCGTTGAGTTACTGGCTTTGTTCTTTCTTCTTTAGCATCAAAAACAGGTGTAGAATTTACCGCACTTTCAGCGATACTTTCTTCCACTAAGTTACGGCGTGGACGGCGTTGATTACGCTCACGGACATTACGAACCTGTTCTTCAGTTCTTTCCGTTTCGTTGTTTTCAGAACGAGGACGACGAGAAGTGCGACGATCCTGTGAACGGCGTTGATTACGATTCGGATTGCGTGAAGTGCGGTTATTTTTCGGTTTGTTTTCTTCAGATTTAGTCGCAAATAAACCTTTAATCTTCGCAATAATTTTGGCTAACAAAGAGGGTTCATTTGATTTACGCTCAACTGGCGTTGGGGCTGCTTCTGAAATAGAAAGCGCAACTGCTGCACTTTCAACCGAAGGTTGTTCAATAACAGCTGTTGTTTCCAGATTACGAGAAACCAGTGATTCTTCAGTATTTTCATCTTTCTCACAGTGAATTTTCGCTAAGTTATAGCTTAATTCATTTACTTCTTCGCCATCGCGTAAGCGGAAAACGCTAAAGTGCGGTGTTTCCATTGCTTCATTTGGGGCAACAATAATATCGACATTATGACGCTTTTCAATATTGCTGATCGCTTTGCGTTTTTCATTAAGAAGATAAGAGGCAATTTGTACTGGCACAATAGTATGCACTTGCTTGGTGTTTTCTTTTAACGCTTCTTCTTCCAGCAAACGCAAAATAGATAAAGAAAGAGATTCATTATCACGCACTTTGCCTGTTCCTTGACAACGAGGGCAAATATGGTGCGAAGACTCACCCAATGATGGGCTTAAACGCTGACGTGACATTTCCAACAAGCCGAAACGAGAAATTCGGCTAATTTGAATACGGGCGCGATCTGGACGAACCGCATCACGAATACGATTTTCTACTTCACGTTGATGGCGGATTGGTGTCATATCAATGAAATCAATGACAACTAATCCACCTAAATCACGTAAGCGTAATTGACGCGCGATTTCATCTGCCGCTTCAAGGTTGGTATTTAATGCGGTTTCTTCAATATCGCCACCACGAGTAGAACGTGCGGAGTTAATATCAATAGCGGTTAATGCTTCGGTGACATCAATAACGATTGAACCACCTGAAGGCAAACGCACTTCACGTTGGAATGCGGATTCAATTTGAGATTCAATTTGATAGTGGCTGAAAAGAGGCACTTCGCCGTGATAAAGTTTCACGCGATTGATGAAATCAGGACGCACAAGTTTGATATGCTCTTTCGCTTTCTCAAAAATTTTCGGGCTATCAATAAGGATCTCACCAATATCACGACGCAAATAATCACGAATAGCACGTACAATCACATCGCTTTCTTGATGAATTAAGAATGGAGCTGGACGGCTTTGTGAAGCTTGTTTGATTGCTTCCCAATGATGTAATAATACTTTTAAATCCCATTGTAATTCTTCTGGCGATTTTCCCACACCAGCAGTACGGACGATTAAGCCTACACCATCAGGCACATCTAATGAACTTAATGCCTCTTTTAGTTCTGTACGTTCATCGCCTTCAATACGGCGAGAAATTCCCCCTGCCCGTGGATTATTCGGCATAAGTACCAAATAACTGCCAGCAAGAGAAACAAAAGTGGTTAATGCAGCCCCTTTATTACCACGTTCTTCTTTATTAACTTGAACGATAACTTCCTGTCCTTCAACCAAAATATCGCGTATATTCGGACGACCTTGGAAAACATAATCATCGGGAAAATATTCACGGGCAATTTCTTTTAAAGGTAAAAAACCGTGACGTTCTGCACCATAATCCACAAAAGCCGCTTCTAAACTCGGCTCAACGCGAGTAATTTTTCCTTTGTAGATATTCGCTTTTTTTTGTTCGTGTCCTGGACTTTCAATGTCCAAGTCAAAAAGGCGTTGTCCATCGACAAGCGCAACACGCAACTCTTCTTTTTGAGTCGCATTGATTAACATTCTTTTCATTGTCAATTCTCTTATTAAATATTTAAAAAAACTCAAAATAAACCGCACTTTGCTTCGTTATCGACCTCGTGTTTCTCGCACCAGTCAATCTCACGACTGTATGTTGCTGGGTGCATTGATAACGTTATCTAAGCATAAACGTTTGCTTGATAAAACAACGCGATATTCCGCACGCATTGCAAGCGGTTAATTTATTTTAAGAAAAATGTTGATTATCAATGTCTTATGCCGATTGCTGCATTGAGTTTTTACCAACAAAACTTATCCTTTTTTACGCAAATTCTTAGGCGCAAAAAGACGTTCTATTATCCATAGAAAACGATTAATTAGCAAGGCGAATTTACGTTCTAGCGTTACGTTCATATTACGTTCCATATTACGTTCATAGCACCTTTGTGATATGATTTGCAGCGATTTTCAAAAGGGAACAAAATGACAAAACAAAATGAAAAAATCATTAATTCATCCGTAAAAATGCTGACAATTAGTGAAGATGAAAGTGGACAACGAATTGATAATTATTTATTAGCAAAACTCAAAGGCGTACCTAAAAGTTTAATTTATCGCATTGTGCGTAAAGGCGAAGTACGAGTAAACAAAGGCAGAATTAAACCAGAATATAAACTGCAAACAGGCGATGTTGTACGCATTCCACCAGTGCGTGTCGCAGAAAAAAATGATGCGCCGATTTCAAAAAATCTCAATAAAGTTACCGCACTTGAAAACCAAATTTTATTTGAAGATGATTGCTTGATTATTTTAAATAAACCCTCAGGAATCGCAGTGCATGGTGGGAGTGGTTTAAATTTTGGTGTGATTGAAGCCTTACGAGCATTACGCCCAGAAGCACGCTTTTTAGAACTGGTTCATCGTTTGGATCGCGATACATCAGGCATTTTATTAATTGCGAAAAAACGTTCAGCATTACGCAATTTGCACGAACAACTTCGCGTAAAAACCGTTCAAAAAGATTATTTAGCGTTAGTACGTGGGCAATGGCAATCTCATATAAAAGTTATTCAAGCCCCTCTTTTGAAAAACGAATTATCTAGCGGAGAACGCATCGTGCGTGTCAGCGAGCAAGGAAAACCATCTGAAACCCGTTTTAGCATTGAAGAACGCTATACAAATGCTACACTCGTAAAAGCATCGCCGGTCACAGGGCGAACCCATCAAATCCGTGTGCATACACAATATGCTGGGCATCCTATTGCATTAGATGATAAATACGGCGATAAAGATTTTGATAAACAAATGAATGAATTAGGATTAAACCGTTTATTTTTACACGCTTTTTCAATTCGATTTGAACACCCTAAAAATGGCGAAACGCTACGCTTTAATGCGCCACTAGATCATCAAATGAAAGCAATTTTGCAAAAGTTGCGGGAAAGCAAATAGACAATATTTCTGTTTATTGCTACACTTGCACACGGAGACAACTCGTTTCTATCAACAAATTTCATAATAACGACAACAAAGGATAGCAAAATGGCAAAAGGACAATCTTTACAAGATCCTTATTTAAATGCGCTTCGTCGTGAACGCATTCCTGTATCAATTTACCTTGTAAACGGAATTAAACTTCAAGGTCAAATTGAATCATTCGATCAATTCGTGATTTTATTAAAAAACACAGTGAACCAAATGGTATATAAACACGCAATTTCAACGGTTGTGCCTGCTCGTTCAGTTTCGCATCACAATAATAATCATCATACTGCTCCAACAGAAGCAGTTGAAAACGTGGAAACTCAAGCAGAGTAATCACAACACCATTAATGGACAATCAATATTTATTAAGTGCGGTTGAAAATTCTCAGGAAATTTCAACCGCACTTTTTCCATTTCAAATCGGAAAATTATTTTCCAATTCCATATTGTTTCAATTTATTCGCAATCGCAGTATGGGAAACGCCTAAACGTTGAGCCAATTTTCTCGTGCTTGGATATTCTGCATAAAATAATTTTAGAACTTGTGTCTCATAAGAACCGATGATTTCATCTAAGGTTTTATTTCCAAATTCATCCAAAGAAATTACTGCACTTTGTGGCGGAGCAAGATTTAAACTTTCGATAGTCAAATAATTATCTTGTACCAGAGAGCAGGCACGATAAAGGGTGTTATAAAGCTCACGAACATTCCCTTTCCAATCATATTTCTGCAAATAAAGAAGAAAATCTTTATCGAAAGTTGGTTTTGCAATTTTTAATTCTTCACTGATTTCCTGTAAAAAACCTTGTGCCAGTGGCTCAATATCTGCAACGCGATTGCGTAATGCAGGCACATTAATAGTGAGAACATTTAAGCGATGAAATAAATCAGCACGTACTTTACCTTGCTCAACAAGCAAATGGAGTGGAACCTGTGATGTGCAAATCACGCGCACATTTGCATAATGCTCCTTTTCTTCGCCTACTCGACGGAAAGATCCATCCGTTAAAAAACGCAATAATTTAGCCTGTAAACTCAATGAAAGTTCAGCAATACCATCGAGTAAAACTGTACCCTCATTTGCGTATTCAAAAAAACCAATGGTTTCACTGTCTCCGACTTTTCGACCAAACATTTCACTTTCCGCATCTTCATCAGGCAACCCAGCACAATTTACTGCGATAAATTTTTTATCGCGACGCAAACTCTGATAATGGCAGGCTTTCGCTAACAAATCCTTTCCTGTCCCCGTTTCGCCTTGAATTAACAAAGGCACATCAAACATAGCAAAACGTTTTGCGTTTTCAACCGTACTTTTCATCGCTTCACTTTGTACAATAAAACACTCGAAAGGATTTTGTGGATCAAATTTAGAAATTGTCATATTCAGGGAATGGAGATAATTAAGATATGGCTATGATAATTTCTTTACAACAAAGTGTAAATATTATTTTACATAAGGTAAAAATGCGACCATTTTTGACCGCACTTTATATCGCTAAGGTTTTAACATTTTTTCTGCTTCACGAACACGAACAAGGAATTGTTTACGTTCAGCTGAACTCATGCCGCTGCTAGTACCCGGTAATTTTACGGTAAGAGGATTCACTGCCCGACCGTTAATATGAAATTCATAATGTAAATGCGGCCCCGTAGAAATGCCCGTGTTACCAGAAAGCGCAATACGTTCTCCTTTTTTAACGGTTTGCCCTGCTTTTACTAAGGATTTGCTCAAGTGCATATAAACAGTTTGATATTCACGCCCATGACGCAACATAACATAACGCCCAGCACCGCCAGACTGATAAGCGACCTTTTCAACTGTGCCATCTGCTGGTGCAATAACTGGTGTGCCTTGAGAAACAGAGAAATCCACGCCTTTATGGGGACGAACACGTCCTGTTACTGGATGTCGACGATTTGGATTAAAAGGGGAGGAAACACGTGCTTGGCGTTGCAATGGATAACGAGCAAAACCTTTGCCTAAGGTTTCTCCTTGCTGATTATAATAACGACCATTTGCAGCTTGCACAGCATAATAGTTTTTACCACCAGATGAAATACGTAACGCCTCAACATTACCTTGACCTGTGAGTTTATCGCCTAAATATTCACGAGAAACTAAAATAGCAAATTGAGTGCCTTTTTTTAGTTTTCGTAAACTCACTTGCCATTGTAAGGCGTTACTAAGTTGGCTAATTTGTCGTGTATCAAGACCTTGTTCTCTTAAACTGCTATTTAAAGAACTTTGAATCTCGCCTTTTAATACTTCTTTTCGCCAAATACTTTTCTTTTCAATAACTTGGCGTTTAAATTTCCCATCTTCGAGACGTTCATAAATACGTTCTTCTTTTTCAGAAACCAGCCAATTTAAATATTCCAAGTTATCATTTTTATCTAAAATCCAGTAAAATTGCTGACCTGCTTTTAAGTGGGCTAATTCGGGATCAAGCTTAATCAACGGTTGTACTGATGAATCATCTAAACCAGACAAAACTAAAACATCTTTTAAGGTGTCCCCTTCGGTTACTGTATAGCTAAATTGATCAGTAATTCTTATGGCTTGATCGGCTGCGTCTAATAAACCATTGAGTGCGTCTTGTGCGTGTTGAGGTAAAGTATCGAGATCATTTGAAGATAGTTTTACTTCATCAACTTCGTCATCTTTTGCTTGTAGTTCATCATCATAAGAGGTGGCATCTTCATCAGGTTGAAGTGCGGTGGAATTTTTATTTGGAGATGTATTTAACTCGTGATATTCCCCAGCGTCTGAGGTGGAAAATATGGGGTTTTCTTCAGGTTTGCTTTTTATTGTAAGTAAAATGCCGGTCAAAATAAGCAAAATAGCCATCAAAAACACGCCTACTTTTATATACGCGCGTTTTTTTCGTCTATCTCGAGCTAATTTTACGTGTTGCACTGGCATCCCTAAAATAAAAAAGTTTTCAGCATTCAGACTACAGATTATAAAGAAAATTCATTCCTATGGAAAAAGCATTATTCAAATGCTTAAATATTCGACATTGGGTAGAAAATCTTGAGAATTCTATAAAAATGCGTTATTTTCCCCAACCATTGTTGAAAACACGGCGATTTTATGAATATCACAGCCATTCGCAACGAGCAAAACTCACAACCGCTCATTCAATTAAAAAATATCAATGTGGTTTTCGCACAAAAAACCGCTCTGCAAAATATTAATTTAAATATCTATCCCAATTCTATTATTACCATTGTGGGGCCAAATGGTGGTGGCAAATCAACGTTGTTAAAAACCTTATTAAAACTACAAACGCCCACTTCTGGCGAAGTCATTTATAGTAAAAATGTTCGCATTGGTTATGTACCACAAAAAATCCATTTGGATCATAGTTTGCCTATTACGGTTGAGCGATTTCTTTCGCTAAAAAAAGGCATTAAAACCCAAGAAATATCCACCGCACTTGAGCAACTTTCGATTTCACATTTACGCAAAAGCAATATGCAAAAACTTTCTGGTGGCGAAATGCAACGCGTATTATTGGCGCGTGCAATTTTGAATAAACCGAATTTACTTGTGCTAGACGAACCCACTCAAGGCGTAGATATTACTGGGCAGGCAGAGCTTTATCAGCTCATTCATCAAACCCAGCAAAAATTAAATTGTGCCGTATTGATGGTATCACACGATTTACACATTGTGATGGCGGACAGCAAAGAAGTATTGTGTATTAACCAACATATTTGCTGTGCAGGTACGCCCGATGTTCTCTCAAATGATCCAACATTTATGCGTTTATGGGGAAATCAGCTCGCACAAAATGTCGGCTTTTATACCCATCATCACAATCATCATCACACCTTGCACGGCGATGTGTGCGGTTGTAATTCATCAGCAGTGCATTGTCAAAATAAGGATAAATAATGTTTGAAATTTTATTTCCTGCCCTTTTAACAGGCATTGTGCTTTCACTTATTACCGCACCACTTGGCGTATTTGTGGTGTGGCGGAAAATGGCTTATTTTGGCGACACCCTTTCTCATTCTGCCTTGCTCGGTGTAGCATTAGGTATTTTCTTACAAGTCAATCCTTACATTGCGATTGTGGTGCTTACCTTAATTCTTGCTATCGCAATGGTGTGGTTAGAAAGCAATACGCAATTTTCCATTGATACCTTACTCGGTATTATCGCCCATAGCTGTTTATCTCTCGGGGTTGTGACAGTAGGATTATTACGGAATGTACGGGTAGATTTAATGAATTATTTATTTGGGGATTTACTCGCGATTAATTATACGGATTTAATTTATATCGGCATTGGCGTAATAATTGTGCTTTCAACATTAATTTACTTTTGGCAATCCTTACTTTCCACCACTGTATCGCCAGAACTCGCGCAAGTTGAAGGCATTAATATCAAAAAAATGCGTTTTATTTTAATGATATTAACCGCATTGACGATTGCCTTGAGTATGAAATTTGTCGGTGCATTAATTATCACATCCTTATTAATAATCCCTGCGGCAACCGCTCGCCGCTTTGCGAGAACACCAGAATCTATGGTGGGCTGGGCGATTGTAGTCAGTATGTTATCGATTATAGGTGGATTAATCTTATCAGCCTTTTATGATACCGCTGCTGGGCCTTCTGTTGTGATTTGTTCAGCGTTTTTATTTGTCTTATCACTCTTTAAAAAAGAGCGATTATAAGCTTGCCCAACCAGTGAAAACCATTTGCGCCACAGTTTAATTCTTGATAAAGTGCGGTCGATTTTTACGGTCTTTTTAGGATAACAAAATGAACCAAGAATATTTAGATTTTGAATTGCCGATTGCTGAATTAGAAGCAAAAATTGAAGCATTACGTGCAGCATCAGATGATAAAGTTGATTTAACTGATGAAATCAAACGCTTACAGAAGAAAAGTAACGAACTCACTAAAAAAACCTTTGCTAACCTTGATGCTTGGCAAGTTTCACGTATGGCGCGTCATCCAAACCGCCCTTATACATTAGATTATATCGAACATATTTTTACGGAATTTGAAGAACTTGCAGGAGATCGTGCTTTTGCTGATGATAAAGCCATTGTTGGTGGCTTGGCTCGTTTAGATGGTCGCCCAGTGATGGTAATTGGTCATCAAAAAGGTCGTTCCGTAAAAGAGAAAGTACAACGCAATTTTGGTATGCCCGCACCTGAAGGCTACCGCAAGGCTTTACGTTTAATGGAAATGGCTGAACGTTTTAAATTTCCAATTATCACATTTATTGATACCCCGGGGGCTTATCCTGGTATCGGCGCAGAAGAACGTGGTCAAGCGGAAGCTATCGCCCGTAACTTACGCGAAATGGCACAACTTACCGTTCCTGTTATTTGTACCGTTATCGGCGAAGGCGGTTCGGGCGGTGCATTAGCTATTGGCGTGGGCGATAAAGTGAATATGTTACAGTATTCAACTTATTCTGTTATTTCTCCAGAAGGCTGCGCTTCTATTCTTTGGAAAAGTGCAGAAAAAGCATCTACGGCAGCAGAAGTAATGGGATTAACCGCAAGCCGTTTGAAAGAATTAAATCTTATCGACAGCATTGTGCAAGAACCTTTGGGTGGCGCACATCGCAATTATGCGAAAATAGCTGAAAACTTAAAACGTCGTTTAAAAGAAGATTTAGCTGAACTCGATGAACTAAGCAAAGAAGAATTATTAAATAGACGCTATGAACGTTTAATGTCTTACGGTTATTGCTAACTAACATTCTAAAAGAGCGGTGATTTTTACCGCTCTTTTTTGATCTAAATATACAACAAAGGAGAAAATATAATGAAAAACGTACTTTCGATCCAATCCCACGTAGTCTATGGTTTTGCAGGTAACAAATCCGCGACTTTTCCAATGCAGTTGTTAGGCGTCGATGTGTGGGCATTAAATACCGTTCAATTTTCTAATCACACCCAATATGGAAAATGGACAGGCATGGTCATTCCACAAGAACAAATCCGAGAAATTGTAACTGGACTTGATAATATTGAAAAACTACAAGAATGTGATGCTTTGTTATCAGGTTATTTAGGTTCTGCGGAACAAGTCGATCAAATTCTTTTTGCCTTAGAACAAATCAAACTGCGTAATTCAAATGCGCTTTATTTATGTGACCCAGTAATGCCACATCCGAAAAAAATCTGCGTGGTTGCCAATGGCGTTCGCGAAGCACTTATTGAAAAAGCCATTCCAGTGGCGGATATTATGACGCCAAACTTACACGAATTGCGTCAGCTAACCGAATTTCCAATTAATACCTTTGACGATGTATTAAAAGCAGTGAATGCGTTGATTGCAAAAGGCGTGAAGAAAGTTCTTGTTAAACATTTAGGCAGTGCGGGTAAAATCAACGATCCTGATACATTTGAAATTATTATGGCAACCCCAGAGGGTGTTTGGCATTTAAGCCGTCCGCTTTATCAATTCAACTTTGAACCAGTGGGCGTAGGCGATTTAATAGCAGGTACATTCTTAGCGAATTTGCTCAATGGAAAATCTGATGTTGAAGCTTTTGAAGCAATGAATAATGAAGTGGCAGGCGTAATGAAAACCACCTTTGAACTGGGTTCTTACGAATTACAAACCATTGCTGCACGTTTTGAAATTCTTAATCCAAGCAGCAATTATAAAGCTGAAAAAGTTGCCTAATGGATTTACTTTCAGACATTGAAAAACAACTCAAAAAAGCCACCGCTCAAGGATTTCTTATCGCCTTGAGTGGTGGTTTGGACTCCACTGTACTTCTTTCTTTATTTGCAAAACTTCGTCAAAAACAACCGCACTTACCGCCTTTATCTATACGAGCAATCCACATTCATCACGGCTTAAGCCCCAATGCAGAAAGTTGGGTTCAACATTGCCAAGACTTATGCGATCAGTTTCAAATTCCGTTGATTATCGAGAGAGTACAAGTAGATAAAACCAATGGCATTGAGGCTGGTGCACGTGAAGCACGCTATCAAGCCATAAAAAAACATCTTCAAACTAAAGAAGTACTCGTCACGGCACATCATCTAAATGATCAAACAGAAACCTTTTTCTTAGCCCTAAAACGTGGCAGTGGGCTACAAGGCTTAGGCGCAATGCAACAACAAAGTGTATTATTCGGAATGCCAATTTTTCGCCCGTTGTTAGGTTTTACTCGCCCACAGTTAGAAGATTACGCACAAAAAGAAAAACTCAACTGGATTACAGATGAAAGTAATAAAGATAATCGATTTGATCGCAATTTCTTACGCAATGAAATCTTGCCAGAATTACGTGAACGCTGGGCTTATTTTGATTTAGCCGTGCAACGTTCCGCACAACATTGTTTTGAGCAACAACAGTTAATTAATGATTTATTGAGAGAAGCCTTTGCAGAACATTGTCAAATTAAAAACCAATTTAAACTGTGCCAATTTCGCAAATATTCTCTCGCAAAACAGACCGCACTTTTGCGTATGTGGCTTGCGGAAAACCAACTTGAAATGCCAAGTAAACGCCAGCTTACACAGCTTATTAATGATGTCGTTTTTGCAAAAGAAGAGGCAAATCCTCAATTTCAGCTTGTAAATAAAGTCATTCGACGTTATCAAGATCGTTTATATTTAACTAAGCCGTTTTCTGATCTAACCAAATACTGCTTAAAATTAGAACAAAACACGCTAAGTTTACCCGATGATTTAGGCAATCTCAGTGTTCAAGAAAATGAACATAATCTGATTTTCCACTGGCAGGATTTTTCTGTGACGCTGGAAAAAACGAACTTGCCTATTTCTATTCGTTTTGGCTATTCGGGCAAAGTTAAACATCATCCGAAACGCCCAAGAGAAGATATAAAAAAAATCTGGCAAGAATTAAGCGTGCCACCTTGGGAACGAAATCGGATTCCTTTAATTTTTTATGGCAATGAGCTAAAAAGTGCGGTCGGTTTTTTCCGTGTTTTAAAATCAAGTTAAAGTGGCTTTACATCTAAAAATGCGTTCAAAATGTTAGCGGTAAATTCTTTTCTTAGATAAAAACCTAAAGGCAAGGTATCTATCACTTCCCCATTTTTGCCAATGCCTTTTGTAATGGCTTTGCTGTTTGCCCCTTTTGGACGGAGTTGCATAACCTCGCCAATTCGAGCAGTAATTTGATCCAATTTGCCAAGTACAATTAAATCCATCAATTCTTCCCAATCTTGTTTTAATTGACGTTCTTGCTTAGCGGTTGGCTTCCATAAAATTGGTGCGCCGATATGGCGTTCACGTAATGGAATATGACGGCTGCCTTCAATAGGCATCCAAAGTACACAAGAAAGTTTATGACGAACGTGAGAATTTTCCCATTTAACCCCTGAATTTTGTACCAATGGAGCAAGGCTCACAAAGGTGGTTTCAAGCGGATAACCCTCCGCATTAATCGGCAATGTTTTAAGCTCAACACCTAAATGAGAAAAATCCTGTTCCGCTTTACTTCCTGCCGTTGCACCTAAAGCGCGCTCTAATAGCATCCCCACCCAGCCTTTATCACGTTTTAAATCTGGCGGGACAGGAATATGCAGTTCATCCGCTAACTCTCCAAAAGTTAAGCCTGCAATTGATTGCGCTTGGGAAAGCAATTGTTCAAGGGTTTGTGGAATCATTCGTGATATTTCTTAAAAAAGCGAGGCTTAGTGTTTTCAGCTCCTTTATCAATATAGGGAATTTTCTCTCGCTGTAATAAAAAACGTTTTGCCTCTAAGCCACCACCAAAACCAGTTAAAGTACGATCTTTACCTAAAATACGATGGCAAGGAATAATAATACTAATCGGATTACTCCCCACCGCGCCTCCCACGGCACGAACAGCTTTAGGATTATTAATCCGTAATGCCAGCTCTCCATAACTTGAAAGCTCGCCATAATCAATTTCTCGCAAAGCGTGCCAAATCGCTTGTTGAAACGCCGTGCCTTCTAGTTTTAAGGGAATGTCTGAAAACCGCTCAACTTCCCCATTAAAATATCGTTCAAAAGCCAACCGCACTTTTTGAAAAACAGGCAATTCATCTTGCTTGTGCCATTTGGGATTAGGCGCATATTGCTCTTTTTCAAAATCAATATGTGTAATGCTTTCGCCGTCAGATAAAATCAAAAGCCGCCCGACGGGGGAAGGATAATAAGTGTAATAAAGTGCGGTCATTTTTCGCCTTGTTTTTATAAAAGAAAAGCACACTTTGTGTGGAAGTGTGCTTTATTATGCTAAATTTTTAACAAATTAGAAACTGTAGTTTAAGTTTAAACCGTAAAGGTTAGCACTTGCTTTAGAGGTATAATTCGCTGTTATTGTCGCTAACCCTCGAACTGGTTGGCTTTCGGTAAAGTGAATTTTTTTACCACGTAAGTGCGCAAAGCCCGCATCAATAGAAAGATTAGGAGTAAATTTATAAGTTGCCCCTACGCTATACCACATACGATCAGTATCTGGAATAGATGCACTTGCATGTTCTGTTGGCGCGGCTGCTTCATCATAAGCAATACCAGTACGAAGCGTTAATTTATCATTTACATTATAGGTTGCACCTAATGCATAACGAGAATTGCTACGGTATTTTTCATCTTTATGGAACGCGAGTTCACCATCATTAAAGGTTGCGTGTAACTCTTTGAAACGGCTCCAATGTGTAAATTTGTAGCTATAGTGCAATGCCAAATTATCTGTAACTTGGTGGAAACCTGATAATTCTAAATAATCTGGTAAGTGCAATGTTAATCCACCAGGACCAGTACGCCCGTTTCCAATCGCTGAATCATCTTCAAAATCAATATCAACTTTTGAATGATAGGCTAAACCAACACGATTATTTTCATTGAACTCGTACACTAAACCGGCATTCCAACCGAATCCCCAGGCAGAGCCTTCTAAATGAGTCACTACACTATCCTTTTCCAATGAACGTAATCTTGCTAAAGATGCAGCTGTTGTTCGATTGAGCAATCCCATAGCTCTAAGACGAGGGACCATGACAGTCATAACATCTGGATTCTTCGCTGCATCTGATAAAATCCCAGCTCGACGTTGAACTTCTGCTTTAGCATAAATAGCATTAAATCCTAATCCTGCGCTTAACCCTTGAGTTACTTTATATGAACCACTTAAATTTAAATTAATTGCACTTAAATCTGTAGTCCCACCAAATGCACCTGCATCATAGGTATTACTGTATTCGCTTTTCAATCCAAAATTCACATTCATACCACCACCGATAGCAAATTTGTCATTGATTGGTGCTACAAAATACATATTCGGAATCAATGAACCAGGAACAACATTATTATAATGCGCAGAACCTGTTGCTAAAGTACCTGTTGGATTTGTTGGGGTTCGATTCAGCGGAGAAGTCACTGTAACTGGACCACGCATGTGAATTTTAGAATCCACATAAACACCACCCACAGAAAATTGATTCGTTTTAAATAAACTCATCAACGAAGGGTTAGTTGCTACTACTGATGCATTATCTGCAATCGCCACTTCACCCGCATACGCACGACCAAGCCCAGAAGTAGAAACTTCCGCCAATTGGAAAGCCGCCGCATTTGCTCCACCAGCAGCGAATAACATTGCCGTTGCTAATACAGATTGATTAAATTTTTTCATTTGGAAACCTTTGTTATAAATAAAAATCTGAGGGATTCTAAAACCCGAATCTATTGAGTGCAAATCTATTTCCTTATTTATATTAGAGTTCCGACCAGTTAGCGGGAACTTTTTGCATTTAATGGATTGTTTTGTTCAATTTTTGTCATTTATGGGGAAAAAGAAAAATGATAAAATACGCAAAAAACATTCATATAAGGAAAAGAAAATGACAGTAAAATGCAAAGCAGAAGAATCCCTAACTTGTAGCTGTGTTGATGTAGGCACAATTATTGATGGATCTGACTGTAGCGTAGAAGTACATCAATTTTATAGCACTGAAGCTGATGCCAATCTGGCTCTTGAATGATTAACGAAGAAAGCACGCGATACAGAAAGCGATCCTTGCGAAATTAAAAGCGAAATCGTGGCAGTTGAAAATGGCGTTCAACTAAATGCTTCTTTTACTTTTAGTTGCCAAGCAGAAGCGATGATTTTTGAACTGGCAAATCGTTAAAAACAATTAAAAATTTGACCGCACTTTTATTGGATTAGAATAGTGGACGTTTTAAAAATACGCACTATGAAAACGATTTTTAAAACGTCCAAAAAATTTAATATCCCTCTTCTTGCATATTCGGAAAAAATTCTGCTTGCTGAATACGCTTTACTTGGGTACGAATTGAACCATCTGAATGTAGCTCAATTTCACGCCAACCAGGTTGTAACGTATCAAGAGAAAAATACTGGCAATCAGGTTTAAATTGAATACAAGTCGCTGGCGTTGCCATCACTTGATAACCATTCCATTCACTGTTTACTTCTTGATGAATATGCCCATACAAAATAGCTTTCACATTAGTAAAAGGCACAAGCACTTCTGCCAATTCGTGAGAATTACGAAGGTTATGTTGATCAAGCCATGCGGAATTAGTTGGTAATAAATGATGGTGTAATACAACCAACGTATAGCGTTCAGGATTTTTTTCTAAGGTTTCTTTTAATAAATCGAGTTGATGCTGGCTTAGTTGTCCGTGCGGTACACCATAAACTTGGCTATCCAACAATACAGCTTGCCAATGTTCGCCCAATAGAAGATGTTTTGCTGCGTTCATGGGTGGCTGATTTAAAAATTCTGCCATTTTAGGCTGAAAATCGTGATTTCCTGGAATCCAAAATACAGGTTTATTGAAAGGCTTCATCATTTCTACAAAACGAGTGTAACCTTCATCACTACTATCCTGCACAAGATCGCCTGTAGCAAGGATCACATCAAATTGGTTATTTTCTTGCTGAATTTCCTTTAATACTTGAGCAAAACTTGCTTGTGTATTGACCCCCAATAATTCTGCGCTTTCATCTTTAAATAAATGGGGATCCGTAATTTGTAATAATTTAATAACAGGCTTTTCCGTCTGATAAACAAACGCATTTTTCATTAATGCCCCCTAACTACATTTCCAACTTTGTTGTAACTGAGCATAATTTAATTGAAGCCACTGCAATCCAATCACTGCAATGCCATTATCAATTTTCCCCTCGCACATCCATTGATACGCCTGTTCACGTTTTACTACCTGTACTCGAATGTCTTCATTTTCTTCAGCCAAACCGTGAATACCTTTTGCTTGTGAGCTATCCACTTCGCCTGCAAATAAATGAATTCTCTCCACAGTTCCACCTGGGCTATCCCACACACTTAAGCAATGCGTTAAATTTTTGACTTGAATTCCCGCTTCTTCTTCACTCTCACGCAAAGCAACTTCTTCTGGCTTTTCGCCTTTTTCTACCATACCCGCAATTAGTTCGAGTAACCAAGGCGAACGATTAGATTCTGGATGATAAGCCGCACCAATACGAACTTGTTCAACTAAAATCACAGAATCTTCTTTTGGATCATAAGCGATAACTACTGAGGCGGCACCTTTAATCAGTAATTCTCGGGTTACGACGCCACTTTGCCCTCCAGCAAAAAGTTTATGTTTAAATTGGATTTGTTTAAGTGTGAAAAAACCTTCATACAAAGTTTGTTCGCTCAATATTTCTATATCTTGTTGGCTAAAATGTTGAATTTCTGACATCTGTTTTCTCCAAAACTGAACGCAAAATCATACGCTTAAAAGACTACAAAAAAAATAGAAGGTTTCCACTTTTTGTTGAAAGTTTGAAGTGAGTCACAAAATAAAATACCGTGATAATTTATCTTATGTTCATAAACAACAAAATCACATTTATCATATTAATAGGGAGACATCTCACTTTGCTATCACAAGAAACCTCAGGACATGTTTTCATGTATGTCATCCAGAACGAGATATTAAACAGCATAAAATTGAATTGCCTAATGTTTTTTCGGAAAAGGTTTTGATACAAAAATAAGCACAATAATTTAAATCTTAAAAATGAATTTTGAAGAGAATTATTGTTCTTATAAATGTTCCAAATTACCTGTTATCGCATTTTTCACTATTTATTCTATTTTGGCGAAGAGTTAAATAGAACCAATAATTGTCAATTATCTGAGTTAAATAGTAATATAAACTCTGATAAAACTTCAAAAAGAAATGGAGTATTGAAATATTTAATAATAGGAAAGTGTTTTTAAGTATTAGAAATTGAGTTAATTAAATCACTTAATATTCATATGGTTAGAATTGTATATGATAAAATATGCTAATCTAGGATTAGTCGGTGTTATATATTATCAGTATTATCAATTTAGGTAACTAACAAGGAGGGGTAGATTTCTACTATCTTAAATTAAAGATAAACATGGATAAATGTTAATTGTAAATGGATTATATCCTAAGTATTAATTATTATTTAATACTGATTTCTAATCCAAATTTATTCTTGAATTAATATATTTATTTAGTGTAGAAATGATTATGAGTTAAAAATATATAATGATAGACTTTATTCTTTATTATAAAATCTTAAAATTTTTTCTATTTCTAATTTTTTAGACAATCTTCTACTTTTCAAACATCATCGAACTTCTTGATGTCTCAGATAGAATGGAATATAATTTTTTATATTGATTTCTTTGCGTAAGTTTTCAGATTAAGATGAAAATTCACTGTTAGATTTTAAAGATAATTTGCAAAAATACCTAAAAATCTACTCACAACTTGTTAAAAAATGTTGTCTAAATTTTCAGACGTTTTTTATTTTTAGTGCATCCACAATTAGCTTAAATACCTTGGAATGCCCACGACGGCTAGGATAATAGAGATAAAGTGGTTCGTAAGTGATGGCATATTCGGGTAATAACTCGACTAATTTTCCCGAGTTGAGAGCATTCTCTACGCTCATATGTGCGATCCACGCAATTCCAAGTCCATCTAAAACTGCTTGCAACCGTAGATGATTATTAATAGAAAATTGTGATTTAGGCGTAAACGAAATAAGATCTTTTTTGTTTTTGAATTCCCATTGCATTTCCGTACCGTGTTCAGCGGAAAGTTTTATGCCAACAAGCCGGTGTTGTTTTAAGTCATCAATATTTTTCGGCGAACCTTGTTGTGCTAAATAATCGGGCGAGGCTACTAATACCATTTTAAACGGTGTGGAAATAGGTACAGCAATCATTTCTTTCGCAACATTGTTGCCTAACCGAACACCCATATCAAATCCTTCTTTCACAATGTCAGCCCATCGGTTATCCACCACTATTTCCAAACGAATTTTTGGGTGTTGATTCAAAATTGTCTTTAATTTTGGGTACAACACTGCTTCGGCTGCTACAGCTGGAGCATTGATACGAATTAACCCTGACGGCATGTTCAAGAAATCGCTTAGAGCATCAATTTCATAGTTAATTGCTTGGTAAAGCGGAAAAAGCTGTTCAAAAAGCTGCAGTCCAGCTTCAGTTAGCGATACATTACGTGTAGAACGGTTGAGGAGACGCAGGTTCAGCCGTGTTTCCAAATTTTTCATACTGTGGCTCAATGCCGAAGAAGAAATCCCTAATAGCCGCCCTGCTTTCACAAAGCTCCCAGCTTGTGCTAAGGTTAAAAAATAATTCAGTTCGTTAAAGTTCTGCATTTTCTCTTTAAATTTTTATTAGTGAATTTAATTCACTACATCATAAAACTAAACTCAATTTATCGCAATAAAAATGCAAGCTAGAATGATTAAGCTTTAATAGGGATAAACAAGATGTAATATATTGCATTTTTTTATAATTAACTATTTATTTTGGGAGCCAAAAGATGAACATTTTATTATTAAACGGTGGTAAAGCACTTGGACATTCTCAGGGAGAGTTAAACCACACGCTTCATAAAAAAGCGAAAGAAGTTTTGACAGCACTCGGACACAATGTCAAAGAAACTGTGATTGATGCTGGCTATGATGTTGAAGCAGAAATCGAAAAATTCTTGTGGATGGATGCCGTGATTTGGCAAATGCCAGGTTGGTGGATGCACGAGCCTTGGACGGTGAAAAAATACATAGACGAAGTATTAACTAATGGACACGGCAAGTTATATCACAGCGATGGTCGCCACAGTGTTAATCCTAAGGAAGGTTACGGCACAGGTGGTTTGTTACAAGGCAAAAAACATATGCTTTCGCTCACTTGGAATGCCCCAATTGAAGCATTCACTCGAGAGGGTGATTTTTTTGAAGGTAAAGGGGTTGATGTTTTGTATATGCACTTCCATAAGCTCAACGAATTTATCGGTTTGAGTCGTCTGCCTACATTCTTATGTAATGATGTGATTAAAAATCCTCAAGTAGAAAAATACTTAGTAGATTATCAAGTACACTTGGAAAAAGTGTTTGGTTAATTGAAAATATTAGTTTTGAAGGAGGGTATTGATCTGCACCCCAAAAGTTGGACTAAATAACCAACTAACTAAGGTGCAGATTTTTTTATGACCAAATACAATTTTCTTTTCAAACAACAAGTCATTGAATTTTATCTTCAAAATGGTAAAAATTGTTCACTTACCCGTAAATATTTTCAACTTTCTATCAGGACATTGCGACGTTGGATTAACCAATTTAATCATAGTGGAATCAATGGTTAGTTGTACTGGGTAAGAAGCGAAATTACTTATCTGAATTTAAAACTTAATGTGATACAAGCGGTTAAAAATGGGTAATTTCTGCAAGAGCTTAACCAACAAAAAATACAGAAAAAGCCGCTATTGTAAAGGCATTATGCGTTCATTTTCCGCTTCAAATGTTGCTTAATTTAATGGGGGTAGCCCTTTGTTTTTTCTTTTACCATTTAAAAGTAAAAAGCGATAAAAATGTAGCATTATTACAAGAAATTGCCTCTATTTATCAACGATAATCACGGAAACTGCGGTTATCGCCGTGTGACTTTTAAGTTAAGAGAAACCATTAAAATCAACCATAAAAAAGCAACGACTTATGCAAGTGTTAGGGCTTAAGGGGAAAATGCAAGACATAAAAATATCGTTCTTATCAAGGTGAAGTCGGGTGTGTTGTGGATAATTTATTACAATGCGATTTGATGCGTAACACAGACTAATGATGAAACAAGCTGTAAAAAGGCTTGATGGAGCAAAACCGATTTTACATTCCGACCAAGGTTAGCCGTATCAGATGAGAGGCTATCAAAACATCCTCAGGGAGAATGGCGTTCAACAAAGTATGTCAAGGAAGGGAAATTGTTTAGATAACAGTACGATGGAAGGCTTCTTTAGACGATTAAAACGGAATGTTATTACGGTAAAAGATTTGATAGGTTCGAACAACTAGAAAAAACGCTCCACGCGTTCGTTCATTATGACAATCATAAGCTCATTCAGGGGAAACTAAAGGGACTGAGCCCTATGAATGACAGAACTCAGTCCTTGAGCTAAATAAGTCTAACTTTTTGGGGGCAGATCAATTTATAAGGGCTTTTTATTTATCAAGGATTATTCTGTAAAAATATGTTAAATAACTTTAACTTGAGTATAATGCTAAACATTATTCCTATTGGATATGATCTCGTAGAATAATAAAAATTAATTGTTAATATAAGGAACAAAAATGGATTTCAATCGAATTATCACTCATATGAATGATCACCATCAAGATGATATGGCTGCTCTTTGTAAAAAATTTGGTGGCAAAAAGGAAATCACAGATGTGACATTAGTTAATGTAGATTTTGGTGGTTTAGATTTTAAATATAATGGTGGCAAAACATTACGCATAGAGTTCCCACAACAAGCTGACGAAGGTTCTATTAAGCAAGCAATCATCAATCTTTGTATAGAAAATAAACCAGTTGCAAATTACGATCGTATTAAAGCTAAAATTGATGAATTTCGTCAAGAGTTTAAAAGCTGTGTGCTTGCCACTTTGGATGAAGATGGCTTACCTATGTCATCTTATGCTCCAATAATTTCCTTTGATGGAAAATATTATATTTATATCAGTGCTATTGCAGAGCATTATGACAATTTAAAACGCAATCCAAATCAAGTGGAAGTGATGTTTTTAGAAGATGAAAACAAAGCAAAATCAATTATTGTGCGTACTCGCTTACGTTATAAAGCAAGTGCATGTTTTATTCCTCGTGAAGATCCAATTGTTGAAAAAGCCCTAGATAAATTAGCGGAAACCATGAATGATGTAGGCGGCATTAAAACGATTCGTGAATTTACTGATTTTGATTTAGTTGAACTTACATTTGGAACAGGTCGTTTTGTAAGAGGTTTCGGTCAAGCTTATTTAATTGATGCTGATGGGGAAATTTCTCATATTGGTGTCAAAGGCAATCCACATGAAAAAGAAAGCGATAAATAATATCGTCTCTTAATGGAGATAAAGGGTTGAGTATAAATTTATACTCAACCCTTTTGTTTACGATAAATTCTAATGAAATTTAAATTTCTTTATTTTTCACCGCACTTTATTTTCATTAAAGACAAGGTTTACTCACCATAATTTCGATAATCTGTCTGTCGATATGTTGCATACTTTTTGATGCTATAGCGCAGAGATTATCAATGGTTCGATCAAGATCGTGTTCGACAATACCTTCATTGCTCGTAACGTGGGTTTCATCCATTGCCATAAGTACCGATTTATAGCCTGAAGCAACGCTGGTGGAGACTTTCATTGCACAGCTATTGGCTGCACCATCACAGATGATGCCACTAATATCGCCAATCATGCTACAGATGCCCATGCTAGCTGTTTCAAATTTGCCTGTGAGTAAATAAGCAATACCAGCACAACTTCCCATTGATGCTGTAGTTACAGCACAAAGTGCGGAGAGTTTTGGCAATTTACTATGAATATAAATCGCCATTAAGTGGGATAAGAAAAGTGCGCGGATTCGTTTTTCTTCACTCACTTTAAGATAATCTGCAACGACGACAACAGGCATCGTTGCAGAGATCCCTTGATTGCCCGAACCAGAATTGCTCATCGCAGGCAAAGTTGCTCCACCCATTCTTGCATCTGATGCGGCTGTGGTTTCAATCATAATTTTGCTTAGCAAATCATCAGAAATTAAACCGCTTCCTACCTGTTTGCGTAGGGTTCTGCCAATATGTAATCCATAATTTTCTCGCAAACCTTCATCTGAAAGTGCTCGATTAAGCTCTGCAGCTTGGCTAATAAAACGAATTTTTTCTAATTTAACCGCATTGGAAAATTCAAAAATCTCTCGTGCAGTAATTTGTTTGAAGATTTCATAGGGATCGCAATTAGCACATTCATCCTCCATTTTTTGAAAAAGTATTTCACCATTTTTTTCGATCAAAATAACATTGGTATGCTGATCTTGAATGGCTACTTTCACGTAATCATTATCGGCAAACAATGTTGATTCTGAATATAAAATATGTTCGGTTTGATGAATATCTACACTCACTAATTTTTGTTCAAGCATCGTTTTAGCTTTACTAACTTGCTCAGGTGTAATATGTTTCAATACTTCTAAACCGCCATCTGGATTACCGCCTAAAGCACCAATTGCCGCAGCAATGGGTAATCCCACCATACCTGTTCCAGGTACTGCAACACCTAATCCATTTTTCATTAGATTAGGAGATACTTTGGCTTCAATGCGTTCAGGCGTTTTGCCTAAATATTTCGCAGCTGTTGCAGATGCGAGAGCAAGAGAAATCGGTTCGGTACAGCCTAGGGCAGGCACCACATCATGTTTAACGATGTGGAGTAATGGTTTTTCAATTTCGTTAAGTCTTTCTAAATTCATTATTACCTATCCAATTAATGCGCTTCATCCCAATTTTGTCCAACACCTACTTCCACAATCAACGGAACAACTAATTCCGCTGCATCTTCCATTTGTTGTTTAATTTGCTCACGGAAAAATGCAACTTTTTCTGACCGCACTTCAAACACCAATTCATCGTGTACTTGCATAATCATTTCAATGTCGGGATCGTGACGGATTACTTCATCAAGTTTAATCATCGCTCGTTTAATAATATCCGCCGCTGTGCCTTGCATTGGTGCATTGATTGCTACGCGTTCTGCTCCTTTACGACGCATGGCATTGCTAGAATTAATATCTGGTAAATATAAACGGCGACCAAATAACGTTTCCACATAGCCTTGTGCTTTCGCTTTTTCACGGATATCGGTCATAAATTTCTGTACGCTCGGATAGCGTTGGAAATATAAATCCATGTATTTTTGTGCATCTGGACGGGAAATACCAAGTTGGCGTGAAAGTCCAAAGGCGGACATTCCATAAATTAAGCCGAAATTAATTGCTTTAGCATTGCGACGTTGCTCGCTGGTGACTTCATCTAATGATACACCGAAGATTTCAGCTGCCGTAGAGCGATGAATATCCTTGCCTTGCGAGAACGCATTAATTAAGCCTTGATCGCCTGACAGGTGCGCCATAATACGTAGCTCAATTTGAGAATAGTCAGCAGCGACAATAGAATAACCGTCACGCACGATAAATGCTTGTCGAATACGACGACCTTCTTCATTCCGAATTGGGATATTTTGTAGGTTTGGATCGCTAGATGATAAACGTCCTGTCGCCGTGACTGCTTGATGATAAGAGGTATGCACTCGGCCCGTTTGTGAATTGACCATTTGAGGCAGTTTATCCGTGTAAGTGGATTTGAGTTTACTCAAGCCACGATGTTCAACCAAAATTTTTGGTAATTCGTGGCTATAGGCTAATTCTTCCAATACTTCTTCATTCGTTGATGGCGCACCTTTTGGCGTTTTTTGTAAAACAGGTAGTCCAAGTTTATCGAACAAAATTTCTTGTAATTGTTTGGTGGATGCCAAATTAAATGGCTGACCCGCTAATGCGTAAGCTTGTTCTTCAAGTGCGGTTAATCTTGTGGCAATTTCGTTAGATTGCATAAAGAGGGCATCACTATCAATCAAAACGCCTGTACGTTCCATACGAGAAAGCACATGAAGTAATGGTAATTCCATTGTTTTATACAATTCAACAAGTGTTGGTTCTTCTTGCAGTTTCAACCATAGTGCTTGTTGTAACTTCATTGTCACATCCGCATCTTCTGCTGCGTATTCTGTGGCTTGTTCTAATGGAATTTGATTAAACGTAAGCTGATTTTTTCCTTTTCCAGCGATGCTTTCAAATGCGATAGTTTCATGACTTAAATAACGTTTAGCTAAATCGTCCATATTATGACGACCAGTACTATTTAGCGTATAGGAAAGCAACATCGTATCAAATTCAACACCTTGTAATTCAATGCCATGACGGGCAAAAATACTTTCATCAAATTTAATATTTTGTCCAATTTTGTGAATATTAGGATTTTCTAAGATTGGTTTGATAGCCGAAAGTGCGGTCGATTTTTCGAGTGTTTTTGGTGCATTCAAATAATCCAATTGCAATGGTAAATAAGCAGCTTCGCCATTTTCAAGAGCAAAAGAGATACCTACTAAATTCGCAGACATATAATCGAGGCTATCTGTTTCAGTATCGACAGCAATGAGTTTTGCTGTATTGAGTTTTTCAATCCAGCGTGTTAAATCTGCTTGAGTGAGCAAGGTTTCATATTTTGTACGATCGATTTGAATTTTAGGCGTATTTTCCACCGTACTTTGATCTAGTGAGGTCGCCTGATACTGATTGATTTTCACTGGCTGTTCAGTGGTTTGGGTAATAGAATCTGAGCCATTCATTACTTCATTAAGCCAGCGTTTAAATTCGTAGCGAGCAAAATATTCAATGAGTTGATCCTTTTGGCTTTCTCCAAGCAACAATTGATCTGTTGTCACGTTAAGTTCAACATCCGTTTTGATGGTTGCCAATGTATAAGAAAGATCAGCATTAGTTTTTTCAGCCAATAATTTTTCGCCTAGTTTTTTCGCCCCACGAATTGGCAATTCTGCTATTTTTTCAAGATTGGCATAAATTTCAGTCATACTCCCGATGCCTTGCAGTAAAGCAAGTGCGGTTTTTTCGCCAACGCCAGCAACACCCGGAATGTTATCTGCACTATCGCCCATGAGTGCTAGATAATCAATGATGAGTTCAGGTGGAATACCGTATTTTTCAATCACACCCTCACGATCCAATAAGCTATTATTCATGGTGTTAATGAGCATAATGTTGTCATCCACCAACTGTGCCATATCTTTATCGCCAGTACTAATAAGCACTTTTTTACCTAAACGAGAGGCTTGTAGTGCGAGTGTGCCGATCACATCATCTGCCTCAACCCCTTCCACCACTAAAAGTGGAATTCCCAATGCACGAATCATATCGTGCAAAGGCTGAATTTGTTTGCGTAAATCATCAGGCATTGGTGGACGATGAGATTTATATTGTTCAAACATTTCATCGCGAAATGTTTTCCCTTTTGCATCAAAAACAACGGCTATGTGAGTGGGTTGAACTTGTGAGATGAGGCTTTTTAGCATATTTAACACGCCGTACATTGCACCTGTTGGTTCTCCTGCGGCGTTAGTTAAAGGAGGAAAGGCATGAAATGCACGATATAAATAAGAAGAACCATCCACTAGCACAAGCGGATTTGTTGCAATTTGGGTCATAAAGATCTCGTTTTAAACTGAAAATGCCCGCATTATAGCGTAATTTATGGTAATGAGCGAATGGCGGATTCAATGTAAAATTTGTGACGAACGTTTTTTGCTATGGCATAATATCAGCCACTCAAATATTTAATTTAAGGAAATCAAATGTCGTTAAAATTGGTCGAAATTTTAGTTTTGGGTCAGGTTTTGCGTTTAAACGTGCCCGTTGAACAAGAAGAATTATTGCGCCAAGCTGCGCGTAATTTAGATATATTGGTTTCCGAAATGAAAGAAAAGACAGGTCTTATTCAGCTTGATCGTGTGCTTTCTATTGTGGCACTCAATTTGAGTTTTGAATTAAGCCAAGAAAAAAATAAAACGGCTCAAATTGAAAATGTATTGAGAACTCGAATTCAACAATTAGATCATTCATTAGAAAATATTCGCGTTATAAAAGAACTGCGTTAAATTAATGATCAAGCTAGGGTCGTTTTGTCGTTTTATAATCAATTCATTAAATTTGACAAATAAATGCTAGTCAATGCCGAGAATTTGGGCTAGTATAAACCCATAAGAATTACCTGGAGTGTTCGTCAGTAGGCTATGTCCCTGAGCCGATACTTTAAATCTTATAAATTGGTTTCCTATCGTTGGTGTGTAGGCTTAACCTTTGACTCGTTCATTGGGCTAAGAAACCTGAAAACGGTATCAACTGATTTCCTTGAACCGTCGGGTTCAAGGACTACTGCCCGCAGCGGCACTCTGGGGTCTTCCTTTTCATTTCTATGAATACGCAACGCCAGCAAATTCGCGCTGAAATCCGAAAAATACGTGCAAATTTAACCGCACTTCAACAGGAAAAAGCAGCACAATCTGTTACTCAACAGGCATTAAATCTTATTGAGCAACGACAAGCCAAAAATATTGCATTATATTTTTCTTTTGATGGCGAAATTTCTACAAAAGCCTTAATCCAATCCCTTTGGGCGCAAAACAAAAATGTGTATTTGCCTGTTTTACATCCTTTTACTAAACATCATTTATTGTTTTTACGCTATTTACCTGATACGCCAATGAAACAAAATCAGTTTGATATTTGGGAGCCTAAGCTGAATGTTCAAAATGTTTTGCCATTAAATGAACTGGATATTTTATTTACGCCGTTAGTGGCTTTTGATAAACAGGGAAATCGCCTTGGCATGGGCGGTGGGTTTTATGATCGTATGTTGCAGAATTGGCAAGATAAATCTTTTATTCCAGTAGGTTTAGCGCATCAATGTCAGCAAGTAGAAAATCTTCCTACTGAGCATTGGGATGTGCCACTATTCGATATTTTAGTTGGTTAAAACCTATCATCAAATTTTTATTGATAGATAAAATCAAAAATATTTCATTTTTTCTCTTGAAATCCTTTGAAACAATCTTACTTAATTTGGGCAAACGGCGAAAGCCGAAACCAAATTGAGGAAATCGTATGAACATTGAAAAATTTACAACAAAATTCCAAGAAGCGTTAAGCGAAGCACAATCACTTGCTATCGGTAAAGACAATCAATTTATTGAACCCGTGCATTTATTGACCGCACTTTTAAATCAACAGGGCGGCTCTATTACGCCAATTTTGACAGCAAGTGGCGTAAATGTGGCGTTATTGCGTAATGAATTAAAGACGGAACTAAATAAATTACCACAGGTTATTGGCAATGGCGGAGATGTGCAACTTTCACGCCAGCTTATTAATTTACTTAATCTATGTGATAAATTCGCACAGCAAAACCAAGATAAATTTATTTCGAGCGAATTGTTTTTGCTTGCAGCTTTAGAAGAACGAGGAACGATCAGCGATATTTTGAAAAAGTGCGGTGCAAAAAAAGAACAAATTTCGCAAGCCATTCAACATATTCGAGGGGGACAAAACGTGAACGATCAAAATGCAGAAGAAAGCAGACAAGCATTAGAAAAATATACGATTGATTTAACTGCTCGTGCAGAAAGTGGCAAACTTGATCCTGTCATTGGGCGTGATGAAGAAATTCGTCGAGCCATTCAAGTATTACAACGTCGTACCAAAAACAACCCAGTGTTAATTGGTGAACCGGGTGTGGGGAAAACAGCGATTGTCGAAGGCTTGGCACAACGCATTGTAAATGGCGAAGTGCCAGAAGGTTTGAAAAATAAACGTGTACTTTCATTAGATATGGGCGCGTTGATTGCTGGTGCGAAATATCGTGGAGAATTTGAAGAACGTTTAAAAGCGGTGCTTAATGAACTTTCGAAAGAAGAAGGTCGAGTTATCCTATTTATTGATGAAATTCATACTATGGTCGGTGCGGGTAAAACCGATGGTGCAATGGATGCGGGTAATTTGTTAAAACCAAGTTTGGCACGAGGCGAATTACATTGCGTGGGTGCAACCACTTTAGATGAATATCGTCAATATATTGAAAAAGATGCCGCCCTTGAACGTCGTTTCCAAAAAGTATTTGTGGATGAACCAAGTGTAGAAGATACCATTGCAATTTTACGTGGTTTGAAAGAACGTTATGAAATTCATCATCACGTGGATATTACTGACCCTGCGATTGTCGCAGCGGCAACGCTTTCACACCGTTATATTTCTGATCGTCAGTTACCAGATAAAGCGATTGATTTGATCGATGAAGCAGCGTCTAGCATTCGTATGGAAATAGATTCTAAACCTGAACCGCTTGATCGTCTTGAACGTCGTATTATCCAATTAAAATTGGAACAACAGGCGTTACAAAAAGAAGAAGACGAAGCAAGTCGCAAACGTTTAGAAATGTTAGAGAAAGAATTGGCTGACAAAGAACGTGAATATGCCGAACTTGAAGAAGTGTGGAAATCTGAAAAAGCAACACTTTCTGGCTCTCAACATATTAAACAAGAGTTAGATACTGCAAAAACCGAACTAGAACAAGCTCGCCGTGCGGGGGATTTAGCGAAAATGTCTGAGTTGCAATATGGCCGCATCCCTACACTTGAAAAGCAACTCGAGCAAGCTGAAACCAGCGAAGGAAAAGAAATGACGCTTTTACGCTATCGTGTCACGGATGAAGAAATCGCTGAAGTGCTTTCTAAAGCTACGGGTATCCCTGTATCCAAAATGATGGAAGGCGAGAAAGAAAAACTCTTGCGTATGGAAGATGAACTACATAAACGTGTGATAGGTCAAGAAGAAGCGGTGGATGCTGTCGCAAATGCGATTCGTCGTAGCCGTGCAGGTCTTTCCGATCCTAATCGCCCAATTGGTTCTTTCTTGTTCCTAGGGCCAACAGGTGTAGGTAAAACAGAGCTTTGCAAAACTTTGGCGAAATTCTTGTTTGATAGTGAAGATGCGATGGTACGTATCGATATGTCAGAGTTTATGGAAAAACACAGTGTCTCTCGTTTAGTTGGTGCTCCTCCGGGTTATGTTGGTTATGAAGAAGGCGGTTATTTAACTGAAGCTGTTCGTCGTCGTCCGTATTCAGTGATCTTGTTAGATGAAGTTGAAAAAGCCCATACGGATGTGTTCAACATCTTGTTGCAAGTGCTAGATGATGGTCGTTTAACTGACGGGCAAGGTCGTACTGTAGACTTCCGTAACACGGTGGTGATTATGACCTCTAACTTGGGTTCTGATTTAATCCAAGGTAATAAAGACGAAAGTTATAGCGAAATGAAAGCCTTAGTGATGTCAGTGGTTAGCCAACATTTCCGTCCGGAATTCATCAACCGTATTGATGAAACTGTGGTATTCCATCCGCTTGGTAAAGAGAATATTCGTGCGATTGCAAGTATCCAATTAGAACGTTTGGCAAAACGTATGGAAACTCGTGGTTACGAATTGGTGTTTACCGATGCTTTATTAGACTTCATTGGCGAAGTAGGATACGACCCAATTTATGGCGCGCGCCCATTAAAACGAGCCATTCAACAAGAAATTGAAAATAGCTTGGCACAACAAATTTTATCTGGTGCGTTATTACCTGGTAAGATTGTCACTATTGATTACGCCAACTCAGAAGTTCAAGCGAGACAATAAGCGTTAAAAAAGTGCGGTAAAATTTACCGCACTTTTTTATGAACCTAAACGCTGACGTACAATTTCAAATAAACATACCCCTGTTGCGACAGATACATTTAATGATGAAACTGAACCAGCCATTGGAATGCTAATCAGTTGATCGCAATGTTCACGTGTTAAACGACGCATTCCTTCGCCTTCTGCTCCCATAACAAGAGCTAGTGGCCCTGTCAGTTTGCTTTGATAAATGGTTTCAGTTGCTTCGCCAGCAGTGCCAACCACCCAAATATTATGGTTTTGCTGTAAATCGCGTAGTGTGCGAGAAAGATTGGTTACACGAATTAACGGCACAGTTTCTGCTGCACCGCAAGCAACTTTACGCGCGATAGACGTTAATTGTGCCGATTTATCTTTTGGTACGATCACTGCCACTACGCCCGCTGCATCAGCTGTTCGCAAACATGCTCCCAAGTTGTGCGGATCCGTCACGCCATCCAAAACTAATAAAAGCGGATTTTGTTTATTCGCAAGAATTTCATCAAGATCATTTTCATTGAGTTCTTTTGCTGCTTGTACTCGAGCTATGACACCCTGATGAACTTCGCCATCGGCTTTTTTATCAAGTGTTTGTCGATTAACGAACTGCACACCAATTCCGAGGGAATAAAGTTCGTTTAAGAGTGGCTGTAGACGTTTATCTTCACGTCCTTTAAGTACGAAGACTTCAATTAAACGTTCTGGCGAATGGGTTAAAATACTATTAACAGCATGAATGCCGTAGATTTGTTCTGACATAAATTTCTCTTTTTCTTATTTGAATTTTTAATTCATTCTTACAATAGGGAGTGAATTATTTGCGTTTTCTAGATGTTTTCTTAGAAACTTCTTTCTTTTTTACCGCACTTTTTCGTTTTTTGGAGGCTTTAGACGGTAGTTCTTTAAAGACTTTCTTGGCTTTTTCTTTTGCGGTTTTTCCAGCTCGACGAGGTTTACGTTCACTCCCCATCAGTGAGAAATCGACCATTTTATTTTCTAAATGTACCGCTTCAACTTTGATACGAACTTTATCGCCTAAGCGATATTGCATTCCGCTATTTTCGCCAATTAAACGCTGTTTTGCTGCATCGAATTGGTAATAATCGTTTTCTAAGGTGGAAATATGGACTAAACCATCGATGAATAAGTCATCTAAGCGTACAAATAAACCAAATCCCGTCACAGATGAAATAACACCGCTAAATTCTTCGCCAACATGATCTTGCATATATTCACATTTCAGCCAATCTGCCACTTCACGAGTGGCGTCGTCAGCACGGCGTTCCGTCATTGAACAGTGATTGCCAAGTAAATCCATTTCATCAAAAGAGTAATGATAACCACCAGTATCGGTGGTTTTACGTTTTACGCCTTGTTCTTTAGCAAGCAAATATTTGATACCTCGATGAAGTGTTAAGTCTGGATAACGGCGAATTGGCGAAGTAAAGTGAGCATACTCTTCCAAAGCCAATCCAAAATGCCCAATATTGTCAGCATGATAGACAGCTTGGCTTAAAGAACGGAGCAACATTGTTTGAATAAGTTCATGATCTGGTCGTTCTTTAACTTTTTCTAAGAGCGCAGCATAGTCTTTTGTGGTTGGTTTTAAGCCACCTTCTAAAGTTAAACCAAACTCACTTAAGAAAGTGCGGAAAGATGTTAATTTTTCTTCGCTCGGGATTGCATGAATACGATATAACGCAGGCTCTTTATGTTTTTCCATAAAATTGGCTGCTGCGATATTTGCAAGAATCATACATTCCTCAATGATTTTGTGGGCATCGTTTCGAACAACAGGTTCAATACGCTCAATTCTCCCCATTGCATTGAAAATAAACTTAGTTTCAATGGTTTCAAAATCGATGGCACCACGTTGTTTTCGGGCATTGAGTAATGCTTGATAGAGATGATGCAATTCTTCTAAATGTGGAACAAGTCCTTGATAACGAGTGCGTAATTCTTCATCGCCTTCAAGCATTTTTGCTACTTTAGTATAAGTGAGGCGGGCGTGAGAATTCATCACTGCTTCATAAAAACGATAATCTATGAGTTTACCTTTGGCAGAAATTTTCATCTCACACACCATACACAAACGATCCACTTGTGGATTAAGAGAGCATAAGCCGTTGGATAAAATTTCAGGGAGCATTGGTACAACTCGGTTCGGAAAATAGACCGAGTTACCACGATTATGCGCTTCTACATCCAAAGCGGAACGTAAACGTACGTAATAACTGACATCCGCAATCGCGACCCAAAGTTTCCAGCCTTTGCCGTGTTTTTCACAATAAACGGCATCATCAAAATCCCGCGCATCTTCGCCATCAATGGTCACAAGCGGTAAATGACGTAAATCCACACGACCTTTTTTGGCTTCTTCTGGGACTTCTTCAGTGAATTTTTTTACGTATTTTTCCACCGCACTTGGAAACTTATGGGGAATATCGTGATTACGCAAGGCGATTTCCACTTCCATTCCTTTCGCCATATTATCGCCTAGGATTTCAGTAATCACGCCAATTGGCTGGTTAAAACTAGCAGAGCGTTCTTGCAATTCGACAACCACAACTTGCCCCATTCGTGCGCCATTACGATGTTCATTTGGCACGAGAATATCACGACCAATTCTGCTGTCATCAGGCACGACATAGCCAAAACCGTTTTCTAAGAAAAAGCGACCCACAATTTGTTTTTTACGACTTTCTAATACGCGTACAATTCGCACTTCACGGCGACCACGACGATCTAATCCAGCAGGTTGCGCTAAGACAAAATCCCCATGTATGACTCTTTGCATTTGATGGTTTGGAATAAATAAATCATCTTTTTTGCCATCTACTTGTAAAAAACCGAAACCTTCGCGATGACCAATTACCGTACCTTTAAATAAATCTAATTTTTCTGGTAAGGCATAGCGTTTACGTTTAGTGAACACTAATTGCCCATCATTTTCCATCGCGCGTAATCGGCGACGCATCGCTTCTATTTGCTCTTCATTTCGAATGGAAAGTGCGGTCAAAATTTCATCCCGATTCATCGGTGCATTATTGTCTCGAATAACGCTTAAAATAAATTCACGGCTCGGGATTGGATTGCCGTATTTTTCCAATTCTCGTTTGTAATGAGGATCTTGGTTGATTAAGTCTTTACGTTTTTTCGTCATTATTTTTTACAGTTTTAAAAAGTGCGGAGAGTTTGACACTGTAAGGGGGATAATGCAAGATGGGGTATAGGTTTATTTATCAGCAAAACCAATGAACTTTTAACGTACATATCAAACAATGTCTTTCTTTTTTATTCTGTTCAGTCTTTTTCACAAGATCTAGATGGAGTCCTGCTTATAGTACAGTGCTGCTTGATGACGGAATATAATGTTGTTGTTGGAGATGGTAGTAAAGTAACTAATTCTAAAGAAAGTGGAGATAAACTATCCATTGGAGCTGTTTATCCGTGAAGATTCTCATGTAAAATTAGCTATAGACTATGGTGATAAATCAGGATCAGATAGTATAGGGGGAAAATTTAGTACTGCTATGTGGCTATATAGAAAACGCCGATGTGGTTGGGGTGTTAAATATGTTGGCTCGTAGGCTAGTCATTGTCCAAGCATAATAAATATCAGGTGGGGACATTGCTATTGTGTTTGTGAAGTGAATCTCAAAAGAGATCAGCAGCAAGAACCCACTGAGAGTAGCCCATTATTTACAAGTGGGAGCTAGTAGGAATCCCCATACTTTAGGGTGGAGAGGATGTCAAACTATTGTTTTGTTTGAGATAGCTTTAATTGGTGGACATAATTAGAAAGCGTGGTATAGTTTAAAAACTTTTTACTTAATCTAAATAAAGAGGATTTTATGACAGTTACATTAGCAGGAAACCCTATTGAAGTTGGTGGACATTTCCCTCAAGTGAGCGAAATAGTAGAAAACTTTACTTTAGTCGGTAATGATTTAGCCGATGTTTCATTAAACGATTTTGCAGGTAAGCGCAAAGTCTTAAATATTTTTCCAAGCATTGACACCGGTGTGTGTGCGGCTTCAGTACGTAAATTTAATCAACAGGCTGCGAAATTAAGTAACACTGTTGTACTTTGTATTTCAGCAGACTTGCCATTTGCTCAAGCTCGTTTTTGTGGAGCAGAGGGGATTGAAAATGCTAAAACAGTTTCGACTTTCCGTAACCATGAATTACATGCACAATTAGGCGTAGATATTCAAACAGGTCCGTTGGCAGGTTTAACCTCTCGTGCGGTTATTGTGTTAGATGAGCAAAATAATGTTTTACACAGCCAGTTAGTTGCAGAAATTAAAGAAGAGCCAAATTATGAGGCTGCATTGGCAGTATTAGCATAAGTAGATAGAAGATTGAAAACGAGAACCGCCGAAAGGCGGTTTTTTATTATTTAAAAGTGTAAATAGACTCTCTTAGCACACAAGTCGGTTCTAAAACCAAAGTGCGGTAATTTTCATTAGGATTTTTAATTCGTTGCAATAGTGCTTCTACAGCAAGTTTGCCAAGTTCAGCTTTCGGTTGGCAAATGGTGGAAAGGGGAGGTGAGAGATAACGAGCCAATTCAATGTCATCATAGCCCATAATTGAAAGATCTTGCGGAATACGTAAGCCTTGTTGCTGAATAGCTTGGTATGCACCAACAGCAATGGTGTCACTACAACAAAAAACTGCTGTTGGACGTGAAGATTGAGTAAGTAAAGATTGTATGCCAAGTACACCGCCTTCAAAGTCAAAATGACTTTCGACAATCCAATGAGGATTTAACGCAATTTTTGCTTCCGACAGCGCATTTTTATAACCTTGCAAACGATTTTGTGCGACAGATTTTTTGAGATTTCCCGTAATAATGCCAATTTTACGATGTCCTGCATCGATTAATGCTTTTGTCGCCAAATAGCCGCCAAGTGCTGAATTTTCGAGTATTTTATCTGCATTTAACTCAGTAAACCACCAGTCCATCACAACGAGTGGCAGCGAAATGGCTAACTCTATATCAGCCTGAAAACGGCTATCACCACACATCAACAGCAAACCATCCACTTGTTTGTGCATTAGAGTTTGCAGATTTTGTTGTAGGCGTTTGGCATCGCCACCAGTGGTGGCTATAATAAGATTATATTGATGCTGCTGACAATATTGTTCCACGCCTGCCATCACTTCCGCAAAGAATGGATTATTTGTTGCGGTGACAAGTAGCCCGATAGTTTTGGTTTCGCGCACCTTAAGACTTCGTGCAACAGCTGAGGGGGTGTAATTCAGTTCAGCGACAATACGCATCACTTTCTCACGAATTTCATCGCTAACAAAACGCGATCCATTAATGACGTGGGATACTGTGGAAGTCGAAACTTGCGCCAGTCGTGCAATATCTTTCATTGTTGCCATAAAAACACCCTAAAAATTCACCGCACTTTAAGCGTGTTCAAGAAAATCTAAAGTTTCTTGACGCGTTGGAATAGAGGATTGCGCCCCTTTTTTCGTCACACTAATCGCAGCGGCAGCTTGCCCAAAACGAATGGCTTCATCAAAGGATTTTTCTTCCAATAAAGCCGTAACAAAACCGCCATTAAATGTATCACCAGCTGCGGTAGTATCTATTGCTTGCACACAAAAGCCCTTAATGATGCGGCTTTTACCTTTTCGACTGACAAACACACCTTTCGCGCCAAGGGTAATCATTACGGTTTCAATGCCTTTATCGTGAAAAACACTCGCAGCTTTCATCGCACTTTGCTCGTCGGTTACTGCTACCCCCGTCAGGATTTCAGCTTCTGTTTCATTTGGTGTAATAATATCAATCAAACTAAATAATTCGTCCGATAAAATCTGCGCTGGAGCAGGATTTAGCACAACCTTAACACCATTTTTCTTAGCGATTTGAGCAGCCAACTCCACACCAGAAAGCGGGGTTTCTAATTGCATTAATAAGCAATCCGATTGTGCAATTTGCGTCTCACTTTGACGAACAACCATCTCACCCAAATGTGCATTTGCACCGCTAGCCAGTACAATACTGTTCTCGCCCGATTGGGCAACTTGAATAAATGCCATTCCCGTCATTTCCTGTGGAACGGTATTAATATAGGTTGTATCAATTCCTTCTTGCGCAAACGCATTTTTCATTGTTTCGCCAATGTTATCTGATCCAATACAACTAATGAACGCTACCTTTGCCCCTAAGCGAGCAGCCGCCACTGCTTGATTGGCACCTTTGCCACCATAGGCAATTTGATAATTTTTACCTGTTAGCGTTTCACCAGGTTTAGCAAAGTAAGGCACAGAAATAACGTGATCAGCATTGATACTACCGAGAACCGTGAGGGTTTTTCTCATTATTTTATCCTGTATTGTTATATTTTTTCTTTCTACACAATGGGACAAATATAATTTGCCCCATAATGTGATATAACGAGCTTATTCAGTAGATAGATTATTCACTTATTACTTTCAAATCTACTGGAATTTTCGCTTCAACTTTTTCACCCTTTAAGATTTTATCAGCGGTAACAACACCTAATGAACCAATAAGCTCGGGTTGTTGTGCAATAGTTGCCGCCATTTTGCCACTTTTTACAGCTTTTACTCCATCATCGGTACCATCAAAACCTACGATAAGGACTTTTTTATTTGCTGCTTTCACCGCACGCAATGCACCTAATGCCATTTCATCATTTTGCGCAAAAATTGCTTGAACATCACCTTTAGATGCCAACAAATTTTCCGTTACATTCAAACCTTTTGTTCGATCAAAATCTGCTGGCTGACTGGCAAGCACATTGAATTTATGAGCATCAATAGCTTGTTTGAAACCCTCGCCTCGTTCGCGTGCTGCAGATGTTCCCGCAATACCTTCAAGTTGAATCACCTTGGCATTATCGCCTAATTTCTGTGCGATAAAATCACCTGCCATTTTACCACCTGCGATATTGTCAGATGCAATATGGCTCACTACGTCTCCTTTAGCTGCGCCACGATCTAATGTAATTACTGGAATATGCTTACGGTTTGCAATCGCCACTGCGTTGCCAACTGCTTCAGAATCAGTTGGATTGATCAATAATATTTTTGCACCACGCACAGTTAAATCTTCGACATTAGCTAATTCCTTAGCAGGGTCATTTTGTGAATCAAGCACCACTAACTTATAACCTAATTCATCCGCTTTTTTCTGTGCGCCATCTTTTAACGTTACAAAAAATGGGTTATCTAATGTAGATACTGCCAAAGCGATTGTGTCTTGTGCAGAAGCAGAGCCAGAAACAGCCAAACCTAATAATACAGCAGAAGTAAGTGCGGTTAGTTTTTTCATAGTTTCTCCTTAAAGTGAGTTACAGTTTTTTTGTACCAAGATAGTTATCGGCTAAAACAGCAACCAAAATAACCAACGCTTTTGCTATCATTTGATAGTAAGATGAAATATCTAATAAATTTAATGCATTGTTTAAAAATCCGATGATTAATGCACCGATGAGAGTTCCCATTACACGACCTTTTCCTCCCATCAAACTGGTTCCACCGACTACCACGGCAGCAATTGCATCTAATTCATAAGATACGCCAGCAGTGGGTTGAGCAGAAGATAAACGTGAAGTAACAATTAAACCTGCTAATGCAGAAAGAAATCCACTGGCAGCAAAAACAAATACTTTGATTTTATTGACATTAATACCAGAAAGTTGAGTTGCTGATTCATTACCACCGAGCGCGTAGATATAACGACCAATAGGCGTGTGTTTTAAAATATACCAAGCGACAGCAAACACGATACTCATAATCCAAATTGGTACTGGGATACCTAAAAAATAGCCTGTACCAATGCTAGCAAATAGATCAGCATTATCCGAAAAACCTGTCGTAATAGGACGACCGTCTGTATAAACCATTGTCACCCCACGTAATAATGTCATCGTAACAAGGGTAGCAATAAACGCCTGAACTTTCCCTTTCGCCACAATTACGCCACTTATGCTACCAAGAAGTGTTCCAATCAATAAAACCACAGGAATTACTAAAAAAATAGGCAATTCAATACTTACCATTGAGGCTGCAATAGCACCAGTCAATGCCAATACAGACCCCACAGAAAGATCTATACCTGCAATTAAAATAACGAAAGTCATCCCAACTGCAATAATCGCATTAACCGAAGTTTGACGTAAAATATTCAAAATATTATCTACACTGAAAAAATCGGGATTTATTACCGATACAATTGCGATAAGAATAATCAATGCAATAAAAGATCGTTGTTCAATCAAAAATTTGCCTATTTGGATAGAAGATGTTTCAGTTTTCATCATATTTACCTACGCTTATTTACCGATAGCTGCTGCTAATAATTTTTCTTGAGTTGCGTCTTTGCTAGAAAATTCTGCACTGATTCTGCCTTCTCGCATAACCAAAATGCGGTCACTCATACCAAGCACTTCAGGCATATCAGATGAGATCATTAAAATACTCAACCCTTCTTTCTTAAATTCGTTAATCAGCTGATAAATTTCTTTCTTCGCACCAACATCTACGCCACGAGTTGGTTCATCTAAAATCAACACATTTGGGCGAGTCATTAATCCACGAGCGATTGCCACTTTTTGTTGATTTCCACCAGATAGCAAACCTACTTGTTGATCACGGTTAGGTGTTTTAATGTTAAACATCAAAATAAAGTCATCTACTGCCATTTTTTCCGCTTGATGGCGAATACTGCCTTTTTGTGAAAAATGATCGAGCGATGTGAGCGACATATTTTCTTTCACCGACATGCCTAAAACCAAGCCATCACCTTTACGATCTTCAGAAATATATACAATGCCATTATCCAAACCATCTTGCGGACTATGATTCTCAATCTCTTGATTTTTTAACCGCACTTTTCCCGCTGTTTTTGGCAAAGCACCGTAAAGTAGCTTGCCGAGTTCCGTTCTGCCTGCTCCCATTAAGCCTGATACGCCGACAATTTCACCGGCATGCAATTTGAAGGAAACATCATCAATGCCGCTTCCGCTCACATGTTTCACATCCAATACACATTCGCCTTTTTCTTGTGATAAATGCGGATATTGTTCATCAAGACGACGACCAACCATCATTTCAATTAAATCATCTTCTGTAATCTCTGCCACAACGCGTTCACCGATAAATTGACCATCGCGTAAAACCGTCAAATCATCACAAATTTGGAAAATTTCTTTTAAACGATGGGAAATATAAACAATGCCACGATTTTCTGCTTTGAGTTCACGAATCACATTGAATAGGGCTTCAGTTTCCGTATCTGTGAGCGCATCGGTTGGTTCATCCATAATGATAACTTTGGATTCAAAACTTAAGGCTTTGGCTATCTCTACCATTTGTTGCTCACCAATAGAAAGTTCAGCGCAAAGCTGTTTACTGCTGTGAGTTACCCCCAAACGCGCAAGCAGCTTGTCTGCTTCTTGGTACATTTTCTGCCAGTTAATCGCTCCCCAAGGGGTTTTAAATTCACGACCAAGAAAAATATTTTCCGCAATGGTGAGATTGCCAACTAAATTAAGTTCTTGGTGAATAATACTAATGCCAGCTTCCTGTGAGGCTTTAGGTCCATTGAAATTAACCGATCGATTAAGATACTCAATTGTGCCTGCATCTTTGGAATAAATACCAGTAAGTACTTTCATCAACGTTGATTTACCCGCCCCATTTTCCCCCATCAATGCCATTATGCGTCCAGCGTAAACAGATAAACAGGCATTATTCAAGGCTTTCACACCTGGAAATGACTTATCAACATCACTAATTTTGAGTAAAGTTTCCATAATTTCACCCTGATTAAAATGGCACGCCAGAATATAAAATCACATTGGCATAAGGTGAACATTCGCCAGTACGAACAATAGCTTTACTTTCGAGGGTGAATTTTTTAAAAGTTTCGTGCGATACAAATTCCACTTGTATTTGATTACCCTGATGGCTTTCAAGTTGTTGAAGTTGTGTTAAAAGTGCGGTCAATATTTCTGGATTTTTTTCTTTAATTTCTTCTGCAATAACAACGCGTTCAACATACATTTCATTCGTTACTACATTCAACGTTTGTAGAAAACTTGGTACACCCGCAGTTAATGCGAGATCGATACGTTCCACACTTAACGGAATTGGAAGTCCCGCATCGCAAATCGTCAAACTTTCCGTATGACCAAGTGTGGCAATGCAATGCGAAAGTTGCGCATTCAATAAAGCTGTTTTTTTCATCTAAAAGCTCCTTTTTTGTTATCGAAACGTTTCGATAAGACAAATATAGATAACAAAAATAGAAAAACAACTGAGAAATTTCAAATTTGGGATATTGATCACAAAATTTCTGGATAGGACAAAAAATTCTCCGACCAAATTTGCATTCAATCGGAGAATAAATTATTGAAGATTTTCTTGATTTAAGACATTCAACCTCGCCAAATCCACCTGATTATTTAACAACTCCACATCGGGCATTGTTTTATTTGCTTTTGCGGAAAGGGTTTTAAATCGTTCTACTTTGCCAACTAAACCTTGTTGGCCTACAAGTGCGGTGACTGTGCTGTTGTATTGGTTGCTGACAGTGGAAAGCGTATTGCCAAGCTTACTTAAACGTTCTGCGACCAAGCAAATTTGGTTATAAATTTCGCCCGCTTTTTCAGCGATTTCTTTGGCTTCAGCATTGCCACGTTCGATTCTCCAGAGGTTTGCTACGGTACGTAAAATCGGCATTAGCGTAGTGTGAGAAACCATAATGACATTACGTTCATAACCGTAATTAAATAAAGCAGGATCAGATTTTAAAGCCTCAATATACGCAGGTTCTACCGCAATAAACATAAGAACAAAATTCGGGCTACGCATGCCAATAAGATTACTGTAATCTTTTTTATGCAGATCGTTAATATGGGTTTTTAATGCAGAAATATGTTCTTTGAGTAAACGCTCACGTTCAAAATCATCGTCAGAATTTACCGCACTTTCGTAAGCCACGAGCGACATTTTGCTATCAATAATTAAGTGTTTCTCATCAGGTAGATTCAACACAAAATCAGGATAATTACGTCCACCTTGTTCATCTTTAAAATGTGCTTGAGCACGATAATGCACATTTTCTTCAAGTCCAGCCAGTTGCAACGCTCGTTCTAATTGCACTTCGCCCCAGTTACCTAACGTTTTCTTTTCGCCTTTCAGTGCAGAAGTTAAATTACTCGCCTCTTGCGACATATTCAGACCAATTTCTAGCACTTTTTTGATTTCAGCTTCCAAGCCTGCATTGCCTTTCACGGATTCGGAGTGAATTTCATTGACCCGTTTTTGGAAACCTTCAATTTGCTCACGGAAAGGCTTGAGCAAGGTTTCCAAGGCGGTTTGATTTGATTGACTAAATGATCGACTTTTTTCATCCAAAATCCGATTGGCTAGATTTTGAAATTCCACGCCCAACTGCTGCTTGGATTGTTCAAAGTTCTGTTGTTGCTCTGAAAAATGTTTTTCTTTCTCTGCTAACGTTGTTTTTAATCCTGTTAATTCTTGAGAAAGTGCGGTCAATTTTTCAGTCAAATTTTGTCGTTCTTGCGTGAGATGATGTATTTGTTCATCACGTTCAGTTAAACGATATTGCAGCCCTTGATTTTCAGTCTGTACTTTAATTGTTTGTTGTTCAAACTGGTTTTTAATGCTACTAAGTTCATCAAATTTACTGGCAAGTTGATTATAATCTTGAGTCGTTTTCGATAATTCTTGATGAAGATGTGTATATTTTTGCTGGCGTAGAATAAGTAATAAAACCAATATAATAACAACAGCTAACAAGCTGAAAAGTAACAAATTTTCTGACATATCTCTCTCTTAATGGAAAACACAAATTGTAGTGAAAAATATTATTTTAATTCTGCTTTAAAGTGCGGTAAATTTTTTAACTGATTTAGGATTTATGTTCATATAAAATTTAATTATTTTTGGTCAATTTTGATGGCAATGCTTTAGAAAAACATTGTTGTATTTTAACGGTATTTATCTAAAAACTTGTAATACTGCACACCAATCTTTGTCGCAAGATCTTTGATAATTCGACCACCATAAAAAGAGGGGACTTTCAGGCTTTCAAAAATAGATAAACGTTCATCGTCGCCCAAAATCGCCTCCGCTACAATTCGTCCTGCAAGACCAGTCAAAGCAACACCGTGACCAGAATATCCCTGCGCAAAATAAATGTGCGGAGAAATACGACCAAAATGTGGTGTTGAGTTTAACGTCATATCAATGGGGCCAGCCCATCCATAATCGATTTTTACATTTTCAAGTTGCGGGAATACGCGCAACATATTTTTCCGCATAATCGCGACCATATCTTTTTCTGAGCTAGAATCACTACCAAAAAGCAGACGGTTGTCCGCACTTAAACGATAATAGTCTAATAATAAATTGTTATCGCACACCGACATACCATTATTAATAACAGAATCAGCAACCACTTGGCTTAGCGGCTCTGTGGCGATAATAAAACTTTCTACAGGTAATATTTTACGATTAATGCCGTGATGAATAGATTTCGGAAGAGCATCAATATAAGCATTGGTAGCTAAAATAACGTCTTGAGAAATAACCGCACTTTTAGCTGTTTTAACCTCAACGCAACCATTTTTCTCAACCATATCCACTACGGGAGATTGTTCAAAAATCTGAACACCCAGATCGACACAAGCTTTCGCTAAACCTAAGCAATAATTAAGAGGATGCAAATGCCCAGAGTTACTATCAAATAAGCCGCCCACATAAATATCACTGCCTAAGTGCTGTTTTAATTTAGCCTTATCCCAAAGTTGCATATTCTGATAGCCAAAATTTTTATGACTTTCTTTTTCCATTTCGATTAAGTCATCCATTCGGCGTTCATTTAATGCCAATGTTGCATAGCCTTTTTTCCAATCGCATTGAATGCCATATTTTTCAATACGTTCATCAATAATATCAATGGCCTCTAATGACATATTCCAAAGTTTATGCGCTTTATCTTCGCCAATTTGTTTAACGTATTCATCAATGCCTTCTTCAAAGCCATTAATTGCCTGCCCACCACTACGACCAGAAGCCCCAAATCCTACTCTTGCGCCCTCTAATACAATAACTTTTTTTCCTTTCTCCGCCAGTTCTAATGCCGCAGATAAACCAAAAAATCCCGCTCCGATCACACATACATCAGTATGTTCAATTTGAGTAAGTGGGGGAAATTGAAAATCTTGGTTACGAGAATCGAAATAATAAGAGCGAACGTGTTCTTGATAGGCAAAATTAAGCATAAAAAATCTCTTAGGAAAAAACTGGCAAAATCTTACCCCTAAAGGGAAATATGTCAAACCTTTTAGAAAAAAATGCTATACTGCGCACGCACAAAATTTGTGCGTTGAATAATGAATCATAACCCTTGGAGGTCAATAAATTGAAAAAATTCTTTGCTCACTCACTCAAAAATCTTTTCCTTTCCACCACCGCACTTTTCGCGGTTTCAGCCTTTGCCAACAACAAACTTTATGTCTATAACTGGACAGACTATGTGCCTTCTGATTTAGTCGCACAGTTCTCTAAAGAAACTGGCATTGAGGTAATTTATTCTACCTTTGAAAGCAACGAAGAAATGTATGCGAAACTTAAACTTACCCAAAATACGGGTTCTGGCTATGATTTGGTGTTTCCATCAAGTTATTATGTAAATAAAATGATTAAGGAAAAGATGCTTCAACCGATTGATCAAAGTAAATTGACCAATATTCATCAAATTCCTAAACATTTATTAAATAAAGAATTCGACCCAGAAAATAAATATTCATTACCCTATGTTTACGGCTTAACAGGTATTGAAGTTAATGCAGATGAAATTGATCCTAAAACCATCACGAGCTGGGCGGATTTATGGAAACCTGAATTTAAAGGCAAAGTTCTTATGACCAGTGATGCGCGTGAAGTGTTTCATATAGCATTACTACTTGATGGTAAATCGCCAAATACCACCAATGAAGAAGACATCAAAACAGCTTATGAGCGTTTAGAAAAACTTTTACCAAATGTGGCGACCTTTAACTCTGACTCGCCAGAAGTTCCTTACGTACAAGGCGAAGCTGCAATTGGTATGATTTGGAATGGTTCAGCTTATTTAGCGCAGAAAGAAAATCCATCTTTGCAATTTGTTTATCCAAAAGAAGGGGCTATTTTCTGGATGGATAACTACGCTATTCCAAGTTCGGCAAAGAACGTGGAAGGGGCACATAAGTTCATCGACTTTTTACTTCGCCCTGAAAATGCAAAAATTGTTATTGAACGAATGGGCTTTTCTATGCCAAATAATGGGGCGAAAACATTGCTAAGCGCGGAAGTTGCTAATGATCCAAAATTATTCCCACCAGCGGAGGAAGTAGAAAAAGGAATTATGCAAGGCGATGTAGGAGAAGCGGTCGATATTTATGAAAAATATTGGAGTAAATTAAAAACTAATTAGTTTCTCTATGCTGAAAACAAAAAGTGCGGTAAAAATTTACCGCACTTTTATATGTAAAATTTTTATCTTTAAAGAATAAAACGACTCAAATCTTCATTTTCAACCACTTCGCCAAGTGCATCTGCGACATAAGTTGCATCAATATTGACGGTTTGACCATTCATGTCGCTTGCACTGAAAGAAATTTTGTCCATTAAACGCTCCATTACCGTATGCAAACGGCGCGCACCGATATTTTCCGTTTTTTCATTCACACGGAATGCAGCCTCAGCAATTTTCTTAACAGCCTCTGTTGTAAATTCAATATTCACGCCTTCTGTTGCCATTAGTGCTTTGTATTGCTCGGTTAAAGAGGCATGTGGCTCCGTTAAAATACGCTCAAAATCCGCCGCACTTAATGCGGTAAGTTCAACACGAATCGGCAAACGTCCCTGCAACTCTGGAATCAAATCTGAAGGACGGGCAACTTGGAATGCACCAGATGCAATAAATAAGATGTGATCAGTTTTTACCATTCCGTGTTTGGTGCTAACTGTCGAACCCTCCACTAACGGAAGTAAATCACGTTGCACACCTTCACGCGATACATCCGCTCCACTGTATTCGCCTTTCTTACAAATTTTGTCAATTTCATCGATAAAGACGATACCATTTTGTTCTACAGCATCAATGGCTTTTTGTTTAAGTTCTTCAGGGTTAATTAATTTCGCTGCTTCATCATCAATCAACGCTTTCAACGCATCTTTAATTTTCATTTTGCGTTTTTTCGTTTTATCTGAACCCAAATTTTGGAACAATGATTGCAGTTGATTTGTCATTTCTTCCATACCCGGAGGAGCCATAATTTCAACCCCCATAGACACACCCACAGATACATCAATTTCGATTTCTTTATCATCTAATTGACCTTCACGTAATTTTTTACGGAATGTTTGTCGTGTGCTACTGTTATCATTGCTTTCAACTTCGCCCCATTGGTTTTTTGCTGGAGGAAGTAAAGCATCCAAAATACGCTCTTCAGCCGCATCTTCAGCTCTTGCTCTGTTCTTCGCAATTTCCTGCTGGCGAACAAGCTTCATCGCACTATCCGTTAAATCACGAATAATGGAATCCACCTCTTTCCCCACATAGCCCACTTCGGTAAATTTCGTTGCTTCAACTTTGATAAATGGTGCGTTAGCTAATTTGGCTAAACGGCGCGCAATTTCAGTTTTACCCACGCCAGTTGGGCCAATCATTAAAATATTTTTTGGCGTTACTTCGTGACGCAAAGGTTCTTGAAGCTGCATACGACGCCAACGGTTACGCAACGCAATCGCCACAGCACGTTTTGCATCGGCTTGACCAATAATATGTTGATCTAATTCAGAAACTATTTCGCGAGGAGTCATTTCAGACATAGCTTTTTCCTTAATTTGGTAATTCTTCAATAGTGAAATGGGTATTTGTGAATACGCAAATATCGCCAGCAATTTTCAGAGATTTTTCAACAATTTCACGTGCAGAAAGTTCAGTATTTTCCACTAACGCACGTGCCGCAGATAACGCATAGTTACCACCAGAGCCAATGGCTAAAATTTGATCTTCTTCTGGTTGAACCACGTCACCAATACCCGTGATGATTAAACTTTCTTTTTCATCCGCCACAATTAACATCGCTTCTAACTTACGGAGTGCACGATCTGTACGCCAATCTTTTGCTAATTCCACCGCACTTTTTAGCAAATGCCCTTGGTGCATTTCAAGTTTACGTTCAAATAATTCAAAAAGCGTAAATGCATCAGCCGTACCACCTGCAAAACCAGCAAGCACTTTGCCATTATATAAACGGCGTACTTTACGGGCATTACCTTTCATTACGGTATTGCCTAAAGAAACTTGTCCATCACCGCCTACGACGACTTGTCCATTGCGACGTACGCTTACAATCGTTGTCATTGTTCTGTCCTTTATAACGTGAAAAGTTGTTCGTTATATGGCGACAAATTGATTAAATTCAAGAGGGAAATTTATATTGTAGATTTATTCTTCACTCATAAATAAAAAATGTGAAGTTGATCATATTTTGAGATAGCAAACGATTACTAATTATTGAATATAAGCTAAAAAAATGTATGATGTGGGCGGTTTTTAAATCAACTCTTGTGAGGAAACACAATGAAAAATATTATGAAATTATCTGTAATTGCACTTTTAACTGCAGCTGCAGTTCCAGCGATGGCAGGCAAAACAGAACCTTATACTCAATCTGGCACTAATGCTCGTGAAATGTTACAAGAGCAAGCAATTCATTGGATTAGTGTTGATCAAATCAAGCAAAGTTTAGAAGGTAAAGCTCCAATTAACGTAAGCTTTGATATTGATGATACCGTGCTTTTCAGCAGCCCTTGCTTCTACCACGGACAACAAAAATTCTCACCAGGTAAACACGATTATTTGAAAAACCAAGATTTCTGGAATGAAGTAAACGCAGGTTGCGATAAATATTCTATTCCAAAACAAATTGCCATAGATTTAATTAATATGCACCAAGCACGTGGCGACCAAGTTTACTTTTTCACTGGCCGTACTGCAGGTAAAGTAGATGGCGTAACACCAATTTTAGAAAAAACGTTCAATATTAAGAATATGCACCCAGTTGAATTTATGGGCAGCCGTGAACGTACAACAAAATATAACAAAACGCCTGCAATCATTTCACATAAAGTGAGTATTCACTATGGCGATAGCGATGATGATGTGCTAGCAGCTAAAGAAGCAGGTGTTCGTGGTATTCGTTTAATGCGTGCCGCAAACTCAACTTATCAACCAATGCCAACTTTAGGCGGCTATGGCGAAGAAGTGTTAATCAATTCAAGCTATTAATTGACCGCACTTTAGCAACAAAAAAGGCAAGTTAGGATTTCTAACTTGCCTTTTGTTTTGCTATTTAATTAATGTTTAGTTTGTTCTTTCTCAGATTTTTCTTCTGCATTTTCTGCTTGTTGGCGATTCATATATTCAACAAACAATGCATCAAAGTTTACTGGAGATAAGTTTAATGCAGGGAACGTACCACGATTTACTAAGTTAGACACTAATTCACGTGCATAAGGGAAAAGCATATTCGGGCATTGAGAGGTTAAACAATGTGCCATTTGAACATCTTCTAAACCACTAATAGTGAACACGCCTGCTTGTTTAACTTCGCAAATAAATGCTACATCGCCACTATCTTCAAGTGTAGTTTCAACAGAAATGTTTAATACCACTTCATATAAGTCATCACCAACTTGAGTCGTTTCAGTGCTTAAATCAAAACCAAGTTTTGGTTTCCATTCTTGTTGGAAAATATGCGGAAGATTTGGTGCTTCAAAAGACACATCTTTCACATAAATACGTTGAATTTGGAGAACGGGTTGTTGTTCTTCTGTTGCTGCAACGTCTTGTTTTTGTTCTGACATTTTCTATTCCTTATTATTTATGTTTTTTAACTAAAGGTAAATTTGCTGCTACCCACGCGGAAAGGCCTTCTTTCAATACAAATACAGAATTAAAACCTTGTTTGGTTAAAAATACTGCAGAAGCAGAGGATGAAGTACCATTTGTATCGACTAATACAAGAGCTTTTTCTTTATGGGTTTCCAATTTTCCGATGTTTTGATTTTTAATTTCGCTTGGAAGCACATTAATACTATTAATGATATGTCCACGTTGAAATTCTTCAAGACTACGTAAATCTACCACAATGGCTTCATCGGAATTTATTAACCGAATAACTTCATTGTGCGTAATTACTTTAAATTTACTCGTTGCGCCTTTGTAGAATGTATAAATTACCATTACGAAAATCGCAAACCAAGAAACTGCTAAAAGAGTATGTTTTTGAGCAAACTCTGTTGCCATTGAGATAAATTCTTGCATTGTGTTCTCTATTAATACCGTATAATGAAATAAGTCCCAAGTATAACCGCACTTGAAATATCTTTCAAAAAAATATTCAAAATATAGGATATATTAAATTATCTTTATTTCAGCTGATGGAAAATAACAGAAATTTTCAACATTATTTATTGATCCAAGTTATGGAATCGCTACCTATTTGTTGCTATATTACACGCCGTTTCAACAAATAAAACAAAGTGTTTTTTTATTAACTTAGGGGGCAGTATGTCTGCAATGTTTTTACTACAATTTGCCATCGTATTATTGTGTATCTTTGTGGGTGCACGAGTAGGTGGTATCGGTTTAGGTGTATTTGGTGGTTTAGGTCTTGCTATTCTTTCTTTTGGCTTTGGCTTGAAACCAGCAGGTTTACCTATTGATGTTATGTTTATGATTATGGCTGTAGTGGCAGCCGCGGCAGCAATGCAAGCAGCTGGTGGTTTAGATTATATGATCAAAATCGCAACCAAAATCTTACGCCGTAATCCTAAACATATTACGTTTATTGCGCCAGCAGTAACTTGGTTATTTACTTTCTTAGCGGGTACAGGCCATGTAGCATATTCTGTATTACCCGTTATTGCTGAAGTAAGCCGTCAAAATGGGATTCGTCCTGAACGCCCAATGTCAATGGCGGTAATTGCATCACAATTTGCTATCGTAGCAAGCCCAATCGCTGCGGCAGTGGTAGCGGTGGTTGCTTATCTTGAGCCACAAGGCATTCATCTTGGCGATGTTTTAATGGTAACCATTCCTTCAACTATTCTAGGACTTTTCCTTGCTTGCTTATTTGTTAATAAAATGGGAAAAGAGTTAAAAGATGATCCAGAATATCAACGTCGTTTAAATGATCCAAAATACGAAGATGCTTTTTCAAGTAACACATCAAACGAAGAAATCGAAGTTAGCAAAACAGCTAAAATTTCTGTTTCTTTATTCTTATTTGGTGCTTTACTTGTTGTGTTAATGGGGGCAGTTCCTTCTATTCGACCTGTTTTTGATGGAAAACCAATGGGAATGGCACATACCATTGAAATTATTATGCTTTCAATTGGTGCATTGATTATCTTAACTTGTAAACCAGATGGCACAGCGATTACTAAAGGTTCCGTATTCCACGCAGGTATGCGCGCAGTAATCGCAATCTTCGGTATTGCTTGGTTAGGCGACACCTTAATGCAGGCACACATTACCGAAGTAAAAGAAATGGTGAAGGGCTTAGTTGAAACTGCTCCATGGGCATTTGCTTTCGCGCTATTTGTACTTTCTGTATTAGTAAACAGCCAAGGCGCAACAGTAGCAACATTGTTCCCTCTTGGTATCGCATTAGGTATCCCAGCACCAGTATTAATCGGTGTATTTGTGGCAGTAAATGGTTACTTCTTTATTCCTAACTATGGTCCAATCATTGCATCTCTTGACTTTGATACCACGGGTACAACCAAAATCGGTAAATACATTTTAAACCACAGCTTTATGCTTCCGGGTTTATTGAGCATGCTTTTCTGCTTATTAATCGGTTTAGGTCTTTCTCACATTATTCTTTAAAATGTGATGCAATAACAAAGAACGGTGCTGAAATAGCACCGTTTTTATTGTTCTAATATCAACTGAAAATAGCTCAAAAAATAACCGCACTTTGATTATAAGTGCGGTTATTTTTATGAAAGTTTTCCGCCCTGTTTCGTTGTTATGTTATCATTACATTAATGTAACATTTTTAACAATTTAAACTTTTAGGAGAGCTTTATGAAAAACGTCGTGATCGTTGGTGGGGGTGCTGGCGGTGTTGAATTAGCGACATTTTTGGGTAATAAATTAGGTCGTCAAAAACAAGCTAAAGTGACACTTGTTGATCGCAATGCCACCCATTTATGGAAACCCTTATTGCATGAAATTGCAACTGGTGTAATGGATGATGGCATGGATTCTTTAAGTTATCGTGCGCACGGTAAAAATCATTTTTTCAGTTTTGAGCAAGGTTCAATTATACGTATTAATCGTGAGCAAAAATATGTTGAACTTGCACCTGTTTATGGGCAAGAGGGCGATATGCTCGTCATTGCTCGTCGAATTCCTTACGATTATTTAGTGATTGCCATTGGCAGTAAATCTAATGATTTCAACACAAAAGGAGTGGCTGATAATTGTATTTTTTTAGATAGTTCAAAACAGGCTTTACGTTTTCAACATAAACTGTTGGAATTATTTTTAAAATTTTCAGAAAACCGTGCGTTAGATGATATTGGCGAAGAAGAATTTAAACAAAAGTTAGTGGATGAAAATAAAGTAAATATTGCTATTGTGGGAGGTGGTGCTACTGGTGTGGAATTAACTGCAGAACTTTATCATGCTGCTGAAGATTTGTCTTCTTACGGTTATGGTAAAATTGATAGCGCTTGCTTACAAGTTACTTTAGTCGAAGCGGGAACACGTTTATTGCCAGCATTACCTGAAAATTTATCTGCTGCAGTGTTAGATGAATTAAAAGAAATGGGCACCAATGTACAATTAAACACAATGATTACTGAAGCGCAGCCAAATACACTTATTACCAAAGATGGTGGGGAAATTAAGGCTGATCTTATTGTTTGGGCGGCAGGGGTTCGCGTCTCAACAGTAACGCAACAATTTGATGGATTAGAAATTAATCGAATCAATCAATTAGTGGTTAAAGATACACTTCAAACTACTGTTGATGATAGTATTTTTGCGATTGGCGATTGTGCTGCATTAATACAATCAAATGGTAAATTGGTTCCGCCAAGAGCGCAAGCTGCACATCAAATGGCAAAGGCTTGTGCAAAAAATATTTTTGCATTGTTTGAAAATAAACCACTGAAATCTTTTAAATATAACGATAAAGGCACTTTAGTTTCGCTGTCAGATTTTACCGCACTTGGTAGTCTAACCAATAAGTTTGGTAAAAATCCACTTACCGTTCAAGGTAAATTTGCTCAGTTTGCTTATGTTTCTTTGTATCGAATGCACCAACACGCTTTGCACGGTTGTATTAAAATTGGTTTGATTATTCTCGTTGATAAATTAAATCGTTATTTAAAACCAAGATTAAAATTGCATTGATTAAGTATAATTTTCTCGTTAAATGCGATCTAAATCATTTATATAAAAGAAAGGGCATCAATGATGCCCTCAGTATTTTTTATGAAGAATGATCCTCAGCTTTTTCAATTGTTCCTTTCACTGTTAAGCAAATTTCTGTTGAAATTAAATGGGAAAGCGTTGAAGCTAACTCTTCTATTTTATCTAGAACCGCATAACTAGATTCATCAAAGTAACGTTGTTCTTTCAAGTTTGCAATAAAGCTTGAAAAAACCGCTTTATCAAAGAATTCTGGTGCATTTATGCCGTGTAATACGGATAAACGTTGAGCAACAAGCTGGCTTTCTTTTTCAAGTTCAGCTCGAGAAATAGCAGGTTGTTTTTGTAAAATAGTGACAGTAATGTAATAACGTTGCAAGATTTCACGCATTCCTGCCGACCAAAGCTGTAAAATTCGTACTTTTGATTTATTAATAGATAAGAAGTTATCATTTGAATTAATAACGCTTTGGCGTGCAAATTCATCAATGATTTGATGGATTTGTACATTCAATTCATCTTCATTGAAATGTAAGAACAATTCGCCTTGTAAGAAAGGGTAAATTTTTCTAATCGCGTCTAATAATAAATCTTTTTGGATCGCTTCGTAATGTAAAATAATACTTGCAACTAAAGATGGTAATACAAATAGATGCTGAATATTATTACGATAATAAGTCATTAGTACAGCAGATGAACGCTCTAAGCGTACAATTTCGCCAAAATTATCTTTTTCAATTAATACACCTACGCGATCTAAAGCTAATACGTGTTCTAACATTGCTTGCGGTGTCACATTTGGTAGCACTACGTCCGTTGAATAAGGAACATTTTGTAACAATTGTTGATAGCTGCCAAGTTGTTCTAACAGTTGCTCACGCGAAAGAGCTCGCTGACGAGATGAAAGTAGTGCTGTACCCACAAGGTTCATTGAATTAACTGCCGCTGCTTTGTTAATATTAATCATCACTTGTTTAGAAATATTATTTACCGCGGGTGTAAACCATTGTAGTTTTTCTTCGTGATTTTGCTCTTTCCAATTAGGGAAATGTTGGCTCAAATAGTTTGAAAGCGTGATTGGCTCGCCAAAATTTACAAAACCTTGACCAAGATTACGTAATTTTTTAATTACACGAAGCACTAAACCCGCATTTTCTTTTTCTTTCGCTGCACCACGTAACTCTTTTGCATAAGTGTCTACTTCTAATACGTGTTCATAACCAACGTAAACAGGAACAATCGAAATCGGGCGAGTTTGACTATGTTGTAATGCTTGAAGTGTCATAGACATCATACCTGTTTTTGGTGCAAGTAAACGACCTGTACGAGAACGACCGCCCTCAATAAAATATTCAACGGAATAGCCTCGATGGAATAGTTCTGATAAATATTCGCGAAAAATGGCAGAATATAGCCGATTTCCCTTGAAAGTGCGGCGAATAAAAAATGCGCCCCAACTACGAAACATTCTACCTACAGGCCAGAAATTTAAGTTAATTCCTGCCGCAATATGTGGCGGAACAAGACCTTGATGATAAAGCACATAAGAAAGCAATAAGTAATCAATATGACTACGGTGGCAAGGCACATAAACAATTTCATGACCTTCTAACGCTAATTTACGGACACGATCCGCATTTTGCACATCAATACCTGAATAAAGTTTATTCCAAAGCCAACGTAAAAAACGATCTACTGCACGTAAACTTGAATGGCTGACATCAGCTGCAATTTCATCCAAAATTTTATGTGCTTCTTTTTGTGCTTTTTCAATACTGATATTTTTTGATTTTGCTTCATCTTCAATTGCTCGTCGGATTGCTTCTGATTGCAATAATTTATTAAACATTGCTTGACGATTTGGTAAACGAGGACCTGTTGCTGAAATACGTTGTTTTGCGAAGTGCATTTTTGCAACTCGAGCAAGCTTTTGTGCAATTTTTTCATCGGAGCCATGTTCAACTACCATATAACGTAATGAAACCGCTTGAGAAAAACGCACAAAAGTATCACGCCCAAACCAAATTGCTGCAAATGTTTTTTGCATACCATTTAATAAACGCAAATTAGGCAAATCTGATTTATCTTCTTGTCCGGGAGAACGTCCCCAAAGAACAGAAACAGGAATAAGTTGCACATCTAAACTTTCAGAAGTGCGGTGTAATTCAAGGTATTTATTGAAAATAGTAGTGGTTTCGTCTTTCGCACCTTTCGATTTAAAAATGCGGCGACCTTCGTCTAAATATACATAACGTGGTAACTTAACGCCATTAATTTCATTTTTCTCTGCGGGATCGGGCAAGCCTAACGCTAAGCAATTTCGGCGGAAAATAACGAAATCAGTTTGAGATGTATAAGGCAAAACATAAACAATAGGTTGATGAATATTAAGTGAAAGCTCTTCGATTGGATTGGCGGGAATAGGATTATTTTTCACCAATGCAGACAGCGGCAAGCTCAATAATTGGCGATACATATTTATAAAATTTGCCATAATAAATTTTCTCTTTGTTATAAGTTTGTCGATCTTATAGACGTTTAAAAGCAGTTTGTGAATAGAACTATTTTTAGCCCTTTGGTGTTTTTATCGTCTAAAAACTCAAATATTTTAACACATCCGATCTCAACTAATTTAGAAAATTTGGCGACAAAATGTGACTTAATACACAGATTTAAAAAATAACAGTTGCAACTTTACATAATCTGTATACAATACCAGTTATCTGTATTTAAAAACAGGAGTGTATATGAGACCATTAACCGCACGCCAACAAGAAGTGTTGGATTTATTAAAACGCCACTTGGAAACAACAGGTATGCCACCAACACGGGCAGAAATATCTCGTGAATTAGGCTTTAAATCTGCAAATGCCGCAGAAGAACATTTAAAAGCACTTTCACGTAAAGGTGCAATTGAAATTATTCCCGGTGCATCTCGTGGTATTCGTATTTTAGATAATAGCTCGAATGATGAATTTGACGGTTTACCGCTTGTAGGACGCGTAGCTGCTGGAGAACCGATTCTTGCAGAGCAACATATTGAAGCGACATATCGAGTAGATGCAGATATGTTTAAACCACAAGCCGACTTCTTACTTAAAGTCTATGGGTTATCAATGAAAAATGTTGGTATTTTAGATGGTGATTTATTAGCTGTGCATAGTACTAAGGATGTACGTAACGGACAAATTGTGGTTGCACGTATTGAAGATGAAGTAACAGTAAAACGTCTTGAGAAAAAAGGTTCTATCATTTATCTACACGCAGAAAATGAAGAATTTGATCCTATAATAGTCAATCTTGAAGAACAAAAAAATTTTGAAATTGAAGGTATTGCAGTAGGAATTATTCGCAATAACGCTTGGATGTAATCTGATACCAAGAATGAATAAAGTGCGGTAAAAATTTACGGTATTTTTACCGCACTTTGCTTATACTAGAGTTCTTTATTTGCCATGATTTTTGCTGCTCTTTATAATGTAAAAATCTTGAATTTATACAAAGGATGGAAAAATGCAGTTTTCCAAAATGCACGGATTAGGTAACGATTTTGTTGTGGTTGATGGAGTCACTCAAAATGTGTTTTTTACTCCAGAAACGATTCAACGTTTAGCCAATCGCCATTGTGGAATTGGGTTTGATCAACTTTTAATTGTTGAAGCTCCTTACGATCCCGAACTCGACTTTCATTATAGAATTTTTAATGCTGATGGAAGTGAAGTTTCACAATGCGGAAATGGTGCTCGTTGTTTTGCTCGTTTTGTGACATTAAAAGGGCTAACTAACAAGAAAGACATTGCAGTTAGTACACAAAAGGGTCATATGGTTTTAACGGTAAAAGATGATAATCAAATTCGTGTGAATATGGGTGAACCAATTTGGGAACCAGCAAAAATTCCATTTACCGCAAATAAATTTGAGAAAAATTATATTCTGCGTACAGATATTCAAACCGTATTATGTGGTGCAGTTTCAATGGGCAACCCTCATTGTGTTGTACAAGTAGATGATATTCAAACAGCAAATGTTGAACAGCTTGGGCCTTTGTTAGAAAGCCACGAACGCTTTCCTGATCGTGTCAATGCTGGTTTTATGCAAATCATCAACAAAGAACATATTAAGCTTAGAGTTTATGAACGTGGAGCAGGCGAAACTCAAGCCTGTGGCAGTGGTGCTTGTGCAGCTGTTGCAGTTGGAATTATGCAAGGTTTATTAAACAAGAATGTCCAAGTAGATTTACCAGGCGGTTCGCTAATGATCGAATGGAATGGTGTTGGTCATCCACTTTATATGACAGGCGAAGCGACCCATGTTTATGATGGGTTTATAACTCTTTAATATTTTTCCCCATTTATCTTAAAAAAAGATGGGGAGTTTTTCTTAAATAAGCGTAAACATTTTGTATCTAAATATATTTTGGAGCTATCCTAAATAATGACTAAAAACGTTATTTAGGTTAAGACAGTCAAATGAGGAAAGTCGCCTAAGTCAATATAAACAAAATAAACTTATTGAGCTATTTGTAGTAAGTATGGCAGTTCGATCCGTCTCTGAGTTGGTAAATAAAACTACTTCAGCTTATTACTTTTATCGTTTACGATTGATTATCTATCATGGAAATATTTGAAGAGTGGTGGTAAAGTATACGTCGTAGTAGTTCCTGATACCTAATTTTCAACACTGTTACCAGTTATTCGATAAAAGGTAGAGTTAGATACTATTATTTACACTTATTTATACCGAAGCTATGATGTGCTTGATGTAAGTGAGTTCAATTATTTTTCATTAATCACATCGAGAACTTTGCAGAAAATCAAAACCATATAAATGGAAAAATTTTCGAACCAAGCAAAACGTCATTTTCAAAAGTCTAGTGCATTCCAAAGCACATTTTGAGTTATATTTAAAGAAATGTGAATGGCGTTTTAAGCATTGTGATTTAAAAACTCAAATTTCTATTTTAAAACAATTAGTTAAGGGAAGTTAAAGTTAGTTATATAGGAGCTCCTCTATATTTTATTGATAAGAAGAAACCGAATCCCATAGAGATTCGGCTTTAATTATATTGTGTTTGAAAATTATACTTTCTGTATTATGACTTACGCTAATTCCGCACGTAATTTTTTGGTTACATCCACCATCACTTTTAATTGGTCGATGGTTTCTGTCCAACCGCGTGTTTTTAAACCGCAGTCTGGGTTTACCCATAAACGTTCTTTTGGAATTACTTTTAATGCTTTGCGTAATAAATGTTCCACTTCCGTTGCTGTTGGCACACGTGGGCTGTGAATATCGTAAACACCTGGGCCAATATCATTTGGATATTTGAAATCTGCAAATGCCGTTAATAATTCCATATCTGAACGTGAAGTTTCGATGGTAATTACGTCTGCATCTAATGCCGCAATGGCAGGTAAGATGTCGTTAAACTCGGAATAACACATATGTGTATGAATTTGCGTATCATCTTGAACGCCCATTGAGCTTAAACGGAATGCTTCGCCTGCCCATTGTAAGTATGCATCCCAATCTGCACGTTTAAGTGGTAAACCTTCACGAATTGCTGGCTCATCGATTTGAATGACTTTAATGCCCGCGGCTTCTAAATCTAACACTTCATCAGATAATGCCACGCCGATTTGTTTACATACGGTTGAACGTGGAATATCGTTACGCACGAATGACCATTGTAAAATAGTCACAGGGCCTGTAAGCATTCCTTTCATTACACGGTTTGTGAGGCTTTGTGCATATTGAGACCAACGCACCGTCATTGGCTCTGGGCGAGTCACGTCACCGTAAATCACTGGTGGTTTTACACAACGTGAACCGTAGCTTTGTACCCAACCAAATTTAGTGAAGGCAAAACCGTCTAATAATTCCCCAAAGTATTCCACCATGTCGTTACGTTCCGCTTCACCGTGAACTAATACATCTAAATCTAATTCTTCTTGGCGACGTACCACATATTCGATCTCTTTTTTCATTGCCGCTTCGTAATCTGCAAGAGATAATTCACCTTTTTTGAAGCTCGCACGGGCGTGACGAATTTCAGTCGTTTGCGGGAATGAACCAATGTTTGTGGTTGGCAGAAGCGGTAAATTTAACCATGCATTTTGCTTAGCGATGCGTTCTGCAAATGGCGATTTACGTTGATCTGCACCTTTTGGCAAGTTTGCTAAACGCTCCGCTACTTCAGGGCGATGAATTTCTTTTGAGGTTGCACGTGCATCTGCCGCCGCTTGGCTTGCATCTAATGCTGCTTGCACAGAAGCTCTGCCATTATTTAACGCTTGTTTTAATACATTTAATTCTTCTACTTTTTGTAGCGTGAAAGATAACCAGCTATAAAGTGCAGGATTTTTCTCTTTTAATTGTACTTCCACTTCTAAATCAAATGGGGTGTGCAATAATGAACAGCTTGGTGCAATCCATAAACGCCCACCTAATTTCGCTTTTAATGGCTCTAATACATCTAACACTTTGTTTAAGTTTGCACGCCAGATATTACGGCCTTCAATCACACCAGCTGATAATACTTTGCTGTAATCTTCAAATGCCGCAAGCTGTTCTGGCGCACGCACTAAATCTAAATGTAAGCCTGCAACAGGCAAAGCTTTTAATAGCTCAGCGTGTTGTGCAACGGAACCAAAATAAGTAGCTAACAATAATTTTGCGTTCACTTTGCTTAATTCAGCGTAAACAGATTTATAGGCTTCAACCCATTCTGCAGGTAAGTCTAATGCTAATGCAGGCTCATCAATTTGAATCCACTCTGCACCTTCAGCCACTAATGCGTTTAAGATTTCAACATAAACAGGCACTAATTGATTTAATAAATCGAAACGGTTAAATGCTTCGCCTTTTTCTTTACCCAACCATAAGAATGTTAATGGGCCAACAATTACTGGTTTGAAGTTTAAGCCTAACGCTTTTGCTTCACGAATTTGATTCACGTAATGAGCTGGGTTAGCTTTGAATTGTGTATTTTTATGGAATTCTGGCACAAGATAGTGATAGTTCGTATCAAACCATTTGGTCATTTCAATCGCAAATTGATCTTTGTTACCACGTGCAAGCTGGAAATATTGATCAAGGGTTAAATTTTGGCTATCAAAACCAAAACGAGCAGGAATTGCCCCAGTTGCCACTTGTAAATCTAAAATATGATCGTAGAACGTGAAATCGCCTACTGCAACGAAATCCGCATTCGCCGCTGCTTGATGTTTCCAGTTTTTTTCACGCAACGCTTTCGCTAAATCTAATAAATCTTGCTCGGCTAATTCTTTACGCCAATAACGTTCTTGTGCAAATTTTAATTCACGTTTTGCCCCCACACGAGGAAAACCTAAGATGTGTGCTGTTGTCATAATAACTCCCACTTTAAAGTAATTTTCTTAATTATTTAGACGGCTAAACGTCTATACCAATATAGAATGCTTGATCTTTATTTATTATGCAAACTTATTATTTTCAGGATTGCATTAAATAAATTCATAATCAAATATTCCTTTATCTATCAAATAACGATAAATCAATTCAGCTAACTTATCTCCTTAAAACTAATCTCGCTTACGACTTAATAACCACCAAATCATTACAACGAAAAGCAAACTCGGGATCAATGCGCCAAAAATAGCAGAAATACCGTAAACTACGCTCATTTGTCCTAAAATTTCATTAACAACATAAAATAAGAATCCTACACAAATCCCAGTAACTATCCTTGCGCCTGCTGTCACGCTGCGTAGCGATCCAAAAATAAAAGATAAGGCTAATAACATCATTACGCCAACGGATACAGGCTGGAAAATTTTACGCCAAAACGTGAGTTCAAAACGACTCACATCTTGCCCTGTTTCACGCAGAAAGGAAATGTAATGATATAAACCAGAGATAGATAATGATGTCGGGCGCAAAGAAACCGCACCTAATTTATCTGGCGTCAAACTAGTTTCCCAAGTTTCTGATAAATGATTCGTTGTGATAATTTCATCTTTCGTAATCGTTGAATGATTAACTTGACGCAATGTCCATTTAGCTTCATCTTCAGAATAACTCGCCTGGTTTGCATGTTTTAATTTTATTAAATTATGCTGTTGATCAAAGGTATAAATATAAATATCGTCTAATTTTGCATCATCCGTTACCCGCCTAACAAATACAAAATTATTACCATCTTTCGCCCACACGCCATTTTTTATTGAAAGCATCGAACCACCAGAAAGAGCCTTAGCGCGCATATCTCGTGCAAATTGTTCTGTTTGTGGAATTCCCCACTCCCCAATAATCATTGTAAATACTACTAATGGTAATGCAGTTTTCATCACGGCCATTCCAATTTTAAAGCGAGAAAATCCTGCTGATTGCATAACAACAAGTTCGCTTCTACTAGCAAGATTACCTAGTGCAATTAATGCCCCAAGCAATGCTGCCATAGGAAAGAAAGTTTCAATATCTTTAGGCATAGTTAAACCAGTAAAAATTACCGCTTGCCAAATATCATAAGTGCCTTTACCTACACTACGAAATTGTTCGACAAATTTAATAATCGCCGATAACCCCACTAAAGTCATTAAAGTAGCAAAAATCGCGCCAAGAATACTTTTTCCAATATAACGATCAAGGGTATTTATCATTTTGCCGATCCTTTCTGACTAAATAAATAGCGAAATTTATACATTATTTCACTGTCCCAGCTATTCAACACCACAGCAAGTAAGAAAAATCCAATATTAACAAGCGGCATTAAGAATTCAGCCTCTAATTTTCCTGCTGCACCTGCAGATTTAAAAGAGCTTTGTAACAAGAAATAAATTAAATAAAGTAAAAGTGCGGGTAAAATTTTGGCAAATCTACCTTGTCGAGGATTTACACGACTTAATGGTACAGCAATCAATGCCATTAATGGCACTGCCAAAATTAAGGTAATACGCCAATGCAATTCAGCTTTCGCAGAAGAAGAATCTAAATCGATAAGTTGAGATAATGTTAATTCTGCTGCTTCATCATTGGTATTTTCTGCGGATTGATAACCCAAATAGGCTTGATATTCATCAAAATGCGTAATGCGAAAATCTGGCAAAACAGAAGTTCCTTCAACCCTTTTTGTATTTTTCAAATTTAAGACTTGATCGCCATTTGGTAACGCAATTAATTCCCCTTTTTCAGCTGTTACCACTGAAGGTTTTGTTTGTTTTTGAGGTGTCATTTGAAATAAATAAACATTGCTGATTTGATTATCTTTAATCTTATCAATAAATAACACAACGTTATTGTTATTGGTAGAAATAAACTGACCTGAAGACAGCACGCCAACGGTTGGATTAGCCTTTGCATCTTCCACCATATTCACTTGTTTTTGAATTGCCCAAGGCGAGAGCCATAATGCGTTATAAGCGGCAATACCTGCCGTTAATAAAGACATAATCAGTGCCACTTTAACTAAAATCCGTTGCCCCACACCGCAGGCGCGCATCACTGTGATTTCACTTTCAGCGTAAAGACGACCAAAAGTCAGTAAAATCGCAATAAATAAACATAACGGCAACATCAACTGCGCCATTGTCGGCATTCCTAAGCCTAATAAAGAAAAAACCAAATCAGCTGGCACATTCCCATTTGCCGCCGCACCTAATACACGCACAAACTGCTGACTAAAAAAAATCAATAGCAAAATTAGTAAAATTGCGATTTGGCTTTTGAAAACTTCTTTTATTAAATATCGAATTAAAATCATCTTATTTCGTTTGTTTTTCTAAATCTAAAACGGGGGAAAACTGGATAAAATCGGTCGCGTATGATAACTTATTTTCGCTGAATTAAACAGAAATTTAAGGACAACAAATGAAATATCAAGCAAAAAACACCGCACTTTCTCAAACCACTGATTGCATTGTTTTAGGCATCTATGAAAACAATGAATTTTCAAAAAGTTTTAATGAAATCGATCAATTAACCCAAGACTATTTAAACGATTTAGTGAAATCAGGTGAGCTAACTGGAAAATTAGCCCAAATCGTTTTACTTCGTGATCTTCAAGGTTTATCTGCTAAACGCGTGTTAATCGTTGGCTGTGGCAAAAAAGGAGAACTCACGGAGCGTCAATATAAACAAATCATCCAAGCTGTATTAAATACACTAAAAGAAACCAACACGCGTGAAGTCGTTTCTTATTTAACTGAAATTGAATTAAAAGATCGCGATCTTTATTGGAATATCCGCTTTGCCATTGAAACGATTGAACACACTAATTATCAATTTGATCATTTCAAATCTCAAAAAGCAGAAGCCTCTATTTTAGAATCCTTCATCTTTAATGCGGATTGTGAGCAAGCACAACAAGCTATTTCTCACGCCAATGCGATTAGCTCAGGTATAAAAGCTGCGCGCGACATCGCAAATATGCCGCCAAATATCTGCAACCCCGCTTATCTTGCTAAGCAAGCAAAAAATTTAGCAGAAAATTCTACCGCACTTTCATTAAAAGTTGTGGATGAAGAAGAAATGGCAAAACTTGGAATGAATGCTTATCTTGCCGTCTCAAAAGGCTCTGAAAACCGTGCTTATATGTCTGTTTTAACATTCAATAATGCACCAGATAAAAACGCCAAACCCATTGTACTTGTCGGCAAAGGATTAACCTTTGATGCAGGCGGTATTTCACTTAAACCTGCTGCAGATATGGATGAAATGAAATATGACATGTGTGGTGCAGCCTCTGTCTTCGGCACAATGAAAGCCATTGCCGAGTTGAACTTGCCATTAAACGTTATTGGTGTTTTAGCCGGTTGTGAAAATCTGCCTGATGGCAATGCTTATCGCCCAGGCGATATTCTTACCACTATGAATGGTTTAACCGTAGAAGTTCTTAATACTGATGCGGAAGGTAGATTAGTCCTTTGTGATGCCCTCACTTATGTTGAGCGTTTTGAACCAGAGCTTGTTATTGATGTTGCAACCTTAACGGGGGCTTGTGTGGTTGCCCTTGGGCAACACAATAGTGGCTTGGTTTCTACAGATAACGATCTTGCCAATGCACTACTCCAAGCCGCAACAGAAACTACTGACAAAGCGTGGCGTTTACCATTAAGCGAAGAATATCAAGAGCAACTGAAATCACCTTTCGCCGATCTTGCCAACATTGGCGGTCGCTGGGGTGGCGCAATTACAGCGGGTGCATTTTTGTCTAACTTCACGAAAAAATATCGCTGGGCACATTTAGACATTGCAGGTACGGCTTGGTTACAAGGCGAAAATAAAGGTGCAACAGGTCGCCCTGTTTCGCTATTAACCCAATTTTTGATTAATCAGGTCAAATAACCACAAAACTGGCACACGTTGCACCTTTAAATCGATTACTCTGCTAGTTCGGTTTGCTCGTGTGCCATTAGTTCCTGACCCACATCATCAAGCAAACTTAAATAACGTTCATATTGTTTCAACATATCAGCAATCAATTCATCTTGATCCATATATTGAACATCGTAACCGACTCGCCCATCAAAGAAATAAGTGTAAGGCTCGTAAGTAACACTATGCTGAATGTGCGGTAGATTTTCATCGTTAATTAATTGCTCTGACACTTCTCGCCCAACAGATTTAATACCATACATAAAATCTCGCATTGATTCTTTATGAATTACCAATTCTAAAGCTGGCTCTTCTTGTTCAAATAATGTGTTGATTTCTACACTTAAATTATATTTTCCGGTTAATTCTTGACGTAATTCTCGCATAGCGGGTAACGCCGTATTTTTAAGAAAACGTAAAATATCTTTCTCTTGCGTTTGGTTCATCATTTGCTCTAAATGTGATTTCCATTTATCGCCGCTCCAGAAAATGCTAGTTGGATTGACTTTAGTAGAAAAATATTTTTTATCCGCAATTAAGCCTTTCCATAAACTAAAACACATTACCAACATCAATAAAGCAAAAGGTAAAGCAACAATTAATGTCATTGTTTGCAAATTAGCAAGTCCACCAGACTGCATAAGCACAATTGCAACAACAGACATTAAAGTTCCCCACATTATGGCTTGCCACGCAGGCGAAGCTAAACTTTTATCACGAGATGCAATGTTATTTAACACATAAATACCTGAATCCGCTGAAGTGATAAAAAACAATGAAATCACTAATAAACTCACAAAACCAGTTATTGTTGGCAAAGGCAGATAATTTAAAAATTTAAATAATAAAATTTCTGGGGAAGAAATAAATTCGCCAAGCCCGCCTGCAGCAATGCTATCATTTAGCCATACTGCTGTATTACCAAAAACAGTAAACCATAAAATACCAAATAAACTTGGAATAACTAATACGCCAAAAATAAATTCACGGATAGTTCGTCCTTTAGAAATACGGGCAATAAATAAACCCACAAACGGAGCCCAAGAACACCACCAAGCCCAATAAAGCACAGTCCATCCACTAAACCAGCTAGTATGTTCTTGTTCATAAGCATAGGTTTTAAAACTGAGTTGCACTAAATTGCTGAAATAATTTCCCATATTGTCGCTAAATGCAGATAAAAGGTATAACGTAGGCCCTGCAATTAAAACAAAAAGAAGTAAACAAAATGCTAAGGTTAAGTTAATTTCACTTAATATTTTCACGCCTTTTCCAACACCAGAAATGGCAGAAAACACCGCTAAACACATCACCACAACAATAACGCCAACTTGTAAACCAAAACTGTTCTGACTTATCCAACCTATTTGTTCAAGCCCTGCACCAAGCTGTGATGAACCGAAACCTAATGTAGTAATAATCCCAAATAATGTGGCAAGTAATGCCATAACATCAATCGCATCGCCGATTTTGCCATTAATACGATCTTTTAATAAAGGATAAAAACAAGAACGCAACGCTAAAGGTAATTTATAACGAAACCCAAAATAAGCCAATGCTAAAGCAATGGTGCCATATACTGCCCACGCGTGAATTCCCCAGTGGAACAGAGTGTGAAGTAAAGCCTCTTGTTGTTTATGTTCTGCAGAACCTGCTGTAATGTCAGAAAGATAATGGGTTAATGGTTCTGCTACGCCAAAAAACATCAATCCAACTCCCATTCCTGCGGCAAATAACATCGCAAGCCAAGATAAGAAACTAAATTCAGGTTCTTCTTCATCCTGCCCTAATTTTATATTGCCAAGACTACTTACTGATAAAATTAATAAAAATCCTAAAAACACTGAAAAAGTGAGCACATAAAACCAACTAAAATTAGCAAAAATACCACTTTTAGCTTGATTCAATAATGCCTGTGTTTGCTCTGGCGCAATAAAAATCATTGCTATCAGTAACAACACAAAAAATAATGTAACGCCAATTACCAAAGGATTAAATGACGTTCGCTTTGTCATAAATTGAGATAAAGACAAACTTTTCCCCTTAACGATTAAGTGAATAGATTAAAGATAGATTTAATAAACATTGCCTAGAGGCAAAAATGTGTAATGGAACCACTACAAAGGACAGCACATAGAAGTGCGATTTTGAAGGAAACGTTCAGTAGGAATTGAAGGATTGTTTCCAAAACTTGTATATACTAACAAAATACAGTCATTATTTCAAATTAGTGAAAGCTAAAGTGAAAAGTGCGGTAAAATTTACAAAATAATTTACCGCACAAATATCATTTATTTTAAAGCCATTTCTACAAGAATATTATTGCTTTTAAGCCAATTCTTTGGCTTTCTTTTATTACATTTTCTAACCGCACTTTAAATCCGTGTAATTCCGCAATTCGCATAACAATAGAAAGCCCCAAGCCACTGCCCTTTTCATTTTGCCCAGCTGGACGATAAAAACGCTGACCAAGTTTTTTCAAATCTTCAGGTTCAACGCCACCACCATTATCTTCAATAATAATCTTAGAAGATGCAATTTTTACTGAAACGGTTGTTTCTTCTGGACAATATTTAATGGCATTGTCGAGTAAATTTCTAAGCATCAATGAAACTAAAATTGATTGCCCTTGTTTTTGCTTTGGTTCAGATTCTTTCTCAAAAACCAAGGTAATTTTACGTTTTTCTGCCACAAAATAACGCTCAGAAATTAATGATTGAACAATGGCTTCCCAATCAAGCAACTGTAGTGTTTCTAAGGCTTGCAAATTATCCAAGCGGGAGAGCGTTAATAATTGTTCAATCAATTGCGAAGCCCGATCAATGCCTTGCGTTAAATGGGTAAGGGCTTGCTCACGCAAAGACGCATCATCATTTGCGAGTTGCGCAACTTCAGTTTGAATACGCAATGCCGCCAATGGACTACGTAATTCGTGAGCTGCATCAGAAGTAAAACGACGTTCTCGTTGCAACATAGCCGAAGTGCGGTCAAAAAATTGATTTAAATTTTTTACTAAGGGTAAAATCTCAACGGGTAGCCCCTCCGTATTCAGCAATGACACATCGCCAGATTTTCGACTTTGCACTTCTTGGCTTAAACGCTTAATTGGTCGAAGTTCTTTATGAATTAACCAGCCTAAAATAATGATCAGAATAGGCAAACTCGCAAACCAAATCCATATTTGCCCAAAAATCATTTCTTCAATTAAATCTTCACGGTAATCTAATTCTTGCCCTACTGCGATAAATAATTCTCCATTAGCTGCCGTACGCCAAAAAATTCGCCATTTATCGTCATCATCATAAATATTCGCATTATGAAACCCCGTTTTATAATGAAAAATAAAACGTTTTCCATTTTGTCCATCACTAAATAAAAGTTTCCCTGTCTTAGAAAAAATAGCAAAGGCTAAGGCATCATCGTCATAACTTTTTTTTAATGCTGACTGTGAATTTTTATCTAGCTTTGTGCTAGATTCCAACAAAATAGCACTTAAATCAGAATTAGCGAGCCGTTCGGCAAAGAGAACTTGTTGTGCATCAAAAACCTTATTCACATCGTGACGTACTTGCCACCAAGCCACAAGCGTAGAACTAAGCCAAACAAAAAGTGCGGTTAAAGAAAGCACAGAAATAAGACGCAAAGTGAGACTTCTATTTTTCATTTTTCAACTTGTCCCAAAGCATATCCAACACCGTGTACCGTGCGAATAAATTGTTTCCCCAATTTTTGGCGTAAATTATAAATATGCACATCTAATGCACCACTGCTAATTTCTTCATCCCAACTGGATAATTTTTCTTCAATCGATGTGCGAGACAACACACGATCTTTATTCAGCATAAATAACTCTAATAATTTATATTCACGGCTTGTTAAAGAAATGGGTTGATTATTCAGCCAAACAGAACGTTGATTCTGATCTAGCTTAACACCAGACTGTTCTATTACCGAATGATGATGTCCATAACGACGACGAATAAGGGCTTGTAAACGTGCGGCGACTTCAGCCAAAGCAAAAGGCTTACAAAGATAATCATCTGCACCACTTTGTAAACCTTTAACTCTTTCATCTAAAGTATCGCGAGCAGTCAAAATTAATACGGGAACATCTTGATGATTAGATCGCCATTGTTGCAATACATCTAATCCATCAAGTTTAGGCAAGGTTAAATCCAATACCACCGCATCATAAGGCGCAGAGGTTAAAGCAGCCATTCCTGTTTTTCCATCGGTAAACCAATCCACCGCAAAACCAAGTTTAGTTAAACCAATCTGCAACCCATTGCCGATTAGATTATCGTCTTCTATCAATAAAATTCTCATAAAAAATTGACCGCACTTTATAAACAAAAATAGCGAGCTAACGCCCGCTATCTTCAAAGATAATTATTCTGCTTTTTCAACGCGCAATACATCAAGTTCTGCTTTCTCAAAGGCTTCATTATCCAATTTTCCATAAATTTTCACTTTATCCTTTGAATCTACGTTTAAACCATTCCAAACGCGTTTTTTGATTTCAATCTTGATTTGCCCTGTCCCATCAGTAAACCAAAATTCATCGTCATCAATTTGTTGTGTAATATTACCCACCAAAGTAATCATTGAATTATCAGCCGCAGATAAAGCTTGTTTTACGCTAATTGCAGCAGGGGCTGTTTGTTGAAAACCACCTTGACTATTATTGCCATTAAAATCAGCAAATGCTGAAGTGGTTGCTAATGCGAAGATTGTTGCTAATGCAAATTTTTTCATAATGTTTCCTTTTTAAGTTAGTTAATTTCAAGCAACATTGCTTGGATGTGTGTATTAAAACAAATAAATCTTAAGAAAAGATTAAGAGGATGGTCGGAGTTACTATTCTATACAAAAGTACGACAAAAATTTTAAATATTCTTTAACTACACAAAATATCAGTTTATTGTTGAGATTTTTTCTCATTAAAGGTAATCTATAATACAAATAAGAATAAATTTCATTTAAAGGCTCGTATTGATGCTGTTTTTGTTTCGTTACATAATCGCTTCTTTAATCATTTTATTTTGTCAAACTACCTTTGCTAATAACTATCAAAAATGGGTTGATGATATCACTCAACGTTTGAATCACACTGAACAACTTCTTAAAGAAAACAAAATTGATGATGCCAAAACCGAAGTGCAAATGGCGTATTTTGAAGTATTTGAAAATTTAGAAGGTCCAATTCGCATTAATTTTTCTGCGCAAAAAAGCTATCAAATGGAATCCATTTTTGGTGAAATTCGAAAAATGATTGGCGAAGGTAAACCAATGAATGAGATTCAAGCCAAAATTAACGGTTTAAAAAATGAATTACAGCAAATTTTACCTTCTCTTATCGAAGGGCATCAACTCAATGCTGATGGTCAGCATAGTATTTATGATAATTATGCCATCAAATCTTATTGGCAACAAAGTTTCAAAATCATTGATGATTTCATTGCGCAAGGTATTACCGCTTATGAAAGTGGCAATTTTGCTAACGCTAAGAAAGCATTTCAACAAGCTCAATACTATGGCTTCAAAAGTTCTGAAATGGAAATGTTGGTCGGAATTAACCGCTCTTTTGAAATTTCTGCTGCGATTAATCAACAATTCTATAATTTGATTCGTTTGAGCGAACAACCTGACCAAATGATAGAAATTGCTTACCAAAGCACGCAACTCTTGCAAGATATTGAAGAACAGCTTCCTCATTTGCCAACCACTCGTGATGAGCAAAACGCTCAAGCGACACAATCACAAGTGCAAACTTCAGATAACGTTGCAGAGCACGATTGGGCAAAAATTACGACTGAAATCAACCAACGTATTCAACAAGCCATTGCTCTTTATGAACAAGGTGATGCGAAAAAAGCCATGCTTGCGGTGCAAGATACTTACTTTGATGTATTTGAAAGTTCTGGCATGGAAAACAAAGTAGGCTCGCGCGATAGCAATTTTAAAGCAGAATTAGAAGGTTATTTCACTCGTTTAGTTAGTCTGATGAAAGCGGGAAATGGCGACAAATTGCAAGAACAAGCCGCAGGTTTAAACCAAAACTTAGCAAAAGCCGTTCAAATATTGCAAGGTGGCGAACAAAGTGATTGGTCCATGTTCTTGTATAGCTTGCTTATTATTTTACGTGAGGGCTTAGAAGCGTTGTTAATCGTTACCGCTATTGTGGCTTATATGGTGAAAAATAATCATCACGATAAATTGCCAGTTATTCGCCAATCCGTTTATGTGGCGTTAGGGGCAAGCGTCGTTACTGCATTCATCTTCCAACTTATTTTTGAAAACTCAGGGCAAAACCGAGAATTGCTTGAAGGTTTCACAATGATTATTGCAGTCTTCATGTTATTTAGTATGAGTTACTGGTTGCTTTCTAAAGTCGAAGCACAAAACTGGAAACGCTATCTCGAAGGCAAGCTTTCAACGGCATTAACGGCAGGCTCTCTATTCGGTTTATGGCTCACCAGTTTCCTTGCTGTATATCGTGAAGGCGCAGAAACCGTGTTGTTCTATTATGCCCTAGTTGGCGATGCGAAAAGTGTGGTTAGTTTAGCCTATCTTTTTGCTGGCTTTATTTTCGGGGTAATTTTACTAGCGATTTGCTATGTTGTGATGCGTTACACAGTGGTTAAATTGCCACTAAAACCATTCTTTATGTTTACTGGTTCATTTATGTATTTAATGGCATTTGTGTTCGCTGGTAAATCTATACTTGAACTTATTGAAGGTAAATTGTTTGAACCGACATTAATTAACGGCGTACTAGAGATCCAGTGGTTAGGTGTTTACCCTTATGTGGAAACCCTTGTGCCACAGATAATATTAATTATTGCTGCTATTTTTGCTTTGGTTGTTATGAAATATCAAAGCAAAAGAGCGGTTTCAAATTAACTCAAAACTCATCTCAGGAGAGAAACTATGAAAAAAGCACTTTTTAGCGCAAGTTTATTATCAGGAATGTTTACAGCAACTTCAGCTTATGCATTCCAAGAATATCCAATAGGTGAAGCTGTTACCATGAATGGTATGGAAATTGCAGCGGTTTACTTAAGACCAGTAGATATGGAACCACGAGGTATGGGCTTGCCCGCAGCAAAATCTGATATTCACTTAGAAGCAGATATACATGCGGTGAAAGGTAACAAAAACGGTTTTGGTGAAGGTGAATGGATGCCTTATTTAACCATCAACTATACCTTAATTAATACTGATACTGGAGCTAAACAAGAAGGTGCCTTTATGCCAATGGTTGCAGCCGATGGTCCACACTATGCAGCAAACATCAAAATGATGGGCGAGGGTAATTACAAATTAACTTACCATATCGATCCTCCGCCAAAAGCAGGTATGCACCGCCACACTGATGAAGAAACTGGCGTTGGTCGTTGGTGGAAACCATTTGATGTAAATTATGAATTTAAATTTACTGGTTTAAAATAATAGCTACCAATAAGTGGGCTTTAAATCTATAGGGTGAGCTTTAGCTCACCATCTAATGTGTAGGCCCACCATTTAAAATCATCGTTCATTACTATGGACTGAAAATTACCTCAAAATCCGCTTTCTGTGACAATTATTTGGTTTAGAAGGCAAAATGCAATGCGTCTGCGTATTTGCTTACCGTGCTTGAACATAATCTTTCTCGCAAAGCACTCGTCAATGTTGATGCATTAGTAAGAGTCAGCCTTTTCGGAGCCCATTTCCACATTGGTTCAGATGATGGAAGAATGATGAATCAAGCAAAATTTTACAATATATTGAGGTTATGAAAAAGAAATAAGACAAGAAATTTTCTTAATCATACAAAAATAAAGATATTTTCTGTCGTTAGAATGATTTTTTATTAAATTAAGTTTAAAATATTGAAACCATTATAAGTTCACTTTTTGAGGATAAGATATGAAAAAAGTATTTTGGTTAGTACTAGGCTCAGCAATGCTTTTAACTGCCTGTGATGATAAATCTAATATGATTAAACAAACTAAAACAATTGACCAAGCGAAAGTAACCGCAGAGAAGACTACTCAAAAGTCCATATTGATAAATTATAAACAAATTGCATTAGATAAATCCCAACAAGCAATTGATGCAGCTAAAGTGGCTCAGGATAAATCTGTTCAGGCAAATGAAGCCGTAAAAGTGGCAATACAAAAACAACAAGAGGCAGAAATTATGCTAAATCAAGGTGGAGAAGAGGCTGAAAAATTATCTAAACAAAAAATGGATGAATCAAATACTGCTGCAGAATTAGCTCTAAAATTGTCGGAAGAATCAAAAGCCGCCTCTGCGCTGTCACGTCAATTATCGAAAGAAGCGGAAGATGCTGCTAATAAGGCTAATCAACAAGCTAAAGTTGAGAAATAGTGCAAAATTTATTTTTCTAATTGATATTTAAATCAACTAAAAATGCGAGACAAAACAAACGGTTATCTCGCATTTTTTATGTTTATTCTTACTTATTGTATAACAAATAGGATTAAAAATGGAAAAAGCAAAACATCCAAGCAAAGAAGCTTTAATCACTGTTAAAGAGTATATTATTGAATTTGGTAATAAACCGTTAGGTTTAAAAGATATTAGACCTAAATGCCACTGTCCTATTTGTAATCAAGTTGTATTTGAGAAAAATGTTAATACAGTGTCATCTCCTAATGGCAATTTTTCTCATTACCCAAAAAGCGGATTCTGCCCCATAAAATCAAATTCAAGCAATTTATACCACCTATATTTTCCATCATCACCAGATAAAAAGCATGGACTAGAATTAAAAAATTTATTCAGAAAAAACTGGCAAAAACATTATCGTCAAATTAGTTTTTTGGCAAAAAACTTACAGCCTATTGAATTTATTGAATTAATTATATTAGCTAATCAACAAAAAATTTGGGAATACGCTAAACTTGAAGAGTATCAAATTCCTTATATTCTATTAACATTAGCAGACTTTCCTAACCAAAAAGGAACATATAAAAATAAACGTTACTGCTGGTTTAGATTTTGGTTTGATGCTTCAATTCAAAGATATGAAGAGATTTGGAATAATAGTTCTTTACCAGTATTATGGAGAGCCTATTATTACTTATCAGGGAAACAAAGAAAACCTTCAGAAATAAATCTAAAAAACATGAATTATTTCATCATGGATAAAACTTTCTTAGAACAAGAAATATCACTTCCCCAATTTATTATTCAAAATATAGAACAGTGGTTTGAAACGCACAATTTTGTATAAACAAGTCAGCACCTAATTCAATCAGTATATCCACTTTTGTATATATGTATATAAAGTAGTTTCTTGATGATTTAATATTAATTATTCCCCAAAAAGTTAGACTAAACAACCAATGGACTAGGATGTAAATTTTTTATGACTAAATATAATCAATCCTTCAAACAACAAGTGAACAACTCTTATCTCCAACACAATAAAACTCATTCGAACAAAAATATTTTCATTTTACTGATAAAACATTGAGACTCTAGATTAAGTAATTATATTAGAATCAATGGGTTATTAGTATTGGGTAAGAAATAAGGTGTTCTTCCGAATTTAAACTAATGGTTATCCAAGAGTCTTAATAAGGGATATATTCTGCATAATTTGCCTGTTTGAATTTCGGTATTGCTAATTCAGGTATAGTAAATCAATGGTTACAAGTCTTTGAAAAACAAGCTATAAACGGATTAATGTCTACATCCAAAGTTTGTCCGAGTATGAAACCTAACTACTTCAAATGTCCTCTAATCCTAAAAAACAAGGGGAAGTGTTAGAATTAGTGAACTCATTTGTACAGTTTTCCTACCTTCAGTATTGAATAAGGTTGGTGGAAGTCTATAAAGCGGTAGGCGATGATTGCACTATGAGTTGTGATCAACCACCACCTCACTGAAGCGATAGCAGAATGCCTACACTTTCAGCTACTTCCCCGTATTTGGATATATACACAAGAAGAATCAATGAAAATTACGTTATAGTCGGTAGCTTCCATCGGCGGTTAGTACGAAAGAAATGATGAAATGATAGATTATAAATATAATTATTACTAAATTTACTTAAATTAATACTAAGGAATAAGAATGTTTGATAAAGATTATGATTTTGATGAATACCTAAATGAGTACGAAGATAATATTTCAATTATTGTGAAAGGTAAATTTGGTACAGAAGTAGTAAATGCTTTAGCTCTACGAAATAGCATGATTTTTCAGAGATTAAATTAAATATTTTGTATTTAGAAACCAAGAACTGGAAGATTTGTCGAGCAGTCAAATAGTTTTTGTGGTTGCGGATAAACTTATTAAAGAAGAATGGATTAAAATTTTTCAAGCGAAACTCAAATTTGTTGTAGCAATAGGCTGTTGCATTCCTAAGGAAATTGGGCTTGATGGCTGTTCTATCTGTGAAATACAGGTAGAAGCATATGCAAAAATGATGCTGGCAATTATGTCTGGCGTTTCATATAATTTTTTCCGTTTTGAGTGGAGAGATATGAGATATGCTTTACTTAAGCAGGAAAAACAAACCAAAGCTATTTATATTGAATCTATGGAAGCAACAGAACTAGCTAAATTAGCATTAAAAAAACTAGTAGATGAGAAAATACCATTAACACAGATCAAAAAACTACTTTGCTTTTATTTTTATAAGGGTGGTCTTTATCTAGGTAATATTTTTGATATTTCTGAAATTTTACACAATGAAATACACCCAGATGCAGAAAGTTTCAGCAGTGTGATATAGTTCTCCCCATTTGACTTAAATTATGAAGAAAGTGACAAGTTTGGTCTGAATATTATCGTATTTACTAACCTAAATAGCATTTAGCCTATTCTGCCTTTGATGGCGTAAGCTTTTAATCTTGTGCTCAATGCCCGAGGTACAAAATTTGAAGTGATTTATCGTTCGTATAATCCAATTCAAGGAAGTTATGTAGATTTAATCGCGCGATCTCAAAGTTCAATTTACTACAAGAATCAACAAGACAAGCAAGTAACTTGGTTAAATTGCAAATGAGGTTAATTCTATCTAAGCAATGACTTTTCAAATATCAGTGGTTTTTACCATTCTTTAAAAATAAAGAATAGTAATAAAAAATAATAGATTAAATAAGATTTCTATCATTAATATCTATACAACATAAAAATTCATTAAATCTCTCTTGATATTCTCCCTATAATGGTGTTAAATCACTCAAATATTGTGAGGTTATATCTTATTAAAATTATGTGTCAATTACTCGGAATGAATTGTAATACGCCAACGGATATTGTTTTTTCTTTTGAAGGTTTCCGTCGTCGCGCAGGTTTAACAGATCGCCATTCAGATGGCTTTGGAATCGCTTTTTTTGAAGGGCGTGGTATTCGTATTTTTCGTGATAATCAAGCTGCCAGTCTTTCTCCCATCGCAGATTGTGTAAAACAATATAATATTAAATCTCTTAATGTTATTGCGCATATTCGTAAAGCAACACAAGGCGAAGTCAATATTGAAAACACCCATCCGTTCATTCGTGAAATTTGGGGACAAAACTGGGTTTTTGCACATAATGGTAATTTAAAAAACTTACCAGATATGACAGATCATTTTTTACAGCCAATAGGTTCTACTGATTCTGAAGCTGCTTTCTGTTATATGGCTGAGTATCTTAAAAATACTTTCCGCAAAAAACCAAGTGAAATGGAAATTTTTGAAGCAATTCAAAAAGTAACAAAAGAACTTGCTCAACACGGTACGTTTAATTTCATTCTTTCTAATGGCGAGTGGATGATTGCACATTGCTCAACAAACTTACATTATGTTATGCGAAAAGCACCTTTTGGCAAAGCTCACCGTATTGATGATGATGGAGTAATTGATTTTAGCAATTATGCAAAAGCAGGAGATAAGGTCAATATCATCACAACATTTCCTTTAACCAAAGATGAATCTTGGACAAAAATGGAACATGGTGGATTTGTGTTTTTTAAAAATGGAGAGAAAATCGCCGAAGTTATTGGGACGCCAAAAGAAGCGATTGATGATGGTACTTTAGGTAATAGGACAATAAATTCTGCTATTTAAATATCAATATAAATAAACCTGCCCTTATTTTTATAAAAGAATTTTATATCTTTTATAAGAATTATAAAAATCAAAAACCTCTAAAAACGAAATAAAAAGGTAAGAATAGAAAATACTATTCTTACCAACTAAATCTTCAATATTTTTATAAAGCAATATTCAAATAAAGAATATGAATATCTAACCAGCGATAATCCAAAGTCCACCTAGAAGATCAAGCATAAAATTATTTAAAAATAATAAGATAAACACAACAACCATAGGAGAAAAATCAATCATTCCTAATGTAGGTAAGAATCGACGGATAGGTCTTAAAAGTGGTTCGGAGAGTTGATAAAAGGCATAACTTATAGAATTATTACCTCGATTAAACCAACTTAAAACAGCGCCAATAAAAAGCACATAGAAAATTGCTAAACCAATGCTTTTCAATACAGTTAATACACCCAATACTAAGAGTACATTTACTGATAAACCAAAATAAATAATACCTTTCAACATGCCGATAATAAATACTAACAGTAAAGCAGAAGTATCGATATTTTTCACAGTAGGCGCAATTTTACGTAGAGGTTTTAATACTGGATCAGTCATTTTGACTGCAAATGTTGAAACGGGACTGTAATAATCCACTCGAGCAAACTGTAACCAAGCTCGTAAAATTAATACAAGTGCGTAAAGATTAATAATTGATCCAATAAATAATGCGGTTTGGGATAATTCCATCATAACCATCCTTTTCTTCTAAAATAAATATATGGTGTCAGTGCGGCTGCGATCATTAATCCAATTGCCATTGGATAACCATATTTAAAATGTAATTCAGGCATAAAATCAAAGTTCATACCATAAGTGGATGCAACTAATGTTGCAGGAAGGAACATCACAGAAACAACAGAGAAGAATTTCATAATTTTATTCTGTTCAATATTGATGTAACCCATTGCAGCTTGCATTAAAAAGTTCACTTTTTGGAACAAGGATTCATTATGCGGTTGCAAAGATTCAATATCTCGTAAGATTTCTCGTGCTTGTTCTAACTGGTTTGTTGGTAAACGCGTTTTGCGAACCAAGAAACCTAGTGCGCGTTGGGTATCCATCAAGCACAAACGAACTTTTGAACTCGTATCTTCTTGTTCTGTGAGTGTATTTAATGCTTCATCAAAGGCTTCATCTTGTTTTCCGTTTAAAATAACACGACTCAACTCTTCCAAATCTGCATAAACATTTTCAATCACGTCCGCTAATTGCTCAATTTTCGTTTCAAATAAATCCAGCAAAACTTCATAAGAATTACATTCTAACAAACGCTGGCTACGTGAACGCATACGATATAAACGGAATGCCGGTAGCTCGCGATCACGCAACGTAAATAAACGACCATCACGAATAGTAAAAGCGACGCTCGCTAAATCAGCATAATTGTCTTCATCTTCGCAATAAAAAAATGAGTGCAGGTGTAAACCATCTTCATCTTCAAAGAAACGGGCGGAAGCTTCAATATCTTCCAATTCTAGAAAAGAGGCTAAGCTCTGACCTAAGCCTTCTTGTAGTATTTCACGTTCTTCGCCTGTTGGCTCAAGTAAATCAAGCCAAATGGCAGTATTGAGATCAGTTTGGTCTTCGTCAATGCGAACCAAGCGGGAATCATTGATAGCAAACGCGTTGATCATTTCATACTCCTTGTGGGATTATGAACAGCTAACAGTGAACAAATTAAAGAGGAAACGAAAGTGCGGTTAAAAATCGCAAAGTTTTCGTTAAGAGATGCCGAAATAGCGGTAAATTTACCGGCGAACGCACGCCGATAATAAAAAGGCGGGCGTCTAGAGCGATATTCGGTATCGACTATGACTGTCCAAAGTGTGTGTCCTTCTCGTTAAAAAATCGGGCGAATGTTACGCTTGAAAGCGGTATTCGTCAAGTTTTATCAAAAAACGATGACAACATTTCGCCCTTATTTGAAAACTAATCTCTAAAATTATTAAATTGGAACGGCTGACCTAATTCAGCACTTTTAACAAGTTGAATAACTGCTTGTAAGTCATCGCGTGACTTACCTGTCACACGCACTTGTTCGCCCTGAATTTGAGTTTGAACTTTGATTTTAGAATCTTTTACTAATTTAGTAATTTTCTTCGCCATCTCCGTTTCAATACCCTGTTTAAGTTTGATTTCTTTACTGTAAAGTTTACCGTGGTGTTCGCTTTCTGCTGGAATATCTAAAGAACTGTGCTCAATACCACGTTTAATGCAAGAACCAATTAAAATCTCAATTAATTGCTCAAGTTGGAAATCAGATTCTGTGGTAATTTTAATCGTTTCATTTTTTTCATTTAATTCAATTACCGCTTCGACACCACGAAAATCATAACGCGTGCTAAGCACACGGTTTGCATTTTCCACTGCATTACGAACTTCGTGTAAAGTGATTTCAGAAACAATATCAAAAGATGGCATAGTGTTCTCCCGTTTTATTAAATTCGATCATTGGCACTTAAAAGGCATAAAAGTGCGGTTAAGTCGGCGAAGTTTACCACAATTTGCGCTTGTTGTTGCACTTTAGGTTTTGCATGGAACGCAACACCCAGCCCCGCCACATTCATCATTGCCAAGTCATTTGCCCCGTCGCCAATAGCAATAGAATGTTGTGAATCAATACCGTATTCCTCTAACAAATGTTGCAATGTTTTAGCTTTGTATTGTGCATCAACCACATCGCCTTTAACTAAGCCAGTGAGTTTTCCATCTTCAATATCAAATTGATTTGATGCAGCAAAATCAAGTTGCAATAAGGCTTTCAAATAATCCGCAAAATAAGTAAACCCACCTGAGGCAATTGCGGTTTTCCAGCCATATTTTTGTAAGGTTTGGATAGTTTCGACTAGTCCAGACATTAGCGGTAAATTCTCTCTAACTTGCTGTAAAATGCTTTCTGGCGCACCTTTTAATGTGCTAACTCGACGACGCAAACTTTGCTCGAAATCTAATTCACCTCTCATTGCGCTTTCCGTAATCGCAGAAACAAGTTCGCCAACACCCGCTAGTTTCGCAATTTCATCAATACACTCAATTTGAATAGCGGTAGAATCCATATCCATCACCAACAACCCTGCTTGAGACAATTTAGGGCTGAAATCTAATTTAGCAATATCCACTTCAACATCGTGAGCAAAGTTAATGAAATCAGAAAACCATTGACCTTTCAATAAGACGATAATATTTTTCGCTACCATCCAAACATCAAAAATCTGAAAATTTTGACCGCACTTTTGTTGAAATTTTTCTAGCTTAGTTATGTCCAACTTTGTGCCGTATAAAATAAAAAAGTCCTGCCCCTGTGTTAGTGCTTTATTGGATAAAAGTGCGGTAGGAAATTGTGGGTATTTTTGTGTAATACTTTCGAAACATTGAATTTGCATAAAAATCCTGTAAGTTGCTAAAAAATTGAATTACTCTAACTAATGGTAACAAATAATTAAGAAGATTTTATTATGTATGATTACTTTTAATAACATAGAAAGTGCAGTTAATTTTAGAATATTTTATCTGTTATTATATGACACCTATGTTAGATATTTTCATATCCCAATTCTAAAGAAATCTGTTCAGCCGTCTTCCTGATTTCTTGTAAAAAAGCATCTGTACCAAATTTATTGAGTCTATAAATAGACATTGAAACTGAGATAGCGTATTCCACTTGACCAAATGAATCAAAAATTGGGCAAGCAATACAGGTTACGCCTAGTTCATTTTCTTCTCTATCCATCGCATAAGCTGTTTGACGGATTGTTTCAAGTTCAAGTTTTATATCATCTAATTCTGTAATCGTATGACGAGTTAATTGTTTAATTTCCTTTTGATGCGATTGCCAATAATGAGAAAGATAATCTACTTTTTTTTCATACGCTAAGAAAATTTTTCCCATTGCAGAGCAATATAATTTCAAGTATTGACCAATGTAAGCTCGTGTTTTTAACATTCCATTAGTTGGCTCTAATTTATAAATCATAATAGCATGATCATCTTCCCTTTTTGAGAAATTGATAGTTTCGCCTAATTTCAGATTAAGTTGTTCTAAATAAGGTGAAGCCACGTGAATAATATTCATAGACGATAACACTTTTTGACCAATACTTAAACATTTTATGGTTAATCGATAACTACCAGCAGCATTTGCTGGTTTGACATAACCTTCATTTTGTAATCCTTGTAACAACCGATGTACGGTACTTTTATTTAAATTAGCAAGTTCAGCTAATTTAGCAAGTGGGCAACCGTTAGGATAATCACTAAGAATATCTAATAATCGTAATCCTCTGATTAAAGCTTGATTACCTAAACTTTTTTCTTTTTCCATTTTTACCTCAATATTAATTTCATAATATGAAATATTATCACAAAAAAATGAGATCTAGATCGCAAAATCAGTAAAATTATTTTAACGTATTGATTTATAAATAATTTATTTATTTTACATTTATTGACTGCTCTTTCTTATTTTTATAAATTATGAAACATGGTTTTACTATATGAAATACAGGAAGGAGAAAATGAGAGTTTCTTATGATGAATTAAAAAATGAGCTTAAGCGTGTTTTATTAGATCGTCAGCTTACTGAGGAATTAGCAGAAGAATGCGCTACTGCATTTGCAGATACAACACAAGCTGGTGCTTATTCACATGGTGTAAATCGTTTTCCTCGTTTTATTCAACAACTTGAACAGGGAGATATTGTACCCAATGCAATCCCTACAAAAGTATTAAGTTTAGGTTCTATAGAACAGTGGGATGCACATCAAGCAATAGGTAATTTGACTGCCAAAAAAATGATGGATAGAGCAATAGAGTTAGCTTCACAATATGGCGTCGGTGTAATAGCGCTTCGTAATGCTAATCACTGGATGCGAGGAGGATCTTACGGTTGGCAAGCTGCTGAAAAAGGTTATATCGGGATCTGTTGGACAAATGCATTAGCGGTAATGCCCCCTTGGGGAGCTAAAGAATGCCGTATAGGGACGAATCCATTAATTATTGCAGTTCCTACCACACCAATCACTATGGTGGATATGTCTTGCTCAATGTATTCTTATGGAATGTTAGAAGTCCATCGTTTAGCAGGTCGTCAAACCTTTGTTGATGCAGGTTTTGATGATGAAGGAAATTTAACTCGTGATCCCTCTATTGTAGAAAAAAACCGTCGTTTGCTCCCTATGGGATTTTGGAAAGGTTCTGGTTTATCTATCGTGCTGGATATGATTGCAACCTTACTATCGAATGGTGAATCGACAGTTGCTGTAACTGAAGATAAAAACGATGAATACTGTGTTTCTCAAGTGTTTATCGCCATTGAAGTAGATCGCTTAATTGATGGTAAAAGCAAAGATGAAAAATTAAACCGCATTATGGATTATGTAAAAACAGCAGAACGATCTGATCCAACTCAATCTGTTCGCCTGCCTGGCCATGAATTTACCACTATTCTTTCTGATAACCAAGCTAATGGTATTCCAGTGGATGAACGAGTTTGGGCAAAATTAAAGACGTTATAACAGCAATATGTTTCCAGTAAAACGCCATAATATAAAACGAATCACATTTGTGATAATCAATTGGAGGTGCAATGATGAGATCTCTCGCCCACTTTATTAACAAAGCACTAGAGATACTTTGTATTTCTATTTTAGCCTTGATGTCCATTCTAGTGTTTTTGAATGTCGTTTTACGCTATGGATTTAATAGTGGTATTAGTATAACTGAAGAAATTTCTCGTTATCTCTTTATTTGGCTGGCATTTTTAGGTGCGGTGTTAGCTTTCAATGAGAATCAACACGTTAGTGTCACTGTTTTGGTAAACAAGCTGCCTCCATTTGGTCAAGCTATACTTAAATTTATTACAGATATGATGATGCTGATTTGTTGCTATCTCATCATTGCGGGCAGTTGGATTCAATTTCAGCTTAATCTTAATAATTTCGCTCCTATTTCTGGATTACCTCAGGGACTAACTTACTTTGCAAGTGTAATCGCAGGCATTTTAGTTAGCGCACTACTGATTACTCGCTTGATAAGCACAATATTCTTTATATTCAGAGGAGAAGTAAAATGACAGTGATTATTTTTCTTTCTGTCTTGCTTGGTACCATTATTCTTGGTGTACCTGTTGCCTTTGCCTTGCTAATTTGTGGAATAGCACTAATGCTCCATCTAGACTTTTTTAATGCACAAATACTTGCACAACAACTTGTCAGTGGCGCAGATAGTTTTTCTCTAATGGCTATTCCCTTTTTTATCCTTGCTGGTGAAATAATGAATGAGGGAGGACTTTCTAAACGTATTATTGATTTACCTATGAAACTTGTAGGTCATAAACGAGGAGGGCTGGGATTTGTTGCTATTTTAAGTGCAATGATTATGGCAAGCTTATCTGGTTCGGCTGTTGCTGATACTGCTGCTGTAGCTGCTATGTTACTACCAATGATGAAAACCACAGGCTATCCAATACATCGTTCTGCAGGTTTAATCGGCACTGCTGGTATCATTGCGCCCATAATTCCTCCATCAATTCCTTTTATTGTCTTTGGCGTTGCCAGTGGTGTATCTATCACTAAATTATTTTTAGCAGGTATTTTTCCTGGCGTGATGATGGGATGTTGCTTAGCTATTTTATGGTGGTGGCAAGCTAAACGCCTTAATTTAATGACATTTTCAAAAGCGACGAAACAAGATCTTTGCTTTTCTTTTAAAAATAGTATTTGGGCATTAATGCTACCAGTAATCATTATAGGAGGATTTCGTTCAGGTATATTTACACCTACAGAAGCTGGTGTAGTTGCGACATTTTATGCATTAATTGTTTCTCTCTTTATATATCGTGAATTGCCCTTAAAACATTTGCCAAAAGTATTGTTAGCTGCAGCAAAAACTACCGCAGTTGTTATGTTTTTGGTTGCCGCAGCCAATGTAACTGGCTACTTAATTACTGTTGCTGAACTTCCCACAATACTGACAATATTGCTTGAACCTTTAATTGAAAATCCAACTATTTTACTTTTGGTCATTATGCTTGCTGTATTTGTGATAGGAATGGTAATGGATTTAACACCAACAGTCTTAATTTTAACCCCCGTTTTAATGCCACTTGTGGAAGAAGCTGGAATTGATCCAGTTTATTTCGGCGTATTGTTTATCTTAAATACCTCAATTGGCTTAATTACACCGCCCGTGGGCAATGTGTTGAACGTTATCACTGGAGTATCAAAGCTTCCTTTTGATCAGGCTGCGAAAGGTATTATGCCCTATTTAGGGATGATGATTATGTTATTACTTACCTTTATTTTTATTCCAGAACTAATTTTAATGCCACTACAATGGATCCAGTAAAACAAATTTTCTTAACACAAGGAGACTTTTATGAAACTTTTCAACTTCAAAAAACTTAGCATGCTAATCGCTGGTTTTACGTTAGTTACTTCTCCAGCATTAGCTGAAATATCACTACGTTTTGGCTATGAAGCGCCACGCTCAGATAGCCAACATAGTGCGGCTAAAAAATTTAATGATCTTTTGATGAAAAAAACGAAAGGTGAAATCAAATTAAAATTATTTCCCGATAGTACTTTAGGCAATGCACAAACAATGATTAGTAGTGTAAGAGGAGGAACAATTGATCTCGAAATGTCTGGATCACCAAATTTTACAGGATTAGAACCTAAATTAAATGTCATTGATATTCCTTTTATTTTTAAAGATCGTGAACACGTTTATAAAGTATTAGATGGCGAAGTGGGACAGAATTTATTAAAAGACTTAGAGAAACAAGGATTAAAAGGCTTAGCATTTTGGGATGTAGGTTTCCGTGCATTTTCAAATTCTAAACAAACAGTAACAAAACCTGAACATATTAAAGGGTTAAAAGTACGGACAAATCAAAATCCGATGTACATTGAGGCATTCAAATTACTAGGAAGTAATCCTGTTCCAATGCCATTAGCAGAACTTTACACGGCATTAGAAACTCGAGCTGTGGATGCGCAAGAGCATCCGATTGGAATTTTTTGGTCTTCAAAACTCTATGAAGTACAAAAATATTTAAGTTTGACTAATCATGGCTATACACCTCTCATTGTTGTGATGAATAAAGCAAAATTTGATTCACTTTTACCAGCTTTACAAACAGCTATTATAGAAGCGGCTAAAGAAGCTGGACAATTCCAACGAGATCTGAATGTAAAAAACGAACAAAATATTATTAGTAAATTACGTAAACAAGGAGTTGAAGTCATTGAAAAAGTCAATACAGAGCCCTTTAAAACCTTGATTGAAGAAAAAGTTCGCAAAAGCTTTATTGAAAAACATGGCGATGATTTATTGAAGAAAGTAGATGCATTATCGGAATAGTCAATAGGCTGGATTTTACATAATAAAAATCCAGCCCATAAAAAACTGAGGAGAATATATGCATTACTATCTTGGTATTGATTGTGGTGGTACGTTTATAAAAGCAGCGATTTTTGATCAAAATGGTACACTACAAAGTATTGCACGCAGAAATGTTCCTATTATTAGTGAAAAACCTGGTTATGCTGAACGGGATATGGATGAATTATGGAATCTTTGCGCGCAAGTTATTCAGAAAACTATAAGACAAAGTAGTATTTTGCCTCAACAAATAAAAGCTATTGGCATTTCTGCACAAGGTAAAGGCGCGTTTTTTTTAGATAAAGATAATAAACCATTAGGGCGAGCAATCTTATCATCTGACCAACGGGCATGCGAAATTGTGCAATGTTGGCAAAAAGAAAACATACTGCAAAAATTTTATCCTATCACACTCCAAACTCTTTGGATGGGACATCCTGTCTCGATTTTACGCTGGATAAAAGAAAATGAACCCAGTCGATATGAGCAAATTCATACGATTTTAATGTCTCACGATTACCTTCGATTTTGTTTAACTGAAAAATTGTATTGTGAAGAAACAAATATTTCTGAGTCTAATTTTTACAATGTGCGAGAAGGAAAATATGACATTCAGTTAGCTAAGTTATTCGGTATAACAGAATGCATAGATAAATTACCTCCAATCATTAAATCAAATAAAATTGCAGGATATGTAACCTCCAAAGCAGCAGAACAATCTGGTTTGGTAGAAGGAATACCTGTTGTTGGAGGATTATTTGATGTGGTATCTACTGCATTATGCGCTGATTTGAAGGATGATCAACATCTTAATGTTGTATTAGGGACGTGGTCTGTTGTTAGTGGAGTCACCCATTATATTGATGATAACCAAACAATTCCTTTTGTGTATGGCAAATATGCAGAAAAAAATAAATTCATTATTCATGAAGCAAGTCCAACATCAGCAGGTAATTTAGAATGGTTTGTAAATCAATTTAATTTGCCTAACTACGATGACATTAATCACGAAATTGCAAAACTTAAACCCGCAAGTAGCTCAGTGTTATTTGCACCTTTTTTATATGGCTCTAATGCTAAGTTAGGTATGCAAGCAGGGTTTTATGGAATTCAATCTCATCATACCCAAATACATTTACTCCAAGCAATTTATGAAGGTGTGATATTTAGCCTAATGTCTCATTTAGAAAGAATGCAAGTACGTTTTCCTAATGCAAGCACGCTTCGCGTAACTGGTGGACCAGTAAAATCAGAAGTTTGGATGCAAATGCTTGCGGATATAAGTGGCATGAGACTGGAAATCCCTAATATTGAAGAAACTGGTTGCTTAGGTGCAGCATTGATGGCGATGCAAGCCGAAAGTGCGGTTGAAATTTCTCAAATATTAAATATTGATAGGAAAATATTTTTACCTGATAAAAATCAATATAGTAAATATCAGCATAAATATCATCGCTATTTAAAGTTTATTGAAGCATTAAAAAATTTAGACTAAAAAAGGAAAAGTTATGAAAAAACATAAAATCGGTATTTATGAAAAAGCATTACCGAAAAATATTACTTGGCAAGAGCGTTTATCTCTCGCTAAAGCATGTGGCTTTGAATTTATTGAAATGTCTATTGATGAAAGCGATGACAGATTATCTCGTTTAAACTGGACAAAATCAGAAAGAATAGCTCTACATCAATCTATTATTCAAAGTGGAATAACTATCCCCTCTATGTGCTTGTCAGCTCATCGTCGCTTCCCTTTTGGTAGTAAAGACAAAAAAATTCGTCAAAAAGCCTTTGAAATTATGGAAAAAGCCATTGATCTTTCGGTGAATTTAGGCATTAGAACCATACAGTTAGCAGGTTATGATGTGTATTACGAAAAACAAGATGAAGAAACAATCAAATATTTTCAGGAGGGTATTGAATTCGCTGTAACTCTTGCTGCATCAGCTCAAGTTACTCTTGCTGTCGAAATTATGGATACGCCTTTTATGAGTTCTATTTCTCGTTGGAAAAAATGGGATACCATCATTAATTCTCCGTGGTTTACCGTTTACCCAGACATAGGAAATTTAAGTGCTTGGAATAATAATATTGAAGAAGAACTTACATTAGGCATAGATAAAATATCAGCTATTCATTTAAAAGATACTTACCCCGTCACTGAAACAAGTGAAGGACAATTTAGAGATGTACCTTTTGGTCAAGGATGTGTTGATTTTGTTCATTTTTTTAGCCTATTAAAAAAATTGAATTACAGAGGTGCATTCTTAATTGAAATGTGGACAGAAAAAAATGAAGAACCCTTATTAGAAATTATTCAAGCTCGTAAGTGGATAGTTCAACAAATGGAAAAGGCAGGATTATTATGTTAGCACAATTAAAAAAAGAGGTTTTTGAAGCCAATTTAGCATTACCCAAACATCATTTAGTGACTTTTACTTGGGGTAATGTTTCAGCAATTGATCGTGAAAAAAATTTAGTCGTCATTAAACCATCTGGTGTAGATTATGATGTAATGACAGAAAAAGATATGGTTGTCGTAGATTTATTTACAGGAAATATTGTTGAAGGCAATAAAAAACCTTCTTCTGACACACCAACTCATCTTGAGCTTTATCGACAATTTCCTCATATTGGTGGTATTGTTCATACACATTCTCGACATGCCACAATTTGGGCTCAGGCTGGCTTAGATATTATTGAGGTGGGAACTACACATGGCGATTATTTTTACGGCACGATTCCTTGTACTCGTCAAATGACAACAAAAGAAATAAAAGGTAACTACGAATTAGAAACAGGAAAAGTGATTGTCGAAACTTTTCTTTCGAGAGGAATTGAACCTGATAATATTCCTGCGGTATTAGTGCATAGTCATGGTCCATTTGCTTGGGGAAAAGATGCAAATAATGCGGTACATAATGCCGTTGTTTTAGAAGAAGTTGCTTATATGAACCTATTTTCTCAGCAACTTAATCCTTATCTATCTCCTATGCAAAAAGATCTATTGGATAAACATTATCTACGCAAACATGGTCAAAATGCCTATTATGGTCAATAAATTGAGGACAGAATTATACTGCCTTCCTCATATTATTTAAGGAAAAATGATGGGAAAACCTTTATTACAAATCGCTCTTGATGCTCAATATTTAGAAACTGCATTAGTTGATGTAAAACAGATTGAGCATAATATAGATATTATTGAAGTAGGAACAATTCTTGCATGTTCAGAGGGAATGCGTGCAATGCGAATATTACGTGCATTATATCCTAATCACATTCTTGTTTGCGATCTTAAAACAACAGATGCAGGTGCAACTTTAGCAAAAATGGCATTTGAAGCTGGGGCAGATTGGCTTACCGTATCAGCAGCAGCTCATCCAGCAACAAAAGCAGCTTGTCAAAAAGTAGCAGAAGAATTTAACAAAATTCAACCTAATCTTGATGTACCAAAGGAAATTCAAATTGAACTTTATGGTAATTGGAATTTTGATGAAGTAAAAAACTGGCTTCAACTTGGTATTAAACAAGCCATCTATCACCGTTCAAGAGATGCAGAATTATCTGGTTTAAGTTGGTCAAATCAAGATATTGAAAATATAGAAAAATTAGATTCATTAGGTATCGAATTATCTATTACAGGAGGTATTACTCCTGACGATCTCCATTTGTTTAAAAATACAAAAAATTTGAAAGCGTTTATTGCGGGTAGAGCATTAGTTGGTAAATCAGGTCGAGAGATAGCAGAGCAATTAAAACATAAAATAGGGCAATTTTGGATATAAAGGCAGAATAGTATAAAATAGCTGCCACCTAATTTTCACATAGTAACCTTGTAAGGTATTGTTACAAGTATTTGCACTCACTTTCTGTCAAGATTAGGAAAATAACAAAATATTCACAGGAGAACAAAATGGCAACTCGTAAACAATTAGCCAATGCAATTCGTGTCTTAGCAATGGATTCTGTACAAAAAGCGAAATCAGGTCACCCTGGAGCCCCAATGGGGATGGCGGATATTGCTGAAGTATTATGGCGAGACTTTTTAAAACATAATCCAACTAATCCTAAATGGGCTGACCGAGATCGTTTTGTACTTTCAAATGGGCACGGTTCTATGTTGATTTATAGTCTTTTACATTTAACTGGCTATGATCTTTCTATCGAAGATTTAAAACAATTCCGTCAATTACATTCTAAAACCCCAGGTCACCCAGAATATGGTTATGCCCCCGGTGTTGAAACCACGACTGGCCCTCTTGGTCAAGGTATTACCAATGCTGTTGGTATGGCAATTGCAGAAAAAACACTTGCAGGTCAATTTAACCGTGAAGGCCATGAAATTGTCGATCACCACACTTATGTGTTCTTAGGCGATGGTTGTTTAATGGAAGGGATTTCTCACGAGGCTTGCTCTTTAGCGGGAACATTAGGTCTTGGCAAATTAATCGCATTCTACGATGACAATAATATTTCCATTGATGGTCATGTTGATGGCTGGTTCAGCGATGATACTGCAGCACGTTTTGAAGCTTATGGCTGGCAAGTAATTCGTAATGTAGATGGTCACGATGCAGAGCAAATTCGTGCTGCTACCATTCTTGCTCAAGCAGAAAAAGAAAAACCAACGTTAATAATTTGTAAAACCATCATTGGTTTTGGTTCTCCAAATAAATCAGGCTCTCACGATAGCCACGGTGCGCCATTAGGCGATGAAGAAATCGCTTTAACTCGCAAAGCACTTGGTTGGGAATATGCGCCATTTGAAATTCCAGCTGAATACTATGCTGAATGGTCTGCAAAAGAGAAAGGCTCAGCAGCAGAAAAATCTTGGGAAGAAAAATTTGCCGCCTATGCAAAAGCCTATCCTGAATTAGCAACAGAATTTAAACGTCGTGTAAACGGTGAATTACCAGCAAATTGGGCGGCAGAATCCAAAGCGTTCATTGAAAAATTACAAGCAAATCCAGCGAGCATCGCAAGCCGTAAAGCATCACAAAATGCAATCGAGGCGTACGCTCACGTATTACCTGAATTTTTAGGTGGTTCTGCAGACTTAGCAAGCTCTAACTTAACCTTATGGAGTGGTTCTAAACCGATTCGTGCCCACGAAAACGTAGGTGGTAACTACATCAACTACGGCGTTCGTGAATTTGGTATGTCTGCCATTATGAACGGTATTGCTTTACACGGAGGTTTCATTCCTTATGGTGCAACTTTCTTAATGTTCTACGAATATGCACACAATGCGGTACGTATGGCGGCATTAATGAAACAACGCGCTTTATTCGTTTACACTCACGATTCTATCGGTTTAGGCGAAGATGGCCCGACACACCAACCAGTAGAACAAACGGCTTCACTACGCTTAATTCCAAATCTTGAAACATGGCGTCCATGTGACCAAGTGGAATCAGCTATCGTATGGCAACAAGCCGTTGAGCGTCAAGATGGCCCAAGTGCGTTGATCTTTACCCGTCAAAATCTTGCTCAAATGAACCGCACTTCTGCACAATTAGATGCAGTTAAACGTGGTGCTTATGTATTAAAAGACTGCGAAGGTACTCCAGAATTAATTTTCATCGCGACAGGTTCTGAAGTAGAATTAGCGGTAAAAGCAGCCGAAGCATTAAGTGCTGAAGGTAAAAAAGTACGTGTAGTCTCTATGCCAAGCACTAATCGTTTTGATAAACAAGATGCAGCATACCGCGAAAGCGTATTACCTGCTGCTGTAACAAAACGTGTTGCGATTGAAGCGGGTATTGCTGACTTCTGGTATAAATACGTTGGATTCAACGGTCGTGTTGTTGGTATGAATAGCTTTGGAGAATCCGCACCAGCAGATCAATTATTTAAACTCTTTGGTTTCACTGTTGAAAACGTGGTAGCGAAAGCGAAAGAAATTCTTTAAGATTCATATAATTAGCTCCTTGATATTCAAGGAGCTTTTTTACTAGCTATTGAAAATTATTATGAGATATGAAATAAAGAAAGGAATAGATTAATACTTAATTTCTCAGCTACCTAACGTAAACTACAACTTTTTATTTTCTGCAGTTTCTGGCTCTAAATCTAATTTTGCCATTAATAACTGATCGCCATCTTCTTCCGGATTATCTGTAACAAGTAATTTATCGCCATAGAAAATCGAATTTGCCCCCGCCATAAAACACATCGCTTGCATTTCTTCAGTCATACCACTGCGACCTGCAGAAAGACGAACATAACTTTTTGGCATAGTAATACGTGCAACAGCAATCGTTCGCACAAACTCCGTCCAATCTAATTCTTCCGCATCGGCTAAGGGTGTACCTTCAACCTTAACGAGTTGATTAATCGGCACTGACTCAGGTTGCGGATCAAGATTTGCAAGGCTCGCGATTAATCCTGCTCGTTCTTTACGAGTTTCATTCATCCCCACAATGCCGCCACAACACACTTTTAACCCAGCTTTGCGTACTTTTCCTAACGTGCTAAGACGATCATCAAAACGGCGTGTACCAATCACTTCCGCATAATGTTCTGGCGCGGTATCAAGATTATGATTGTAATAATCTAATCCAGCTTCTTTTAAATCTTCTGCCATACCGTCTTGCAATAAACCAAAGGTACCGCAAGTTTCTAAACCAAGGGATTTTACTGCTTTAATAATTTCTGTGACTTTCTCAATATCTTTTGGCTTAGGGCCTCGCCAAGCTGCGCCCATACAGAAACGCCCTGCGCCACGCGCTTTCGCAATTTTTGCTTTCGCAATAATTTCATTAACATCTAATAACTGTTGATTTTGTACGCCAGTATGATAACGGGCTGATTGAGGGCAATAACCACAATCTTCTGGGCATCCACCTGTTTTGATAGACATTAACGTGGATAACTGAATCGTGCGAGGATTAAAATGCTTACGATGAATTTGCGCTGCTCGGTAAACTAATTCCAAAAATGGCGTTTCAAATAACGCCTCAACTTTGCAAACAGACCAATATTCTACACTTGGATGAGGTGTAATAGAGTTAATTTGTAATTTTTCCGCTAACATATTTTTCCTTTGAAAGTGCGGTTAAAAACACCACGCTTTTTATACTTTCTTAATTGATGAACTAGTGTATATGGTAGAAACAATCAATTCAACGTTATGAATAAAACTAATTTTACACCCCTTTTTGTAATTGACTTATCTGACCATTTTCCACCACTAACACCTGATCTATCGAGCCGATTAATTCCGATGGTTGGTGGGTAACAAGTAGCAATGTTAAATCTTTCTCGTCACAAAGTTTAGCGATTAAAGCAAGCATTTCTACCCGAAGTTTCTGATCTAACGCCGAAAACGGTTCATCTAATAACAAAATTGGCTTATCTCGTAATAAACAACGCGCCAATGCCACTCGTTGTTTTTGCCCCCCCGAAAGAGAATTCGGTAAACGTTGTAAATAATCGCCCAATCCTACAGAACAAGCGACCTGTTCAATTTTCTTCTGTTCAAGTGCGGTTAATTTTAAAGAGGGTTTTATTCCTAAGGCAAGATTTTGCTGTACGGTTAAATGGGGAAATAAGTTATTTTCTTGAAATAGCATGGAAACAGGTCGTTCATAAGGCGCACTACGTGTATGATTTTTATCGTTTAACCAAATTTCTCCTTGAGCAGGAAATTCAAACCCAGCAATTAAATTCAATAAGGTACTTTTCCCTGCGCCACTTTCGCCAATAATTGCAACACGTTCGCCAGCCTTAACGTTCAAATTAAAGCACATCGGCAAGGTTTTATCATTCAAAATCACGTTATTTAGATAAATCATCAGCATCCCTATATGTGTGAATAAAGGCAAACAATATGCCACAAAGCAATAATAAAATCCCTGCGGTTACAGCTGCATCTTGATTACGATAATTACCTAACTGCTGATATAACAAATGCGGTAAAGAAGTAAACTCTTGATTACCAAATAACGCAATAGCCGTAAAATCGCCGAGAGATAACGCTAAACCTAAAGCAAAAGCATAACGCAACGGTGCGCGCAAGGTTTTCCACTCAATCAGGTAAAAACGTTGCCAACCCACAATTCCCAAACTGTTACACAGATTTTCGTAATAACGCATATTGTTATGAAAAGGTGCGCTTAAAATGCGTAAAACAAAAGGCATTGCACTTAACGCATTACAAAATACAACGATGATAAACAAATCAATATTCGAAAAATCACGATCTTGTAATAATAAAAATAACCCCATTGCGAGTACTAAAATCGGGATTGCCAAAATTACCATTCCTGCATTAATAATAAATTGAGCGATTTTCTGATAATGTAACCATTCTAAACGGCGTGATAAAAGCAATAAGGCAATCGCCATCGTTAATGCAAGTAATGCGGACAAGGGTGCGATAGAAAGTGAATAGCCTAAGGCACGCCAGAGTTGAGAATTATGCCAAACCTTGAGTAAACTTGATGAACTCAATGCACTAATAAGAATGTTCAATACTGGCGAAAAAAGAAAAAAGACAAAAACAATTAAAACAAAAATATGGAAAATTTTGACCGCACTTTTAGGTTTCACAAACCAAATATTACTATTGCTCAAGCCATTTTGATTAGAAGGCGAAAAACGAGATGTTAAACTAAATAAAAGCAAGCAAAATACAAATTGCAACATAGCAAAGAGTGCCGCTTTCGGCAGATCAAATTCAAATAAAATCGCTTGGTAAATTGCTGTTTCTAATGTTGTATATTGAGGCCCACCACCTAGCGTAAGAACAACGGTAAAACTGGTAAAGCACAGCATAAAAATTAAGCTGAATGTGGGCAAACATTGCTGACGAAAAACAGGCCACTCCACCAATTTAACGAATTGCCAACCTTGTAAATTAAGCTGGGCTGCAAGCTGACGTTGCTGATAAGGGATGCTTTGCAAACTTTGTAAGAAAAGTTGCGCTGCCAGTGGGATATTGAAAAAAAGATGGGCAATTAAAATACCCGACAGTCCGTAAATATGCCCCTGCCACGACATTCCAAAAAGATTAGCAAACCAAGCTAACCAACCGCTTGAACCATAAATACCGATCAAACCAAAAATTGCCACTAAAGCAGGTAAGACAAAAGTTAGCGACATTAATTTTAACAACCACTTTTTTCCAAAAAATGGCTTATAAAATAATGCCCGAGCGAGAAGTAAACCAAAGAAAATAGATAAAACGGTAGAAAGTAAAGCTTGCCCAAAACTGAAAAGAATCAGATGCTGTAGATAATCATCAGTAAACCAAGCTCGCCATTGTAATTCATCGCCCAATGTAAAGATTGAACTTAACGCACTTCCATAAAAAAGCGTAATCACGCCGATGACAACAACGCCGCCCACATAATGACGCAGGCGGAATTGTGGATGATGAAATAACGACAGCATCAAATTATTTTGTTAATGTAGTTTGCCAAGTGCTGATCCAATTTTTTAACTGCTCAGGATTCACTGTTGGATTAATTGGTGTTTGCATTTTTTGTTGAACTTTAAGCGCATCAAAGTGCGGTTCAATTTTGCCTTGAATAACTGGCAACATAATATTGGCTGTCACAATATGTTTTTGTGCTGTAGGTGAAATTAAAAATGCCATAAAATCATCCGCACATTGATTTGGATGGTTGGCAACTCTTGCCGCTAATTCTACTTGAGTAATATGCCCTTCCGCAAAATCTGTCGCCGCATAATTATCTTTTTTCTCAAAAAGTTGATGATAAAGTGGCGATGTGCTGTAACTTAATACTAAATCCGCTTCGCCTTTTAAGAATGCACCGTAAGTATCTGACCAGCCTTTACCTACTGTTACCGTATGCTTATCTAAATTTTTCCAAGCAGATTGAATTTTATCTTCAGGATAAATTACATTCATCCAAACCAATAAACCACGTCCCACACTGCTGGTGCGAGGATCTTGATAAATCACACGAAGATCTTGGCGTTCAACCAATTCTTTCAAACTTTTCGGTGGGTTTTGTAATTTGGTTTTATCGTACACAAAAGCATAATTACCGAAATCGAAAGGTAAGAAAGTTTTATTTGTCCATTTTGTTGGTAAATCAAGCTGAGTTAAATCCACGTTATTTGGCGCAAAAATACCTGTTTTTTCAGCTTGTTCCAAAAAAAAGTTATCTAAACCTAGCACAATATCCGCTTTTGTTTTCTTTCCTTCCAAACGAACACGGTTGAGCAACACTCCAACGCTTTCAAAAGGCGTAAAATTAATAGTGCATTGTGGGTGTGCTTTTTCAAAATCTTGTTTTACTTTTGGCCCCGCACCCCATTCAGAAGTGAAAGAATCGTAGCTATATACCTTCACACTTTGCTGTGATTGTGCTAATGCTGCAGTGGAAAAAAGTGCGGTAGAAATTAAGGTTAATTTAAGAAGGTTCATTATTACATCCTTATTTATGATTAAAAGGCAGCAATAATGACGAAAAGGAGATAAGGTTATATTCCTAGTTTCCTACGTCAGTATTAACTGTTTCAGGTTCACGGGTATGATCTCAGCGTATTGCACCCCGACTAGGCTTTCTAGTGTATTAAAATTTACTCAAGTTGCCAACGACTTTTTAAAAAGAAATAAACTTTCTACATTTTCTGAAAAAATAAAGGGGCTGACGTAGATTAGCAAGTGCGCTAGTCTATAAAAATGAATGTAACTCATTGTAAATTAAAGAAATCTATACAAAATAAGCTCCTTGAATTTTTTGTATTAGAAGTGACAGCCCGAGCATCGGCTGATTTACTCGGTATCCAAGCCAATTCAGCGATTTTGTTTTACCGAAAAATTCGTGAAGTCATTAGCTATCATTTAGCCCTTGAAGCCGATGAGGTTGTTGATGGTCAAATTGAGCTTAATGAAAGCTATTTTGGCAGTCATCGTAAAGGAAAACGAGGTCGAGGCACAGCAGGAAAAGTTGCTGTATTCGGTTTGTTAAAGCGATAAGGAAAAGTATTTACGGTGGTGGTAGAAAATACCAGAACAGAGACATTAATGCCTGTTATTGTGAGGAAAATCAAGCCTGACAGCTGGGTTTATACCGATACTTATCGAAGCTATGATTCCCTTGATGTGAGCAAATTTCACCACGAACGAATCAATCATTCCGAACTATTTGCGGTGAAACAAAACCACATAAATGGAATAGAAAATTTCTGGAGTCAGGTGAAGAGAATACTCCGAAAATATAATGGCATCGACCGAAAAAACTTTCCTTTATTCTTGAAGGAATGTGAATTTCGGTTTAACTTTGGAGCACCAAAAGAACAGCTTAAAATATTGAGAAAATGGAGTGGTATTTAGGGCTAATCTACGTCAGCCCCAAAACTATAACACATTTAACTACATCCTTATTTTCCCCCACATTAAAACTAAAACAATGCTTTATATAACCAAGCAGCTAATATTGCACCAATTACAGGCCTCAAGACAGGAACCCAAGCGTAATCGAAATTGGAAGTACCTTTATTTAATTGGCATGATAGCGTGAATAAGACGCGGCATAAAATCACGTGTTGGGTTGATTGCATAACCCCAACCACAAGCGGCAAGTAAACCACCGTTCCCATACATTCCTGATTTTTTTAAGGAAATATTGGCACAAACGCCAAGTCCTAACACCATAAAAAATGCTGTTCCCACAAGTTCACCAAGATAAAGGTTGATATTTTACATAATATTCACTCCTATCTAGATATAAAAAGAGTGCTAGAGATAACCCTAGCACTCCATCATTTATTCAATTTCATCAATACAAGTTGGCTTGAATCTAGCCCGACAAGCGTAATGGTGTTATCTCATTTATATCTGTACAACATATCACTTCAACGATAGGTTAGCCAGGCCAAGCTAAATTATTTGGATCTAATGGGTGTGATAAATATATAAACATCATTGATCTCCTGATTGAATTTTAACCATAATTAAAGATTTTTATTCTGAAGTTTGATATAGAATAAAATGCTGGCTAACACGACAACAGGGAAAAGCAGATCAAATACAGAGCCATCGTTGCCAAAAATTAAGTTAGCAAGAATTACTGAAATACCACCAATCCCCCAAGCAATCGTGGTTGGTACAGACCAAACGACCATTTGTTTTTTCACATCATTAATTCCCATCATACGGTTAACCACCCAGAATAAACTATCATTGAAATAGCCAAAGAAAAGCGATCCCATGGTAGCAGCTTGAGCGGCTAATAGCATATTGACACTGGGTATTTGCGCAAGGATTGGGGCTGAAATTGAAGCAGCTGTAATCATTGCAACCGTACCTGAACCTTGAATAAAACGCACTAAAGTCGATACGATAAATGGAATTAAAATTGGTGAAATAGGTAAGTTTGCGATCTGTTCTGCTAATTGTTTTCCAGCACCACTATCGCGTAATACCGCACCTAATGCACCACCCGCACCTGTTACTAATAAGATAATACCAGCTGTTTTAACACCTTCTTCAAGATGAAGTGCAGTCGTATTTTTATCGGCTTTTGGTAATAATGTGTAAACAGAAATTAATACGCTTAATGCTAAAGCAATAACAGGGTGACCAAGGAATGAAACGATTTGATAAGGTATACTTGTCAATGCTTCAGGTACATCTTTAACGAATAAATGTACAACTGCTTTAATAAAGATTAATATTATTGGTAATACAATTGGTAGTAAAGAAAGCCCTAAACTAGGAAGTTCTTTTTTCTCACGACTTTCAATATAACTATCATATTTTTGTTTTAATTCTTCTTCCGTGAACACTTCTTGATTAAAGTTAGGGTATTTTTTATCTAACCATTTAGCATACAGAACTATTCCTACAACAGGCAAGACAGCCATACACACTCCAGTGAGTAACATTGCACCAATATCTACACCAAATAACCCAGCTACTCCCAATGGACCTGGTGTTGGTGGAACGGTGTGGTGTGTCACAACCAAGCCACCAGCCAAAGCAACGCCTAGAGTTAATAATGAGCGTTTACCATTTTTTGCGAGAGCTTTTGCTACTGGATAAAGGATAACAAATGCAGAATCTACGAAAATTGGAATACTCACTACGTAACCTGTAATGGCTAATGCCCATTCTTCTTTTTTCTGACCTAGCATTTTGATAAAACTATATGCCATTTTTTCTGCCGCACCAGAAACTTCTAAGACGCTACCCATCATTACACCAAGTCCGATAACAATCCCAATACTACCTAGTGTGCCACCAAATCCTTTTGTGATGGAATTTAAGGTTTCATCAGCTGACATACCACCTACTAAACCCGCAATTGAAGCTGCAATTAGCATTGCGATGAAAGCATGAACTCGCGTTCTTAAGACGAGAAAAACGAGAACAAATACAGCGATTAATAATCCAATAATTGGAATAGGTAAGCCAAACATAGTGCCTCCTACATATCATATTCAATAAACTGTTGGATAACATTTTGGAAATTGCTATCCACTTTGAAACCAAGAGCTAATGCTTGGGTGTTATCAATTCTTGCAGGCCAACTAGCAACGATATTGTTAATGCTTTCATCAAACTCAAATTTAATATGTTCTAAAATTGCTTCACCTTTTACTTGAGTGAGATCAGATAACATTTGTTTTACGGTAACACTAAACCCTGGAAGATTAATAGTATGCCAACTACGCAATGGAAGTGATGGAAGTTGTAAAGCATGAATAAAGTTTGCAACTACTGTATTTGGGCTAGATAACCATAAACGTAATTCTTCCGATACAGGACACACAGCATCCTCCCCATGTAGAGGTTCACGCATAATACTGCTAACAAATGAGGATGCAGCTTTGTTTGGTTTGCCTGGTCGAATACAAATGGTTGGTAAACGAATAACAATACCATCTACAAAACCTTTTCGTGAGTAATCATTAATCAGCAATTCACACATTGCTTTTTGTGTACCATAGGTAGATTGCGGTGTGAATGCTGTACTGTCTAAAATAGTTTCAGGTAGTTCTCCACCAAATATGGCTAAAGAACTAGAGAAAATAAACCGCACTTTAGGATTATTTTTGCGACAAATTTCAAGGATATTTCGTGTTGCTAAGAAATTAATTTCATAACCTAAATCAGGATCTTGTTCTGCATGACTACTTACGATAGCTGCTAAATGAAAAATAGCATCCGTTTCTTCAGTAATTAATTCATCTAATCCTGTTGGATAACGTAAATCCATTTCATAACATCGAACACGAGGATCATTATTTGGCGCAATAGGCTTAACAACATCAATTAAAATTAAATCATCAATATGAACATTATTCTGAGCTAATAGCGTTTTGGCTAAACGTTGTCCTAAGAACCCTTGTCCACCAGTAATTACAACTTTCATTGTATCCTCCTTAGATAATATATGTTTTTAAAGCCGCAGTTAAATTTAAGAATATTTATTTATACTTCTGAAACCAATCCAATCCCGCTACGGTTTCACCACGTGGTTTATATTCACAGCCAACATAGCCTGTATAACCGATTTCATCTAGTTTATCGAAGATATATTGGTAGTTAATTTCACCTTCGTCTGGTTCGTGGCGTGCTGGTACGGAAGCGATTTGTACATGGGCAAATTTACCGTTTAACTTATCGGTTAAACGAGAGAGATTACCGTCAACATTTTGGGCATGGAAGTAATCCAGTTGAACAAAAACGTTATCGCGATCTACCAATTCTACGATGTCCAACGTGTCATATTGGCTTTTTAAGAAATAGTTAGGTTTAACTTCAGGACTTAACGCTTCCAAACAAATATTAATACCGTGTGGTTTGAATTTTTCAGCAGCATAACGAATGTTTTCTACAAAGGTCTGTTTGTAATCTTCACGATTTGCACCTTCGGGAACAACTGCCGCCATAATATGAACTGTTGGGCAATTTAAAGTAATGGCATACTCAAGGGCTTGATCAATATGTTGACGAGCTTCAGCTTCGCGTCCGGGAGTCGCCGCAATGCCCCATTCGCCTTTGGTCACATCGCCTGCAGAAGTATTAAATAATACTTGGGTCAAACCATATTGATCGAGTTTGGCTTTTAATTCTTTAGCGGGGTAATCATAAGGCCATAAATATTCCACGTATTTAAATCCAGCGTTAGCAGCAGCTTCAAATCGCTCTAAAAATGGTACTTCGTTAAACATCATGGTTAAATTAGCTGCAAATTTAGGCATAATTATTTTCCTCTGTGTTCCAAATCTTTAATTTCGTCATCTGTGAGATAACGGATTTTTTGTCCTTTCAATATGAAGAATAATTTTGCGGTTTCTTCTAACTCTTCTGTATTATCTGCCGCATCAAGCAAGTCTGAGCCAGTGACAACAACACCATGATTAGCGAGTAAGAAGGCTTTGCCTGTTAAAGCTCTGTTACTTAATTCTTCTGCAATCTTTGGCGAACCCGGTCTATAGTAGGGAATAACTTGCATTTTTCCCACGCGCATTACGTAATACGGTGTAAATGGCTCTATAGCATTATTAGGATCCAAATTATCTAAGCAAGAAAGTGCGGTCAAATAGGTGCTATGTAAATGCACAATGGCTTTGCACTCAGGATTTTTCTTGTACATAGCCAAATGAAACACTGCTTCTTTCGATGGTTTATCGCCCCCTAAAAGATTACCTTCCATATTCAATACAGATAAACGTTCTACACTTAACCGACCGAGTGAAGAACCTGTAGGGGTCACTAACACACGATTGTCATCTAAGCGAACAGATAAATTACCTGCGCCGCCCACGGTGTAACCTCGCTCATAAAAAGAACGTCCGAGCCGCACCATTAATTCTTTTTGTGCTAAATCCGTCATAAGAACATTCCTTGTGTATATTCAAAAAAGTCTTCTTTGCCGAAATTGCCTGATTTAAGCGCAAGGAAAATATCTTCTTCTACCGCTTTTAACCAAGGCACACCCGGGGCAATTTGTTTACCAATATGGAACCCAGTAAAACCAAGTTCTTGCACCACAATGCTAGAAGTTTCTCCACCTGCATTAATAAAGTTTGTTACGCCATATTGTTTTAACTTCGCGGCTAATTTAGCAAACGTGTTTTCAATAGCATGGCTGGCTTGATCCACCCCAAATTGATGTTGAATAGCTTTTAATGCATCTGGTGGCACTGTTGCATAGACCATAGGGGCAAATTCGCTATCGAGATTTGCTATCACCCACTGATAAAGTTGTTCTATATAATTTTCATTATGGATGGCTTGCTCAACATCGAGTTGAAAGTGCGGTGCTTTTTCACGATATTTTTCCACTTGTTTATTGGTCATTACTGAGCAAGACCCTGAAAGCACCACGGTTTTACCTTTAGTTGGCGTAAAGGCATTGGTGCCTTTTTTGCCACCACTTAAACGTGCAGCCATATAAGCTCCTAAGCCTGAACCGCCTGTCACTAATTTGAAATCCGCCACTGCTTCAGCAAGTACTTCCAACTGCGAATTATCCACAGCATCAACAATCGCATAACGGTAGCCTTGTGCTTTTAATTCCGCAAAACGCTCTTGCACACGCGAAGCCCCTTTAATCACATCAGCATACGCCACCAAACCTGTTTTACCTTTGGCTTGTGCATCCATTAAACGCATTAAATTAGCATCAGTCATTGGCGTAATCGGATGATTTTTCATGCCTGACTCACTTAAGAGCAGGTCACTTACAAATAAATAACCATTAAAAATGGTGCGACCATTCACTGGAAGTGCCGGTGTAATAACGGTGAAATCTTCATTTAATTCATCTAATAAAGCATCCGTGACAGGACCGATATTGCCTTTCGCTGTGCTGTCAAAGGTGGAACAATATTTAAAATAAAATTGTGTACAACCATTTTCCTTTAACCATTGATAAGCCCTCAATGACTGTTCAATGGCTTCATTCACAGGGTTGGAACGTGATTTTAGACTGATCACAATGGCATTTACTTTGCTGTTTAACGATTGTGTTGGAACACCGTTCATTTGCACCGTACTTAAGCCATTTTCAACCAAAAAACTGGCGATATCGCTTGCGCCTGTAAAATCATCTGCAATAACACCTAACATCGCTACGCTCCTTTTTTCGGTAAGTTAACGCCACTAAAAATTTTAATCACTGCACTATCATCTTCTTTACCATAACCCGCATTGCTTGCCTCAGTGAACATAGAATAGGCTGTGCTTGCCAAATGAAGTGGGAAATGAAGTGATTTTGCAGTGTCATTAACTAAGCCTAAATCTTTCACAAAAATATCAACCATAGAAAGCGGCGTATAGTCACCTTCTACTACGTGTTTCATCCGGTTTTCAAACATCCAAGAGTTACCAGCTGCATTGGTCACAACATCATACATAACATCAAGTGGAATACCCGCTTTTGAGGCAAGAGCCATAGCTTCCGCACCTGCTGCAATATGTACGCCGGCTAATAATTGATGGACAATTTTCACCGTTGCACCTAAACCAATTTCTTCACCAATGTTATAAACTTTTGCCGCAGTGGCATCTAAAACAGGTTGTAACAACTCAAATGCTTGTTTTGAACCAGATGCCATAACAGTCATTTCACCTTTTAATGCTTTAGCTGCACCACCAGAAACAGGCGCATCTAACATAATCAAACCTAATTCTGTTAATTTTTGTGAAATTATTTGAGCATCTTGAGCCGCCATGGTAGAAGAAACCATCACCGCTGCACCTGCTTTTAATTTTTTAGCAATACCATTTTCGCCAAATAATACTGCGTTAGCTTGGGCTGCATTAACCACTAAAATCACTACAGCATCAAGTTCGTGAGCGAAGTCATAGCCATTTGCCGCTACAGCTTTTGCACCTGCCGCTTTTAGTTTTTCAAGTGCAACTGGGTTTAAATCAATACCATAGGTCGTTAATCCTGCATTAATGCAAGATACCGCTGCGCCCATACCCATAGAACCAAGACCAATTACTGCGACTGAATAATTTTGATTTTCCATTTTTAATCTCCCAATAGATCTTAACTAAATTTATCTGTATATTAGCCGATACAATAAATTAAATCTGAGATCTAGATCACAGAATGATAAAAAAATGTTATTTTTTGTTAATTTTGGTGATAAAACGTTATGAGCTCATAATCTGATTTGAAATCAGGTATGGAGAAAAAGATGATTCCTGCTGAACGGCAAAAGACATTATTAAACTTAATTAGTAAACAAGGCGTTATTAGTATAAATAACTTAATCAATATCTTAGGTGTATCGCATATGACCGTACGTCGTGATATACAAAAGCTCGAAGAGGATGGAAAAGTCATCTCTGTTTCGGGGGGGGTTCAATTACTTGAACGTTTATCCAGTGAACCAACACATGACGATAAATCATTACTAGCAACGACTGAAAAGACGGCTATTAGTAAAAAAGCAGTTGAGTTAATACAAGAACATTCCACTATATATCTAGATGCTGGCACGACAACACTTGAAATCGCAAAACAAATCGCTAATCGAAACGATCTACTTGTAATTACTAATGATTTTGTTATTGCCCATTATTTAATGGTCAATAGCCAATGTAATATTATGCATACTGGTGGGCTCATTAATAAATCAAATCGTTCCTCTGTGGGAGAATTTGCTGCCCAATTTCTACGTCAAATTTCAGTTGACATTGCGTTCATCTCGACTTCATCTTGGAATTTAAAAGGGCTAACCACGCCTGATGAGCAAAAAATTCCTGTCAAAAAAGCTATTATCCAATTTAGTCAAAAAAATATCCTTGTTACTGATTCATCCAAATATGGCAAAGTAGCAACATTTCTACTATATCCACTTAGTTCACTGGATACGATTATCTGTGATAAAGGATTACCCGAAAATGCTCAAGCTAGAATCGCTGAAATGAATGTTGAATTATTTTTAGTATAAAATAAAAAAGCCCTGTAAAACAGGGCATTCATTGGAGCTTAAAAAATTACAAGATTATACGATCACGATTTTTTTCTAGTGTTGCTTTGCCAATTCCTTGTACTTCTAAAAGCTGTTCTACATTAGTAAAATTACCGTGTTTTTCACGATATTGCACTATCGCTTCTGCTTTTTTCGCACCAATTCCTGTTAGAGATTTTTGAATTTCACTCACAGTTGCTGTGTTAATATTCAATTTATCTCCCATCATAGCTGGTGCTACTTGTGAATCCGTTTGAGTAGTCACAACAGCTTGAGTTGTTTGCTCAACCACATTGTCTTCAGCAAAAGTGGAACCAGCTGCAAGTGACCCACACAATACAAACGAAGTGAATAATGTTTTCATTAATTTCATAGAGGTTTCCTTATAATATGAATCGTTGATCAACAATCAACACACCTATTTTTTCCTGCCTTGCAAAAACCCTCAAGAAACTGACCGCACTTTTGCGATCTCGATCGCAAAAATTCTTAATTTGAATAAAAAAACAAAGGGCTTATCATTTACGACAAGCCCTTAATATTAATTAACTTCTTTTATTCTCAACTCTTTTGGCACTTCAAAGAACATATTTTCTTCTAAACCTTGCAGTTCTTCTATAGTATCCGCACCAAACTCTTTTAAACGAGAAATAATCGATTGAACTAATTCCTCTGGCGCAGAAGCACCAGCTGTAATCCCAATGGTTTTTACATCATTAAACCAATCATCTTGAATATCGGCAGGATCATCAAGAAGCTGTGATTTAACCCCCATTCGAGACGCCAATTCAGCTAAACGATTTGAATTTGATGAATTTTTAGAACCCACAACCAACACTAAATCTGATAATTTTGCCAATTCTCGCACCGCTTCTTGACGATTGGTTGTCGCATAACAAATATCGTTTTTATGCGGGCCTTGAATAGCGGGATATTTTTCCTTTAATGCAGCAATAGTTTCTGCTGTATCATCTAGCGATAAAGTAGTTTGCGTCATAAAGGTTAAATCATCATTTTCTTGCATCGGCAAACGTGCAATATCTTCGACTTTTTCGATCAAGAAAATTCCGCCATCTTCATTACTATACTGCCCCATTGTGCCTTCAACTTCAGGGTGTCCTTTATGTCCAATCAAAATCGCTTTTGTCCCTTTTCTGCTTGCGCGTGCAACTTGCATATGCACTTTAGTCACCAAAGGACAGGTTGCATCAAATACTTTAAGATTACGGTCTTTCGCTTCTTGTCGAACGGCTTGAGATACGCCGTGCGCAGAAAAAATTACGATCGCACCATCAGGTACTTCGCTTAATTCTTCCACAAAGATCGCACCACGCTCACGCAATCCGTTCACAACAAATCGGTTATGTACCACTTCGTGACGAACATAAATCGGTGCGCCATGAATTTCTAAGGCGAGTTCAACAATACTAATGGCACGATCTACACCGGCACAAAATCCTCGTGGATTGGCTAAAATTATCTTCATTTTTGACCGCACTTTTCTACTTGTTTATCTTGTACTTTTTTCTTTTCGCTCTTAAACGCATCTAATGCTAACAACCCTGCGCCAATACAAATGGCAATATCAGCAATATTAAACACTGGATAATGATAAATATCCCAATAGAAATCAAAGAAATCCACGACGAAACCATTGTAAGCTCGATCTACCATATTCGCTAACGCCCCACCAATAATCAGTGCATAAGCAGAATTTTGGATTTTTTGTTCGTCATTATTTTTTGCTAAAAAATAGACCAACATGCCTGAAATAGCCAATGCCAACAAAATAAAGAAATATTGTTGCCAGCCACTATGATCTGCCAAGAAACTAAATGCTGCGCCATAATTGCGAACATAAGTCAGGTTAAAAACAGGTAGTACATTAACACTTTCATACAAATCAAATTTTTGTACCACAATGTATTTTGTAAGCAAATCAACCACAAAAGCGACCGCACTTAACCATAAAAATGAAAGCCCTGATTTTTTGGACATACTATTTCCCTTTTAAAAAAATTCCGCTAATTCTAGCATAAGCTAATAAATGATAAAGCAGGATCTTATTTACTGAACGTATTTTGGTAATTTTGCAGGATCATCAGCCAACTCTTTAACATTCACAAGATTTTTCCAATCAAATACTTTAATTTCCTGTTTTTCAGGATGGAAGAAATCCACGTCTTGTAAATGTTTTTCCTTAATTCCCATCCAATCAGCAAAACCATAAACAAAATTAAATGCCGATTGTGGCGTTTTTATTTTTTCTAGCTTTTTACTATCACTCGAAAACATAACGAAAGGAATTTCATAATTTTGTTTATAAAGATTATTTGGATGCAATGATAAACCTTCAGAATCCTCATAATGAGCAAGCCCATGATCAGAAAAGTAAATCACCGAATAGGGTTCATTTTGCGATACTAACTGCGAATTTAATTTTTCTAAAAACTGATCCGTATATTTAATCGATTCTAAATAACAGGACATAGATTGATTAATAAAATAATTTTTAACTTCGTACGGAAGACGTTCACAAAAGGCTGGATGTGAGCCCATTAAATGAATCACAATTAATTTTGGATTCGTAATATTTTCTTTTAAGGTTTTATCTAATACAGGCAACATTTCATCGTCATAAACTTTTTTAGAGTTATAACCTAACGGCTTCATAAAAATCGTTTCATCTGCACTTTGACCAATACGAGAGGCCATCGTATCAAATTCCCCAATTTTGCCTTGATTAGAAATCCAATAAGTTTTCACGCCCGCTTTTTTGGCTAAAGAAATAATATTATCCGTATAAACCGTTTCCCCTTTTTCTGCTCGATATAGGGTGTGTTGTAAAGACGGTTGCGTATTCGGTGCTGCAGAATAATAATTTTCAAAAACTGTGCCTTTCACACGCTCTAAAAATGGCGTGGTTTTCAGTGGAAAGCCATATAACGACATATAATCTTTTCGCATACTTTCACCAATAATTAAAATATAATTTTTATATTTTGGCGTAAAAAATTGAATATCCCATTGAGACGGCGCATTAACGGATTGATTTAGAAAATCTCGTTGTTCTAAATATAGATCATTCATTCGATCAAATTCAGAATAAAAAAGAACTGGATAAAAACGGAATTTATAGGCGTAGTTCCAATTAGAAAATTGATTATAAGAAGAAACTAATAATAGGCTGATAACAACCATATTTAGCCATTTAAATGCTTGTTGTTTAAAATAAAAACTTAATTTCATTAAAGCAACAAATAAAATGATATAACTAACTTGAAATAAAAATATCCAGAAAGGAATGGTTGTGTAATATTCTAAGGTTTCATTAATATTCGTTTCATAAACAGAAGCGATAATCCCCAAAGATGGAATACCATAGAAAAAACCAGCAGAGCAATAAAATAGCGCGCTGAGAAATAATACAGTAATTAATATTCGCCCAACCCAAGGGGTAAAATAAAAAGAAATCGCCGTGATAACAAATAAAATTGCGTAATCTGAAACAGGAATATTCTCACTTAATACATTGCCTAATCCCATATTGGTAAATATGGAAAAGAGAAACAATAAAAAATAAAACCATATTGTTTTAGAATGAATTATTTTTTTCCCAAACATCATTAACTTCCTTTTGCACAAAAGTAAAAAAGTGCGGTGAAATTTACCGCACTTTTGAGCAAAATTTATCTCAAATTATCATTTAACCTGTTATTGTTGCACTTCATCATCTTGATTGATGAAAGAGTCATTTACCTCAATTTTTGCTCTCTCACGTAATCCTTGTATTAACTGAACTTGTAATTCAGATTGATGACTACGCAATAATTGCATACCAAATTGCGACAATTCTTTTTCACTTAAACTGCCTTGTTCAACCTTATTCAAGGCAACAACAACCACATCGCCATTTGAATTATGCACCACTTGATAAAGAGCTTCATTTGATTTTGGTTTAGCAATTGAAAATATACCATTTGTTAAAATAGGATCTTTATTTTCACTTAACGTAAAAGTCTGCTCACTTGAGAAATTAATGCCATCTACTTTTGATTCAGGGGTTTCACTTAATTTTTTCACAGCTTGTTGTGCTTTTTCATTAAGTACATTCTCAGCTTTCTGACGTTTTAAGAAAGTTTCAATATCTATTTTAGCCTCTTCTAAACTTTTTACGCCCTCTGCTTTGCGATCTAACACACGTACAATAATTGTGTGATAATCGCCTACATTAATTGGTTCAGAATTCATACCAATATTCGTGCTATCTGATTCAAATATTGTGTAAATAACATTAGGGAAATTTAATCCAGCTGGCACATTTTGACGAGAAAAATATCCGCTCTCTTGAACCTTAACACCTGCTGCTTGTGCTGCAGTATTAAGTGATTTACTATCTTCAAAAGCCTTATCACTCGCTTGTTTTTCTAAAGAAAAATAACGACTCTCCATCAAAGATTTACGAACTAAATCTGCAATTTGAGCTTTCACATTCTCTAAACTTTGCGCTTTACGTTCTTGCACTAACACAATATGGTAATTGCCGTCCACATTGATTGGTTGGCTATATTGCCCTACCTGCAATGCAGCTGCGGCATCTTCAAAGGCTTTTGGTAATTCATTCGCATTTACCCAGCCTAAATCCCCGCCATTCTCGCCAGAAATTTTATCCAAAGATTTAGTTTTAGCAACATCAGCGAAATTTGCCCCTTTCTGTAATTCCTCATAAGCCACTTTCGCATCTTGTTCATTTGCAAATTGAATATGTGCTAAACGCTGAGTCATAAATTGTGCTTTATTATCTTGATAATATTGTGCAATTTCTATATCTGTAACTTGAAGATTTTTACTTATGTTATCTGCAGAAAGATCAATATACTGAACTTTAACCTGCTCTGGCTGAACAAAAGATTTTTGATTAGCTTCATAATAAGTTTTGATTTCATCATCAGATACTGATTGTTTTGCCATTTCATCTGCAAGAGATAAAGTTGCTAAACGAGCTAAACGCTTTTGAAAGAAAATTTCTGCACTATTTTTTACTTGAGCAGGAACAATAAATTCACTGTTAGCAACGCCATTTTGTATTTGTTCAAGAGGTAACGAAGCACGTAAAATTGAAGCGTAACCATCTGACGTTAAATGATTTTGTTGTAATATTCGTTGATAAACAGAATTATCAAATTTACCCTTTACTTGAAAATTAGGATCAGTCACGATTGCACGTTTAATCATTTCATCACTCACGCCTAATTTTAATTCTTTAACATATTGGCGAAGTAATTCTTGATCAATCATTAGATTAACGATGTTTTGACGAAGTGCGGTAACAAATTCAGGAGAATCTGACTGCCCCATAAACGCCTCTCCCTCACGTTGTGCGCGTATTTCAAATTCTTGATTATAGCGATTTAAAAAATCTTGTTGAGAAATCACTTCGCCGTTCACTTTTGCCGCATAAGTATCATTTGAGCTAAAAAGATAGCCAGACATTCCACCAACTAAAAACGATACAGTAATCAAACCTAAGATAAATTTAGAAATCTTTGAGTTTGTTAAATTGTGCATTTTTTCAATTAACATTCTATAACCCTTGTTATAAATATAAAATTTTCCTGATTATAATCTAAACGTAAAAAATTAGCATCTTAAAAAGTGAAAACACCTAGTTCATAAAGCAAGCTAATAGCAATTCCTATCAACAAAACACCACCAAATATTGCCGCTTTTGATTTAAATTTTTGCCAAAAAATGACCGCACTTTACGCTTCCTATTTTCCAATGCAGAAAGAACTAAAAATATTACCAAGTAAATCATCAGATGTGAATTGACCCGTAATTTCACTTAAATAGCTTTGAACTAAGCGTAATTCTTCCGCTAAAAGTTCTCCCGCGTGAAATTCAGTAAGTTGAACCAAACCGATTTGTAAATGCTCTGCGGCTTTATCCAGCGCATCTAAATGACGACGACGAGCTAAAAAGCCTCCTTCCATGCCAGTTTGGAAACCCATTGCTTGTTTTAAATGCTCTCGTAAAAGTTGTACACCATCATGCGTTTGAGCGGAAAGACTAATAATTTCATAACCACCCTGTTCGCTTTCACTTGCTTGTTCGCCATTTAAATCAATTTTGTTTCTAACAATAGTAACTGGCAAGGTTGAGGGTAATTTTGCTAAAAATTCTGACCGCACTTTGGTTAAATCTGCACTTTCAGGATCGCTACTATCTAACATCAAAATAATACGATCGGCTTGTTCAATCTCTGTCCAAGCACGAGAAATCCCAATTCGCTCTACTTCATCGGTTGCATCTCGAAGACCTGCGGTATCAATAATATGCAATGGCATACCGTCAATATGAATATGCTCACGCAATACATCACGGGTTGTACCTGCAATATCCGTGACGATAGCCGCTTCGCGACCAGCAAGTGCATTAAGCAAACTCGATTTACCTGCATTCGGGCGACCAGCAATCACTACTTTCATACCTTCACGTAAAATAGAACCTTGTTTAGCTTCGGAACGAACATTTTCTAGCTGATTAATAATACCGCGTAAATTTGCTTCAATTTTTCCATCTGCCAAGAAATCAATTTCTTCATCAGGAAAATCAATGCTTGCTTCTACATAAGTACGTAAATAAATCACAGAATCAACCAATTCATTTACTTTTTTAGAAAACTCGCCTTGTAAGGATTTCAATGCTGAGCGTGCCGCTTGTTCTGATGTTGCATCAATTAAATCTGCAATGGCCTCTGCTTGAGCAAGATCCAATTTATCATTCAAAAAAGCTTGTTCAGAAAACTCGCCTGGTCTCGCCAAACGGATTCCGTCAATTTGTAAAATACGTTTGAGTAATAAATCTAATACAACCTGCCCACCGTGACCTTGCAATTCCAATACATCTTCACCAGTAAATGAATTTGGCGATTTGAAATAAAGCGCAATCCCTTGATCTAAAATAGTGCCATCAGCATCTTTAAAAGGAAGATAATCTGCCATTCTTGGCTTAGGGAATTTACCTAATATAGCTTGAGCAACTTCTGTTGCTAAAGGCCCAGAGACCCTTAAAATCCCAATACCGCCACGACCTGGCGCAGTAGCTTGAGCAACGATTGTTTCTTTCATATAAAACCTATTATTGTCTGGGGTAGACCTAGGGTAAGTATACCCTAGGTTCATTCCAGTGCTACCCCTTTGGGGTAGAGTTTGAGGTTTCCCAAAGGGGAACTATTATAACCATAATTTACTTACCCACAGTTGATTGCCTAGGGTGAGTACACTATTACCCAGGGTAGGTATACCCTAGGTTTATCCTAGTGCTACCCCTTTGGGGTAGAGCTTAATGTTCCCCAAAGGGGAACCACTATTACTATAATTAACCGTGGGTATACTTACCTGCGGTTGATTGCTTAGGGTAAGTACACTACTAGGGTAGGTATACCCTAGGTTTATCCCAGTGCTACCCCTTTGGGGTAGAGCTTAATGTTCCCCAAAGGGGAACTATTATTACTATAATTAACCGTGGGTATACTTACCCACGGTTGATTGCCTAGGGTAAGTACACTACTACTTAGGGTAGGTATACCCTAGGTTTATCCCAGTGCTACCCCTTTGGGGTAAAGCTTGACGTTCCCCAAAGGGGAACTATTATTACTATAATTAACCGTGGGTATACTTACCCACGGTTGATTGCTTAGGGTAAGTACACTACTACCTAGGGTAAGTATACCCTAGGTTTATCCTAGTGCTACCCTTTGGGGTAGAGCTTAATGTTCCCCAAAGGGGAACCACTATTACTATAATTAACCGTGGGTATACTTACCTGCGGTTGATTGCTTAGGGTAAGTACACTACTAGGGTAGGTATACCCTAGGTTTATCCCAGTGCTACCCCTTTGGGGTAGAGCTTAATGTTCCCCAAAGGGGAACTATTATTACTATAATTAACCGTGGGTATACTTACCCACGGTTGATTGCCTAGGGTAAGTATACCCTAGGTTTATCCCAGTGCTACCCCTTTGGGGTAGAGCTTGATGTTCCCCAAAGGGGAACTATTATTACTATAATTAACCGTGGGTATACTTACCCACGGTTGATTGCTTAGGGTAAGTACACTACTACCTAGGGTAAGTATACCCTAGGTTTATCCCAGTGCTACCCCTTTGGGGTAGAGCTTAATGTTCCCCAAAGGGGAACTATTATTACTATAATTAACCGTGGGTATACTTACCCACGGTTGATTGCTTAGGGTAGGTACACTACTACCTAGGGTAGGTATACCCTAGGTTTATCCCAGTGCTACCCCTTTGGGGTAAAGCTTGACGTTCCCCAAAGGGGAACTATTATTACTATAATTAACCGTGGGTATACTTACCCGCGGTTGATTGCTTAGGGTAGGTACACTACTACCTAGGGTAGGTATACCCTAGGTTTATCCCAGTGCTATTTGGGGTAGAGCTTAACGTTCCCAAAAGGGGAACTATTATTACTATAATTAACCGTGGGTATACTTACCCACGGTTGATTGCTTAGGGTAGGTACACTACTACCTAGGGTAGGTATACCCACGGCAGTAAAATAAAGAAAAGGCACATTCCGTGCCTTTCTTTTTGCCTGTTCGTGACTATTTTTTACGAGAATGCAACCCTTTTTTCTCTAAACCACGATAAATTAATTGCTGTTGGGCGATAGTGATCAAGTTAGATACTAACCAGTATAATACCAAGCCTGATGGGAACCACAAGAAAAAGAACATAAAAACTAATGGCATAAAATTCATTACTTTTTGTTGTGTTGGGTCAGTTACTGGTGTTGGAGACATTTTTTGCAACAAGAACATTGAGATACCCATTAAAATAGGGAGAATGTAATAAGGATCTTGTGCCGATAAGTCTTGGATCCAACCAAAGAATGGTGCATGACGTAATTCAACGGCTTCTAAGAACGTCCAGTATAATGCGATAAAAATTGGCATTTGAAGAAGAATTGGCAAACAACCACCAAGTGGATTTACTTTTTCCTCTTTATAAAGTTTCATCATTTCTTGGCTCATACGTTGGCGATCATCTCCAAAACGTTCACGCATTTCTTGCATTTTCGGTTGCAACATACGCATTTTAGCCATTGAAGTATATTGTGCTTTTGTAAGTGGATACAAAATTGCTTTCACTACAATTGTTACACAGATAATCGCTAAACCCCAGTTAGACACAATTCCTTGAATAAAGGTCAATAACCAGAATAACGGTTTAGCAATAAACCAAGCCCAGCCATAATCAACGGTTAAATCTAAATTATTTGCGACAGTTGCCATTTGATTTTGAAGTTTAGGACCAGTCCACAATGAACTTGTAATCGTCTCTTGGCTACCACTAGGAATAGTGACAACAGGACCACGATAACCAATTGATGCAACATTATTTTTACTATCTGTAATTGTATAAAGTTGATTATTTACATCTTGATTTGGGATCCACGCAGAAACAAAATAATGTTGTAACACCGCAACCCAACCAGCTTTAGTATCAATAGAAAGATTATTATCTTGCATATCACTAAAACTATATTTTTTATAGTTAGTTTCTGAAGAAGAATATGCACCGCCAGTATAAGTAGGCATTGCAACATTACCAGAGCTTTCAACAATAGAATGTTTCAATTGACCATAAGGCTCAACTTCAATAGCTTGACCACTTTGGTTATCAATCTTGTAATCTACGCCTAAATCATAGCTACCACGTTTTAATACGAAGATTTTTTGATAAGTTACTCCATCTTTTTCAAAAAGAAGCTGCACAGAAAGAGATTCTTGCCCCTCTGCTAATTTAAAATTATCGCCTTCAATTTGATATTGCGCACGACCAGAACGAGTATCAATACCGTTTTTACCAATTAAACCACTTTGCGCAATATAAATATGCTCTTTAGTATCTTTTAATAATTCAAACGGTGTTTTTGAATCCAATTCTGCATCATATTTTAATAATTCAGAGCTAATTACATCGCCACCCAATGTATCAATTTTCAAACGGAATACATCGTTTTCAAGAGTAATAATACGACCACGAGTTTGAGAATCAGCTATGGCTTGTGAATTAGAAGGGGAACTTGCCGGAACGTCAGAAGTGGCAGTTATTGAAGTTGTTTGTTCAGTTTGCACAGGTGGATTTTTATCCAACTGCCATTGCTGATAAACAAGGAAAGAAATAAAAATCAGTGCAAGCACTAATAGGCTACGTCTTGAGTCCATTATTTTTTCTCATCATTATTATTGGTTTTTGGTGGAACAGGATCGAATCCACCTGCGTTTAAAGGATGGCATTTTAATACACGTTTCAGCGTAAGCCAACCACCTTTTAATAATCCGTGTGTTTTTAATGCTTCAATACCATAGCAAGAACAAGTAGGCACAAACCGACAACGAGCCCCAATAAACGGACTAATCATTATTTGATAAAGACGGATAATCTTAATTAAGATTTTTGTGCCAAACGAATGTGTCTCTGCCATAATTTTTCGAGTATTTGTGAAAATGTGCTATTGTCGAGTTTTCCAATACCATTTTTAGCTACAAAAACAAAATCATAAGCAGGCAAACGATGCTGTGATAAACGAAAACTTTCTCGTACTAAGCGTTTAATTCGATTACGCTCGTGGGCGCGTTTTAAATGTTTTTTAGCAACGGTCAAACCTAAACGCGGATGTTCAAGATTATTTTTTCTAGCAAGGATTGTAATTTCGGGAGTACTAGCTCTGAATGGCTGTTCGAAAACATTTTTGAATTGAATGGGAGTTAATAAACGTAACTCCCTTGAAAAGTTTAGCTTAACCACTAAGAATTGTGATTATGCAGATAAACTTTTACGGCCTTTAGCACGGCGACGCGCTAAAACTTGACGGCCATTTTTAGTTGCCATACGAGCACGGAAACCGTGAGTACGACTACGTTTTAATACAGAAGGTTGAAATGTACGTTTCATTTTAATTTACCTAAATACAATTAAGAGTGAATAAAATAGGGCACAATTCTAGTCATAAAATACGCGTTCGTCAAATAAGAAACGGAAATTTTTAAAAAAACTTCAAACGAATATTAAAAAATATATGCACTTTGCTAAAGTTAGAGATACCTCAAAGGTTAGGTTACAGCTTTTCAGCCTTAAAATGTTTTTCCAATTTCGAGATAAATTCTATTTTTATCATAACGATAAAAAGCATGGTTACTGGTGGATTTTTGATAATCCCACGATAATTTGGGTGTTAGCCCCATAAAATGTATATTTCGATGCCATAAAGTAATTGTGGTTGTGTATTCACGATTTTTTTGCTGTATACCAATAAAATCTTTCTCTCTGTACGCTCGATTAGCATAACTAAAAGTAAAACGAGATGAAATACCATGAGACCAATCCTGTCCCCAACCAAGTCTCAATGTCTTTTGTTGATAGGCATTATCTAATGCTTGTGTATTTTCTCTATGAAAATCCATGCCAACAAACCAAAATTGGGTGCTTTTAGGTAAATAAAATAATGTTGATGAAACGAAATAATAATTACCATCTAAATGTTTTCGGATTTTATAACGAGATTCTCCATACTCGAGTGCGGTAGAAATTTGCCAAGTTTTACTTAGCCAATCTACCATTTCTAAACGAATACCTAATTTATCCGCATATTGCTTCATTGTATTCGTTCCAGAGCTACCGCCTGCATACCAGCGTTTTTCTTTAAAAGGAATCAACGAGACTTCAACTGAGGCAGTTTTATAGCCTAATCCACCACCTATACGCACAGTAGCCTCATTGTATTTTTTATTATCCCAATAATATTTTCCATTTCCATTAAACATAGTTTTACTAAAAAAATGATGTGCCCACGGCCATTTTTTTTCTACTGATAAAGAATACCCTACCCCCTTCCCACTTTCTTTTTCCCAAGCGGTCCAATTACCAATTTTTGTGCCGCTTTTTGGAGCGTTATTCAAATTATCGTCATTTAAAAAATTTAATCCTACTTGCCATATCCATTGATTCCGCTGATTTAGTGTTAAAAGATACTGATCAATAACACCTAAAAATTTTTCATCATCTACCTCTGTACGTAATTTTTCAAAGTGAATTTTGGCAGATTCATTTTCATAGTTAAAAAATAGAGCTTGAGCTAATTGATAACGTAAAGGTAGTAAAGATGCGTCTCGAGCGAATAATTCACGATAATAAGCAATAGATTGTGTTAAATCACCTTGTTCACGAGCTTCAATAGCCTTTGCCCAAGTTAGTAAGAAATTATCTTGTTGAGGAAATTGTTTATATAGTGGTAATAACAGTTGAACTGCCTGAGTATTATTTTGATATAAAGCAAGAATTAACCCACGCAAAACAAGTCTTGGATGGTGCGCTAATTGGCTTTTGGAAAGAGAAATAATATGCCTATTTGGTATTTCTTTCTTAGTCATAGAGGAAAAAGAGGAAGTTTTTAATTCCGCACTTTGAATTGTATTTGTCAATATATCATTTTTAGGACGTGCAACTTCTGCCCAAGCTACATTCGTTAATGATAAGCCTATTAATGATAAGAGAGAAAGTTGTTTTACGCCATTTTTCATATTTTATCCATATTATTCAGAAACTCTTAGTTGACATTATTACAAAAAAAGAACGATAATGCGAATAATTATTATTTAAATATAAGGATGTAATTCTATGAAATCCGTACCTCTTATCTCTGGTGGACTTTCCCTTTTATTAAGTGCTTGTAGCGCAGGAGGTGGTGGTTCTTTTGATGTCGATAATGTATCTAATATTCCCAGTTCTAAACCACATTATCAAGACGATACCTCGAATCAAAGAACAAAATCTAATTTGGAACAGTTGTCCATTCCTTCTTTAGGGGGAGGGATGAAATTGGTGGCTCAAAATTTTATTGGTGATAAAGAACCTAGTCTATTAAATGAAAATAACTATATATCATTTTTAACCTCGCTTTCTACGATTAAAGATGATGTTGAAAAAGAAAATAAATACCATACAAATCCAATTGGGTCTATTGATGAACCTAATACAGCATTACAAGGCTCCAATTTACAAAAATACGTTTATTCTGGTTTGTACTATATTGATAATTGGAAAGACTTTTCCAAAGCAAAAGAAAAAAAAGCTTATTCTGGCTATTATGGTTATGCATTTTATTATGGTAATCAAACTGCAACAAACTTGCCAGTAAACGGTGTTGCTAAATACAAAGGAACTTGGAACTTCATCACCGCAACTGAAAATGGCAAAAGTTATTCTTTGTTAAGTAATAGCCGACAAGCTTATTCCAGACGTAGTGCAATTCCAGCAGACATTGATTTAGAAAATAATCCAAATAATGGTGAGACGGGATTAACTAGTGAATTTACTGTGAATTTTGGTACGAAAAAGCTCACAGGTGAACTTTATTACCATTTACGTAAAACAAATACTAATGAATTACAAAATAGAAAACATAAACTCTACGATCTAAAAGCTGAAGTGTATAGTAACCGATTCAGGGGTAATGTTATTCCTATAGAATCCACATCGGAGGAACATCCTTTTACTAGTGAAGGTGTATTGGAAGGTGGTTTTTATGGGTCTGACGGTGAAGAATTAGGAGGGAAGTTTTTAGCTGACGATAAACGAGTTTTTGGGGTATTTAGTGCTAAAGAAACGCCAGAAAATCAAACACTATCCAAAGAAACCTTAATTGATGGCAAACTAACAACTTTCTCTACTAAAACAACCGATGAAACTAACTTTATTACGAAAGATATACCAAGTTTTGGTGAAGCGGATTACCTTTTAATTGACAATTATCCTATTCCACTTTTACCTGAAAATAGTGGTGATTTTATTAGTAGTAAGCACCATAATGTGGGAAATAAAACCTATAAAGTAGAAGCATGTTGCAATAATCTAAACTATGTAAAATTTGGTATGTATTATGAGGATAAATCTACCAAAGATAATACAAATAAAACTGATCGGTATCACCAATTTTTGTTAGGTCATCGTACTACTAATATCGAAATACCTAACAAAGGAAGTGCAAAATATCATGGTAGCTGGTTTGGTTATATTACCGATGGCACGACCTCTTACTCTACTACAGGAGATAAACAGAGAGATAAAAGTGGTGTTTCTGATTTTGATGTTAATTTTGACAATAAAACCTTAAAAGGTGAGTTAAAACGTGCAGACACGCAAAATACCGTTTTTAACATTGATGCTACCTTTAAAAATAGTGGTAATGCCTTCACTGGTACAGCAACCGCAAAAGATTTAGTAATAGATGGTAAAAATAGTCAAACTCAAAATGCCAAAATTAATATTACAACTGACGTAAATGGGGCATTTTATGGTCCTCATGCTTCTGAATTAGGAGGGTATTTCACCTATAACGGAAAAGACACTACAACTAAAAATATTGCAAATTCAGCAGACATCTTATCTGCTAATTCAGAAAACGCTCGTGCTGCCGTTGTGTTTGGAGCTAAACAACAAGTAGAAACAACCAAATAATGGAATACTGAAAATGACTAAACAATCCTATTTTCGCCTAAGTATTATTTCTTGTCTTTTAATTTCATGCTATGTAAAAGCAGAAACTCAAAGTATAAAAGATACAAAAGAAGCTATATCATTTGAAGTGGGCACTCAAAGTACAGAAGATTCAGAATTAGAAACTATCTCGGTCACTGCAGAAAAAATAAGAGATCGTAAAGATAACGAAGTAACTGGACTTGGCAAAATTATAAAAACTAGTGAAAGTATCAGCCGAGAACAGATATTAAATATTCGTGATCTAACACGCTATGATCCGGGTATTTCAGTTGTAGAACAAGGTCGCGGAGCAAGTTCTGGATATTCTATTCGTGGTATGGACAGAAATAGAGTTGCTTTATTAGTAGATGGTTTGCCTCAAACGCAATCTTATGTAGTCCAAAGCCCTTTAGTTGCTCGTTCAGGATATTCTGGCACTGGTGCAATTAATGAAATTGAATATGAAAATGTAAAAGCCGTCGAAATAAGCAAAGGGGGCAGTTCTTCTGAGTATGGTAATGGGGCACTAGCTGGTTCTGTAACATTTCAAAGCAAATCAGCAGCCGATATCTTAGAGGGAGACAAATCATGGGGAATTCAAACTAAAAATGCTTATTCAAGCAAAAATAAAGGCTTTACCCATTCTTTAGCTGTAGCTGGAAAACAAGGGGGATTTGAAGGGGTCGCCATTTACACTCAACGAAATTCGGAGGAAACCCAAATCCATCCAGACGCATTAAAAGGCGTACAAAGTTATGAGCGGTTAATCGCTAAAACAGATGAATCCTCAGGATACTTTGTGATGGAAAATGAGTGTCCAAATGGTTATGACCGTTGCAAAACCTTAGCCAAACCACCTGCGACTTTATCCTCCCAAAGAGAAACTGTAAGTGTTTCAGATTATACAGGGGCTAACCGTATCAAACCTAATCCAATGAAATATGGAAGCCAGTCTTGGTTTTTAAGAGGAGGTTATCATTTTTCTGAACAACACTATATCGGTGGTATTTTTGAATTAACACAACAAAAATTTGATATCCGTGATATGACATTTCCCGCTTATTTAAGACCAACAGAAGAGCGTGATTTAAGCAGTCGATCTTTTTATCCAATACATGATTATGGAGCATATCAACATATTGGAGATGGTCGAGGCGTTAAATATGCAAGTGGGCTTTATTTTGATGAACGCCATAGAAAACAGCGTGTAGGTATTGAATATATTTACGAAAATAAGAATAAGGGGGGCATTATAGATAAAGCTGTATTAAGTGCTAATCAACAAAACATTATTCTTGACAGTTATATGCAACATACACATTGCGGCCTTTATCCTAATCCAAGTAAAAATTGTCGTCCAACACTTGATAAACCTTATTCATACTATCATTCTGATAGACATGTTTATAAAGAAAAACATAACATGCTGCAATTGGATTTAGAGAAAAAGATTCAACTGGATTGGTTTACTCACCAAATTGCTTTCAATCTTGGTTTTGATGACTTTACTTCAACGCTTCAGCATAAAGATTATTTAACTCGACGTGTTATTGCTACGGCAAATAGTATTTCAGAGCAAGCTGGTGAAACAAGAAGAAATGGTTTCCCCTCACAACCTTACTTATACCCGAAACCAAATGTATATTTTGTAGGACAAGATTCTTGTGATTATCAAGGTAATTCCTCTAATTATAGAGACTGTAAAGTGCGTTCAATTAAAGGGAAAAATTATTATTTCGCAGCACGCAATAATATGGCATTAGGGAAATACGTTGATTTAGGTTTAGGTATTCGGTATGACGTATCTCGTACAAAAGCTAATGAATCAACTATTAGTGTTGGTAAATTTAAAAATTTCTCTTGGAATACTGGTATTGTCATAAAACCAACCGAATGGCTTGATCTTTCTTATCGCCTTTCTACTGGGTTTAGAAATCCTAGTTTTGCTGAGATGTATGGATGGCGGTATGGTGGTAATAATGCCGATGTTTATGTAGGTAAATTTAAACCTGAAACATCTCGTAACCAAGAGTTCGGTATCGCTCTAAAAGGGGACTTTGGTAATATTGAGATCAGTCATTTTAGTAATGCTTATCGAAATCTTATCGCCTTTGCAGAAGAACTTAATAAAAATGGAGTTGGAAAGGGCAATTATGGATATCATAATGCACAAAATGCAAAATTAGTTGGTATAAATATAACTGCACAATTAGATTTTAATGGTTTATGGAAACGTATTCCCTACGGTTGGTATGCAACATTTGCTTATAACCGAGTAAAAGTTAAAGATCAAAAAATCAATGCTGGTTTAGCCTCCGTAAGCAGTTATTTATTTGATGCCATTCAGCCCAACCGCTATATCATTGGTTTAGGCTATGATCACCCAAGTAATATTTGGGGAATCAATACAATGTTTACTCAATCAAAAGCTAAATCACAAAATGAGTTAGTAGGACAACGGGCATTAGGTAGCAATTCAAGAGATGTCAAATCAACAAGAAAACTTACTCGAGCATGGCATATTTTGGATATATCAGGTTATTACATGGTGAATAAAAGTATTTTGTTCCGATTAGGAGTATATAATTTATTAAACTATCGCTATGTCACTTGGGAAGCGGTGCGTCAAACAGCACAAGGAGCGGTTAATCAACATCAAAATGTTGGTAATTATACTCGCTATGCTGCCCCTGGGCGAAATTACACTTTAACATTAGAAATGAAATTCTAAATTAAAATGCGCTAGATGGGCTAAATATGCTATATTTATACCCAAGCTGGTGCATTTCTTTTCAGTTCTATAATCTTATGAAATGAAAACTCAACACTAGATTTTTTAGAAGATCTTTTCACGCATTTATTGTAAAATCTCCGCCAATTTTTACCGCACTTTTCTCTATTACAAAAATAACAAGGATCCTTTTGTGACTCTCTCAAATCTTTGGCAAAGTTGCCTGTTACAACTTCAAGATCAAGTTTCAGCGAGTGATCTTAGCACTTGGCTTCGACCTTTACAGGCTGATGTAGTATCAAATAACCACATTGTTTTATATGCTTCTAATATGTTTGTGAAAGGCTGGGTGGAAACCCATTATCTCGCACAAATCCAGCAAATTTGTCAAACACTTGCACAAAATCCTGAACTGCGTATTTCTTTAAAAGAAGGGGTTAAACCTGCACCCAAGATAGTGGAAAGTACACCAAATACAACACTTAGATCAGAAAGTGCGGTAGATTTTCAAACAGAATCTAGTACGCCAATAAAATTTGAATCCCATCTCAATACTAAACATTTATTTGATAACTTTGTTGAAGGTAAATCGAACCAACTGGCACGCGCAGTCGGTCAAAAACTTGCTCAAGCACCGGGCGAACCATCAGCCAATCCTTTCTTTTTATATGGCGGCACTGGTTTAGGGAAAACTCACTTATTACACGCCATTGGCAATGGCATTTTAGCCAATAAACCGAATGCACGTGTGCTTTATATTCACGCCAACAACTTTATGCAACATATGGTAAAAGCAGTGCGTGATAATAAAATGGATCAATTTAAAAAATTCTATCGTTCTCTCGATGCGCTTTTAGTGGATGATATTCAATTTTTCGCTGAAAAAGAAAAAACCCAAGAAGAATTCTTCCATATTTTCAATAACTTATTTGAAACGGGTCGCCAAATTATCTTAACTTCAGATCGTTATCCTAAAGAAATTGAAAAAATTGAAGAACGTTTAAAATCACGTTTTGGTTGGGGCTTAACAACAGCCATTGAGCCACCCGATCTTGAAACTCGTGTAGCGATTTTATTGAAAAAGGCGGAAGAACATAATATGAATTTGCCAGAAGAAGTTGCTTTCTTCATTGCTCAACGCTTGCGTACCAACGTGCGTGAACTTGAGGGTGCGTTAAATCGCGTAAAAGCAATGCAAGACTTCAAAGGTGGCGACATTGATATTGATTTCGTGCGTGATACCTTAAAAGATATTTTGGCTCTACAAGAACGCTTGGTTACCATTGAAAATATTCAAAAAGTGGTAGCTGAATATTATCGAATTAAGGTTTCAGATTTAAAATCAAAAAGTCGCGCACGCTCAGTCACTCGCCCTCGCCAAATTGCAATGGCATTAGCAAAAGAATTAACAAACCGCAGTTTGCCTGAAATCGGTCGTGCCTTTGACCGTGATCACACTACCGTATTAAACGCTTGCCGAGAAGTGCCAAAATTCCGCGAGCAAGACAATAGCATTCAAGAAGATTGGGCGAATTTAATCCGCACTTTGTCCGCATAAAAGGAGAACCGCAATGCAATTTAGCATTTCAAGAGAAAATTTATTAAAACCGTTGCAACAAGTATGTGGCGTATTGAGTAATCGTCCAAATATTCCTGTATTAAACAACGTATTGTTGCAAATTGAAGACAATCGCCTGACTATCACTGGTACAGATTTAGAAGTCGAATTATCGAGTCAAACTCAGCTTTCATCGTCTTCTGAAAATGGCACTTTTACCATTCCAGCAAAAAAATTCTTAGATATTTGCCGCACTTTATCTGATGATTCAGAAATCACGGTGACTTTTGAACAAGATCGTGCATTAGTGCAGTCTGGGCGTAGCCGTTTTACGCTGACAACCCAACCTGCTGAAGAATATCCAAACCTCACAGATTGGCAGTCTGAAGTGGATTTTGAACTACCGCAAAATACCTTACGCCGTTTAATTGAATCCACTCAATTTTCTATGGCAAACCAAGATGCACGTTATTTCTTAAATGGTATGAAATTTGAAACAGAGGGCAATTTATTGCGAACGGTGGCAACAGATGGTCATAGACTTGCGGTGTGTACTATCTCACTTGAACAAGAATTACAAAATCATTCTGTAATTTTACCCCGTAAAGGCGTGTTAGAACTGGTTCGTTTATTAGAAACAAACGATGAACTAGCACGTTTACAAATTGGCACCAACAATTTACGTGTCCATTTAAAAAACACGGTATTTACATCAAAATTAATTGATGGTCGCTTTCCTGACTATCGCCGAGTATTGCCTCGTAATGCCACAAAAACTATCGAAGGCAGTTGGGAAATGCTGAAACAGGCTTTTGTTCGTGCGTCCATTTTATCTAATGAACGCGCACGCAGTGTACGTTTAAGCTTAAAGGAAAACCAGCTTAAAATTACTGCCTCAAACACAGAACACGAAGAAGCAGAAGAAATTGTCGATGTCAATTACAATGGCGAAGAATTAGAAGTGGGCTTTAATGTCACCTATATTCTTGATGTGCTGAATGCACTTAAATGTAATCAAGTGCGAATGCGCTTAACTGATGCGTTCTCCAGCTGCTTAATTGAAAACTGTGAAGACAGCAGCAGCGAATATGTCATTATGCCAATGCGTTTATAATATGGCGATTTCTCGTTTACTGGTCGAAAAGTTTCGTAACTTAACAGCAATGGATCTTGATTTTGATCCCTGCTTTAACTTTTTAATCGGCAACAACGGCAGCGGAAAAACCAGCTTATTAGAAGCTATTTTTTATCTTGGTCACGGACGTTCATTTAAAAGTGCGGTCACAAATCGCATCATTTCTTACGACCAACCGCACTTTACCCTATTTGGACAAATCCAAGAAAGCCAACATCAATGGTCTGTCGGCTTACAAAAACTGCGTCAAGGCAACACCTTAGTAAAAATTAACGGCGAAGATGGCAATAAAATTTCCGATCTTGCCCATCTTCTGCCAATGCAATTAATCACGCCAGAGGGCTTAACCTTACTCAACGGCGGGCCAAGTTATCGCCGAGCGTTTTTAGATTGGGGATTATTCCACCACCAAACAAGTTTCTATTCCGCTTGGAGCAATCTCAACCGATTACTTAAACAACGAAATGCCGCCCTTGCACAAAATCAGCCTTACTCTGCCATAAAAATTTGGGACGTTGAACTTGCCAAACTTGCCCACCAAGTAAGTCAATGGCGTGCCGAATATGCAGAAGCACTACGCCCTGAAATTGAACAAACTTGCCAACTTTTTTTGCCTGAATTAGACATTAATGTCAGCTTTCATCAAGGGTGGGAAAAAAATGCGGATTATTATGAAATTCTTCAACAAAATTTTGAACGAGATCGTGCCTTAAATTACACCTTTTCAGGCCCTCAAAAAGCGGATTTTCGTTTCAAAGCACAAGGATTGCCTGTTGAAGATGTGCTTTCTCGTGGACAGCTTAAACTTTTAATGTGTGCATTAAGGCTGGCGCAGGGCGAGCATTTAATGAAAGAAAAGCAACGCCATTGTATTTTTTTAATCGATGATTTTGCCTCGGAATTAGATCAATATAAGCGAGCCTTGTTGGCAGAACGATTACAACAAAGTGGCTCACAAGTATTTGTTACCGCCATCACTCAAAGACAACTAAAAGAAATGCAAGTGGAAAACAAAAAAATGTTTTCTGTCCATAATGGTATCATTAATGCCTTAAATTAGCCAAGAGTGCGGTAAAAAAATACGCCAATTTTAAAAAAATATCAAAAATTATTATCATTACCTCGCAAATGTAATTCAAGTTTTGAGCGGTTTATGATATAAAGCCTGCCTATTATAAAAATGAAGACAACTTGCAAACTATCAACGCACACAGCCAAGATTTGAATCAACTTGTAGCTGTATATCAAATCTACTTTTTAAACTTAATTAATAAGGACAGCTTCTATGCTAAATAAAAAATTCAAACTCAATTTTATTGCACTTACTGTCGCCTACGCATTAACCCCTTATACAGAAGGCGCGTTAGTAAGAGATGATGTAGATTATCAAATATTTCGTGATTTTGCAGAGAATAAAGGGAAGTTTTCTGTTGGTGCAACAAATGTGGAAGTGAGAGATAAAAATAACCAACGTTTAGGGACAGCATTGCCTAAAGATATTCCTATGCCTGATTTTAGTTCAGTAGATGTAGATCTACGAGTTGCCACACTTTTAAAACCTCAATATGTTGTGGGAGTAAAACACGTTTCTAAAGTTGATAAACTTCATTTTGGGAATTTGAATGGTGGAATAAGCAATGGTAACTCTTTGAAACATCGAGATATTTCTTCCGTAGAAAATGAATATACTATTGTTGAGCAACATAATCATCCTACTAAATTAACAAATGAAGTTACAACTGAAGAAGATAAAATTCAAAAACGTCGTGAAGACTACTATTTACCACGCCTTGATAAATTTGTTACCGAAGTTGCACCAGCAGAACCCTCTCTTGCCAATAGCAATAAAGGGGAATATAACGACCCTAACAAGTACCCTGCCTTTGCAAGATTAGGAAGCGGTATTCAGCTTGTTTATGATAAAGATAGTTATTATAAAGAGACTTGGAAAAAGACAGACGGTACTGAAGGAAATATTCATAGACAGTATCTCAAATTAGTTGGTTATGCCTACACCTATGGTATTGCAGGCACGCCTTATAAAGTAAACCATACTAATGATGGACTTATTGGTTTTGGTAATTCTAATGAAGAACATATAGATCCCAAAAAACTACTAACTCAAGACCCTCTTACTAACTATGCGGTTGCAGGAGATAGCGGCTCTCCACTATTTGTTTATGATAAAGCAAAGAGTAAGTGGCTCTTTCTTGGGTCTTATGATTATTGGAGTGGGTTTTACAAAAAATCTTGGCAAGAATGGAATATTTATAAATCTCAATTTACTAAAGATGTTCTCAATAAAGATAGTGCTGGTTTATTGAAAGGCAACACACAATATAATTGGACAAGCAATAGCAATACAAGCATGATTTCTAATGGTTCTGAATTATTGAAAGTTAATTTGTTTGATAACAGCAAACACACTAATCAAGAAAAAGCCAATTATGGAAAAAGTGTCACATTTCAGGGAAATGGTTCTCTTACTTTAAAGGATAGCATTAATCAAGGAGCTGGCGGATTGTTCTTTGAAGGTAATTATACAGTCGAGGGATCTTCCGACAATATCGTTTGGAATGGAGCAGGTATTTCTGTTGCTGCAGGAAAAGAAGTTGTCTGGAAACTACATAATCCGAAATCTGACCGTTTAGCAAAAATTGGCAAAGGGACATTAATTGTTGAAGGAAAGGGCGAAAATCAAGGATTACTTAAAGTAGGTGACGGTACTGTTATCTTAAAACAACAAGCTGATGCTAATAATAAAGTACAAGCATTTGCACAAGTAGGAATTGTGAGTGGGCGTTCAACCGTTGTGCTTACCGATGATAAACAGGTTAAAGCTGATTCGATTTACTTTGGTTTTAGAGGTGGTCGTTTAGATACCAATGGCAATAATCTCACTTTTGAACATATCCGTAATATTGATGATGGTGCAAGAGTGGTTAATCACAATACTAGTAATACCTCTAATATAATAATTACAGGTAATAGTTTAGTTACAAGCCCAAATCAAATAACACGAATATATAACATACCATTTAGAGATGAAGATAATCCTCTTTCATATAGACGAATAGAGCAAGGATGGCAGTTATATTATAATAATGACAATAGAGCTTATTATTCTTTAAATATAGGATCAAGTACTCGCTCAGAGTTTCCTATGGATAAGGGAAAAAGCAACAAAAATTGGTTATACATGGGAGATAATGAAGCTGACGCCAAAAGAAATGTAATGAACCATATCAACAACGAGCGTATGAATGGCTTTAATGGTTATTTTGGCGAGGAAGACGGTAAAGATAATGGTAATCTAAATGTTACTTTTAAAGGCAAAAGTGATCAAAATCGCTTTTTATTAACAGGCGGAACAAACCTTAATGGCTATTTAAAGGTTGAAAAAGGCACATTATTCCTTTCTGGCAGACCAACACCACACGCAAGAGATATTGCAAATATTTCTTCAACAGAAAAAGATCAACACTTTACTGAAAATAATGAAGTGGTGGTAGAAGACGACTGGATTAACCGCAATTTTAAAGCAGCAAATATTAATGTAACCAATAACGCAACCCTTTATTCAGGTCGCAATGTTGAAAGCATTACGTCAAATATCACGGCATCTAGCACAGCACAAGTGCATATTGGCTATAAAGCAGGCGATACCGTTTGTGTACGTTCTGACTATACGGGCTATGTGACTTGCCATAATGGCACTTTATCGGAAAAAGCCCTTAATAGTTTTAAACCTACTAATCTACACGGTAATGTAAATTTAACCGAAAGTGCAAACTTTACCTTAGGCAAAGCTAACTTATTTGGCACAATTAACAGCACGGAAAATAGCCAAGTTAATTTAAAAGAAAACAGCCAGTGGTATTTAACAGGAAATAGTGATGTTCATCAATTAAATCTAGCAAATGGGCATATTCATTTAAATGCACAAAACGATGCTAATAAAGTAACTACATATAATAAGCTGACTGTGAATAGCTTATCAGGTAACGGTTCTTTCCATTATTTAACTGATCTTTCTAAAAATCAGGGCGATAAAGTTGTCGTCACCCAATCCGCCAAAGGTAACTTTACATTGCAAGTAGAAAATAAAACAGGCGAGCCAAAATACGATGCGTTGGAATTATTTAATGCTCGCACAGCTGAACGTGATAATTTAACACTCAAGTTGGATAAAGAAAAAGTAGATTTGGGTGCTTATAGTTATACACTTCATGAAAAAGATGGAGTATGGCGACTTTATAATCCTAAATTTGAGGAAACAGCTAAAGCTGAAGCAACACGTAAAGCTAAAGAGGCTGAACGTAAAGCCGAAGAAGCTCGTAAAGTGGAAGCCGAACGTCGTAAAGCTGAAGAGGCAGCACGTAAAGCCGAAGAAACTCGTAAAGTGGAAGCCGAACGTCGTAAAGCTGAAGAGGCTGAACGTAAAGCCGAAGAAGCTCGTAAAGAAGAAGCTCGTAAAGTTGAAGAGGCAGCACGTAAAGCTAAAGAGGATGAACGTCGTAAAGCTGAAGAAGCTGAACGTAAAGCCGAAGAAGCTCGTAAAGAAGAAGCTCGTAAAGTTGAAGAGGCTATACGTAAAGTTGAAGAGGCAGCACGTAAAGCTAAAGAGGATGAACGTCGTAAAGCTGAAGAGGCTGAACGTAAAGCCGAAGAAGCTCGTAAAGAAGAAGCTCGTAAAGTTGAAGAGGCAGCACGTAAAGCTAAAGAGGATGAACGTCGTAAAGCTGAAGAAGCTGAACGTAAAGCCGAAGAAGCTCGTAAAGAAGAAGCTCGTAAAGTTGAAGAGGCTATACGTAAAGTTGAAGAGGCAGCACGTAAAGCTAAAGAGGATGAACGTCGTAAAGCTGAAGAGGCTGAACGTAAAGCCGAAGAAGCTCGTAAAGAAGAAGCTCGTAAAGTTGAAGAGGCAGCACGTAAAGCTAAAGAGGATGAACGTCGTAAAGCTGAAGAGGCTGAACGTAAATCCGAAGAAACTCGTAAAGAAGAAGCTCGTAAAGTTGAAGAGGCTATACGTAAAGTTGAAGAGGCAGCACGTAAAGCTAAAGAGGATGAACGTCGTAAAGCTGAAGAGGCTGAACGTAAAGGCGAAAAATTACCTCAGAATGAACAACGCGATATCACAAGTACAAATACGAATTCTGTACTTTCTGATGCAATGGCAAAAGCACAATTTGTTGCATTAAATGTAGGGAAAGCCGTTTCTCAACATATTAGCCAGTTAGAAATGAATAACGAGGGGCAATATAACCTTTGGGTATCTAATACTTCAATGAACGAAAATTATTCCTCAGATCAGTATCGTCGTTTTAGTTCTAAAAGTACGCAAACTCAACTTGGTTGGGATCAAACAATCTCAAGCAATGTTCAGTTAGGTGGCGTGTTTACTTATGTTCGCAATAGTAACAGTTTTGATAAGGCAAGCAGTAAAAATACCTTAGCACAAGCAAATCTCTATTCTAAATATTATGTGGATAATCATTGGTATTTAGCGGTGGATTTAGGCTATGGTAATTTCCAAAGCAACTTACAAACTAATCATAATGCGAAATTTGCTCGCCATACTGCACAAATTGGTTTAACTGCAGGCAAAGCATTTAATCTTGGCAATTTTGGTATTACGCCAATAGTAGGTGTGCGTTATAGCTACTTATCAAACGCTGATTTTGCATTAGCTCAAGATCGCATTAAAGTAAATCCAATATCTGTCAAAACAGCCTTTGCTCAAGTTGATTTAAGTTATACTTATCACTTAGGCGAGTTTTCCATTACGCCAATTTTGTCTGCTCGATATGATGCAAATCAAGGAAGCGGCAAAATTAATGTAAATGGATATGATTTTGCTTACAATGTGGAAAACCAACAGCAATATAACGCAGGACTTAAATTGAAATATCATAATGTGAAATTAAGTCTAATCGGTGGATTAACAAAAGCAAAACAAGCGGAAAAACAAAAAACAGCGGAAGTGAAACTAAGTTTTAGTTTTTAATAAGCCTGTTTGAATTAGCGTTATAAACGACAAAGCCCTGTGTATTACAGGGCTTTATTTTTGGAATTAAATTCAGTGATTAAGTGCGGTGAAAATCAGCACCTTTTTTTATTTTTAACGTAAAAACGCTGGAATATTTTTTTCGTATGCTGAGATTTTGTCTTCGTGTTGAAGGGTTAAGCCGATATTGTCCAATCCGTTTAACAAACAATGACGGCGGAATTCATCAAGTTCAAAAGTATAAACTTTATCTCCTACAGTGACCGTCATCGCTTCTAAATCTACGTGGATTTGTTTAGCTTCATTTGCCCACACCCATTGGAAGATTTCTTCCACTTCTTCTTCGCTTAAACGAATCGGTAACATATGATTATTTAAGCTGTTGTTGTAGAAAATATCTGCAAAACTTGGGGCGATCATTACTTTGAAACCGTAATCGGCTAATGCCCAAGGGGCATGTTCACGAGAAGAACCACAGCCAAGGTTTTTACGTGCCAACAAAATCGTCGCACCTTGATATTGCGGATAATTTAAGACAAATTCTGGATTTGGTTTAGTGCCGTCCACATCTAAATAACGCCATTCGTGGAACAAATGTTTGCCGAAACCTACGCGAGTGATGGCTTGTAAAAATTGTTTTGGAATAATTGCATCGGTATCTACATTTGCCGCATCCAATGGAACGACTAAGCCTGAAAGTTGTTTAAATCCTGCCATTTTCTTTTTCCTCTTATTGAGCCTTAATTTAATGCCACTTCACGAATATCAACAAATTTACCGAACATTCCTGCCGCCGCTGCCATTGCAGGGCTTACTAAATGGGTACGTCCATTACGACCTTGACGCCCCTCAAAGTTACGGTTTGACGTAGAAGCACAGCGTTCCCATTCGCCTAAACGGTCATCATTCATTCCTAAACACATTGAACAACCTGGATTACGCCATTCCGCACCTGCGGCAATAAAGATTTTATCCAAGCCCTCTTTTTCCGCTTGTTCTTTCACTAAGCCAGAACCTGGTACTACTAAAATACGTTTTACGTTATCCGCTTTTTTACGACCTTTCATCACTGCCGCCGCTGCGCGTAAATCTTCAATACGTGAGTTGGTGCAAGATCCAATAAACACTTGATCAACTTTAACCTCTTTTAAATTAGTGCCAGCTTCCAAACCAATATAATGTAAGGCTTTTTCTGCCGAAGCACGTTGTACAGGATCTGCCATTTCTTGCGGATTTGGTATGGTTTCATTCACAGAAATTACCTGCCCTGGGTTGGTGCCCCAAGTGACTTGTGGTGCGATGTCTTTTGCTTCTAGCGTTACCACTGTGTCAAATTGTGCATCATCGTCAGATTTTAAGGTTTTCCAATAAGCAACGGCATCATCCCAATCTTTGCCTTTCGGCGCTTGTGGACGATCTTTCAAATATGCAAATGTGGTTTCATCTGGTGCAATCAAGCCTGCTTTTGCACCCATTTCAATTGCCATATTACAAACGGTCATACGACCCTCCATAGAAAGGTCTCGGATCGCTTCGCCACAAAATTCCACAACGTGTCCTGTTCCGCCTGCCATCGTGGTTTTACCGATAATGGCAAGAATAATATCTTTTGCCGTAATACCTGATGCGACTTTACCACGCACTTCAATTTTCATACTTTTTGCTCGAGTCTGTTTTAAAGTTTGGGTGGCTAATACGTGTTCTACTTCTGAGGTACCGATACCAAATGCCAAAGCACCAAAGGCTCCGTGCGTTGCGGTGTGTGAATCGCCACAAACAATTGTCATACCCGGTAAGGTTAAGCCTTGTTCAGGCCCCATAACGTGTACAATGCCTTGCTCTTTGGTTGTTATATCAAATAATTTAATACCTGTTGCTTTGGTATTTTTATCCAGTTCTAACACTTGAATTTTGGCTTGACCTTCAAGTTTATTGACATCTCGTACTTGAGTAGAAATGCTGTGATCCATTGTGCCGAAAGTTTTGTTTACTTGACGTACTTGGCGATTTGCGACACGTAACCCATCAAAGGCCTGCGGGCTGGTTACTTCGTGAATCAAATGACGGTTAATATACAAAATTGGCGTTTCGCCCTCTGCTTCATACACAATGTGTGAATCAAATAATTTTTCGTAAAGTGTTTTTGCCATAATATTTTTCTCTCTTCGTTAAGGGAAGTGCGGTTAAAATTCGACGCGTTTTTCAACCGCACTTTAATTAGTCTTAAATTGCTTGTGCAATCAATGTACCCATTTCTGCAGTAGAAACTGGTGTGGAATCATCGGCTAAATCGGCGGTACGATGTCCATTTGCCAAGACTTTTTGAACCGCATTTTCAATGGCATCTGCTGCTTCGTTTAAGTTGAAGCTGTAACGCAACATCATCGCGGCAGAAAGAATTTGTGCGATTGGGTTAGCAATGCCTTTACCTGCAATATCAGGGGCAGAACCACCAGCAGGCTCGTATAAACCAAAACCCTCTTCATTTAAGCTAGCAGATGGCAACATTCCCATAGAACCAGTAATCATCGCCGCTTCATCAGAAATAATATCACCGAAAATGTTAGAACAAAGTAAAACATCAAAAGATTCTGGTGCTTTGATTAATTGCATTGTGGCGTTGTCGATATAGATATGCTCTAAAGTCACTTCTGGATATTCTTTTGCCATTTCTGTCACAGTTTCACGCCATAAAATGGAAGACTGTAATACGTTCGCTTTATCCACAGAAGTGACTTTTTTATTGCGTTTCATTGCTGCATCAAAAGCCGCACGTGCAATGCGTTCGATTTCATATTTGTAATACACTTCGGTATCAAATGCTTTGGTTTGTACGCCTTCGCCTTCACGGCCTTTAGGCTGACCAAAATAAATTCCGCCCGTTAATTCACGCACTACTACCATATTAAAGCCTTTTTCGGCAATATCTGCACGTAATGGACAGAATTTTTCCAAGCCTTTATAAAGGGTTGCAGGGCGAAGATTACAGAATAATTTAAAGTGTTTACGCAAAGGCAATAATGCACCACGTTCTGGCTGTTGATCTGGCGGTAAATTTGTCCATTTAGGGCCGCCTACAGAACCAAATAAAATCGCATCCGCTTCATCACAGCCTTTCAAGGTTTCAGCTGGTAATGGACAACCACAATGATCAATGGCAGCACCACCCACAAAAAACTCGTTGAAGTTAAGTTTAAAACCAAATTTTTCTTGGGCTTTGTTTAATACCTTAATCGCTTCCGCCATTACTTCGGGGCCAATACCATCGCCTGCTAATACTGCTACATTATATGATTGCATATTATTTTTCCTATTTCAGTCACACTAAAGTGCGGTTAATTTTCTCTCATCTTTTGTGAAGAGGGTCTGGAGGAGATTTTAACGATATAAAATTTACCACTGAGGTTGATGTTACTTCTGCCAAATCTCCCCTAACCCCTCTTTGCTAAAGAGGGGGATTGGGTTAGTGATGTTTGTGGCTTTTAATGTCTGCCACTTTATGTGCGCGATAAATCGCATTAATTGCATGAACTAAAGCAAGTGCGGAAGATTCAACAATGTCTGTTGCTAAACCAACACCGTGGAATTTACGCCCTTTGTGTTCCACCACAATATCCACTTGCCCTAATGCTTCTGCACCCTCGCCTTTGGCAGTTAAGTTATAGTGAGACATTTTGATTTCTAAGCCTGTTAAATTTAAGATGGCGTTATAAACCGCATCGACTGGGCCATTACCGCCAATTGAAGACGTACTTAATTTTTCGCCATCTAATTTCAATTGAACAAAGGCTGTGGCTGGATATTCTTTCGTTGAATGCGCAGAAAGTTTATCTAATACCAAACGATCTTCATCCCCTTGTTGCATATCGATAAACGCCAAGGCTTCCAAGTCATAATCGAACACTTGACCTTTTTTATCCGCTAATTTTAAGAACGCGTCATACAATTTATCTAAATCATAATCTTGTTCGTTATACCCCATATCCGTCATATGACCTTTCACAGCAGCTCGACCAGAACGTGCAGTTAAATTCAATTTTTCTTTTTTCAAACCAATGGTTTCTGGAGACATAATTTCGTAAGTATTTTTGTTTTTCAACATACCATCTTGATGAATACCAGAAGAATGGGCAAAAGCATTTGAGCCTACGATGGCTTTATTCGGTTGAATTGGCATATTGCAAAGCTGGCTAACCATTTGACTTACGCGATGAATTTCTTGGGTATTAATACGAGTATCCACGCCCATAAAATCCTGACGCACTTTCATTGCCATAACCACTTCTTCAAGGGAAGTATTGCCCGCACGTTCGCCAATTCCATTAATGGTACATTCAATTTGACGCGCACCATTTTGTACAGCCGTTAAAGAATTAGCGGTTGCCATACCTAAGTCATTATGACAATGCACAGAAATCACAGCTTTGTCGATATTCGGCACGCGATTACGCACTTGAGCAATAATATTGCCGTATTCATTTGGTAAGCAAAAACCAACGGTATCTGGAATATTAACCGTAGTTGCACCGGCATTGATTGCGGCTTCAACAATACGACAGATATTGTCAATGCCCGTACGCCCCGCATCTTCGCAAGAGAACTCAACATCATCCGTATAATTACGTGAGCGTTTCACTGCTGCAACTGCCATTCCTACCACATCATCAAAAGAACGTTTTAATTTCGCTTCAACGTGTAATGCCGAGCTTGCAATAAAAGTATGAATACGGAATGCTTCAGCAACTTTCAATGCTTGGTATGCGGCATCAATGTCTTTATCTACGGCTCGAGATAACGCGGCAACACGAGCGTTTTTGATATGGCGTGCAATGGTTTGTACCGATTCAAAATCCCCTTGAGAAGAAACGGGGAACCCCACTTCCATTACATCCACACCTAAGCGTTCAAGTGCTAAAGCGATCTGTAATTTTTCTTTTACCGTCAAACTTGCTTTTAACGCCTGTTCCCCATCACGCAAAGTCGTATCAAAAATAATAACGCGATCTGTCATAACAATTTCCTTACTAAAAGTCCTTCTTAAATCACTCCAAAAGTGCGGTGCGTTTTTCCTGTATTTTTTAGACAAAAAACCCGCAACTTATAAAGTGCGGGTTTAAAATTGGGTATTTACATCTGATTGTTTTTCATCCACAACTTAGCCGCACACCGAATGTGAGAGCAGCAGGTTGAGAGATAAAGAAACAATACGAGACATAAATAAAAATCCTTCTGTGTAAAACGTTTTCCATATTACGAATAAAAAACTGGCTGTCAAACTATTTTTTGGCATTTTATATTCAAAATAAACCTACTCACACTTTATGAAATATACATTTAACTAATAAACTTAATAAAATTAGCATATTTAACCAATACAATCATCATCAACAAATTTTTCTTATTGGATTTTTTATATTTTCAAAATAAGAAAAATTTTGCAATTTTTTATTCATTAAAAAGAATTTTTGCGATCTGCATCGCAAAATGCTTTTAAATTAATCGTTTCTTTCCCTTGTTTTTCCCATACTAGGCTTTCAAATAAAAAGGAAAAAATATGAATGACATTACCTACACATTACTCCGTTTAATGCAAGTACCTAAACTTGGTGGCGTTGGCATTGATAAAATTTTGTCCAATATTACCTTAAATGAATTACTTAATTATGATGACGTTGCTTTCCGACAAATGGGATGGGGAGCCATTCAAATTCGCCGTTGGTTCAAGCCTGAAACAAAATTTATTGAGCCAGCACTTGTGTGGTCACAAAAAGAGGGAAATCATTTAGTAAATTATTTTTCCCCTTTTTATCCCTTTTTATTGAAACAGACCGCAAGTTTTCCGCCACTATTATTTGTAAAAGGAAATTTAACCGCACTTTCACAACGCCAAATGGCAATGGTTGGGAGCCGTTATTGCACGACTTATGGAGAATATTGGGCAAAACATTTTGCAACAGAACTTTCATTAGCGGGTTTTACCATAACAAGTGGTTTAGCATTAGGAATTGATGGTCATTGTCATCAGGCTGTCGTCAATATTCAAGGACAAACTATTGCGGTTTTAGGCAGTGGATTAGAACAAATCTATCCCTCTAAACATCAAAGATTATCAGCACAAATCATCGAAAATAATGGCGCATTAGTCTCTGAGTTCTTACCAAACCAAGCCCCCATTGCTGCTAATTTTCCACGTCGAAATCGGATTATTAGTGGGCTTTCAGTCGGCACGCTTGTTGTTGAAGCCACCGAAAAAAGCGGATCACTTATTACTGCACGGTATGCGTTGGAACAAAACCGAGAGGTTTTTGCTGTGCCAGGCAATATTCAAAATGAATCAAGCCAAGGTTGTCATCGCCTGATTAAACAAGGCGCAATGTTGGTAGAAAATGCAAAGGACATTTTGGAAACGCTCTACCAACATTCTATCCATAGCCAAACTGAAATCGATTTTGACCAGATCGCCGTGCCTAATTACACGCCACCACCCGATCCTCGCCGATTAGTAGAAGCACCAAGTCACCCGAAACTTTACTCACGTATTGGCTATACTCCTGTGAGCATTGATAATTTAGCTGAAGAATTTAATTTAAGTGTCGATGTTTTACTTGTTCAATTGCTCGATCTTGAGCTACAAGATCTTATCATAAGTGAAAATGGCTTATATAAACGCGTTTAGTGTAAATTTTTATGCTAAGATACGCCCATTCTTTTTTTTCATAAAAGGACGATTATGTTAGCGATTATCTCCCCTGCCAAAACCCTTGATTTTGAAAGTGCGGTAAAAAATTTTCCTGTTTCTCAACCGCACTTTACCGATTACAGCGAACAACTTATTAAGGTTTGTCGTAAACTTTCTCCACAAGATCTTTCATCATTAATGTCTATCAGCGATAAATTAGCAGGGCTTAATGTTGCGCGTTTTGCTGAATGGACAAAAATTCACAATGAAGACAATTCCCGCCCTGCACTCTTTGCATTTAAAGGCGATGTTTATACTGGTTTAGATGCTGATTCCCTTTCGGAAGAGGATGTCATTTTTGCGCAATCTCATTTACGTATGCTGTCTGGGCTTTATGGACTTTTAAAACCGCTTGATTTAATGCAACCTTACCGATTAGAAATGGGCACAAAATTAGCCAATCCGAAAGGAAAAGATCTGTATGCCTTTTGGGGAAATGTGATCACACAAGCAGTTCAACAAGCTATTGATGCACAAGGCGATAATGTATTAGTCAATCTAGCCTCTGATGAATATTATAAATCGGTCAAAGAAAGCCAACTTAACGCAAAAATTATTAAGCCCGTTTTCTTAGATAATAAAAATGGCAAATACAAAGTAATTAGCTTTTATGCTAAAAAAGCACGAGGCTTAATGTGTCGCTATATTATTCAACATCATTTAACTGAAATTGAACAGTTAAAAGAATTTGATTTAGGTGGTTATTGGTTTGATTCAGCATCCTCCACTGAAACTGAATTTGTCTTTAAGCGAGATATTAATGAATAAAATTTTTGTTATTTTGACCGCACTTATACTTTCAGGCTGTGCAACTAAGCTGACGCAATTAAATGTGCCTACGCAGTTAGAATATAATGGAAAACATTATGTACTTACTGGCAGCCAAGATTTCGAAACCATTGCACGCTATGTGTATATTGCTAAACCAGATACGCTGGAAAATTGGCAATCTGAAATTGAAATTCTCTTTGATCGCAATCAATCCGAACGTTCTATTAAAGAACGTATTGCATTAAGAGAACGCATTTATCGCAATACAGGCGTAAAAGATTTCCATTTCGATGCTATTCCAAAAAATTCGACCAATCCAAATGAATTAAATGGATATGTTATCTATTCGCCAACGAAAGAAAATCCATCTTGGCAAGTCAATGTGATGAAAGGACGACAATTGTCCCAATGTGGCTTTGTGCAATTTCAATATACGCAGAAAATACAGCAACCAATGCGTTCTAGACATTTATCCGTCGATAAAGTACAACAATATTTACAAAAATACATTGTAGATATAGAAAAGAAATATTTACAAAATTTGAAATGGCAACTGTTTTGTGAAAAATAATGTAGATCAAAATCTCGTCAAATTTTGCTAGAGTAGATTCTTTGAATGATGTAATCTTATGCTCATTTTCAATTATGGTTAAAAGTAGGTAAATTATGATTAAAAAAATTGCAGTTTTAACAAGTGGTGGCGATGCGCCAGGTATGAATGCCGCAATTCGAGGCGTAGTACGTTCTGCACTTGCAGAAGGCTTAGAAGTGTTTGGTATCTATGATGGCTACCAAGGCTTATACAACAATAAAATCAAACAACTAAACCGCTATAGCGTATCTGACGTAATTAATCGTGGCGGTACTTTTTTAGGTTCTGCACGTTTTCCCGAATTTAAGGATCCAAATGTTCGTGCGAAATGTGCAGAAATTTTACGTTCTCACGGCATTGATGCACTTGTGGTTATCGGCGGTGACGGCTCTTATATGGGGGCTAAATTATTGACCGAAGAACACGGTTTTCCTTGTGTTGGCTTACCAGGTACTATTGATAATGATGTTGCAGGCACTGACTACACCATTGGCCATCAAACGGCATTACAAACTGCAGTGGATGCAATCGACCGTTTACGCGATACATCAAGCTCACACCAACGTATTTCTATTGTTGAAATTATGGGTCGCCATTGTAGTGACTTAACGATTTCTGCAGGTATCGCTGGCGGTTGTGAATATATCGTCGCATCAGAAATTGAATTTAATCGCGAAGAATTAATTCAACAAATTGAACGTAGTATTATTCGTGGTAAACGCCATGCTATTGTTGCCATCACTGAACTTTTAACCGATGTTCATTCTCTTGCAAAAGAAATTGAAGCTCGCGTAGGCCACGAAACTCGCGCAACTGTTTTAGGGCATATTCAACGTGGTGGTTCTCCTTGTGCTTTTGACCGCATCCTTGCCTCACGTATGGGCGCATACGCAGTAGATTTATTGCTACAAGGCAAAGGTGGCTATTGCGTAGGTATCCAAAATGAACAGCTTGTTTATCACGATATTATTGATGCTATTAATAATATGCAGCGTGTATTTAAGGCTGATTGGCTTAAAGTGGCAAAACGTTTGACATAATCCTTTATTCACTATATAAATCGCTAAAACTTAATTCATCTTTTTATCTTACTTAAACAGGCGCATAATGTGCCTGTTTTTTCTCGCCAAAGTGGCGTCAATTTTTCTCTTATTTTTTACAAATAATTTATTTTAAAAATTAAAAATAAATACGACTACAGTTCTAGCTAGATGATCTTTTTTGCTATCAAAATAGATATTCGATAAAATGCCTCGGAAAAATAAGGGATAACATTATGACAAAGAAAAAAGTAAAACCTAATTCAAATACTATAGCACTGAATAAACGAGCAAGACACGATTATTTTATTGAAGATGAAATTGAAGCAGGTCTTGAATTACAAGGCTGGGAAGTTAAATCAATGCGTGCAGGCAAGGCAAATATTAGTGATAGTTATGTTATTTTAAAAAATGGCGAAGCCTTTTTATTCGGTGCAAGCATTCAGCCATTAAATGTCGCATCAACGCATATTGTTTGTGATCCAACTCGCACCCGTAAGCTATTGTTAAATAAACGCGAATTAGCATCCCTATTTGGCAAAGCAAACCGAGACGGTTTTACCATAGTTGCACTTTCTCTTTACTGGAAAAATGCGTGGGCAAAAGTCAAAATTGGTTTAGCCAAAGGTAAAAAACAACAGGATAAACGTGATGATATTAAAGAACGTGAATGGAAAGTAACAAAAGATCGCATTATGAAAAACGCACATCGAAGATCTTAAATTGTAATAATAAATTAGCCCCAAATTACTTGGGGTTAATTTTTAAACTCGAATGAAAAATATTCAATCTTTTTGTTAAAAGAACATTAACTTATCCCATACCGTATTTTTTTAATTTTTTACGTAATGTACCACGGTTGATACCAAGCATATTTGCTGCACGAGTTTGATTACCACGAGTATATTGCATAATCATATCTAACATAGGGTGTTCAACTTCCGCTAATACTAGCTCGTAAAGATCATTCACATCTTGACTATCTAATTGCGCTAAATAATTACGCAATGCTTGTTTGACTGAATCACGTAATGGTTTGCTGGTCACTTGTGATTGCGCATTTAATACTGATACCGTTAAGGCATCAGCAGGATTACGTTGTTGTTCTAACATTTTTCTTTATCCAAAATTAAATTGAAAAAATCTTCCAACACAATCAGTTGCTCTTTAGGATCACTAATTGCATTAAAAGTCTGTTTAAAAACGGAATCAGGTTGAATTCCCTGTAAATACCAAGCCACGTGTTTACGTGCAATGCGATAGCCTTTTTGTTCGCCATAGAATTGATGTAATTCTTGAATATGACGCAAAATTTGACCGCACTTTTCCTTTAAACTTGGCATTTGGCTTATTGAGTTATGCTCAATTAGGTTTTCTACCGCTTGAAATAACCAAGGGTTACCTAACGCAGCACGACCAATCATAATGGCATCCGCTCCAGTATAATCAAGAACGAATTTTGCTTTCCGAGCAGAATCAATATCGCCATTAGCTATAACTGGTATAGCAATCACTTGTTTAACGGCTTTAATGTTATCGTACTCAGCTTCCCCTTCAAAAAGACAAGCTCTTGTACGACCGTGTACCGTTAATGCTTGTATGCCGCATTGTTCTGCAACTTTGCCGATTTGAACGCAGTTTCGATTAGATTTATCCCAGCCTGTACGAATTTTTAAGGTCACCGGCACATTCACTGCAGCCACCACTTCGCGCAAGATTTTTTCCACCAAATCGGGATATTGCAATAATGCAGAGCCTGCAAGTTTGCGATTTACCTTCTTTGCGGGGCAACCCATATTAATGTCTATAATTTGCGCGCCATATTCCACGTTAATAGCCGCAGCTTGTGCCATCTCGAGTGGATCACTACCTGCAATTTGCACGGCATTGAGACCTAAATCATCGCTGTACGCCAAACGCAATTTGGATTTTTCAGTATGCCAAACTTGCGGATTTGTAGACATCATTTCTGAAAAGGTAAGCCCTGCACCATAATATGCACAAAGACGGCGGAAAGGCTGGTCAGTAACACCTGCCATTGGTGCAAGTAAAACACGATTTTTTAATTGGTATGAACCGATTCGCATTTTACGTTACCTTCCTAGCAAGCCTAAACCTAATTTATATCGAACTGCTCGACAACCGACAAGGCTCGCTATAATACGCATTTTGCCTTGCTTTGCAAAGTGAAATTTGTTTAAAAAATACACTTTTTTTGATTGACAAAAAGAAATTAAAGCGTTTTTAGCTTACTCGTAATTCGGCACCATTCTTCTCTGACTGCGACTGACTCTAACGCAAATGTTTGCGTATAGGCATCGCATACCGATTGAGCTTGAGTTTCTAAAATGCCTGATAAACCAAGATCGCCATTCGGTTTAACAAGTTGGCTAATGATTGGATAAAGTTCTTGGAGTGGGCCTGCAAGAATATTTGCCACCACAACATCAGCTTTTAAATCAGAGGGTTTTTCATCAGATAAGAACAGCTGTAGGCGATCTGCAACGCCATTTTGCTCGGCATTATTGCGACTGGCTAGAATGGCTTGTGGATCGATGTCAATTCCCACCGCACTTTTCGCACCAAGTTTTAATGCTGCAATAGCTAAAATGCCTGAACCACAACCAAAATCAATGACGGTTTTATCTTTTAAATCAAGGCCATCTAGCCATTCTAAACATAACGCGGTTGTAGGATGCGTGCCTGTCCCAAATGCTAAACCTGGGTCAAGCATCACATTAACGGCATTTTCATCAGGCACATCACGCCAACTTGGGTAAATCCATAAACGCTTACCAAATTGCATTGGGTGGAAGTTATCCATCCATTCGCGCTCCCAGTCTTTATCTTCTATTTGTTCAATTTTATATGCCGTATTGCTATCTAAGTGTTTTGCTTCTTTTAATAAGCGGACGATTTCTGCCATATCTGTTTCTGCATCAAATAGCGCAATTACATCCGTATTGCCCCACAAACGCGTTTCGCCCGGTAAAGGCTCAAAAATCGGGGTATCTTGACTATCCATAAAAGTCACAGAAACGGAGCCGATTTCTTCTAAAAAATCACTTATGTGTTCTGCTTTTTCATTGGTACTATTCAGGCGAATTTGAATCCAAGCCATTTGTTTTTTCCTTTATTTCATAAAATGGGGCGTATTATACCGATTTTTTTAAAAGTTTCGGCAGTAAAGTCGAGCCAAGTGTGGCTAACATAATAATTGTTATGCCAAGTACGGCTGAAAATGACAGCGTTTCGCCAAGTAATGATACGGCAAATAAGATTCCGAATAATGGTTCAAGTGCAAGTAAAATACCAGAGATATTAGCATCAACGGTATTAAGTCCTTTATGCCATAACCAATAAGCAAGCCAGCTACAGCCAAGAGCAAGATATAATAAACCTACAATACCTGTGGAATTTAATGATATTTGCCAGTTTTCTGTCAGTAATAAGGTAAAAGGTAATGTTGTTATAGCACCAAGAACAATACTAATGGCTGTGTAAACTTGCGTTGAAACTTTGGCAACAACTCGCCGCGTCCAACGTAACACAGTCGCGAAAATAATCCCTGCACTTAGCACTAATAAGCAACCTAATAAACTAACATTATCAATGCCTTCATTATTTTTTCCACCATTGATTAAAATTGCAACGCCAATAAATGCCATTGCACCGAATAGCCAGTGAAACCATTTTGCTTTGTCTTTAAAAAAGAAATGCCCAACAAATATAACAAGTAGCGGTTCTAGTCCAATCATCGTAACGGCACTAGACGCAGATGTATATTTCAGACCAATAAATTGTAATAAAAAGACCGCGGTATAGTTAAAGAATGCCAACCACCAAAGCTGTTTACGCATTGGTTTATCAATTTTTTTCCAGCGACGTAAAAAAAGTGGCATTACCAAAATCATTGCAATAATTAACCGCACTTGCACAACAAGCACAGGATCCATCATCGAATAAGTGAGCTTACCGACAATTAATGAACTGCTCCAAATAAGCAGGGCGAGTATTTGGTAAATCATTTCTTTTTCTCGTTTATTATCTTAGCTCCCTGCATTTACGGGAGCCGCTGAAGATTGAGGTAAGCAAAGCCACCTTTCGCCCTTAGGGCATATTCCCCTACACAAGCAGGGGAAAGGGCTATTTTGTTAATTAATACTTAAAGTGCGGTAGCTTTTAATTGAGTTTTTTCGATTCGACGTTCGCCCAATTTATTACCCACTAAAAATGCAATCAATCCAAATACTAATGATGGCACGATTTGATGGAAGTTAAATAATTTGACGCCAAGTTGAGTGAGTAAGATATAACTCCCCAAGCCGATAATCATTGAGCTTAACGCACCATAAGCATTTGCTTTATCCCAATAAATACCCAGTACAATTACCCATAAAAATGCGGCTTCTAGTCCACCAAAGGCAAATAAGTTTAACCAAATAATCATATCTGGTGGATTAAGTGCGGCAAAGATTAAAAGTGCGGTCAAAATTAGCGTAATAATTGATGAAAAATAACTCACTTTTTTCTCATTTTTTGCGGCTTCTGGCTTCGCAGAAAGGTATAAATCTTTGACAAAAATAGAAGAAGATTGAATAAGTTGTGCATCAATTGTAGACATAATTGCAGACATCGGCGCAGCTAAGAAAATCCCTGCAACAATAGGCGGCAATACTTTTAACATTAAAGTTGGAATTACTTGATCCGATACTGTTAAATTTGGAATAACCGCTCTGCCAAGCGCACCAGCTAAATGCATACCTAACATAATTATAGAAAGTACAATGGTTCCAATCAGCATGCCGCGATGTAAGGCTTTACTGTCTTTAAATGCCATACATCGAACTGCGGTATGTGGAAGACCAACCACCCCGAAACAGACAAGTATCCAGAAAGAAGCCATAAATTGAAAATCTAACATTCCATTTGGCCCGTAAGGCGTGACTAAGTCAGGATCAATTTCAGTCAATTTATTGACCGCACTTTCTACACCACCGAGGGCATAAATAGTGCCAACAAGGAGGATTATAGTCCCAAAAATCATAACGGTGCCTTGAATGGTATCCGTCAGTACGACAGCACGGAAGCCCCCGATAAAAGTATAGATTCCCACCGTTAAAGCAAATAAAAGTAATGCTTGAGTATAAGAAATGCCGATGGTTGTTTCTAATAAACGCGCTCCACCAATAAATTGCACTGTCATCGCAGCAAAAAATGCGAGAAGAAGAGCAAGGCTTGATAGCCAAACTAAATATTTGTTTTTATAGCGATAAAAGAAAAGATCATTAATGGTTAAAGCATTGGTTTCTCTTGATAAGAGTGCGAATTTTTTACCTAATGCACCTAATGCGAGCCACACTGCTGGAACTTGAATCATCGCAAGTAAGACCCAGCCTAATCCATATTTATAAGCAGCCCCTGGCCCGCCCACAAAAGAACTTGCACTGGCATAAGTAGAGGCTGTGGTCATTGCGAGTACAAACCCTGTCATCGAACGATTTCCCACATAATATTCTGTTAAAAAATCGCCTTTTGTACGTTTTACATAGGCAAAAATTGCCGCACCAAAAACAAAAGTGAGATAAATAATTAGGGGAAGAATAATACCTAGATTCATTTCTGACTCTCCTGATCGTTAATTTCAAGAGAAATATCCTGAAAAATAATTTTGATAATCCAATAACCAATCACAATGAATAAAATAGGCAAGTAAATACAGGAGAGTTCAAACCAGAGGGGAAAGCCGATAGGGCCTTGAGTTTCTTTAGGTAAATAAGCACATAAGCACCAACCTATCATATATAAAATAGATAGGCTCAATGCCCAACTGGCTTCTTTACCAGCTTGTTGATAACGTTGTTTTAATGTCATATTTCTTCCTTAAAATTTTTTATAAGTGAAAGTATATTTTTTGAATGCTATAAGGGGCGCATATATCCTACGTCCCTTATACTTATTCATATTACAACTTTTTTGAATAATTCAAAATGTTTTGCTAGTTTTAATTCTTATTATTAAATAAATGTCAGCATATATAAAAAATGGCTAACCTTTGTTAGCCATTTAAAATTTGATTATTCATTCATACCTAATTTTTTCTCCAAATAGTGGATGTTTGTTCCGCCTTTTTGGAAATTTTCATCTTCAAGAATTAATTCATGAAGTGGGATATTGGTTTTTATACCATCAATAATTGTTTCAGATAAGGCATTTTGCATACGACGGATTGCAACTTCACGCGTATCGCCATAAGTGATAAGTTTTGCGATCATAGAATCGTAATGTGGAGGCACCGTATAGCCGCCATAAACGTGAGAATCCCAACGAACGCCCAACCCCCCCGGAGAATGTAAGTGATTTACTTTACCTGGAGATGGTAAAAATGTTTTTGGATCTTCTGCGTTAATACGGCATTCCATTGCGTGTCCTTTAACTTTGATGTCCTCTTGTTTAAAGGAAATTGGTAAGCCTGCTGCAATACGCAATTGCTCTTTCACTAAATCTACACCTGTGATCATTTCTGTTACTGGGTGTTCTACTTGGATACGGGTATTCATTTCAATAAAGTAGAATTCGCCATTTTCATATAAGAATTCAAAGGTTCCCGCTCCGCGATAGCCGATTTCTACGCAAGCATTTGCACAGCGAGAGCCAATATCGCAGCGAACTTCTTCTGTAATACCTGGAGCTGGTGCTTCTTCCACCACTTTTTGATGACGACGTTGCATTGAGCAGTCACGTTCAGCCAAATAAACCGCATTACCGTGAGTATCTGCCAACACTTGAATTTCCACGTGACGTGGATTTTCTAAGTATTTTTCCATATAGACCATATCATTGTTGAATGCGGCTTTCGCTTCTGCTTTGGTCATCGCGATAGATTCTTCTAATGCGTCTTCGCTACGAACAACACGCATTCCTCGGCCGCCTCCACCGCCTGATGCTTTGATGATGATTGGATAGCCAATACGTTTGGCGATTTCTTTATTTTTACCAATGTCGTTACCTACAGGGCCATCCGAACCGGGTACACAAGGCACCCCTGCTTTTTTCATTGCTTTAATAGCTGAAACTTTATCGCCCATTAAACGAATAACATCTGCTGTTGGGCCGATGAAAGTGAAACCTGAACGTTCAACTTGTTCAGCAAAGTCAGCGTTTTCAGATAAGAAACCGTATCCTGGATGAATTGCATCTGCGCCTGTTACTTCGGCGGCAGCAATGATAGCTGGAATATTTAAATAACTTTTTGCGGAAGGTGCTGGACCGATACAAACGGTTTCATCAGCGAGTAAAACATGTTTTAAATCACGATCAGCGGTAGAGTGAACCGCCACTGTTTTAATGCCTAATTCTTTACAAGTACGTAAAATGCGTAGTGCAATTTCACCGCGGTTAGCAATCACAACTTTTTCTAACATAAAAGAGTCCGTTTAGTCAGATAGACGTGAATTTTTATGTAGGTTTTTGAAATATTGTTCTCCCTACTCAAATGTGGCGTGAACAGATTTCAATTTATATCGCCTACGATAAATTCGCTCTAATTGTTTGTATATGAAATAGGCGGACTAAAGTCCGCCCGACGAAAATATTGGAAATTATTCAATAACGATTAATGGTTCGTCAAATTCAACGGCATCGCCATCGTTGATAAGAATTGCTTTTACGACGCCAGCTTTGTCCGCTTCAATGCGGTTCATCATTTTCATTGCTTCAACGATACAAAGCGCATCGCCAACTTTTACAGATTGACCCACTTCAACAAATGCTTTTGCTTCGGGGCTTGGACTGCGATAGAACGTTCCCACCATTGGAGAACGTACAAGATGACCGAATAATTCATCCGATGCGTCTGGTGCTGGTGTCGCAGCTGCTGGTGCTTGAGCTGGTGCAGCGGCAGGAGTCGGTGCTACTACTGGTGCAGCAGTATATTGAACGGCTGCTGGAGCAACGACTGGTGTGGCACGGCTAATACGTACTGTGCCTTCCTCTTCTTGCACTTCTAATTCAGTAATGCCAGATTCTTCTACTAATTCGATTAATTTTTTGATTTTACGAATGTCCATACGTTCTTCCTAAAAAGATTGAAATTTTAACCGCACTTTTAAACGAAAAAAGTGCGGTTATGAATAAACTTGTTTTTGTGTTGCAGAGATTACCTCAAATTTTGCAAATTTGCGATAAAATTCTATGAATTTCGCCAAAAATGCTCGATTTTCTTATTTTTTAGCAAGGTAATCCATAGCAAATAAAAAGGCAAACTCGTAACCTTTTGCACCCAAACCGCAAATAACACCTTCAGCCACATCGCTAAAATAAGAATGATGACGAAATGGTTCACGTTTATGCACGTTGGATAAATGAATCTCCACAAAAGGAATTGAAACGGCTAAAAGTGCATCGCGCAATGCTACACTGGTATGGGTATAAGCCGCAGGATTGATTAAAATAAAATCGATTTGATGAACACTTTCGTGGATCTTATTAATTAATTTTTCTTCACTATTGGTTTGAAAACATTCCACTTTTACATTGTGCTGAGTGGCTAATGTTTGTATTTTCTCTTCAATGGATGCAAGAGAAATACTGCCATAATGTTTTGGCTCGCGAGCCCCTAACATATTTAAGTTCGGGCCATTTAACAGCAAAATTCTGTGTGTTTGCGACATTTTTAATCCTTTTTGTGTGGGGCATTATACTGGTTTTTCGATTTTTGGTGGTCGAATCAGATAATTTTAGTGATAAATTCAGATTCTAAATCCACAATAGGTAAATTAGAAGCAGGCCAAGCGCGTAGTACTTGATATTCCATCAAATCTAACGTGTCTAAGCCTGGAGTCACATTCGGGGTGTATTGTTGTGCAATTCGCGCAAGTTGAGAAAGCCCTAAACTGCTTTCGATACTTGAACTAATAACCGCTTTTAGACCTAACAAATGGGCTTGCTTAATAAGTTCTGCACAACGTTGAATTGAACCAATTAAAGTGGGTTTGATTACGACAGCCGATAAATGCGGTTCTTTTTCCAAGCAAAAATTAGGCTCTCGCACGGATTCATCCCATGCAATTGCAATGTCGGTTTGAGCAGCGAATTCACGGCTGAGTTCTTGTGTTTTACAAGGTTCTTCTAAAAATTGAATACGTTTTCTATGTTGCGGTTTGACTTTAGCGGCAAATTGTAACGCTTTTTCTAACGACCAATGGCGATTTGCATCAAGCCGTAATTGTAAATCGGGAATGGCTTCTAAAAACATATCGGCAATCAATCCATCCCGATTCGCTTCGTATATGCCCACTTTCATCTTTGCTACTTTTTCGCCTTCTATGCTCGCAAGTTTGGCGTACAGTTCATCTGGATCGCCATAACAAAGTGGTGCTGTATGATAATTGCCTTCAGCTTGTAAATAACCTTTCATTTCATCCATTGCGCAACTGATACCAAAAGCAACGGAGGGATAGGTGCCATCTAATGGTACGCGAGGCGCATCACAGCTTGCATTGCACCATGTCGTTAGCCATTCCATTGCTTGTTCTTGAGTTTGGTCTAGGGTTTCTTCGCTAAAACTGGGTAGCGGGGCGATTTCTCCCCAACCGTCTCGGCTGCAACGCACTCTTACGATTAAGCCTTCACGGCGTTTTAAAAAGCGATCACGCAGAATAAGTTGGCTATCAACAGGGATGGAATAACGGTAAAGATTAAATGATTTTTCAGCCATGCTTGCTCCCAATACAAAAGTACGGTCAAAATTCACGAAGATTTTTAACCGCACTTTAGAACGATAAATTAAGGATTACGACGGAATTTACTGAAGTCTGGGGCGCGTTTTTCGTTAAACGCATTGCGACCTTCTTGACCTTCTTCAGTCATGTAGAACAACATAGTTGCGTTACCTGCTAATTCTTGAAGACCAGCTTGGCCATCACAATCCGCATTTAATGCCGCTTTCAAACAACGAATTGCGATTGGACTATTGCGTAACATTTCACGACACCAACGCACGGTTTCTTTTTCAAGATCAGCATAAGGCACAACCGTATTGACTAAGCCCATATCTAATGCTTCTTGTGCATTATATTGACGGCATAAGAACCAAATTTCACGCGCTTTTTTCTGACCCACTAAACGAGCCATATAACTTGCACCCCAACCACCATCGAATGACCCGACTTTTGGCCCAGTTTGCCCGAAAATGGCATTTTCAGCAGCAATCGTTAAATCACAAAGCATATGAAGTACGTGACCGCCACCAATTGCATAACCTGCCACCATTGCTACAACTGGTTTTGGACAAGAACGAATATCGCGTTGGAAATCCAATACATTTAAGTGATGTACGCCACTATCATCTTTATAACCGCCGTAATCGCCACGCACTTTTTGGTCTCCACCAGAACAGAATGCTTTTTCGCCTTCGCCAGTTAATACAATGACACCAATATTTTCATCGAAGCGTGCATCAGAAAATGCAGTGATCATTTCTTTCACTGTTTGTGGACGGAACGCATTACGCACTTCAGGGCGGTTAATGGTAATTTTAGCAATACCATCAGTGGATTTATGATAACGAATATCGTTATAGCCTTCACTGTGATCGACCCATTCAACAGGCGCATATAACACATCATCTTTTGGATTTTGCATAAGAATTCCTTTTAATTAACGTAAAAAAGTGCGGTCATTATAGCGGAAGTTTTTCGGATCAGGAAAACTAAATTCATTTGCTGCTTTATCTGTTGTGAAGATATTGCTAGAATTTTGCGTATTCTCTCTTTTATAAGGATCAAATGTGAAATTAATTGCAACCTTAGGTATGGCAGCATTGTTATCTAGCTGTTCAATGTTTGGTAGCCAACAATCCGCAATTCCAGCGGAATTTGCTGGAGCTGATTACCAACTTTCCGATCAAGATTCAAAACAATGGGCGATTGCAAGTAAGCAAGCAGAACAATGCGTTTACCCAAATTTGACTCGAATTTTGCAACAGCATTTTTCTAAAGAAGATAGCTATATTCATTCACAATATGTCTTTTTCTATCCGTTGGAAAAAATTATTGGCGAACAATATGTGAAGATTATCCAATCCGATGAAAAATCAATGAATTACGCAAGCTATCAGTTTAAAAAATTCCGTACCGAAGTGGGCAATGTTGAACCTTTAACTGAACAGGCTTGTTTTAAATTGCGTAACGAAGCACGCGATGATTTAGCTGTCGTGAAAGGCCAATATAAAAATGGTATGGTGGAAGTGCAAAAAAATGAAGATGGCACACCAAAAAATTCTGATGGCATTGCAACCAATCAAAATAAATTCTTCTTTGATATTATCAAATGGGGATCGATGTTGTTGCTTTAGTCTAAAATTCAATGGAATAAAAAACCGCACTTTAAAGTGCGGTTTTATTTTTCATTCTTTCTAGCTAAAAATTACGCTAATTTTTTGATTTGTGCAGCTAATTTAGATTTGTGGTTTGCTGCTTTGTTAGCGTGAATTAAGCCTTTAGAAGCCATACGATCAACAACTTTTTGCATTTCAACGAATGCTGCTTCAGCTGCTGCTTTTTCGCCTGCTGCTACTTGAGCATATACTTTTTTGATATAAGTACGCATCATAGAGCGTTGGCTTGCGTTGTGTTGGCGGCGTTTTTCAGATTGAACCGCACGTTTTTTTGCTGACTTGATATTAGCCAAGGTCAAACTCCTAAAATTTCTGTTGATTAATAGACAAAATAAAGGGCGTCAATATGCCGATTTTTTATACTTTTGTCAATGGAAAATTTGTGTTGATTTCGGTGAGACACAACCGAAAGTTAGTATCGTTATTTTTACAAGCTCTTTCAATATGGGCTCACACAAACGATGTGCGGCGGATTTTATCAGTTTTTTTTCACGGAATATAGCGTAAAAACAAAATTTCTATACAATTAGGTAAAAATTTTAGGGTAGAGAAGAATATTTTGAGTAAACGACTTTTAAAATCTAGCATTGTTGTTAGTTCTATGACTTTATTATCAAGAGTGTTAGGTCTTGTTCGCGATGTAGTTATCGCACATCTTATTGGTGCAGGTGCAACAGCAGACGTTTTTTTATTTGCTAATCGTATCCCAAATTTTCTTCGCCGTTTATTTGCTGAAGGGGCGTTTTCACAGGCTTTTGTGCCTGTTCTCGCTGAATATCAACAATCTGGCGATATAAATAAAACCCGTGAATTTATTGGAAAAGTTTCTGGTACTCTTGGGGGATTGGTGAGTATTGTTACGATCCTCGCAATGGTTGGATCGCCTGTCGTTGCCGCTTTATTTGGGATGGGCTGGTTCACCGATTGGATGAATGATGGCCCTGATGCACATAAATTTGAACAAGCTTCCTTTTTACTTAAAATAACTTTTCCTTATTTATGGTTTGTTACTTTTGTGGCACTTTCCGGTGCGGTGCTGAATACTATCGGCAAATTCGGTGTCATGTCTTTTTCGCCAGTGTTGTTAAATATTGCGATGATTGCTACCGCACTTTTCCTTGCGCCACAAATGGACAATCCAGATCTTGCACTGGCTATCGGGATTTTTCTTGGCGGCTTATTGCAGTTCTTATTCCAAATTCCCTTTATGAAACAAGCAGGTTTACTAGTGAAACCCAAATGGGCTTGGCGGGATGAAGGCGTAACCAAAATTCGCAAATTAATGATCCCTGCGTTATTTGGTGTATCGGTAAGTCAAATTAATCTTTTGCTGGATACAGTGATTGCAAGCTTTTTAATGACAGGTTCAATTAGCTGGTTGTATTATTCCGACCGTTTACTGGAATTTCCTCTTGGTTTATTTGGTATTGCTATTTCTACCGTAATTTTGCCAACACTTGCTCGCCATCACGTGAATCGAGAAGATAATTATTCCCAAAGTGCGGTTGATTTTCGTAACACAATGGACTGGGGCGTGCGAATGATTTTATTACTTGGCGTTCCCGCAGCCATTGGTATTGCTGTATTGGCTCAACCCATGTTGCTTACGCTCTTTATGCGTGGAAATTTTATGCTAAATGATGTTCATGCCGCCTCTTATTCTTTATGGGCATTTAATGCAGGTTTACTTAGCTTTATGTTGATTAAAATCCTCGCCAATGGCTATTACGCTCGCCAAGATACCAAAACACCAGTGAAAATTGGCATTATTGCAATGATAAGCAATATGGGCTTTAACTTATTAGCAATTCCTTTCAGCTATGTAGGATTAGCCATTGCTTCAGCGATGTCCGCAACTCTTAATGCTTATTTGCTCTATCGCGGCTTAGCCAAAGCGGATGTCTATCATTTCTCACGTAAAAGTGCGGTCTTTTTCGTGAAAGTTTTAGTGGCGGCAATCGCAATGGGGGCAGCAGTTTGGTATTACGTGCCTGAAATCAACCAATGGGCGAAAATGGATTTCTTCATGCGTGTTTATTGGCTTGTTTGGTTGATTGTATTAGCCGCCATAGTTTATGGTGCAACATTGATTTTATTAGGCGTTCGCAAGCACCATTTGCTGACAAAAAACTAACTTCTCGCTATAATGCCAAAATTCTCTTATTTTCATGGATAAGGACATGCAATTAATTCGTGGGCTTCATAATGCAAATCATGTTTTACAAGGTTGTGCGCTAACGATCGGCAACTTTGATGGCGTGCATTTAGGGCATCAAGCCGTCCTTCGCCATTTGCGTCAAAAAGCTGACGAATTAAATTTACCCATGGCGGTATTGTTATTTGAAGCTCAGCCACGTGAATATTTTATGGGGGAAAATGCTCCAGCCCGTTTAATGCGTTTACGTGACAAAATTTGTTATCTCGAAAAAGCTAAGGTTGATGTCGTAATTGTGGCGAAATTTGACCGCACTTTTGCCGAACAACCAGCTGATGTGTTTATTGAACAAACGCTTGTTAATCATCTACATGTGAAATTTTTAAGCATTGGCGATGATTTCAAGTTCGGTTCAAAACGCCAAGGCAATTTTGCAATGTTGCAAGCAGCAGGTCAGCGTTTCGGTTTTATTGTTGAAGATAACCGTAGCTTTTGTCTAGATGAACAGCGAATTAGTAGTACTGCAATTCGCGAAGCGTTAGCGAATGATGACTTACAACTTGCAAAAAATTTACTCGGTAAACCTTATCGTATTTTCGGGCGTGTAATTCATGGGAATAAGCTAGGTAGAACAATTGGATTTCCAACGGCAAATATTCGTTTGCATAGACAAGTCAATCCAATCAAAGGTGTTTATGCCGTAAAAGTGCGGTTAAAATCGGGCGAGATTTTTAACGGCGTGGCAAATATGGGAAAACGCCCAACTATAAATGGATTAATGCAATTATTAGAAGTGCATTTATTTGATTTTTCTCAGAATATTTATGGCCAAATGATGGAAGTCGAATTCTGCCACAAGATTAGAAACGAGATTAAATTCCCGTCTTTTAATGATTTGAAAATGCAAATTGAGAAAGATGTAGAAACTGCGAAAGCGTTTTTTAACAGTTAATTTTAAAATGTAAAATTGGAAAATAAAATGACAGTCGATTACAAAAACACTCTTAACCTACCGGAAACCAGCTTTCCAATGCGCGGTGATTTAGCTAAGCGCGAACCTGTAATGTTAAAAAATTGGTACGAGAAAAATCTTTACCAAAAAATTCGTGAAGCGAGTAAGGGTAAAAAATCTTTTATTTTGCATGATGGCCCTCCGTATGCGAATGGTAACATTCATATTGGTCACGCTGTAAACAAGATTCTGAAAGATATTATTATTAAATCCAAAACAGCATTAGGTTTTGATTCGCCTTATATCCCAGGTTGGGACTGTCATGGTTTACCAATTGAACTTAAAGTTGAAGGTTTAGTAGGTAAACCAAACGAGAAAATTACGGCGGCTGAATTTCGTCAAAAATGTCGCGAATATGCTGCGGAACAAGTCGAAGGTCAGAAAAAAGACTTTATCCGTTTAGGTGTGTTGGGCGATTGGGATAATCCATACCTCACGATGAATTTCGATACTGAAGCGAATATTATCCGTACTTTAGGTAAAGTGATTGAAAACGGTCATTTATACAAAGGTTCAAAACCAGTTCATTGGTGTTTAGACTGCGGTTCTTCTTTGGCTGAAGCAGAAGTAGAATATGAAGACAAAGTTTCTCCATCTATCTATGTTCGTTTCCCAGCAGTAAGTGCGGTTGAAATTGAAGAGAAATTTAATGCAATTGGCAAAGGCCATGGCAAACTATCTGCAGTGATTTGGACAACCACACCTTGGACAATGCCATCTAACCGTGCGATTGCGGTAAATGCAGACTTAGAATACAACTTAGTCCAACTTGGCGATGAACGTGTGATTTTAGCCGCTGAATTAGTTGAGTCAGTGGCAAAAGCGGTGGGTATTGAACACATTGAAATTCTGGGTTCTGTAAAAGGTGCTGATCTTGAATTAAGCCGTTTCCATCATCCGTTCTATGATTTTACTGTACCAGTGATTTTAGGCGATCACGTGACCACTGATGGCGGTACAGGTTTAGTACATACCGCACCTGATCACGGTTTAGACGACTTTGTAGTGGGTAAACAATATGATTTACCGATGGCAGGTCTTGTAGCTAATGACGGTAAATTTATTTCAACTACCGAGTTCTTTGCTGGCAAAGGTGTATTTGAAGCAAATCCTCTTGTGATAGAAAAATTACAAGAAGTAGGTAATTTATTAAAAGTTGAAAAAATCAAACACAGCTATCCACACTGCTGGCGTCACAAAACGCCAATTATTTTCCGTGCAACACCGCAATGGTTTATCGGTATGGAAACGCAAGGTTTACGCCAACAAGCATTAGGCGAAATCAAACAAGTTCGTTGGATTCCAGATTGGGGTCAAGCACGCATCGAAAAAATGGTGGAAAATCGTCCTGACTGGTGTATTTCTCGCCAACGTACTTGGGGTGTGCCGATGACCTTGTTCGTGCATAAAGAAACAGAAGAATTGCATCCTCGAACATTAGAATTACTTGAAGAAGTAGCGAAACGTGTAGAGAAAGCCGGTATTCAAGCATGGTGGGATTTAGACGAAAAAGAATTATTAGGTGCGGAGGCAGAAACCTATCGCAAAGTGCCAGATACCCTTGATGTATGGTTCGACTCAGGATCGACTTATTCTTCTGTTGTCGCGAATCGACCAGAATTTAATGGTCAAAATATTGATATGTATTTGGAAGGTTCTGACCAACATCGTGGTTGGTTTATGTCTTCTTTAATGCTTTCTACGGCAACAGACAGCAAAGCACCATATAAACAAGTATTAACCCATGGCTTCACGGTGGATGGTCAAGGCCGTAAGATGTCAAAATCTATCGGTAACATCGTGACTCCACAAGAAGTCATGGATAAATTCGGTGGTGATATTTTACGTTTATGGGTTGCTTCAACAGACTATACGGGAGAAATGACTGTTTCTGACGAAATCTTAAAACGTGCAGCGGACAGCTATCGTCGTATTCGTAACACCGCACGTTTCTTATTGGCAAACTTGAATGGTTTTGATCCAAAACATGATTTAGTCAAACCAGAAAAAATGATTAGCCTAGATCGCTGGGCAGTCGCTTGTGCCTTAGATGCGCAACATGAAATTAAAGATGCGTACGATAACTACCAATTCCACACAGTGGTACAACGTTTAATGCGTTTCTGTTCGGTAGAAATGGGTTCATTCTATTTAGATATTATTAAAGACCGTCAATACACCACCAAAGCAAACAGCCTTGCGCGTCGTAGCTGCCAAACTGCGTTATGGCATATTGCTGAAGCATTAGTTCGTTGGATGGCACCAATCTTATCTTTCACTGCCGATGAAATTTGGCAACACTTGCCACAAACCGAAAGTGCTCGTGCAGAATTCGTATTTACTGAAGAATTTTATCAAGGCTTATTTGGTTTAGGCGAGAATGAAAAATTAGATGATGCTTACTGGCAACAACTGATTAAAGTTCGTTCTGAAGTGAACCGCGTATTAGAAATTTCTCGTAACAATAAAGAAATAGGCGGCGGTTTAGAAGCAGAAGTGACCCTTTATGCGAATGACGAATATCGTGCATTATTAGAACAATTAGGCAATGAATTACGTTTTGTATTAATTACCTCAAAAGTAGATGTAAAATCTTTATCGGAAAAACCTGCTGATTTAACGGACGGCGAATTAGAGGGTATTGCAGTAAGCGTAACACGTTCTAACGCAGAAAAATGCCCTCGTTGCTGGCATTATTCTGACAAAATTGGGGTAAACCCAGAACATCCAATGTTTTGTCCACGTTGTGTAGAAAATGTAGTGGGCAATGGAGAAGTGCGACACTTTGCATAATTAAATTCATTGTAAAACAGAAAGTGCGATTGATTTGCTCTGCCCTTAAAAGTTAGACTAAATAAGCAACAATTATGGGCAGATTAATTCGCCGCACTTTTTCTATTAAGGAGCAAACAATGGCAGAAGAAACAATTTTTAGTAAAATTATCCGTAAAGAAATTCCGGCAAATATCGTCTATCAAGATGAATTAGTCACTGCATTTCGTGATATTTCCCCTCAAGCTAAAACACATATTTTGATTATTCCAAATAAAGTAATTCCCACAGTGAATGATGTGACGGAGAAAAATGAAGTAGCTCTAGGTCGATTATTCAGTGTAGCGGCTAAACTCGCTAAAGAAGAAGGCATTGCGGAAGATGGTTATCGCCTAATTGTGAATTGCAATAAATATGGTGGGCAAGAAGTATTCCATTTACATATGCATTTAGTTGGTGGAGAACCTTTAGGTAAAATGTTAGCGAAATAATGAAAAAATATTTTCTAATTTTGGCGAGCTTTATGCTCGCGGCTTGTTCAATTTCAGAGCAAAACTTAACTTATTCAACAAAGCCGATTTTGAATATTACATCGTCACTTGCGCCTTTAATTCAAATTGAAACAACTCAAAAATCAGCGGTTATAAAAAATAAAAGTCAGCAACTTTTGAATATAAGTTACCATTTGTATTGGTATGATCATTTAGGAGTCACCCAAATTTGGGAAAATCAGCAAGAAAGCTATTCCGCTCAATTTTTGCTAAAACCACAAGAGCAAAAATCAATTGATTTAACTAAACCTACTGTAGAAAGTAAAAATTACCGCCTTTATTTAAAATAATTTATGAGCATCTTGTTAATTGATTTAAAAGGAAAAGAGTTGGAACAAGAGGAAGTTGAGTTACTTTCGCACCCTCTTGTTGCAGGATTGATTTTATTTACTCGAAATTTTGAAGACAGAGAACAAATTCAAGAATTAATTCGTTCTGTTCGTCAGAGAGTAAAAAAGCCTTTATTGATTACCGTAGATCAAGAGGGGGGACGAGTTCAACGTTTCCGTGATGGATTTACAATATTGCCTTCAATGCAGGCTTTTCAAGAAACACTATCGGCAACTGAACAAGTGAGTTTTGCTAAAGAAGCAGGTTGGCAAATGGCAGCAGAAATGATTGCTTTGGATATTGACTTGAGTTTTGCACCAGTGCTGGATTTGGGGCATGAATGTCGAGCGATTGGTGATCGCAGTTTTTCATCTGATGTAAAAAGTGCGGTAAATTTAGCCACCGCTTTTATTGATGGTATGCATCAAGCAGGTATGGCATCTACGGGTAAACATTTTCCCGGTCATGGTCATGTATTAGCCGATTCCCATTTAGAAACACCTTATGATGATCGCGCAAAAGACGAAATTTTTAGTTTCGATTTCCAACCTTTCCAGCTGTTGATTTCACAAAATAAACTCGATGCGATTATGCCTGCTCACGTGATTTATGGACAATGTGATAGTCAGCCTGCAAGTGGTTCAGAATATTGGTTGAAAGAAATTTTACGCAAGAAATTAAATTTCCAAGGTGCAATTTTTTCCGATGATCTAGGAATGAAAGGCGCTGGAGTAATGGGGAATTTTGTAGAGCGTAGTAAAAAAGCACTCAATGCAGGTTGCGATCTTTTATTACTGTGCAATGAACGTGAGGGCGTAATTCATGTGTTGGATAATCTAAAACTGACCGAAAATCAACCGCACTTTATGACCCGTCAAGCTCGCTTACAAAATTTATTTAAACGTAGAGTGATCGATTGGAATGATCTGGTTTCAGATCTACGTTGGAAACTGAATTACCGAAATCTCGCAGATATTCAAATCCGTTGGCTAGATATTCAGGCTGCAAAAAAATGATTGATTGTCGATACTATCAACAAAATGAATGTCGTTCTTGCCAATGGCTTGAAATACCTTATAGTCAGCAGCTTGCTGAAAAACAACATCATTTAAAGCAGCAACTGATTTCTATTAATTGCGATGAAGCTCAATGGTTGGCTCCTTTTCAATCTAATGAACAAGGCTTTCGTAATAAAGCTAAAATGGTTGTTAGTGGTAGTGTTGAACGCCCAATACTTGGCATTTTAAAAAATAATGATCCACAAAGTGCGATTGATTTGAGTGATTGCCCTCTTTATCCTGCACATTTCTCAGTAATTTTTTCAATCATTAAAGATTTTATTGGTCGTGCAGGTTTAGTACCTTATAACATTGCTAAACAAAAAGGCGAGCTTAAATATATTTTGCTGACAGAAAGTATCGCAACAGGAAAATTAATGTTGCGTTTTGTGTTACGTACAGAAAATAAATTTCCATTAATTCGTCGAGAATTACCAAAATTATTAGAAAAACTACCGCACTTAGAAGTGGTTAGCGTTAATTTGCAACCACAGCACGCTGCTATTTTGGAGGGCGAACAAGAAATTTTTCTGACAAAACAACAATTTTTGCCTGAAAATTTCAACGGTATTCCACTCTTTATTCGTCCACAAGGCTTCTTTCAAACTAACCCTAAAGTGGCTGCAGGTTTATATGTAACCGCTCAACAATGGGTATCTGAATTACCTATTTATAACCTGTGGGATTTATTTTGTGGCGTAGGGGGATTTGGCTTACATTGTGCTAAAGCGTTGCAGGAAAAATGGGGAAAATCCATTAAATTAACTGGAATTGAAATTTCTTCCTCTGCTATTTTGGCAGCCAGTAATTCTGCGAAAATATTAGGTTTAGAACATGTGAATTTCCAATCTCTAGATGCAGCAAGCGTGATTGAAAATAAAAATGAAAATAAGCCAGATCTTGTGATTATAAATCCACCACGTCGTGGAGTTGGAAAGGAATTAAGTGAATTTCTTAACCAAATTCAACCGCACTTTATCTTGTATTCCAGCTGTAATGCCGTGACAATGGGTAAAGATTTACAGCATCTAACTTGTTATAAACCATTGAAAATTCAACTTTTTGATATGTTTCCGCAAACATCACATTATGAAGTATTAGTTCTATTACAAAGAAAAAAGAATAATCAAAAAATATAAATAGTTTGAGGATTTGAAAGAAGGGTGGTGGAACTAAGCAGAATTGGTCTTAACAGTAAGTGGCTTACTGCACGCATCCCTGCGGGATTTCTACCCAGCCCACCATAGATTAGAAAATGCATCTCGGTGTTCTAGCTTTTGCAGCATAAAACTATGCAATAAGGTTTAAACCTTTAAAGCCACTATATCAGGAGACCAATCCTGTCTTCATACAATATCTGTAAGAAGTGGGGCAATAATAAAATCCTTTATATTAATTGTCAATTAATGTTTTGAATATTCTTTCCAATTAAACAAAAACCACCCAAATTGATTTAGGATGGTTTTATTTTGAATAAATTATGATGCAAAATTATCTTGCGCCATATACAACAATTGTTTTTCCATGGGCATGAATAAGGTTCTGATCCTCTAACATCTTAATAATTCTCCCCACGGTTTCCCGTGAACAACCCACCATTTGCCCTATTTCTTGGCGTGTAATTTTGATTTGCATACCATCAGGATGCGTCATTGCTTCAGGCTGTTTAGCTAAGTTCATTAAAGTTTGAGCGATGCGACCTGCGACGTCTAAAAATGCCAAATTCGTGACTTGACGTGATGTATTTTGCAAACGTCTTGCCAATTGTGCGGTTAAAAACATTAAGATTTCTGGGTTTGCTTGAATTAATTGACGATATTTCTTATAGGAAATTTCAGCAATTTCACATGTTGTTTTTGTTTTTACCCAAGCTGATCGTTTTGAACCTTCATCAAATAATCCCGCTTCTCCAAAAAATTGTCCTGCACCTAAGTAAGTGAGAATCATCTCTTTGCCTTCATCATCTTTTGAAGACACCATTACAGAGCCTTTAATTACATAATACAGCGTGGTCGCATCTTCCCTTGCGTGAATTAAAGTTGATTTTGCAGGATATTTATGCAAATGGCAGTGGGTTAGAAACCAATCTAAAATGGGATCATTCGGCGTTGTTTCTTCCTGCGGAGATGTTACAACATCATCAACTTCAGTTAATTCATTTGACATTCGCACTCCTTACATTCCTGTTTCAAAAATTCCGTTTTATTTTTGATGTCAATAGATTCATGCAATTCAGACCATACAATCAGCGCAATTCCATTGCGAATTTGAGTCAGTAAAAGTTGTTTTTTTTGGTTGAGTGAAAGTTCTTCTATACCGTAATCGGTTCCTTCGCGTAAAATTACGCTTTCTACGATATTATCTAATGTTTCTGCTTCTAGTTCTTGCCAAGGAATAATCATATATTTACTCGGTAAAGTCAATTAGGCAAAAAGTGGCTCGATAAAACGCCATTGTTGTTCAAAAGACTGGCTTGCATTCAGACGGAAATTAGTACGAACATAGCGCATAAATTGTCCTTCACATAGTGTCACTAAATGCGAAGCAATTATGCGTTCATCCACATTAAAGCCACGCCCTTCACGCAATTTTCGCATCTGTAAAATATTGACAAACTGCATTTCAAGACGATCGAAAAATTGTGCCACACGAGCTTGTAATTGAGCTTTTTCAAACATTAACGCATGACCTGTTAGAACACGTGTCAATCCAGGATTTTTACGGGCAAAATCCAAAATTGTTTGTAAAATGTCGTGAATGCGATTCATTGTTTGAGTTTCGTTACGCATTGACGCTGTAATTCGGCTCAGCAAAGTACTTTCAATATGTTCAATTAGTGCTTCAAACATTTTTGTTTTGCTTGGAAAGTAACGATATAACGCAGCTTCCGACACACCAACTTCTTTTGCTAGACGAGCAGTTGTCATTCTTTCCATTCCACGTTCAGAATGAAGCATATGTATCAATATTGTAAGCACTTGCTGACGGCGTTCTTTTACCGTTCTTTTTTCAATTTTTGGAGTTTCAATTTTAGGCGCAATCTCTTCTACGCCTGATAAAGATAATTGTTCTTCTACCATAAATTATTGTTTACCTGAATGACCGAAACCGCCTTCGCCACGTTCGGTTTGTTGAAAATCTTCTACAATATTAAATTCAGCTTGTACCACAGGCACAAAAACAAGTTGAGCAATACGATCTCCAACTTCAATTTTGAATGGCTCATTTCCACGGTTCCACATTGATACCATTAATGGCCCTTGATAATCGGAGTCAATTAATCCTACAAGGTTTCCTAGCACAATGCCATGTTTATGACCAAGACCCGAGCGAGGCAAAATTACTGCCGCTAAATTTGGATCCGCAATATAAATTGAAAGCCCCGTCGGAATTAATTTTGTCTCCCCCGCTTGAATTTCAAAAGTTTCATCGATCAACGCCCGCAAATCAAGACCTGCAGAACCTTCAGTTGCGTAAGTTGGCAGAGGAAATTCATTGCCAATACGAGGATCTAAAATTTTTACGTCAATTTTTTTCATGTAATACTCCATTTGAAATTCATTCTGCGATTGATTGCCTAGGGTAATATACCCTAAGCTAGTTGCAATGTTCCCCCCTTGGGGTAAGCGTTCCCCAAAGGGGAACTACTATCACTATAATTAACCGTGGGTATACTTACCCTCGGTTAAACATCATTACGATAATATTTAATTACCTAGGGTAAGTATACCCTAGGCTAGTTGCAATGTTACCCCCTTGGGGTAAACGTTCCCCAAAGGGGAACTACTATCACTATAATTAACCGTGGGTATACTTACCCTCGGTTAAACATCATTACGATAATATTTAATTACCTAGGGTAATATACCCTAGGCTAGTTGCAGTGTTACCCCTTGGGGTAAACGTTCCCCAAAGGGGAACTACTATCACTATAATTAACCGTGGGTATACTTACCCTCGGTTAAACATCGATTGTTTATATTGTTCAACAATCTCACTTACCAAATCCACCGCCAAATCTGCTTTCGATTGTAATGCTAGTGTTTTACTGCCATCTTTCCAAAAAAGCTGCAAGGCATTTTCATCAGCGTTAAAAACTTGTCCGCCAGATACATCGTTGGCACAAATCATATCAAGATTTTTGCGTTCAAGTTTATCTTTTGCATAATCCTCAACATTTTGGGTTTCGGCTGCAAATCCAACAGTAAAAGGACGATGTGTTTTTAAATGCCCTACATCTGAGATAATATCGGGATTTTTAATTAACTTGATAGATATTTCATCCCCTGATTTTTTAATTTTTTGCTCAGCAACTTCAGCTACTCTGTAATCAGCAACAGCTGCACAGCCAATAAAAATTTGATTTTTTACCGCACTTTCAAGAGAAGCCTGCCACATATCTTGTGCTGAGATGACATTAATTCGATTTACATTTTTTGGTGTTGTTAAATTCACTGGACCTGAAATTAGCGTGACGTTCGCCCCTCGTTTGGCAAATGCTTCAGCAATCGCAAATCCCATTTTCCCTGAACTATGGTTAGAAATATAACGAACAGGATCGATGGACTCACGCGTTGGGCCTGCTGTAATGGCGACATTTAATCCTTGCAGATCTTGTTTTTGAGAGAAGAAGTCAGAAAGTGCGGTAAAAATTTCCTCTGGTTCTGACATCCTCCCTTTCCCCATATCGCCACAAGCCTGAAAACCACTATTCGGGCCGATAAGTTGAATATCACGTGTTTGAAGTGTCGTTAAATTCTGTTGAGTAATGGATTGGCGATACATCTGCTGATTCATTGCTGGCGCAAGAAAAATTGGTGCATCAGTCGCAAGACAAATTGTTGAAAGTAAATCATTCGCCATGCCAACAGTAAAACGGGCAATAAAGTCTGCACTAGCTGGCGCAATAATAATGGCATCAGCCCATTTGGCAAGCTCAATATGCCCCATCGCCAGCTCAGCTTGTGGATCAAGTAAAGATTGTGCGACAGCATTGCCAGAAATGGCTTGAAATGTCAAAGGGGTAACAAATTCTGCCGCAGCTGGGGTTAATACTACACGTACTTCAGCTTCTGCTTTGCGTAATAAACGAATCAACTCTATTGTTTTATAGGCTGCAATACCGCCAGTTATACCGACTACAATATGTTTTCCGTTTAAATTCATTTTCTTCCCTTGTTAGTACTCAACCACAATTTCGCCATTTTACTTGAATTTTGCCGAATACCCAATGCTATTTTTGCGATATGCATCGCAGATTTTGAATCACTTGCTCGTCAAAGCTAAAAAGTGCGGTCAAAATCTTTCTTATTTTTCTTTTATAAATATATGGAAAACAATGATGAATTAATGCCACGGGAAAAATTGCTGGCATCCGGAGCAAAAGCATTAAGTGATTATGAACTACTTGCGATTTTTTTACGTACGGGTATCAAAGGTTGTCCTGTTATGTCACTTTCTAAAAATGTATTAACGCATTTTGGCTCCTTGCACGCTTTACTTTCCTCAGATAAAAAAGCTTTCTGTTCTGTAAAAGGCTTAGGTATTACCCAATTTATTCAACTACAAGCAATTACGGAAATGACCAAGCGTTATTTAAAGCAAGAGATGTTAAGTACGCCGATTATTAATGATCCTGAAACGGTAAAACTTTTTTTACTCACTGAATTGCAAAACGAAGAAAGAGAAGTGTTTATGGTTTTATTTTTGGATAATCAACATCGTCTGATTAAAAAAGAGCGGTTATTTTTAGGTACAATTAATGTATCAGCGGTTTATCCTCGAGAAATTATTAAAGAGGCACTTTATTGTAATGCGGCGGCTTTAATTTTGGCACATAATCATCCTTCAGGTGTAACGGAACCGAGTTATTCGGATCAGCTTATTACTAAAAAAATTCAAGATGCAGCTGAACTAATGGAAATTCGCGTGCTTGATCATTTAATTGTAGGGAAAAGCGATTGTTATTCTTTCGCGGAGAATTGTTTATTATAAATTTTTATAATATTGACCATTTTTTTACCGATTACATTCAGGAAAATCGCATTTACACTTGAGAAATGAAAACAAAGTCAGTATAATTTGCGACCTTTAATATAGTAAGCGGGTCGGATTAGCGCGACCTGACGAGGTAGCAAGCTAGGTTTAACCAGCTTTAAACAATCCGAACCGTAAGCTCGAGCTTATATTTAATTATTGGAGATTATTATGTCTAGAGTTTGTCAAGTAACAGGCAAGCGTCCAGCTGTGGGTAATAACCGCTCACACGCAATGAATGCAACACGTCGTCGTTTTCTTCCAAACCTTCACACTCACCGTTTCTGGGTTGAAAGTGAAAACCGTTTCGTAACCTTACGTTTAACTGCGAAAGGTATGCGTATTATTGATAAAAAAGGCATTGATGCAGTATTAGCTGAAATCCGTGCTCGTGGCGAAAAAATCTAAGGAGCTAAAAAATGGCAGCTAAAGGTGCTCGTGAGAAAATCCGTTTAGTTTCTACTGCAGAGACCGGTCACTTCTACACAACTGATAAAAATAAACGTAATATGCCTGAAAAAATGGAAATCAAAAAATTTGATCCAGTAGTGCGTAAACACGTTATCTATAAAGAAGCAAAAATCAAATAATATTGATTTAATTATTTTAAACCCGAGTAAAAACTCGGGTTTTTTATTTGTTCTTATTACAAACGTTTGCTTCTTATTTAACCGTTTGACTCGTAAGAAATTAAATTTGCTTTTCATATTGCAAAAAAAATGTACAATTGTCCCCGTTTTGACGTAACCCTACATCAAAACCTGTTTCCAACCTAGCCCGTCCTGTGGGCAAACTAGGGTAAAAACAAAAAAGCTGAAACGCTTTTTTAATAAGTAGCGAGTCAAATGCCCTATGTGTCTGTTTTATAAATGGTAAATTTATCGCAAGGCACCCGACTTATTTTTTTCACCTCTTTTAGAAGGTTTTAATCAAAAATGACAATGATTACCCCTGTACAAGCAATTCTTGCTTCAAACCAACATTTTTTAGATCGCCAAGATGTAATGGAATCCAACGTACGTAGTTATCCTCGCAAATTACCTTTTGCCTATGCAAAAGCACAAGGCTGTTGGGTTACTGATGTTGAAGGTAATGAATACCTAGACTTTTTAGCAGGCGCAGGAACCCTTGCATTAGGACATAATCATCCTGTATTAATGCAAGCCATTAAAGACGTATTAGATAGCGGATTGCCATTACATACTTTAGATTTAACCACTCCACTTAAAGATGCGTTTAGTGAAAAATTATTGTCATTCTTCCCGCAAGATAAATATATCTTACAATTCACAGGCCCTTCTGGTGCAGATGCAAATGAAGCAGCCATCAAATTAGCCAAAACTTACACAGGGCGTGGCAATATCATTGCTTTCTCAGGCGGTTTTCACGGTATGACCCAAGGAGCATTAGCCTTAACAGGTAATCTTGGTGCAAAAAATGCCGTTGAAAATTTAATGCCTGGCGTACAATTTATGCCATATCCACACGAATACCGCTGCCCATTTGGCATTGGTGGAGAAGCGGGTGCGAAAGCAGTTGAACATTATTTTGAAAACTTCATCGAAGATGTAGAAAGTGGCGTAGTAAAACCAGCTGCAGTAATTTTAGAAGCCATTCAAGGAGAAGGCGGCGTTGTTCCAGCACCAATAAACTTCTTACAAAAAGTACGTGAAGTAACCCGAAAACATGGTATTTTAATGATCGTCGATGAAGTACAAGCTGGTTTCTGCCGTTCTGGAAAAATGTTCGCCTTTGAACACGCAGGCATTGAGCCTGATATTATTGTGATGTCAAAAGCAGTTGGTGGCAGCTTACCATTAGCTGTATTAGCTATCCGTAAAGAATTTGATGCGTGGCAACCTGCAGGACATACAGGTACATTCCGTGGCAATCAATTAGCGATGGCGACAGGTTACGCTTCACTTAAAATTATGCGAGATGAAAATCTTGCACAAAATGCGCAAGAACGTGGCGAATACTTAACCAACGCATTACGTGAATTAAGCAAAGAATATTCGTGCATCGGCAACGTGCGTGGTCGTGGCTTAATGATGGGTATCGATATTGTAGACGAACGCCAATCGAAAGATGCGACAGGGGCTTATCCACGCGATTGTGAATTAGCGGCAGCAATCCAAAAAGCTTGCTTCAAAAACAAACTCTTGCTCGAACGTGGCGGACGCGGCGGCAACGTGGTTCGCGTGCTTTGTGCGGTAAACATCAACCAAAGTGAATGCGAAGAATTTATCAAACGTTTCAAGCAATCTGTAGCAGACGCATTAAAAGCCGTGAGAGGCTAAAGTGCGGTTAAATTTTTCAAAATTTTTGTGAATTTTGACCGCTTAGTAATTATCCTCCCTCTTTAAAAATAGGGGCAAGGGGGAATTTGATTACAATGTTTAATTACTCACAAAGTTGAATTTTCTTCTGCTAAATATCCCCTACCCCCTCTTTGCTAAAGAGGGGGAATCTTTTAGGAAATTAGATAACAATGTCAAACCTCAAACAACACAAACAAGCTTTGTTTTGCAACGATAGCAAAGCCATTACCGATTATGAAATAGCGATGCATAATGCGGTGCAAGCAGTCTCTGCTTGGCTGAAAAATGAAAAAATGTACACAGGCGGTTCAATCAAACAAATGCGAACCTTAATTAGCGGTTTTCATCCGACGAAAGAGGGTATGGGTGTACAGAAATCACTCGATCATTTGGTGGAAATTTTCCTTAATCCAAGCCTTAAAGTGCATCATCCACACTCACTTGCCCATTTACATTGCCCAACGATGGTAACAAGCCAAATTGCGGAAGTACTAATTAATGCGACCAACCAATCAATGGATTCTTGGGATCAAAGCCCAGCAGGTTCAATTATGGAGGAGCATTTGATCGACTGGCTACGCCAAAAAGCAGGCTACGGCGAAGGCACTTCAGGTGTATTTACATCTGGTGGCACACAATCAAATTTAATGGGTGTGTTGCTGGCACGTGATTGGGCGATTGCAAAACATTGGAAAAATGATGATGGCTCCGAATGGTCAGTACAGCGTGATGGTATTCCAGCAGAAGCAATGCAAAAAGTGAAAGTGATTTGTTCAGAAAACGCACATTTCTCTGTACAAAAAAATATGGCAATGATGGGAATGGGTTTCCAATCAGTCGTTACTGTGCCATCAAATGCTAATGCACAAATGGATGTGATTGCACTTAAACAAACACTTGTACAGCTTAAAGCCGAAGGCAAAATTACTGCCTGTATTGTTGCTACCGCAGGCACAACAGATGCGGGTGCAATTGATGACTTAAAAGCAATCCGCAAACTTGCCGATGAATATCAAGCGTGGTTACACGTTGATGCCGCTTGGGGTGGCGCATTATTGCTTTCCAAAGATTATCGCCATTTCTTAGCTGGTATTGAATTAACCGACTCAATCACGCTAGATTTCCACAAACACTTCTTCCAAACCATTTCCTGTGGTGCATTTTTGCTCAAGGATCCAGCAAACTATCGCTTCATCGATTACAAAGCTGATTATCTCAATTCGGAATATGATGAAGCTCACGGCGTGCCAAACTTAGTAGCAAAATCGCTACAAACAACTCGTCGTTTTGACGCATTAAAATTATGGTTTACCCTTGAAGCATTGGGAGAAGATCTTTACGCTTCAATGATCGATCACGGCGTAAAACTAACCAAAGAAGTCGAGCAACATATCAACGATACTCCAGCCTTAGAGATGCTTGTACCAAGTCAGTTTGCATCAGTGTTATTCCGTGTCGTGCCAAAAGACTATCCAGCTGAATTTATTGATACGCTAAACCAAAACGTGGCAGATGAACTCTTTGCACGAGGCGAAGCAAATATTGGCGTGACCAAAGTGGGCGACAGACAATCGTTGAAAATGACGACCCTAAGCCCGATTGCAACATTGGAAAATGTTAAAGCGTTATTAACTCAAGTACTAACAGAAGCAAATCGTATTAAAGACGACATCAAAAATGGCACTTACACACCACCCATTGATTAATTAATTAGTTAGTCAATTAACACAAAAAAATAACCGCTTGTATCTGAAGACAGGCGGTTATTCTGTAAAATAAAAATCTTTTAGCATAGATTAAACGAGATATATAAATTTTATCCATTAGATAACTACCTATATTTTTGAAATATTCATCATTTTAATTTTCAAAGAATATAAAAAATGGTAAAACTAACCGCACTTTATATCATTATTCAATCTACTCACTAAGTTAAAAATTATGCCAGAACTTCCCGAAGTTGAAACTGCACTACGTGGTATTAGCCCTTATCTTAAAAATTTTACGATTGAGAAAGTTGTCGTACGCCAGCCTAAATTACGCTGGGCTATATCAGAAGAATTGATAACGCTAAAAAAGGTAAAAATTATCGATCTCACTCGTCGCGCAAAATATTTGATTATTCACACGGAAAAAGGCTATATCATCGGGCATTTGGGCATGTCAGGTTCGGTGCGAATTGTGCCACAGGATAGCGCAATAGATAAACATGACCATATTGATATTGTGATGAACAATGGCAAATTATTACGCTATAACGATCCTCGCCGTTTCGGTGCATGGTTGTGGACGGAGAATCTAGATGACTTTCATCTTTTCTTAAAGCTGGGGCCTGAACCGCTTTCTGATGAATTTAATGCAGAATATTTATTCAAAAAATCTCGTCAAAAATCAACCGCACTTAAAATCTTCTTGATGGATAACGCTGTGGTGGTGGGTGTTGGAAATATTTATGCGAATGAAAGTTTGTTTATTTGTGGTATTCATCCACTTAAACTCGCTAAAAATCTGACCCGCAATCAATGTATTTCCTTAGTGAACACGATTAAAGATGTTTTGAGAAAAGCCATTATTCAAGGTGGAACAACACTTAAAGATTTTTTACAGCCAGATGGTCGCCCAGGTTATTTTGCACAAGAATTATTGGTATATGGCAATAAAGATAAACCTTGTCCAAAGTGCGGTGGAAAAATTGAAAGTTTAGTTATTGGGCAGCGTAATAGCTTTTTTTGCCCGAAATGTCAGAAAATGGGCTAAAACAAATAAATTTTCAAATTGAAAAACAAGTATTAAATATAATGAAAACAGCGGTCAAAATAGACCGCTATTTTTAATTTACTGGGAATTCTTCAATGACAACAGGAACTTGTAAGATTTTGCCTAACCGTAAAATAGTAACAAGAACTTTTGAATTAGGTTTTGTATTTGCGATAATTTGCATCATTTCTCGGGCTGAAATCCCCTCTTGATTATTTAATTTCAAAATCACATCGCCAACTTGAATACCTGATTTCGCAGCTGGGCTATTCGGGCTTACGCCTGTAATCACTATGCCTTCTTCATTACTTGAACTAATATCACTTTGTACACCAAAATAACCTCGAATCACACGTCCATCACGCATAATTTTACGTAGTACATCATTTGCAATATCTATTGGAATGGCAAAATTTAGTCCTTCTGCGATTTCATTTGCGGTTTTACCAATACTTAGCGTGCTGATTCCAACTAATTCCCCTGCAGAGTTAATCAAAGCACCACCTGAGTTTCCGCGGTTAATTGAAGCATCGGTTTGAATAAAATTTTGTCTGCCAACAGAATCACCTACCGCATTACGACCCATTGCGCTAATTATACCTTGAGACACGCTTTGTCCTAAGTTGTAGGGATTACCGATTGCTAATACCACATCGCCGACATGAGCTTGACGATTTGAATTTTGTGGAATAGTTGAAAGATTATTAGCACGAATTTTGAGAACAGCGAGATCGGTGAGATTATCTGAACCAACAAGACTGGCCTCAAAAATATTTCCGTTTTGCAACGCGACCACAATTTGATCCGCATTTTGGATAACGTGTTTATTAGTCAGAATATAGCCATCTTTACTCATAATTACGCCAGAACCTAAGTTATTCACTTGTAGTTGCTCATTATCATTAATGCTAGAAGAAAAAGAGCGGTTATAAACATTCACTACTGCTGGAGAGGCAATACGCACGGCATTTTTGAATGATACAATATCATCAGTAGTGAAGATGTTGCTGTTATTCAGTCTTGGAACCGCAAACAAAATCACGCCCGCAGCAGCCAAGCCCCAAAGGGCGGAATGGAAAAGTTTTTTAAGCATTTAGATTCCTTTCGGCGTGTAAGTTAATTTTATATCGTCACCGATTTGTTCTAATTCATTGAGTTGCCATAATGGTGCATCGGCAAGTTTAGTTAAATTCGGTAATTGGCATAGACCACGAGCATTGTCGCCAAGTAATTTGGGTGCAACGTAAATAATCAATTCATCGACTAATTTCGCATCAATTAAACTCCCTGCTAAATTTGCTCCAGCTTCTACCCAAAGGGTATTTATTTGTCGTCTTCCCAATTCTTGCATTAATTCTTTTAGTAAATTTTCTTTTGGAAGAATAATTTGTTCGCAGAAATCAGGAAAGCCTGTTAAATCTCGTGATTCATTAGAAACTAACCAAACAGGGGAATTCGTTAAAAAAAGTTTATGAGTCGGCTGAATGCGATGTTGTGAATCTAAAATGACTCGCACAGGCTGGCGAAGATCTTCTTTTTTATATTCTGTTTTAAGATTTTCAGGAAATTCATTCCAGCGTACATTAAGGCTTGGATCATCTGCAAGTACTGTCGCAGAAGTGGATAAAAGTGCGGATGATTTTGCACGCATTTTTTGTACGTCTGAACGAGCATCTGAACCCGTAATCCATTTACTTTCTCCACTTGCCATTGCAGTTCTCCCATCTAAACTCATCGCAAGTTTGAGTTGAACAAAAGGCATACCTTGACGCATTCGTTTTAAAAAGCCTTTATTTATTTTTTCCGCTTGATCGTTCAATAAATTTGCCGCACTTTCGATGCCTGCATCAGACAACATTTTCAAGCCTTTCCCTGCGACTTGAGGATTTGGATCTTGCATAGCCGCAATGACTTTCACTACTCCCACCTCGATTAATCCTAATGCACAAGGCGGTGTTCTCCCATAGTGAGAACAAGGCTCAAGCGTAACATAAGCTGTCGCACCTTTTGCATTTTCTCCTGCTTGAGCTAAAGCAACGCGTTCCGCATGAGGTTGCCCAGCTTTAAAATGGAAGCCCTCCCCCACAATTTCACCATTTTTAACCAATACACATCCCACCGATGGGTTCGGTGTAGTGGTATATTGTCCTTTGGTTGCCAAATCTAAGGCACGTTGCATAAATACGTGATCTTGTGAAGAAAATTCAAGCATAATTAATCCTTTAATTTTTCAATTTCGATAGTGAATTGATCAATATCATCAAAACTTAAATAGACTGATGCAAAACGAATATAAGCCACTTTATCGAGTTTTTTTAATTCATTCATCGCAAGTTTACCCACTAACTTACTTGGCACTTCACGTTCGCCAGTTGCACGCAATTGAAGGATTATATGATTAATTGCTTTTTCTACATCATCTGCACTTACAGGACGTTTTTCTAAGGCGTGTTGAATACCGCTACGCAATTTATCTTCATTGAATGGCTCGCGTGTACCATCAGTTTTGATAATTTTCGGTATGATTAATTCTGCCATTTCAAAAGTAGTAAAACGTTCGTGACAATGACCGCACTCACGGCGGCGGCGAACTTGATAACCATCAGATACTAAACGGCTATCAATAACTTTAGTTTCTTCTGTATCACAAAATGGACAGCGCATAGATAATTCTCCGTAAAAGGGCGTTATTCTACTAAAAAATAGGTTATTTGACGATTAGCTTTGTGCCTTTCTTGACTTCTTTTGTGCGAATAATAAGCCAAACCAATCTTTTGTTTGTGTTAATAATTTTTCAATATTTTCAGGTTGTTTAAATCTTGAGGTCTGCACTAATACGCGTGACCAATATGGATCGGCTTTTGACCCGAAACCATTACTTTCAGTTAATTCCTGAAGTTTTTCAGAAACCTTGTCAAAATCTACCGCACTTTCATCGTCTACAATAAAATCATTAATATTTCTTATGGTTAGCACTAATTGGATTTCAATTTGACTTTGTAAATAATCTTTTACATAAGTTTGTAATTGAGCAAGCGCGGCTTCACGCTCAATAGGCGGTAATTCGAGAACCTTATCTTGCGTAATTAATTTTGCTAGCACCGCATTTTCTTGTGTAACACATTGAATTAAATAATAAATCCAAGGACGGATGCAATAGCGATCTTTGTATTTTGCAAAATGCCACTGAATGACTTGTGAATCATCGCCAAATAAAGGCTCCATATAACCAAATAGACGAATTTCTTGATTTTTATTTTGCCAATCTACGGCAATATTTAAATCAATAGAAGCATGTTTGGCTTCGCCAAGATCCGCTATTTTCTTTTTAAATTCCAAAACATTGTCTCGAATATTTTCAGCATAAACTTTTCCAAATTCAGCTCGAGGTAACACGCCTTTTACTTCTGCTTGTCTAAAATAATCAGCAAAATTTTGTTCATCCATATAGATTAAATCATTATTAAACGAATAATTATCCAAGCCATTTAAGGTAAAGTTTTCGCTGCCAGCAATACGGTTATCTTCATCGCGGAAATAAACACCAAGTTGTTTTTCAAAGAAAAATTTCACTGGGTTTTCCACAAAGCTGACTAAACGATCCAGTTCAATTTCTTCGATTTTTTCTGGGTTTTCTGTCATCGTGACCGCAAATTCCGAATTACTTGCACTTGCGTCAAATTGAGCCATTGGCAACCATTTTGTCGCAAAAGAGCGGGTAAATTTCTCGTTATATTTGAAATTATCTGGGCTAAATGCGGTCATTGGATGTTCAATGACAGTAAGGACATTTTCACTTTGACCTTGATTAATATAATCCACGAGTTGGCTTACCAATACGGATGGTTCTTTCGGTTGATTATCGGTAATGGAACGCCCAACATAGCTGATATAGCAATAATTACGTGCTGCCAATAAGGCTTCTAAAAACAAATAGCGATCATCATCACGGCGAACACGGTCGCCTTTTTGATAATGATATTGCATTAAGTCAAAACTGTTTGGCGTTTGTGTTCTTGGGTAATCGGCATCATTCATTCCAAGTAAACAAACCACTTTGAATGGCACTGAACGCATTGGTAATAAGGTGCAGAAGTTTACTTTCCCTGCAAGGAATTTGAGGCTATTTGGCGCATCTTCCAATTTCATTGTGATGACATCGGCAATCACATCTGCTTGTAATTTTTCAGTAAAATGGAGCGTTTTTAGATGCTCAGCTAATTCATTAATTTTCTCTTGAATATAGAAAATCGTGTCGCTTGTGTCTTCATTTTGTATGAAGAAATCTGATAAAAGTGCGGTTAAAATTTCTTGCCATTTTTTGATGGAATGTGCTTGTTGCAGCGTTTCATGCAGCGCGGAAAGTACGGTAAAAAACTGTGACAACTTGCCAGCGAGTTCACCTTTTAAGCCATAGCTGCTGTTTAACCCCAGACTATCTTGCCAAATGCCCTGTTCTTCACGCATCGCATAGCCTAAAATCATTCGTTCTAATCCAGCTTGCCAAGAATTGAAATTGATGCCATTTTGATTTTTTTGCAAACCGAAACGAATCCCTGAATCCGCCACCCATTCTCGCACTAATGGTAAATCAGCAAGAGAAATATTAAATCGTTCTCGCATCGCAGGGATATCCAACAACGCTAAGACATCCTCTGCACTAAAATTGCTCTCTTTTAAGCGTAATAAAGTTAAATAACTTGAGACCAACACATCGCTTTCTGAAAGTTTATTATCTGAAAGTGAAAATGGAATTTGTGGAGCATTTCCATTTTTTTGCCCGAAAACTGCCTGAATATAAGGCGTATATTGGTTTATATCTGCCACCATCACGACCACATCTTTTGGCGTGAGACTAGGATCTTGATTGAATAAATCCAGTAAATAATCGTGCAATACTTCCACTTCCCGTATAGCACTATGGCAAGAATGTAGAGTTAAAGTGCGGTCATTTTTTGCGATATTTAGCGGTTTATTTTCTAAATGCAGAATTTGAGACTGCAATTTTCCAAGTAAACTATTCGATTCAATTTCTTGATAGACATTGACGGGATAAGTTGGAATATGTTCTTCATCTCTCACTAATGTATAGAGAAAATCTCGTCCCATTTTCCCCCAAGCCGCCAGCAATGGATTGCCTACTTGAAGGTTTTCATTTTGATAAGTGACGTCAAACTGAGCGTTTTCTAGTTGAGAAAGTTGTTCCTCGGAAAAGAGCGGTTGATTTTCATCTTGTTTATTGAATTGATAACGCTTGCGAGAACGCAAATAATCGAGGCGTAAATCGCTAATATCCCCCCAATATTCTTGGCAAGGATTATTAAAAAATAAATGAATATCCACTTCAGAGGATATCGCTTGCAAAATATTGAGATAAGCAGTTGGAAGCGCTGGAATACCAAAAATAAATATGCGTGAAGGTAATTTTTTTGGTGCTTTTTTATCGGCAAGCAAGGCTAAGAACTGATTATGCAAAGCCGCTCGATGGGTGGCTTCATTAACATCTGATTTAACATCGACGACCAACGCACGCCATAGCTCCCCTTGCCATCTTGTATTGCCTTGAATTTGCGCAAACAACGTATCGTTTAGGTTAGGTTGTTGCTTTTGTATTTGCGCAGTGATTTGTTCATCTTCGCCTTTTTCCCAAGCAAAAATCCATTCAGCTCGGTAAACTAAATATTGGTCAAATAAGTCGGCTATTTTACTGCTAAGTTGATAAAGTTTGTATTGTTCAGAATGTGGCGAAGATGCTAAATAATTTCGTAAAGGCAAAAAATTTTCTTTCTCGAGAAAAGTCGGGATTAAGCGTATTAAACGCCACATCATTGAATCTTTATCAAAAGGGTTTTCCAATGCCGTTGCGGGTAAATTTTGAGCATAAAGCTGCCAAATAAAACTTGCTGGCATAGGAAATTTTAGGTTCGCTGAAATGCCTGTTTCTTTGGCGAGTTCAATTTGTAGCCATTGTGCCATATTAGGGCTTTGCACCAAAATAATATCTTGTTGAAAAGGATCTTCAGGTGGTAAAAATTTGAATAAAGAAGAAAGAATTTCTTTTTGTTTTTCAAGCTGATTGGAATAATAAACAATGAACACAATGGCGACCTTTTGATGATTTAACCTAGAAAAAACAACGCCATTTTACTGAGTTTTTATCAAAATTTCACTCGTAGGATAACGCACAATAATGCGTTCATTTTCACATCGAATACGAAAAGTTAAGCCATTTTGTTGTATCAATTGTTCACAAGCTAACCCTAAAAATTGGCGTTGAGCTTGATTCTCTGCAATTTGTGTTGCCTGAAAATCTTGATAAGTTTTTACCGCACTTTTTCGCTGATATGCCGTCCATTGATTAAAAACAAGAAATAAAACGCTAAATAAAGCTAAAGAAAATAACAATGTAATAAGAGACATTCCTTTATTCATCCTGAACATTAAAATCACTCCAACTTTTTTCTGCTAACTGCCACTGGCTATATTGTCGAACTAAGGTTACTACCGTCTTTTTCCCATAAGCTAAAGTTACGCCATCTAAAGTTAAATTCCCGTTGGTAATCACTGCGCCACTAATCCTCCCTTTGCCAGTCAATTTTAAATCGCCCTCTGCAATTAATACGGCAGATACGGTGCCATTAATTTCAACCTCTGCTTGTGAATCTGAAAACCAATAAAGTTTAGGCGTTTTATTCGCATTTAAAATTTTAGGAGGGGAAGAAAAGTGCGGTCGAAAATAGGCAAGTTTTTCTGTGTGAATGAAATCTTTCAATGCACCTTGATTATCTCCCTTTTTAGGCGATTTTTTAAATAGGCTCATTCTTTCACACCAAAGAAAATATTGAATTGAATCTGTGGCACCATCAAGCGTAATGCTGATTTGCTTTACACTTTCATCATTATTTAATGATAAATCAAGGCAGGCAGTTTGTTTTTTCTCCTCTGTCATTTTTTGCAGTTGTAATGTTCTTTCTACATACAGTTTCCGTTGATTTTGTTGCTCACGAAAAAAACTTAAATGGCTATCATCTAACAATAAGATTACGCTTAATAAACCCGAAATAAAAATCAAAATAGTCAGCGTGATAATACCTTTTTGTATTGTCATTATTTTTGATTCCATAAAGCGACAACAAGGGAGGTTTCATAACTGATGTTTGAGGCTTGTTTTAAATTTCCTTTTAGCTTGATTTCTAATCCTTTGCCTTCAATTAACCAATTAAATTGTAACCTAGTGATTTCATATTCGTTGTTATCTAATAAATCTGCCCATCCACCACCAGCGTTACAAGCGGTTTGTTGAAAAGCACGTTTACAAGTTTCTGCCGTGCAATTAGTAGGAATAACACTTTGATAGGTCAGTTTGGTTTTTATCATTTTGTTACTCACTTTATAGCCGAATAATTCTTCAGTACTACTTTTAGATGTATTTTTACCTTTTTTCATACAGGTTTTCGGCGAACCTTTGCCAATACACCCATTTTTATTTAAATCATAAAAGAACAACACGCAGCTATTAGGTGGCGCATTATCTTCTTGGCTAATAAAAATAGCTGTGCCTTGTTCATCTAATTCAAATAAAGATAAATTGCTTTCCGTCAGTTTTGCATTTAATGCTCGAAATCCTAATCGGCGAAGATCTTTACCTATTAACTGTAATGTTCGTTGTAATTCAGCTTGTAACTTTAAATGTAATAACATGTGTTGATTTTGCGTTTGTATTTGCACATAAAAATGCGAAATGCTTAGCAATAATAAAGACGACAAAGACAGTGAAATCATCAGCGCTAATAGGGTTTTCCCTTTTAATAATACTTTCATCATTAATTACAAGCACTATCAAATTGATTAGTTTTCAAACGAATACTGCCAACATTGAAAAATAAAAATAACGTACGCTCATTTTCAGCTTGCAAAATAAAGCAACGAGTAACGATAGTATTACGAATGCCATCAAATCTCGTGATTTCTTTTGGATAAATATGATGACTTTGAATCATCGTTTTGTTAGGAAAATAAGGGTAGTAAAAATGAGCATAAACCTCTTTCGGGCAATTTATCGGATTTAAACAATCACAAGTTTGGTTATTTTTTACTTGTGCTGTTAAGCACCATTGCTGTGTCGCAAGATTACGATTGATAAGTAAAAACCACACTTCCGATGAATTTTCTGCCCGAGCCTGAATTTGGCGTAGAAATAAATACAGGCGATGTTGCTCTTTGGCTAAAATCGTTTTAGGCGAATCGGTTTTCCATAATGGTACTGCAAAATTCAGCGCAATACTGATAATGGCTAACCCAATCAATAATTCCACTAATGTCATACCTTTCTGCATAAAACGCTCCAATTTTCCACCGCACTTTAATGGCAAATAATTAATGGAAAAATCACTTCATACTATTTTTGCGATCTGTATCGCAAAGTTTTTCTGAAAACCTATAAAAACCACTGTTTTATGATTTTCAACTAGTTATTTTGGCAAATCTCGCTATAATGGCACGGAATTTTTCTGTTCTTTAAAAGCTGGTGGAAATATGAATCCAATGTTAAATATCGCAATTCGTGCGGCACGAAAAGCAGGCAATGTGATTGCTAAAAATTATGAACGCCGTGATGCTATCGAAAGCACACAAAAAGGTATTAATGATTATGTAACAAACGTTGATAAAGCGTCTGAAGCAGAAATCATTGAAGTTATTCGTAAATCTTATCCTGATCACACAATTATTACGGAAGAAACAGGCGCAATTGAAGGCAAAGATAGCGATGTACAATGGATTATTGATCCGCTAGATGGTACTCGTAATTTTATGACAGGACTTCCCCACTTTTCTGTGTCTATCGCAGTTCGTGTAAAAAATCGCACTGAAGTCGGGGTTGTTTACGATCCAATCCGTAATGAATTATTTACCGCTGTGCGTGGTGAAGGCGCAAAATTAAATGAAGTACGTTTACGTGTAGATAGTAAACGTGAACTTCAAGGTTCAATTTTAGCCACTGGTTTTCCATTCAAACAACCAAAATTAATGCCAACTCAATTTGCAATGATGAATGCCTTAATTGAAGATGCTGCGGATTTCCGTCGCACAGGTTCTGCCGCATTGGATTTATGCTATGTGGCATCAAATCGTATTGATGGCTATTTTGAAATGGGCTTAAAAGCCTGGGATTGCGCAGCAGGCGATTTAATCGTGCGTGAAGCGGGTGGTTTAGTCTGTGATTTTGATGCAGGTAACGGCTACTTACGTAGCGGTAATATTATCGCCGCACCATCACGCGTAATAAAAGAAATGTTGAATAAAATTCGTCCTTGTTTAGGGGTTGAATTTTATAATTAATTTTGGGGCTGTTTTAAATAACGATTAAAAACTCTATTTTAAGTTAATATAGCCAAATGAGAAGAGGCTCCTAAGTCAGTATAAACAAAATAAACTTATTGAGGTATTTGTAGTATATGCGAGAGCTCGATCCTCGGTGGATTTGGTAAATATAAATAAAATTACTTCAGCTTATTACTTTTATCGTCTGCGATTGTTTATCTATCAAAGTAACTCGCATATGGAAATGTTTGAAGGTAAAATTGAAGCGAATTAAAGTATTTTGGTGATGTTCGGAAAGGTAAACGAGGTCGTTGGGTATTCGGAAAAACTACAGTATTTAGGCTTTTAAAGTGTGATGGCAAAGTGTACACCGTAGTGGTTCTGAACAGCTACCTGTCATACTGTTACCAGTTATTCGAGAAAAGGCAGAACTAGATAGTATTGTTTACACGCATTTCTGCCGAAGCTATGATGTGTTTGAGTTCAATCATTTTCGCATAAATCACAGTATTCTCTTCGCATAAAAGTAAAACCATATAAACGGAATTGAAAATTTTTGGAACTAAGCGAAACATCATTTGCTAAAGTTTAATGGTATTCCCAATGTATATTTGGGATAATATTTAAAGGAATGTAAATAGCGTTTTAATCACAGCGATTTAAAGACTCAAATTTCCATTTTAAAACAATTAGTTAAAGAGAGTTTAAGTTAGTTATTTAGGATTGTCCCGAAATTTATATTCTATTACTGGATAATAATTATTTGTTAATTATCAAGTATAACTAAAATACTGAGTTGAAAATGCCTTGTTAGAACTAATTTAGTCGTTTATCTTCATTATTTATGGGATAATTATTCTGATGATTGGATGGGTTTTCTAGATAATCATTCAGATAAAATAAAAGGATTACAGGTAAAAATTACAGACTTGTGAGTATTTTGGGTTACTGCCAAAAAAGTATATAGGTACTGTAAGAGATAAATGGCAATATACAATATATTATCTTATTGTGATTTTAAAATTACGATTTTGGTACTTTTAGTATAAAGTAAGGACTATTTTTATTATTTATAGGTCCCAAATATCGCAATCAGTTCCTTTACTTTTACGCGTTTTTCTGAATTCTGGCTAATAGAACGTTGAACTTTTACACGTTTAAATTTAGCGCCATTGTAAATTTCACGTGTAAATTTAGTATCGTGATTAGAGATCAATATCAGAATTTGTTTCTCTTTTTGTATAGATTTAGCTAAATCTGCCAAGGCACGTTGCTGCGCCACACCAAATTCATTACCAGCATAACCAGTAAAATTAGTATCCTGTTGTAGCGGAGCATAAGGCGGATCGCAATAAATCACCGAATCTTTATCTGCCAGTTCAAAAGTTTTTTGAAAATCACAACATAAAAACATCGCACTTTGCGCTTTATGAGCGAAATAACGTAATTCATCTTCTGGAAAATAATGAGTTTTGTAAGCCCCAAAAGGCACATTAAATTCATTCTTGCTGTTGTAGCGGCATAATCCGTTAAACCCAAAACGGTTCAAATACAAAAAAATAATCGAACGTTCGAAAGGATCCGTAGATGTATTGAATTGGCGACGTTTAGCATAGTAATAATCAGGTGTATTGGCATCATCAGCGAAGAAAATCGGCTTACAAGCTTCAATATAACCATCTACATTTTCTTTCACAATATTGAATAGATTGATTAAATCTGGGTTGATATCTGCCAAAATATAGCGTTCAAAATTAGAATTCAGAAATACTGCTCCAGCGCCCACAAATGGCTCAATTAAGCAGTTTTTTTTGTTTGGAAAGGCTTTATTTATGTCGTCCGTTAAACGAAATTTTCCCCCCGCCCATTTTAAAAATGGACGGTGTTTTAACCTAGGTTTTAAAGATTGTTTTTTCGGACGTAACATCTTAATCCGTTTGAGTACAACGACGAATTGCGTTTAACACGAGGGTATGATCGGTATCATTCGCCACATAAGCTTGGCCTAGAGATTTGAGTAGCACCAGACGCAATTTACCCGCTAGAACTTTTTTATCACGCATCATATGCGGTAAATAGTCTTCTGGCTGCATCGTATCCGGTGATACGGTGGGCAAATTAGCACGAGCAAGTAATTTTTCAAGACGAGACACATCTGCAATAGAAATATCTCCAAGTTCTTCAGAAAGTGCCGCTGCCATCATCATTCCCGTTGAAACAGCTTCTCCATGAAGCCAGTTTCCATAACCTAGATGAGTTTCAATGGCATGCCCAAAAGTATGTCCAAGATTGAGCAATGCACGATCGCCTTTTTCTGTTTCATCTCTCGCAACCACATCTGCTTTAATTTGGCAACAACGAGAAATACAATGTTGAAGTGCCTCAGGGTGCAAAGCGACAAGTTCATCAATATGTTGTTCTAGCCATTCAAAAAATTCGTAATCTAAAATGGCACCATATTTGATAACTTCAGCAAGCCCCGCATTTACTTCACGTTTAGGAAGCGTATTAAGCGTGAGCGTATCAATAATAACCATTGATGGCTGATAGAACGCGCCAATCATATTTTTGCCTAATTCATGATTAACGGCCGTTTTACCACCCACTGAAGAATCAACTTGTGAAAGCAATGTGGTTGGAATTTGAATTAAACGGATGCCGCGCTGATAACTTGCCGCAGCAAATCCAGCAACATCGCCAATTACACCGCCACCCAATGCAATAATCGTGGTATCTCGTCCATGATTACCTTGCAAAAGTGCGGTGAAAATTAAGTTTAAAGATTCAAGTGTTTTGTATTTTTCGCCATCGGGCAATAAAACATGATCGACCACGCAACCACGTTTTTCTAACGCATAGATAACTGTATCAAGATAAAACTGTGCAACCGTGGGATTCGTGACAATCATCACGTGCTCCCCACGTTTAATCGGGTAACTACGTTCATCTTGCAATAAGCCACTACCAATTAAGATAGGGTAGCGACGTTCTTGTAATTCCACATTGACGCACAACATAATTTATCCTTAGGTGTGTTTAAAGCGAACCATTTAGTCCATTCATATTATCAATTAAATCAACAATTTGATTTACCATTACTTTGGCATTTTGTTCATCGGTTGGCAACGTGATGTCCGCAATTTCTTCATAAAACGGGTTGCGAGTCTTTGCTAAATCTTCCAATACTTGACGAGGATTCTCCGCATCTTGGAGCAATGGACGTTTTTTATCACGTTGAGTACGTTGGAATTGTTTTTCCACCGTTGTTTCTAAATAAATCACGATACCGCGTGCAGATAAATAATTACGACTCTCTTTAGAAAGCACTGCGCCACCGCCAGTTGAAAGGACAATACCTTGCATTTGTGTGAGTTCGTTAATAATGCGTTCTTCACGCTTACGGAAGCCTTCTTCGCCTTCCAAATCAAAAATCCAGCTAATATCCGCACCCGTACGTTCTTCAATCACTGCATCGGAATCAATAAAATCCATATTAAGCTGTTGTGCTAATTGACGACCGATAGTGCTTTTACCCGCCCCCATTGGCCCTACTAAAAAAATATTACGTTTTTCCGCCATTGTTCTTTATCTAATAAAAGTGAAATAAAATGCGATCATTTCTAATGAAAATAAACTGCGTAAAAATGCAGAAGATAGAAAGATCTCCCCAAAAATTGGGTAAATTATCGCAATAAATTACCCTATTTTTCAACCTTTATAGGGAATTTATTTTCTACAAGAAACCATCTAAATATGGAATCGTTAAAATTCTCAATCATCTATGATATTTTAAAGCAGTAAACTAATAACAAAAATAGCGCATTAAATATGCGCTATTTTTGTCTATTTCAGTTTTTATTTTTTAGGTAATGCATTAGTTGAAGCATTAAATTTAACATTTGATGAAGTATAACCCTCAAAGTGAGGGTGTTTTTTCATAAATTTTATGAAACTTTCTGCATCAGGTAAGTAGGTATCAACGCCCTCATATTTTGGATCGTTAAATAATTTACCAAAGGTTTTATAACCGTCTTTACCACCTGCGACATAAGCATTTGTTCCAACAAGATAACGTTTGTTATCATCAATCGGTTCCCATTGTTGGGTTTGTTTATTCAATACTTCTACACTCACTAAACGTTTACCTTCCACATTTGGTGTTTCATTCGCTTCATAACGAATGCCTGCACCATAAGGGAATGCCCCTGTAGAACCATCAACTAAAGCAAATTGCATTGCATCTTCAAGCACTTGCTTCACTAACGAACCTTCCATTTTGTAGGTATATAAGGTATTCCCGAAAGGCAAGAAAGTATAAGCATCATTAAAAGTTACATTGCCTGGTAAAATATCTGCACGCACACCGCCCGCATTTTGAATGGTTAAATCCACTGTTTTGAGTTCGTTATACATTGTTTCTGCAATAAAGCGTGTTGCAATAGAACCTTCAGGATTAGAGCCTGCTTTATTTGGAATACGGTTTGTTGAACCACCAGGCATTGCAGAACCAGTGATGACGCCAACAATTTCTTGCGCTAAGCGATCTTTTTCACTTTTATATTTAGCAATAAGCTTATCGGTTTTCGTATCGTGATCATCAAGTGAAATACTTTTCATTGATTTTAAAGTATCAAGTGCTTTTTTACGTTCATCGCCAGCTAATTCAGCCCATTTACCTTCAGAATTTTTCACTTGAAGTTTATGAGAGCTCATTAACACGTGAGGAATTTTACGAGTAATAGACGCAATACCTTCAGGACTGAATTTAACACCTAAATCACCCACAACAGCAGAATAAGCCCAGCCTTCCATTACAAATACTGGTTCGCCATTTGGATTTTTAAATTCAAGGGGATATTCATAGATTACTGGCAATTTTAAACCACGTAATTCATCATTTCCGTATAAATAATGTGAATCGCCAGTAACAATAACGTCAATATCATTTACTTTCTGAGCAATTTCGATATTTTTTTCACTTCCAGCGTGTGAAAGTAAAATGATTTTATTAATGCCTTGTTGTTTTAAAGTATTTGCCATAATTTGTGCGGTAGCAATTTCATCATAGAACTTCACATCCTTACCAGGAGAAGAGGAATTCACTGTTTTATTCACTGTATCTAAACCGATAATGGCAATTTTTTCTCCATCCACTGTGAAAATATCGTAAGGTTTCCATTTGTTATACAAAATTGAACTTTTATCAGGAATCACATTAGCTGAAAGCACAGGGATTTTTAATGGCTCAAGCAGTTTTAATAACCCTTCATTACCAGCGTCAAATTCATGATTACCCAAAGTAAAATAATGGAAATTACCTGCATTCATCACTGCAGCATCTGCAGAACCGCCAAACAGCGTAAAGTAAAGTGTACCAGTAATGGCATCGCCTGCATGCAGTACTAATGGATTTTTGTATTTTTTACGCAATTCGTTAAGTTTTGCATTGACAGCAGAAAAACCACCAATATTTACTTTAGTTTGCTGACCATTTAAATTAATCCGTGCTTCATGCGGTTCTAAATAAGAATGGTGATCGTTAATGTGCAAAATACTTAATTCCACAGCTTTGTGAGTTTGTGGTGCCTCTTTGGCAAGAGCTGCACTAGTGAAAAGCATCGCAAATGCACTGAGTGCAAAGGTGGCTGATTTTTTGGATAAAAGCATAAAAACTCCTGTTGATAAGGGATTAATTTAAACCTTCTAGCATTGCTTGAAAGGTTTTGTAACGAATTGCATCATTATTGTGCTGTAAATTTTCTCGAGGTTGATCTAGATACGAAAAATCATCAACTTCCACACCTTTAAATTGGCGATTGAACATCATATTTGCTAAAGCAAGGCGTGGCTTAATTTCAGAAGAAGGAGTAATCAAACTGACACGATTTTCAGTAATCGGAAAAATAGTTTGATTAGGAAAATCTTGACGCATTTGTTCAATCATTTTTTGAAATATATCTTTGGCATTCAAAGACAATAATATAATTTGATCTGCTTTCGCTCCCCGCTCCATTAAAGCCTGAACAAATTGCTCCGAATTATCTGTTTGACGAATATAAATTTTTGCCTGCTCATTTGCTAAAAAAGATACCAATAAGTTTTTCTTCATTTCCTGAATTAAATTAGCATCGCCAGTATTTATCGGCTCAAAATATAAGTAATCAAGAAATTTAGGAGTGAGATTTTTATCTGTTTTAAAAATGCGAGTGAGGATTTTTTCGCTTATTTGGATCTGATTATCAAGAAATTGGGGAGGTAAAGAAAAAAGTGCGGTAAGTTTTTTTTGTAAATTTGTAATTTGTTGTTTGTCTTGTTTAGCTAAAGCTATTGAAAATTGTTGCTTCAAAGCCTCAGCTGATTCAGTAGATATTGATTGATGAGAAGATGGATTAGCTATGACATCTTGTTGAACACCAATAAATGATGCCAATCCAATTAACACAGAATGAAAACCAATTTTCATAATAAACCTCATTTAACTGATATTTTATTAATGTAAAATACCGCTATACGCGTAAATTTGACCTAAAACAGCTGAGCGCCTCGTATTATATCGCAAAACAAAATAAATTGTGAATGATAATTAAGAGGAATATAACCTACTTTTATGCACACAAAACTTGCAATTTTGCTTGAAAAGTATAAAATTCGCAGGCTTTTTGTCTATATATACAGAGAAAAAAGTAAGCTATATTCTTAAATAACTTTCGAATTTGAGAATATTCTTTTAGTAATTAAACATTTAGAGGAAGGTTATGGTAACCATTCGTTTATCTCGTGGCGGAGCTAAAAAACGCCCATTTTATCAAATCGTAGTAGCTGACAGCCGTTCACCTCGTGACGGTCGCTTCATTGAGCGTGTAGGTTTCTTCAACCCAATCGCACAGGGTAACGCAGAACGTCTTCGCATTAATCTTGAGCGTGTAAATCACTGGGTTGCTCAAGGTGCTTCACTTTCTGATCGTGTTGCAACTTTGGTAAAAGAAGCACAAAAAGCAGCATAATTTTGCTTTTTGATTTAGTTCTTAAGCTAAGATAGGTGAAAAATATGGGACAACAACGTATTGAAGTTGTGGGCAAATTAGGCTCAACCTACGGTATTCGTGGGTGGTTACGTATTTATTCATCAACAGAACAAGCTGAAAGCATTTTTAATTATCAACCTTGGTTTTTAAAAATTAAAGGCGAATGGCAACCCATCGAATTAGAAAACTGGCGTTATCATAATCACGAAATCATCGTTAAATTAAAAGGCGTTGATGATCGTGAAGCCGCACAAATTTTAGCGAATATTGAAATTGGTGTGGATTTATCTGTATTCCCAAAACTGGAAGAGGGCGATTATTACTGGCATGATTTAATCGGTTGTTCAGTCGTAAACTTAGAAGGTTATACAATGGGAATGGTAACAGAGATGATGGAAACCGGTTCTAATGATGTGTTAGTGGTTAAAGCCAATACCAAAGATGCTTTTGGAAAACAAGAGCGGTTAATTCCGTTCTTGTATGAACAAGTAGTTAAAAGAGTCGATCTCACCACGAAAACAATTGAAGTGGATTGGGACGCTGGTTTCTAATCTCAAGTATGCACAAACGTAATGTAGTAGGCTTTTTATGTGGATAGGGGTGATTTCATTATTCCCCGAAATGTTTAAAGCGATTACGGAATTTGGGGTTACAGGTAGAGCCGTAAAACATAATCTTCTGCAAGTAGAATGTTGGAATCCTAGAGATTTTACATTCGACAAGCATAAAACCGTGGATGACCGTCCTTATGGTGGTGGTCCGGGAATGCTGATGATGGTGCAACCTTTACGGGATGCGATTCATGCTGCGAAAGCAGCGGCAGGAGAAAGCGCAAAGGTGATTTACCTTTCGCCACAAGGGCGTAAACTCGATCAAGGCGGCGTAACCGAGCTTGCTCAAAATCAGAAATTGGTTTTGGTATGTGGACGTTACGAAGGTATTGATGAACGATTGATTCAAACTGAAATTGATGAAGAATGGTCAATTGGCGATTACGTTCTGACCGGTGGGGAATTGCCGGCAATGACATTAATTGATGCTGTTGCACGTTTTATTCCCGGTGTATTAGGCAAGCAAGCCTCCGCAGAAGAAGATTCTTTTGCAGATGGTTTATTAGATTGCCCGCATTACACCAGACCGGAAGTGTTAGAAGGATTAACTGTACCACCCGTGCTGATGTCGGGACATCACGAAGAAATTCGGAAATGGCGATTAAAACAGTCGCTACAGAGAACGTGGCTCCGACGCCCTGAGCTCTTAGAAGGCCTAGCTCTGACTGACGAACAACGTAAACTGTTAAAAGAGGCGCAAGCCGAGCATAACAGTTAGTTTCAGTTACATCTAGGATCAATAAAGGATCAAACAATGTCTAACATTATCAAACAACTTGAACAAGAACAATTAAAACAAAATGTACCTAGCTTCCGCCCAGGTGATACTTTAGAAGTTAAAGTATGGGTAGTTGAAGGTAGCAAACGTCGTTTGCAAGCATTCGAAGGCGTGGTTATTGCAATTCGTAACCGTGGCTTGCACTCAGCATTTACTTTACGTAAAGTATCTAACGGCGTAGGCGTTGAGCGTGTATTCCAAACTCACTCTCCAGCTGTAGATTCTATTGCAGTTAAACGTAAAGGTGCGGTACGTAAAGCTAAACTTTACTACTTACGTGAACGTTCAGGTAAATCTGCTCGTATTAAAGAGCGTTTGGGCGCATAATTCATTATATTTAATGATAATCTAAAAAACCTTGGGATATTCCAAGGTTTTTTGCTATGTGGATCATGGTGATTTAATTAATCGTTGGGGATGACCGATTAAAATTCTTTACTTTACTTCAACAACGACATCGGATTCTGATTTAGGTTTTAATTCACCCACTTCATATAAATCAATACCTGCATCTTTGGCTATTTCAATTACAGTTTGAATGCTATTAGGCTCAACTGCCACTAACAAACCACCTGATGTTTGAGGATCACACAAAATCGCTTTTTGTTCTTCCGTTAATACACCCACTTTATGCCCATAACTTTCAAAATTACGCCCTGTTCCACCGGGTACGCAAGCTTGAGCAATGTAATCTTTTACACCGTCCAAGGTTTTAATTTTGTCCGCAAAAACTACCGCACTTAGATTTGAACCTTCACAGATTTCAATTAAATGACCAAGTAAACCAAATCCTGTGACATCCGTCATTGCGGTGACGCCATCCACTTGGGAAAATTGACTGCCAATAGAATTCATTTGACACATGGCAGTAGTAGCTAAACCTTGATGTTCAGGTTTAAGTTTTCCTTTTTTCTCCGCCGTCGTCAAAATACCAATACCAAGCGGTTTCGTCATATAAAGCTTACAACCAGATTTTGCAGACGCATTACGTTTCACTTTCTCAGTATCAATCACGCCTGTCACGGCTAAACCAAAAATAGGTTCGGGCGAGTCAATGGAATGTCCTCCTGCCAAAGCAATACCCGCCTGATGGCATGCAAAGCGACCACCATCAACAATTTTCTGTGCAACTTCTGCAGGTAATACATTGGTTGGAAAACCTAAAATAGCGATCCCCATAATCGGCTTGCCGCCCATAGCAAAAATGTCACTAATGGCATTGGTTGCGGCAATTCGTCCAAAATCAAAAGGATCATCCACAATAGGCATGAAAAAGTCTGTAGTACTGATAATTGCAGTTCCATTCCCAAGATCGTACACCGCCGCATCGTCTGCGGTTTCATTGCCGACGAGCAGATTTGGATCATAAAATTTTTCCAGTTCTGAATGTAAAATTGTCCCTAACACCTTAGGCGAAATTTTACAACCTCAACCGGCACCATGGCTGTATTGCGTCAGCCGAATTTTTTCTTCCATTTCTTATTTACCTTGTTGAATATCCATTTTTGAGAATATGACTTTCAAACCCTATTCTTAATCATAAAGATCTTCGCCATCTTTCCTTGTACGCAATAATTGCAAAATCCAAACATATTGCTCTGGTGTTGGCGTAACAAAAGATTCTATTTCTTCGTTCATTGCTCGAGCTGATTGTTGAGGATCATCACTTAAATTCATTGCTGGATGAATTTCCATTTCATATTTGCCAGCCTCAGCGTTATAACGAGGAAACATTGGAATAACAACCGCTTTAGAAAGTTTTGCCATTTTATTTAATCCCGGCAATGTCGCTTTATAAGTTCCAAAGAAATCAACAAATACGCTTTGCTCCGCCCCAAAATCTTCATCGGGTAAGTAATAACCCATTTCGCCTTTACGAACATGATTTAAAAAAGGTTTAATACCATTTTGGCGAGCATGCATTTTTCCGCCGAAACGTTGGCGTGTTATCGTCCAAAGCCAATCCACCAATGGATTACGATGTGGATTATACATAGAAGTCATTGGCATGCCTTGAGTGTGCAAAATAATGCCCGAAGCATCAATCGCCCAGCCATGAGGCACCATAAGAATAATATTCTTGCCTTCAGCTTTTGCCTGTTCGATATGTTCAAGACCGATAAATTCGCTACGTTTTTGCAAATGTTTCTTTGAACAAATAGCAATCTCACCAATGCCAAATATAACTTGTGCAACAACCGCAAACATTTTATCTATGACTTGCTCACGTTGTTGTTCAGTCCAATGAGGGAAGCAATATTGCAAATTAGTTTGTGCACGCGTACGCTGTTTCTTTGCTTTATGCCCAATCCACATACCTAATTTTCCCGCCAATTTATCGCGTAGACGAAAAGGCACAAATGCTAACAACAATAAAAAGAAAATACCGAGCCAAATTCCCCAATATTGAGGCTTTAAATACGACCATGAAAAGTGCGCTTCATAGCCCACTCTCGCCGTCAAACGTAAATTTTGTTGATTATCCGACATAATAAAATGTAATTAATTTTAACCGCACTTTTGCGCGCTTTCCGAATTAAAAATGAAACCAACCCTGATCGTAAACCATTTTAGCCGTCATAATAAAAGACATGATAACAACCATCGGTCGAATCAAAGTTTTACCTTTCGTCATTACCATTTTGGCACCTAAATTCGCGCCAAAAATGCTTCCTGCCATCATCACGAAACCCACTTTCCAAAGAATTTGTCCGCCCAATAAGAAAAACGTAAAAGAAGCAAGATTCGAAGTAAAATTCATCACTTTTGCATGTGCTGTCGCTTTCGGGAGATTAAATCCTAGCAAAGTAACACAGGCTAAACTCATGATTGAGCCAGTCCCAGGCCCAAAAAAGCCATCATAAAAACCTAAAAATGGGCTAACTAGAAGACCAAATAACAGATAACTTAATCGTTGTTTCCGATCTTCATCACCTAATTTAGGGGTAAATAAAAAATATAGACCAATGACTAAAATCAGAAAAGGCAGAATTTTTCTGAAAATCGCCACGTCAATTGATTGAATTAATAATGTACCTAAGGCAGAACCTAAGAAAACCCAAATTAAAATAAACCAAATATCGCGTAAATTGACCGCTCTTTTTCGCAAAAAATAAAGGCTTGCGGATAATGCACCTCCCATAGCTTGCAATTTGTTGGTGCCTAACGCCATTGCAGGTGGCATACCTGTCATGAGCAACGCTGGAATAGTGATTAATCCACCACCGCCAGCAATTGCATCGATAAATGATGCGACAAAACTAACACAAAATAAGATTACTAAAAGATCAATTCCGATATCCATATTGATTTACCTTAATGCTATTCTAACCATTCACTCCGATTCGGAGAATTTAAAATTTGTTGGCACAAAAACGGCTCAGGTGGTGTAACTTTAGGTTTGCTCACTGAAGCACCTGGTTTTGGCGGTTCAAACCAAGAATATAATTCGTCTCCACAACCATCACCGGCAGGCACAGGTGCTTGATTTTCACAATAAGACGCATCTGCTGGGCAAGTTAAACGAACATGAAAATGAGAGTCGTGACCATACCAAGGACGAACTTTGTGTAGCCAACCGCGATCATTGCCAGCAGTTTGGCATAATTTTACCTTAATCGCAGGATTAACAAAAATACGCGTCACATTTGGATCTTGCGCGGCTAACTTGATTAACGTTGCATGATTGCTATTCCATACGTGTTCATCCACTCGTTGTGCCTTTCTATCTACAACTAATAAGCCTTTACCATCAGAATTCAGCGCATCGGCGTCTGACATTTCGCCCATTCTTAACCAAATATCCGCATCTAATCCCATCTGATGGCTAGCATGGCCAGTTAAAAATCGCCCGCCACCTGGCATGGCAATATCGCCCACTAACATCGTTGGTAACCCAGCAGCTTTAGCACGTTGTCCCAAACGTTCAAGATACTGAATCATATTTGGATGGCCATAATAGCGATTGCGATTCATACGAATCACTTGATAACCGTCCCCTTTCGGCTGTAGTGCTTGCGCCCCAATAATACATCCATTGGTATAACTACCAATAGGTTTTGCTTTCCCATTACCACTTGGTATTGGACGTTTCACTTTTTGCCAATCTAGAGGAGACGCAGCAACGTTCAGAGAGAAAAGTGCGGTAAAAATTATGGTTGTTTTTAATAAAATTTTATTCATTCTAAAGTTTTGCTATGGGTAAGCATATCCTAGGTCTTGCCGTAGGTAAGTATATCCTAGGTCTTGCCGTGGGTAAGTATATCCTAGGTTTTACCGTGGGTAAGTATATTCTAGGTTTTGCCGTGGGTAAGTATACCCACGGTTAGAAAAATAGTTCCCCTTTGGGGAACTTTACACTTACCCCAAAGGGGTAATATCAAACTAACCTAGGGTATACCTACCCTAGGAACAGACTCACATATAGGTACACCTTAAGTTCAGCCCCATTGAAGAACTTTCCACTTACCCCAAAGGGGTAACATCAAACTAACCTAGGGTATACCTACCCTAGGCACAGACACCCATCTTATACTAAGATTATTTACACTGCGCCTTAAAACGTAATAGATGATCTAATAAGACAATCGCCATCATTGCTTCTGCGATGGGTACAGCACGAATACCCACACAAGGATCGTGACGACCTTTTGTCACAACTTCTACTGGCTCGCCATTAAGATTAATTGAACGACCAGAAATTGTAATACTTGAAGTTGGTTTTAACGCAATCGTGGCGATAATTGGCTGCCCAGAACTAATTCCACCTAAAATACCGCCCGCATGATTGCTTTCAAAGCCATCGGGGGTCATTTCATCACGATGTTCCGAACCTCGTTGCTCAACTACAGCAAAACCATCACCAATTTCAACGCCTTTTACTGCATTAATTCCCATTAATGCGTGAGCAAGATCCGCATCTAAACGATCAAATACTGGCTCGCCTAATCCGACTGGTACATTTTCTGCAATAACAGTAAGTTTTGCACCAATAGAATCTCCTTCTTTTTTAAGTTCACGGATCAATTCATCGAATTTTTCTACCGCACTTTCATCAGGGCAAAAGAATGGATTGCTGTTTACCTTTTCCCAATCAATTTCTCCGATGGTCTGCGGTACAATTTTCACATGACCAATTTGACTTAAAAAACCGCGCACCTCAATGCCAAAATGTTCGCGTAAATATTTTTTCGCAATAGCCCCCGCTGCAACTCGCATTGCTGTTTCACGCGCGGATGAACGTCCACCGCCACGGTAATCACGGATTCCATACTTTTGCTGATAAGTAAAATCCGCATGACCAGGGCGAAAACGATCTTTAATCTCGCCATAATCTTGTGAACGCTGATCAGCATTTTTAATGATCATTCCAATACTTGTGCCTGTGGTTTTTCCTTCAAATACACCAGATAAAATTTGAACTTCATCGTCTTCACGACGAGGTGTGGTATATCGAGATGTACCGGGTTTACGACGATCTAAATCTGGTTGAATATCTTTCTCGGATAATTCGAGATTTGGCGGCACCCCATCAACGATACAGCCTAATGCAATACCATGTGACTCCCCAAAGGTTGTCACACGAAAAAGTTGTCCAATTGTATTACCTGCCATAATTTCCCCCCTATTTTTTTACATCAACAAAAGGAATTTCTTCGCCTGTATCATTATTTTTGATAAATACATCTAATTGATTAAAGGCAATATCAATATTATGTTCTGCAAATAATTCATTAATACGGCGATTAAGCGCATCTGTAGTACTGGTGCGATCCCCAACTTGTTCTACATAAACACGTAACTCGTGATCTAGTGTACTTGCACCAAAAGTTAAAAAATAAGCAGATGGTTTAGGATCGCGTAAAACAGTTGGCTGTTCATCAGCTGCTTGAAGTAATAATTGACGAACGAGTGTTAAATCAGAACCATAAGCAACACCAACGCTAATCACTAAACGTGTCATTGTGCTAGATAATGCCCAGTTGGTCACTTGACCTGTCACAAAAGATTTATTTGGCACAATAACTTCTTTGCGATCAAAATCAATCAATGTAATTGCACGGATACGAATTTTCGCTACAGTACCGCTTACTCCATTAATGGTTACGACATCGCCAACTCGGATTGGGCGTTCAAATAACAAAATGATACCAGACACAAAGTTTGCAAAAATCTCTTGCATACCAAAACCAAGACCAACGGAAAGTGCGGCAAATAACCATTGTAATTTTGACCAAGACATCCCTAAGGTTGCAAATGCCCACGCACCACCAATGGCGATAAAAATATAAGTGAGCAATGTCGTAATCGTATAAGGCGTACCTTGTGAAAGATTTACGCGAGAGAAAATTAATACTTCTAAAATGCCTGAAATATTACGAACCAACACATAAGTAATTCCTACAATAACTAAAGCAACAAGAAGATTAAATAAAGTAATGCTTTCCATTACAGTGCCAGCATCGGTTGTCGTAGTTTGTTGCCAAAGTGTAATTTCACGTAAATAGCTCACTACTGTGACTAAATCTGACCATACATAGTAGAAAATCCCTAATAATGCTGTCCAAATAAAGAGATCTACAAAACGTAATAATTGGCTACGCACATCATTTAACGCTAAACTTTCCTCTGGCTCTCCCACTGCAACCACATCATCAGAGGACATATTTTCATAATTATTTTCAAGTGCTTTTTGACGACGTTTTTCTGCTAAACGGCGATGTGCTAAACGGCGAGAAGAAACCGTAATACCACGGTAAATCGTATTGCGTACTAACCACCATACACACCAAGCAATATAAGAATGAATAAAATGCTCAATTAAATTTAAAGCAGTGTAGTAATAACCTAAAACAATAAGTACGATTAGTCCCACAGGAATTAATCTTAAACCAATTTGTACAATTTTTATTAACCAATGATGTTTATTTGTTTCAGGTTCGTAAGAGCGAAGTACTCGATTAAAACGAGGAGCGATAATCGCCGCACAGAAAATTAGAGCCGCAATAGTATTAATTTGACCTAACACATCATTAGCTAAACCTGCATCAGTGACATTGCTAAACACAGAAGTATTTAAAAGCAATACAATCACAATAATAATACGCTGGATAACACCACGAAAACGTTGTGCATTATCTTTTGACGATTCAAAATGATTAACAAAAATACCATTTGGACGGAATAATGAAATCCAAAATGTAAAGAACCACCAATAACCCGCCATACTGAATGACCAATGCCAAAATTCTTCTGGGTTTTTGAAGAAAAAGAAACCGATCATTTGGCAAACTGCTAAAAACCAAAGTGTACTAGAAAGGGTTAAAAACGCAGTTAATAACAGGGCAAGTGGCGTACTCCACTGACTATCTGTATCTAAACGATGTATTTCACGATTAATGTTGTTTAATTGCTGTTTAATACGATTTTTAAATTTAAAAATTGCACCGCCTACAATAAATAACCCTAAGAAATACATCAGCAAATAAGGTAAATTGTCATAATTAGTTGGAAAACCTAATTTTTTCAACATACCATTAAACTGTTCAATTAAAGCTCTTGGAAGCATTTTTACCCAATCTAAATTAATGGGATTATTACTTTTTACCCAAAAACTTTGCTGCTCTAATTTAGATTGAATTTGATCACTGATTTGTGTAATTTGCTGCTGCGTTAATTCCAAAGAAATCGCGAGATTTAATTGATTATTTAAAGATTTAATCAGATCAGATGTCATTTTCCGACGCTCAGTTAATAGCGTTTTAACTTGCGTTCTTTCTGCCTCAGTAAATTGTTTTCCATCTTCACTTTCAACTTTATTAATATAGTTATCTAGATCATAAAGTTCATTGCGTTTTTGAGTAATGTCAAAAATATGCACACGCAAATCGGCAATCTGTTTTGATAAACCTTGAATATTTAAGTTAGTCGGTAATTTTTGTTTTTGTTGCTGGATAATACGTGAAAGAACTAACGTGCCTTGTAATGCACTAATTTGCTCATCAATGGTATGTTGAGTTTGAGTGAGGCTATCTAAAATATTCCGCATTCTTAACTCATCTTGAGTTAATGAATTCGCTTTTTCTGTTTGTTGTAATAGATACTGACCAAGCTGTGCATTGCGATCAAGCTCTTTTTGAATGTAATCATTTTGCACCCTTTTTTGCTGTTGCTGCTGAGCTTGTTCTACTTGATTTTGTGATTGCTGAAGATTTTTTTGATTAATGACTTCTTGAATCGCAATAATATTTTGTTGTTGCACCTGCAAACGTAAATTCAATAGGTCATAACGACTTTGATAAAGTAAAGAAAGCTGATCATTATTTTTTAATAAATTTTGATTATAACTATTCTTTAAATCAATCAGTTGTAATTCAATCTGATATTGTTTTCGTAATGCGCTACCAATATCATTATTGGCCAATTGTTGATTAATTTTCTGTGTGCGTACAACATTTTCCGTTAATGCCGCTTGAGCTCGTTCAGAAATAGAATTTTGCCCTGCCAATTGTGCATTTGCCGCGCCTAATGCGTTTTGCGTATCTTGTAATTGATCATTTAACTTAGCGAGACTATTTTGTAAATAGTCCTGTGACTGTGCATTATAATCAGTACTTGTTGTCGTTTCTTGTTGTTTTTTTAATACTTGAATTTCTGCATTATTCTTTCTAATTTCACTCTCTGAATGGCTTAATGTTGTTTGCAATGTATCATTGATTTTTTGTTGAGCTTGAATTTGCTGCAATAAATCAATTGATGTTTGTAATTCTGCTAACAACGTATTTTTTGCCTCCCCCTCACTCATTTTTTGAGCATTAGCCAAATCGGCTTTAAGCGATTGCTCCGTTGGTAACACATTTGTTGAATTTGCCCCTAATACCCCTTGTGAAATACTAAGGGTAAACATTGCCGAGGCAAAAAGTGCGGTAAAAAATGGAAGTGTTTTCATAAGTTTCCTAATCATTATTTTTTCCTAATTTAAATGGTAAAATTACTTTATCTCATCTTGATTTGCCATCCAATCAGCAAGCTGTTTACGTGAGATCTTAATGCCTTTCTCAAGCATCAGTGGTAAAGGATAATATGCAATAGGTTGTTTAAAACGTGCGAGTTTATCTTGTAAAAAAAACATTAAATTTTCAACCTCATTTTTGCTAAAGGGTTCATTAAAATCCACTAAAGCGACAGGACGCTGACCAAATTCTTTGTTTTTTTGTGGTAAAACAAACACTTGATTAACTGAAGAATGTTGAATAATCACTTGTTCAATTTCTTCTGGCTGAATATTTTCGCCACCAGAAATAAACATATTATCAAGTCGTCCGATAATAACAAGTTCGCTCTCTTGCCAAATGCCTTTATCTTTTGTCTGAATCCAACCTTGGTTATTCGTTAATGGAACAATTTGTCGATCTTTCCAATAACCCATCGCCAAACCTGCACCTTTTAGCCAAATTTCATCATTTACTAAGCAATATTCTCTACCTAAGAGTGGTTGCCCTACGCCTTGTTTTCCGTCAGATTTTTTAGCAAAAACTGTCGAAGCCATTTCCGTCATTCCGTAGCCAGAATAAGTTTCAATGCCATATTTCACTATTTTTTCCGTGAGTTCAGCAGGAATATGTGTACCACCAAGTAAAATATGGCGTGTAGAAAATGAAATTGTCGGATTTTCCCGTAAATAATCTAATAAACGCTGTAATTGCGTTGGCACAAGAGAAACGTGGGTCGTTTCTAATAATGAAGCATAAAAATCTTCTTTTGGGAAATGTAATTGCGCACCACAATATAACCAACGCCAAACAATACCTTGCCCTGAAACGTGATATAAGGGTAATGAAAGTAACCAAGATTGATTACAATCAAACTTCATTAAGTTACATACCCCTTTTGCATTATCCAAATGCGCTTGGACATTATGTACAACTGCTTTTGGTAAGCCTGTAGAACCAGAGGTTAGCGTCATCGTCGCAGGACGAAAAAAATCAGCTTTTTGTGTAAAAGCATCAATTTCTTGCAAATTCAGCAAATCTTTATCATAGAAACAAAAATCAATTTGATAAAACTCACATAATTCTGCAATTTTTTCTTGTGGAAAAGCAGGATTGATGCCTAAAATTTTTGCGCCAAGCTGAATTGTCGCCAGATATAAAAATAAAATTTTCTCTGAATTTTTTCCCACAAAAGCAACCGCACTTTCCGCATTTACGCCTTTTTTTTGTAAAAAAACCGCCGTTTGGTTAATCTTTGTAGTCAATTCTATCCAAGTAAGCGCATTGCCCTGCGTAGTACGTAAAGCGATTTTATCTGAGAAATCAGGTTGAATAGCAAAATGTTGCCAAGGATACATTATTAATTTACTGTGAAATATGATCGTACTTCATCAATCAATGTTTCAGGTAATTCCATAGATTGCATTGCGCCTTCTAGCATCAACATTTTTCGTCCACTATTTGTATTGGTAATAACCCAATAAGGCGTATCTGGAATTTGTTTTGGTTTTGTATGATTGCCAGCCATTAATAATGTCGCTTCGTCACGTGCAAAATAAACCCGTGTACGTCCCTGTAAAGATTCCGTTGCTTGAGCAAAACTTTCAGGATTTGTACGATAAAGCACACGTAAAATCGCTAAGAAACGCACCACTGCCTTACTTTCTTCTTTGAATTCATCTGAATCTAATAAAGTTTGGACTTTTTCTACTATCTGATTAATTGCGTCTATTGATTGCTTTTTTGTTGTTTTGATATTTACTTCTTTCACATTAATAGCCTGTTCTGGCTTTTTATCTGCGGATTTGTTAGTTTCTGCTGAAGTAACAACTAAATCATCAACACTTGAAGTATGCACAGGTAAACTAAGCAAACGGCGTAAAATATCCGAAGCACTTTCCCCAATAGAGCGGGTTTGGCTCGCAATATATTGGTATAATTCTTCATCTACTTCAATGATCTTCATTTTTATCTCTCTGTTTGCTAGAATTTTTTCAATTATAACGACTTCTTTACAAATTCTCACGCAAAAATTATGGCAAAATCATTACTCAATTATCAATTTCATCAAGTAAAACAAACGATTAATACGCCTGTTTTAATTTTTATTCATGGTTTATTCGGCGATATGGATAATCTAGGCGTTATTGCGAGAGCTTTTAGTGAACATTACAATATTTTACGTATTGATTTACGCAATCACGGCCATAGTTTTCATTCGGAAAAAATGAATTATCAACTGATGGCTGAAGATGTTATCGCGGTAATCCGCCACTTAAATTTATCCAAAGTGATATTAATTGGCCATTCTATGGGGGGGAAAACCGCTATGAAAATCACCGCACTTTGCCCAGAATTAGTCGAAAAATTAATCGTAATTGATATGTCCCCTCTGCCTTATGAAGGATTTGGTCATAAAGATGTTTTTAATGGCCTATTTGCGGTAAAAAATTCAAAGCCTAAAAATCGTCAGCAAGCCAAACCGATTTTAAAACAAGAAATTAATGATGAAGACGTTGTACAATTTATGTTGAAATCTTTTGATGTTAATTCAACTGACTGTTTTCGTTTTAATCTTACCGCGCTTTTTAACAATTATGCTAATATTATGGATTGGGAAAAGGTACGTGTATTTACGCCAACTCTTTTTATTAAGGGGGGAAATTCCTCTTACATAAAAATAGAAAATAGCGAAAAAATTCTAGAACAATTTCCTAATGCAACTGCCTTTACGATTAATGGGAGTGGACACTGGGTTCACGCCGAAAAACCTGATTTTGTTATTCGTGCAATTAAACGATTTCTAAATAAGAATTAAGTGGTTTAAGTGAGAATGCTTTTATGATATAGTTCGCCGAATTTGGATAAGCCTTATAATCAATAGATTAAATTTAATATAAAAGGAAATAAAAATGGCAATAGTTGGTCTTTTTTATGGTAGTGATACTGGAAATACTGAAAATATCGCAAAACAAATCCAAAAACAATTAGGTAGTGATTTAATTGATATTCGTGATATTGCCAAAAGTAGCAAAGAAGATATTGAAGCATACGATTTCTTGCTTTTCGGTATCCCAACTTGGTATTACGGCGAAGCACAAGCAGACTGGGATGATTTTTTTCCAACACTCGAAGAAATCGATTTTACAGATAAACTTGTAGGTATTTTTGGCTGTGGCGATCAAGAAGATTATGCGGATTATTTCTGTGATGCTATCGGAACTGTACGCGATATTATAGAGCCACACGGTGCAATTGTGGTTGGAAATTGGCCAACAGAAGGCTATAATTTTGAAGCTTCAAAAGCCTTATTGGAAGATGGCACTTTCATCGGATTATGTATTGATGAAGATCGCCAGCCAGAGCTTACCGCAGAGCGTGTAGAAAAATGGTGTAAACAAATTTATGATGAAATGTGTTTAGCTGAATTGGCTTAACATTTTTGCATAATAGGAAGAAAAATTATGTCTGAAGAAAATATTAAATTACTTAAAAAAGTAGGATTAAAAATTACAGAGCCTCGCTTAACTATCCTCGCTTTAATGCAAAATAATAAAAATGAACATTTTTCTGCAGAAGATGTTTATAAAATTTTGCTGGAACAAGGTAGTGAAATTGGATTAGCCACAGTTTATCGTGTGCTTAATCAATTTGATGAAGCGCATATTGTAATCCGTCATAATTTTGAGGGAAATAAATCCGTTTTTGAGCTTGCTCCAACAGAACATCACGATCATATTATTTGTGAAGATTGCGGCAAAGTATTTGAATTTACTGATAACATTATTGAACAACGTCAGCGTGAAATCAGCGAAAAATACGGCATAAAATTAAAAACGCATAACGTATATCTTTACGGAAAATGTAGTGATATTAATCATTGTGATGAAAACAATTCAAAATAAATAATATCTAAGGCGACAAAATGTCGCCTTTCTTATATTCAAATTTTATCCGAAAAAATAACCGCACTTTATTACAGTGCGGTTATTTAATTTAACTTTTTTATCTGTTAATAAACGCCTTGAGCCAACATAGCATCAGCTACTTTAACAAAGCCTGCTACATTTGCACCAACAACATAGTTGATGTTTTCTTGACCTTCAATTGTGCCGTATTTTTTACAGTTTGCGTGAATATCTAACATAATGCGATGTAATTGAGCATCCACTTCTTCCGCTGTCCAATATAAACGTTGTGAACTTTGTGCCATTTCTAAACCAGAAGTAGCAACACCACCAGCGTTAGCAGCTTTACCCGGGCCAAATAATACATCTGCAGCTAGTAATGCTTCTGTTGCTTCAATTGTTGTTGGCATATTGGCACCTTCAGCCACTAATTTCACACCATTTTTAATTAAAAGTTGTGCATCAGAAAGTTCTAACTCATTTTGAGTTGCACAAGGAAGCGCGATATCAACTTTCACTTCCCAAGGGCGTTTACCTTCAAAATATTGTAAACCAAACTGCTCCGCATAATCTTTCACACGCCCACGTTTTGTATTTTTAATTTCGAAAAGTGCGGCTAATTTTTCAGTAGTAAATCCATTTGGATCATAAACATAACCCGATGAATCAGAACAAGTTACTACTTTTGCACCAAGCGATAATGCTTTTTCAATCGCGTATTGTGCTACATTACCAGAACCAGAAACTGAAACTACTTTACCTGCAAAACTATCGCCTTTTTCAGCAAGCATTGCTTGAGCAAAATAAACTAAGCCATATCCCGTTGCTTCCGGACGAATTAAACTACCACCGAAAGAAAGACCGCGACCAGTGAAAACACAAGCTGATTGGTTTGATAATTTTTTCATATAGCCCGCTAAATAGCCAACTTCGCGCCCGCCAACACCTATATCGCCAGCAGGAACATCTGTATCAGCTCCTACGTGACGATAAAGTTCAGCCATTAATGCTTGGCAAAAACGCATAACTTCAGCATCAGATTTGCCTTTAGGATCAAAGTCCGAACCGCCTTTTGCTCCGCCCATAGGCAATGTTGTTAAAGCATTTTTAAAGATTTGTTCAAAACCTAAGAATTTTAAGATAGATAAATTTACTGATGGATGGAAACGCATTCCCCCTTTAAATGGTCCTATGGCACTATTAAATTGTACTCGAAATGCTCGGTTTACTTGTACTTGCCCTTTATCATCAGTCCACGCCACACGGAATTGAAATGCACGCTCAGGCTCAACTAAACGTTCTAATAATGCTTCTGAACGATATTTAGGATTGGCTTCTAAAAAAGGCCAAATTGATGTGAATACCTCGCGAACCGCTTGTAAAAATTCAGGTTGATGACCATCGCGTTGAGCAACTTTAGTTAAGAAAGCGTCTAAGGAAGCAACTTTTGACATAATGAATTTCCCTCTTTGTTGATGTTGTGTATTGTATTTTTATTGTATTCGCCTCGTGAGGCGCATAGACAATATGCAATGGCTAATTTAATCTTGCAACCATTTTTATAAAGGAAATTTAAAGAAAAGGAAAAAGTAAAGAAATTATCTAAAAAAATATCGTATTTATTAGATAAAAAATAAAAAACCGACAGAAAACCATCAGGTAATGATATTTTCAATAAAAATATAGAGCAGACTACAAATCATATTTCTAGTAAATCACTACGAAAAGATGCTTTATGAAAAACAAAATTAGGGTTATATCAATATAATAAAAACGGGGGCAAAGCCCCCATACTATTAACAACTCAGTTCATCATTGTGTTTTTTCTGATTTATCATTGTGTTTTTTCTGATTCATCATTATTTTTAACCGCACTTTCGTCGTCTTTTGGTTGATAAAATCGAGCGACCAATAGACCAAGCTCAAACAGCAAGCACATCGGCACGGCAAGCAAAGTTTGTGAAAAAATATCAGGAGGCGTTAAAAGCATTCCAATAAAAAATGCCGCAACAATAATATAAGGGCGTTTTTCGGAAAGAGCCTTTACAGTGGTAACACCAGTCCAGCAAAGTAGAATAATCGCAATTGGCACTTCAAAACAAACGCCAAAAGCTAAAAATAACGCCAAAGCAAAATCTAAATAACTACTAATATCTGTTGCGATAGCAACACCTTCTGGGGCTGTTTGTGTAAAGAAGCCGAAGACAAAAGGAAAGACGACATAGTAAGCAAAAGCAACACCGCAATAAAATAAAATCGTACTGGAAAATAACAACGGATAAATCATCCGTTTTTCGTGCTGATATAAAGCAGGTGCAATAAAAGCCCAAATTTGATAAAGCAAATAAGGGACAGAAATAAAAATTGCAACAATCGCAGTTAATTTAATTGGCGTAAAGAAAGGCGTTTGAATATTGGTTGCAATCATTGTTGCGCCTTTTGGCATAACAGCCGTTAAAGGTGCAGCAACAAAATGATAAATATTATTGGAAAAATACACCAAAGCAACAAAAACCAACACTACACAAATCACACAGCGTAATAAACGGTTTCTTAGTTCAACAAGGTGCGTAATTAAAGGTTGAGATTCATCCACATTACTCATAAAAACTCGCTATGATTTAGTTTTTGAAGATTGAGATTTTGACGCTGGAGCGATTTCAATATCATCAGGAGGATAATAGCTAGATAAATGTGTGTTCAGTTCTACTTTCTCGTGAGTTTCAAGTGCGGTCAAGTCTGTAGGTGTTTTTTCTGCTTCAGATAAAGTTTCTGCAGCCTTCTCAACTGAGATTGAATTTTGGGGCTTTTCTGCATTTTCAGCCGCACTTTTGATTTCTTTGATTTGATCTTCCACCGTTGTACCAGCTTGAGCTGCTTTATCTTCTAGCTCCGCTTTCATCTTATCTGCTTGAGCTTTTAATTCTTCCACCGTTTTACTCAATTCTGGTGAAAGAGCTTGCAAGTTAAGGGATTCCGCTTTTTTAATACTATCTTGTAATTCTTGCAATTTTAGCTCTTGTTTCAACTCATTTTGAACGTTAGCAGCTAAACCACGAATTGTTTTTACCCAATCCATTACAGTGCGAATTGCTATAGGCAAACGTTTCGGGCCTAATACAACCAATCCCAAAACCATTAGTAAAATAAGTTCTGAAAAACCAATATCAAACACGGATTAAGCCTGTTCTTTCTCTTTTATATTTTCTTTTTTTGCAGACGCTGTTTCATTATCTATAGACTTAAATTCCGCATCTTTTACTTTTTCATCTTCTTTCATCGCTTTTTTGAAACCCTTCACTGCTGCGCCAAGATCTGAGCCAGCATTTCTTAATTTTTTAGTGCCAAAAATCAATAAAATAACGACTAATAAAATAATCAATTGAGCGGGGGACAAACCAAACATAATAAACTCCGTTCTGTAAAAAAGAAAAAATTTGGCTCGGAATATACTCTTTTTACTTATTTAGAACAATAGTTATAGGAGATTATTTTTATGTCATCCTGATCTTAATTACAAAATGTAATACATAAGTAAGATTTTTCTAAAGGAAAATGGCTAAAAATTTCTTTCTAGCCATTTTATCTTTATTTCCAAACTCTGGAATCAAATATTTTCTTACGCAATTCAGGGTGGTCGTCAATTTTAAACTCTGGCGTTTTTCCTTCTTTAAGCTGATGTTGATAATCCTTCATCAATTTCCATACAATTGGCGACAACATCAAAATTGCGATCAAGTTAATGATTGCCATGACTGCCATTACCGTATCTGCGAAATTCCATACCACATTACCTGAACGAACCGAACCAAAATACACGAAAAATAGCACCATTAAACGGAACAACAAGACAAACCAAGATTTGTTTTTAATAAAACGGATATTGCTTTCCGCATAGGCATAGTTACCAATAATAGACGAATAAGCGAATAACAATAAGATAAATGCTAGGAAATGCACCCCAAATTCACCTATGTGATATTGCAAGGCATTTTGCGTAAGTGAGATACTTTTTAGCGTTTCACTACCATAATTATTGGAAAGCAAAATAATTACTGCAGTACAAGTACAAACGATCATTGTATCAACAAAAACACCGAGCATTTGCACTAAACCTTGGCTAACTGGATGCTTCACGTGTGCTGCTGCAGCCGAATTAGGCGCAGACCCCATCCCCGCTTCGTTTGAGAATAAACCACGTTTAATCCCCATCATCATTGCTTTTGATACCAATGCACCAAACATTCCGCCAGCTGCTGCGTCAAAACTAAATGCACTTTGAACGATACGATGAATCACGGAAGGAATCATATCAATATGCATACCAAGAATAATCACCGCCATAATCAAATAGAAAAGTGCCATCATTGGTACAAGGTTGCTTGAAATAATCGCAATACGCTTAACGCCACCGAAAATAATAAGTGCGGTCAAAATTACTAATGAAATACCGACATATTCCCCTTTCCAATTCCACGCATTGCTCGTCGCTTCAACAATAGAGTTTGCCTGCACAGAATTAAAGGCGAAACCAAATGTAAAAATTAACGCAAGCGCAAAAGCCACTGCCATACAACGTGATTTTAAACCTTGTACAATATAATAAGCAGGGCCGCCACGGAATGAGCCATCTTTATCCTGAATTTTAAATAATTGAGCAAGGGTAGATTCAGCGAAAGCACTCGACATACCAATAAATGCCGTTACCCACATCCAAAACACTGCGCCTTCGCCCCCTAAGGCGATTGCCGTTGCAACCCCACCAATGTTACCCACACCAACGCGGCTCGCAAGACCTGTCGTAAACGCTTGGAAAGGTGTTAATGAACTCCCCTCCACCGAACGACCAAACCACATTTCACGAAGGCTTGCAGGGAATAAACGGAACTGAACAAATCCTGTTGTAATGGTAAAAAATAGACCAGTCCCAAGCAAAATAATAATGGTGGCATCCCATAAAGGTCCATCAAGGTGTGCGACTATCCAAGTTAGCACTTCTTCTAACATTTTTGAAAATTCAAATTCCATAATAATCCCTCAAGCGATAAATAATTTGATTGTATGTTTTTTCAATGAAAAGGCGAGATTTTTTAATGATTTCTCTAAAGAAAAGAAACACAAACAAGAAAAAATCTAATAAATTAAGAATATTCTAAATATTTTCCAAAACAAAGGGAGTATTATTTGAACACGCCCACTAGTTTGTTGAATTATTTGGTTAAAAACAACGCTGCCGCACCACGCACACCACCGGAATCGCCGTGTTTCGCTTTTTTAATTGGTGGAACTTTTGCTGTCCGCATCAAGTGAGGTGGTAATGCTTTTGGTAAGGTCTCATAAAGATAGTCAAAATTAGATAATCCACCGCCGAGTACAATCATATGCGGATCAAATGCGGTAATAATGTTGCCAATAGATATCGCAGCCAATTCAACAAAAAGATTCACAAAATCTACCGCACTTTCATTCCCTTGATAGAACAAATCAATAATTTCACGCGCAGATAATGTTTCACCTTTCAAATCTCGATAAAGCATTTCAAAACCGCGACCAGACAGATAATTATCCAAACAAGCCTTATTCCCACAACCGCATTGATAAATAGGGGCTTTATCCCATCCCAATAATTTCAAGGCATGATAATTTAGTTGTAAATGACCAAGCTCTCCCGCCATTCCCACTTGACCTGAATGAACTTTACCGTTTAAGACAAAGCCGCCACCAAAACCAGTCCCAAGAATTAAACCAAGTACAGTCGGATATTGCTGATTTTCCGCATCCCATGCTTCAGATAATGCAAAGCAATTTGCGTCATTTTCTGCCCGCACTTCACGGCTTAAACGCGTAGACAGATCGCGTAAAATTGGTTGATTATCTGCCACACGAATATTGGTAATTTCGGCTAATCCAGTTTGTTGATTCACAAAACCAGGTACGCCCGAACCTACGGTGCCCACTTCACCAAACTTTTCATCAGCACGATTCACTAAATCCACAATCGTGTTAAGCCATTCTTCATAGTCGGTTTTAGGTGTTGGCACCCGTTCAGAATATAATTTTTCTAATTTTTCATTGAATACGGCAAACTCTATTTTCGTGCCACCAATATCTAAACCATAATACATAATCTGCTCCTGTATAAAAAATGTGGTTAAAATTAACTTAAATTTTAACTGCTTTCAATTATTATTTTATGACAAAGATCGCCTTTTTCTTTAAAAAAGCAAAAACAATGCTATTTTACTCCAAATAGTATTGTCTTTACTTTTTATCCGAATATACGGAGTGTATTTCTAATACAAGGGATTTGAATTGCAAAAGAAAATTTACAAAATATGATTGTTTAAATAGCAATTAAGTCTATAAACTTAATTTATTGTGTTTAGAAAAATATATTGTTGAAAAATTATAGATTTGACTTTCTTGAATAATTAAATTATTTGGAATAATAATGCATTATTTAGGAAAATTCACTGCATTGCGAAAATAAAAGCAGTTTCAAATTAAGTGCTTTATTTCCTCTAAATATATGAAATTTAGCGAATGTTAATATGTGTATTTTGTTTTTATTGAACAAATCTTGCAAAATATCAAATTTTGTTGAGATAATTTTTGCTTTTCTTTGCAATGAAAGAGGAGGATAGTAAACTAATGCTAGTTGAAGAGACAGATTATGCAGAAAATACAGCGACTTATAAAGCAAATAAGCGTCTATTTTTATCCTTTATGTCAGGTATTAGTTCTGGAGCTTGTATCGCCTTAGCTTTTGTATTTTATACGATAACATAAACGGCTAGTGCAGGTGCACCTTGGGGATTAACCAAATTAGTAGGAGGGTTAGTATTTTCGATCCAAAAGTGAAAAAAATCTTCACTGAATACCGTAAAACACATAACCAAGGTGTATTCGATGTTTATACGCCAAGTTGCCGTAGTATCACCAATGGTTGTGAGTAAACAAATGTAATTCTTTGGTGTGCATGCAAACATTAGAGAAAACATTGTTATACGCAATCAACGGCGGTATCGATGAAAAATTAGGTATGCAAGTAGACCCGAAAACTGCACTAATTACTGATGAAGTATTAGATTTCGATACAGTAATGACCCGTATGGACAGCTTTATGGATTGGTTGGCAAAACAATATGTGACCGCTTTAAATGTAATCCACTATATGCACGATAAATATTCATACGAAGCAGCATTAATGGCATTACATGATCGTGATGTATACCGTACTATGGCTTGTGGTATCGCAGGTCTTTCTGTTGTGGTTGACTCACTTTCAGCAATCAAACATGCGAAAGTTAAACCAGTTCGTGGCGACATCAAAGATAGAGATGGCAATGTTGTTGCAACTAACGTAGCAATCGATTTTGAAATCGAAGGTGAATATCCACAATATGGTAACAACGATAACCGTGTTGATGACATCGCTTGTGACTTAGTTGAACGTTTCATGAAGAAAATTCAAAAACTTAAAACTTACCGCAACGCTGTGCCTACACAATCTGTATTAACCATTACTTCTAACGTAGTTTATGGTAAGAAAACAGGTAACACCCCAGATGGTCGTCGTGCTGGTGCACCATTCGGACCAGGTGCGAACCCAATGCACGGTCGTGACCAAAAAGGTGCGGTAGCATCATTAACTTCTGTGGCTAAACTTCCATTTGCTTACGCGAAAGATGGTATTTCTTATACCTTCTCAATCGTACCAAATGCGTTAGGTAAAGATGCAGAAGCACAACGTCGTAATCTTGCTGGCTTGATGGATGGTTACTTCCACCACGAAGCAACTGTTGAAGGTGGCCAACACTTAAATGTGAACGTGCTAAATCGTGAAATGTTGTTAGATGCAATGGAAAATCCGGATAAATATCCGCAATTAACCATCCGTGTATCTGGTTACGCCGTACGTTTCAACTCTTTAACTAAAGAGCAGCAGCAAGACGTCGTAACTCGTACATTTACTGAGTCTTTCTAAATAAATAGAATTATGCTTTAATGTAAACCGCTCACAGACTAGTTTTATGAGTGGTTTATTTTTATATATAGGAGAGCAAATTATGCTAACAGTTATTGCCCAATTTTCAGTAAAAGCGGACAAAATTAATGATTTTCTAACTCAATGCCAAGAATTAATTAAGCATACTCGTCAAGAAACAGGATGCGTATCTTATGAATTACAACAAAATAGTGAGCAGGCTAATCATTATGTTTTTATTGAGCAATGGAAAAGCAAAGCAGATTTAGAACAACATTTTGTAACGCCACACTTTACCTCAATTGTACCTGTATTGATCGAGTATTGTGAACAAGCGCCAGTGGTGCAAACTTTTCAAAAAGTCAGCGAATAATGACCGCACTTTGATAAATATATTTTAATTATGAGCCTGATTTAAATCAGGCTCATTTTTTATAGGCTAAATATTTGGTAAAATTTAACTATATCTAATTTTAGGAAATTTATGTATGTCAGTTCTTGGACGAATTCACTCTTGAATCCTGTGGCTCTGTAGATGGGCCTAGTATTCGTTTTATTTATGCAAGGCTGCTTGATGCGCTGCAAATATTGCCACAATCGTGATACTTGGAATCTTGAAGGTGGTAAAGAAATCAGTGTCAAAGATTTAATGAAAGAAGTCGTGACTTATCGCCATTTTATGAATGCGACTGGCGGTGGTGTCACTGCATCTGGTGGTGAGGCTGTGCTACAAGCTGAGTTTGTACGCTATTGGTTCCTTGCTTGTAAAGTAGAAAGGATTAATACCTGCTTGGATACAAATGGTTTTGTGCGTCATTATGATCATATTATTGATGAATTATTAGATGTAACAGATCTTGTTTTACTCGATTTAAAAGAGCTTAATAATCAAGTTCATCAAAATCTTATTGGGGTACCAAATAAATGTACTCTTGAATTTGCAAGATATTTGCAAAACGTCATCAACGTACATGGATTCGTTATGTTGTGGTTCCTGGTTATACCGATAGCGATCACGATGTGCATTTATTAGGTCAGTTTATTGAAGGTATGACCAATATTGAAAAAGTTGAACTTCTTCCTTATCATCGATTAGGTGCGCATAAATGGAAAACCCTTGGGTTAGATTATGAGCTTGAAGATGTATTACCGCCAACCAAAGAATCGTTAGAGCATATTAAAACAATCCTAGAAGGTTATGGACACACCGTAAAATTCTAGAATAAATGCTAGCTAACATAAGGACTAAATAATGAAAAAAATTATTTTAACATTATCACTTGGGTTACTTACCGCCTGTTCTGCTCAAACTCAAAAGGCTGAACAAAATGATGTGAAGCTGACACCACCGACCGATGTGCGAAGTGGATATGTACGTTTAGTGAAGAATGTAAATTATTACATCGATAGTGAATCGATCTGGGTGGATAATCAAGAACCACAAATTGTGCATTTTGATGCTGTGGTTAATTTAGATAAGGGATTGTATGTTTATCCTGAGCATAAACGTTATGCACGTTCTGTTCGTCAGTATAAGATTTTGAATTGTGCAAATTATCATTTAACTCAAGTGCGAACTGATTTCTATGATGAGTTTTGGGGGCAGGGTTTGCGTGCCGCGCCTAAAAAGCAAAAGAAACATACGTTACGTTTATCTCCTGATACAACGCTTTATAATGTTGCTCAGATTATTTGTGCGAATTATGGTAAAGCATTTTCAGTTGATAAAAAATAAAAAAATCCGCACCTTAATTAGTTTAAATTTTGTTCAACTTTTAGGGTGCAGAGAGTATTTGATTTTTCTGCAGTTATTGTTATTTAACTGTTGGCACTTTTAAGTCTGGTTCGTTTGGTTTTTCAATTGGTGCAAAAGTTTTATCTTTATTCGCATCAATAATTTTTTGAGTATCATTTGCTAATGCGCTTAAACCCATTTTTTCATAAGCCTCTCGCATTAGAAATAATCCTTCATAAGTTGCTTTAGTATCAGGATATTGTTTTAACATTCCTACCACACGATTTGCAACTGCTACCCAAGCTTTACGTTTTGTATAGAATTTTGCAATATCTAATTCGTGACGAGCTAGTGCATCTTTAATATAAGCCATACGAGCTAAAGCATCTTGTGAGTAAGGGCTATTAGGGAATACTCGAACTAAGTTTTGGAAATTAGAAAAAGCGGTACGCATAGAGGTTGTTTCACGTGTCGCACGGTCAATTCCAAAAAAATCTTGAATGAAGTTATCGCCTGTTGCTGCATTAGTTAAGCCAGCCATATATACTGCATAGGCTTGATTTGGGCTTTGTGGAAATTGATGTAAAAAGCTATCTACCATTAATAATACTTGCGTATAATCTTGAGTTTTATAATTTGCATAAATTAAATCTAGCATCGCTTGTTCTTGATAAATGCTACCAGGAAAACGCTCAGTCGTCGCTTTTAAATAGCGAATGGCTTCAGAGTAGCTACCTTCTTGTAATGATGTTGTACCTTTTGTGTATAATTCATTTACCGATGCTTGTTCAACATCTTTTGAACCACTTGAACATCCAACAACTAATGCTGCCACGGCAAGCAATGCCAAAGATTTTATTTTACGCATTGTTTTTTCCTTAATTTTTACGAAAACTAATAAATAAGATACAATTTTCTGCTATTGTATAGAACATTAATCAATAAGCCAACTTTTAAAATTTTTGAGAGCTATTTATGCCACAAATTACCCTTTCGGCTGAAGTACAGCCAGAACAAATGGGACAGCGTTTAGACCAAACACTTGCCGAGTTGTTCCCTGAATATTCTCGATCCCGATTAAAAACGTGGATTGAAGCCGATCTCGTAAAACTAAATGATCGCATTGCCAATATTCCACGTGAGAAAGTACTTGGAGGAGAGAGAATAGAGATTATTGTTGAAGTGGAAGATGATACACGTTTTGAACCAGAAAATATTCCATTGAATATCGTGTATGAAGATGAAGACATTATTGTAATCAACAAACCCAAAGATCTTGTCGTACACCCTGGTGCTGGCAATCCAAATGGAACCGTACTCAATGCGTTACTCTATCATTATCCGCCGATTGCAGAAGTACCAAGAGCAGGAATTGTGCATCGATTAGATAAAGATACGACAGGTCTAATGGTTGTTGCGAAAACTATTCCAGCACAAACTAAGTTAGTACGCGACTTACAAAAACGCAAAATTACGCGTGAATATGAAGCGGTTGCTTCAGGCATTATGACTAAAGGCGGCACGGTAGATCAACCTATGGCTCGTCATGCAACCAAACGTACTTTAATGGCGGTTCATCCAATGGGAAAACCAGCTATCACCCATTATCGTATTATGGAAAATTACCGTAACTACACCCGTTTACGTTTACGTTTAGAGACGGGGCGTACCCATCAAATCCGTGTTCATATGGCACATATTGCCCATCCATTGCTAGGCGATCAAACCTATGGCGGACGTCCTCGTCCACCAAAAAATGCGAGTGAAGACTTTATGGAGGTATTGCGTAATTTCAAACGCCAAGCTTTACATGCAGTTATGTTACGTTTATCCCATCCAATTACGGGGGAGATGATGGAATGGTATGCGCCACTGCCTGATGATTTCGTTGAATTGCTTAATGCACTCAAAGCTGACTACCTCGAACATCAAGATGAGTTAGATTATTAATATGCAAGCGATTAACCCAAATTGGAACGTTCCAAAGAATATTCATGCATTTACCACTACTCGTGAAGGGGGCGTGAGCTTAGAGCCTTATTTGAGTTTCAACTTAGGCGATCATGTCGGTGATGATAAAAGTGCGGTAAAAACTAACCGTACTTTATTAGTAGAAAAATTTGGTTTGCCGCAAACACCTATATTTTTAACGCAAACACACAGTACTCGAGTGATTCAATTACCCTATTCAGAAACAAATCTTGAAGCGGATGCTGTTTATACGAATGTTCCTCATCAAGTTTGTGCAGTGATGACTGCAGACTGTTTGCCTGTTTTATTTTCTACAACATCTGGAAATGAAGTGGCTGCTGCACATGCTGGCTGGCGTGGTTTATGTGATGGCGTATTGGAAGAAACTGTCAAATATTTTCAGGCTAAATCTGAAGATATTATTGCGTGGTTTGGCCCTGCAATTGGTCCAAAGGCCTTTCAAGTTGGGATTGATGTTATAGAAAAGTTTGTTGCAGTAGATGAAAAAGCCAAACTCGCCTTTCAACCTGATGTAATAGAAGATGGTAAATACCTAGGTAATCTTTATCAAATCGCAACTCAGCGATTAAATAATCTCGGCATTACGCAAATTTATGGTGGAAATCACTGTACATTTAACGAAAAAGAAAAGTTTTTTTCTTATCGCAGGGATAATCAAACGGGACGAATGGCAAGTGTCATTTGGTTTGAATAAATAGTTTAAAAGCGCATTTTACGCGCTTTTAGTAATCTTTGCTTTATATTCTTTCTTCAATAATCCCGCCGCCCAAACAAACTTCGCCAAGATAAAATACGGCAGATTGCCCTGGGGTTACTGCTGATTGAGGTTCATCGAAAATCACTCGAATTGTTTCATCATCAATTGGTTTAATCACACAAGGAATATCTTGTTGGCGATAGCGTGTTTTTACCGTGCAACGTAATAACTCTCGAATTGGTTGGCGATCAACCCAATGTAATTGGCTGGAAATCAATCCTTTTGAAAATAAACGAGGATGATCATGACCTTGTGCAACAATAAGTTCGTTATTTTCTACATCCTTATCTACCACATACCAAGCTTCATCTCCCGCATTTTTTAAACCACCAATGCCTAATCCTTTACGCTGTCCCAACGTGTGATACATCAAACCATCATGACGACCAATAATTTCGTCATCTACAGTGCGAATATTACCCGGTTGAGCAGGTAAATAGCGTGCTAAGAAATCCTTAAATTTACGCTCTCCAATAAAACAAATACCAGTAGAGTCTTTTTTCTTCGCTGTAATTAAACCAAGATCTTCAGCAATAGAGCGAACAATGGGTTTCTCGATTTCACCAACAGGGAATAAACTTTGCCCTACTTGTTTATGGCTTAAGGTATAAAGAAAATAACTTTGATCTTTATTAGCATCTAAACCACGTAATAATTTTGCATTTTCATCATCACCAGCTCTACGTACATAATGCCCTGTTGCAATGTAATGGGCACCAAGATCTTCAGCTGCATATTCTAAAAATGCTTTAAATTTAATTTCTTTATTACACAAAATATCTGGGTTCGGCGTGCGCCCTGCTTTATATTCAGTTAGAAAATGCTCAAAGACATTATCCCAATATTCTGCAGCAAAATTAATTTTATGTAGTTTGATCCCTAATTTATCGCATACTGCTTGAGCATCTGCAAGATCAGCTGCAGCCGTACAATAATCTGTATCGTCATCTTCTTCCCAGTTTTTCATAAACAGGCCTTCCACCTGATAGCCTTGCTGTTGAAGAATAAAAGCTGACACAGAAGAATCCACTCCACCAGACATACCACAAATGACTTTTTTTGTCGCATTTCTCGCAAGCTGTACTTGCGTCAGTTGAGGAAAGTGTTGATTATAAGTATTTGAAATTAACATATTTCTCCCGTAACTTCGGTTAAGGCGAAGCACATTGGTTAGTTATTAAGATAGTTGATTATCGTTGATAAAAAATCTTGCCAGTTCGTTCTATATTTTCAGCTAGTTGAGCGTGAGTCAAATGCTGATAAATTGATAAATCAAATAAATAGGGTAAATCGGAATCATCAAGTTCAAGCCAAATTTTTCCTAAAATATCTTGGGTTAAATGTTTACCTTTCAGTGTTAAATCAATATCAGAGCCCTCTCTAAAAGTGTTTTGAGCACGAGAGCCATAAATAATCGCAAGTTCAACCTCTGGGTAGTGAGCTAAAATATTTTTTATAATTATCTGCTGTTTATCACTTAATCCAAATTTTGGCATATCATACACACTTTTTGCTCAAAACTAGCAAATGCAGGTAAATATTGATGAATAATTTTATCAAATTCTTCATTAATCATTTGCTGATCATAAGTATGGACTGTTAGATTACGGCTTTTGATCATTTCTAACCAAATTTCTCCCTGATTAATTAGTCCACGGTTAAAAGCTAAACGAGTTGCTGATTTTGATCCATAAAGCTCAGATTCTCCTTCTTCTCGAAGAATATCTTGCATCAATTTCCACGACAATTCGTGAGTGATTTCAAAACTTTGAATAATACCTTTTTTAATCACATCAATATTGGTATTTCCATATTGAGTAACTTCATTTTTTAAATGAAAAAGAGAGCGTTGGTAATTTTGAAAACGTTGTAGCCAACGATTATTTGATCGCATAGTTCATCCTCAAGAGGGCGTTAATAACGCCCTATCATCAAAAGAGCGGTCAGTTTTGAGCAAGTTATTTCACTTCATAAAATTGCGAATCATCATCTTTTTTCGCGAATTTTTGCTCATATTCAGCTTTAGCTTGTTCATCGCCTGCATCTAATTTTGATTGAAGCGTGTCACACGGTTTATCACAATCGCAAGCTTTGGCAATACCAAGGGTAGATAAACCACCGCAGCTGCCTTTTAAACTTTGTTTTTTGATAATAAATCCAATAGACATCAACAATATAATTGCGACGAAAGCGATTAAAGTAAAAAATAAAGTTTGCATAACTATTCTTTTGTTTGTGTTAATTTTTTGAACGCAGAGGATGATTTTGTGACAAAACCATTATCTGTTTTAATGATTAAGTAAACGGCAAGATTATTTTTCTCAGCCACTTCTAACGCCTTGTCTTCACCCAGCACAAATAAACCTGTTGATAAGCCATCAGCAGTCATTGAGGTAGGTGAAAGTACCGTAATTGAGGCTAAATGATGCTGAATTGGATAACCTGTTTTTGGATCAATTTCGTGCGCAAAGCGTTTACCATTTTCTTCAAAGTAAATACGATAATCTCCAGAACTTGCCATTCCCATATTGTCTAATCCAATGACAGCTTCAACCGCTCTTTCGCCTGTTGTAGTTGGTTTTTCAATTGCGATCTGCCAAGGTTTACCTTCTATGTTTTTTCCTTTCGCACGAATTTCACCGCCGATTTCAACCATGTAATTCTGAGCATTTAGTTGTTCTAACTTTTCAGCGACCTGATCAACGCCAAAGCCTTTAGCAATTGACGATAAATCTACGTAAACTTGAGGAAGTGCTTTACTTAATGTAGCTTTTTCTTTGTTAGTATCTAGGGTAATTTTATCAATGCCAACCCACGCTTGGCGTTCAGCTAATTGTTCAGGTGTAGGTTGTTTTTCGGGACGTTTTTCAGGGCCAAATCCCCATAAATTCACAACTGGGCCAACAGTTACATCCAATGCACCTTCAGTCACTTTATTTAAACGAATTGCTTCGGTCAATACTTTGGCAAAATCTGCTGAAATCTCAATCGGTGTGTTTACTTGGGTATTTTGATTGAAGCGGCTCAATTCCGAATCTTTTTTGTAAGTGGACATTTTCGCGTTCACATCTTTTAAGATTACTTCAATTTCTTCATGCGTCTTTTCAGATGTTGCTTTTATTGAACCATCATCAAGGTATTTAACATGATAAGTTGTTCCCATTGTTTTACCGCTTAAAGAGATAACTTTTGTTTCTTTTTGACAAGCTGCAAGACTTAATGCCATTGTTGCAGCTATGATACCGCTTATTAATTTTTTCATCTGGATTTCCTAAATTTGTGAATTACTGGCAAACTCAACAAAACTTACCTGTAATCATAGAAAATTTCTAAAAACATCTTAAATTTTGACCGCACTTTATCACAAAGTGCGGTCAGTTTTATGATGAATTGATTAACTAAAATCAGCCACCAAAGTCATCTAATAAAATGTTTTCATCTTCAACACCAAGATCTTTCAACATTTTAATTACAGCTGCATTCATCACTGGAGGCCCACACATATAGTATTCACAGTCTTCTGGTGCTTCATGATTTTTTAAGTAGTTTTCATAAAGTACATTGTGAATAAAGCCTGTGTAGCCAGTCCAATTGTCTTCAGGTAGCGCATCTGATAATGCAACATGCCATACGAAATTATCATTTTCAGCTTGTAATTGGTCAAAATCTTCTTGATAGAAGATTTCACGTTTAGAACGTGCACCATACCAGAATGACATTTTACGTTTAGAATGTAAACGTTTTAATTGGTCGAAGATATGCGAACGCATTGGTGCCATACCCGCACCACCACCGATAAATACCATTTCTGCATCGGTTTCTTTCGCAAAGAATTCCCCAAATGGCCCTGAAATTGTGACTTTATCTCCTGCTTTTAATGACCAAATGTAAGAAGACATTTGACCAGGAGGCGCATCAGGTTGGCGTGGAGGAGGTGTAGCAATACGCACGTTAAGCATAATGATACCTTTCTCTTCAGGGTATGAAGCCATTGAGTAAGCACGGATAATATGTTCGTCCACTTTAGAGACATAACGCCATAAATCATATTTATCCCAGTCTTCGTGGTATTCTTCTGGAATATCGAAATCTTTATAGTTTACCACATGTGGATCAGCTTCGATTTGGATATAACCACCTGCGCGGAAGGGTACTTCCTCGCCTTCAGGAATAGCCAATTTAAGCTCTTTAATAAAGGTTGCTTTGTTATCATTAGAAATAACGGTGCATTCCCATTTTTTAACACCGAAGATTTCCTCAGGAAGTTCAACTTCCATATTGCCTTTTACATTAACTTGGCAAGCCAAGCGATATCCTTCTTTTGCTTCACGTTTGTTAATGTGAGAAAGTTCTGTAGGAAGAATTTCTCCGCCACCATTTTTCACTTTAACAATACATTGACCACAAGAGCCACCACCGCCACAAGCAGAAGATACGAAAATACCTTTACTTGCTAAAGCACCTAATAATTTACCACCTGCAGGTAATGTGATCGCTTTTTCAGGATCGTCATTGATACCAATAGTAATATCGCCAGAATCGACTAATTTTGATTTCGCAAATAAGATGATCGCCACTAACACTAATACAATAACTGTGAATGCGGCAATACCGAGTGCAAGAATTACTGAATCGCTCATTGATTACACTCCTTATAATTGAATGCCAGAGAAAGACATAAAGCCTAGTGCCATTAAACCAACAGAGATAAAGGTAATACCTAAACCTTTTAATCCGGCAGGAATATCAGCGTATTTCATTTTTTCTGTTAAGCCAGCAAGCGCAACAATCGCTAACATCCAACCTAAACCTGAGCCGAAACCGTACACGATAGATTCAGGGAAATTATAATCACGTTGAACCATGAAAGATACGCCACCAAAGATTGCACAGTTTACTGCGATTAAAGGTAAGAAAATCCCTAATGCGTTATAAAGTGACGGCATAAATTTATCTAATACCATTTCGAGTATTTGCACTAAACCTGCAATAACCCCAATGAAAGTGATGAAGTTTAAGAATGATAAATCTACACCTTCAATTAAAGCATTTTCTTTTAGTACATTTGCGTAAATTAATTGGTTTACTGGTACTGCAATACCAAGAACGAAAGTTACCGCAATTCCAAGACCAAACGCAGTTGATACCTTTTTAGATACCGCTAAGAAAGTACACATTCCCAAGAAGAAGGAAAGTGCCATATTTTCAATGAAGACTGCCTTAACGAATAGGCTAATATAATGTTCCATTGATTACTTCTCCTGTTGCTCTGGTTTCCAAGTTCTTAATCCCCAGATAACAAATCCGATGATAAAGAATGCACTTGGTGCAAGTAGAAATAAACCATTTGCTTGGTACCAACCACCATTCTGAATGGTTTCAAAAATAGTCATACCAAATAATTTACCTGAACCGATAAGTTCACGGAAAAATGCTACGATAATTAACATCGAACCATAACCTAAGCCATTACCGATACCATCTACAAAACTTTCAACGGGAGGGGATTTCATCGCAAATGCTTCGGCACGTCCCATTACGATACAGTTAGTAATAATCAAACCAACGAATACCGAAAGCTGTTTAGATAAACCATAAGCATAGGCTTTTAGAATTTGATCCACTACGATAACAAGCGAAGCGATGATTGCGAGCTGTACAATAATACGAATGCTGTTAGGGATATAATTGCGGATTAGGGAAACAAATAAATTTGATAATCCAGTTACTAAGGTAACTGCAATTGCCATAACAAAAGCAGTTTCTAATTTTGTTGTTACAGCTAATGCAGAACAAATCCCTAAGATTTGCAATGCAATAGGGTTGTTTTTAGCAATTGGCGCTAACAACAGATCTTTATAACTTGTTTTTCCAGACATTAGTTTGCTCCTGAATGAAGTTTTTCAAGATATGGACCAAAGCCATCTTTGCTGAACCAATAATTAAAGGTACCTTGAACACCATTACCTGTTAAAGTTGCACCAGATAAACCATCAATGCTATGTTCATCTTGTGGAGCTTGACCTTTCACAATACGAATGGCAGGTTGATGTTGCTCATCAAATAATTTTTTACCTTTAAATAGACTTGCCCAGTTTGGATTTTCAATTTCTCCGCCCAATCCCGGTGTTTCGCCGTGTTGATAGTAAGTAATTCCATTAATAGTATTACCATCTGGTTGAACAGATACTAAGCCATACATCACTGACCACAAGCCAGTGCCATAAATTGGTAAAATAACTTGTTGAGTTTGACCCTGTTCATCTTTTACAAGATAAACTTCAGTTGTTTTGCTACGAGAACGAATACGTGCTTTATCCGCATCAGCAGGAATTGCTTGTTGGCTATCATCTGCTTGTTGTGTGTATTCGCCTGTTGCTAAATTAACGAAACGCGGCTCAATAAATTTTGCATAAGTTTCTTTTACATTCGTATTTGCTTGTAAAAGACCAGCTACATTTAAAATATTTTTTTGTTTATCGAGCAATTTTTGTTCTTCTTGTGCAGGTTTTAACATTACTGCGGAACCAGCAACAATAATGGAACAAACTAAACTCAGTAGTAGCACAACAAGGATTGTGCCGCCTACACTGTCTTTATTAAATTTAGCCATTTGTTCTCGCTCTCCGACGTTTGATATTTGCTTGAACAACGATGTAGTCGAAAATCGGTGCAAATAAATTTGCAAATAAAATCGCTAACATCATTCCTTCTGGATAGGCTGGGTTTATAGTACGAATTAATACAGCCATTACACCAATTAATGCACCGTACCACCATTTACCAGTATTAGTAAAAGATGCCGAAACAGGATCGGTCGCCATAAATACCATACCCAATGCAAATCCACCTAAAACAAAGTGCCAATGCCAAGGCATTGAGAACATTGGGTTAGTATCAGAACCAATTAAATTGAATAGAGTTGAAGTCGCAATCATACCAATCATCACACCAGCAATGATTCGCCATGCGGCAATACGAGTGAACACAATCACTGCACCACCGATTAAAATTGCAAGGGTAGAAACTTCACCCATTGAACCAGGTAAGTTACCAACAAAAGCATCCATCCAAGTGATTGGAGCGCCAGTGACTGTATGTTGTAATGCTCCCTGACCACCTTGTGACCACTGTGAAAGTGCGGTTGCACCAGAGAAACCATCTGCGGCAGTCCAAACTGTATCGCCTGAAATTTGAGCTGGATATGCGAAGAATAAGAACGCACGACCAGCAAGTGCAGGGTTCATGAAGTTACGACCAACACCACCAAAAATTTCTTTTGCAACAACGATACCAAAAGTAATACCTAATGCGGCTTGCCATAGTGGCAATGTTGGTGGAACGATCAATGCAAATAAAATGGTTGATACAAACATACCTTCATTTACTTCGTGACCACGAACCACAGAGAATAATAATTCCCAAATAGTACAAACGGTAAATACCACTAAGTAAATTGGTAAAAAGAAAATTGCTCCAAGTGCCATTTTAGAGCCCCAAGTTGCATTGGCAGTTAAATCTAAACCTAATGAACTTGCAAGAGCATAGTGCCAATCGTTAGCAATTAGTTGATCTAAATTGCCTAATTGATTTAAAGCGGGGATCGCTTGGTTACCCACATTGTACATCCCGTAGAAAATAGCAGGGAACAACGCAAGGAAAACCGTAATCATCATACGTTTTGAATCTAACGCATCACGAACGTGAGTGTTTTTGTGCGTTACCGTACCTGGTGTATAAAGCAAGGTATAAATCGATTCAAAGATCGGATAAAGCTTGCTGTATTTACCACCGGGTAAAAACGCGGGTTCCATTTTTTCAAAAAGATTTTTCAAACCCATTTTTAACCTTCCTTCTCAATCTTATCTAAGACTTGACGCAAGATTGAACCGTATTCATATTTGCCTGGACAAACGAAAGAGCATAACGCCAAGTCTTCTTCGTCTAATTCCAGACAGCCTAACGCCTGCGCGCCATCGGTATCGCCCACGATTAAATCACGTAATAACAATGTCGGTAAAATATCCAACGGCATTACGCGCTCATAGCTACCGATTGGCACCATTGCACGTTCGCCACCATTTTCTGAAGTAGTAAAATTAAATAATTTTTTACTAAAGTGGCCTAATACGGTACGAGTCACAGAATATTTATTGGCTTGTGGCATAATCCAACCAAAAAATTCTTTTTCATTACCTTCAGTGATTACTGATACTTGTAAAGCATAGCGACCTAAATAATCATGTGAATCTTTTGCTATTTGACCACAAAGCACCGAGCCAGAAATTACACGATTTTTACCCGCACTTAATTTATTTTGGGTTAATTGAGAAAGATTAGCACCGATTATTGTACGTACTAAACGAGGTTCTTTCACTTGAGGACCTGCAAGAGAAATCACACGTTCTGCATAAAGTTCGCCTGTTGTAAATAATTTACCTACAGCGATCACATCTTGATAATTGATATGCCATACAGTTTTTTGAATACCGACAGGATCAATAAAGTGAATATGCGTACCTACAAGACCAGCTGGATGAATACCAGTAAAATCATGAATCTGTAAATTTTCAAGATCAGCAGTTGGAATATTAGAATTCCTCGCTTTACATAAGTGTAATGGTTTTGAAGGGAATAAACGACTTAATACGGTTAAACCGTTAGTGAAGTCTTGCGAATATTCTTTTAATACGACAGAGGGGTCGGCAGCTAATGGATTGGTATCCATCGCGTTTACAAAAATAGAAGATGGTTCACTTTCAATCGATGGAATTTTACTAAATGGACGAGTACGTAATGCTGTCCATAAGCCAGATTCTACCAAGTTTTGTTTCACTTGTTCAGAAGAGAGTGTATTCAATTGTTCTGTGCTATATTTTGCAAAAGTGATTTTTTCATTACCTTCTACATTAATAACAACAGATTGTAATACACGTTTTTCGCCACGATTGATTGCAGTGATGGTACCGCTTGCAGGGGCTGTAAAAATTACACCAGGATTTTTTTTGTCTTCAAAAAGTACTTGACCTTTTTTCACAACATCGCCTTCGCGCACCTTCATTGAAGGACGCATCCCCACATACTCCTCACCTAGAATCGCAACTTGATTCACAGCGTTGCCGCTATGGATTACTTGTGCTGGTTTTCCCGCAATTGGGAGATCCAAGCCTTTCTTAATTGTAATCATACTATTTGCACTACTTTTCAAGGTTAAAAATACAATTGCTAATATAGTAAAAATACCCTAGAAGCAATCTCACGTTTGAGTGTGACAAACCGCTAAAAAAACATTAATGTCACAAAATAAAAAACTCAAATGGATTGATTTCACAGCTAATAATTTTACCGAGAAATCGAATTTGGACTAAATTAAACGCCTTATTCTAGCGAAAATCTCTGTTTTTCGCTACTCAAACAGAGGATTTTTTGTTATAACTTTTTGCGATATATCAAAAATGTTACATTTTTATAACAAAATTAACGACCAATACCTGCACATTTTGTTGAGTGCGGTACAGTTTCATTTTGTGCTTTCCATTCTTCTGGAGTGAATAAATGTAATGCTAAAGCGTGAATACTATGATTTAATTCTTCGTTCAATAATTGATAAATACGTTGATGACGTTGTACTTTTCGAATATTTTTAAAGTCTGCACTGACAATAACACATTTAAAATGTGATTCCGAACCTCGATTAGAGTGATGTAAATGGCTTTCATTTTCTATTGCTAAAAAGTGCGGTTGAAATTCTTTTTGAATTTTTTGCTCAATAATTTGTTGAATTGACATTATAAGTTCTCCACAAAAAACTACAATGAAACGCTATACATTAATAAGGAAGTTTGTAAGAATAGCACAATTCTAATTGATTTATGGGGAAATTATGACATTAGTAAACAAAATTAAAACATTATCATCAGTAGGTGTTGTTGCAGTTACATTATTTCTTGCAGGCTGCCAAGCACAATCAAATATATTAGCATTTACACCGCCTGCACCAAGTGCTTCAATGAATGTTAATCGAACTGCCGTTGTATCTGTTACAACAAAAGATAGCCGTGCAATACAAGAGATTGCGAGTTATACAAAACACGGGGAACTGATTAAATTAAATGCATCCCCAAGTGTTACACAATTATTTCAGCAAGTGATGCAGCAAAATTTAATTAGTAAAGGTTTTAGAATTGGGCAATTAAATGGTTCAAATGCGTGGGTAACAGTGGATGTGCGTGAATTTGCTACGCAAGTAGAACAAGGTAATCTTCGTTATAAACTTAATACCAAAATTCAAGCGACAGTTTATGTACAAGGTGCGAAAGGTTCGTATAATAAATCATTTAATGTCACTCGCTCACAAGAGGGCGTATTTAATGCGGACAATGATGAAATTCATAAAGTGCTATCTCAAACCTTTAATGATATTGTGAACAATATTTATCAAGATCAAGAAGTTGCGGCTGCGATTAACCAATATTCTAATTAATCACATATCTACAGTGAGGAAGATTAAAACAATCTTCCTCTTTTTCTATGATGCCATTTCATTCTACATACTAGGTTTCACATAAAATCATTTCAAACTAATCATCTGTTCAAAAGAATAAAAAATATTCATAAAACCAATTACATCAATTTATAGCATTCTTTATAAAAATTAGGCAGAATACAAAAAACTTTAAGTTTAAAAAGGAGCAAATTATGACTAAACATTATGATTATATTGCTATTGGTGGTGGCAGTGGCGGTATTGCGTCTCTAAATCGTGCTGCAAGCTATGGAAAAAAATGTGCAATCATTGAGGCAAAATATCTTGGCGGTACTTGTGTCAATGTTGGTTGCGTACCTAAAAAAGTAATGTTTTATGGTGCACACATTGCAGAAGCAATTAACAATTATGCGCCAGATTATGGTTTTGATGTTGAAGTGAAAAAATTTGATTTTTCCAAACTAGTTGAAAGCCGACAAGCCTATATTGGTCGTATTCATACATCTTATAATAATGTATTAGCGAAAAATAATATTGATGTAATTAATGCTTTCGGAAAATTTGTCGATTCGCATACCGTTGAAGTAACACTTGCCGATGGTACAAAAGAACAAGTAACCGCAGATCATATTTTAATCGCAACTGGTGGTCGTCCATATCGTCCAAACATTAAAGGGCAAGAATACGGCATTGATTCAGATGGTTTCTTTGCATTAACAGAATTACCAAAACGGGCTGCTGTTATTGGTGCAGGCTATATTGCTGTTGAACTTTCTGGCGTATTAAACAGCTTAGGCGTGAAAACCCATTTATTAGTACGTCGCCATGCGCCAATGCGTAATCAAGATCCATTAATCGTAGAAACATTAGTGGAAGTGCTTGCGCAAGATGGAATTCAATTACATACCAATTCTACGCCATCTGAAATTGTAAAAAATGCAGATGGTTCACTTACAGTAAAATGTGATGGTCAATCTGATGTTACCGTAGATTGTGTTATTTGGGCTGCGGGTCGTGTTCCAGCGACAGATAAAATTGGCTTAGAAAATGCAGGCGTAGAAACGAATGAACTCGGCTATGTCAAAGTAGATAAATATCAAAATACTAATGTGAAAGGCATTTATGCGGTAGGCGATATTATTGAAAACGGCATTGAATTAACACCAGTTGCAGTTGCAGCAGGTCGTCGCCTTTCAGAGCGTTTATTTAATAATAAACCGACTGAATATTTAGATTACAGTTTAGTTCCAACTGTTGTATTCAGCCATCCACCAATTGGCACAGTAGGTTTAACCGAACCCCAAGCGATTGAGCAGTACGGCGCAGAAAATGTTAAGGTATATAAATCTTCTTTCACAGCGATGTACACTGCGGTAACTCAACATCGCCAACCGTGCAAAATGAAATTAGTTTGTGTGGGTAAAGATGAAAAAGTTGTGGGTTTACATGGTATTGGTTTCGGTGTAGATGAAATGATTCAAGGATTTGCAGTAGCAATCAAAATGGGCGCAACAAAAGCTGATTTTGACAATACGGTGGCAATTCATCCAACAGGTTCAGAAGAATTTGTAACAATGCGTTAATTGTTCAAATGAAAGAAGAAAAAGGCAGTAAGGTTATACTGCCTTTAAAGAAGTGAGAAATATCTATTTTCAGGATTTGTTTCTGTCATTTATGGAAATAAATCCTGTTTATTTTTTATATGCCAAGATTTCGCCCATGCGAACAGGTTCATTTACGCTTAAATGATCAGCCAAACGCACTTGATTGGCTTGGAATAAATTAATTACTGTTGAACCAAGTTGGAACCAACCCATTTCTTGACCTTTCAATAATTTGACCGCACTTTCGCCTTCATAAGTCCAAGTTTTCACTTCGTTGTGGCGTGGTGGATTAATTACGCCTGCCCAAGTTGTGCCAATACTTGCAGTGATGGTTGCACCCACTAAAATTTGTACCATTGTGCCAAATTCAGTATCAAATACACAAATCACACGTTCATTACGTGCAAATAAATTTGGTACATGTTGGGCTAAAAATGGATTCACAGAGAATAAATCACCCGGCACATAAATCATTTTGCGTAGCGTAGCATCGCACGGCATATGCACTCGGTGATAATCACGAGGAGAAAGATAAGTAGTAGCAAATTCCCCATTTTTAAAGGTTTCCACTAATTCTTTATCTTCTGCCAGTAAGTCTTCTAGGCTGAAAAAATGCCCCTTAGCTTGCAATAAAAGATTATCGTCAATATGACCGCACTCACTAATGCGACCGTCTGCTGGTAAACAAAGTGTGGTTGGATTTTGATTAATTGGACGCGCGTTTTCTTTTAACGGACGAATAAAAAATTCATTAAAACTTGCGTAATCAGAAAATTGTTCTTTTTGCGCAATGCTCATATCAATGTTGTATTTTTTCGCAAAAGCTTTAATTACAAAATGTGTTGTTTTGCCCCATTTTTGTTTAGCAAACCAGCCAGCAATTTGAGTTAAATAAATTTGCGGCATGACATATTGAAATGCCACTTTTAAGCGTTGCCAATAAGAATTTGAAGTCATCATTATCTTTCCTTGTTAAAAAAAGAGGCGTGATTATAGCAATTTTTATCAAAGTGCCAACTTTTTTGGTAATTAGAAATTTTTCTCTCGTTATTATCCAATAAAAATGTGATTTCCCTTTGACTATCTTCGTAACAACAGGTAATATTCACGCCCCATGCAAAAGGTAAAACTACCCCTAACCGTTGATCCGGTAAAAGATGCTCAAAGACGGCTTGATTATGTTGGTTATTATTCGGCAAATCAGCTTGAACGTTTGGCGGAATCAGTGGTAAACGTGCTCAGCGATGCACAGGTAACATTATCGTTTTATGTTGATCCACAAAAATTAGTGGTGATGAAAGGTAAAGTACAGATTGATATCGAGCTTGAATGTCAGCGTTGTAACGAACCTTACAAACAAACATTGGAATGTGAGTTTACTTATAGTCCAGTGGCTAATTGGGATCAGGCTGATGACTTGCCCGAAATTTATGAGCCAATCGAGTTCAATGAGTTTGGCGAAATAGATTTAATTGGCACGGTGGAAGATGAGCTAATTTTAGCTTTGCCGCTTGTACCAATGCATTCATCTGAACACTGTGAAGTGTCCGCGCAGGAACAGGTTTTTGGCGAATTGCCTGAAGAATTGGCAAAAAAACCGAACCCGTTCGCTGTATTAGCTAATTTAAAGCAAAAGTAAATTAAATTTAGGAGTATAGCCAATGGCTGTTCAACAAAACAAAAAATCTCGTTCACGTCGTGATATGCGTCGTTCACACGATGCTTTAACAACTGCTGCTGTATCAGTAGATAAAGCAAGCGGTGAAACTCACTTACGCCACCACGTAACTGCAGACGGTTACTATCGTGGTCGTAAAGTGATCAATAAGTAATTTTTTACTTATAGGTGTTCACTTGAACCGTCTAACCTTGGCGTTAGATGTGATGGGCGGGGACGTTGGTCCCCGTATTACTATCTGCATTCCATTAACATCGGAAAATAATCCGGTGTCGTCTTATCTCTTACTTGGCGATAGTCCATAGATTTTTTTCCTTTTTAATCGCTTATCTTATTGAGTATGAATAGTAGAATTTTATCCACCGGTAGCTATCTGCCGAGTCATATTCGCACAAATGCGGATTTAGAAAAAATGGTTGATACATCAGATGAATGGATTGTCACTCGTTCTGGTATCCGTGAACGTCGTATCGCAGCGGCAGATGAAACTATTGCTACAATGGGATTTGAAGCGGCAAAAAATGCGATCGAAGCTGCTCAAATTAATCCTCAAGATATTGAACTGATTATTGTTGCAACTACAAGTCACTCATATGCTTATCCAAGTGCGGCTTGCCAAGTGCAAGGTTTATTAAATATTGATGATGCGATTTGTTTTGATTTAGCCGCAGCTTGCACAGGCTTTGTCTATGCTTTGAGCGTAGCTGATCAATTTATTCGTGCAGGCAAAGTGAAAAAAGCCTTAGTGATAGGCTCAGATCTCAATTCTCGTAAATTAGATGAAACAGATCGCAGCACTGTTGTGCTATTTGGTGATGGTGCGGGTGCTGTAATTTTAGAAGCGAGTGAACAAGAAGGAATTATCTCCACCCATTTACACGCTTCAGCAGATAAGCATAATGCCCTTGTTTTAGCTCAGCCTGAACGTGGCGTAGAAAAATCTGGATATATCGAGATGCAAGGTAACGAAACGTTCAAATTGGCAGTTCGTGAACTTTCAAATGTGGTGGAAGAAACGCTTTTAGCAAATAATTTAGATAAAAAAGATTTAGACTGGCTTGTGCCACACCAAGCAAATTTACGTATTATTACAGCGACAGCTAAAAAATTAGAAATGGATATGTCGCAAGTGGTGGTAACGTTAGATAAATACGCTAACAACAGTGCAGCAACTGTTCCTGTAGCTTTAGATGAGGCTGTTCGAGATGGCCGTATTCAACGTGGGCAGTTATTATTATTAGAAGCCTTTGGCGGTGGTTGGACTTGGGGTTCAGCATTAGTACGTTTCTAATTAATTTGTTAGAATAGGTAAGTAATTTAAAAAGTGCGGTTAATTTTGACCGCACTTTTGGTATTTGTTGTCAGGTTTCGCCTGATGGCGACTTACTTTTTCTTTGCTTTGCCAAAGAAAAAGTAAGCAAAAAGAAAAGCAACCCTGCTTTGCCTTGTTTCCTGAAAAAATAGAAATTTGTTTCACAGAAATTTGCTGAACTCGCTACGCTCAAACAGACGCAAATTTCTTACAAATTTCTATTTTTTCAGGCGGCAAAGAAGGGAACCCGACTTGTTCTTTCTTCGATGTAAAGTGCGGTGAAAATTCAAAATGTTTTTCACTCTAAAAATGAACTCAAAATCAACTGCATTTTTTCAATAATGCTCTGATTAAATTTTGGCCCCATATAAATCGCCTTTGTGACTTTCAATTTTTAGGCAATTTGCGTCTGTTTGAGCGTAGCGAGTTCAGCAAATTGCCGTGAAGAAAATTGAAACAAAGCAAAGATCAGCGATTTAATTGGGGTGTGTTTCTTTTGCCTACTTTGCTTTGCACAAGCAAAGAAAAGTAGGTCGCCGTCAGGCGAAATCCTGACTTCAATTAACGAAAAATATTTTTAATTAAAACATAGGATAATAACATAATGAAAAAATTCGCAATGGTCTTCCCAGGTCAAGGCTCCCAAGCTGTCGGTATGCTTGCTGATCTTGCCACTGAATATCCAATCGTTATTGAAACATTTAAACAAGCATCTGATGCACTTGGTTATGATTTATGGTATCTTGTTCAACAAGGTCCAGCTGAAGAACTTAATAAAACTTGGCAAACTCAGCCCGCACTTTTGGCTGCTTCAGTCGCTATTTATCGCGTATGGCAAGAAAAATTTCCTCAATTAAAACCAGAAGTGATGGCAGGCCATAGCTTGGGTGAGTATTCTGCCTTGGTTTGTGCTGGGGTGTTGGATTTCCAAGATGCGATTAAATTAGTGGAATTGCGCGGAAAATTAATGCAACAAGCTGTGCCTGAAGGCACTGGCGCAATGTATGCAATCATTGGTTTAGATAATGAAGCAATTATTAATGCTTGCAAACAAGCAGAGGAAGGCGAAGTCGTATCTGCGGTGAACTTTAACTCACCGGGTCAAGTAGTTATTGCGGGTGCGAAATCGGCGGTAGAACGTGCAGTTGCATTATGTAAAGAAGCTGGGGCGAAACGTGCATTGCCATTAGCTGTGAGTGTGCCTTCTCACTGCGCATTGATGAAACCTGCTGCAGAGCAATTAGCGGTAACACTTGAGAATATTCAAATTAATACACCAACAACATCGGTATTAAATAACGTTGATGTGAAAGCTGAAACTGAAGGTACAGAAATTCGTACCGCACTTGTTCGTCAGTTATATAGCCCAGTTCGTTGGACTGAAACAGTTGAAAAAATGGCGCAAGATGGTGTTCTAACGCTTGTTGAAGTGGGGCCAGGTAAAGTATTAAATGGTTTAACCAAACGCATTGTGGGTGATTTACAAGCAATATCTGTAAATGATGTTGCATCATTCAATGCTGTAGAAGAATTTTTAGCGTAAAAGGAAGAAAAAATGCAAGGTAAAATTGCTTTAGTGACAGGAGCCACTCGTGGTATTGGTCGTGCGATTGCAGAAGAACTTAGTTCAAAAGGTGCGTTTGTAATTGGTACTGCAACGTCTGAAAAAGGTGCAGAAGCAATTTCTGCATATTTAGGGGATAAAGGTAAAGGTTTAGTTTTAAACGTCACAGATAAAGAATCTATCGAAACTTTACTTGAGCAAATTAAAAATGATTTTGGCGATATTGATATTCTCGTGAATAACGCAGGTATTACTCGCGATAATTTATTGATGCGTATGAAAGATGATGAGTGGTTTGATATTATGCAAACTAATTTAACTTCGGTGTATCATCTTTCTAAAGCCATGTTACGTTCAATGATGAAAAAACGTTTTGGTCGTATCATCAATATTGGTTCAGTGGTCGGTTCAATGGGGAACCCCGGTCAAACCAACTATTGTGCGGCAAAAGCGGGTGTGATTGGTTTTTCTAAATCTTTAGCAAAAGAAGTGGCTGCACGAGGTATTACTGTAAATGTGGTGGCACCTGGTTTTATTGCAACTGATATGACAGAAGTGCTTACCGATGAACAAAAAGCGGGTATTTTATCTAATGTTCCAGCAGGTCGTTTAGGCGAAGCTAAAGATATTGCTAAAGCCGTTGCTTTCTTAGCTTCTGATGATGCGGCTTACATTACAGGTACAACGTTGCATGTAAATGGTGGTTTATATATGAGCTAATGCTGAAAATCAGCATTTCTCTTTATTTAGACTTGAGTGGCGTTCTAAACACAAAATCATAGCCAAAGATTTTAGATAATGTTAGAATCCCATTCGCAGTGTAGCTTGGTTACGCCTTGAGCGTATGCAAAGGTACGTAACTATTTTTAATGTGTGTATTCAGATTGCCCATTTTGTGGTGCGACCAGCCTATAAAATAGTTGCAAGTTGATAAAAAATACATACACTAACCGCTCTTTTATGAGTTAAAACCAACAAAATAGGAAAAACAAATGAGTATTGAAGAACGCGTGAAAAAAATCATCGTTGAACAATTAGGTGTTAAAGAAGAAGATGTTAAATCTGAAGCTTCTTTCGTTGAAGATTTAGGTGCGGACTCTTTAGACACAGTTGAATTAGTAATGGCTTTAGAAGAAGAATTCGATATCGAAATTCCAGATGAAGAAGCTGAAAAAATTACCACTGTTCAATCTGCGATTGACTACGTGCAAAACAATCAATAATTTCAAGTTGGGCGACTTTTTAAGTCGCCTAATTTTTTTCTAATAATCCTCTTTAAAATTACGCACTTTTTATTTTTCCCTTTCATAAAAATTGATCTAAATTATCTTTTACTTAAAATCTTGGTTTAAACTTTAAAAAATTATTTAGTTATATGCCTAAAAAGAAGTATTATTTGCATAGTTTTTCATTTTTGAGGTGTTTATGCTTTACTTAGAATTTTTATTTTTACTATTAATGCTCTATATCGGTAGCCGTTACGGTGGTATCGGATTAGGTGTTGTTTCTGGTATCGGTCTTGCTATCGAGGTTTTCGTATTCCGTATGCCAGTGGGAAAAGCACCGATTGATGTTATGCTCATCATCCTTGCAGTGGTAACTTGTGCATCCGTACTTGAAGCGGCAGGCGGTTTGAAATTTATGTTACAAATTGCTGAACGCATTCTCCGTAAAAATCCAAAACGTGTCACTTTACTTGGCCCATTAGTCGTCTATTTATTAACCTTTATGCTTGGTACTGGTCACTCGGTTTACACAATTATGCCAATTATCGGCGATGTTGCATTGAAAAACAAAATTCGTCCAGAACGCCCAATGGCTGCATCTTCTGTAGCATCACAATTAGCGATTACATCTAGTCCACTCTCTGCAGCTGTTGTATTTTATCTAGGTAAAATTACAGCAATGCCTGCTTTTGAGCATATTAGTTTGTTAGATATTATTTGTGTAACTGTTCCTGCAACTTTAGCGGGTACGATTGCACTTTCTTTATACAGTATGCGTCGTGGTAAAGAGTTGGAACAAGATCCTGAATATCAACGTCGTTTACAAGATCCCGTATGGCGTGAACGTATTTTAAATACCACAAGTACAACATTGAATGAAGCCCTTCCACAGGGTGCTAAAAAATCAGTTTATTTGTTCTTATTAGCATTAGTTGTGATTGTTGCGATTGCGATGATTCCTGAAATTCGTACTATCGGTAGTGGAAAAGCAATTTCAATGTCACTTATCATTCAAATGATGATGCTTTGCTTTGGTGGTGTGATTTTACTCGCAACGAAAACAAATCCTCAAATCGTGCCAAATGGTGTGGTATTTAAGTCAGGTATGGTGGCAGCAATTGCGATTTATGGTATTGCGTGGATGAGCGACACTTACTTCAAATATGCAATGCCAGAATTTAAAGCTGCGATTACTGATATGGTGCAAACTTACCCTTGGACATTCGCATTGGCATTATTTGCAGTTTCTGTCGTAATTAACAGCCAAGCTGCGACTGCAGTCATGTTATTACCTGTGGGTATTGGCTTAGGTATTCCTGCGCCAATCTTAGTTGGTTTAATGCCTGCAACTTATGCGTATTTCTTCATTCCAAATTATCCGTCAGATATTGCAACAGTAAACTTTGACGTAACGGGTACAACAAAAATTGGTAAATATTATTTTAACCACAGTTTTATGGTGCCAGGTTTAATTGGGGTTGTTGTTGCTTGCTTGGTCGGTGTTTCTATGGCGGAATTAGTGATTCGCTAATTTACACATAAACTAAAACCTTTTAATATAAAAGTACCTTTGAATGATATGCACTCCAAAAGTTGGATTAAATAACCAACTAAGGCGCAGATTTTTTATGACCAAATACAATTTTCTTTTCAAACAACAGTCATCGAATTTTATTTTCAAAATGGTAAAAATCGTTCACTTACCTGTAAACATTTTCAACTTGCTGAAACAACATTAGAACGTTGGATTAACCAATTTAATTATAGTATAATCAATGGGTTAGATGTGTTGGGTAAGAAGCGAAATTACTCATCTGAATTTAAACTTAACGTGATACAAGCGGTTAAAAATGGGCAATTTTCTGCAGAAGCTGTGTGCTTACATTTTGGCATTGCCAATTCAGGCGTTGTTAGCCAATGGTTAAGCCTTTGAAAAACAAGGTATAAACGGTTTAATGCTCAAACCTAAAGGTAGAGCAACTATGAAACCCAAATACCCTAAAATGCCGCCTAAGCCCAAAACATGAGAGGAAGAACTAAAATTGGAAAACTTGCGTCTTTGTGCGGAGAACGCAATCCTAAAAAAGTTGCAAGAGCTCAACCAACAAAAATGCAGAAAAGCTGCTATTGTAAAGGGATTTCGCATTTATTTTCCGTTGCTCATTTTATTAGATTGAATCGGCTTGGCAAGTAGTGTGTTCTTCTATCACTTGAAAACGAAAAACGATAAAAATGAAGCAATATCACAAAAAAATCGCCACTATTTATCACGATAATCACGGAAACTACGGTTATCGCAGTGTAACGCTTAAACTAAGAGAAAGCATTAAAGTCAACCATAAAAAAGTGCAACGTATTATGCAATTACTGGAGTTTAAGGGAAAATGAAAACAATCTGTAGAAAGACTTGATGGAGCAAAACCGATTTTACATTCCGACCAAGGTTAGCCGTATCAGATGATGGGCTATCAACACATACTCAGAGAGAATGGCGTTCAACAGAGTATGTCAAGGAAGGGAAATTGTTTAGATAACAGTGCGATGGAAGGCTTCTTTGGACGATTAAAACGGAATGTTATTACGGTAAAAGATTTGAGACGTTCGAACAGCTGGAAAAACGCTCCACGAGTACATTCATTATTATAACCATGAACGTATTCATAAGAAACTAAAAGGACTCAGCCCTGTGAATGACAGAACTCAGTCCTTGAACTAAATAAGTCTAACTTTGGGGGCAGATTAAAACAAGCATTTTTTATCCGCACTTTTAGGCAATTCGTTCAAATCCAGCTTTTAAATCTGCAATCAATTCATTTACATCTTCAAAACCAATATGCACACGAATTAATGAACCTGTAAGATTACGTTTAATATTTGGACGAATATGTGCAATTTCTTCTGGTTGATTACAAAGAATTAAAGACTCAAATCCTCCCCATGAATAAGCCATAGTGAAAAGCTCAAAATGATCCATAAATTTTGATACTTGCTCTGAAGTTAATCGCTGGGTTAATTCAAAAGAAAATAAGCCACTGCTTCCACTAAAGTCTCGTAAAAAGAATTTATGACCAGGACAGCTTGGTAAGGCTGGATGATACACCGTTTTTACTTCTGGTTGCTCTCTCAACCATTTTGCCACTTTAATACTACTTTCCTGATGTTGTTTTAATCGTACACCCAATGTACGAATGCCACGAGCAGTCGTATAAGCAGAATCTGCATCCACCATCTGCCCCATTAAATAGGAATGTTCTCTAAGTTGATCCCAAGTTCGGGCATTCGCAACAGCAGTACCAATCATAATATCAGAATGCCCCACTAAATATTTCGTACCCGCTTGAATAGAAATATCAATATCATGCTCTAACGCTTTAAATAAAACACCTGCCGACCAAGTATTATCAATCATAATCACAATATTAGGATTCACCGTTCTTGCGGCTTTCACAATAGTCGGAATATCGGGAATTTCCATTGTGATAGAACTCGGTGCTTCTAAAAAAAGTACTTTTGTATTCGGTTGAATAAGCGTTGCAATATCAGCACCAATAAGTGGATCGTAATAAGTTGTATCGATCTGCATTTTTTTCAGCACAATATTACAGAAATCTTGGGTTGGCTCATAAGCTGCGCCGCTCATTAATACATGATCGCCAGTTTTTACAAAAGAAAGAATCGCATTAGTTACAGCAGCTGCCCCACAAGGATAAAGATAACAGCCTGCGCCCCCCTCCATTTCACACATTAAATCTTGTAACGCAAAATGCGTTAGCGTCCCACGACGACCATAAAATAACTCGCCTTTAGCACGATTTTTTGTCGCGTGTTTTTTATCTTCAATACTGTCAAATACTAATGAAGAAGCTCGCTGTAAAACGGGGTTTACCGCTCCTTGTGAAAAACGTTTTTGACGACCAGAATGAATAAATATTGTTGAAAGATCATATTTTGTTTGCATATATTTCCTTATTTAAATTAACTTTATAGAGCAAAATAACGATGGTTTCAATTCCTATCCGCACCTGATTTTACTTAATCTGCGATATTAGGCAATGGAAAAAACAAAGAGAAAACAACAAATAATCCTGAAATCTATATAAAACAAATGCTAACGAGCTTTAATTTTATCAATTATTTATAAAAAGCGACCTTAGGTGACTTTTTTTATCATCAGAGATAATTTAGAATAAACCATCTTTAGCTAAAGTGCGGTCAATTTTTCTATGAAATTCAATATCCCAATTTTCCTAACGATCTTTCGAGTCATTTTGATTCCATTTTTCGTGATTGCATTTTATTTACCCATTGAATCCTCTCCCTTTATCACAACACTCATTTTTTTTATTGCAGGTGTCACTGACTGGCTAGATGGCTATTTAGCTCGTAAATGGAAACAGACCACGCGCTTTGGTGCATTTCTTGATCCAGTTGCAGATAAAGTAATGGTAGTGGCTGCACTAGTTTTAATTGTCGAACATCAACATACATTTTGGATAACCATTCCTGCCATTATTATGATTTCTCGTGAAATTATTATCTCCGCATTACGTGAATGGATGGCAGAACTCGGAGAGCGTAGTAAAGTCGCAGTCTCTTGGTGGGGAAAATGGAAAACCACAGCGCAAATGTTAGCACTAGGTGGATTATTATGGCGTTATAACAACTATATGGAAATAGCAGCAATTATCTTACTTTATATCGCCGCTATTTTAACTATATGGTCAATGATCCAATATTTACAAGCAGCAAAAGGAAGCTTGCTAGATAATATTCAATTATAAATTTAAATAAAACACAGTTATTTTTTATGATAACCATCTATATTTGAGTTATTTTTAATCAAATAAAATATTTTTTATTTTTTTCGTTTGACAGCAATATATAAATCCGTAAAATACGCCCCGTTGTCACACAGCAATGCTGATTAGTGATAAATGCGGGAATAGCTCAGTTGGTAGAGCACGACCTTGCCAAGGTCGGGGTCGCGAGTTCGAGCCTCGTTTCCCGCTCCAATTTGCCCGAGTGGTGGAATCGGTAGACACAAGGGATTTAAAATCCCTCGCCTTTCGAGGCGTGCCAGTTCAAGTCTGGCTTCGGGCACCATTTAAAAACTAATCCAAAGATTTTAAAATTTACTTTAAAATCATCTAATTGGGTCGTTAGCTCAGTCGGTAGAGCAGCGGACTTTTAATCCGTTGGTCGAAGGTTCGAATCCTTCACGACCCACCACTTAAAAATAAAGCAAGCACTGAAAGGTGTTTTTTTATTATCTAAATTTCTGAAATTTACTATAAAAAATCCCCAACTCAAAGAATCAGGGACTTTTACAATCAAATGTGTTTATCAATTAACGCTCATTCCAACGTTTAATAGACTCACGAATCACTTCTTTCGCTTCTTCTACATCGCCCCAATGGGTCACTTTAGTTGAACCAGGTTTTTTAAGTGCTTTGTAGTTATTAAAGTGGAATTCAATTTGTTTAATTAAATTTGCCGGTAAATCTGCTAATGAATTGTAGGCATTTCCTGTATCACGATCATCTGCAGGGACACAAACGATTTTGTCATCCACTTCGCCATCATCAACAAATTTCATGACACCAATTACTTTAGCCTCAAGGAATACACCTGTTGCTAATGGTTGGCGAGTGATTAATAACACATCTAACTCATCGCCATCTTCATCTAAAGTTTGTGGAATGAAGCCATAGTTAGTTGGTTTTGCAAAAATTGCTGGCTCAACACGATCTAACTGGAATGCCGCAACTTTACGATTCCATTCGATTTTATGGCAGCTACCTTCTGGAATTTCATTTACTACATTGATAATGCCAGCATCTACATCGCCTGGCGTTAAAATTTGATTAAAATCAGCCATTTTGTTTCCTTCATTTTATCAAGTTAAAAAACGCAACAAGTATAGCAGTTTTTCCGCATACTCGCAGTCTCATTTGTAGAGAAAATTAGCAAATAGATTATTTCATAACTATTCATAATTTTGACCGCACTTTATCCTAAACAAAACTCACGCAAACGTTTACTTCTCATTTTTATGATGTAAAATAGCGCACCTTATTCACTTCAATTTTTCACTCAACTTTAAGGAACACTATGCCAACTTTAGAAAAAACATTTGAGCTCAAGCAACGTGGTTCAACTGTTCGTCAAGAAATTATCGCAGGTTTAACCACTTTCTTAGCAATGGTTTATTCTGTAATCGTGGTACCCAATATGCTAGGTGCTGCAGGTTTTCCTGCGGAATCTGTCTTTATTGCCACCTGTTTAGTTGCGGGGTTAGGCTCTATCTTAATTGGCTTATGGGCAAATGCACCAATGGCAATTGGTTGTGCAATTTCTCTTACTGCTTTCACTGTATTTAGCTTAGTGATTGGTCAAAAGGTCGCTATTCCCGTTGCGTTAGGTGCAGTATTTTTAATGGGGGTTGTGTTTACCTTAATTTCTGCCACAGGTATCCGTGCATGGATTTTGCGTAATTTACCAGCCAGTATCGCTCACGGAGCAGGCATTGGTATCGGATTATTTTTACTTTTAATTGCGGCAAACGGCGTTGGTTTAGTTGTCAGCAACCAAGCTGGCTTACCAGTAAAATTAGGCGATTTTACTTCATTCCCAGTCATGATGTCCTTAATTGGTTTAGCGTTAATTATTGGTCTTGAAAAAATGAAAATTAAAGGCGGTATTTTATGGGTCATTATCGCTATTACTATTGTCGGTTTAATTTTTGATCCAAATGTAAAATTTGGCGGAGCGATTTTCAAAATGCCAACTTTTGGCGAAAACTCTCTTTTCTTACAATTAGATTTTATGGGCGCATTACAACCTGCAATCTTACCAGTGGTATTTGCTCTCGTGATGACCGCAGTATTTGACGCAACGGGCACTATTCGCGCAGTTGCAGGTCAAGCAGACTTGCTTGATAAGGATGGTCAAATTATCAATGGCGGTAAAGCCTTAACTTCAGACTCAATCAGTAGCTTATTCTCAGGATTATTCGGTACAGCACCAGCTGCCGTTTATATTGAATCTGCAGCAGGAACAGCAGCAGGCGGTAAAACAGGCATTACAGCAATCGTTGTTGGGGTATTATTCCTATTAATGCTTTTCTTCCAACCATTAGCGTTCTTAGTGCCAGGCTACGCAACTGCCCCAGCATTAATGTACGTTGGTTTATTAATGTTAAGCAATGTAAGCAAATTAGATTTCGATGATTTCGTTGGTGCGATGAGCGGATTAATCTGCGCTGTATTTATCGTACTTACCGCCAACATCGTAACAGGTATTATGTTAGGTTTTGCAGCATTAGTGATTGGAAGAATTGTGAGTGGCGATATTAAACGCTTAAATGCAGGTACAGTGATTATTGCTATCGTACTCGTTGCATTCTACGCAGGCGGTTGGGCGATTTAGTAACAGAAATAAAAAAGGGAAAAACTATTCCCCTTAATTTTAATCACAAAAGTGCGGTAAAATTTTACCGCACTTTTTAGTATATACTACCAAGTATATCCAATACCAGCACTAACGCCAGCATCGCCAGTGGATGTTAATGAAGCATTAAATTTTACGCCTATTGCTCCTTTATCAGATAAACGTGAATAGACTACCGCCACCGCATTTTGACCTTTAAAGTTCCCTACGCTCGCTGAGATTGTCTTTGTTCCCGCAACAGAAGCCTGATATAACCCACCAATAGCCATCGCTCCAGCAATACCTGCACGTAAATCTTTATCTATTTTCTGAACATTACGATTAAGCGATTGAATGCTTTGGGTATTTGTTTGAACATTGCGATCAAGCGATTGAATGCTTTGGGTATTTGTTTGAACATTACGATCAAGTGATTGAATGCTTTGGGTATTTGTTTGAACATTGCGATCAAGTTGTTGCATAGTTTGATCATTTTGATTTATCTTCCCAGAAATTTCTTTTTGGGCTTTTTCCAAAGCTTTCAACTGTGCCACATTTACCGCGTCAGTATCTTCACGACCTGCGGCAACATTGGTAATTTGACGAGTAATACCGTTATCGGCATCCCCTACAGAAACTGCCGCCGCCGTAGATTGCCACGCACCAATTTTTTTACCAACTAGTTTTCTGTCCGCTTGAAGTTGATTTTGAGCCTCTTTTAATGCTCTTTCTTTTGCTTCATAATCAGGGGCTTGAGCAGCATAATCAGTTTGTAACTGACTTCGAATTTGCAAAAATTCTGCTTTTTTTGCTGTTAATTCAGTTTTTTTATCATCATTTGTTTCTGTGTTTAACTTATTAGTAACTTCTTTAAGATCAGCTTCATTTTTATCCCATTTAACTAAAAGATCATTACGTTTTTCAACTTCCACACGCATTGCATCTTCTGCGGTTTTCACGTCCTGTTTATCGTTTGAAAGATTTGCATAGGCTTCTTTCAGTTTCGTGGTTTCTTCTGTCGTATTCCCCACCAATAAATCGTCAGGGCTTGTTTTTCCAAGAGGATCATAACCAAATACACCCGCATCAACGTTAGTTTTTGAATAACTACCTAATGCAACCGCATCCGTTTTATCCGCAACTGTCAATTTGCCTAATGCTAACGATGATTCAGCGTTGGCAGCCGCAAATGTACCTAATGCCGTTGCATATCTTTCATTAGTCTTAGATTCTCTCCCTATTGCGATAGAAGAAAAACCCTTTGAAGTTGAAACAGTGCCTAATGCCATTGAATAATCCCCATGAGCTTCAGCCGCTTGTCCCAACGCAAGATTATTAGTTCCAAACGATTTGGCTCGAACACCTATTGCCATAGATCTGTCATATTTTTCTGTACTTTTGGGTGTCATAATTTCATATTCAGGCAAAATCTTTCTTCCTTGAGATGGATATCCCGAATTATTAACATCAGTTTGTGGTGCCCCAACATAGGCTAAATTTCCTAATGCAAAAGAATTATTACTTCTAGCATCAAATTGTCCAACACGAGCTGACATTCCAAATACATAAGACTGATGACCAAATATTTTCGTGTTATATCCTATACCAACAGAACGATCTCCTGAAACAAAAGCATCTTCCCCTACAGCGATAGAACTTTTATTATTTGCCCGTGCATTAGAACCTATAGCAATTGTTCGCTCTTCTAAAGCGTGGGAATTGCTACCTAGTGCTGTCGAGCTGTCTCCCTTAGCTTCAGAATTCAATCCCACAGCAACAGATGTATTTCCTTGAGCTTGAGAATTATTACCTAAAGCAATAGATTTAGCTTCAAATTTCTTTTTTAAACTCTCTATTTCTGTTTTTAATTTTTGGACTTCAGCTGATTGATCGGTTGATGGATCTTGTGCAAAACTATTTGCTGAAAATAAGAGAACGGAGGATACTGTTAAGGAAGGCAGGCAGGCAGGCAGGAAGGCAGGAAGGCAGGAAGGCAGGAAGGCAGGCAGATGATGAATAAGAAATGTCTTGAGTGCAATATTTTGATTTAGATTTGAATAATGTAAAAATATTTTTACTTATTCGTTTGTTTTTCCGCCAATTGGTATTCATATAGACTCCTTATTATGTTTGTTGATGTTTAATGGGGAATAAATGGGCATTAGCCTACTCTTATAAGTGAATAAAAGCAAACTAAAAAACACAGTAAAATCTTACCGCACTTTTCCATAAAAATATTAATGATGACTTCATAATTTAATTTGTAGGAAATTTAATTTAACTATTTTGACCAAAGCATTCGATAATAGAAACAATAAAAGTGCGGTGAAATTTTACCGCACTTTTTTATACTTGGATTACTCTTTCTTCAATAAGAAAATACCGTGATCAGATAAATTTACATAAGCTTGTTTTAAATCGGCATTAAAATCTTCTGGTTTACAATTTACCAGTAAATCTTTGCCCGCCCAATTTGCGACCACTTCCCAATGGTTGCCCATATAGACCGCACTTTTAATCTCGCAACGTTGAGCATCATTGCCCTCTGCGGCAAGATAAATTGCTTCTGGGCGAATACCTACTAAGCATTCGCCATCGGGTAAATTAAACTGTGCAGCGTCTTTTAAAGGTACATGATAGCCATTAATATCCACCACGCCATTTTCTAATTTTCCATCGAAAATACTGGATTCGCCCATAAAGTTTGCTAAGAACAAAGAATTTGGTCGTAAATAAAGCTCTTTCGCTGGTGCTTTTTGCATAATTTTACCTTTATGCATCACAATAACTTCATCAGATACCGCAAAAGCCTCTGTTTGGTCATGTGTCACATAAAGCGAAGTAATGCCTAAACGTTGTTGCAATTCACGGATTTTTTCACGCATTGAACGACGTAAATTTGCATCCAAATTACTTAATGGTTCATCAAACAATAGGACTTTTGGTTTTAATACTAAAGCACGAGCTAGGGCGACACGTTGTTGTTGCCCACCCGAAATTTGATCCACGAAACGATCTTCAAAGCCCGCTAAGTCCACCAATTCTAAAGCCTCTTTTACACGTTTAGTGCGTTCTTCTTTGCTAATACCCTGCATTTTTAAGCCGTAGCCAACGTTATCGCCAATGCTCATATGCGGGAAAAGTGCATAAGATTGGAAGACAATACAAATATCTCGATTTTGAATAGAGGATTTTGTTACGTCTTCGCCATCAATAAAAATTTGACCTGAAGTTGGATTCTCTAACCCTGCCACTAAACGTAATACGGTGGTTTTGCCGCAACCTGACGGCCCTAATAAGGTTACCATCGTGCCACGTTTGATCGTTAAATCTAAATTATCAATGACGACCGCTTTACCAAATGCTTTGGTGATATTTTTTAATACTAAGAAATCATTATTACTCATAATTTTTACCTACAACTTAACGAGTTAATTCATTTTTTTCGCTTTAGAACGAGAGATACGCGTATCGCCTACAATCCAGTCGAAGAACAAAATAATTGTCATCATCACAACAATTAAAATAGAACCATATGCAATCGCAATACCGTATTCTCCGTCTTCCACACGATTTAGAATATATGCGGTAGCAACGCGAGTGTCTGCTGTCACTAAGAATATAATTGCACTTACTGTCGTCATTGCACGCACGAAACTAGTCACAAGCGCTGAAAGCAACGCTGGTTTTAATAATGGCAAGACGATAAAGCACAATGTTTTCCACGAACTCCCTTTTAAAGAAAGCGATGCTTCATCAAGGGATTTATCAAGTTGTCCTAGCCCTGCAATCGCTGCTCGCATACCAATTGGTAAATCACGCATTACCATTGAAATAATCACGATAATGCCCGTACCCGTAATATAAAGCGGTGCATTGTTGAACGCTAAAATATAAGATACCCCAGCCACAGTCCCCGGTACAGCAAAGCAAAGCATAGTTAAGAACTCAAGGGATTTTTTACCTTGGAAATCTTTACGCACCACAATATACGCAATCAATAATCCAAAGAATGCGGTTAATGGTGCGGCAATACCTGCATAGATTAAGGTGTTGATTAGTGACGGCCACGCGCCATCGCTTAATCCTTGCCCGAATAACATCGCGTAGTTTTTCAAGGTTAAAGTGTAATCTACGCCCCAGTTTACAGTGAAGCTTCCGTAGAAAATACTACCGTAAAGTGCCATATTAAAGATTACCCAGAAGCCAAGCATACCGATGATGGTATATTTCAAGCCATTTGGCAGCTCTTGCACATCTCCACGATAAGATTTCCCCGAAACAGTGACATAAGAGCGGTTACCAATCCAAATGTATTGAATGATAAAAATCGCCAACGAGAAAATTAACAACATCGAACCTAAAGTACTAGCTGAAGCATAATCAAGTTGTGAACCCGCAATATAGAAATAAATTTGTGTGGCAATTACATCAAAACTTCCACCCAACACTAACGGATTACTAAAGTCCGCCAATGATTGAATGAATACAATTAAGAAAGAATTTGCTAATGCTGGACGCAGTAACGGAAAAATAATCTGATAGAACGTTTGATAACGATTAGCGCGCAACGTATAAGAGGCTTCTTCAATAGAAGGATGAACTGATTTTAATGCACCGTCTAAAATCATAAAAGAAATCGGAGCAAATGCGAGAATTTGCGCAATCGCAATCCCATTAAAACCATAAAGCCAGTTATGACTAGAAAAACCAAAATATTCACTTAAAAATTCGGTTACATAACCAGAACGGCCAAGCATTAAAGTTACCCCTAATCCCACAACAAATGGGGGCGTAACAATTGGCAAAATAGAGAAAATTTTTCCGATAAATGCCGTTCTACGAGCGATACGCGTAGTATAAAGCGCAAAAGCTAAACCAAATACAGTGGAAACGATGCCCACAAAGCCCGATAAGAAAAGCGAATTGGTAATTACACGAACAATATAGCTCTGCGTTAAAATACGCATCACTTGCTGTGGCGAAAAGGTATCGCCGTCATAAAACATTGAAACGAAAATAGCCAATGTTGGATAAACGATAAAGAAGAAAATCAACAAAATAATGCAAAGTAAAGAAGCGATAATAAACTTATCCCCTTGCATTACTTTCAGTTTTGCCAATGAAAGCGTCGCCAATGCGGTATATCCCACAAGCAACACAATCACAGAATAGCCCATACTAATTTTGTACAGCGTCGCACTGATAAACATAAACAGTACAGAAAGTGCGGTCAAAAATAGCTCTGTTTTTGCTTGAGTTTGCTGTGGTAATCTCAATAACGGCAAAGAACCGTACACAATAACAGGCAGGAACCAAGCCCAAGTTAAATTGAAAGAAGCCCAGCCCATTGCCTCTAAATATTCATCTGAAGTACTTTCAAATAAACCGTAATCAAGTGCATTGGAGGGCAGAAGCGCAAACGCCAACAAGGATAAAATAATCCAAAAATAAGCGGAATGCATTATGGAAAGTTTTTTTGCGTTCATACAACCTCGCAGTAAAGAAAACATGACTTTCGCCTAGGGTAAGTATACCCTAGGATAATTACAGTAACTCCCCTATTGGGGAGTAAAAAGCTGTTCCCCAAAGGGGAACTACTATTACGATAATTAGCCGTGGGTATACTTACCCACGGCTATGATTATCACGAAAACTATTTCGCTAATTTAACTTCTTGTACCCATTTTTCAATTAAGGCTTTACGTTGTTCTGTTGCACCGTATTTTTCAAAGTCATAATTGATCAATTTAAGTTTATTTGGATCAAATGCAGTTGGCGATTGTTCTGCAGTCGTGTTAGTTAAGATTTGTAACGAATCCCCTTGTTTCCAAGCTAATTCTTGACCTTCTTTTGATAATGCCCAATCGACGAATAATTTTGCATTATCAATATTACGCGCACCTTTTAAGATACTCACACCACCTAATTCATAGCCCGTTCCTTCACACGGCACCACTAATTCTAATGGCGCACCATTGCGTTTTTCTAAAGCATAATCGTGTAAGAAACCTACCCCAATTGTCGCTTCGCCACGCGCAGAGTTACGTGATGGCGTGATACCCGATTTGGTATATTGAGAAACATTAGGATGTAACGCTTTTAGGAAATCGAATGCCTCTTTTTCGCCCCATAATTGGACGAAAGTTGCCAATGCGGTATAAGCAGTACCCGCACTTTGAGGGTCTGCAATTTGAACTTCACCTTTTAAGCGTGGATCAGTTAAGTCTTTCCAGCATTTCGGCACTTCTTTAATGCCTAATTTTGCCAAACGCTCAGTATTCACACCAAAACCTAAGATTCCCATATAAATTGAGGAAACATAGTGACCTTTGGTTTTCGCTGGATCACGGAAACGTTCTACGATTTCATCAATGTGTTTGGATTTATAAGGCTCAATTAAGCCTAATTCAGCCGCTTGTGCTTGAGGGTCAAAAGTACCGCCGAACCAAACATCCGCTTGAGGGTTATTTTTTTCAGCTTCAACTTTTGCAAAAGTACTGCCTGAACCATTACGAATAAAAGATGTTTTCACATCATATTTTTCGCCAAATGCTTTCGTGGTGGTTTCGCACAAAATATTGGTGGCACTACAGTAAACAACTAAACGACCTTTAGCATTAGCAGAACCAGAAATAGCTAATCCTGCTGCTAAAAGTGCGGCAGAAACAGAAAGAGAAATTTTGTTGAATTTCATAATACGTACTCCTTATTGGATAGAATGCTCAAATCCTACTTGAAAAATAGAAATAATACCGTGATGAAGCTCACACTTTTTGAAATTTGGATAAAAAAATAAACGTGAAATTTACCGCACTTTTCTTTATAATTGCACGAATTTTCCTTACATCAAAACACGATTATGTCAAATCCCTCTTGTATCATTATCGCCATCACAGGTGCATCTGCATCAGGCAAAAGTTCCATCGCTTCCACCGTTCACAAAGAACTCTGCAATGAATTAGGTTGCCAAGAAATTGGTATCATTACTGAAGACAGTTACTATAAAGATCAAAGCCATTTAGAAATGACTGAGCGCGTAAAAACGAATTACGATCATCCAAGCTCTATGGATCGCGATTTACTTATCCAACATTTAAAAAATCTAAAAAATGGCAGTGCAGTAGATGTGCCTGTTTATAGCTATGTAGAACATACTCGCACCAACGAAACAACGCATTTCACACCAAAACGAATCGTAATTTTAGAAGGGATTTTATTACTCACGGACGAAAGAGTACGTCAATTAGCCGATATTTCTGTATTCGTAGACACACCACTTGATATTTGTTTTATTCGCCGTTTACAACGTGATATGGAAGAACGTGGTCGTTCCCTACAATCAGTGATTGATCAATATCGTGCGACCGTGCGTCCAATGTTCTTACAATTTATTGAGCCATCTAAACAATATGCGGATATTGTCATTCCTCGCGGCGGCAAAAACCGCATTGCGATCAATATGTTAAAAGCTCAAATTCTCCATTTACTAAATCAAAAATAGGAAATCTTATGCGTCTTTGCGATACTGATATTGAACGCTATCTCGATGATGGCATTATTTCTTTAACGCCACGTCCAAATAATGACAAAATAAACGGTGCGACAATTGATGTTCGCTTGGGTAATTCTTTCCGTGTATTTCGTGAACATTCTGCGCCTTTTATTGATTTAAGCGGCCCGAAAGAAGAAGTATCTGCTCAGCTTGAATCGGTAATGAGCGATGAAATTATTATCCCAGAGGGGGAAGCATTTTTTTTACATCCTGGTACTTTAGCGTTAGCAACCACGCTTGAATCCGTGAAATTGCCAGCCAATATTATCGGTTGGTTAGATGGTCGCTCTTCTTTAGCTCGTTTAGGTTTAATGGTACACGTCACAGCACACCGCATTGACCCAGGTTGGGAAGGAAAAATCGTGCTGGAATTTTATAATTCAGGGAAATTACCATTAGCATTACGCCCAAATATGGTCATTGGTGCGTTAAGTTTTGAAGTATTAAGTGGCGAAGCAAAACGACCATACAGTAGCCGCAAAGATGCAAAATATAAAAATCAACAAAGTGCGGTAGCCAGTCGTATTGACGAAGACAAGGAATAATCAATGAAAAAGTTCGCGCTTGTCGTAGGGATCGTCGCTTTGGCGATCTTTTCTTTTTTATATATTCAACTTTACCGAGTGCAAAGTGCCATTAGTGAACAACTGGCACAACAAAACATTGCCGTTCAGTCAATCAATTTATCATTATTTTCTACCGCACTTTCTCTTGAAAATATAAAAACTACGCAATTTTCAGCTCAAAAATTTGAAGCCAAACTTAGTTTTTTGCCTCTTTTATATGGCAACACAGCAATTCAGTCACTGAATATTCAACAACTCAAATTAACTCAAAACACACAAAATCCTGCCAATGTATCGATAGAGGTTTCGCCTTTTTCATTAAAACAGCTTTTATCAAAAAAAGTAATATTGAATGGCGAAAACCATATTCGCATTGAATTTAACAAACCTATTTATGGAAAAACAAAAACTTTCCATTTTTCTTTCCACAAAGCTAATTTAGACTTCTCAACATCAGAATCAGCCCTACTTCAATTTGTAGATGCAAACCTAAATAATCAGCCTATCGGTTATATTGAAACTCACACAGCCCACCAACAAATGGTGACTTATATAAAACCACAATGCGATAACGATTGTTTAGCTGTATTGAAATATCAACAAATTGGCAACCAAAGTGCGGTAAATTTTTCAGGCAAATATTTCCCTGTTAAACGCTTATTCACGCTGTTAAATTTGCCAGAAATGTTAAGTGGACACGCTGATTTTAATCTTGATTTCAGCTTTTCATCTTCTGTGCTTATTCAAGGCAAATTAAATTTTTTAGTGCAAAATGGCGAAATTCTTGGTGTAAATCTATTGGATATGGTGGCACAATATTTCCCGATTAATTACAACAATGATTTGTTAAAAAACAAAGAGTTAAATACTCGCTTTGAACAATTTTACTTACAATTATTTCTCCAACAAAATCAACTTATTGCTGAAAAAATCGCATTAAAAACACCCGCACTTTTGGGGCAAGGAAAAGGCATCATTGATTTAAATCGAATGGAATGCAATGTGGATATTAATTTAAATTCTACCGATCAACGCTATCAAAATTTAACCCTGCCAATCAATTTTTTTGGTAACTGCAATTCTCCACAATACAAAATTAATTTTACGAAAAAATTCCGCCATCAATTAATTGATGTGATTAAAGAAAAGTTACGTTAATGTCGTTATATTTAAAAGCTGAAAAAATCCAATCGTGGCGTGTGCTTCTTATGGCTTGCGCAGGATTTATTTTTAATACTACAGAATTTGTACCCGTTGCAATGTTAAGCGATATTGCACAAAGTTTTAATATGCAAACCGCCGATACTGGTTTAATGATGACAGTTTATGCTTGGACGGTGCTAATTATGTCTTTACCAGCCATGCTTGCCACCGGCAATATGGAACGTAAAAGCCTGCTAATCAAACTTTTCATTATATTTATCGTTGGGCATATTTTATCGGTCATTGCTTGGAATTTCTGGATATTACTTCTCGCTCGAATGTGTATTGCATTAGCCCATTCAGTGTTTTGGTCAATTACCGCTTCACTTGTGATGCGCATCGCACCTAAACACAAGAAAACTCAAGCATTAGGAATGCTCGCTATTGGCACCGCACTTGCCACCATCTTAGGCTTACCGATTGGACGAATTGTCGGACAGCTCGTCGGTTGGCGGGTCACTTTTGGTATTATTGCGGTACTGGCATTATCTATCATGTTTTTAATTATTCGACTATTGCCAAATTTACCCAGTAAAAATGCTGGCTCTATTGCAAGTTTACCCTTGCTTGCGAAACGCCCATTATTGCTTTGGCTTTATGTAACAACGGCAATCGTCATTTCAGCACACTTTACCGCTTATACTTATATCGAACCCTTTATGATTGATATTGGGCATTTAGATCCAAATTTTGCCACTGTGGTTTTATTAGTTTTTGGTTTCTCAGGTATTGCCGCAAGCCTATTATTTAACAGATTCTACCGATTTTCGCCGACAAAATTTATTGTTTTTTCAATGGGTTTATTAGTGTTCTCTCTATTACTCCTGTTATTTTCAACCGAAACAATGATAGCAATGTTCTGTCTTGTGTTTATTTGGGGGATTGGCATTTCTTGTATCGGACTATCTCTACAAATGCGCGTACTAAAACTTGCACCAGATGCAACCGATGTCGCCACGGCTATTTACTCAGGGATTTTCAATGCAGGAATTGGAGCAGGCGCATTATTTGGAAATCTTGCGACAACCTATTTAGGATTAAACGAAATCGGTTATACGGGCGCAGCATTAGGTTTAATCGGTTTCATCATTTTTATTACAACGCACTTAAAATATCGCCATACATTTCTTCTGCAAAACAAATAAAAAAATAACCGCACTTTAATGCTCAAAAGAGTTTTAAAAGTGCGGTTAAATCTTGCTAAGTTTTATTTATCTTGAATTTAACGTTTCGCTTTCTTAATAAACTTCATCAAACGTTTACGTTTACGCAATTGGTTCGGAGTGAGTTTATTTTTGCGTCCTGCAAATGGGTTTGAGCCTTCTTGGAAAAGAAGACGAATCGGTGAACCAATAATTTTTAAGCTCTTACGATAATAATTAGATAAATAACGTTTATAAGAATCTGGTAGTTTATCCATTTGGTTACCGTGAACCACGATAATCGGCGGATTATAACCACCCGGATGAGCATATTTTAATTTAATGCGACGACCACCAATCATCGGTGGTTGGTGCTCGTCCGTTGCCATTTGTAAAATACGCGTTAAAAGCGAGGTCGTCATTTTTTGAGTGGCACAAGCATAGGCTTCTTTAATCGAATCAAAAAGATTACCCACACCACTTCCGTGCAAGGCTGAAATAAAATGCACGCGAGCAAAATCAATAAAATCTAAACGACGATCAAGTTCAGATTTAACGCGATCTTTCACATCTTGATCTAAACCATCCCATTTATTCACGACGATCACTAAAGAACGACCAGCATTTAAAATAAAGCCGAGCAAAGATAAATCCTGATCAGAAATATTCTCTCTCGCGTCAATAGTCAATAACACAACATTAGCATCTTGAATCGCTTGCAAGGTTTTAATCACGGAGAATTTTTCCACTGCCAAATGCACCTTACCACGCTTACGCACACCCGCCGTATCAATCAAGGTATATTGCTGACCATCACGCTCCATTGGAATATAAATACTATCGCGTGTCGTACCCGGCATATCGAAAACAACCACGCGATCTTCGCCTAAAATACGATTGGTTAAAGTAGATTTACCCACATTTGGACGACCAACAATGGCAATTTTGATATTTTTATCTTGTTCTTCTTCAAGTTCTTCGTCTAACGCATCGTCAATTAATGCCGTATCTTCTTCTGAGTCAAAATCGAATTCTTGTTCCCATTCATCTTGTTCTTCCTCAGAAGTGCGGTCATTTTCATCGACGTTTTCCATTTGTTCCGCAAAAGGGGCAAGCACTTGTTCCATTAATTGAGTGACACCACGGCCTTGCGAAGCTGCGATTTGCTCAATTTCCCCTAAACCTAACTGATAAAATTCAGCACAATGGGAATCCGCATCGATACCATCGGTTTTATTTGCCACCACCACAGTAATTTTGTTTTGACGTTGGCGTAAATAATTAGCAATACCAATATCAGCTGCCGTTAAACCTGCTCGCGCGTCCACAAGGAAAAGAACAATATCCGCTTCATCAATAGCAAGCAAAGATTGCTCCGCCATTTTTTCTTCTACGCCCTCTTCCGTTCCATCGATACCGCCAGTATCAATAACAATAAAATCATAGCCAGCAATATGTGCGTGACCATATTTTCTATCACGAGTTAAACCAGGGAAATCAGCGACTAACGCATCTCGTGTACGAGTAAGGCGATTAAATAATGTGGATTTTCCCACATTCGGGCGACCAACAAGGGCGACGACTGGAGTTGCCATAAAAAATCTCTTATTTTGTCAAAAATGGCGGCTATTATATCGGAAGTTAAAGGATTGGTAAAAAATGATTTCATAAAGAAAAGAAAAAGCCACAGGATACAATCCTATGGCTTTCTAAACACTGTTTATTTATCTATAACTTAACGTTATAATAATCTCGCTTTCAAGGATCCAACTTGAAAGCGAGTGTTGCGCTTTTTCGCAATGTTTGAAGAGGATAAGAAAATGATTAAACTCATTATCCTTGTTGTCGTTTTATTATTAGTGAGCCAGCACGCTTACTAATAAGACAACATACTAGGGAGTGACAGCTCCCTAGTTCTTCAAATCTTAAAAGTTTACTTTATTTTTGTCAAGGATGAAGCAAATTTCAGATATAAAAAAGCACTGTTATGATCTACACCCCAAAAGTTGGACTAAATAACCAACTAAGGCGCAGATTTTTTATGACCAAATACAATTTTCTTTTCAAACAACAGTCATCGAATTTTATTTTCAAAATGGTAAAAATCGTTCACTTACCTGTAAACATTTTCAACTTGCTGAAACAACATTAGAACGTTGGATTAACCAATTTAATTATAGTATAATCAATGGGTTAGATGTGTTGGGTAAGAAGCGAAATTACTCATCTGAATTTAAACTTAACGTGATACAAGCGGTTAAAAATGGGCAATTTTCTGCAGAAGCTGTGTGCTTACATTTTGGCATTGCCAATTCAGGCGTTGTTAGCCAATGGTTAAGCCTTTGAAAAACAAGGTATAAACGGCTTAATGCTCAAACCTAAAGGTAGAGCAACTATGAAACCCAAATACCCTAAAATGCCGCCTAAGCCCAAAACATGAGAGGAAGAACTAAAATTGGAAAACTTGCGTCTTTGTGCGGAGAACGCAATCCTAAAAAAGTTGCAAGAGCTCAACCAACAAAAATGCAGAAAAGCTGCTATTGTAAAGGGATTTCGCATTTATTTTCCGTTGCTCATTTTATTAGATTGAATCGGCTTGGCAAGTAGTGTGTTCTTCTATCACTTGAAAACGAAAAACGATAAAAATGAAGCAATATCACAAAAAAATCGCCACTATTTATCACGATAATCACGGAAACTACGGTTATCGCAGTGTAACGCTTAAACTAAGAGAAAGCATTAAAGTCAACCATAAAAAAGTGCAACGTATTATGCAATTACTGGAGTTTAAGGGAAAATGAAAACAATCTGTAGAAAGACTTGATGGAGCAAAACCGATTTTACATTCCGACCAAGGTTAGCCGTATCAGATGATGGGCTATCAACACATACTCAGAGAGAATGGCGTTCAACAGAGTATGTCAAGGAAGGGAAATTGTTTAGATAACAGTGCGATGGAAGCCTTCTTTGGATGATTAAAACGGAATGTTATTACGGTAAAAGATTTGAGACGTTCGAACAACTGGAAAAAACGCTCCACGAGTACATTCATTATTATAACCATGAACGTATTCATAGGAAACTAAAAGGACTCAGCCCTGTGAATGACAGAACTCAGTCCTTGAACTAAATAAGTCTAACTTGGGGGGCAGATCAAAATGGTGCTTTTATTTTTATGACAACCTACATCGCCTACGGCAATATAAATCAACCTTTTTCTTTGGAATTGTTACCCGATGAACTGATTCCAGAAAATCTATATCCAATTGAAACAGATAGTACGCGTGTTTTTCAGCGTCATCAGTGTCGTCGGCTTGCTCATTTATTACTTTTCCAACTTCTAACAATATCAGGAAAATCGACCTCACTTTTATCTCAAATTCGTCGTACTGAAAGTGGCAGACCTTATTTTCTAGATGATCGAATAGATTTTAATATTAGTCATTCTAGGGATTGGGTGGCTGTGATACTAGATATTAGAAATCAAGAAAAAAGTGCGGTTGGAATTGATATTGAATTTCCTAAAACAAGAAATTTTTCGGCATTGATGGAATATATTGCACCAAAAGAAGAAATTGATTGGTTTCATCATCAGCAGGATTGTTTGAAGGCTTTTTATCGTTGTTGGTGTTTACGCGAAGCTGTATTGAAATCTCAAGGATTTGGGATCGTAAAATTGTCCAATGTTCGTCATTTTCCTGAACAACAAAAAATTTTTTCAGATTATTGTCCGCAGGGGCAGTTGTGGTTTACAGATGAACTCCCTGTTTATTTAGCCGCTTTTGTAAATCATCAAGAAAAATTACCGCACTTTTATGCGTGGAATGGTAAAATTTTACAACTCAAAATGATACAAGAATTTAGTTTTTATCATGTAAACTAGAGGAGTTATTGACTCATTGAGTGGTTAGGAAGTATCCAAAAGTAAGTAGCTTTACAACAGTGATAACTAAAATTATACTTAAACACAGTTATAGCAATATAATTTAGCTTATGAAAATGTTTTCTTCCTTATTTTTCCTTACATTAGCCAGTATTTCAATTCGCCTACATGCAGAACCTAATCAGCAATCAACTTTGATTGAAAAACAAATTTCATCACGTCAGCAATAACAAGTGTAGTTAGATTCAGTCATTCAATCTCAACAAGTGAAAGTGCCTTTTGTTCGCCTTGAATTTGAATATGTACAATCGCTCAACTTTCCGTAGAATGAAGCACAGTGTATGACTCAGGCAGCAAGGCTACGGGGCGTTTACAAGGTTCAGTCACGTTTTATTTGCGAACTATAAACGTGGTACGGGTGGGAATAAATCCTTACCTGCACCGGAAGAGGCGTTTGGTGAAGGCACTTCCCGCATGCAGATTTTTACTACAGGCGTTGATTTTACCTATCCTTTTACTATCGGCAATCAGCCTTTCCGCTTTAACACCGGTTGGAATGGGCAATGGAACGGCACACCTTTAACACAACAAGATAAATTTAGTATTGGTGGTCGTTATACCGTACGCGGATTTGATGGCGAGCTATCGCTTTCCGGTAAAAAAGGTTGGTTATGGCGAAATGAATTAGGTTGGAATATTTCGAATAAGGGACATGAGCTTTATTTAGGGATTGACCGAGGTAAAGTGTACTCTAGCCAAGAAGAGCTTCAAATTGGTGATAGCTTAATGGGTGGCGTAATTGGACTTCGCGGCAAACTATGGGGTATTAACTATGATTATTTTGTGGGTGTTCCAATTAAAAAACCAGAAGGATTTAGAACCAGTCATGTGACAACCGGATTTAATGTGAGCTACCGTTTTTAATACTTATGCTTTTAGATGAATAAATTGATTAAAATCAAACAGAATTTAAAACTTAAAGGAAATTAAAAAATGAATAAACGTCATTATAAAGTGATTTTTAGCCGTGTATTAAATCAGTTTGTGGTGGTCTCTGAGTTAGCAAAATCTCAAGGTAAAGCGTAAAGTGAAAATGTGAGTTCAGAACAAGAAAAAACAGGATTATTTTCAACCGCACTTTCACTTAATCCTATTCATTTTAGCTTAATGTTGGCATTGGGCTTTGTCTTTTTATCGCCTTCTGTGCATGCAGAAGATATGGTGATTCGTGCAGATAAATCAGCACCAGGTAATCAACAACCCACGGTGCTTCAAACAGCGAATGGTTTACCGCAAGTGAACATTCAAACCCCAAGTACGGGAGGGGTATCACGAAATCAATATTCACAATTTGATGTAGCAGAGAAAGGTGCCGTATTAAACAATGCCCGTAAAGCAGCCCAAACGCAAATAGCCGGCTGGGTGCAAGGTAACCCAAATCTTGCTCGAGGTGAAGCAAAAGTCATTCTTAATGAGGTAAACTCAGCCAACCCAAGCCGTTTAAAAGGTTATGTGGAAGTCGCAGGTAAAAAAGCGGATGTCGTGATTGCCAACCCAAGTGGTATCCAATGTGATGGCTGTGGCGTGATTAATGCTGGACGTACCACGCTAACAACCGGTAAAGCAGAAGTAGAAAATGGTGAGTTAAAAGGCTATCGCGTAAAAGGCGGTAAGGTGACGGTTGGCCAAAAAGGGATGGATAACAGCCAATCTGATTACACCGATATTATCGCTGAGAAAGCGGAAATCAAAGGTGGGGTTTGGTCGAAGAAAGGCATTAGAGTCACCACAGGTAAAAACAACGTGAACCGCATGAATGATTTGGTTGTGTACGTGGGCGATAAAAACACCAGCAAAATCGACCGCACTTCTGATACCCAAAGTGAAAACCAAAACTATAGTGTGGATGTAAGCCAATTGGGTGGGATGTATGCGGAGAAAATCCATTTAGTGGATAAGGGTCAAGGTCTTGGTGTACGCAATGCGGGGCATATTGGCGCATCTGCGGGTGAGGTAAAGATTGATAGTCAAGGGCGTATTGTTAATAGCGGTACGATTAGTGCTACACACCAAGCTGCTCTTAATGCAGAAAAGGTTATTGAAAATAAAGGTAAAATTGAAACAAAACAAGGGCGTGCTGCATTGCACTCACAAACTCGAGTAAATCAGCATGGTTCAGTTGTTTCTCGTCAAGGCGGAGTGTTATTACAAACTAAAGATAAGGTAGATCAAACTGGTGAAACCGTTGCTAAGGGTCATGTTCAGTATCTAGCGAAAAATATTGAACTAAAAAGTGGTACTTTAGTTGCGGCGGGTGTTACGGTACAGGATGTTACCCAAGATGAAATTCGTTCTTTGGATGTTCAACATGCACAAGGTGCAAATATTACCCTTTCCGCTGAAAAGACAATTTCATCCAAAGCAAAACATCTGGCGAGTGGTAAGATTAATGTGAGAGCGGAAACGGTTGATTTATCTGATAGTCAATTAAGTGGAGATCGCATCGCTCTCCAATCTGTTCAATCAGCTTTAAATCTGAATAAAACAACGCTATATAGCGAAGGAAAAACAACATTAAGTAATCCAAATCTTATTTCAACTGAAAATGCACATTTAAATGCTGATCATTTTGTGGTGGATAGTGCTCAACTTAATAATTATCAGGGCAGTTGGATTCAACGTGGCGAAGAAGCTTTTGCATTAAATTTGCAAAAGAAATTAGACAATACTGGAGGAAAAATTGTCGCAGAGGGAACGCTTTCTGTTCAAACGCCATTAATTCAAAATAACCAAGGGGTGCTTTGGTCAAATCAAGGGTTGCAACTTAATACAACTGAAGGGCATATTTCTTCTAAATCAGGTTATTTATTTGGCAAGAATCATCTTAATGTGAAGACGGCTATATTTAATAATCACAACGGCATTATTTATGGGAAGGGTAAGTTATCGTTAAAAGCCGTAAATCTGTTAAATCAAGAAGGTATTGTTTCCTCTGTTTCTCACTCTGAGCTAGAGATAAAACAATTAGATAATGCTCAAGGCGTCATTGCTGGGCAAAATTTAATTTTGTCTGGTACATATTTAAATAACCAAGGTGGAGTGGTTCAAAGTACTAATGCAACACTTAATTTAACTGAACTAGACAACCAAGCGAATAGTGAGAAAGGCTCTCTAGTGAGTGCAACAAATCGTTTAGTTTTAAATGTTGAAAAACTAGATAACCAGAATACTAAAGTAACGCAATCTTCACTAATACAAGGTATCCGAGCAGCTGATTTGACGGTCAATACTAGTCTTATTGAAAATCAATTTGGTGGTATTTATGCTGGACAATCAGTAAATCTTACAGTTAATCAATCTATTAATAATCGGCAAGGCGAGATTTTATCCGCTGGTCGAGTTGATATTATAAATCCAGATTTGACCTTAGTCGTAAATAACGCACTAGGAAAAATTGAATCAGTGATTGGCACCACATTACAAGCTAAAACATTAGCGGATGAAGGTTCAATTAGAACAAAAGGTAATTTAGGTATTGAGTTAAATGATAGCTTTACGCTTAATAAAGCCTTTGCTGTAGGCAATAACCTTACTTTTAAAACAAAAGGTGATTTTGTTAATAATGCTAACCTTGTGGTAGGTAATTCAGCATTAGTTGAAGGAGCGACTATTCAAAATAATGCTGATGCAGAAATTTCCTCGATAAATAATCACATTCAAGCCAATAAACTGGATAACTTCGGTTTAATAGATGGCAACATAACAGTAATTAAAGCCAATGATGTTAATAACATCGGTACTGCACGTATTTATGGCGGGCATCTTGCCATTCAAGCAAGTAATTTAAATAATCTTGAGAATACTGATGGAATAGCATCGACTATTGCTGCTCGTGAGAGACTTGATTTAGGTGTAGGGAATCTTATTAATCGCAATCATTCCTTAATTTTAAGTCTTGGTAATCTCCATATTGGTGGAAAACTTGATGAAAATAATCAAGCAACTGGTTATGCAAATAGTATTGATAACGGTAGTGCGACCATTGAAGCTTTGGGAAGTGGTTGGATTAAGACGAATCATCTTTTAAACCAAGATTTACACCTAAAATTAGGTAAAAAAGTAGAAAAAGAACAGATTAATGAATATTCGTTAGGAAGTGATCCACATCGTTATCGAGGTGGTGTTGATGGCTACTATAATGTGAATAATGGTAGTCGTAATCCAAATTCATATTTTCAATTAAACAGTGGAATGCGTATTGAAGGATTTGGTTGGAAAGAATGGCGTTATACAAGAACAACGACCACTTCAACAATTGAATATCAAGATCCCGCAAGAATGTTAATTGGAAGAGAATTACACCTTTTAGGTGCAGATCTGAATAATAAACAAAGTCAAATTTTTGTGGGGCAAAGACTATTACTTGATGATAGGATTTTTACTCAATCAACAAATGAACATTTAAGTGGCGCAATTTCTAAATTAAATAATAATGATATACAGGGTATGATTAATATCACTGATGAAGGTCAATTTGTTCAAGAATATAAAGTGAGACGCAAACGTGGTAGAAAAGGACATAACCACTATCATCGTTATAGCGATTTTACCGATGTACATCCAACCAAGGATTTTAGTTTTGGTTTGAAATTATTGACAATTGGTGAAGCTGTTGAAAAAACAGGGGCTATTGTTAATGCTAAATCTGATTTTCAAGGAGTATCTCTTGAACAGAAAACACCTTTAAAAACAGATCTCAATGCAAATCGCATTGATTTAGCGATACTTACCTCTGGCGTAGTAAAAAATAAAGATAATCTCGGTATAAAAACACACTTACCAGATATTTCATTACCACAGTCAAGTATTTATAAAATTAACCCAGAAGCATCTGTACAGTTTTTGGTTGAAACAGATCTGCGTTTTACACAGAAATCTAAGTGGTTAAGTTCTGATTATATGTTTCAGCAATTACGTAATAATCCTCAAAATTTACTTAAACGTTTAGGCGATGGTTTTTATGAGCAACGCTTGGTGAACGAGCAAGTTAATAAGCTGACAGGCAGACGTTTCCTTGAAGGATATTTATCAGATTATGAGCAATATAAAGCCTTGATGGATAATGGTGCACAATATGCTAAGCGTTTAAATTTGATTCCGGGTGTGGCATTAACATCAGAACAGATGAAAGAACTAACATCTGATATGGTGTGGATGGTTAAACGTGAAGTAACACTCAAAGACGGTAGTAAAGTAGAGGTGCTAGTGCCACAAGTTTATATTGTTGGACGTAATACGGATATTGACAGTCGTGGTTCAGTGATTTCTGCAAATGATGTGATTATCAATACGCAAGGCGATATGAAAAATAGTGGTGTGGTTGCAGGTCGTAATCTTACTCATTTAAGTGCCAATAATATTGAAAATTTGGCTGGGAAACTGCAAGGTAGAGAACTTTATTTGTTTGCAAAAAATCGCCTAGATAATTTAGGCGGTAAACTTAACGCTACAGAAAATTTGGTTGGTCATGCGAAAAATATCAACATTGCCAGCACACTTTCTGAAACAGCAGATAATGGACGCTTTAAACATAAAACGATTAATCGTGTTGGTACAATTAATGTAGGAGAGAAAAATAATTTTGGGCAGTGGTTATTACAAGCCACGGAAGATATTACCTTCAAAGGTGCACAGATTAATGTTAAAGGGAATGCGGATATTCAAGCTGGCAATAAGCTTAATATTGGTACAGTAGGGACTGAAAATAAGCGACACTACATTAAAAACAGTAATAATTATTACAAACTTGAACAACGTAATGAAGTTGGTTCGGAGTTTAATATTGAAGGTAATGCTCGTTTTATGGGTAAAAATGCTATTGAAATGAGAGGGGCTTCTGCGGTAAGTAATGGCACCATGAGCGTGCTTTCAGAAGGAGATATTAATATTTATGAAAGTCGCCAACAAGAAAGTTTGTCAGAGGCGACGAAATGGACTAAACGTGGTGTATTCCAATCAAAAGGCGAAACTCGTCGTCATAATCATAATTATGATATTGCAGAAGGCTCAATCTTAGATGCAGATAAAATTTATATTCATTCGAATAATGATAATGTCGATATTCAGGGGGCAAATGCTGTAGCTGAAAATGGATTGGTTATTAACGCAAATAATATTGATATACACGAGGCAGAGAACCGAGTTTACTCCGATGATTATTACAGCAAAAAAAGATCTGGAGCACTTAGTGGTGGTATTGGTATTACCTTTGGTTCTCAAAAGCAAACCGCAGAAAGTGACGAAACGAAGCGTTATACACAGGGTAGCCAAGTGGGCAGCTTAAACGGCAATACCACGATGATTGCCAAAGACACTTATGCTCAAACAGCGAGTGCAGTGAGTGCCATTAAAGGTGATGTAAATATTTTGGCGAAAAAAGCAGATATTAACGCGGCAAATGATAAATATGAAACCAATACTAAACAAACTTTTCAACAAAAAGGTTTAACGATTGCTATTACCTCTCCTGTTATTTCTGCTGTTCAAGCAGTACAAGGTGCAGTGCAATCAACTAGACAAGTAGGCGATAGTAAGCATAGTCGTGTGAATACGATGGCTGCAGCTAATGCTGGTTTTGATGCTTATCGTGCAGTTCAATCTGTAGGACAAACTGCAACTGATATCGGAAAATTTATGAATGACACAGGAAATGTAGATTCTGTAATTGGAGTCCAAATCACTTATGGCCAACAAAAGAGCGAATCACGTACCCATACCGAAGGAAAAACCGCAGCTAAATCTCAAGTTAATGCAGGTGGTAAAGTGAATATTGTGGCAACGGGTGCTGGAAAGGATTCAAACATTAATATTAAAGGTTCGGATATCTCAGGCAAGCAAGGCACATCATTGATTGCAGATAATCAAGTCAATATTAAAGCCACAGAACAAAACCATCAAGAACGCAGCACTAATAAATCGAGCGGCTTTAATGCTGGGGTAGCCATTAAAGTTGGCAGTGGTGTTGCCGCAGGTATTACAGTAGGTGGTAATTACGGGAAAGGCTATGGCAATGGTGATGAAACCACTTATGTTGCAAGCCATGTGGGTGATAGTCAAAGTAAAACCGTGATTCAAGCCAGTGGTGATGCCAATATTATTGGCAGCCAAGTAAAAGGTAAACGAGTAGAACTTAATGCTGAAAACTTGAATATCGAGAGTTTGCAAGATAAATTTAGCTATCATGGTAAACAAATGAATGTAAGTGGTAGTGTGACAGTGGGGTATGGCGCATCCGTTGGAGGTAGTTTCAATAAATCGAAAATCAATGCTGATCATGCGAGTGTGAATGAACAGTCGGGCATTTATGCAGGGGATGATGGCTATAATGTGAATGTAAAAAATAAAGTGTCATCTATTGGCGGTGCTATCGTTTCAAGTGCTGAAAAAGAGAAAAGTCAAATGACAGCACAAGATTTTGAATATTCCAATATTCAAAATTATTCTAATGCGAAATCATCGGCTATGGGATTAATGGGAGGATTTTCCGTAAATCGCGACCAAACTTCAAATGAGGATAAAGAGCTTAATAAAATTTATCGTGAAGGTCGAAGTAATGAAACTTTTGACCAAGCCAATACAAATCAGGCTAATCAATCACCAATAAAATTTGGCTTAGATAAAGATGATATACATAGTTCGGATTTATATGCTGCTGCTAAAATGGGTTTAGCAAATTTAGCCAGTAATAGTAGCCAAAAAGAAAACCGTCAAAGTACGACTTATGCGGTGATAAGCGATGGAAATTTCAATATTGGTAGTCAAAAAGGCAAAGAAAATATTGAAAGTATTAAGAAATCAACCAAGCAAGAAGCGAATAAACTTGAAAAAATAGATTATTCACAAATGCAGAAAGAGGTTGAACAGGATGTTGCAACAATTCAGAGTTTTGCGAAGAATGTTGGTGGTGCTACGGATGAAGCTTATCGAACAATGTTTATCGCAGAGCATCGGATGTTTACTCATAAAGTGGATGAAAAAGGAAAACCTATAGAGGATCCAGAAATTCTGAAGAAAATAGATGAGGAAGCTGATAAAGAAGGTATCGCTAGAGATGTATATCTAGAGCAACAGTTAAATAAAGGGCGTAATATTTATCAATTGCATGAGTTATCAGATCAAGAGCGTAATCAATTACAAAAAGTTACTTATACTGATCCAAAAACAGGGAAAACAGAGAGTAAATATGTCGTTGCATTTAATGGCATCTTTAATGATCATAATGCAGCAGCAAAATTTGCGGTACAAAACTATATTGCGGGCAGGGACGATAAAACCGGCAATATAGATCAAAAGGTATATAAAGATGTTTATTTTGTTCACCATTCTAAAGCGAAAAATGGTTTGTCAGAGCTCTTAGTGGCGGGTTATGAGAAAATGTTTGAAACTTCTTTTGGAAACTTATTAGGTATGGATAATTCAAGTTTACAAGCGATGAATATTATGAAGCAGTATGGTAAAGATGATTTATACCTAGGTTCTCATAGTCGTGGCACATTAACATTAAGTAATGCATTAAAAGCACTCAATACAGAAGATAACCGAGCTAAAAAGCTACTTTCAGGTACGACAATTAAAATGGTTGGTCCTGCAGCAGATGTAACAAGAGCGGATGGCTATTTAAGTCAATTGCAAACGGGTAAGGAAAGAACCACTTCAGATGGTTCAATTCGGATTGAGAATCATGCTAGTGACCCAGTAGGCAGTATGCCGATTTTATTGGGAGGAAACCCTGCAACGGCATTTGAAAATAATCTGAATAAAAGCTGGTTACAGCGAACAGCAGATATGTTTAGCGATGAACATTTATCCGTACATAATTGCCATGGCTTAGGGCAACGGCAATGTATTACTGACGGATATAGAGCTGGAGGAGATCTTAAAATGGGTAATGAAAGAACTATTTTTGAATTAAATAAAGTGAAGGAGAAATAAAATGAAAATAAGATTTTTATTCTTAATACCCTCAATCTTATTGCTTACAAGCTGTAGAGGATGGTTTCAACCACTTCCACCACATGATCATTGGCGTCTGCATAATTCTAGGGTTTTATTTCCTAACTCAGATCCTCAAGGACGTATTAATTTTCTTGGCAGAAGAAAAAAAGATATGTCGGATTGCGGTATGGATTTTGTCACAGGGGAAAGTGATAATCCAGAAGTAAATCTTTGTTTAGAAAGTAAGGGATGGTATCTGGAAGGTGGACCAATTTGTGAAGAAAGAACAATGTGGAATAGACCTGCATGTATTCAATGGCGAAAAAAACATAGCAAATCTGATGCTAAGCCTTGGGGATAAATAATACAGAAGTATTTTAAGCAGAGTACAATTTAACTCAATACAAAGTGCGGTCAATTTTCAAAGAGTTTTAAAACTTCTCAAAAGCAAACGGGTAAAGAAAGAACCACTTCAGACGGTTCAATTCGGATTGAAAATCATGCTAGTGACCCAGTAGGTAGTATGCCGATTTTATTGGGAGGAAACCCCGCAACGACATCTGAAAATAATCTCAATAAAGGTTGGATTGCACGTATTAGCGATATATTTGGTGACACTTCATCAGTACATAATTGTCATGGACTAGGGCAACAACAATGCGTTACTGATGGATATCGAACTGAGGGAGATCTAAAAATGGGAAATGAAAGAACTATTTTTGAATTAAATAAAGCGAAGGAGAAATAAAATGAAAGTACTATTTTCTATATTTTTAATATTAATTCTAAGCGGGTGCTCTTTTGGTGGTTTTAAACCAGCTCCCCCATATTATCATTGGCGTTTGCATAATTCTAGGGTTTTATTTCCTAACTCAGATCCTCAAGGACGTATTAATTTTCTTGACAGAAGAAAAAAAGATATGTCGGATTGCGGTATGGATTTTGTTACCGGTGAAAGTGATAATCCGGAGGTCAATCTTTGTTTAGAGAAAAAGGGCTGGTATTTAGAAGGTGGATCAATCTGTGAAGAAAAAACAATGTGGAATAGACCTGCATGTATTCAATGGCGAAAAAAACATAGCAAACCTGATGCTAAGCCTTGGCAGTAATTAACAAAGGCGTTTAAAAGTGCGGTCAATATTCAGTGAATTTTAAAATCTCTTGAATATTGACCGCACTTTTTGTGTTTTAAATATAGACTTTGTAGAGTTTTTAAGCAAAATATTGGTGCAATATTATAAGTGTTATTAATAGCTTAAAAAGAGCTAATCCAGAACTCATACTGAAGGAAAAACCGCAGCCAAATTTTAATGATCGTAATTCTGCCGCAAAATTTGCGGTACAAAACTATATTGCGGGCAGGGATGATAAAACAGGTAATATAGATCAAAAGGTATATAAAGATGTTTATTTTGTTCACCATCCTGAAGCGAAAAATGGTTTGTCAGAGCTCTTAGTGGCAGGTTATGAGAAAATGTTTGAAACTTCTTTTGGAAACCTGTTAGGTATGGATAATTCAAGTTTACAAGCGATGAATATCATGAAACAGTATGGTAAAGATGATTTATACCTCGGTTCCCATAGTCGTGGCACATTAACATTAAGTAATGCATTAAAAGCACTCAATACGGAAGATAACCGAGATAAAAAGCTACTTTCAGGTACGACAATTAAAATGGTTGGTCCTGCAGCAGATGTAACAAGAGCGGATGGCTATTTAAGTCAATTGCAAACAGGTAAAGAAAGAACCACTTCAGATGGTTCAATTCGGATTGAGAATCATGCTAGTGACCCGGTAGGTAGTATGCCGATTTTATTGGGAGGCAACCCTGCAACCACGACAGAAAATAACAATAATAATAGCTGGCTTAAACTTAAAGTGGATATGTTTCGTAATGAGGTCTCTTCCGTTCATAATTGTCATGGATTAGGACAGCCACAATGTGTGGATGATGGATATAGAAAAAAAACAGATCTTAAAATGGGTAATGAAACGACTATTTTTGAGTTAAATAACATGAATTAAAGAGGAGAAAAAATGAGATTTTTATTAATACTATTTTCGCTAACATTATTTAGCTGTTCTTTTGGAGGATTTAAGCCGGCACCACAACATTATCATTGGCGTTTACATAATTCTAGGGTTTTATTTCCTAACTCAGATCCTCAAGGACGTATTAATTTTCTTGACAGAAGAAAAAAAGATATGTCGGATTGCGGTATGGATTATGTAACAGGAGAAAGTGTTAATCCAGAAGTGAATCTTTGCTTAGAGAAAAAAGGTTGGTATCTTGAAGGTGGTCCAGTTTGTGAAGAAAGGCTAATGTGGGATAGTCCAATATGTATCCAATGGCGAAAAAAACATAGCAAACCTGATGCTAAGCCTTGGCAGTAATTAACAAAGGCGTTTAAAAGTGCGGTCAATATTCAGTGAATTTTAAAATCTCTTGAATATTGACCGCACTTTTCTAAAGGCAAGATCTGTCGCTAGATAACGCGCGTCTCCTGTGCGTGCTTGAATCTAACTAAAATAGACAAAACTGAATAAAGTTGTTAATGAAAAACCAATACTGGCCGGCTGAATGTGGCTATCAAGATCCTAAGTGGGACAAGGGAAAGTGTAACTTATAACGCATTGAATTTATTATTTAAATAGAGTGCGGTCCAAAAATTGGAAGTTTTTAAATTTTAAAAACAATCTGAAAAATGACCGTGATCCGCACCATTTGCTGTATCTGATCTAATTAGTTCGGATATGATGGAAGTACTTTTTAAATTAGGAGGTAATTAACATGAAAATAATCTTATTAATTATTTCAGTGTTTTTGATAAGTGGTTGTTTATATTCTTTTGAGGGTGAATGTGTTAGACCAATCATTCAGGTTGTCTCAAGTAATTGCTATAAAAAAGGAGAAGTGTTCTCATCAATAGCTCATTATCAAAAGCCTTATAGTATAGGTAAAACTGATCAGCAACAGCGTTGGAAAGATGCTGTTAGCTGTGGTAGTAAATATGGAGATCAAGAACTTTACTACATTAATAAAACTGGTAAATACGAAGAATTTCAATCTTGTATGGAAAGGAAAGGATATAAAAGATTTTGGCCCGCAGAATGCGGTTATAAAAATTCCAAATGGGATAAGGGGATATGTAATGAATAGCCTACTAAGTAACAATTGCTATTGTAATTCCGGTATCCGCACCATTTGCTTTATCCGATGTAATGTCATCAGATATGTTTGAACTTTTGATGAAAATAGGAGGTCACTAAAATGAAATATTTTATGTTACTTATTTATTTGTTTTCCTTAAATGGCTGTTTGTTTTACTGAAAAGATGGGTGTTTTCATTCTCCACAATTAGTGACTTGTGATGAACCTAGAATAGCATTTAGCTCGATTGCATATTATCAAAAAAAGCTTTCTATCGGTAATACTGATATAGAACAACGTTGGAAAGATGCCTTTTCTTGTGGTTCTAAATATAGAGATAAACATTTATCTAGAATTATATATCCCGTGGATCATAGTTTGATTTTTGATAAGTGTATGATTCAAAATGGATATATTATTTTTAGCTCAAATGAATGTGGATTAAAAAGTCCGAAAAGAATGAATAAAGGCTTATGTAATGAATGAAAGATGTCAAGGAATGGGAAACAGCAGCTAAATCTCAAGTTAATGCAGGTGGTAAAGTGAATATTGTGGCAACGGGTGCTGGAAAGGATTCAAACATTAATATTAAAGGTTCGGATATCTCAGGTAAGCAAGGCACATCATTGATTGCAGATAATCAAGTCAATATTAAAGCCACAGAACAAAACCATCAAGAACGCAGCACTAATAAATCGAGCGGCTTTAATGCTGGGGTAGCCATTAAAGTTGGCAGTGGTGTTGCCGCAGGTATTACAGTAGGTGGTAATTACGGGAAAGGCTATGGCAATGGTGATGAAACCACTTATGTTGCAAGCCATGTGGGAGATAGTCAAAGTAAAACCGTGATTCAAGCCAGTGGTGATGCCAATATTATTGGCAGCCAAGTAAAAGGCAAACGAGTAGAAGTGAGAGCAGAAAATCTCACGATTGAAAGCTTACAAGATACTGCACGCTATGAGGGTAAACAAGAAAGTGTTTCAGGACAAGTAACGGTAGGATATGGATTCTCTGCAAGTGGTAATTATAACCGCTCAAAAGTGAATTCAAACTATGCCAGTGTGAAAACTCAGGCAGGGGTTTTGGCAGGCGATGAAAGTTTTGATATTGATGTGAAAAAACATGCAGAACTCACTGGAGGCTTAGTGACATCAACAGAAAAAGCAGAAGTAGAAGGAAAAAATCGTTTTGAGACGGGAACATTAATGGCGAGGGATATTGAAAACCATTCAAGTGTTTCAGGCAAAGGCTTCGGTTTTGGGGGCGGTTTTTCAGTTAGTGGAGGGGGTGCACCAAAAGATCTAGGCGGTGTTAAATTACAAGAGGTAGGTAAAAATCATCAAGATGGCTCATCGAAAGTAGAATTTAGTGGTATTGCAGGCATTGCTAATCAAGGCAACTGGGGCATCGCGAAAGGGTTAGCAACAGGAGCACTAGGTTATTTGAGCCGTAATAGTAGTGAAAATGGTGTAACGAGCTCAAGCATTAACACTAAAAATATGACTATTCAAAATGAAGAAGCTCAAAGAGCGTTGGGTTTATCATCAGAAGAAATAATCGCTAGAGTGAATAAAGACAATATTCATCAATCATTAAATAAACCAAATGTGGAACAATTTAAAGCTGATTTAGAAAGAGATTTAGTAGTATCGAAGGCGTTTGTAGATAATATCAATCAAGTTGGTGATGAAATTTATTACAAAATTGAAAAGAACGAAGGAAATATTCTTGTTAAAGAAGCGAAGAAAGTAGACTGTGAAAGCATAGAGTGCATTACTTATCATGAACTTGATGTAAATAATTTAGATGTACCAAAAACAAAAGAAGAGGCTGAAAAATTGGCTCGTATGTATGCGCATGGCATTTTTAATAAGAATGACGAAGATAGATTGAAGGGTGCAATTCAATATGGAGGTAAAGATTATTTAAATAATAATGTGCTTGTAGTAAGAAAACCTTATAGTTCAATGATAGCTGAAGCGACTTTTACCGTATTTGAACGTTTTAGAGCAGGGGTAGATATGCCATCAATATTTGGGGCATCAAATGCAAGCCGAGAGCAAGCAAAAGTTTGGGATTTACTTGAGCAATATAATCGCGAAAATCCAACAAATAAGGTTGATTTAAAACATCTTGCTCATAGTTTGGGGGTATCAAGTACGAAAAATGCGATGAATTGGGCAGATTATAAAGGAATGATGTTTGAGTATACACATCTAGATGCCAATACAGTTGGAACTTCTTATCCAATGAGAAATAGCACGATTGGAGGGGAATTATCAATGGGAATATACGATCAAGGCTACACAGAAAAAGCGAGTGAGTTATTTAAGGAAGGAAAGGTTACTTATGCGGTAGCGCCAAGAGACTTTGTGGGAACTGGATTAGGTCTACCTTGGATTCCGGGGGCATTCAGTTTAGGTATAGGTAATACAAATACAACGGGAAGCAATGCAAAAGGTGTTCCTTTATGGGGCATTTTAGCCGGAGATCATACCAAGGCTTATTATAAAGATTTAGATGTCATTAATTTTTTTTATTCTTCTACTAAAGATGATGGTAAAACGAGAAATGAAATAATCAGGTATCAGGAAAAAATTTGGGAAAAAATAGGTCCTAAAACAAAAATGTTTTATTTTAAAAATAGTGAAATAGAATAGGGTAACAAATAATGAAGTGGATAATGTTAGTTATTACTACTTTTCTTACTGGTTGCTACTTAGCTAATGGTTCACCTTCACCTTCGACTTATTGGGTAAAAAATGGAAAAAGCATTAGTTATGAAGAGGCAAAAAAATGTTATATTCAATCAAAAGGTAATATTTTAAATAAATTTAATCTAGATAGATTTAACTACCTTGAAGATAAATATAATAAAAACCCAATTAAAATGATTGATGAATATAAGAATGAGTATTCTGAGTATATTCATTTTTTAGATGCTATTTCTATACTAAATAGAGAATGTTTTTATCATTCAGGTTATCGTTTTAGAGCCCCTATACAATGGTGTTTAGCTCAAGATGGAGATAATACTAAAATCTGTATAGATAATATGAAATATAGAAATTAATTCTATGTCTGGCGGATCGTATCCCTCAGAAGGGATTAGTCATCAGGCTAAAGGGTTATTTAAAGACGTGAAAACAGAATATCATGGGGTGGAAGGAGATTTCGTATATTCAGGGATAGGAGGCTGGTTTATTGGAAATAATCCTAATGCAAAATCTATAAAAGGATTAAGTTTTGGAGAAGCTCATTCAGAAGCAAACCAAAATATTAATAATTTAAAATATGTATATAGAAAGGAGGATGAGAAAGAAAGAGAAAAGATGGAAAAAACCAAAGAAATTATAAATAAAATTTACCCAATTGACGGTAAACGATATTTTAATAAGGTGGAATGATGAAAAAAATTATTCTTTTGTTTCCATTATTGACTCTTACAGGGTGTTTAGTGTTAGATTTAATGCCTTCTTACTCCTCTTATTTCGATGAAGATATTTGGGTTCATCGAAGAACCAAAGAAGCGTTATCTGAAGAGATATATAAAAAGTGCTTTAGTCAGTCTTTGAAAGGATTTGAAGTAATAAATGAATATGGTTTTTCAACAGTAAAGGGAGAAAGAGAAAAAATTGAATCAAATAGAATTTATTCCTCTTGTTTAAGACAAAATGGATTTGTATTTAATGCAAGTTATAAATATTGCTATAAATTTCCGTCTGTTTGCCAAAAATATAATGAATATAGATAGGTGTTCTGAAAAGTATGCTGGCGTAAATCATGGAGTAGAAGAAGATACAGTTTATTCTGGGTTATTTGGTGGATATTTTATTTGTAGTGATAGATTAAACTTCTCAGAAAGACATTCGATAGGGAATTATAATATAAATAACTTGAAATATATTTATAAAACTGATGAAAATGGAATGAAAGATGAAGGATGGTATAAATCTGATGATATATTGAGAAAATTGCACTTCCACGGAGAAAGAAAGTTTAATGAAGTTAAATAGTATGTTTAAGAATAAGTTAATTTTGCATGTTAGTTTTTTTTCGTTGGATGTTCTTAAATCACATCTCTTTATTTGAGACTCATGATTATGCTAATGGAAAGCTGTTAATAAGAGATAATTTATTGAAATCTACTAAAGAGGTTGGATATTCATTCTTTTCAGCTGGAGCAACTACAGGTATGCCAATACTTCCTGTTATTGGGCTTGGAGTGACTGTTGATTGGTCTAAAGATAGTGGGAACTATGATATTGTTAAAACAACAGGAAGCAATATCTTAAGCTTAGGGCTTGAAAATAAATTTGGACATTATACGGGCTTTCCTCTTATAAAAGAGGTAATGACAAATTCTTTTGAAAAATATTATGAACAATTGAAGGAGGCAAATAAACATGAGAAATGATTTTTTTCTTGTTTTGAAAATGTCATTGATATCAATTTTATTTATGTATGCATTAGCTTTATACAAGTTTAACTTTGATTTTAGTAAGGTTAGTTTATTAGTGACATTAAAATCGTTTCCCTTAATATTGGTTTTGCTTCTATTCTGTTTTTATTTGAGTAAAAATATGAATCATAAATAATGATTATGCTTTATAAGTTTACTTTTATAAAGTTATGTTGTTTAAAATAATTAAACTTTACGATCTTAATTGTTTAATAATTAGTTAGATTTTTAATTTTTGATTAAGAAAATTTAAAGTATCTAGGTGTAAAGTGCGGTCAATTTTCAAAGCGTTTTAAAACTTCTCAAAAATTGACCGCACTTTTGTATTTATTGAACGTAAAGAGGGGCATGAGTATAAACAATCTGGCGTGACGATTGCCTTGAGTACACCGGTGACTGAGATGGCACAAGCGGCTTATAACAGTGTGAAGCGAGCCAAGCAGGTGAGCAATTCAAAACTTCAAGTGCTTTATGCAGTGAAAGCTGCGGAAGAAGTGGGCATGGCAGTTCAAAATGTGGGTAAGGTAGCGGAAACCTTAGATGCCTTACGTGCTGGTAATATGCAGAATACGGGGACGACATCCAGCCCAAGTATGAAGATTAGTCTTGGTTATGGTAGTCAAAAACAAACACAAAGTAGCGAAAGCCGGAGTATTAGTCATCAAAAATCAACCGTGAATACGGGGACATTTAATGCAAAAGCACGCGATGAAAAACTCACCTTTGAAGGCGTGGATGCGAATGCGAAATTGATGGCATTATCAGGCAAAAAAGGGATTGAGATAAAAGGTGTAAAAGACGAGGAGCACCAACATACCAAAAATAAATCAGTAGGGGGAAGTGTAGGCGTTTTTGTTGGAATCAATGGTAATAGCTATGGAATTGGTATTGAGGGTTCGGTGAATGTGGCTAAGGGTAAATCTAACTCAGATAGCGAACGTTGGCAAAATAGTCACTTTACTGCAGATAAAATCATTACGGATAGTGAGGAAGGCGGCTTAACCCTTGATGCGGCGAATCTCAAAGCAAAACGCTGGGAAGCGGACATTCAAAATCTCACTGTCACGAGCCGTCAAGATACGGAAAAATACGAATCCAAACAAACGAGTGCGAGTGCAAGCGGCTCGGTAGCGTATGGTTCAGGTGGCGGAGCTTCGGTCAGTGCCTCCTATAACAAAGCGAAAGTGGATTATGCTCAAGTTAATGAACAAGCGGGTATTCGTGTGGGTGAGGATGGCATGGACGCTCATATCCACAACCATACCCAACTGAATGGTGCCATCATCGAAAGTGATGCTGATGCAAGTAAAAACCGCTTCAAAACAAAATCGCTCACGCATACCGATATTGAAAATAAAAGTGAGATTAAAACCGAAAGTGCGAGCATGGGGGCAGGAATGGGAGGCATCAACCCGATGCAAGCTATCAGCTCCACCCTCAGTTTATTAGGTAACACCAATGAAAGCGCGCGCAGCACCACCCAATCAGCTATCAGCGACAACATTCAGATAGACATCGAAACACCGGAAAAACTGACCGCACTTTCACGTGACACCAAAAATGCGAATCAACGTGTTGAAAAGCAAGATTTACAAAAAGTGCAAGAACGCCAAGAAATGGCTAAGGTGATAGGTGATATCAGCAACAACGCAATAAGCATCGCCACGTATAATGAGCGTGAGAAGATTAATAAACTGTCATTAGAAAAATTTAAAGCGGAAGAAAAATACGGTAAATCAAGTACGCAAGCGCAAGAAATCGGTAAACAAATTACCGCTATTCAAAATGATATAGACGGCACTTACGGCATTGGAAGTAAGACTGGCATGGCGATTCGTGCGGTGACAGCGGCATTACAAGCGGCGGCACAAAACGATACCGCAGGCAGTTTTGTTGCTCTTGCTTCACCTTATCTCAACAAAACCATCCACGAGATGACGGCGGGCGACACGGCAAAAGACAAGGCGACGAATCTGATGGCGCATGCCCTGCTTTCTGCAGTGGAGTTCCAGGTGACAGGCAAAGACCCATTAACAGGTGCAATTGCTGGGGTGACAGGAGAAGTGACTGCACAAATCCTCACGCAGGCAATCTATAATAAAACGCCAAATCAACTTACGTCCAATGAGAAGGAAAACATTAGCACGTTAAGTCAACTGGCGGGCGGATTAGCTGCAGCATTGACGGCGAAAGCGAATGGCACCACAACGGAGCAAGAGGGTAATTTCCTTGCTGCGACTTCTGGGGCAGGAACGGCTAAAAGGGCAGTGGAGAATAATTACCTAAGTATTGCAGATGTTCAGAACTTCATTCGAGAACTGAGCAAAGCACAAAAAGAAGGGCGTGATACTAAACCGATTTTAGAGAAATATAAAGGTATTAGTGAAGAGAATCGTCAGCAACTCATAGCGTGTAAGGGGAATGTGGCTTGTGAAACGGCACATTTACATGAAATGAATACTGGGGCTGAAGAGCTTGAGAGAAATTTAGGGTTCTTTAGTCGTATGACGGTGTATTATCCAAATGATTTAAATACAGCAAATCGTATTGCATTATCTAATTTAGTTGAAAGTGAGAATGCATAAAGTTTTAGCAAGCTTTCGGATACAACAAAATTTGGTTTGAATGCCATGGAGGCTGGTACAGCAATAGGTCTGGGTGCTGCAGCAGGTTCTGCAAAAGCTGGATTAAGCAATGTTAAGAGCTTAATTAGTGGAAAAAATAAAGCTTATCCGACATCAGGGATGGATGGGTATAAGCGTACTAATGTTGGGGATGAGGATTATCGTTCAAGTGGTGCTGAGAACGCAGCATTGTATCCTAAATTAAAAGAACAGTTATTCAAAGAAAATTTATCTAATATTAGTAAGATAAACAATATTAGAGGATTAGAGTACAAACCATTGAATAGTACCATGTTAATACCTGAATTTAGAAATCAATTGGCTCAGGCTAAAGGTTCTTTACCTAAAACATTACATGGTGCAGGGAATACTGCAATTGCTAAAGTGGAGATCGAGGGATTGGATACTAAAATATTAGCTGCTCATAGTAGAATAAATATTGCTCAAAATGGTTTTATTGGAAATGGTAAATCTCAGTTTAATGCATTAGTTATTCCTAATAATCGTGGTATTGATATAAATAGGGCTGTAGATTCTGAATATAAAATCTTTTCCAACGTATCAGATTTATTAGGTAATAGATATAATGCAAAAGGTAATTTAACAATATTTACTGAGCGACATGCTTGTAAAAGTTGTTTAGGTGTTGCAGATCAATTTAAGAAACAATACCCAAATATTTATATTTTTGATAATAATGGTAGCGTGGTTATCCCTAAGTAAGGAATTTAATTATGTATAAAAGAACAAATTATTCTTTTTTAAAAAGTATTTTCTTCCAAGATGCTTTTTCTTGGTGTCAAGAAAAGTTTAATGGTGGTTATATTCATGATTGGACTATTAATGAAAATGAATGGGGGGCAGCTTTAGATACATATGAAAATGCTTTTCAGCTACCAATAGAAAAATTGATGTTATATGTTATTGCTATAACAGGATTGTCTGGGAGAAATAAAATAGCACATTATTCTATCATATCTGATATAGAAGAAATTTTATCTCTAAATAATCTTAATGATTTAATTACGGATCTTGAAGATATAGAGAGGGATGAGTTTTTACGAGATCTAAGCATTGTTATGAATAATAAACTAATTTAATTGTTTTTATTGAATTTTTTATTTATCTATCCTTAAATCTCTTGATTTTTCATATTAATTATGACGACGTAAGTTTTTTTTGTAAGCTCCGCTGTTGATTTAATGTGTGAGGTAAATAAAGTTGGAGCGACGGATAAACAGATAAAAACTGAAATGATAGGTTCTGCAACAGTAGCTGGTTATGGATTGTTGTTAGAGTTTACTTTAGGTAAATATTCTAAATTTGATGGAGCACCTAGAATATTCTTTAATGTAGTGGGTAGTTCTATAGCCTCAGATAAGATGAAAAAAATATATAGCGATGGTAGTAATGAGAAAGAGGGAGTAAATAATGAAGAATATTATTTTAACTTTACTATCTTTCTTTGGAGCTGTTATTTTATTTTTTGTTGCATTGTTGTATGCTCAAATGGATGTGGGGATAAAATATATCCATTATGATTTATTAATTGAGGAAGCTTTTATGATGTCTCTAAAACTGCATTTTATCATTTTGCCTATACATTTTTTAATATCTAGGAGGAAATAAGAGAGATATTTCAAAAAGTATGTCAAAAATATCAAGATCTTAGTTTTTAGATTTCTAGAAGCTTATGGGTGTTTGAAAGGTATATAATACAAAGTGCGGTCAATTTTCAATGAGTTTTAAAATCTCTCAAAACTGCCCGTACTTTTTGTATTTTCAAAGATGCTTATGTTAAGTAAACCTTATAATTTTACATCCAATCTAGCGTAAGCACACCTGACTTTTTCTACGGAAATATCACGAGAGAGCAAGACACCTAAGCTGAGATGAGAATTAACATCGCTTTTTCTAAAAATGTGCGTATTGCTATTAAAGGCAGTCTTAATTTAAAAATCTGTTAAGGCAGTAACTGCTACGATAGTAAACAGTAAAAGCTATCTAACGCTAACGGCAAAAATCTCCGCTTATAAGAGGGATAACTTGAAAGTGAGGTGAAATTAATAGTTATCCCCTCTTGCATTTTCATAGACGTACCCCATTTATTTAGCTAAACTCTTAACAATTTTTTGACAAATGGAGAATGAAATGTCACAGAACGGTTCAGATCGCGATCCTTGGAGTAAACCAGGGCAGAGCAACGACCAACAGCCGGGAAATTCATCCAACAATAATGGATGGAATAATAACCAAAATCGTGGAAATCAAGAGCAATCTCCGCCAGATATTGAGGAGATTTTTACTAACCTTCTCAGAAAATTAGGTGGTGGAAATAAAAAGAGCGGTCAAAATAATGGCAGTTCTCAAGGCAATACGCCATTTCATTTTGGCAAAGTTATTCCACTTGCTGTAGCGATTGGTGCGATTATTTGGGGCGTAAGCGGTTTTTATACTATTAAAGAGGCTGAACGCGGTGTGGTGCTTCGTTTTGGCGAGTTACATTCTATTGTTCAACCCGGTTTGAACTGGAAACCAACATTTGTAGATAAAGTATTGCCAGTAAATGTGGAGCAAGTAAAAGAGTTGCGTACGCAAGGTGCAATGCTGACCCAAGATGAAAATATGGTAAAAGTGGAAATGACCGTGCAATATCGCGTGCAAGATCCTGCAAAATATCGTTTTAGCGTAACAAATGCAGATGATAGTTTGAATCAAGCGACAGATAGTGCATTACGTTATGTTGTTGGGCATATGTCTATGAATGATATTTTAACCACAGGTCGCTCTGTCGTGCGTGAAAATACTTGGAAAGCTTTGAATGAAATTATCAAATCCTACGATATGGGACTTGAGGTTATTGATGTGAACTTCCAATCTGCACGTCCACCCGAAGAAGTAAAGGATGCGTTTGATGATGCAATTAAAGCGCAGGAAGATGAACAACGTTTTATTCGTGAAGCGGAAGCCTATGCGCGTGAGAAAGAACCGATTGCACGCGGTGATGCACAACGTATTCTTGAAGAAGCAACAGCTTATAAAGATCGTATCGTGTTAGATGCAAAAGGTGAAGTTGAACGTTTGCAACGCTTGTTGCCAGAATTTAAGGCTGCGCCAGATTTACTGCGTGAGCGTTTATATATTCAGACGATGGAAAAAGTGATGGCAAATACGCCAAAAGTAATGCTTGACGGCAATAATGGTAATAATTTAACTGTGCTACCGTTAGAGCAAATTATGGGTAAAAAATCGGTAACAAGTGCGCCAAGTGCGGTTAATTCTTCGCCTGCTTTTACTGCGCCAGAACGTCAAAATTCTTATCAACCTCAACCGACCACTGTCGTGCCAATTCGCCAAGGGAGATTTAACTAATGCGTAGATTTTTATTACCTGTTATTTTCGTGATTGCGGCAGTGGTTTATTCTAGTATCGTCGTTGTAACGGAAGGTACGCGTGGCATTATGTTACGATTTAACAAAGTACAGCGTGATGCAGATAACAAAGTGGTTGTATATGAACCGGGCTTGCATTTTAAAGTGCCTTTAATTGATAGCATCAAAGTTTTAGATGCGCGCATTCGTACTTTAGATGGCTCTGCAACACGTTTTGTTACTGTTGAGAAAAAAGATTTGCTAGTGGATTCTTATGTGAAATGGAAAATCAGTGATTTTGGTCGATTCTACACGTCTACTGGCGGTGGCGATTATGTCCAAGCTGCAAATTTATTAAGTCGTAAAGTAAATGACCGTTTACGTTCTGAAATTGGTTCACGCACGATTAAAGATATTGTTTCTGGTACACGTGGGGAATTAATGGAAGGGGCAAAAAAAGCTTTAAATTCAGGGCAAGACAGTACGGCAGAATTAGGTATTGAAGTTATCGATGTGCGTGTAAAACAAATTAATTTACCAGATGAAGTTTCTTCTTCAATTTACCAACGTATGCGTGCAGAACGTGATGCAGTGGCACGTGAACATCGTTCTCAAGGGAAAGAAAAAGCAGCATTTATTCAAGCTGATGTAGATCGCAGAGTAACGTTAATTCTTGCTAATGCAAATAAAACTGCACAAGAATTACGAGGTTCAGGCGATGCAGCCGCTGCAAAATTATATTCAGATGCTTTTGCACAGGAACCTCAATTCTTTACTTTTGTGCGTAGCTTAAAAGCCTATGAAGTGAGTTTTGCAAATTCTGACAATATGATGATTTTAAAACCAGATAGTGATTTCTTCCGCTTTATGCAGGCACCGAAAAAATAGATTTTAAATTAATAAAAACACCTTCCTTGTGAAGGTGTTTTTTTATAGCCAGCGTCTTACTTTTTGTTTGTAACGACGATATTCATCGCCAAATTTATTTTCCAAATAGGTTTCTTCTTTGGCTATTTGAAATTGGTTTATCGCTAATACAAAAACAATTATGCCTAACCAAGCCAAACTATTACCCAACCAAAGAACCCATGTGATTGACATTAACAGCAAACTTAAATACATTGGGTTACGGCTAAATCGAAATATGCCTGTAGAAACTAATTTTGTTGTGCCTTTAAAGTCACGAGGATTTATGGAGGTTTTACATATAATGAATTGTATAACGCTACTTAAAGCAATCAAAAATGAAAGGGAAATAACAAAAACAATCACTGAAAAATGGACAGAATAACTAGCAATCTTTGGCAAAAAATACATTGCTATAGCAATGAATAAACAGAGTAGTGGTGGTGGAATAAATAACATCGCTAAATCTTATTAATAAAAATGCCGGCTCTTTATAGATGGCATTTAAAGTGCGGTCAAAATTTGTGTTAATTTTGCTTTAATTACTTTTATTTTGCATAAAGCGGCGATAAATTTCGCCGCTTTTGATTATTATAAATTTTATGCATTATTCTGTGATAAATTATTCGATGGTTAATTTTTTACCATCATAGCTGATTGCTTTGACGCTAGTTAAAGCCTTACCTCCATCAGTTTCGCCGCCAATCAGTAAAACTTTATTATTGTAAGATACAGAAAAACCATAGCCAATATTCATTGGTAATTCCCCAACGATGCTCCATTTACCATTATTTAAAGTATAAACTTCGTTATGCCAAGCTTTGCTTAAACCTTTATGTGCGTGAAGTTTTCCTTCTTTGAATTGTTTTATTGAACCTGGAAAATTTGCGCCACCAGTGACTAAATAATGACCATTACTATAGCCTGCAAGCGCACCAGCTAAACCATCTTGTGATTTGCCTTTTGGTGCAGGTAAGTCAGGTAAGTTTTTCCATTGCACACCTTTATCAGTGAATTTACCTTGATGGGTTTCAGCGGTGCGAAGTCCAGGTTTAATTTCGCCATTGACAACCACTAGATCATTACCTTGAATTGTAAAGGCTGCACCAGCACGACCAGAGAATGGAATACGACCTTCATTGCGCCATTTGTTAGTTGAGGGTTCATAGCTCAATAATTCTGTTGTAAAGAAATAATCTTCTGGACGTTGATCGAAGTAAGCTGCAACGATTTCATCTTTTTTCCCTTTATCTTCTCCTGCTGCAACGTTGTCTTGGAAGAAACCATTAAATATAGAGAGGTTAGAGCCGCCTAAAATATAAACTTTATCTCCGTGAGATGCGCCACTTGATCCTACTAAACCGCGAGGAGAACGAGTAGGAAGTTTCATCCAAGTATTATCGCTTGGGTTATAGCGATAAGCATCATTAACGAGTTGAAGTTCTCCTTTTTCATTTTTTTGTAAACCACCGAATACATAAAGTTTGCCATCTACCGCAGCTGCAACAGGTTGATTACGTTCGCCGCCCGGAAATGCAGCAATTTCTTTCCATTGTGCTGAAGGATCTTTTAGGTCTAAAGTATAGAATTTATCGCCACCAGAGCCTAATCCCACATAAACGGTGTCGCCAATTAATGCGCCTGTTCCTCCTTTGATTCCCACTGGCAAATCAGGATAAGTTTGTGCGTTCGCTGAAAAAGTAAAGGTGGCAAAAAGTGCGGTGCATAATGCTGTTTTGGTTAGTTTCATAATAAACTCCTTTTTGAGTTGTGTTTACAGTTTGCTATTCATTAAACGGCATTGAATAGGAGTTGATAAAGTGCAGTTTATTACACTCTTTTGTATTGTAAGGTACAGAAAATGTACATTACGAAAGTGCGGTTAAAAAATTTAATGTTTTTCAACCGCACTTTTTATTATGGTATCAATAGATTCGGTACAAATGTGATGATTTGTGGGAAAATCGTGATTAATACTAATGTAACGAAAACGGGAATCAAGAACGGTAATACGCCTTTGGTTACCGTGGAAACGGACATATTTCCTACACGAGCAACAACAAAGAGAGCCATTCCCATTGGTGGGGTAAGAATACCAATCATCATATTTAATGTGGTCATTACACCAAAGAAGATTAAGTCAATGTTAAATTGCATCGCAATAGGAATAAGCATTGGTAATACTAAAAATTGTAATGCTAGGGCATCAATGAACATTCCAAGAAAAAGTAAGAGTGCGTTAATCATTAGCAATACGGTTAAAGGCGAATCGGCAACAGCAACAAATACATCCGCAACACGCATTGCGACTTGTTCACGGGCAATCATATCGCCAAAGAAAGTCACGGTCATAATCATTAAGGCGACTACGCCTGTAATTGCCATCGCTTCTATGCAACTATTAAATAAGGTTTTTAAGGTTAATTCTTTATACACAAATTTACCAATAATTACAGAGTATGCTGCTGCAACAATGGCAGATTCTGTTGGACTGAATAAGCCTGAAAAAATACCACCGATAATTAATAATGGCGTTAGGATTGCCCAAAAAGATTGTTTAAAGCTGCTACAAAGTTGTTCTCTCGTGGCTTTTGGTGTACGTGGATAACCTCGTTTTTTTGCAATGCGATAATTCATTGCCATTAAAGCTAAAGTAATTAATACACCGGGAATAAAACCTGCGATAAAGAGTTTTGCGATAGATTCATTGGCGATTACACCGTAAATAATCATTGCAATACTTGGTGGAACTAATGGCCCAATAATACAGGAAGCAGCAGTAATTCCTCCGCAAATATCATCGTCATAACCAGCATCACGCATTGCTTTAATCTCAAGCTGACCTAAGCCCCCCGCATCAGCAAGTGCTGAACCTGACATACCAGAGAACAATAAACTTGCGCCGATATTAACGTGTCCCATTCCTCCTGTGTAATGACCGAGTAAGGATTTAGCAAAATTAAAAATGCGTTCGGTAATCCCACCTGTATTCATTAGAATACCCGTTAAAATATAAAACGGCACGGCAAGTAATGGAAAGCTGTCTAGGCTATAGACTAATTTTTCAGTTGCGGCATTTACGACATTCCAACGTGTCATGGAAAAATAAAGTAGGGTAGCAATAAATAAGGACCAACCTACAGGGACACCGATAAACATAATGATTAGCCAAACGAGTAAGGCTACATAGACTGAACTTGAACCGAGCTTTATATAATTGCTAATTCGCAATACTTTGAACCAATCTGGCGCGAAAAATAAAATTGCAAATAAAATTACCGCACTTATGATAAAGAAAGTCGCAGGTAAATAGCTTTTCCCTGTCTTAAAGTTTACGGTTTGCGCTTGGATAAAGCGAAACATCATTAATATTGCGATAACAGGTAGTGCAGCGAAAATCCATTTTTCAGAAATGCCCCCTAAGGCATCAATGGGGAATGATGCGCCATTAAAAGTACGAATCCCGAAATGAATAAACAAGAAAATACATACAAAGACTAATAATTGTACAAAAGTATTTGTGAATTTTCTGATTTTTTCGGGCATCAGATTAGTTAAAAAATCAATAAATACGTGTTCTTGTTTTCTCACAGCAACGCTGATACCTAACATACCCACGTAAACAAATAAGAGCTTGGCGAGTTCTTCACTCCAGATTAACGGAGAATGAAAAACTTGGCGTGAAAGAATTTGAGCGATAAGAATACCGAAAATGGCGATAAATAATGTGCCACCCAGCCATTCCTCAAGCTTATTAATATATTTCATACTTCACTCCGCTTGATGAAGAATAAGGGAATGTAGTGTGCCATTACGGCACACTAAAGAGGGATTATGGATTGATTGCTTCAATTTGTTTTAAAGCTGCTTCACCTTTTTGACCCGTTTGTTTTACAAACTCAGCATAATATGGTTTCATTGATGCTTTAAATGGGACAAGATCAGGATGTGTAATTTTCACACCTTGTTTTTCAAAGAATGTGACTAAATCTTTTTCCCCATCTACGAATAATTTAGTGTGATATTTTGCTGCATTTTCGGCAGCATCTTTTACGACTTTTTGAAGATCTTCAGGGAGTTCTTTATAAGTCTCGTTGCTTACTAAATAAAGTTGGTCATTCAAAATGTGGTTAGTCATTGCTAAGAACTTTTGCACTTCATAGAATTTTTGTGCTTGCACTGCTGCTAACGGATTTTCTTGACCATCGACGGCATTCGTTTGTAACGCAAGATAAACTTCAGAAAATGCCATTGGTGTTGGTGATGCACCAACATATTTAGCATAGGCTAAGTTTGTTGCAGCATTTGGCACACGAAGTTTTAAGCCCTTCATATCCGCAATACTGTTGATTGCACGATTTGAAGTAGTTTGACGAGTACCGTTATAAGCCTGAGAAAGTAAAGTAACGCCAAGATCTTTATCCATTTTTTTAATTAAATCTTTACCAAATTCTGTATCGAATAAGGCTTTTTGTGCAACATTGTAGTTGCTAATAACATAAGGTAAGGCAAATACTGCCGCTTCAGGGTAAAACAACTGGAAACGAGCAGATTCTGCAAAGGTGAAGTCAAGAGAACCGTCTTTTAATTGTTTTAACATAGCGCGGTCATCACCTAATTGTGAACTTGGATAAAGTGAAATTTCAATTTTACCCTGTGATTTTTCTTTGACTTCTTTGGCAAACATTTCTGCCGCTTTATATTCATTTGATGAAGTTCCAGCATTCATACCGAATTTCAAGTCATAATCAGCGGCAAGAACAGCAGAAGATACGCCTAAAGAAATGGCTGTAGCAAGGAAAAGTTTTGTCAATTTCATCATATTCGCTCCTGTGTGAACTTATGTTGGAAGGGGGATGTTAACCCCATAATGTCAGAATCAATTTAGGCAAGAAATGTATATTTTCTCCCCCAAAATAGGATTCAAGACCAATTCTAAGAGTAAAAAAAATTTTTTAAAATAGTTTTACGAGTTTTATTTCAAAAATGAGAAGTTGATCACATTTGTGAAAAAACACTTCAAAAATATTCTTTAAAATGACATTTCTTTTTCATATAATAATGTTAGATGACAAGAATATAAGCATATTACAATTTATAAAAGATTGTTTTGTGTGGATGAAATTAATTTTAAAGAGGTTTATTCAGATTTAAATGAGGAGTGTTATATGTCCAAATTATCTTATCAAGAAGTGCTTTCTCAAATTCAACATGGTCTTATTTCTTCTTGCCAACCTGTCGATGATGGCCCGATGGATAAACCTGAAATCGTTTCTGCTATGGCTCAGGCTTCGGTTATGGGCGGAGCTTCTGGCTTACGTATTGAGGGTGTTGATAACCTTAAAGCCACTCGCCCTTTTGTGAATGTTCCGATTATCGGAATTGTAAAGCGTGATTTGCCTGATAGTCCTGTGCGTATTACGCCGTTTTTACAAGATATTGAAGAGCTAGCCAATGCTGGTGCAGATATTATTGCCGTAGATGGCACGAGCCGTCCGCGTCCTGTTGATGTTGAACGTGCAGTGAGAAAAATTCACGAGATGGGTTGTTTGGCTATGGCAGATTGTTCTAATTTAGAAGAAGGCTTGTATTGTCAAAAACTCGGTTTTGATATTGTGGGTAGCACAATGTCGGGTTATACAGGCGGATCAGTTCCAGAAGAACCTGATTATCAATTAGTAAAAGATTTAAAAGCAGCGGGTTGTTTTGTGATGGCAGAAGGTCGCTATAACACGCCAGAATTGGCAAAAGTGGCAATTGAAATTGGCGCAGATTGTGTAACAGTAGGTTCAGCCTTAACTCGTCTTGAACATATTGTGAGTTGGTTTGCTAATTCTGTGAAATCTGCAAGATAGTCGTAAGACGTGTGAGAAAAGACTTTACACTATAAGGATAAGTTATGCGTTGTTTAGCACTAGACATTGGTGGGACAAAAATTGCTGCGGCGATTGTAAAAAATGGCGAAATTGAGCAACGTCAGCAAATTCACACTCCACGTGAAAATGTGGTGGAGGGAATGCACCAAGCGTTAGGCAAATTGCTTGCTGATTATGAAGGGCAGTTTGATTATGTAGCGGTGGCATCTACGGGGATCATCAATAATGGCATTTTAAGTGCATTAAATCCGAAAAACTTAGGCGGCTTGGCGGAATTTCCACTTAAAGCAAGTATTGCAAAACATACGGATAAACCAATTGGTTTATTAAATGATGCACAAGCTGCGACTTATGCGGAATATCAATTGCAAAATTCTGAACAGGTATCAAATTTCGTTTTTATTACCGTTTCAACAGGAGTTGGCGGTGGCGTTGTATTGAACCAAATTTTGCAGACAGGTTCTCGTGGTATTGCTGGGCATATTGGTCATACATTAGCTGATCCAAATGGTGTGATCTGTGGTTGTGGGCGTCGAGGTTGTGTCGAAGCGGTTGCTTCAGGGCGAGCAATTGAAGCGATTTCTTCCCAATGGGAAGATCCGTGTGAGCCAAAAGAAGTATTTGAACGTTTTAGAAAAAATGATGAAAAAGCGACCGCACTTGTCGAGCGTTCTGCGAAAGCCATTGCTAATTTAATTGCAGATTTAGTGATTAGTTTAGATATTCAAAAAATCGCGATTGGTGGTAGTGTAGGATTAGCTGAGGGATATTTACCTTTGGTCGAAAAATATTTACAAGATTTTCCTTCGATATATTGTTGTGAAATTGAATCCGCTAAATTTGGACAAGATGCAGGTTTAATTGGCGCGGCTTATTGGGTAAAAGATGTTTTACTGGATAAGCCGAAAGGAACAATTTATGGCTAAATCGGGAAATGTGTTAAACAGAATTGGCTCACTTTACCAGAGTTTAACTAAATCAGAGAAAAAAATTGCCGATACGATTTTGCGTTCGCCTGATTTGGTATCGCAATGCCCCCTTTCAGAAATCGCTAAACACTTAGAAGTGGGAGAGGCTACGCTTGTCCGTTTTTGTCGAACCGTTGGCTTTAAAGGTTTCAGCGATTTCAAACTAGAGCTGTCTATTGAACTTGCGACGAAAGATAATCAAGATGAAAGCGTACTTGAAACAGAAATTATGCCAAGTGATGATTCGCTCACTATTGCACAAAAATTGCAAGCCGCAGTTGCTAATGTAATGGAAGAAACGATTAATTTACTTGATTTAAAACAGCTTGAAGAAGTCGTTAAAGTACTTAAAAAAGCACGTCGTATTTTTTTATTTGGTGTGGGTTCATCTGGCGTAACGGCGGAAGATGCTAAAAATAAGCTGATGCGTATTGGTTTTCAAGTGGATGCTTCAGGTAATAATCATTTTATGTATATGCAGGCAGCATTACTTACGTCTTCTGATGTGGCAATTGGTTTAAGCCATTCTGGTTATTCTGCTGAAACGGCACATACCATCAAAATTGCAAAACAAAATGGTGCAACAACAGTGGCATTGACGCATAGTTTGCGTTCCCCTGTGACAGAATATGCTGATTATGTTTTGGTAAATGGTAATAAACAAGGCAAGTTACAAGGCGATTCTATTGGCACCAAGATCGCACAGCTTTTTGTATTAGATTTAATTTATGCTTTGTTAGTGCAGGGCGAAGAAGAAATTGCCGCTCAAACTAAACAAAAAACTCTCAATGTAATTCTTGAACAACGTATAAAATAGGAGAAAACTTATGCGTGATTTAAAAGGTATTTTCAGTGCATTATTAGTGTCATTTAATGAAGATGGCACCATTAATGAAAAAGGTTTACGCCAAATCATCCGCCACAATATCGACAAAATGAAAGTGGACGGCTTATATGTGGGCGGTTCAACAGGCGAAAACTTTATGCTTTCAACGGAAGAGAAAAAAGAAATCTTCCGTATTGCAAAAGATGAAGCAAAAGATCAAATCGCATTAATCGCTCAAGTGGGCAGCGTAAACCTAAAAGAAGCAGTTGAATTAGGTAAATATGCAACAGAATTAGGCTATGATTGCTTATCTGCTGTTACTCCGTTCTACTACAAATTTAGTTTCCCTGAAATTAAACATTATTACGACACCATTATTGCAGAAACGGGCAATAATATGATCGTGTACTCTATTCCGTTCTTAACTGGCGTGAATATGGGCATTGAACAATTTGGCGAGCTTTACAAAAATCCGAAAGTATTAGGGGTAAAATTCACAGCAGGTGATTTCTACTTATTAGAACGTTTGAAAAAAGCTTATCCAAACCACTTAATTTGGGCAGGTTTCGATGAAATGATGTTACCTGCTGCCTCTTTGGGTGTGGATGGTGCAATTGGTTCTACTTTCAATGTAAACGGCGTTCGTGCTCGTCAAATCTTTGAATTAACCAAAGCAGGTAAACTCAAAGAAGCTTTAGAAATTCAACACGTAACCAACGATTTAATTGAAGGCATTTTAGCGAACGGTTTATATTTAACCATCAAAGAATTGCTTAAATTAGAAGGGGTGGATGCAGGTTATTGCCGTGAGCCAATGACAGCAAAAGCAACAGAAGAACAAGTTGCAAAAGCAAAAGAATTGAAAGCGAAATTTTTGTCATAAATATTTAAATTAGAAAAAACTTACCTCCCCCTGTTTTATTCCGTTACAAACAGAACAGCAAGAACTTCCTTTCCCCGTTTACGGGGGAAGGTGCCCGAAGAGCGGAAGGGGGCAACTTCTATTGCTTTGTCGTAAATTATTGGAGCAAAAGAATTTCTTTTTAAAAACAAGATAGAAAATTACCGCACTTATAATGATCCTTTGGTGTAGGGTGGGCTAAAGTCCAGCCTACGATATGAATAGGATCATTACGGTCAATAATAAAGGAAGGCTAATATGCGTTTTATTCCGCTACAAACAGAACAACAAGTCAGTTGTTGGGCTGCACAACATATCATCAATCGTATCAATGATTTTAAACCTACCGCCGAGCGTCCTTTTGTATTGGGGTTACCTACTGGTGGTACACCACTAAAAACTTATCAAGAACTGATTCGACTTCATCAAGCAGGCAAAGTGAGTTTCAAACACGTAGTGACTTTCAATATGGATGAATATGTGGGTTTACCAGAGGAACACCCTGAAAGTTACCACAGCTTTATGTATAACAATTTTTTCAATCATATCGATATTTTACCTGAAAATATCAATATTCTTAACGGCAATACCGATGACCATAATGCAGAATGCCGTCGTTATGAAGAAAAAATTAAATCCTACGGAAAAATTCATCTGTTTATGGGGGGGGTTGGCGTGGATGGACATATCGCATTCAATGAACCTGCTTCTTCATTAAGTTCTCGCACCCGCATTAAAACACTCACGCAAGATACATTAATTGCAAATTCACGCTTCTTTGATAACGATGTTACTCAAGTGCCGAAATATGCTTTAACCATTGGTGTAGGCACATTATTAGATGCAGAAGAAGTGATGATTTTAGCAACTGGACATCAAAAAGCACTGGCAGTGCAAGCTGCTGTTGAGGGTAGTATTAACCATTTATGGACAGTCAGTGCATTACAAATGCACCGTCATTTCTTGCTCGTTTGTGATGAAGCTGCTCAACAAGAGTTAAAAGTGAAAACTGTGAAATATTTTACTGAATTAGAAGGTGCGGTCGCAGGAACTTATTACGGCGATAAATAACCTATCATTTTTACAATCAGTCGTTTTTCTTAAAAAATTTGGAAGGTATAAAATGAAATACGCATTAACCAACAGTGTGATCTACACTAAATACGAAATTCTACGAGATTATGCGGTAGTAATTGATGGCGAGACTATTGAAGCAGTAATTCCGCAAACTGAATTAGAAAAGGACATTAAAACCATTGATTTACAAGGCAATAATTTAACCGCAGGTTTTATTGATCTGCAATTAAATGGCTGTGGTGGCGTGATGTTTAACGACCAAACTAGCGTTGAAACCTTGGAAATTATGCAGGAAACTAACTTGAAATCAGGTTGTACAAGTTTCCTTCCCACTTTTATTACTGCGCCTGATGAAAATATAAAAAGTGCGGTGAAAATTATGCGTGAATATTTAAACAAGCATAAAAACCAAGCACTTGGTTTACATATTGAAGGGCCTTATCTCAGCATTGAGAAAAAAGGTGTACACCGTCCAGAATATATCCGCGAAATTACGCCAGAAATGAAAGATTTTCTCTGCGAAAATGGTGATGTGATTACAAAAATGACGATTGCTGCAGAAAATCCAACTATTAACTATACGCCTGATTTTGTGAAAGCGGGTATTATTGTTTCTGTTGGTCATTCTAATGCCACTTATGAAGTGGCTAAAGCCGCATTCCATAAAGGCGCAACTTTTGCAACCCACTTACATAATGCAATGTCGCCAATTAGTTCTGGACGTGCAATGGGTGTAGTGGGCGCAGTATTAGATTCAGATGTTTACACTGGCATTATTGTTGATGGTATTCACGTGAATTACGGCAATGTTCGCATTGATAAAAAAATCAAAGGCGACAAACTTTGTATTGTGACTGACTCCATTGCAGCCGCAGGCGCACCGCCAGAACTAGAAAGTTTTACCTTTGTAGGAAAAACAATTTATATCAAAGATGGGCGTTGCTATGATGCGAATGGCACAATTGCAGGGGCATCAATCACAATGATGGAATCCATTAAAAATGCGGTAGAATATGTTGAAATTCCTCTTGCGGAAGCCATTAGAATGAGTAACCTTTACCCAGCTCGTGCAATTGGTATAGATGATCGTTTAGGTTCGGTAGAAAAAGGTAAGATAGCAAACTTAGCAGTGTTTACGCCAAATTACCAAGTAATCGGCACAGTAGTAAACGGAAAGTGGAAAGAGAATAAATAGTAAAAGCCTAAATAGCTAATTGATTTAAAAATCTGTGATATACGTCACAGATTTTTTATTAATATTTTGCTGCTTTTGAAAGCCTTTCAATAATCATTTTGTGCTTTTGCTGATACTAATAATCATAAGATATCCTACAATTTATACATTTTTAATTTTTAACTATCTTAATTGTTTTTTAACTTGATGTTGAATAAACAAAAAAGCGAATCTTTCGATTCGCTTTTTTTAAGTATGCTTTCTAACAAATAATTAGAAGAATACACGTAAACCTACGCCAATAGCTTTGTCTCTAACTTTGGTGCCTTGTTTATATTTACCTTGTGTATTATATTCTTTAGTGATCAGGTATTTACCCTCAACATAGGTAAGTACTTGTTTATGAAGTTTATAATCCGCTCCTAGTAAGAAACCATTATATTTAGTTTTTTCATTAGTAACCTCTTTAATTCTCTCATATTTGTAGTTAGCATATACACTACTTAAATCAGTAACTTGATATTGGAAACCCGGAGATACGAAATAACGATTTTCTTTTTTATCAACATTAATAAATTTAGTTTTAGCATAACCACTGTCTAAAGAAAGTGTTAGTCCATCAAATTCATACCCAAAAGTTGTAAGAATACCATCGGTATGTTTTCTGCTTTGAGCAGCAATTGCTTGATAATTTGTACGACCAAAGCCTACTTTAGCAATCACGCCATCTTTCTCGTAGCTTGCGCCAACTTGGAAAGCATTTTGGAGTGCATTAGTTTTCACTTCATTATTTTCATCACGATCGACTGCAAATAAATAGTCAGCACCGATTTCAACTCCTTCGATACCTTTATAGATGTAACGAACAACAGAATTTCCATCTGTAGGAATATATTTTCCAGTCTCTAAAAGACCATAGCTGCGATCTTTAGCTGTACTTAAAGAATCAGCGAACGTTGTTTGAAGACCAAATCTAACTTCGCCAAATTCTTTGTGCCCTAAACCAATAAATGCACGTTTAGTACTTAACGCCCCGAATTTGTCATCTTTAGTAGATTTTGCACTTTGTTTTCCATCAAGACGAATTTGTAACTGACCTAATGCGTAATAACCGCTTTCTAAATTATGTTTTGCTTTAACTTCTAAACGAGAGCCCGCATTTTTTAAACCTGAATGGGTATGATTAGCGTCTCCATCTTTGTTAGTTTTTTCTAAAAGAAGACGAACGGAACCGCCTATTTCTACTTTAGAACCGTTATTATCATAAACTACAACTGCGTTAGCTGCTGAAGCTGTGAATGCACCAACGATTAATGCTGCAAGTGTTTTTTTCATAATTTGTATCTCCTGTGGGTTATTTACTATTTATGATTGAACTTTTCTATAATAGAATTGTCCAATTACCAAGATAGGCGAATTGCATCTTTGCAAAAAAAAAAATTGATGTCAATACTCCAAAATTTTAATTTTCTTGAAATCTGATAAAGATCACATTTTTTAAATAAATTTGATTGTTTTTTGTTCTTTTTTTTGGGTTTGAGTATTACTGATAAATATTTTTTAGGTATCGAAAAATATGATGTTATATCAGTTATATTATTCTTCTATATACCCTATATCTTCTTCTGTGGGATTTTCTGCCCCTTTTTTTGCTAATTCATCGCAAATTTCATTTTCTCTGTGTCCAGCATGCCCTTTTACCCATTGCCAATTAATTTTATGACGTTGGATGGATTCATCTAAGGCTTTCCACAAATCTTGATTTTTTACAGGTTTTCCAGAACTTGCTTTCCAATTGTTTTTTTTCCAGTTAAAGATCCATTTTGTGATGCCATTTTTCATATATTGGCTATCACTATAAAGCGTGATTAAACAAGGTTCTTTTAATGTATTTAATGCTTCAATAACGGCACGTAATTCCATTCGATTATTGGTGGTTTTGAAATAGCCTTTGGAGAGTGTTTTTTCATGTTGTTTATAACGCAATACGGCACCAATTCCGCCCGCACCCGGATTACCTAAGCAAGATCCATCAGTAAAAATTTCAATCTGTTTTTGCATAACAAAAAGGTTGTTGTGTAGAATGGCAAGTATTTTAATGGAAAGAGATAGGTTGAACAAATGATTAATCCCAATCGCCAAATTGTGTTGGATACTGAAACTACAGGTATGAATCAGCTTGGCGCGCATTATGAAGGACACGGCATTATTGAAATTGGTGCAGTTGAATTAATAAATCGTCGTTACACAGGTAATAATTTCCATATTTACATTAAGCCAGATCGCCCCGTTGATCCTGATGCGATTAAAGTTCATGGTATTACTGATGAAATGTTAGCGGATAAACCTGAATTTAAAGAAGTTGCCCAAGATTTTTTGGATTATATTAATGGTGCGGAATTGCTTATTCACAATGCGCCCTTTGACGTTGGATTTATGGATTATGAATTTCGTAAACTCAACCTTAATGTGAAAACAACCGATATTTGTTTGGTAACAGATACGCTACAAATGGCACGTCAGATGTATCCTGGAAAACGTAATAATTTGGATGCACTTTGTGATCGTTTAGGTATTGATAATAGCAAACGTACTTTGCACGGTGCGTTACTGGATGCCGAGATCTTGGCGGATGTTTATTTGATGATGACGGGGGGGCAAACAAATTTATTCGATGAAGAAGAATCTGTTGAGTCTGAAGTTATCCATGTTGTGCAAGAAAATGCGGGGGAAGAAATAAAAAGTGCGGTGGATTTTTCGCACAATTTAAAATTACTTCAACCAACTGATGATGAGCTACAAGCGCATTTAGAATTATTAAAGATGATTAATAAAAAAAGTGGAAATAATTGTCTTTGGGATAAACGCTTTGGCAATGACAATGTTCATTAATCGTTTGGAATTTAAGCAGGTAAGTAAAATTTAATAAAAAAAGATTGACGAGATTTGTGTTCATCATTAAGATACGCACCACTTAGCGGAGTGGTAGTTCAGCTGGTTAGAATACCTGCCTGTCACGCAGGGGGTCGCGGGTTCGAGTCCCGTCCATTCCGCCAATTTAAAGTTAATATCTTATCTCGGAGTGGTAGTTCAGCTGGTTAGAATACCTGCCTGTCACGCAGGGGGTCGCGGGTTCGAGTCCCGTCCATTCCGCCAATTAAGATAAATAAAGATAGCGCCTAATGATCTGACCTCAAAATCATCTTTTGTTATCAGTACTAATCTTAGTTTTCACTGAGTACACCTCATCTATGATGTTTGCACGGTTTATCCAAGAGAAGCTCAAGCAACTGTACAAAACGCATTTTTCAATATTGATTGTGCCGTTGGTGGATATTTGCATGTGCTATCTATCGTATTTTCTTACTCTTTCCAAACTGCAATCTCCCTACTTGGGCTTATTTATGTAATTGATATGTTAGCGACAATTTTCTTAATCCCTGAATTAAAAGGTAAAGCCTTAGACTAAGAAAATATAAAAGATAAAAATGCTCGCTAAGTGCGAGCATTTTTTATGAAACAAGTCATCTTATAAGTAATATCTTTATAAGTTTTATTTTTACCAAGTAAACTTTCATTATTTTGCCAACAGTTCGTTCAGTTTTTCTAATGCCATTTCTGGCGTAATATCAATCAAACTTTGATGATAACCGCCCTCTTTGTCGCCTTTACGAACTTTAATCAATCCACCTTCAATTAAACGAATAATCGTTGCCTTATCCGAAAGCGGCGGCGTGTATTGCGGACTCGTTGGGCCATAAAGTGCAATCAATGGACGATTTACTGCTGCCGCAATATGCATTAAACCACTGTCATTGGTCACGACTGCTGTACAATTTGCAATTAAATCCACCGCTTCATTTAAATTGGTTTTTCCTGCTAAATTGACACAAAGCTCACGCAACTCTTCAGGCAGCTCTTGACGAATTTCTTCGCCCACAGGTTCATCTTTAGCAGAACCAAATAGCTCCACTGCATAGCCTTGGGTAATCAACATTTCTGCTAATTTTGCATAATGATAATGTGGCCAACGTTTTGCAGGGCCAAATTCTGCGCTAGGACAAAAACCAATAATTGGACGTTCGCCTAAAAGTGCGGTTTCTTTTTCAAATTTTTTTAAGGTTTCAGCTTGTTGCGCTGGCTCAACTGTCAAATAGGGTTTCAAGACAGGAATATCATCAGCTTTTGGTACAGCATTTTTTTCAAAAGCCAATGCAACATAACGCTGCACCATCATTGGATAATCTTTTTTATTGGCTCGTAAATCATTCAATAAAATATAACGGCTTTCGCCTTTCCAACCACGACGATGAACAATTTTTGCAAAGAAAGGAATAAACGCAGATTTCAATGAATTAGGTAAAACAATCGCCATATCATATTGTTCACGCAAAGATTTTCCTAAACGATAACGCGTTCCCAATTCAAAGGCCCCGTGCCCTAATGGCATTTCAATCGCCTTACGCACCTCTGGCATACGCGCAAGCAAAGGCTTACACCAATTCGGTGCCATCACATCAATATTGCAGCTTGGATATTGAATTTTCAGTTGCTGGTACAAACTGTGCGACATCATCATATCGCCAACCCAAGATGGGCCAATAATTAGAATATTCATTTTCTGTCTTTCAGATAAAAGTGCGGTTAAAAATACTTGTTATTATGGCACAGAGTTGAATAAAAATATGCTCCTTTAACAATTTAGTCGAAACTCTTTAGGAGTCATTTCAAATTCTTTCTTAAAAACAGAATAAAAATATTGAATGGATGGATAGCCGCAAATCTCAGCAATTTCTTGAATAGAAATATCTGTTTGTTGTAATAAATTCTTTGCTCGGGAAATTTTTTCTTCGTGGATGACTTGGTGAATTGTTTTATTCATTTCATTCTTAAAACGTTGTTCAAGATTAGAACGTGAGGTTTCAAGATGATCTAAAACTTGTTCTACTTTAATTCGATGACAGGCACGATGACGAATATAATGCATTGCTCGAATGACAAGCGGATCTGTTAATGATCGATAATCTGTAGAATTTCGAGAGTGAACGGTAATCGGTGGAATTAAAATAGGGGTATGTGAAACTTTTTGACCATTGAGTAATTTGTGTAATAATTTCGCAGCTTGATAACCAATCTCTCTCGTGCCTTGTTCTACGGAGGAAAGGGACACACGCGATAAATATTGGATCAATTCTTCATTATCAATACCAACCACACAAAGCTCTTCAGGTACAGCAATTTTACTGTACTCACAAGCCTGCAATAAATGACGAGCACGCGCATCCGTAACAGCAATAATACCAGTATGAGAAGGAAGAGATTTTAACCAGACAATTAGCTTTTGTTGCTCTTCCAACCAATTTTGAGCATGAACCTGCACACCCTCATATAGGTAAATAGGGTAATGATTTTTCTCCACCAACTTTACAAAAGCATCTCTTCGTTCTATAGACCAATGCTTATGAGTATTTACTTGCAAACCATAAAATGCAAACTGTGACAGTCCTTTCTCCTGTAAATGAGATAAAGCCATTTCAACCAATGCCATATTATCTGTTGCTACATAAGGAAAGTGCGGATAAAAATCAGCTTGTTTATAAGATCCACCAACTGCTATAGTAGGAATAAGAGTGTGTTGCAATAATTCAACAGTTTTTGGATCATCAAAGTCTGCAATAATGCCATCAATAGAAAGTTGATTAATGGTATCAGTATGATAGATAAATTCATCTTCTACAAAAATATCCCACATACATTGCGATGCCTGAATATATTGTCCAATACCCTCCACCACCTGCCGATCATATACTTTGTTTGCATTAAATAAGAGGGCAATTTTGTAGTATTGTTCCGTCATTTTATATCCTTATCTATGGGAAATTGCTATTTAAGTTATAATAGAAAAGATATTTAGCTTCAAGATAAAAATAGCCAGAATAACTGGCCATTTTTATATCCAATACCACATTTATTTTTTTAGCTTCGCAATACCTATTCCACTTGCACCATAAATAATAGCAAAGATAATACCGCTCCAACATAAAATTGCCCAAGGTAAATAAGACAATGTTGCAACACCTAATGTGCCTGCCATATATGCACCTGCGGCAGTCCATGGCAAAATAGGTTCAATAATTGTTGCGGAATCTTCTGCTGTTCGACTTAGATTTTTTGGATGTAATCCTTTTTCTACATACGCATCTTTAAGCATTTCTCCTGGAAGTAGAATAGAAATTTGCCCATTACAAGTAACCCCAATCATTGTTAAACCGCAAAGAATCGTTGTAATAATCAAAGAAAGAGTTGAATGAACAAAGGTGAGTAATTTTTGAATAATCACGGTTAATGCACCGCTCAATTGTAATACACCTGCAAATGATAATGCACAGAAACAAATTAATAGTGTTCCCATCATTGAGTTCATTCCACCACGATTCAACAAACGACTTAAATCAGAGCTAACTGAAGTATGGTGAATCATTGAGGTATCAAATCCATTAACTGCGCTATTAATCACATCAGATAGAGAGAATTTTTGAATTAAGATAGCATTAATAATTGCGATAAATGCTGATAATAACATTACTGGAATAGTCGGTTTCTTAGTAATAGATCCCCATAATACAATAGCGACTGGAATAAGTAATAGAAAGTTAAAATGATAAACTTGCTCTAACTCATGAATCATTGTATTTACTTTTTCTGGAGTCGCCACATTAGAAAAATCGTAGTTTAAACCATATACCACATAGACAGTAGCCGAAAGAATAAAGGATGGTAATGTTGTATAAAGTAAGTGAGCGATATGCTCATATAAATCTACACCAGCAGCTGCGGATGCAATATTGGTTGTATCAGATAATGGCGATAATTTATCTCCAAAATACGCACCAGCGACCACAGCACCTGCCGTAGCAGCCAAATTGGCGTCTAATCCAATCGCAACTCCCATAAATGCCACACCAACAGTCCCTGCGGACCCCCAAGAGGTTCCAGTACAAATGGAAACAATAGCAGTAAGGAATAAGGCTGTCACATAAAGATATTCTGGTGATATCGCTTTTAGTCCGTAGTAGATCATCATAGGAATTGTTCCTCCACTAATCCAAGTTCCAATTAATAATCCTACAGTAATTAAAATTAATAGCGCAGGCATTGTTTTAGCTATTTTTTCTGAAATGGCGTCTAAAATATCTAAATAGCAATGACCTAATTTAATAACTAAAAAACCAGCAAATACCGTTGAAATAATCATTAATGGCTCAGCTGGCAAATCAAATAAAGCATACCCAAGCCCTAACAGTAATAGCATCACAATGATTGGTGAAAAAGCTTCTAATGTTGTTGGCATTCTTGTGCGATGAGTGGTTTTCATATTAAATCTCCCTATTGTTTAATAAACAAAACCCATTTTTGATTCGATTCAATGCTTCTAATAATTTTTCTCTAGGCATAGCGACATTCATACGAAAGAAACCGTCTCCCTCTTTGCCAAATTCACTCCCCAAAGATACTTTTACTCTTGATAAATTATTAATCCAATAAGCTAATTCATTTTCATTTATACTTAGCTTTTTATAGTTTATCCAAAGTAAATAAGTTCCATCACTTTCAGGAATATCTAATAATGGAATATACTCATTGAAAAATTCTTTTACTATCTTCTTATTATTCTTTATGTATTCTTTTAGATAGATTACCCAGTCAGTACAATATTTATATAACGAAATAATAGCTGGTATAGAGAAATAATTTGGATTATGTATACCTAATGCCATCATTTCTTTTATAAATTTTTCTCGAATTTCTTTATTCTCAATAATTAGGTTAGCTATTTCCAATCCAGGAATATTAAAAGTTTTTGCTGGGGATAAACAGATCATTGAGTGATTAGCTACCCATTCATCTAATGATGATATTAAATAGTGGGAGTCATTTGTTAGTGTAAAGTCTGCGTGGACATCATCGGAAATGATAAATACATTATGTTTTTTAGCTAAGTTTATAATTTTAATAAGGACTTCTTTTTTCCAAATCGTTCCAGTTGGGTTATGAGGAGAAATTAAAACAAATACTTTAGAATGTTCAAAACATTCCTCTAATAAATTAAAATCAATATGATACTTTCTATTCTCATAAACTAAAGGACATTTATATAATTTTCTGTCATTTAATTTTATCGTGTTTAATATTGGACTATATGAAGGTGATAGAATGCATATTCCATCAGTTTCTTTTGTAAACGCTCGTATATAAATAGATACAGCTTGGATTATTCTTGGGCAAAATACAATTTTTTCAGATAGAACAGAATAATGATATTGTTCTAAAATATAATCACTGATTATCTTGTAATAATCGGCTGGTAATTCAGTATAACCATAAATTCCTAAACGATTAAATTTTTCTAATTCATCTATCATTACTTGAGGTGCTGGAATATCCATATCCGCAACAGACATTGGAATAATATCGTTATCTACATTCCATTTAGCACTAAATGTATTTAGGCGATCAATAATCACATCAAAATTATAAAAATTATTCATTATTCCTCCTGATGTATAAGGCAAATTTACTTTAGTCAAAGAAGAAAAGAATTAAAATTACTAAAAATACTTTATCTATTACGTTTTTTCACAACTGTGATCTAGTCCACAATTGTAAATAATCACTATAAAAAATTAAATAATGTAACGGATAAGAACTTGTTTTTTCATAAAAAGATGAAAAACTTCATCATCTAGAAAGCAGTATGTTAGGTAACCATTTCTATAAAATTAAAAAACCGCCATTTTATAAATGACGGTTTAAAATTAATAATTACATCTTTTTCTTATTACTAGTATCTATCCATACAGCAAGTAACAAAATGGCACCTTTGACAATATATTGCCAAAAAGTTGGCACATCAAGCATACTCATACCATTATCAAGCGATGCGATGATAAGTGCGCCAATAACAACCCCAAACACACTTCCTACACCACCCGCTAAGCTTGCCCCTCCAATGACACAAGCTGCAATCGCATCTAGTTCTGCATTTTGCCCTGCCGATGGTGAGCCTGCACCTAAACGAGCACTTAAAATCAACCCTGCTATTGCAACTAACACACCATTCATTGCAAAGATAATCAGTTTTGTTTTCTCTACATTGATACCAGATAATTTTGCCGCATCAATATTGCCACCAATCGCATAAACGTGGCGGCCGAATGAAGTTTTACGAGAGAGGAATAACCCTAAGATTGCAAGAACTGCCAGTACTAAAACAGGAAATGGAATGCCACGATAATCATTAAGTAAATAAATTGCTCCTAATACAATTACTGCAAACAAAGCATATTTCGTAAAATCTTTTGATAATGCAGACACTTCCAGCTGAAGCTGCTGGCGACTTCTACGTTGATAATTTCCCCAAAGAACAAATCCAATAACTGCAATACCACCTAAGATAAACCCTGCAATATCTGATAAATAACCTTGTCCAATAACTGTCATAGATCCACTAATAGGAGATACAGTTGTGCCATTAGTCAAACCAATCAAAATTCCACGGAATGCGAGATAACCTGCAAGTGTAACAATAAAGGATGGCACTTTGCGATAAGCCACCCACCAACCATTCCAAATACCAAAAATTAAACCAAGAGCAATTGTTGCAATAATAGTTACAGGTAATGGGAAGCCCCACCAAACATCGGCAATAGCTGCAAATCCGCCCAGTAGGCCCATAAGTGAACCAACAGATAAGTCAATTTCAGCAGAAATAATGACAAAAACCATTCCAATTGCAAGAATGCCAGTAATTGAAGTTTGGCGTAACAAGTTAGAAATATTTCTTGCACTTAAATAAGCACCATCAGTAGCAACACTAAAGAATGCTATAATGACGGCAATAGCTATTAACATAATGTAAACTTGTAAATTTACGGATTTTAACTTAAACATAGATTACTCCTTAAGTGCTGTTTCCATAACTTGTTCTTGAGTAAGAGCAGTATTGATAAGACTAGCTTTAAGTTTACCTTGGTGCATAACAAGAACTCTATCACTAATGCCTAAAACTTCTGGTAGTTCTGATGAAATGACAATAATCGCAATCCCTTCTTGTGCTAATTGGTTAATTAACTTATAAATTTCATATTTCGCACCAACATCAATTCCTCTTGTTGGTTCATCTAAAATCAGTATTTTAGGATTTAACAATAAATATTTTGCTAGGATCGCTTTCTGTTGATTACCGCCACTAAGTCGTCCAATTGGCAAATCTGGTGAAAAAGTTTTCACATTTAGTCGTTTTATGGCTGAGCCAATTATTTGTTCTTCTTTTGCTTCATTAACTACCATTTTTCCGAAACAATAAGATTTCAAAGAAGAAAGCGTAATGTTTTTGCCAACTCCCATAATAGAAACAATGCCGTGTTTCTTCCGATCTTCAGGAACCATCACAATTTTATGTTCAATCGCTTGGGCACAATTTTTGATATTTACTTGTTTTTGATTGATAAAAATATTTCCTTCAAACTTACCTTCATAAGACCCAAATAAGCATTGCACCATGTCTGTACGACCTGAACCAACTAAACCTGCAACACCTAAAATTTCCCCCTCATGAAGACTAAAACTTACGTTATCAACACGCTTAATATGTGTATTGATTGGATGCCAAGCAGAAAGATTTTCTACTCGTAAAATTTCATCTTTGATTTCATGAGGTTCATGTGGATAAAGTGAGGTAATTTCCCGACCTACCATCATGGTGATAATGTCATCTTGTGTCATTGTTGAAGCATCTTTCGTTCCAACATGTTCACCATCACGAATGACGCAAATTTTGTCAGAGATCGCCTTAACTTCATTGAGTTTATGGGAAATATAGATACAAGCGATATTGTGTGCTTTAAGATCCTTAATAAGATTTAACAAAATTTCCGTTTCTTTTTCGGTAAGTGAAGCCGTTGGTTCATCTAAGATAAGAAGTCTTACTTGTTTATTCAAAGCCTTAGCTATTTCAACTAATTGCTGTTGCCCTAAACCTAATTCTCCTACTCGTGTATTGGGATCGACATCTAATTGCACCTGCTGTAATAAATTTTTGCAACGTAAGTACATTTCATTATCTGCTGTCAAACCTTTATGAGTTATTTCGTTACCCAAAAAAATATTCTCCAATACAGACATATTCTTTACGAGAGTAAGTTCTTGATGAATAATTGAAATGCCTTTTTCTTCAGTATCTCTAATATTCCTTGCTTTTAGTTCACTTTCTGAAAAGTAAATATCACCGCTGTAATCTCCACAAGGATAAATACCGCAAAGTATTTTCATTAATGTAGATTTTCCAGATCCATTTTCACCACATAAAGATAAAATTTCCCCCGCTTCTAATTCAATGGATATATTATGAAGTGCGGTCACATCACCAAATTTTTTTGTGATATGTTTCATTTCCAACAATGCCATATCGTAACTCCCTAAGAGGTAAGGGAAGAGTTTTCTCTTCCCTCTTAAAGTTAGTGATAAATACTTTCCTTAGTATGAAAACCATCTTTAATTACAGTTTCATTAATATTACGTTTATCAACAGCGATAGGATCAAGTAAATACGCAGGAACATTTTTTAAGCCATTATTCAGTTCTGCATTAGCTTCTACTTTTTCATTCTTACCTAATTCAACCGCAATTTCTGCCGCTTTATCTGCAAGTTTCGTAATTGGTTTATAAACAGTCATAGTTTGCGAGCCATTGACAATACGTTTAATTGCAGCTAAATCTGCATCTTGCCCAGAAATTGCGACTTTCCCAGATAAGCCTTGTGCGCTAAGGGCTTGAATCGCACCTCCAGCAGTAGCATCGTTAGATGCAACAACAGCATCCACATTATTTTTATTAGCTGTTAATGCGTTTTCCATAATTTGTAACGCTTTTTCAGCTAACCAAGAATCAACCCATTGATCTCCTACAACCTTAATTTTCCCACTGCCAATTAAAGGATCTAATACTTTCATTTGCCCTTTTCTAAATAATTTTGCATTATTATCTACAGGAGATCCCCCCATTAAAAAATAATTACCTTCTGGTTTTACAGCTACAATACTTTTAGCTTGCAGTTCACCCACTTTTTCATTATCAAAGGAAACATAAAAATCTAAATCTGCATTATTGATTAAACGGTCATACGCTAATACTTTTATTCCTTCCTTTTTAGCTTCAGAAATAACGTTACTTAATACTTCACCGTTATGAGGAATAATTACTAATACATCAATATTTTTATTGATCATATTTTCGATTTGAGAAATTTGTGCTGAATCATCACCATTCGCAGATTGGACAAATACTTTTGCACCCATTGATTCTGCTTTGTTTACGAAAATATCTCGATCTTTTTGCCATCTTTCTAAACGTAAATCATCAATGGATAAACCAATTTTAAGATCTTTGGAATGGGCAGAACCACTAAATACAGTTAATGCACCAACAAGGGTAAGTAAAGCTGATTTGATTTTCATATTGATACCTCAATAGTTAAGTGAAGGACTAGTTATTGCTCCAGTTGTTAGTTTTCACACTTTAAAAAAGGCTTTCAATTATAAAATCTTTCTCCATTATTACGTTTTTTTACAACTGTGATCCACTTCACAGTTGTAAATAATCAACATAGAAAAATTAAATAACATAATTGATGAAAAGCTAGTTTTTCACAAAAATACGAAAAATTTCATCACCTAGAGAGGAAAATGTTATGACAACCTATTTCGATAAAATTGAAAAAATCTCCTTTGAGGGAGAAAAATCCACAAATCCTTTTGCTTTCAAACATTATGATGCTAATCAAGTAATTTTAGGTAAAACTATGGCTGAACATTTACGCTTAGCGGTGTGTTATTGGCATACCTTTTGCTGGAATGGGAATGATATGTTTGGGCTAGGTTCTTTGGAGCGAAGTTGGCAGAAAAATTCAAATTTGCTTGCTGGCGCAGAACAAAAAGCCGATATTGCTTTTGAGTTTTTGAATAAGTTAGGCGTGCCTTATTATTGTTTTCATGATGTTGATATTGCACCTGAAGGTAATTCAGTGCGGGAATATGTACAAAATTTTCATCATATTGTTGATATTTTAGAACGCAAACAAGTAGAAACGGGTGTAAAACTCTTATGGGGAACTGCAAATTGTTTTACTAATCCTCGTTATATGTCTGGTGCAGCAACTAATCCTAATCCTGAGGTTTTTGCTTGGGCTGCAACACAAGTGTTTAATGCGATGAATGCCACTCAACGTTTAGGTGGAGAAAATTACGTATTATGGGGTGGACGTGAGGGATATGAAACTTTATTGAATACCGATTTGAAACGTGAACGTGAACAAATTGGTCGTTTTATGCAAATGGTGGTAGAACATAAGCATAAAATTGGGTTTAAAGGTACATTATTAATTGAGCCAAAACCGCAAGAACCAACTAAACATCAATATGATTATGATGTGGCAACAGTGTATGGTTTCCTAAAACAATTTGGTTTAGAAAAAGAAATTAAAGTTAATATTGAAGCTAACCACGCGACGCTTGCTGGCCATACCTTTCAACATGAAATTGCAACAGCTTGTGCATTAGATATTTTTGGCTCAATTGATGCTAATCGTGGCGATCCACAATTAGGCTGGGATACCGACCAATTCCCAAATAGTGTTGAAGAAAACACGTTAGTTATGTATGAAATTTTAAAACATGGTGGTTTTACTACTGGAGGTTTTAATTTTGATGCGAAAATTCGCCGACAAAGTATTGATCCTTATGATTTATTTTACGCTCATATCGGTGCAATTGATGTATTGGCATTATCCTTAAAACGTGCAGCAAAAATGTTACAAGAGGAAACCTTACAAAAAATTGTTAATGAACGCTATGCAGGTTGGAATAGTGAACTTGGTCAGCATATTTTGCAAGGTAAAACTTCACTTGAAACACTTGCGCAACTTGTCCAACAAAAAGATTTAGCGCCAAAACCAGTTTCAGGTCAGCAAGAATATTTGGAAAATTTGGTAAACCAAGTTATTTATAGCTAAAAATGAAGCAAAAGTGCGGTTGTATTCCACCGCACTTTTTTATTTTAGGAGACATTATGTATATAGGAATTGATTGTGGCACACAAGGGACAAAGGCAATAGTGCTTGATTCTGTCCAAAAAAAAGTGATTGGAGTTGGTTACGCAAAACATGAATTAATTACACAATCCAATGGAAGACGTGAACAACAACCAAATTGGTGGATTGAGGCATTACAACAAGCATTACAAATTGCATTGAAACAAGCAAAAAATTCACCGCACTTTTCACCTAATTTAGTGAAGGGAATAGGCATTTCAGGACAACAACATGGACTGGTAATGTTAGATAAAAACGATCGTCCTCTATATAAGGCTAAGCTTTGGTGTGATACAGAAACCGCTACGGAAAATGATATACTGATCGAAAAATTAGGCGGACAAACAGCCGTATTTGAAAAATTAGGCATCATTTGTCAAACTGGTTACACAGCTTCAAAACTAAGTTGGTTTCGTCAAAATTATCCTGACAAATTTGCCAATATTCGCAAAATTATGCTGCCACACGATTATCTAAATTATTGGCTAACAGGAAAATTCTGCACTGAGTTTGGTGATGCTTCTGGTAGTGGTTATTTCGATGTTGTGAAAAGAGAATGGAAAAGAGAAGTCTTCAAATATCTTGCGCCAGAATTAAATATGGATGAAGTGTTACCAAAATTACTTTCTGCTGAACAAAAAATCGGTGTGATTAAACCTGAAATTGCGACTTTATTTGGTTTTAATGAGAATGTCATCGTCTCCACAGGTGGAGGCGATAATATGATGGGAGCAATTGGTACAGGAAATATTCGAGAAGGGATTGCTACGATGAGTCTCGGTACTTCTGGTACCTTGTATGCTTATACGCAAAAGCCATTACTTAATTTACCACCAATGATCGCAAATTTTTGTTCAAGTAATAATGGCTGGTTACCACTGGTTTGTGTAATGAATATAACCTCCTCAAATAAACAGCTAATGAATTTGCTCAATATTGATATTGAAGAATTAAATCAACTTGCTCAACAAGCACCTATTGGCGCGAATGGCATCACTATTTTACCATTCTTTAATGGTGAAAGAGTTCCACCTTTACCCAATACAAAAGCGAGCATTTTAGGATTAGATTCAAGTAATTTCACACGAGAAAATCTTTGTCGAGCAATGATGGAAAGTGCCACTTTTACGCTTCGCTATGGTTTAGATTTATTTCGTCAAGCTGGGCTCAAAACCTCACAAATTCGCCTAATTGGAGGTGGCGCAAAAAGCTCATTTTGGCGGCAAATGATTGCTGATGTGATGAATTCTGAAGTGGTATGTTTGCAGGAAGAAGAAGCTGCTGCATTAGGAGGAGCAATTCAAGCTATGTGGGCAAATGGAGAAGGAGAACTTGAATTTTTATGCGACACCTTCATTCACTTAGATGAAAACTCCAAAACTTATCCTAACTTATCACAGGTGAAAAACTATCAAAGTGCTTACGAGCGTTATTTAACACATCTATCACAATTATATTAAATAAAATCCCCTATACCGATAAGCTATAGGGGATTTACTACATTAATAATTTATTTTCTATTCAACCACGCCATATATTCAGCCACGCCTTCCGCGACTGTTTTGAATGGCTTATCGTAGCCTGTTGAGCGAAGTTTAGTCAAATCTGCTTGAGTATATTCTTGATAACGAGATTTCAAATGCTCTGGGAATGGAATGGTTTCAATCTCGCCTTTACCATGGAATTTCACTACCGCATCAGCCACCGCACGGAAACTTTCCGCATTTCCTGTACCAAGGTTGTAAATACCCGAAATACCATTTTGCCAACACCAAATATTCACTGCAGCCACATCGCCCACATAAACAAAATCACGGCGGAAGTGTTCGCTGCCTGCAAATAATTTTGGATTTTCGCCTTTTAATATTTGGTTATTCAAGTGGAATGCTACGCTCGCCATAGAACCTTTATGATTTTCACGCGGCCCGTAAACATTGAAATAACGGAAACCACATACTGGCGATTTTGCTTCTGGCAAAATATTACGCACATATTGATCGAACAAGAATTTAGAATAGCCATACACATTTAATGGGCCTTCAAATTCACGTTCTTCACGGAATACTTTGGTGTCTCCATAAGTTGCTGCACTTGAGGCATAGAAGAAAGGAATTTCGCGATCAATACAATAGTGCAACAACTCTTTAGAATATTCATAGTTGTTGTGCATAATGTATTTGCCATCCCATTCTGTAGTCGCAGAACAAGCCCCCTCGTGGAATACCGCATCAATATCGCCAAATTCGTCGCCCGCGATAATAGAAGCAATGAAATCTTCTTTATCACAATAATCTGCAATGTCTAAATCAACTAAATTGGCAAATTTAGTGCCATCTTTTAAGTTATCTACCACTAAAATATCTTTACGCCCTAAATCATTTAATGCTTTGACAATATTGCTGCCAATAAAACCTGCGCCACCTGTTACGATAATCATAATTCTGTCCTCTTTAAAATAAGTCTGCGTATTGTAATAGATTTTCTATCGCTTAGCCAAAAAACTCTGCGAAAAACAACCGCACTTTTAATCCCCAATAACTCGTTAAACCCGTCGTAACAAGATCCATTTTGCCTTTACTCAACAACACAATTGTGGGCGTCACATTAATTTGCCATTGTTGGGCAAGCTCGCCTTTCGGATCATTTACTGTAGTGAAGTGGTAGTCATTTTTTCTTAAATAATCAATCACTTCTGCCTTATTGCCTGAGCGTAACGCCACGGATACAACTTGATAGCCTTCTTTCGCTAAAGAATTAATTGCTGGCGAAGTATAACGACAATAACCACACCAAGTTCCCCAAAAATAAAGTAATGTGGGTTTGTTTTGATCAAGACTTTCAAGAGAGAACGTATTCCCTTGAAGATCTTGTAACATGATTTTATTTATTTCCTCTGGCACTACAGGGCGACGAACAAAATCCAGTATGCTAGTCATCACAATAAAAGTTAAAAAGAGGGATAATCCATTCTTGAGTAATTTTTTAATCTTCATTTTATTTATTCCTTATCTTGTTGAGATGATTGTAATTGAGCATAAAACAACAGTCAAAAATAAAGAATTTTTGCTACAATAAGTAAAACATAAATAAAAGGAGGAAAATAATGACACTTAATCAACTTGCTCAATATATCGATCACACTGCACTTACCGCAGAAAAAAATGAACAAGATATTTTGACACTCTGTAATGAAGCGATTGAACACGGATTTTATTCTGTATGTATCAATTCTGGTTATATTCCACTCGCTAAAGAAAAACTTGCTGGCTCAAATGTAAAAATTTGTACCGTAGTTGGCTTCCCTTTGGGTGCCAATTTAACCTCAGTCAAAGCATTTGAAACACAAGAATCCATAAAAGCGGGTGCAGATGAGATTGATATGGTAATTAATGTAGGTTGGATAAAATCGCAAAAATGGGATGCAGTAAAACAAGATATTCAAGCGGTATTTAATGCTTGTAATGGCACGCCATTAAAAGTGATTTTAGAAACTTGTTTGCTTACTAAAGATGAAATAGTGAAAGCCTGCGAAATTTGTAAAGAAATTGGTGTGGCTTTTGTTAAAACATCAACAGGCTTCAATAAAGGTGGTGCAACTGTAGAAGATGTTGCATTGATGAAACAAACGGTCGGCAATATTGGTGTTAAAGCATCAGGCGGCGTACGTGATACTGAAACGGCACTTGCGATGATTAAAGCAGGTGCGACTCGCATTGGTGCAAGTGCGGGCATTGCAATTATTAGCGGTACGCAAGATACCCAAAGCACTTACTAATCCTTTCACGCGTGGTATTCTTTCCACGCGTTTTTACATATTCGACAATTTCTGCAACAAACGATCCATTGCTCGATATCCCAAAGCTTCCGCTAAGTGCGGTTGAGAAATTTGTTGTTCTCCTTGTAGATCGGCAATGGTTCGAGAAACTTTCAAAATACGATGGTAAGCCCGTACAGAAAGCCCAAGTTTATTCAGTGCTTTTTCAAGGAAAAAGGCATCTTTATCGTTTAACTTGCAATCACGCTCAATCTCTTTGCTGTTCAAATAAGCGTTAATTTTCCCCGCTCTTGCCATTTGAATCTCTCGCACTTTTAACACTTTTTCACGAACTTGCGCGCTGGTTTCGCCACGATCGCCCGTATTTTGTAAGCTACCTTGTGGCAATAAAGGCACTTCAATAGACAAGTCAAAGCGATCTAAAAAGGGCCCTGAAAGTCGATTTAAATAACGCATAATTTGTTGCGGCGAAGTGCGGTTATGTGTTCCAGTATAATGACCTGTGGGGCTTGGATTCATCGCTGCCACCAATTGAAAACGAGCCGGGAATTGAATTTTTGCATTAGCACGAGAAATAATAATCTCACCACTTTCCAAAGGCTGACGTAGTGCATCCAATACTTTTCGCTCAAACTCTGGAAGTTCATCAAGAAAAAGTACGCCATTTGTTGCTAAGGATATTTCACCAGGTTTAGGGATCGTTCCGCCACCAACTAAAGCAGGCATTGATGCACTATGGTGCGGTGCGCGAAAAGGACGTTGCTTCCAATTATGAAAATTTAACTCGTTTTGAACTAAACTCGTTACAGATGCCGTTTCTATCGCTTCTAAATCAGTCATTTCAGGTAAAAGCCCTGTCAAACGGCTGGCTAACATGGTTTTCCCTGTACCCGGTGGGCCAAGAAAGAGCAAATTATGCTGCCCTGCTGCGGCAATGGTCAATGCTCGTTTAGCGTGCTGTTGTCCGATAATATCCGTTAAATCTAACGTATTTTTACCTGAAAAATTTACCGCACTTTCTTTCACAATTTCAGTGGCGAGGGGTAATTTTTCCTGACCGTTGAGAAATTGCACTGCATCTAAAAGCGTTTGCGCAAAATAAGTATTTTGATCAGACACGAGTGAGGCTTCATTAGCATTTTGTTTCGCAATAATTAACTCTCGCTTTGACTTTTGCGCTGCAAGAATAGCGGGAATCACACCATGTACGCCACGTAATTGCCCCGTCAGTGCAAGCTCAGCCACAAATTCAAATTGCTTTAAACGGCTCGCATCAAGCTGATCCGATGCGGCTAAAATCCCGATGGCAATAGGCAAATCAAATCGTCCGCCTTCTTTCGGTAAATCTGCTGGTGCGAGATTCACGGTAATGCGTTTGGCTGGGTATTTAAATTGTGCATTCATCAATGCACTACGCACCCGATCTTGCGCCTCTTTCACCGTTTTTTCGGGCAAACCAACAAGTGTAAATCCGGGTTTTCCGTTGCTTAAATGCACCTCAATAGTGACAAGCGGTGCTTGTACACCCATAGAAGCACGGCTGTAAACAATAGCAAGAGACATGATAATCCTTAAAGTGCGGTAAAAATGAAGACAGTTTTTGCACTATAAAAAAAGCACGTAATGAAATCATTCATTCCGTGCTTTTTTTGCGATCTAGATCGCAAAATTCATATTTTATTTCGCAAAAAGTGGCGAAAACCAAAAATCTAATTTCGCCGCCAATTTATCAATACCAATTTTATTTTGTGCAGAAAAAGCCTCAACTTGTATATCGCCTTGAAATGGAAGAATTGCTTCACGCACCATTTTTACTTGTTTACTACGTGCGCTTTGGCTCAATTTATCGGCTTTAGTAAGCAATAAAAGTACTGGTAAATCTGCTGAAACCGCCCATTCAATCATCTGTTGGTCAAGATCCTTAAGCGGATGGCGAATATCCATCAACACAACCAATCCCACCAAACATTCTCGTTTTTGCAAATATTCGCCTAAGGATTTTTGCCATTGGATTTTCATCTGCTCTGGCACGGCAGCATAGCCATAGCCCGGTAAATCTACCAATTTACAATTTGGCTCCACTTCAAATAAGTTGATTAGTTGAGTACGCCCCGGTGTTTTTGAGGTGCGGGCTAAGCTTTTTTGATTGGTTAATGCATTAAGTGCGGTTGATTTTCCTGCATTTGAACGACCCGCAAACGCAATTTCAATGCCCGTATCTTCAGGAATAGAACGAATATTCGGCGCACTCGTTAAAAAGTGAGTTTTGTGGTAATTAAGTTTAATTTCAGACATAAGGATTCCTTTTAAAAATTGTGTTTAGAATAGCATAAATGGAAAATTTCCTGAAATTATGTCAAAATTCTCTCCGAAATTATAATCAATTAATGGCAACCCAGATGACAACAAAAACAACTTACCAATGGCCTCAATCTAAGGATCTTTATCCATATCGACCAGGGCGTTTTGATGCACCAAAACATTGGCGTTATAACTTACGTAGCTTTTTAAATCGTGGTTCAATTCGTCGCTTTGAACAATTTATCAATCAATATCCTTTTCTCGTCGATATTTTTAATACGCACTTGGATTATAGTTATCCTGTTGCTTGTCGTTTTTTAGATAAGCGTTTTAACGCATCACAACGTTTTCATGCCGTTTGTGAGAATCTTTTATTTTTACCCGAAAAACTTACCGCACTTTCTACGCCGTTATGGGAAAAACCTCTAAGTTTTGGCGAAGTCATTCCTGATTTTGAAATGACATTAAGCATGACAACCCATCAACCAATGGAAGGATATTGGGTATTGGAGCTATGGCATAAACCAAGAAATGAATTAGTTTATTTGCTTACCTTTGCCAAATTGGGCGATGCGTTGCTTATTGCTGTTGTACAAGGGCCAAATTTTGAAGGCTCAAAGGAAATGGTGAAACAACTAACCAAATCATGCCACGGTTTGCGCCCAGCCTATTTAATGGTTGAAACCATGAAATCACTCACAAAAATTCTAGGCTACGATAAATTGCTTGGCATTCCGCAAAAATACCAAAATAAATCTCGTTTCATTCAAAGTAAACAATACACGGTGGATTATGATGCAATTTTTGGCGAATCAGGCGGAGAATTAAAAGATTACTGGGAATTACCTTTAGAGATGGATCGAAATCTGGATGATGTGCCAAGTAAAAAACGTTCCATGTATCGTAAACGTTATGCGATGCTAGATGATTTGGCTAAAGTAATTGAAGAAAAATTAGAATTGTAAAAATAAAAGTGCGGTGAATGTTGACCGCACTTTTTGTTTTATAAGACTTTCAAGCAAGCCACAAAATGGCTGTTGTTTTGGCTGGTGAAAGGTGGTTTTTGTTTCGCACAATTTTCATCAGCTTTCAGGCAGCGAGTACGAAATACGCAACCAGACGGTGGATTAATTGGCGAAGGCAAATCACCTTCAAGTAATTCGATGGATTTATTGCGTTCCAATTTTGGATCGGGGATCGGAACAGCAGACATTAAAGCTTTGGTATAAGGATGTTTGGTATCGTTATATACTTCCACATCGCTGCCTAATTCCATTGCATTGCCTAAATACATCACTAATACGCGGTCAGAAATATGTTTTACCACCGCTAAATCATGAGCGATAAAAATTAAGGAAAGCCCCATTTCTTTTTGCAGGGATTTCAATAAATTCACCACTTGAGCCTGAATCGACACATCTAACGCTGAAACGGGCTCATCACAAATGATCATTTTGGGCTCAATGATTAATGCGCGAGCAATACCGATACGCTGACATTGACCACCAGAAAATTCATGTGGGTAGCGGTTAATCAAGTTCGGTAAAAGCCCAACTTTCAACATCATAGCTTGCACTTTTTCTTTCACTTCAGCAGCACTTAAGTGCGGTTGGTAGATCTTTAATGGCTCAGCAATGATTTCGCCAATATTCATTCGCGGATTGAGAGAGGCTAGTGGGTCTTGGAAAATCATTTGAATATCTTTACGCGTTTCTTTCCATTGTTTCGCTGATTGTTTTCGTAAATGTTTACCAAGCCACAAGATTTCCCCTTCACTCGCTTCGACTAAACCGATAATAGCGCGTGCAAGTGTGGATTTACCACAACCAGATTCACCTACTACGCCGAGAGTTTCACCTGCGTAAAGTTTAAAAGACACATCCTTCACCGCTTTTAAGGTTTGCGGTTTGGCGAAGAAAAGGGATTTATCATTTTTAATTTTAAAACTGACGCCTAAGTGATTGACTTCAAGGAGTAATTCTTTGTTGTTTGAGACTGTCATAGGTTAAATTTCTCCGCTGATAACCAACAATTACGTAATTGACCGTGATTAAATGTAGTCAGTTTTGGCGCAATTTGGCATTGTTCGGTAGCAAATTGGCAACGAGGTGAGAATGGACAACCTTTTGGCAAATGCAATAAATTCGGTGGATTGCCAGGAATGGTTACCAAGTGTTCTTCATTGCCGTCTAAGCGAGGAATCGCATCCATTAAGCCTATGGAATAGGGATGGGTTGGATGATAGAAAATTTGTTCCGCTGTGCCGTATTCCATGGTTCGTCCAGCATACATCACCATAACTTGATCGCAAATACCTGCTACCACACCTAAATCGTGAGTGATCATAATAATTGCAGTATTAAATTCGTGTTTTAACTCATTTAACAAGGTCATGATTTGTGCTTGAACGGTCACATCCAAAGCGGTTGTTGGTTCATCAGCAATGAGTAGTTTGGGACGGCATAATAAGGCCATCGCAATCATCACCCGTTGACGCATACCGCCAGAAAACTCGTGTGGATACATGCCCATGCGTTTTTTAGCTTCTGGCATTTTAACTGCGTCTAACATTTTCACGGATTCGGCAAAGGCAGTTTGTTTATCATAGCCCTTGTGCAATTGCAGCACTTCCATGAGTTGTTCACCGATTTTCATGTAAGGATTTAGCGACGTCATTGGATCTTGGAAAATCATGGAAATTTGCTCGGCGCGGATTTTATTCAATTCAGCATTCGGTAAATTAACTAATTCTTTCCCTTCAAAAATGGCAGAGCCTTCCACTTCACCGTTGGCTGCCAATAAACCCATTAAAGCAAAGGCTGTTTGTGACTTGCCTGATCCACTTTCGCCTACGATGCCCAGCGTGCTTCCTGCATTCAGCGTGAAGTTTAAGTCATTCACTGCTGTGACGATGCCATCTGGTGTTTTGAAGCGAACGTAGAGATTTTTTACATCTAATAAAGGATTCATTATTCGCTCCTATCTATCTTTCGGATCGAGCGCATCACGCAACCCGTCACCGATAAAGTTAAAACAAAATAGGGTAAGGCAAAGGAAAAATGCCGGGAAAATTAATAACCAAGGCGAAACTTCCATTTGTGCAGCACCATCACTTAAGAGTGCGCCCCAACTACTCATCGGCTCTTGTGTACCTAATCCTAAGAAGCTTAAGAATGATTCAAATAGAATGAGCCCAGGCACTTCAAGCGAGGCATAAACTGCCACTAAGCCTAATACATTCGGAATAATGTGTTTCAAAATGATTTGGCGACGAGGTACGCCACAAACGATGGCGGCTTCGACGAATTCTTTATTTTTTAGGCTGAGGGTTTGTCCGCGTACAATACGTGCAAGACCAAGCCAAGCAATGGCCCCGATAGAGATAAAAATTAAGAAAATGTTTTGGCCAAAAAGGGTCACCAACAAAATCACGAAAAACATAAATGGAAATGAGCTAAGAATTTCCAAAAAGCGCATCATCAGCATATCTGTTTTACCGCCTACATAACCGGAAATCGCCCCATAAATTGTGCCGATAGTCACAGAAATGAATGCACCAGCAATACCGACCAATAATGAAATACGTCCACCGATAGCAGTACGTACCAACAAGTCTCGACCTGAGGCATCGGTACCGAAGAAGTGATAGCCTTCCATTGTTGGTGCGGCGCTCATCATATTCCAATCGGTATCTTCATAGGTAAATGGGAAGAACCAAGGCGCTACGGTGATAAATATAATAATAAACGCCAAAATAATCAGACTGGCAACAGCAGCTTTGTTTCGGAAAAAACGGCGTTTCGCATCTTGCCATAGGCTGCGGCCTTCCAGTTGCATTTCTTCAATACGGTCAGCCACTTGTTCCACAAAATCCGCATTTTTCTGATTAATCGGCTGAGTACGATAATCTGTCATAACTTATCCTTAATAACGAATTTTTGGATCGATGATGGCGTATAAAATATCCACAATCGCATTAAATAAAATGGTTAATGTCCCCACTAAAATGGTGAGGCTCAAAACTAAAGAATAATCGCGGTTCAATGCGCCGTTTACAAATAATAATCCCATGCCAGGTAAACCAAATACGCTTTCGATGACCATTGAGCCGGTAATAATCCCTACGAAAGCAGGTCCTAAATAGGTTATCACGGGTAAAAGTGCGGGACGCAAAGCATGTTTTAAAATGATTCTCGACATGGAAAGTCCTTTAGCTTTGGCGGTTCGAATAAAGTTGGAATGTAACACTTCAATCATTGAACCACGCATGATACGCGCAATCCCTGCAACATAAGCGATAGTTAAGGAGGCTACAGGTAAGATCATGTACATGGCGGTACCGCCGTTCCAACCACCAGCGGGTAACCAACCTAAATAAATGGCGAAAATTAGCACTAAAACAGGTGCAAATACGAAGCTTGGCATAATGACCCCAAGCATCGAGAAACTCATCAAAATATAATCCCAACGGCTATTTTGATTGAGAGCGGCGAGCGTACCTGCTGTTACTCCTAGCACGACTGCAAAGGCGAAGGCAGCCATTCCCAATTTTATGGAAACAGGGAAAGCTGACGCGATTAAATCATTGACTGATTGGTCTTTATATTTAAAAGAGGGACCAAAATCGCCTTTGGAAAGATTTTCTAAATAAAGGAAATATTGTTTATATAATGGTTCATTTAAATGATACTTCGCTTCGATATTAGCCATGACTTTTGGCGGATAAGCGCGTTCAGAAGTGAACGGGCTGCCAGGGGCGAGACGCATTAAAAAGAAAGAAAAAGTAATCAAAATAAACAGCGTTGGTAAGGCCTCCAACAGCCGTTTAAAAATAAATTTGAGCATAATAACTCCAACCAAAATGGGTAAAAAGTGCGGTCAAAAAATACGATAATTTTTAACCGCACCTAAATATGAGAAACGAATTAATGTTTAATAATATAAAGGTTGCGTAAGTAAATTTGATCTTGTGGATCTTTTCCTGAATAACCTTTTACGTAAGGTTTTACCAAGCGAGGGTTCACATAGTTAAAGATTGGTACGATACCGTAATCTTTTGCAAGAATTTCTTCGGCTTTCGCATAAGCTTTTGCACGACCTTCTGCATCAGTTGCAGCGTAAGATTCTGCAATCGCTTTATCATATTCTGGATTCGCGTATTTCGCAGTATTGTTACTAGAATTAGATAAGAAATAGTTGCCGAATGTTGTTGCTTGGTTGTAATCTGCATTCCATCCTGCTCTCGCCACATCGTAATGACCTGCACGACGGCTATCAATGTAGGTTTTCCACTCTTGGTTTTCTAATTTGACATCAATCAAACCTTTGGTGTTAGCTTTCCACATAGATGCCGCAGCAATGGCCACTTTTTTGTGGTTTTCATTGGTATTGTAAAGAATGCTGAATTTCAACGGGTTCCCTTTGCTGTAGCCAGCTTTTTCCAATAGTTTGATGGCTTCTTCATTACGTTGTGCCATTGGTTCTTTTGAATAAGCAGGTTGTTGAATGAGGTAACCTTCTTCGATATAAGTTGGGGTAAACACATAGGTTGGTGTTTGACCTTGGCCTAAAACTTTATCGGTGATCACATTACGATCAAGGGATAAGTTCAAGGCTTTGCGAACATTCACGTTATCAAAAGGCGCTTTCTTATTGTTTAACTCGTAAGAATAGGTCGCAAGAGTTCGTGTCGTGAATACTTCACCAGGTAACTCTTTTTGTAATTTAGCGAATTGTTCTGGCGGTAAGGCGTAGCTCGTCATATCTAAATCGCCTGCACGATAACGCGCCACATCGGTACTAGGGTTTTCAATCGCAAGGAATGTTGCACTGTTAATGACAGTCTCTTTATCGTTCCAGTAGAGTGGGTTGCGTTCAAATTCGATTTTTTCGTTAATAATGTGATTTGCCAGTTTATAGGCACCGTTACCCACGTAGTTTTCTTTTTTCACCCATGCATCACCGAATTTTTCTACTACTTTTTGCGGTAATGGCAATAAGGATTGGTGAGTCGTTAAACCGACAGCATAAGGCACAGGATTGGTTGCATGAACAACAAAGGTGTAATCATCTTTTGCTTCAACGCCTAATTCAGCCGGTTTTTTCTTGCCATCAATAATGTCTTGTGCATTTTCAACTTGTAAATAACTTAAGTAGCTCGCATAAGGTGCAGCAGTTGCAGGATCCACTAAACGACGCCAAGCAAATACGAAGTCGTGTGCTGTAACAGGATCACCATTTGACCATTTTGCATCTTTACGTAAATGGAATGTCCAAGTTTTGAAGTCTGGCGTGTTTTCCCAGCTTTCAGCCACACCTGGTTGAAGCTTACCTTCACTATCTGAAGTTAGGAGACCTTCAAGTAATTGATAAAGCACCTGAGATTCGGGAACACCTTCGGCTTTGTGCGGATCGAAACTTTGTGGTTCAGCCCCGTTATTGATTACGATATGTTGTTTTTCATCTAATTGCGTTCCCTCAGGTATTATAACCGCTTGAGCAGAATAGGATAGAGCAAGAGCAATTGTAGAGAAAAGTAGTTTGTGTTGCATTTGAGCCTCCTTGTCATTAGACGATTTTTTATAAATACTCTTCTTCTGTTTAGCTTAAAATTTCATTTTTGTCAAGACTTGTTAGGGGATTATTTGAAGGGAAATTAAGTTTTGTGATTTGTGTCTAATAAATCGATAAAAAATGGCTAAAAGTGATGATATGAGAGGGATAGTCTAGGATGTATTGGTTTTTACTATTGTAAATATTTTTCTGCATAAATTACCCTTTTAATGCTAATTGTGCTATCGTAGCCTAAACAGATTTAAACAAGCCTATTTAAGGAGATACAAATGACAACTCAATTAGATTCACTTCGTCAAATGACCGTTGTGGTTGCAGACACTGGCGATATCGATGCAATTAAAAAATATCAACCACAAGATGCGACTACTAACCCATCCTTAATTCTAAGTGCATCAGCACTTCCACAATACGCGCCATTAATTGATGAAGCGGTAGCTTATGCAAAAGCTCAAAGCAATGATAAAGCACAGCAACTTATTGATGCAGAAGATAAATTAGCAGTAAACATTGGTTTAGAAATTTTAAAAATCGTTCCGGGACGTATTTCTACTGAAGTGGATGCACGTCTTTCTTACAATACACAAGCAACCGTTGAAAAAGCGCGTAAATTAATCGCACTTTATAATGCAGCTGGCATATCAAATGATCGTATTTTGATTAAAATTGCTTCCACATGGCAAGGTATCCGAGCTGCAGAAATCCTTGAAAAAGAAGGCATTAACTGTAACTTAACCTTATTATTCTCTGAAGCGCAAGCTCGTGCTTGTGCAGAAGCAGGCGTTTACTTAATTTCTCCATTTGTAGGTCGTATTTTAGACTGGTACAAAGCAAACTCAGACAAAAAAGAATATGCGCCAGCAGAAGACCCAGGCGTTATTTCTGTTACCAAAATCTATAATTACTACAAAGAATATGGCTACAACACCGTTGTGATGGGCGCAAGCTTCCGTAATGCAGGCGAAATTACTGAACTTGCAGGTTGCGATCGCTTAACCATTGCACCAGCATTACTGAAAGAATTACAAGAAAATTCAACCGTACTTGTACGCAAACTAGAATACAAAGGCGAAGTTAAAGCGAAACCACAACCATTAACAGAAGCTGAGTTCTACTGGCAACATAACAGCGATGCTATGGCTGTTGAAAAATTAGCAGAGGGTATTCGTAAATTTGCTATTGACCAAGAAAAATTGGAAACCATGCTTTCAGCAAAACTTTAATCCATAATTCAATATAAATAACAACACTTTGATCTGTACCTGAATCAGCTAGAAAAATATTTAGCTAATTTGGGTGCAGATTTTTTTTATTTATTTATAAAAGAGCGGTAAAAATTCAGTGTGTTTTTGTTTATTTACTCCTAGCAGCGATAGATAATGGTTACAGAAATATTATTAAGTAATACATTATTCATAATAAAATAGATGAAATTTATTATAAAAATATTTTAATAAAGATAAATTATGTTTATATTTTTAATTTATACTAAATTAGTAGTTAGAATTTTAATTTGCGATAATATCAGAGAAAAGTGGTAGTCTTCCCAAGATTTTATACATTCCGGAATGACTACAATTTTATATATGATTATAAATTAGCTTAATAAATCACTTAATTTCTTAATTAAGATAGTTTTTCTTTCCTAAAAGAATTTATTAAAATTACCAATAGATAAGTTCACATTAGGTATAAGATGGTTATTTAGAAAAGATTTTCTATTAGATTTTGCATTTTTATTTACCCATTCTTCAAGAAAATCATCTTTTTTCGATGTATTTTCATTTTCATCAAGTAATTGTAAGTTATAAATAGAATTATAATTTTCCCAATTATAATTTTTATCATCTTTTTTAGTTAAGAGTAACTCCTCAATAAATTTGTCATTGATAGATTAATTCACCATCCAGCTTGTGACTGCGATAAAAATTGCAAAGATGCAAAACCAAATTATGTGGAGTTTTGTGCTTTTACGATTGACTTCTTCATTATGTAAACGCCGAGCTTCTAATCTTTGTTTGTAAATTTCTAGATCTTTTTGTTTGAAAGAGAAACCGCAATTAGGGCAATTTTCTGCATTCTCACTAATCTTTTTTCTGCATTCGGGGCATCTTGTTAAGGACATATTTGCTCTATACTTATTCAATTACTTATTTATTAGTATTTTAATAGATGTTTTAGATTTTACAAATGTGATACAAGTCACAAATCTATAAAAATCTTTAAATTCAATTTTTGATTTGGCGTAATTTGAAATAGAATACAGCCGCTTGTTTAGGGCATATGCTAAATACCTTTACTTTATCTTTTGAGGAGCCTTCCTATGTTATGGTTTTTCTTTTGTGTAGCCGTGTTGATTATCGGTTACTTTATTTATGGAAAAATTATCGAAAAAATTTTTGTGATTAATCCAAAACGTCAAACACCTGCTTATCAAGTAAATGATGGTGTGGACTATATGCCAATGTCTAAAACGAAAATTTGGCTAATTCAATTATTAAATATTGCGGGAACAGGTCCTATTTTTGGCCCTATTCTTGGTGCATTATATGGACCTGTTGCAATGCTTTGGATTGTTATTGGTTGTATTTTTGCTGGTGCAGTACACGATTATTTCTGTGGTATGTTAAGTATTCGTCACGGCGGTGCAACAATGCCATATTTAGCGGGCAAGTTTTTGGGGCGTCCTGTTAAAGTCTTTATCAATACGTTAGCACTTGTGTTGCTTTTACTTGTCGGTGTTGTATTTGTGGCAAGTCCAGCTCAATTGATGGGTACCATTACAATGGATGTATTTGGTGCTTCACAAGGTGCGTTAGTGCTTGGTGATGCAGAGGCAGTTCATCATTCTGTTGAAGCTGGTGGGATTAAAGTATGGGGAATGGATAAAGCAACAGTAGTTGCTGTGTGGACAGCGATTATTTTTGCTTATTATATTCTTGCGACCTTACTTCCAGTTGATAAGATTATTGGTCGAATTTATCCGCTCTTTGGCGCGTTATTACTCTTTATGTCAGTTGGTATGGTATATGGATTAGTAGCCTCACATTTTAGTGCAACAGATCCAATTGAGTTTTTCCGTACAATCAATGCTGATGGCGAGGGTTTAACTTGGGCGAAATTTACACAAAATTTCCAAGTGAAAGGTGATGTTCCAATTTGGCCACTTTTATTCTTAACTATCTCTTGCGGCGCATTATCAGGTTTCCACGCAACGCAAACGCCATTAATGGCGCGTTGTGCAGAAAATGAAAGTGAAGGTCGCTTCATTTTCTATGGTGCAATGATTGCAGAGGGTGTAATTGCATTAGTATGGTGTATGGTTGGTCTTGCATTCTATGAAAATCCACAAGCGTTACAAGATGCAATATCAGCAGGTTCTCCGTCTAAAGTTGTGTATGATAGTTCGTTACACTTCTTAGGTTTTATTGGTGGTATTTTTGCCGTATTAGGCGTGGTTGTTCTTCCTATTACTTCTGGCGATACTGCATTCCGTGCTGCGCGTTTACAGTTAGCCGAAATTTTTAATGTTGATCAACGTTCATTACCTAAACGTTTATTAATTGCTGTGCCGTTGTTTGTATTAGGTTATTTTATTTCAACCATTGATTTCAGCGTATTATGGCGTTATTTCACTTGGGCAAACCAAATGACAGCAATGGTAATGTTATGGACTGCAGCGGCATATTTATATCGTTATCATAAATTCCACTGGGTTGCTTCAATTCCTGCGTGGTTTATCACAACAGTATGTGCAACTTATTTGTTCTACAACAAAATCGGTTTTGGCTTAGATTATCAGCTTTCTGTGTATCTTGGCTTAGCAACAACCATCGTTTGTATCGTATTGTTCTTCACAATGCTTAAACCATTGGGCACTCGAGATGAAGAAGCTTATATAAATAATTAGTCAATAAAATTTGATGAAAAAAGCTGTTTGAATTGTTTATTCAAACGGCTTTTTTATTTTGATAAAAATCAGTTGCTTTAATGTGGAATTACTTGCAAGTTGAGCGAACAAATTATAAACTTGCCAAAAGTGGAGAAAAGTGGTGTTTTGTGGAGATTTTTAGAGATTTTCTAAAAATAAGTTCAATTTTTAAGGCGTAATATGTTTCGTGGTGCAGCGGCGGTTAATTTAGATTCTAAGGGACGTGTAGCAATCCCAACTCGCTATCGCGCTGAAATTATTGAAAAAAATCAAGGGAAAATGGTTTGTACTGTAGATATTCGCCAACCCTGTCTCTTACTTTATCCCCTAGATGAATGGGAAAAAATCGAACAAAAACTTCTCGCACTTTCTAACTTTGATCCAAATCAACGACGTTTGCAGCGAGTAATGCTTGGCCATGCCACTGAATGTGAGATGGATTCTCAAGGGCGTATTTTACTTGGTAGCTTGTTACGCCAACACGCAAAATTAGAAAAAGGTTTAATGTTGGTAGGGCAACTTAATAAATTTGAAATTTGGAGCGATGTAGAATGGCATACTCAAATTGCAGAGGATATAGAAATTGGCTCCAGCGCAGATTTTGCTGTTGATGCGTTAAATGATTTCTCATTATAGAAAATAATGTAGTACTTTTATCTTAAATTTATGAATAGCGAAAATTCTTTTTCTTCATCTGAACATATTACAGTTTTACTTCACGAAGCCGTGAATGGCTTAGCATTGAAGGAGAATGGCATTTATATTGATGGTACTTTTGGGCGTGGGGGGCATTCTCGGCTTATCCTTTCTCAACTTTCCTCTAATGGTCGTTTGATTGCTGTAGATCGCGATCCTCGTGCTATTGCAGAAGCACACAAAATCCAAGACTCGCGTTTTCAGATTGAACATAACAGCTTTTCTCATATTCCTGAAATTTGTGACAAATTAAATTTAGTGGGCAAAATTGACGGTATTTTGCTTGATCTTGGTGTGTCTTCCCCTCAACTTGACGAAGCTGAACGTGGTTTTAGTTTTATGAAAGATGGGCCGCTTGATATGCGTATGGATACAACTCAAGGTTTATCAGCTGAAGAATGGTTAAAACAAGTATCAATTGAAGATTTAACTTGGGTGTTGAAAACTTTTGGCGAAGAGCGTTTTGCTAAACGTATTGCCACCGCTATTGTTGATTACAACAAAAGTGCGGTAAAAAATGGCACAGAATTTTTATCACGTACTAGTCAATTGGCGGAGCTTATTTCACAGGCAGTTCCTTTTAAAGATAAATATAAACATCCTGCGACGCGTAGTTTCCAAGCCATTCGTATTTTTATTAATTCGGAATTAGATGAATTAGAAAGTCTGCTTAATTCTGCGTTAGATATGTTAGCACCAGAAGGGCGTTTATCAATTATAAGTTTCCATTCTTTAGAAGATAGAATGGTGAAACATTTTATGAAAAAACAAAGTAAGGGCGAGGATATTCCTAAAGGTTTACCGTTGCGAGAAGATCAAATTCAGCGTAATCAAAAATTAAGAATTATTGGTAAAGCCATTCAGCCAAGTGATGCAGAAATTCAAGCAAATCCTCGTTCAAGAAGTGCAGTATTGCGTGTCGCAGAGAGAATTTAGCGATGTCTGAAAATAATAAGCCTCGTTATCCGTTACAGCAAATTTTAGTCGAAGATTTATTTTCTTCAAATAAATTAGTGGTGTTGCTGTTAATGGGGATTTTAGTTTCTGCAATGGGAACGATTTGGATAACCCATAAAACTCGCCAACTCATTTCTGAAAATGGAATGTTAATTTTACAGCGTCAAGCACTTGAGAATGAATACCGTAATTTACAAGTGCAGGAAGCTACGGAAGGGGATAGTACGCGTGTAGAATCTATTGCGATTAGTACATTAAAAATGAAAGTTGTTTCTTCAGAGCAAGAAGTTGAAATTAGAGAATAATAGGTAAAAAAGATGGTGAAATTTAATTCCCCGCGTAAATCAGGTAAGTCGAAAAAAACAATTAGAAAATTGACCGCACCTGAAACTGTAAAGCAAAACAAACCTCAAAAGGTGTTTGAAAAATGCTTTATGCGTGGACGTTATATACTTTCTACGGTTCTTATTTTACTTGGTCTGTGCGCTTTAGTCGCACGAGCAGCTTATGTTCAATCTATTAATGCAGATACGTTATCGAGTGAAGCGGATAAGCGTTCTTTGCGTAAAGATGAAGTATTATCAGTGCGTGGTTCTATTTTAGATCGTAATGGTCAGCTTTTATCTGTAAGCGTGCCGATGAGTGCGATTGTGGCAGATCCAAAAACGATGTTAAAGGAACATTCGCTTGTGGATAAAGAACGAATTTCAGCTTTAGCCCAAGAATTAGGTATGACCGAAAATGATTTAGTGAAAAAAATTGAGAAAAATGCTAAATCTGGTTATTTGTATTTAGCGCGTCAAGTTGAATCAAATAAAGCTAACTATATTCGTAGATTAAAAATTAAGGGAATTATTTTAGAAACTGAGCATCGTCGTTTTTATCCTCGTGTAGAAGAAGCAGCACACGTGGTGGGTTATACGGATATTGATGGAAATGGTATTGAAGGCATTGAGAAAAGTTTTAATTCAATGCTTGTTGGTAAAGATGGTTCACGTATCGTTCGTAAAGATAAACGTGGAAATATTGTTGAACATATCTCCGATGAGAAAAAATATGATGCACAAGATGTTACCTTAAGTATCGATGAAAAATTGCAATCTATGGTGTATCGTGAGATTAAAAAGGCGGTGTCTGAAAATAATGCTGAGTCTGGTACTGCGGTGTTAGTTGATGTTCGTACTGGGGAAGTGTTAGCTATGGCGACTGCGCCCTCTTATAATCCAAACAACCGTGTTGGTGTGAAATCAGAGTTAATGCGTAACCGTGCAATTACCGATACTTTTGAGCCAGGTTCTACGGTAAAACCTTTCGTTGTTTTAACCGCACTTCAACGAGGTGTCGTTAAACGAGATGAAATTATTAATACCACGTCCTTTAAATTAAGCGGTAAAGAAATTGTGGATGTTGCACCACGTGCTCAACAAACTTTAGATGAGATTTTAATGAACTCTAGTAACCGTGGTGTAAGTCGTCTTGCATTGCGTATGCCACCTAGTGCATTAATGGAAACTTATCAGAATGCAGGTTTAAGTAAACCGACAGATTTAGGCTTGATCGGCGAACAAGTCGGGATTTTGAATGCAAATCGTAAACGCTGGGCAGATATTGAACGTGCAACAGTCTCTTATGGTTATGGCATTACTGCGACACCTTTACAGATTGCTCGTGCCTATGCAACCCTTGGTAGTTTCGGTGTTTATCGCCCGCTTTCTATCACTAAAGTTGATCCGCCAGTTATTGGGAAACGGGTTTTCTCTGAAAAAATAACTAAAGATATTGTGGGAATTTTAGAGAAAGTCGCAATTAAAAATAAACGCGCAATGGTGGAAGGCTACCGCGTCGGCGTGAAAACGGGTACGGCACGTAAGATTGAAAATGGACATTATGTAAATAAATATGTGGCATTTACTGCGGGTATTGCACCAATTAGTGACCCTCGTTATGCTTTAGTGATTTTGATCAATGATCCAAAAGCAGGCGAATATTATGGTGGTGCGGTTTCTGCCCCTGTATTCTCTAGCATTATGGGTTATGCGTTACGTGCAAATGCTATTCCGCAAGATGCTGAATCAGCTGAAAACACAACAACGAAAACTACAAAACGTATTGTTTATATTGGCGATCACAAGAATCAAAAAGTGAATTAAGGAAAAATTATGAAAAAACTTACCGCACTTTTTAATTTGCCTGAATTAAAGGATGATGTAGAACTCCATAGTATGGTGTTGGATAGCCGTAAAGTTAAAGCTGGCGATCTTTTTGTAGCGATAAAAGGTCATCAGGTGGATGGAAATCAATTTATTGATTCTGCTATTCATTCTGGTGCGAGTGCAGTGGTTTCTGAGACAGAATTATCTAGTGAACATTTAACTGTCGCATTTATTGGGAATGTTCCCGTAGTGAAATATTATCAACTTGCACGTAATCTTTCGTCCTTAGCTGATATTTTTTATGATTCGCCCTCTAAAAATTTAACCCTTGTTGGCGTTACAGGGACAAATGGCAAAACCACTATTTCTCAATTATTAGCGCAATGGGCGGAATTATTAGGTCATCGTTCGGCAGTGATGGGAACCATTGGTAATGGGCTTTTAGGACAAATTGTAGAAGCTAAAAATACGACGGGTTCGGCAGTAGAAATTCAATCGTCCCTTTCAAATTTCAAGCAAGCAGGCGCAGATTTTGCCTCTATTGAAGTTTCATCACACGGTTTGGCGCAGTATCGTGCAGAAGCCTTGCATTTTAAAGCAGCAATTTTCACGAATTTAACCCGTGATCATCTAGATTATCATCAATCTATGGAAAATTATGCTGCGGCGAAGAAACGCTTGTTCACTGAATTAGATACCCAAATTAAAGTGATTAATGCTGATGATGAAATTGGACACCAATGGCTAACTGAATTACCTGATGCTATTGCCGTAAGTATGAATGCGGATTTTAAAGTAGGTTCACATCAATGGATGAAAGCAATAAATATCCATTATCATTTTAAAGGTGCAGATATTACTTTTGAATCTAGCTGGGGTAATGGCGTTTTGCATAGCCCATTAATTGGTGCTTTTAATGTAAGTAATTTATTATTAGTAATGACCACGTTGTTATCGTTTGGTTACCCATTGGAAAATTTACTCGCTACGGCGAAATCTTTAAAAGGAGTATGTGGAAGAATGGAAATGATTCAATATCCAAATAAACCAACCGTTATTGTAGATTATGCGCATACACCAGATGCCTTGGAAAAAGCGTTGATTGCTGCGCGTGAACATTGCCAAGGCGAATTATGGTGCATCTTTGGTTGTGGCGGAGATCGTGATAGAGGCAAACGTCCGTTAATGGCACAAGTTGCAGAGCAGTTTGCTGAAAAGATTATTGTGACAAAAGATAATCCACGAACAGAACCTCAAAGCCAAATTGAAGCAGATATTGTCGCAGGCTTTAAAAATATGGAAAAGGTGGGGATTATTCCTGATCGCGTACAGGCAATTCAGTTTGCGATTGAAAGTGCGGTAGAAAATGACGTGATTTTAATTGCTGGAAAGGGTCACGAGCATTATCAAATTATTGGTTCGGAAGTTGTGCATTTTTCCGACCAAGAAATTGCACTTGATTTCTTAAAATAATAATCACTCAATTATGATTAAACTCTCTACTGTACAACTTGCACAGATTCTTCAAGCTAAATTAATTGGCGATGAAAATGTGCAAGTTGAAGAAATTAATACGGATACTCGAAAAAGCGTATCAAATAGCTTATTTTTTGCTTTAAAAGGCGAAAAATTTGATGCTCATCAATATCTTGATCAAGCGGTGTCACAGGGTGCAGTTGCCGTGGTTATTCAGCAAGAAAATTCTTCCATTTCTATTCCGCAGCTTGTGGTTAAAGATACTCGTATTGCTTTGGGCGAGCTTGCAAAATGGTTACGCGAGAAAATTAATCCGCGTATTGTGGCGATGACAGGATCTTCTGGTAAAACTACGGTAAAAGAAATGACGGCGAGTATTTTGCAGCATACTGCTGGTAATCCAGAGGCGGTACTTTTTACCAATGGTAATTTCAATAACGACATTGGTGTGCCTTTAACTCTGCTTCGCTTAACAGAAAAGCATCGTTTTGCTGTGATTGAACTTGGTGCAAATCATCAAAATGAAATTAATTACACCACAAAATTAGTTCAACCTAATGCCGCATTGATTAATAATATTGCGCCTGCACATTTAGAGGGCTTTGGTTCTTTAGCGGGGGTTGTTCAAGCAAAAGGTGAGATTTACCGAGGTTTAACAAAAAATGGTGTAGCGATTATTAACGCTGAACATAATCACTTAGATGTTTGGCAGAAAGAAATCAGCAATCATGCCATTCAATATTTCAACGGTAAGGATTATTCCGTCAAAAATGTTCAAGGTAACGAACAAGGTTCAACCTTTACGTTAGTTTCTCCGCAAGGCGAAATTGACATCAGTTTGCCTTATCTTGGAGAGCATAATGTAAAAAATGCTTTAGCTGCTACCGCACTAGCGATGAATGTTGGTGCTACGCTTGCCGATGTCAAAGCTGGATTAGAACAACGTTCACAAGTGAAAGGGCGTTTATTTCCCATTCAAGTAACACCTAATTTATTGTTGTTAGATGATACTTATAACGCGAATAAAGATTCTCTCTGTGCGGCTATTGATGTCCTAAAAAGTTATGATGCTTTCCGTATTCTATGTGTCGCAGATATGAAAGAATTGGGCGAAAATTCTCTCGCTATTCATCGTGAAGTAGGACAATATGTTAAGTCGTCAAATTTAGATTTAGTTTGTTCTTATGGCAATGAAAGTGCGGTTATTTCTGACGCTGTTTTGGGCAAGCATTTTACTGATAAGGTGGATATGGTTGATTTTCTTGTGCCATTGATTGAAACCCAATTACAACAAAATAAAAAAGTCGTGGTGCTAGGAAAAGGCTCACGCTCAATGAAAATGGAAGATGTGATCTATTCATTAAAGGATAAAATTAAATGTTAGTCTGGCTTGCTGAATATCTTGTTCGTTATGAAACCGCTTTTAATGCGATTTCTTATATTACCGTCCGTGCAATTCTTGCATTATTAACTGCACTTTTTATCTCCCTCTGGATTGGCCCTAAAGTGATCAAAGGTTTACAGATCTTAAAATTTGGCCAAGAAGTGCGAAATGATGGTCCTGAAAGTCACTTTGCAAAAAAAGGCACCCCCACTATGGGCGGTGTGATGATTTTATTCTCTATTGGCGTAAGTACGTTATTATGGGCAAATCTTGCGAATCCTTATATTTGGGTTTGCTTATTTGTATTATTTGGATATGGCGCAATTGGTTTTGTGGATGATTTCCGTAAAATTACCCGTAAAAATACAGATGGTTTAATTGCTCGTTGGAAATATTTCTGGATGTCTGTGGTTGCATTAGTGGCAATCCTTTGGCTTTATTGGCTTGGTCACGACACAGATGCAACCCGTTTAGTGATTCCATTCTTTAAAGATATTATGCCTCAATTAGGTTTGTTCTATATCGTATTGTCCTACTTTGTGATTGTTGGCACAGGTAATGCAGTGAATTTAACCGACGGTTTAGATGGATTAGCGATTATGCCAACAGCACTTGTTGCAGGTGCGTTTGCTTTAATTGCTTGGGCTACAGGTAACGTGAATTTCGCAGAATACTTGCATATTCCGTATATTAAATACAGTTCCGAAGTGGTGGTGTTCTGTACAGCCATTGTTGGTGCGAGTTTGGGATTCTTATGGTTTAATACTTATCCAGCTCAAGTCTTTATGGGGGACGTGGGTTCTCTTGCATTAGGTGGTGCGCTAGGTGTCGTAGCAATTCTTGTTCGTCAGGAATTTTTGCTTGTGATAATGGGTGGCGTATTTGTTGTTGAAGCACTCTCTGTTATTTTGCAAGTGGGTTCTTATAAGTTACGCAAACAACGCATTTTTAGAATGGCACCGATTCATCATCATTTTGAATTGAAAGGATGGCCAGAACCAAGAGTGATTATTCGGTTTTGGATTATTTCCTTAATGTTAGTATTGATGGGATTAGTCACCTTGAAGTTGCGTTAATAAATGTTGTGAGGTTCGCTCTTTCAGTTTTTGAAAGAGCGAGCTTTTTACGTTAAAAATTGGTATTCCCATCAGTAAAATTTAAAACTTATAGTAATTAAGAAGAAATAAAATGAACGCCTATCAAAACAAAAATATTACGATCATTGGGCTTGGCAAAACAGGTCTTTCTTGTGTGGATTATCTCTTATCCCAACAGGCTAATATTCGTGTGATTGATACCCGAAAAAATCCTTCTGGTGTTGATAAACTTCCTCAAAATATCCCTCTTCATACTGGTAGTTTAAATCAGGAATGGTTACTTGAAAGCGATATGATTGTTATTAGCCCGGGGCTTGCGGTAAAAACACCAGAAACTCAAACCGCACTTCAAGCAGGCGTAGAAGTAATCGGCGATATTGAATTATTCTGCCGTGCGGCGACGAAGCCAATTGTGGGGATTACAGGTTCAAATGGAAAAAGTACTGTAACGACTTTAGTTTATGAAATGGCGAAAGCTGCTGGCGTAAAAGTTGGCATGGGTGGAAATATTGGCATTCCCGCTTTGTCATTGTTGAATGAAGATTGTGAACTTTATGTACTAGAGCTGTCTAGTTTTCAACTTGAAACAACTTACAGCTTAAAAGCTGCGGCTGCAACTGTTTTGAACGTGACTGAAGATCATATGGATCGCTATGTGGATTTAGAAAATTATCGCCAAGCAAAATTACGCATTTATCATAATGCTAAAGTAGGTGTGTTGAATAATGAAGATAGGCTGACTTTTGGGGAAGGCGAAAATCAAGCGGAACAAATTGTTTCTTTTGCAGAAAATGGTGCGGATTATTGGCTAAAAACGGAAAACGGCAAGCAATACTTAATGGCAAAAGATGAAGTGATTTTACCTTGTGAAGAAGCTACATTGGTGGGTCGCCATAATTATATGAACATTTTGGCAGCAACAGCATTGGCACAAGCTGTCGGTATTAATTTAGATGCAATTCGTACCGCACTTCGTCATTTTAAAGGATTAGATCATCGTTTCCAATTAGCGCATCAAGCCAATGGCATTCGTTGGATTAATGATTCTAAAGCGACAAATGTAGGCAGCACTGTTGCCGCATTGGCTGGGCTTTATGTTGAGGGTAAATTGCATTTGTTGTTAGGTGGAGATGGAAAAGGGGCTGATTTTTCAGAATTGGCTGCATTAATTAATCAACCACACATTATTTGTTATTGTTTTGGTCGAGATGGTGCGCAGCTTGCAAAACTTTCATCACAAAGCTATTTGTTTGAAACAATGGAACAAGCCATCGCGTTTTTACGTCCAACATTGCAAAGCGGAGATATGGTATTATTGTCGCCTGCTTGTGCAAGTCTCGATCAGTTTACTTCTTTTGAAAAGCGCGGCGAAGAATTTACGCGTTTAGCTCAATGTTTAACCTAATTTAGTCACTCACGAAATAAGATGGAATTTTTACAAAATATCAAAAAAAATTACGATGAATGGACACGCATCACACCTCAAGGTTTGTTGTATGATCGCGCACTATTTTGGTTATTTGTTATTTTGCTTTTAATTGGTTTAATTGCAGTAACATCTGCATCTATTCCTTATAGCTCTCGATTGTTTAATGATCCTTTTTACTTTGCAAAACGCGATGCTATTTATGTGCTACTTTCTTTGCTAACTTGTTATATTTCATTACATATTTCTTCTTCGCAATGGGAAAAATGGCACGCTAAAATTTTCTTATTTTCCGTCATATTATTATTGCTTGTTCCTTTTATTGGTACATCGGTTAATGGTGCAAAACGTTGGATTTCATTGGGGATCTTAAACTTTCAACCTGCAGAATTTGCAAAATTGGCACTCACTTGCTTTTTAGCAAGCTATTTTACTCGTCGTTATGATGAAGTGCGGTCACGACATCTTAGTATTTTTAAACCGCTTATTGTTATGCTTGTATTAGGTTGTTTTCTTTTATTACAACCTGATTTAGGTAGTACAGTCGTGCTATTTATTATTATGTCAGGAATGCTTTTTATCGTGGGGGCAAAAATTTTACAGTTCGTAGGATTAATCGCTCTAGGAGGCATTTTATTCGTTTGGCTTGTATTGACAGCTTCTTATCGCCTCAAGCGATTTACAGGTTTTTTAGAGCCCTTTAAAGATCCTTATGGTACGGGATTTCAACTAACAAATTCTCTTATGGCGTTTGGTCGAGGAGAAATTACTGGAGAAGGATTAGGTAATTCAATTCAAAAATTAGATTATCTGCCTGAAGCACATACCGATTTCATTATGGCGATTATCGGCGAAGAATTTGGATTTATCGGTATATTTATTGTTATTCTTTTATTAGGTTTATTAATTTTTCGTGCAATGAAAATTGGACGAGAATCCTTAATGTTAGAACAACGTTTTCGAGGTTTTTTTGCATTAGGTATTGGTTTTTGGATTTTCTTTCAAGGCTTTGTTAATTTAGGTATGGCGCTTGGAATGTTACCAACTAAAGGTTTAACCTTTCCACTCGTGAGTTATGGTGGTTCGAGTATTATCATTATGTCCGCCACCATTGGTATTTTATTGCGAATTGATCACGAAAATCGTTTATTTCGTATAGGTCAAGCACGCTTGCGTGATGATTAGAGATAGAAAAGATGAAAAAGAAAAAATTATTAGTGATGGCGGGTGGTACTGGTGGTCATGTTTTTCCTGCTATTGCAGTTGCTCAAACTTTACAAAAACAAGAATGGGATATTTGCTGGTTAGGCACGAAAGATAGAATGGAGGCTCAGCTTGTACCAAAATATGATATTCCTATTCGATTTATTCAAATTTCTGGCTTGCGTGGTAAGGGTATAAAGGCTTTATTTAATGCGCCTTTTGCTATTTTTCGTGCGGTGTTGCAGGCAAAAAAAATTATTCAAGAAGAAAAGCCTGACGCTGTACTTGGTATGGGGGGCTATGTTTCTGGCCCCGCTGGCGTTGCGGCAAAACTTTGTGGTGTACCAATAATTTTACATGAACAAAATGCGATAGCGGGTTTAACGAATAAATTATTAGGTAAAATTGCAAGCTGTGTATTGCAGGCATTTCCAACCGCTTTTTCTAATGCTGAAGTGGTAGGAAACCCCGTCCGAGAAGATTTATTTGAGATGCCAAATCCTGATATTCGTTTCTCCGATCGTGAGGAAAAATTACGTGTCTTAGTGGTTGGTGGTAGCCAAGGGGCGAGAGTGCTTAATCATACTTTACCTAAGGTAGTAGCCCAGATTGCAGATAAATTAGAGGTTCGTCATCAAGTAGGTAAAGGTGCAGTAGAAGAAGTCAGACAACTTTATGGCGAGAATTTAGAACAAGTTAAGATCACAGAATTTATTGATGATATGGCAGAGGCTTATGCTTGGGCTGATGTGGTTATTTGCCGTTCTGGTGCATTAACCGTATGTGAAATTGCGGCAGTGGGAGCTGCAGCAATTTTTGTACCATTCCAACATAAAGATCGCCAACAATATTTAAATGCGAAATATTTATCAGATGTTGGTGCGGCGAAAATTATAGAACAGGCAGATTTAACGCCTGAAATTCTAGTGAATTATTTAAAAAATTTTACTCGTGAAAATTTATTGCAGATGGCATTGAAAGCGAAAACAATGTCGATGCCTAATGCGGCACAACGTGTAGCTGAAGCAATTAAACAATATTCAAACTAGGGATTGTGGCGTTTTATAAATAGCCTCAGTCATAAGTATTTTTTATATCAAAATGCTAATATTAGAAATAAAAAAACGTTGCGAATTTTAACCGCACTTTTAGTTGAGTTTTGTTATTGGGAGAAAAGGAAAAATAAATGAAACATTCCCACGAAGAAATTAGAAAAATTATCCCTGAAATGCGTCGTGTACAGCAAATTCATTTTATTGGCATTGGTGGCGCGGGAATGAGCGGTATTGCAGAAATTTTATTAAATGAAGGTTATCAAATTTCAGGTTCAGATATTGCCGATGGTGTAGTCACTCAACGTTTAGCTCAAGCTGGGGCAAAAATCTACATTGGTCACGCAGAAGAACATATTGAAGGCGCAAGTGTTGTTGTTGTGTCTAGTGCGATAAAAGATGATAACCCTGAATTAGTTGCATCGAAACAAAAACGCATTCCAGTGATTCAACGTGCACAAATGTTGGCGGAGATTATGCGTTTTCGTCACGGTATTGCTGTTGCAGGAACACACGGAAAAACGACAACAACAGCAATGATTTCAATGATTTATACGCAAGCTAAACTTGATCCGACTTTTGTTAATGGCGGTTTAGTGAAATCGGCGGGTAAAAATGCACATTTAGGGGCAAGTCGTTATTTAATTGCTGAAGCGGATGAAAGTGATGCGTCATTTTTGCATTTACAACCAATGGTATCTGTTGTAACTAATATGGAACCAGACCATATGGATACTTACGAAGGCGATTTCGAAAAAATGAAAGCTACCTATGTGAAGTTCCTACACAATTTACCATTTTATGGTTTAGCTGTTATGTGCGCTGATGATCCTGTTTTAATGGAACTTATTCCCAAAGTTGGTCGCCAAGTGATTACATACGGTTTCAGTGAACAGGCAGATTATCGTATTGAAGATTATGAACAAACGGGTTTTCAAGGTCACTACACTGTGATTTGCCCAGATAATGAACGTATTAATGTATTGCTCAATGTTCCTGGAAAACATAATGCGTTAAATGCAACGGCAGCGTTAGCTGTCGCAAAAGAAGAGGGGATTGCTAACGAGGCAATTTTAGAAGCCCTTGCCGATTTCCAAGGTGCAGGTCGTCGTTTTGATCAGCTAGGCGAATTTATTCGCCCAAATGGTAAGGTGCGTTTAGTTGATGATTATGGTCATCATCCAACAGAAGTCGGTGTAACGATTAAAGCCGCACGAGAAGGCTGGGGAGATAAACGAATTGTGATGATTTTCCAACCGCATCGTTATTCTCGTACTCGTGATTTATTTGATGATTTTGTACAAGTGCTTTCGCAAGTGGACGCATTAATTATGCTTGATGTGTACGCAGCGGGAGAAGCACCAATTGTTGGAGCTGATAGTAAATCACTTTGTCGTTCAATTAGAAATTTAGGAAAAATCGATCCAATCTTGGTTTCTGACACATCACAATTAGGCGACGTTCTTGATCAAATTATTCAAGATGGCGATTTAATTTTGGCACAAGGTGCGGGCAGTGTAAGTAAAATTTCTCGTGGCTTGGCTGAATGTTGGAAGAATTAATGCCAGATGGATTGATTGAAAATCTTAGCATTAGAAAAATATCATCATAAGAAGAAAAATAGGATAAAAAATGAACTTAAAACAAGAAAAAATTGCGGTGTTATTGGGCGGCACATCTGCTGAACGTGAAGTTTCCCTCAATTCAGGTAAAGCGGTATTAGAAGCATTATTAAAGCAAGGCTATAATGCACATCCTATTGATCCTAAAGAATATAATGTTGCAAATCTTAAAAAGGATGGCTTTAATCGAGCATTTAATATTTTGCACGGTCGTGGTGGAGAAGATGGCACAATGCAAGGTTTATTAGAGCAAATTGGTTTACCTTACACTGGTTGTGGCGTGATGGCTTCAGCATTGACCATGGATAAAATGCGTACAAAAATGTTGTGGAAAGCTTTTGGTTTACCTGTTGCTGATATGGAAGTGGTTACCCGAGAAAGTTTTTCTGAATTAGACCCTCAGGCTGTTGTGGAAAAATTAGGTTTACCATTAATGGTTAAACCCTCTTTAGAAGGCTCTAGCGTTGGCTTAACGAAAGTAAAAGCGGTAGAAGAGTTAAAAAGTGCGGTGGAATATGCGCTTAAATTTGATAATACCATTCTAATTGAAGAATGGTTAGCTGGCGATGAATTAACTGTGCCTGTGCTTGATAATCAAGTATTACCCGAAATTCGTATTGTTCCAGAGGGCGAATTTTATGATTATGAAGCGAAGTATATTTCTGATAATACGCAATATTTCTGCCCAGCAGGTTTAACGCCTGAACGTGAGCAAGCGTTAGCTATATTAGTAAAACGTGCTTATGATGCAGTGGGATGTCGAGGTTGGAGTCGTATTGATGTAATGTGTGATGCAAAAGGCAATTTCCGTTTGGTTGAGGTTAATACTAATCCAGGAATGACTAGCCATAGTTTATTCCCAAAATCTGCAGCGACAGTAGGTATTTCTTTTGAACAGCTTGTTGTGAAAATCTTGGAGCTAAGTGTGTAATGAACATTCTGAAAAGAAAAACGCCACAGAATATTCGTTTTGGAGAACAAAAGCCTAAATATTATTTTCATATTCGGGCTTTTGCGGTGTTGCTTGGCGTCTTTTTTTTACTTGGTGTTTATTTTAATTGGCAAAGCATTTTAGAAAAAATGGATGATAAACCGATTAGCGCATTTGCACTTGTTGGACAAAATACCTTTACTACCGATAATGATATTAAAGAAAGCCTATTAAAAATGGGCGAATTAAAAGGATTTTGGGGGCAAGATGTGGCACCGATTCAAGCTCAAATTGAGGCTTTACCTTGGGTTAAAGGTGCAATAGTAAGAAAAATGTGGCCAAATCGTTTAAGTATTTGGGTATCGGAATATCAACCCGTTGCGTTTTGGAACCAAAATCAATTTGTTACCCTTGATGGTATTGTTTTTCAGCTTCCCTCTGTACGTTTAACGGCAAAAAATTTGCCCTATTTGGGCGGGCCTGATTATCAGAGTTTGAAGGTAATTGAGACGTGGAATCAAATTTATATTAATTTAAAATCAAATAATATAATGGCAAAGGGAATTAATATTGATGATCGCGGTGCGTGGCAGGTCCAGCTTGATAATGATATTGTGCTAAAATTAGGTCGTGGCGATTGGAAATCAAAACTTGAGCGATTTGTCACAATTTATCCGCAAATTGATGTGCCAGAAAACAAAAAAATAGATTATATAGATTTAAGATATACGACAGGTGCCGCTGTAGGTATGGTTGATAGATAAAAATAACTGGGTGTGAAAATGGTTAAAGGTGTGGAAGCAAAAACAATAGTAGGTTTAGAGGTTGGCACCTCAAAAGTGGTCGCTGTGGTTGGAGAAGTATTTCCTGATGGTGTAGTGAATGTGCTTGGTGTAGGCAGTTGTCCTTCTAAAGGGATTGATCGTGGCAGTATCACTGATCTTGATGCTGTGGTGGGATCGATTCAACGTGCTATTGAAGCGGCAGAATCTATGGCTGATTGTCAGATTATGAGTGTGACTTTAGCCATTACTGGAGAGCATATTCAAAGCCTTAATGAAAGTGGTTTTGTTCCGATAGCAGAAAGTGAAGTAACACAAGAAGAAATCGATTCGGCACTTCATACAGCAAGTTCAATAAAATTACCAGAGGGATTGTCTTTATTGCATGTTATTCCACAAGAATATGCTGTTGATCGTCAGCTGAATATTAAAAATCCATTAGGATTACAAGGCGTGCGTTTAAAAGCACAAGTACATTTGATCGCTTGTCATCAAGATTGGCAAAATAACTTAAAAAAAGCCGTTGAACGTTGTGGTTTACAAGTAGATAAAGTCGTTTTTTCTGGTTTCGCAGCGACACATTCTGTGCTAACTGAGGATGAAAAAGATCTCGGTGTGTGTCTAATTGATTTTGGTGCAGGCACAATGAACGTGATGGTTTACACTAATGGCGCATTACGTTTTAGCAAGGTAATTCCTTACGCTGGTAATATTGTGACGAATGATATTGCGCACGCTTGTACAATTTCGCGAGCAGAAGCAGAACGCATTAAAGTGAACTATGCGAGTGCATTTTACCCAGCACGTTTGCACGGAGATAAAAAAATTGAGGTAGCAAGTATTGGCGGCCGTGCGCCTCGTTCATTAACAAAAAGTGATTTATCTTTAATTACATCGGCTCGTTATACGGAGCTTTTAGGTGTGGTAAAAGATGAATTAGATAAGTTAAAAGCTGAATTAGAAGCAAAACATATTAAATTTGAATTAATTGCGGGTGTGGTTATGACTGGTGGTGGAGCGCAGATTGAAGATCTTAAAGAATGCGCTTCAAATGTTTTCCATTGCCAAGTACGTATAGCAAGCCCATTAAATATTACTGGTTTGACTGATTATGTGAATCGTCCACAATATTCAACGGTGGTGGGATTATTGCAATATAATCACAGTAATAGTGACGATGATTTAATTTCAGGAAATGATGAATCTGATGACGGAATACTAAAACAAATTTTGAATGGAATTAAAAAAATTATGGATAAAGTGCGGTCAGAATTTTGATTATTTTAATTTTTCATCTACAATAAAGGGAATTTATATTTTATATATTTAGTCAGCTTATCTGGCAGTAACGGAGAACATCAATGCTATACCCAGAGTACCCTGAGTACGACAATTTTAACGAATCCGGCGCACTGATCAAAGTCGTAGGTGTAGGCGGTGGCGGTGGTAATGCCGTAAACCATATGGTAATGAATATGGTAAAACAAGAAATGGGCGGAACCTTTGTTGGCGAAAGTTCATTAACATCAGAAGAACACGGTCGCATAGTATTTTATGCCGTCAATACTGATGCTCAAGCATTGCGTAAAAGCCAAGTTCAACAGACTGTACAAATCGGTGGAGAAACAACTAAAGGTTTAGGTGCTGGGGCAAATCCGAATATTGGTCGTAAAGCAGCTGAAGATGATCAGGATGAAATCCGTAAAATGCTTGAAGGCGCAGATATGGTCTTTATTGCAGCAGGTATGGGCGGCGGCACAGGTACGGGTGCGGCACCTATTGTTGCTAAAATTGCTAAAGAACTGGGTATTTTAACTGTTGCAGTAGTGACTAAACCTTTTGCTTTTGAAGGCAAAAAACGTATGCAATTTGCAGAGCTTGGTATTAAAGATTTATCCCAATATGTTGATTCAATGATTATTATTCCGAATCAACAAATTCAAAAAGTTCTCCCTAAAAATGCTAAATTAATTGATGCTTTTGCTGCTGCAAACGACGTATTGCGTAATTCTGTAATGGGAATTTCAGATATGATTACCTCTCCTGGTTTAATTAACGTGGACTTCGCTGATGTAAGAACGGTAATGTCAGTTCAAGGGCAAGCTATGATTGGTTTTGGTTCAGCTGTGGGAGAACCCGGTGCGGGTAGAGCAGAAGAAGCAGCTCGTCTTGCAGTACGCAATGATCTTCTAGAAAAAATCGATCTTTCTAACGCTCAAGGAATTTTAGTTAATATTACTGCTGGAATGGATTTAGTTTTTGATGAATTTAACATTATAGGTGAGACAATAGGTAGCTTTGCTTCTGAAGAGGCGACAGTTGTTGTTGGTACGAGTTTAGTGCCTGAGATGAGCGATGAAATTCGTGTAACTATTGTGGCAACTGGTCTAGGGGAAATTGCAGGAAATGAGCCAATTCAAGTTGTTCGTCAAGGGTTTTCTACGCAGAATATTGAAGGCGAAGGGCGTGTAAACATTGTTCCTGAACTTCATCGTCGTGAATCTGTTGAAGTGTCAAGGTCTGCATCAGAAGAATATCAACGACCGTTAGATAAACCGATTACAGATCGTTTGGAAGCATTTAAGAAAAATAATTTCTTTAATCCTGCACAGCGTGAAGAAAACTAATAAGTTTCAGAAAATACCTAGTAAATGAAGGTAGTAGAATGATTAAACAAAGAACATTAAAACAAAGTATTAAAGTAACAGGCGTTGGCTTACATAGCGGTAAAAAAGTGACATTAACCTTACGCCCAGCTATGCCAAACACAGGTGTTGTTTATTATCGTACAGATTTAAACCCTGCGGTGGCATTCCCTGCCGATCCTAATTCAGTGCGTGATACAATGCTCTGTACAGCACTAATTAATGATCAAGGTGTTCGCATTTCTACCGTTGAGCATTTAAATGCAGCTTTGGCAGGGCTTGGTATTGATAATATTATTATCGAGGTTGATGCACCTGAAATTCCAATTATGGATGGCAGTGCGAGTCCGTTTATCTATTTGTTGTTAGATGCGGGAATTGAAGAACAAAATGCAGCGAAAAAATTTATTCGCATTAAAGAATATGTACGAGTTGAAGATGGCGATAAATGGGCTGAATTTAAACCTTACAATGGTTTTCGTTTAGATTTCACTATTGATTTTGACCATCCTGCTATTGGCAAAGATGTACGTAACTATGAAATGAATTTTTCCGCCCAAGCATTTGTTCATCAAATTAGCCGAGCAAGAACTTTTGGCTTTATGAAAGATATAGAATATCTTCAATCTCAAGGTTTAGCATTAGGTGGTAGCCTTGATAATGCGATTGTTCTTGATGATTATAGAATCTTAAATGAAGATGGCTTACGCTTTAAAGATGAACTTGTTCGTCATAAAATGTTAGACGCAATTGGCGATCTTTATATGGCTGGTTATAACATTATTGGCGATTTTAAAGCTTATAAGTCTGGTCACGGTTTAAATAACAAGTTACTCCGTGCTGTTTTAGCAAATCAAGAAGCGTGGGAATTTGTAACCTTTGAAGATAAAGAGCAAGTGCCACAAGGGTATATTTCCCCAGCGCAAGTGCTTATTTAATTGTTTTATTGTTGAAAAAGCTATATTTCTGGTGGGAAGTATAGCTTTTTTATTTCATCTCGTGCTTAAATGGCGAATGTACTAAAAGTGCGGTCAATTTCGTGGGATTTTTTATAAGGAAGCATTATGGCATTAGAATTATCTGACATTCGCCAACAAATTACGCAAATAGATCGTAGTTTGTTAAAGCTACTTTCGGAGCGTCATCGTTTGGCGTTTGATGTAGTAAGAAGCAAAGAAGTGACGCAGAAGGCTTTACGTGATGTCGTGCGTGAGCAGCAACTTTTACAAGAACTAGTGCAATTTGCAGAAAATGAAAATTATCAGCTTGAAGCACAATATATCACTTCAATTTTCCAAAAAATCATTGAAGATTCGGTATTGACCCAGCAAGTCTACTTGCAGAATAAACTTAATGAACAACGTAATCAAAATTTACATATCGCTTTTTTAGGTAAACGTGGTTCTTATTCTAATTTAGCTGCACGTAATTATGCTGCTCGTTATCAAAAACAATTTGTAGAATTAGGATGTCAGTCTTTTGAGCAAGTATTTGAAAAAGTTCAGACTGGAGAAGCTGACTTTGGTGTATTGCCTTTAGAAAATACAACATCGGGTGCAATTAATGAAGTTTATGATTTACTTCAGCATACTGATTTATCATTAGTGGGGGAGTTGGCTTATCCAATTCAGCATTGTGTTTTGGTAAATGGTACGACTGAATTAAGTGAAATCGATACTTTATATAGTCATCCGCAAGTGATTCAACAATGTAGTCAATTTATTCATAGTCTTGATCGTGTGCATATTGAATATTGCGAAAGCAGTTCACACGCAATGCAATTAGTCGCAAGTTTGAATAAACCTAATATTGCAGCATTAGGGAATGAAGATGGTGGTAAATTATATGGACTTAGCGTATTAAAAACTAATATTGCTAATCAAGAGAACAATATTACGCGTTTTATTGTGGTGGCAAAAGAACCTCGTGAAGTTTCATCACAGATACCCACAAAGACTTTATTATTAATGACAACTTCACAGCAAGCTGGCGCATTAGTGGATGCTTTATTGGTGTTTAAAAAGCATCAAATCAATATGACAAAATTGGAATCTCGACCGATTTACGGTAAGCCTTGGGAAGAAATGTTTTATCTAGAAATTGAAGCAAATATCCATCATCCAGATACGAAACAGGCTTTGGAAGAACTACAAAATTATAGTAATTACTTAAAGATTTTAGGCTGTTATCCTAGTGAGATTGTAAAGCCAGTGAGCGTGTAAAAAAGTGCGGTCAATAAAAATAATATTTCTATGACCGCACTTTTTATATTTTTTTGTTCCGTTCTAAGGATTTATGTTGAATTTGTACCGTTTTTCCTTTGGCTTGAAAATATTCGCCTAATTGTTGGGCAATATAAACGGAGCGATGTTTTCCCCCAGTACATCCAATGGCAATCGTCAAATAGCTACGATTATTTTTTTCTAACATCGGCAACCAAGTATCAATGTAATTGCGAGTGAGATAAATAAATTCATTGACTTCTGTATGACTATTTAGAAATTCTGCGACAGGGGCTTCTAATCCAGTCATTGGGCGTAATGTTGGATCCCAATGAGGGTTAGGCAAAAATCGTACATCGAAAACATAATCAGCGTCTAAAGGAATTCCATATTTAAAGCCAAAAGATTCAACAATAATTTTTAATTCTTTTTCACTATTACCGCGTAAAAATTCGCGTAATCGTTCTGCAAGAGTATGCGTAGAAAGATGGGTGGTATCAAGAATAAGATTTGCGTGTTGAATTAATGGCTCAAGATAGCGATATTCTTCATCTATTGCGGCTTCAAGAGATAAATCTTTTAATGAAAGCGGGTGTAAACGGCGTGAATCGCTATATCGGCGAATCAGGGTAGCTCGATCTGCCTCTAAGAAAATGATTTTAATTTGATGACGCTTTTGTAATGTTGAGAGTGTTTGCTCAAGAGAATTAGCGGAGTTTGGAATATTACGAATATCAAGACTAATGGCGACCGAAGATTGAGATTGAGACAGAATATCAGTCAATTGAGGAAGTAAATCTAAAGGAATATTATCAACACAGTAATATCCTGTATCTTCTAATGCTCGTAAGGCTACAGATTTTCCTGCGCCAGAACGCCCACTAATAATGATAATTTCCATAAATTTCCCCACTATAATTATTCTTTCACTTCTTCAAGTGTTGTTTCCGATTGATTGATAATTTCAAAAACTTGCCAAATTTCATCTGCACTTTTGGCTGAACGTAATTGTTTTAACACATTTTTATCAGTTAGTTTTTCTATTAATGATGCTAAAACTGGAATGTAGGTTTCACATTGATTTTCAGGAATTAGTAAGGCAAAGATTAAATCCACAGGTTTACCATCAAAAGCACCGTAATCAATCGGATTATCTAGTTGCATAAACACTGCGATTGCTTTATCTGATACTGTTACGGGGATTTTTGCTTTTGGCATTGCAATCCCATTCCCTAAACCAGAATTCCCTAATTTTTCACGTTCAAAAAGACATTCAAAACAGGCTTGTTCGCCTTGTTCTGCAAGAACTTGTTCCACCACAAAATGTGAAATAGATTCAAATAATCGTTTTTTGCTAGAAAAACTAACGCCCTGACGAATATTCTCAGAGCTTAATAGTTCAGTTATTTTCATAATTTAAATTGCTCTCCTAGATAAACATGTTTAACCTGTTTATCGTTCATTACTTGTTCTGGTGTGCCTGTTGCGATAATTTTACCTGCGCCAACAATATAAGCGCGTTCGCAAACATCAAGGGTTTCACGGACATTATGGTCAGTAATTAATACACCTAATCCACGATTGCGCAAATCAGTAATAATTTTCTTAATATCGCTCACAGAAATAGGATCTACACCAGCAAAAGGCTCGTCTAATAGAATAAATTTTGGGTTTGCCGCTAAGGCACGTGCGATTTCTACACGGCGACGTTCGCCGCCTGATAAGGCTTGTCCTAAATTATCTCGAATATGACTAATGTTAAATTCTTCAATTAATTCATCTGCTTTTTCGCGACGTTGTTGTGGCGTTAAATCTTTACGGATTTCCAATACCGCCATCAAATTTTCATACACAGTCAAACGGCGAAAAATCGAGGCTTCTTGCGGTAAATAACCAATGCCACGTTGCGCACGATTATGCATTGGGAGCAAACTAATGTCTTCGCCATCAATAACAATTTTGCCTTGATCTTGGCGAACAAGCCCAACGACCATATAGAACGTGGTTGTTTTACCTGCACCGTTTGGCCCGAGCAAACCGACAATTTCATTAGAATTTACGGTTAAACTGACATCCGAAACAACTTTACGACTTTTGTAGCTTTTAGCTAAATTCTCTGCAGTCAAAATTGACATAGATTACTTCCCTTTAGCTTGTTGTAATTGAGATGGAATAAGAACTGTTGTTACCCGTGATTTTCCATTACCATTAGCTTTAAGTTGTTGTTTCTTCACATCATAGGTAATAACACTGCCATTAATTTTACTATCAAGCTGCTTTAATTCGGCATTGTTAGTTAATGTTAAAAATTCGCTGCCAAGATCATAATGAACTTTATTTGCTTTTCCATCTACTGGAGTGCCATTATCTAATTGTTGATGGAATGTGACTGGCGTACCGAATGCTTCTACAGTTTCTTTTTTCCCTGATTTTTCAGCGGGACGAGTGATAACAACTTTATTTGCTTTAATGATGATAGATCCCTGTGTAATTACTACATTATCTGTGAATGTCACTACACTTTTTTCCATATCTAAGGATTGATTATCCGAAACGATATTTATCGGCTGATTAACGTCATCTTTCAATGCAAAAGCTGAGCTTGATGCTAATACCATCGTTGCAAGAAAAAGAATTTTATTGCTTACTAACTTCATAATATGTTTTTACCTGTTCCTTTAATGTCGCCACTTGTTGGCGTAAATTTCCGACTAATTTTAATCCTGTAGAACTAAAATTTTTACCCTTAATTTTAACCTGTGTTTCGGAAGTCATATCCTGTGTTTTTAAATTGACGATCGCTGATTCTGTTTCAATGCGTTGCAAACGAGAATCTGATGTTAAACTTTGAGCGACGACATTACCCTCTAAATACAATATTTGCTCTTTTGTCAATCTTGCTTGATTTGCGCTTAATTTCCAGTTTTGTGTGCTAAAAAAATCTACATTTTGATTGGAATTTTGTTCCTTTTCATTTGATGTTGTGGGATATAAATAAACTAAAGGCGCAGTAAAAAGGGTTTGTTCATTGACTGTATAATGTTCAATTTTATCGGATAAAGCCAAATATTGTTTTTTACCCTCAGGGGAAAAAACCGTTGTTTCCATTTTATAACCCACATAATCAGGACTATCTGGCTTTTTCACAAGTTCAGATAAATCTGTGGTTTCCTGATTTAAGGAATAAAACCACGCCAAAGCACAAAGTGCGATAACGCCCAAAATTACATTCCAACGAATATTCATTTTATTTCAATCACTTATCCACAAAGTGCGGATGAAAATTTCAATGTTTTTAATCTTCCAACATTAATACCTTGAGCATTTGATAAATTTCTCGAGAGGCTTTTGATGGTTTATTTTGTTCCAGTTCTTTTTGTGCAGAACGAATCAGATTGCGTAGTTGCTGGCGATCGCCATTAGGATAATCATTTAATAAATTAGTTAAAGCCACATCGCCTTTTTCCACCAATTCATCCTGCACTTTTTCGATTTTGTGCAGCATAGCTTGTTGTTGATTATGCTTATTTTCAATTTTATCTAAGGCTTCACGAATGGGCTCAACATCAATTCCACGCAATAATTTACCAATATATTGTAATTGACGGCGGCGAGCTTCTTTTTGTAAACGCTGTGCAAGTTCAATGGCATCAAGTAAGGATTCATCAAGTGGGATTTTAGCCAGATTGTTTTTCGTGAGATTGACAATCTTTTCGCCAAGTTGTTTTAAATCTTCCGCATCGCGTTTGATTTCGCTTTTACTCACCCAAATAATTTCTTCTTGATCTTCATCTTCCCAATCGAAAACTTCTTTTTTCTTACGTTTTGCCATTTTTTATCCTTTATAAAAATTGGCGCACATTTTACCATAAACTTTAAAAATAAGATAAAATGTTGAAAATTTTTAATAGGAAAAAATAATGAAAACAGCCGAAAATTCAACCGCACTTTTAAAAGCACAAGAACAAGAATTACGTCAAGCCGTCAGTTTTGCAGTGGCGTTAGCAACGAAAGCTGGCGCAAGTGCAGAAGTTGCGGTCACAAAAGTGAGCGGTTTATCCGTATCTGCTCGTTTGCAAGAAATTGAAAATGTAGAATTTACTAATGATGGAGCATTAGGGATTTCTGTTTATATGGGGCAACAAAAAGGCAATGCCTCGACTTCCGATTTAAGCGAAAGCGCAATTAAAAATGCAGTGGAAGCCGCACTTGCTATTGCAAAATACACCTCGCCTGATGATTGCACAGGGTTGGCTGATAAAGATCTAATGGCTTTTGATGCGCCTGATTTAGAGCTTTATCATTCTGCTGATATAGATGTTGATAAAGCGACGGAATTGGCACTTCAAGCAGAACAAGCTGCTTTGCAAGCGGATAAACGCATCGTAAATAGCAACGGAGCAAGTTTTAATTCACATACAGGCGTGAAAGTGTATGGTAATAGTCACGGTATGTTGCAAAGTTATTTATCAAGCCGTTATTCTTTATCTTGTTCGGTTATTGGTGGCGTAGAAGATACCTTAGAAAATGATTACGAATATACAATTTCTCGTGAATTCGATAAACTCCAATCGCCAATTTGGGTTGGCGAAAATTGTGCAAAGAAAGTCGTTTCTCGTTTAAATCCTCAAAAATTGAGTACACGAGAAGTACCTGTTATTTTCTTAAATGATGTTGCCACTGGTCTTATTTCTCACTTTGCCGCTGCAATAAGTGGTGGCAGTTTATATAGAAAATCGAGTTTCTTGCTCGATCATTTAGGCAAACAGGTCTTACCAGATTGGTTCAATATCAGTGAGAGACCACATTTATTACGTCGTTTGGCTTCAACGCCTTTTGATAGTGAAGGTGTTCGTACGCAAGATCGTGAAATTGTCGAAGGCGGGATATTACAAACTTATTTAGTGACAAGTTACAGTGGTAAAAAACTTGGTATGCCAAGTACAGGGCATGCTGGAGGCATTCACAACTGGCTTGTTAAGCCAAATTTAACGGGAGGATTGACCGCACTTTTACATCAAATGGGAACGGGATTGTTAGTAACAGATGTGATGGGACAAGGTGTCAATATCGTTACAGGCGATTATTCCCGTGGTGCATCAGGTTTTTGGGTAGAAAATGGCGAAATTCAGTATCCAGTGGCTGAAATTACCATTGCAGGGCAACTACAAGATATGCTGAAAAATATGGTTGCTGTAGCCGATGATATAGAGCATCGTTCTAACATTCAAACGGGTTCTATTTTGTTAGATAAAATGAAAATTTCAGGAAATTAAGAATATTTTTAAAATTGAGAATAATTCTTATTTACAATGAATAAATATCTGTTACTATACACACATCTGTTAAGCGATTGCAGGTTGCTCCAACAGGTAGAGTAGAAAGTAAATTCGTTAGGGTTCAAAAAGGCTGAAGGTTTAAACTTCAGTCTTTTTTATTTTTTGATTTTTTATTCGCCAAAGGAAGTTTTTCAGTTTGTTGGTCGGGCGTAAGCCCACATGGAGATATATAAAAAAGATTTGTAGGGTGGGCGTAAGCCCACGCAGGATATAACCAAACAAACGCGTGGGCTTACGCCCACCCTACAACTAATTAAAAACGTGGTGTAGCGGGATATAACAAACTCGTGGGCTAATGTAGGGCAGGAATACAAAGGCTGAAGGTTTAAACTTCAGCCTTTTTTTTGTAAAATAGCAAACGATTTTATCCCCTATCATTTCATAAGGAAACACAATGAAAAAACACCACGTAGATGTTTTAATCTCAGAGAATGATGTTCATGCGCGTATTGCTGAATTAGGTGCTCAAATTACAAAATTTTATCAAGAAAAACAGATCGATAGCCTTGTTGTCGTAGGGCTTTTACGTGGTTCCTTTATGTTTATGGCGGATATCGTTCGTCAGATAAATTTACCTGTGGAAATTGAATTTATGACAACTTCAAGTTATGGCACAGGTATGACCACGAATCACGACGTTCGTATTACCAAAGATTTGGACGGCGATATAAAAGGTAAACACGTTTTAATTGTGGAAGATATTATTGATACGGGTTATACCTTGGAAAAAGTGCGTGATATTTTGAATTTACGTGAGCCTGCGAGCCTTACAATTTGTACGTTACTTGATAAACCTTCTCGCCGCGAAGTGGAAGTGCCTGTTGAATGGGTTGGTTTTGAAATTCCTGATGAATTTGTGGTGGGGTATGGTATCGATTACGCGCAACGCCATCGTAATTTAGGCTATATCGGTAAAGTTGTTTTAGAAGAATAATTTGATTTTATTGAAAAGTGCGGTTGAAATTTTAAATGAATTTTTAGCCGCACTTTTTTATATTATTTCATTTCATTTCATTTCATTGCTATTTTCTCGATCACTTGCTAAATCTTTTTACAGCAAATACAGCCGTTATATTGATAATCTTGCAGGGGCAATTTTCTTATTTTTCGGCGGCTATTTAGTTTATTCAGGCGTGCTAGCCACTGCAGCTGCATTTTAATTACCAAAACGTATAAAATATAACGAAAGAAAACTTGTTATTTTTGCTGAAGTTGATAGTCTCCAAACACTTTAATCAGTTTTGGAGATTTTTTATGTTATTAGTCAATTTGGCGATATTTATTGCTTTTTTATTGCTGTTAGCACAGCTATATCGCAAAACCGAAAAATTAGGGCAAACGGTATTTATCGGTTTATTGCTCGGTTTGCTTTTTGGTGCGGTATTGCAATCCGCTTTTGAAAAACCTTTGTTAGACAAAACTTTAGATTGGATCAATGTGGTCGGTAACGGTTATGTTCGTTTATTGCAGATGATCGTGATGCCGTTGGTGTTCGTGTCGATTTTATCTGCTATCGCTCGTATCAATCAAACCAGATCATTGGGCAAAGTCAGCGTTGGCGTGTTATCCACCTTGCTGATTACCACCGCCATTTCCGCTGCAATTGGGATTGCGATGGTGCATTTATTTGATGTGTCGGCGGCAGGATTAATCGTGAGCGATCGTGAATTAGCGGCTCAAGGCAAAGTGTTAGATAAAGCAGGGCAAGTGTCTAATTTAACTGTGCCTGCGATGTTGGTGTCCTTTATTCCGAAAAATCCTTTTGCTGATCTCACGGGTGCCAACCCAACGTCCATTATTAGTGTCGTAATTTTCTCAGCATTACTTGGCGTGGCGGCTTTGAGTTTAGGCAAAGAAGATCAAGCACTTGGCGAACGAATTGCACAAGGTGTAGAAACTTTAAACAAATTAGTGATGCGTTTGGTGCGTTTTGTGATTCGCTTAACCCCTTACGGCGTGTTTGCGTTGATGATTAAAATGGCTGCCACCTCAAAATGGGAGGATATTGTCAATTTGGGCAATTTTATTGTGGCTTCTTATGCTGCTATTGCCTTAATGTTTGTGGTTCACGGCATTTTATTGTTCTTCGTTAAAGTCAATCCTGTGGATTACTACAAAAAAGTGTTGCCAACCTTAAGTTTTGCGTTTACATCTCGCTCAAGTGCGGCGACAATTCCGTTAAATATTGAAACTCAAACCGCAAAATTAGGTAACAACAATGTCATCGCCAACTTTGCTGCCACATTCGGTGCCACTATCGGACAAAACGGCTGTGGCGGCATTTATCCAGCGATGCTTGCTGTAATGGTCGCCCCAATGGTCGGCATTGACCCTTTTAGCTTCAGCTACATTCTAACCTTAATTTTCGTGGTCGCCATTTCTTCATTCGGCATCGCAGGCGTAGGTGGCGGAGCCACATTCGCCGCTATCGTCGTGCTATCTACGTTAGGTTTACCACTGGAATTAATCGGTTTACTCATTTCCATCGAACCGCTCATCGATATGGGACGTACCGCACTTAACGTAAACGGTGCCATGGTGGCAGGCACGATTACGGATCGCTTGCTAAATAAGTAACTGGAAATCAATAAAAAAATCTGCAATTGAGAATTCAGTTGCAGATTTTTTATCGCTCAATACTTTTGACTAAAAAGTGCGGTGGTTTTTTTCAGTGTTTTATAACTTAAATCAATGAATAATTTGATTTGCGGAACCTCGCCAAACTAAACTTGGGTCTGCCTGTTCTTGGATAAACTTCCCATCAATTAACACATCAATATAAGGCAACATAGCACGTTGTTGTTCGTCTAATTCATCTAGTTTATAACCCGTCCAAACCCAGATGTCTTTATCAGGGCATTCTCGTTTTACGCGTTGCACAAAGGGCAATAATGTTTCTACGTTGAGAGGATGAAGTGGATCGCCACCTGAAAGCGTCAGCCCTTGGCGTTTAATGCGTGTGTCTCTTAAATCATTGATGATTTGTTGTTCCATTGCTTCATCAAATAATACACCTGCTGAAAATGACCAACTTTTTTGGTTATAGCAACCTTTGCAAGCATGCGTACATCCACTGACGAAAAGTGTGCATCTTGTGCCTTCGCCATTAATCACATCGGTCGGGTAGTATTGGAGGTAGTTCATTTCATAAAAATCCTGAAAATGTGGCTTAAATTCTCGCCAAATTCACCGTACTTTTGAATTAGTCTTTGCAATAGGGCAATAAATTCTGCATAATAGCGAGCAATCGCATTTGCGATATCAATGGAAACTTTCTCGGTCTCTCGCAACGGTGTCTGGTTTACTCGGTCAGGTTCGGAAGAAAGCAGCCAAAGTCGGAATTACTGTGTGCCGAGAAGAAGCTGGGAAAGTTTCCGCCCAACTTCCTTTTCTTATACTCGCTCAATCAATCTTTTAAAGAAACCATTTTGTTTTGTGATTAAGCTTTCGTAATCGCCCTCTTCGATTAATCTTCCGTTATCAATTACACAAATTTTATCGAATTGTTCAATTGAACTGAGACGATGAGTAACCATAATTAGGGTTTTATTTTCAGCATGTTGCAGAATTAAACGTAAAATTTGACGTTCAGTTTCGCGATCTAAACCTTCTGTTGGTTCATCTAACAACAAAATTGGCGCATTATTGAGTAAAATACGGGCTAAACCTAAACGGCGTTGTTCTCCGCCAGAAAGTGGACGACCTCCATCTCCCAGCCAAAGATTTAAACCTTTTCCTTCTTGCTCAAGTAATTTGCTTAAGCCAACTTGATGTAGCACTTCAATCATTTTTTCATCAGAAATTTTATTCGCACTTGCAAATTGTAAATTTTGACGAAGTGTATCGCTGAATACGTGAACACGTTGAGTTAAAAAACAAATTTGGCGGCGTAATGTTTCTTCTGAATAGGCGGAAATTGGTTTTTCTGCCAATAAAAGCTCGCCTTGATTTGCATCATAATTGCGTACTAAAAGTTGAAGAAGTGAAGATTTCCCACTTCCAGTTTTGCCTAAAATAGCAATTTTTTTGCCCTGTTCTAAATCTAATGTAAGATTTTTTAATACAAGCGTTTCTTGTTCGGGATAGGAAAAACTTAAATTATTTGCTGAAATTAACCGCACTTTTGTTTCAAATTCCTCGTTACCATTAAACTCGACAAGCGGTTTTTGCTCAATGATTTCGGTCACTCGCTCTGCTGCCGCAATAACTTGACCTATGTGTAAAAATGCTGCACCCAATGGCATGATTATCTCAAAGGCGGCAAGTGCAGCAAAAGTGAAAAGTGCAATATAAGCCGTGCGATATTCATCTGTGCCAAAATCGGCGTTACTTGCAAACCATAGCATTCCAGAAATCAACAAACCATTAAGAAAGAGAACAAGTGCGGTAGAAAATCCGCTTAATTTTGCTTCTTTGGCTTGATCTTCCTGCCATGTTTTTTCTGTGGCTGACATTTTCTCTTTTAATTTATCTTCTGCATTAAATAATAAAAGCTCAGCTTGTGCTTGGATAAATTCTAAAAATTGGGTTCGATAGGTCGCGCGTGCTTGGATTAAGCGTTCGCCAAATTGCTGGCCTAGTCGATAGAAAACAGTTGGGATAATTATTAATAAAATTAACAAAAATAAACCTAAACCCAGTGCAAGTGGAATATTGATAAAACTAAGTCCAATCGTTATAGCAATAGTCACAAATGCAGCAGTGAAAAATGGCGCAAGTAAACGTAAATAGAGGCTATCAAGTGTATCCACATCGGACACTAAACGATTTAACAAATCGCTGTTACGATAACGATTTAACACTGCTGGACTTAAAGGAATAATTTTTTCAAAAACTTGTACGCGTAATTTGGACAAAATGCGGAATGTTGCATCATGCGTCACTATTTTTTCAAAATAGCGCATGACGGTTCGTCCGATAGCTAAACCTCGCACACTGGCTGAGGGGTAGAAAAAGTTAAATAGCGTTCCTAGTCCTGCAATGGCTGTAGCAGCTAAAAACCAGCCTGAAACGGTAAGCAACCCCATGCTGGATCCCAATCCTAAAATCATCAGCACCAAGCCTAAAATAAGCGGAAATTTGGCGAATTTAAATAAACGTATAAACGGAAGTAATGTACGCATTATTGGATATCCTGTTGTCGTTGAGCGAGCAGTTCAGCAAAGAAACCTTGATGTTGTAATTCGGCAAATTTACCTTGCTGTACTATTTCTCCTCGTTGCATCACAAAAATTTGATCACATTGTTTCAAATCTTCAATTCGGTGTGTAATCATCAGTGTAGTTTGATGCTGGCTTGCTTCATTCAATGCGTGCAAAACAAGATTTTCTGATTGCGCATCTAAGCTTGCGGTTGGCTCATCAAGTAGAAGCAAATCGCCTTTGCGTAACAAGGCACGAGCAATGGCAAGACGTTGCGCTTGTCCCACAGAAATGCCTAATCCACCATCTTTGATTTCGTGATGAAGTCCAAGTTTATCGGTAAATTCTTTCGCTTGAGAACGCATTAACGCTTGATTAATTTCTTCATCGTTGGCTTGAATATTGCCAAGTAGTAAGTTTTCTTTAATTGTACCTTGTAATAACAATGGATTTTGTCCTACCCACGCAATATGTTTTCGCCAGTCAGCTAGATTGCTTTCGCGAAGTTCTTGACCATTAATTTTGAGCGAGCCTTTATAAGGTAAAAAGCCCAAAATCGCATTTATTAATGAAGTTTTACCTGCACCACTTTGTCCTACAAGCGCAACATTGTGATTTGCTGTAATTTGGAAGTTTAACGGCTTGGTTAAGGCTGAACCTTGTGTCGAAAGCACCACTAAATTTTCGGCAGAAATTTCAACCGCACTTTCTAAAGAAATTGTTTTTTCATTTTGATGAACAGTTAAAAAATCTTCTTCTAAGAAATCAACAATGGCATCTGCTGCCCCAATACCCGCTGCGCGGTCGTGGTAATAAGTGCCGAGATCACGCAAGGGTTGATAAAATTCAGGCGCAAGAATTAAACAAAAGAAACCTGTGAAAAGTGTAAGCGGTGCATTATAGGTGCCAAATTCAATTTGACCTAAGTAGCTAAAACCAAAATAGACCGCCATCAGTGCAATGGAAATAGAGGTAAAAAATTCCAATACAGCAGAAGAGAGAAAAGCGAGTTTTAACACATCCATTGTGGTCTCACGAAAATCTTCAGTGGCGTTTTCAATATGCTCAGTTTGTTCAGAAGTGCGGTTAAAAAGACGCAAGGTTTCTAAGCCGCGTAAGCGATCTAAAAATTGGGCACTTAGGCGAGAAAGGGTATCCATATTTTTTTGGCTGTTGTCAGCCGCAGCAATACCGACAATGATCATAAACAGAGGAACAAGCGGTGCGGTAATCATTAAGATTAAGCCTGCAGCCCAGTTCAACGGAAATACAGCAATGAAAATAACCACTGGAACAATGGCTGAAAGGCTTTGTTGAGGCAGAAAACGGGCATAGAAATTATGTAAGTTTTCTACTTGTTCTAACATAATGCTTGCCCAACTTCCAGCTGGTTTTTGATTGATTGTCGCAGGACCGACAAGATGGATTTTATCCAGAATTTTTTGACGAATATGGTTGCGTAATAATTGTCCGCTTCGGAAGCCAATTTTTTCTCTTACCCATAAAATAATGGCTCTCAAGCCGAAGCCGATAATTAGCCCGAGAAAATAAGGAATAAGTTCATCACGAGGCACATTTTGCATAATCAGTTTATCGAGCAAAGTCGCAAGAAAATAAGTTTGCGCGACTAAAATGAGTGCAGAAAGCGTAGCGAGAGCAATGTTTGCACGCATTAATTTTTTGATAGGTTCTTGTTGTGCGCGAAGCCATTGTTGTAAATATTTTTGACGAACTTTATTCATAGGTTTATCGAGATATAGAAAAAGTTCCCCCTCTTTTAAAAGAGGGGAATTAGCTAGAAAATTTATGCTTCTTGAGCATCTAAGTAGCGTTCTGCATCCAAGGCTGCCATACAACCAGTTCCCGCGGAAGTAATGGCTTGGCGATAATTATGATCCATTACATCGCCTGCTGCGAACACGCCTTCCACTGAGGTGGCAGTTGCATTGCCTTCAAGACCAGATTTTACAACGATATAGCCATTATTTAATTCTAGTTGCCCTTGGAAAATTTCCGTATTTGGCGAGTGACCAATCGCTACGAATAAGCCATCTAATTTGAGTTCTTCTTTCTCCCCAGTTTTTGTGTTGGCTAAACGTAATCCGGTTACGCCCATGTTATCGCCCAATACTTCATCTAAAGTGCGGTCAGTATGCAGAACGATTTTTCCTTCTTCTACTTTTTTGTATAAACGGTCGATAAGGATTTTTTCCGCACGGAAGCTATCGCGACGGTGGATTAAATGCACTGTACTTGCAATATTGGCTAAGTAAAGCGCTTCTTCCACCGCAGTATTTCCTCCACCAATCACACCGACTGGTTTATTACGATAAAAGAAACCATCACAGGTTGCACAAGCGGAAACACCACGACCTTTGTAGTTTTCTTCTGAAGGTAAGCCAATATAGCGTGCAGAGGCACCTGTTGCGATAATTAACGCATCACAAGTGAAATTTTGCACATCGCCAAAAAGTTTGAATGGACGAGAGGATAAATCTACGCGATTGATATGATCGAAGACGATTTCTGTTTCAAATTTTTCTGCATGTTGCAACATTCGTTGCATTAAACCTGAACCTGTAGTCATCTCAAAATCGCCTGGCCAGTTCTCAATTTCATCTGTAGTGGTAAGCTGGCCACCTTGTTGTAAACCCGTTACCAATACTGGTTTTAAGTTTGCACGTGCTGCATAAATGGCTGCCGTATAACCAGCAGGGCCTGAGCCTAAAATTAAAAGTTTTGCGTGTTTGGTATCTGACATAAAGAATCCTTGTTTGTAGTTAAGTAATAATATAATGCAATAAGTTGCATTTTACTGATTATAAACTTTTTGCTTAATAAAGCAGCGAATAAAGTAATCGACGAAATTTATTTGTCAGCGGATCAGCATTGCCCATTGCGCTTAAAATAGATAAAAATTGTTGTTTCACTTCGCCATTTTGTGCACCTAAGTCGGTTTTTAAAATACCGAAAAGTAGTGTTAATGCTTCTTCATTTCGTCCAGCTTGATGAAGTTGTACGGCAAGTTTTATTGCAATTTCAGGCGTTGGATTTTTGGCATAATCAGCTTGTAATTGTTGGATTTCAGGCGTATCTGAAGCTTGAATTTGTAGCTCAATTTGTGCCTGTAATCCGTGCCAACGACTATCACGATCTTGCAATGGAATTTGATTTAAAATTTCTTGTGCTGGCTCCGTTTTTTTCATTGCAATATAGGTTTCAGCGTAGAGTAGAGCAACATCACTATTTTTCTTATCTGAAAGTTCCCACGCATCTTTCAATAATGGCAATGCAGCTTCGTAATTTTCTACTTGCAAGAAATCTAATGCTTGTTGGAATTTTAAATCTTCCTCTTTAGGTAAAATAATGCTTAATCGTTGGATTAATGAAGATTTATCAAGCACGCTTGGAAATGCATCTAATGCCTGTGCTTCTTTAAACAAATAGGTAGTTGGCAATGCTTGGATGCGGAATTGTGCGGCAATCATTCGCTCTTTTTCACAATTTACTTTTCCAAGAATAAATTGTCCTTGATATTGTTCTGCAACTTGCTCAAGTAGCACCAAAAAATCCGCCGATTCTTTATGCGTTGGCGCGTAAAAATTGATGACAAGTGGTTTTTCTAAGGATTGTTGCAGTATTTCAGTAAGGTTTTGTTCGTTGATCTCAACGATAAAAGGAAAATCAGCCATGTTTTATCCTTGTGAAAAAAATAATGGCTGATTTTAGCAAAGTGCGGAAGATTTTAGAAACGTTTTACCATTTCTATTATTAAGCAAGTTTTTCTAGGATCAATTTTCCCATCATTTCAATATGTGCATGCTCTACATTAAGTGCAGGAATATATTGATAAGATTGTCCGCCATTGTTTAGGAAATTTTCTCGATTTTCTTTGTCAATTTCTTCAATGGTTTCTAAACAATCTACAGAGAAACCCGGGCAAACAGCAGCAATTTTTTGAATGTTCTGTGTTGCAGCAGATTCTAAAAATTTATCGGTATAAGGCTGTAGCCATTCTTCACGTCCAAAGCGAGATTGAAACGTCATTCCCCATTGGGTTTCTGTTAAGCCTAGCTTATTAACAACTGCAATAGTCGTTTGTTTACAATGTTCACGATAATAATCGCCCATTTTTTCATAACGCAGAGGAATACCGTGATAAGAAAATAGCAAAAACTCATCGGGTTTTAACCGCACTTTTATGGAATCTGCTAAGGCATTAATGTAATTTTCATTAACATGATAAGAATGGATGAAATCAAAAGGCACTAATCCTCGTTCTTCTTTAAGAGCGTTAGCGAAAGCATCAAATACTGCGCCCGTAGTTGAGCTAGAGTATTGCGGATAAAGAGGCAAAACAATAATTCGCTCAACTTGATTTTTAAGCAAATTTTTCACCGCACTTTGCATTGATGGATTGCCGTATGTCATGGCAATTTCTACTTGGATATCGATATTTTGCTTATCTAAATAGGTTTGTAATGCGTCTTTTTGTTGTCGTGAAATGGCAAGTAAAGGCGATCCTTGTTCTGTCCAAATTGCTTGATAATTTTTTGCGATACGTTTTGAACGTAATGGCAAAATAATGGCTTTGAGCAGTGGATACCATTTGCAACGGGGTAAATCGACCACGCGAGGATCCGTTAAAAATTGCCATAAATAACGGCTAATTGACTTCGGTGTCGGGCTATCTGGCGTACCTAGATTGGCAAGTAATACGCCGATTTTTGCTGGTTTTGTCATAAATTTATTACGGAAAGGGTTAATCTAGAAACACAACAAAGTTTATTCTCTTCTGTGCGGATGTCAATTTGCCAAACTTGGATATTTCTGCCCAAATTAATTGGCGTGGCTCTTGCGGTTACTTTACCTGAACTAACAGGGCGAAGATGATTGGCGTTAATATCCAATCCAACTGCAGTTTTGCCTTCTTCTAAACAAAGCGAACCCGCAAGGGAACCAATTGTTTCAGCTAAAGCAACCGAAACCCCGCCATGCAACACACCAAACGGCTGCATAGTACGATGATCCACAGGCATTGTCGCTTCAATCCAATCCTCGCCAAAAGCAGAAATTTCAATGCCAAGATGGCTAACTGCAGTGTTGGAACAGAGTTGATTTAAATTTTCGAGGGTAAAAGTTTTTTTCCAGAGCATTTTTATCTTTATAAAAAATAAAGGTAAATTATTAGACTTACTTCATTAATAATTGCCTTTTTTAATTAATGTATCGACGGTCATTTTGATTTTTTTCAAGATTGCTTCATTATTTTTTTCATTTAATGAGCCAAACATTTTATCGTGCGTGATTAAAAATCTGACAGAAAAACTATATTCTCCTCGTTGATCCTCATTATCTTTTCTTAATACGATTAAAGGGTCATTCTTTTCTGAAATTCTAGCGTGATAAAGTTCTAAATACCAAGGGATAGCGTATTTACCCAGATCAGAACGTTTTAAACGACCAACTTTGCGATCACTATAATTTTCGTAAACTTCAACAAACCCTTGTTGTTCCCATTTATCAAGTAATTCAAAAACATCCATTGCGTAATTATCGATGTCTTCATCACTAAAACCTAGTTCTCGACTAATTTCTCTAAACAATTTATGTAGAGAAACTTTTGCTGGAATCTTTATTACATTTGCCATAATTGTAAATTTCCATAAATTTTTTTAAACGCTCTTCACGTGTTTCGCCTGTGATTCTGGTACTTTCAATATGATTGCCCAACTTTATTAGCTCATTAATGAGTTCTTGATTGGTTGGTGGTGAAAGATGTCTAGACATATTTCCTCCTTAGTAGTATCAAGTTTTGATGTTATTGTGGCATAAGTTCTCTTTTATTCCAATATTTCTAATAACGCCTGCACAGGATGCTTTAACACCACATGTTCATAACGTTTTACTTGACTGCGGCAAGAATAACCAGTTGCTAAACAAAAGTGCGGATTTTTTCCATTCAGTTTTTTATGCCACGATACATCGTAGATTTCTCGGCTCATTTTTTGATTTTGCACTTCGTGTCCAAATACACCAGCCATACCGCAACATCCTACTTTTTCTACATTCAGTTGTTGTCCAAATCTTCCAAAAATTTCTTGCCATTCTTTTGGACTATTTGGCATAAAAGTAGATTCCGTACAATGAGGGAATAAATACCAACTTAAAGTGCGGTCAGTTTTGGCGATGTTTTTTAACTTCTCTTGCAAACCCGCATTTTGTAATCTTTGCTTTAACCATTCGTGTGCAGTGAGAACGTGAAAATCGCCCCGTTTTTCTTGTAGTGCTTCCTTGTATTCATCTCGATAAGACAGCACGATGGCTGGATCAATGCCTACAAGTGGAATGCCTAATTTTGCCATTCGATTTAAAAACTCGGCTTGGTTTTGTGCTGTTTTGCTAAAGCGTTTTAAGAAACCTTTAATGTGCATTGCTTTGCCGTTTGGTTTAAATGGCAATAGAATTGGTTTGAAGCCTAATTTCTGCGTAAGCAGAACAAAATCCCGTACCACTTTCGCATCATAGTAAGATGTATAAGGATCTTGCACAATAAATAAAATATCGTTTTTTTCTACCGCACTTAGGCATTCCAATTCTTCTAAGGATTTGCCTTGATAATGAATTTCTACCAGCTGTTGTTGCAAATTGGGTTCAGAAAGCAAGGGCAAATCGGTCATGCCTAGCGTTTTTTCCACTAATGTTTGCGTGATTTTTAGCTTGGTAAAATAATTAAAGAATTTTGCCTGTTTTGCCATATAAGGCGCAGCGATTTCTAAATTTGCCACAATGTGATCTTTTGCCGGTCGTAAGTAGCGACTGTGATAAAAATGAAAGAATTTCGCACGGAAACTTGGCACATCAATTTTAATCGGGCATTGACTCGCGCAGGCTTTACAAGCAAGGCAAGTATCCATTGCAGCTTTCACTTCGTGAGAAAAATCATAATCCCCTCGCCATTTTTGAACCGTATTGCTTAGTCTTTTCACAAGTGCGGTTAGTTTTATTTCTGTTTTACGGAAGTCTAATTGTTCGGGAGAAACATTTTCATTTGCCATCAATCGAAGCCATTCTCGAACCATGGCTGCGCGACCTTTCGGCGAAAATACACGGTTTTTACTGACTTTCATCGATGGGCACATAATGCTGTGTTCATCAAAATTGAAACATAAACCGTTTCCATTGCAGTTCATCGCCCCCTTAAATTCATCTCGTATTTGGATAGGAATTTGACGATCCTTATCAGCTCGCATCGGCGAAAGAATAGAATAAAGTTTATCTTTGGAATCCAAAGGCGTACAGATTTTGCCCGGATTTAAGCGATTGTTTGGATCGAATAAGGTTTTTATATAACGAAGTTCGTGCCAGAGTTCTGGCGTAAAGAATTTTTCGCCGTAATGGGATCGCACGCCTTTTCCATGTTCTCCCCAGAGTAATCCACCATATTTAATCGTAAGTTCTGCCACTTCATCTGAAATTTGTTTAAATAATTTCACTTGTTCTTTATCGCATAAATCAAGTGCTGGGCGAACGTGCAACACGCCTGCATCCACGTGACCAAACATTCCATATTGTAAATTGTGTTTATCTAATAAAGCACGAAATTCACTGATGTAATCCGCAAGATTTTCTGGGGGAACACAAGTATCTTCCACGAAAGGAATTGGTTTGGCTGCACCTTTTGCATTACCCAGTAAGCCCACGGCTTTTTTTCGCATTGCATAAATTCGCTCGATAGACGGTAAATCAGAACAGACTTGATAGCCAATAATATGATCTTGATTGTGTTCAATTTTTTCATCAAGTGAGCGACAAAGTGCGGTGACTTGGCGGTCTATTTTTTCTTTATTATTACCGGCAAATTCCACAATATTTAAACCGAGAATTGGATCTTTTTCATCTTCTGTAAGAAGTTCATTCACAGAGTGCCAAATAATATCTTGTTTGGCGAGGTTTAAGACTTTGGAATCAACGGTTTCCACAGAAAGCGCATTGGCTTTCACCATAAAGGGTGCATTGCGTAATGCCGCATCAAAAGAACGATATTTAATATTGATGAGCGTGCGATACTGCGGAATTGGCAGAAGATTGAGTTTAGCTTCACAAATAAATGCGAGAGAACCTTCAGAGCCAGTGAGAATCCTTGTTAGATTAAATTCACTTTCATCTTCATTGAATACATTTTTCAGATCGTATCCCGTTAAAAAACGGTTAAGTTGTGGCAAATCTTTAATGATAGCCGCTCTTTTTTCTTTGCAGTGTTGTGCGATTGTTTGGTGGAGCTTTTTGCTACTATCGCTTAATTCAAGCACATCAATGTTTTCTAAAACATCAACAGAATTGACCGCACTTGTATCTAAAATTTCGCCATTTATTAATACTGCGCGTAATGCTAAAACGTGATTAGAGGTTTTACCATATTGTAATGAACCTTGCCCCGAGGCATCGGTATTAATCATTCCGCCTAACGTTGCTCGATTGCTGGTGGATAACTCTGGGGAAAAGAATAAACCATGCGGTTTTAAAAATTGATTAAGTTGATCTTTTACTACGCCTGCTTGTACTCGAACCCAACGTTCTTTTACATTGAGTTCTAAAATAGCAGTCATATGACGAGAAAGATCCACTACTATATTGTTATTAAGGGATTGACCATTGGTGCCAGTGCCGCCGCCGCGAGGCGTAAAGCTGATTGATTGATATTCAGGTAAATTTGCCAATTTTGTTATACGTACTATATCAGCTACAGTTTTCGGAAAAAGAATCGCTTGAGGAAGCTGTTGGTAAACGCTGTTATCCGTAGCAAGACTTAATCTATCCGAATAATTTGTCGCAATATCCCCCTCAAAATGTTGGCGTTGAAGATCGTCAAGATAATCAAGTACATATTGTTCAATTTGAGGAATGCGATTTAGACTTGGCAACATAGTATTTGACCTATTTAAACATATCAGATGGAGGCTTTGATAATATCCTAAGGCTAGAATAATGTCGATCAGGAAAGAGAGGGGAGAAAGTAAAAAAATCTGTTTAAGAAAGCGTTATTTTGGATAAAAACTAAACAAATAATTCAAAATAATTTGATCTTTTTAAAATTCATAGGATAATGATCACACTTTTGAACGTTCCTTTGGGGAAAACATAAACAAAGGAATTGAATTTGTCAAAAGGTAGCAATGAGGCAAATTCAAACCCTCGTTAAGTAACCGTTTAGAAGATAACTTTGATTAAAAGTTCAGTCTAAACGGGAATAATTTTTTTATTACTATTCGATGACTAAATAGAGGACATCAAAATGAAAAAAACTGCAATCGCATTAGTAGTTGCTGGTTTAGCAGCTGCTTCAGTAGCTCAAGCAGCTCCACAAGAAAATACTTTCTACGCTGGCGTTAAAGCTGGTCAAGGATCTTTTCATGATGGTATTAACCGTAATCGAGTAATTATTGATGGTTTACCTGGTGATTATGGTTACAGACGCAATACTTTCACTTATGGTGTATTTGGTGGATACCAAATTTTAAATCAAAATGATTTTGGTTTAGCTGCTGAATTAGGTTACGACAATTTTGGTCGTGTAAAAGCTCGTCAAGAAAGAAAAACTCTTGCTAAACATACTAACCACGGTGCACATTTAAGCTTAAAAGGCAGCTATGAAGTGCTAGATAGCCTAGATGTTTATGGCAAAGCAGGTGTTGCTTTAGTACGTTCTGATTATAAATTTTATGAAGTTGCAAACGGTACTCGTGACTACAATAAAAGTCGTCATAGCTTGCGTACCTCTGGTTTATTTGCAGTGGGAGCGGAATATGCAGTGTTACCAGAATTAGCAATCCGTTTAGAATACCAATGGCTAACTCGTGTTGGTAAATATCGCACTCAAAAAACTAGCAACAGTTCTGTAGATTACAATCCATGGATTGGTTCTATTAATGTTGGTTTTTCTTATCGTTTTGGACAAGGTTCAGTTCCTGCTCCAGTTGTTGCAGCACCTGAAATGGTAAGCAAAACTTTCAGCTTAAATTCTGATGTAACTTTTGCATTTGGTAAAGCAAACTTAAAACCTCAAGCACAAGCAACATTAGACAGCGTCTATGGCGAAATTTCACAAGTTAAAAGTGCAAAAGTAGCTGTTGCTGGTTACACTGACCGTATTGGTTCTGACGCGTTCAACGTAAAACTTTCTCAAGAACGTGCAGATTCAGTAGCTAACTACTTTGTTGCTAAAGGTGTTGCAGCAGACGCAATCTCTGCAACTGGTTACGGTGAAGCAAACCCAGTAACTGGCGCAACTTGTGACCAAGTTAAAGGTCGTAAAGCACTTATCGCTTGTCTTGCTCCAGACCGTCGTGTAGAAATCGCGGTAAACGGTACTAAATAATTTTAGTATTCGTTTAACGAAAGATTAAATACAGGAAAAGGCTTAAACTTCGGTTTAGGCCTTTTGTTTTAAACGAATATAAAACCAAGCATTTCAATCAAGTTTTAACTTGTGATAGAATGCTTACCTCGTTTATTTATAGGAAACATTATGGAAACCTTAGACAAAATCAAAAAGCAAATTAGTGAAAACCCCATTCTTATTTATATGAAAGGTTCGCCAAAATTGCCATCTTGTGGTTTTTCTGCTCGTGCATCTGAGGCATTAATGAATTGCAAAGTGCCTTTTGGTTATGTAGATATTTTGCAACATCCAGATATTCGTGCTGAGTTACCAACATATGCAAATTGGCCAACTTTCCCACAATTATGGGTTGATGGCGAATTAATTGGTGGTTGTGATATTATTTTAGAAATGTATCAAGCAGGCGAATTGCAAACTTTATTAGCTGAAGTGGCAGCAAAACACGTTTAATCACATTTAGAAAAATAAAACCCGCAATAAGCGGGTTTTTTATATAATAAATTTACTTTTCATTATTGAATAATAGATTAAGCAAACTTTAATACTTTAGAAAGTGCGGTGAAAAATTTATCGTTTTCTTCAGGTAAACCAATACTTATGCGTAAATGATTTGGCATACCATAACCAGTAATTGGGCGAACAATTACGCCTTCTCGTAACAACGCATCATAAATTGGTGCGGCAGGTTGTTTGAAATCAATGGTTATAAAATTTCCTTTGGAGGGAATATAATCCAATTGATTTTTTTGACAAAAGTCTTCATAACGTCGCATTTCTATTCGATTATTTTCAGCGACTTTTTCAACAAATTCATCATCATTCATTACCGCAACAGCAGCGGTTAATGCCAAAGAATTACAGTTAAATGGTTGTCTAACTCGATTTAATAAATCCGCGATTTCAGGATTAGATACGGCATAACCAATGCGTAAACCTGCCAAGCCATAGGCTTTAGAAAGAGAGCGTGAAATAATTAAATTTGAATATTTTTTTAATAAACTGAAAGAGTTTACTCGTTCTTCAGCTTTGGTAAATTCCGTGTAGGCTTCATCTAATACCACGATTACATTTTCGGGGACTTTTGCTAAAAAATTTTCAATTTCTTGCGACGTTAAAAAATTACCCGTTGGATTATTGGGATTAGCAATGTAAACGAGCTTTGTTTTATCAGAAAGTGCGGTCAAAAATCCTTGTAAATTATGCCCCCAATTTTTAGCTGGAATTTCTTTTGCAACGGCATTTATTGCTTTAGTCACTAAAGGATAAACAATAAAGGCATATTGTGAATACATGATTTCATCGCTTTCTGCTGCGAAAGTGTGAGCAAAAAGTTCTAATAAATCATTTGAGCCATTTCCAAGCGTAATTTGATTTGGTTGAACACCAAATTTTCTTGCGATAGTTTGTTTTAGTTCAAAGCCATTGGCATCAGGATAACGAGTTAGTTTATCTAATTGTTCAAAAATTGCTTTTTTTGCACTTTCTGGAAAACCAAATGGGTTTTCGTTTGAGGCAAGTTTAACGATATTGGAAATGCCAAGTTCTCGTTCTAATTCTTCAATAGGTTTGCCTGCTTGATAAGGGGACAAGGATTTTACGCCACGATTGGCAATGTTGATGTACTGCATAGTGTTATTTGTAAATATTGATATGGGTTAGTATGAATTTTCAAATAAATTTGGGCGTAGCGAATACGCCCATTGAAAATGTATTTTACTATTGAGGAAGATTTTCATCTTCAAATTTTTTCATAAATGTAATAAGTGCTTCAACACCATCTTGCGACATTGCGTTATAAATAGATGCACGCATTCCACCTAAAACTTTGTGTCCTTTCAAGGCTTGTAAGCCTGCAGCAGTGGATTCTGCGACAAATTTTGCATCTAATTCAGGATTGCCAGTGATGAAAGTGACATTCATTGTTGAGCGGTTTTCTTTTGCTACCACATTACGGTAAAGTTTGCTCGAATCAATATAATCATAAAGAGTTTGCGCTTTTAGCACATTACGTTTTGTGATTACTTCTAAGCCACCTATTTCTTTAAGATGTTTAAAGACGAGGGAACATAAATACCAAGCAAAAGTTGGGGGGGTGTTGATCATTGAATCTGCATCACGTTGAGTTGCATAATTCCAAATGGATGGGGTTTCTTTACGTGCATTACCGATTAAATCCTCACGAATAATAACTAATGTAATGCCCGCAGGGCCAAGATTTTTTTGCGCCCCTGCATAAATTACACCAAATTTACTGATATCGATTTGACGTGAAAGAATATTTGAAGACATATCCGCGACCAATACGGTATCGCCCACATTTGGTATATCAAAAATCTCTACACCACTGATGGTTTCATTCGGGCAATAATGAACGTAGTCATATTGATCAGCGATATGGCTAAAATCAAGATCGGTAATTCGAGTTTGCTCGCCATTTTCTACAATAGTGATTTCGTCAATTTCTGCAAAATTTCTTGCTTCTTTTGCCGCTGTAGCTGACCAATGCCCACTGTTTAAATAAAGGGCTTTGCCTTTTTTACCGATTAAGTTCATCGGAATCGCTGCAAATTGACCACGAGCGCCACCTTGTAAGAAAAGTACACGATAGTTATCAGGAATATTGTAAACCTCACGTAGATCTTTTTCCGCTTGGGTAACGAGTTCCATAAAATACTTTCCACGATGGCTGACTTCCATTACAGAAACACCTTGATTGAGCCAGTTTGTAAGTTCATTTTGTGCTTTTTGCAACACTTCTGGGAAAATCATCGCAGGGCCTGCGCTAAAATTAAAGACTTGTGACATTGTATTTCCTTGCTTTTTATGAAAATAATGGTGTCTTTTTTATCACTACAAAAATCGATAATCAATGCTTTTTAATGAAATCAAAAAAATTCTTTCTATCATTCATAAAATAGAGGGTAAATTTTGACGATTGATTAAAAAAAAGCTAAATTACGGCACAGTCATTTTATTTATTTTAAAGGGAGTTGTGATGGAAATTGTGAATAAACAATCTTTTCAAGATGTGTTGGAATACGTGCGTATGTATCGTTTAAAAAATAGAATTAAACGAGATATGGAAGACAATAATCGTAAGATTCGCGATAACCAAAAACGCATATTGTTGTTGGATAATTTAAATCAATATATTCGTGATAATATGACTATTGACGAGGTGCGTGGCATTATTGAAAGTATGCGTGAAGATTATGAAGGTCGTGTTGATGATTATACAATTCGCAATGCTGAACTTTCTAAGCAACGCCGTGAAGCGAGTACGAAAATGAAAGAACAGAAAAAAGCGCACGCAGAATTATTGAAAAACGCTGAAAAATAATAGAATAATTAGAGCCGACTAAATCAGTTGGCTTATTTTTTATAAGCCATTCATTGCATTAATGATTTTAATTTCATCGAAATTGCCAATATCTTCTAGGAATATTGTACGTTCTTGAATTTTCCCCTCTTGTAATAATTTTTCTCGTTGTGTGCCTAAAAGCAATGGCGTGTCTGATGTGTACCATTTTTTTCCTTGACGGAAAATTAAATTACCAATTGAACAATCTGTCACTTTTCCATTTTTGATAATCATAATTTCATCATAAGTGCCTCGTTGATCAAATAATGTATTAATTAAACTGCGATCAGAATATTTCAAGCTATATTCGATGTCATCACAAATTACAGATTGAAAAGTGCGGTAAATTTTTCGATGGTATTCAAAATATTGAATTTGTGTGGTTTCGGCATTGTAATCAATACGGCAGCGAACTAATCGATTTTGTAAATTTTCAGGTAGTTGAATAAGGGAAAAAAGATTAAAAATTTTTACCGCACTTTTGCCATAATATTCACGCAAACTACGTTCATATCTCGCTTGGTGTAAATCGATATTTTTAATTTCCCCCTTTTCAATGCAAAGGGTTTCAAATAAAGGGAACATTAAAGTATTCCTGTTAGTTATTGACTAGGGTAAGCATAATGCAACCGATTTTGGGGCGGTAGTTAGAAATACCCCAAAGGGGAATATGCGTAACCGTGGGTACACTTACCCACGGTATAACAGATTTTTATATCGCGTAAGTTTCTGAAATAGGCAAATAGACTTTTTCTAACAATTCTTCATATTCATCTTGCGCATTGCTATGAATGGTAATTCCGCCTCCACTATGAAAATAAAATTTTTCATCTACTTGAGAAATAAATCGAATTGCCACCGCACTTTGTAGTGTTTTACCATCAAATATGCCAAAAATTCCTGTGTAATAACCGCGTTTTTGTTTTTCTGCTTGTTGAATAATTTGTGTGGTTTTTTCTTTTGGTGCGCCACTAATGGAACCTGCAGGCAAGAGTTTCGCTAAAATATCGCCAATTTTATTTTGCCAGTTTTCATTCAATTTTCCGTAAATTTCAGAACTGGTTTGCAGTATTTCGCCTTTTTGTGTTTTTATGCGATCGATATAACGAAATTTTTTTACTTGAATGTGTTCTGCCACCATGGATAAATCATTACGCATTAAATCAACAATCGTGTAATGCTCACGTTGTTCTTTCTCATTTGTGAGTAACTGATTTTCTGCATCGGGCAGAGAGGCATTAATTGTCCCTTTCATGGGATAAGTAAAAATGCGGTTACCCTGAATATTGACAAAACATTCAGGCGAAAAGCAAACAAATTGATCTTGTAACCACAATTTATAAGGTGCATTTGTTTGATGAAAAATTTGTTCAAGTGAAATATTGCCTGAAATTTCAGTAGGATAAGTGAGATTCAATAAATAAGAATTGCCTTTTTGTAATTCATTTTGAACAAGTTCAAAACCTTGTTGATAATGCGAGAAAGGCATTGGATTTTTGGTAAAATTAAGAGGGATAGGTTGTGGAGAAATCGTGCTATTTCTTTTCCCTAAAATATCAAAATAAATGCCTTGTTGTGCAGAATTTTCGAGAGGATAAATCAAGGGTTTTTCTTTTTCAAAATCAATAAGAAAGAAAAATGGCGTGCGTTGTTTGCCATAATGATTAGCCTGTTCAATAAAATGTTGCATTGTGATTTGTGTTATTTTGCGTAAAATTGCACGATTATAACGAATACCGAGCGGTTATGAAATTACTCATCATTAATAATCACGATTCTTTTACTTTTAACTTGGTAGATTTAATTCGGAAATTAAATGTGCCTTATGATGTTTTAAACGTGGAAGATTTGAAAGAAAATACAGCGGAAAAATATAGTCATATATTGATTTCGCCGGGGCCTGATGTGCCACGCGCTTATTCACAACTTTTTTCCATGTTGGAAAAATATTATCAGCAAAAATCTATTTTAGGTGTGTGTTTAGGGCATCAAACCTTATGTGAATTTTTTGGTGGTACATTGTATAACTTACAGAAAGTCCGTCACGGGCAGAAACGAACATTAAAAGTGCGGTCAAATTCCCCATTGTTTTTTGATCTTCCAACTGAATTTAATATCGGTTTATATCATTCTTGGGCAGTACAGGAAGAAGATTTTCCTAGCTGCCTAGAAATCACAGCACTTTGTGATGAAGGTGTGGTGATGTCGATGCAGCATAAATTTTTGCCAATTTATAGCGTTCAGTTTCATCCAGAATCTTATATGTCAGACTTTGGAGAGCAAATTTTGCGTAATTGGTTGGCAATTCCTCCCACAACTACCCCATAATACCGCTTGCTTATTAAGCAAAAATGCGTATTATAGCCGTCTATACGTCAATACATCCAAATTTAAAAGATAAGAGAGAAAATATGTCTAGTTATTTATTTACATCCGAATCTGTCTCTGAAGGGCATCCAGATAAAATTGCCGATCAAATTTCTGATGCGGTACTTGATGAAATCCTAAAACAAGATCCAAAAGCACGAGTCGCTTGTGAGACCTACGTAAAAACCGGTATGGCATTAGTTGGTGGGGAAATCACAACCTCTGCGTGGGTTGATATTGAGAATTTAACCCGTAAAGTGATTTGTGATATTGGTTATGAACATTCTGAAATGGGTTTTGATGGCCATTCTTGTGCGGTGCTTAATGCGATTGGTAAACAATCTGTAGATATTAATCAAGGTGTTGATCGTGAAAATCCATTAGATCAAGGTGCAGGCGACCAAGGTATTATGTTTGGTTATGCCACCAATGAAACGGATGTATTAATGCCAGCAGCAATTACTTATGCACATCGCTTAATGGAAAAACAAGCTGAAGTGCGTAAAAGCGGTAAATTAGCATGGTTACGCCCAGATGCGAAAAGCCAAGTAACGTTAAAATATGAAGATAATAAAATTGTTGGTGTGGATGCGGTTGTGCTTTCTACTCAACATTCTGAAGAAGTTAGTCAAAAAGACTTACACGAAGGTGTGATGGAAGAAATTATCAAACCTGTATTACCAAGTGAATGGCTTTCTAAAGAAACAAAATTCTTCATTAACCCGACTGGCCGTTTTGTTATTGGTGGACCAATGGGCGATTGTGGTTTAACTGGTCGTAAAATTATCGTAGATACTTACGGTGGTGCCGCTCGTCACGGTGGTGGTGCATTCTCAGGAAAAGATCCCTCTAAAGTAGATCGTTCTGCGGCTTATGCAGCACGCTATGTTGCAAAAAATATTGTGGCAGCTGGTTTAGCAGATCGTTGTGAAATCCAACTTTCTTATGCGATTGGTGTGGCTGAACCAACATCTATCATGGTCGAAACCTTTGGAACTGGAAAAGTTGCAAATGAATTATTAGTGTCATTAGTTCGTGAATTCTTTGATTTACGTCCTTATGGCTTAATTAAAATGTTAGATTTAATTCAACCAATCTATCGTGAAACGGCAGCTTATGGTCATTTCGGTCGTGAGCAATTCCCTTGGGAAAAAGTAGATCGTGCAGCAGAATTACGTGTTGCAGCAGGTTTAAAATAATAGGCTTGAATTTTTAGTTTGAAAGGCTTATATTAGAAAGGCAACAAGGTTACTTGCTGCCTTAGTTGGTTTAGGTTGCTACCAAGCTGGGGAGCTAAAGGACAGCAACAAGAACCCGATAATAATCATTAAGATGATTTTTATCATAAGGCTATCTCCTTTCAGAGTTGTTAAACAAAGCTGATCGAGATTGAGTTACTGCCTGACCCGCCAGTCAGGCAATAACGTACCTGACCAACCACTGTTTATTCTATCATATAAAAGCCGCTTATCTAGCGGTTTTTGCTTTTACCTATGACATCAATATCATTAATTCCATTCCGTCACTTAAAAATGCAAGTGTAACATAAATTGAATAAATCCTTGTAAATGTAACCGCACTCTTACGTATTGCGGCAGGTTTAAAATAATAGACTTGAATTTTTAGTTTGAAAGGCTTATATTGGAAAGGCAACAAGGTTACTTACTGCCTTGACTGATAAGTGTTACCAAGCTGGCGAGCTATACAGTAACACAATAAATATGATGACGATTATAAAGATAATTTTCATCAATTTTGTCTCCCAATCAGTGTTAAAACAAACTGATCGAGATGATTGCATTACCTGCCCCCCAGTCAGGTAATGACAACACCTGACCAGCCACTGATCATTCTACCATATAAAAGCCGCTTATCTAGCGGTTTTTGCTTTTACCTATGACATCAATATCATTAATTCCATTCCGTCATTTAAAAATGCAAGTGCAACGTAAATTGAATCAGTCTTTGCTGCTTGCAGAAACTTATTTTAAGCGAAAGTTTACAATGCCTGAGGTAAATTATGATTTACGTGGTATAAAGGCAGGCGTGGCTTATCTGCAAAAAAATCAAATAAAATTTAACCGCACTTTATTACAAGAAAATGCAGATGAATTTATTCGACAAGTCGTGCCACACGAGCTTGCGCATTTGATTGTGTATCAAATGTTTGGTCGCGTAAAACCACACGGGAAAGAGTGGCAGCTTGTAATGAATGAAATTTTTAAGCTTCCCGCAGACACTTGCCATCAATTTGATATAAAAAATGTGCAAGGTAAAACCTTTGAATATCGTTGTGCGTGCCAAACCCATTTTCTAAGTATTCGTCGGCATAACAAAATAATGAAAGAAAACATCGAATATTTGTGTAAAAAATGTAAGGGAAAATTAATTTTTGTCGATGAAGAGGAATAATTTTTGTGATATATTTTCCCAGTTTATTCAATAAATAAAAGGATTATCTAATGAAAAAATCTTTATTAGCAATTATTGTTGGTGCATTTACCTTTGCTTCTGTTGCAAATGCGAATATTTATGCTGAGGGCGATGTTGGTTTATCTCAAACCAAAGCAAATGGTAGTAACAATACAAGAATTGAACCTCGTATATCCGTTGGATATAAAGTAGGAAATACACGCGTTGCAGCTGATTATACACATCACGGAAAAGTTGATGGCACAAAAATTCAAGGTTTAGGTACTTCGGTATTTTATGATTTTGATACAAATTCTAAAGTGCAACCTTATGTTGGTGCTCGTGTAGCGGCTAATCAATTTAAATACACCAACCGTGCAGAACAAAAGTTTAAAAGTTCTTCTGATATTAAGCTCGGCTATGGGGTTGTAGCAGGTGCGAAATATAAATTAGATGGTAATTGGTATGCAAATGGCGGTGTTGAATATAATCGCTTAGGTAGCTTTGATAATACCAAAGTTAATAATTATGGCGCGAAAGTTGGCGTGGGTTACGGATTCTAATTTTTAGAATACAAAAATCTTTTTTATAAAACACTTTAATTTAACGGTGATCGTTTAAAACAATCACCGTTATTTATTTTTGGATTATTTCAATAGGCTAAAACCCAAAACTTACCCCAGTTGCAGCACCCACACCATTATTGGTATCAGCAGAGCCAGAAAGGCTAATTACCATATTTGGTTTAGGTGTATAACGAACTCCAACTGCAACAGCAGATTGTCCTCGATAAGTACCCGCAGCCGCCCCAACGGTAAAACGTTTTCCTTGCACTGGGTAAATTTGCCCCATTGCCATTGCAGCTGCAATACCCGCACGGCTTTCACGAGTGGTTTTTCGGATTTGTCGATTGATTTCGCCAGTCGCTTGATTCAATCCTTTGATTGCTGCACGAGTGAGATCAGTTTCATTGGCAGAAAGTCCATTTGAACCATTGTTACCATTTATACCGTGATTAGCGTTAGCTCCATTTTGTCCATTAGCACCGTCTTGACCTGCTGTACCATTTGAACCTTGGCTACCTGCAGAACCTGCATTACCTGTCAAGCCTGTGCCACCAGCTTGTCCATTTTGTCCGTTGGCACCGTCTTGACCTGCTGTACCATTTGAACCTTGGCTACCTGCAGAACCTGCATTACCTGTCAAGCCTGTGCCACCAGCTTGTCCATTTTGTCCGTTGGCACCGTCTTGACCTGCCGAACCGTCTTGACCTGCTGTACCATTTGAACCTTGACCACCTGCAGAACCAGAATTACCTGTCGAGCCTGTGCCACCAGCTTGTCCATTTTGTCCGTTGGCACCGTCTTGACCCGCCGAACCATTGTGTCCTGCTGTACCATCAGCCCCTTGGCTACTAGCAGAACCTGCATTACCTGTCGAGCCTGTGCCACCAGTTTGTCCATTTTGTCCGTTAGCACCGTCTTGACCTGCCGAACCGTCTTGACCTGCTGTGTTGTGATTACCGTCTGTGCCATTATTCGGAGTTTGTGGTTTTTCTTTGGCTGCATTATTCGCTTCAGGTGCTTTTTCTGCCTGAATTAAATGGGCTTTACCATCATCGCCTGTTTTAGCGTAAAGTTCTAAAGATTTACTCGGATCATCTTTATTGACTAAGGTTAAACGGTCAAATACTGGATTAGTTTTCATTGCAATGCGAATACCTTCATCATCGTGATAAGTAATCAAGTTACGACTGCTATACAAATCTGCTTTATAGCCAACGCCACTTTCCCCCAAAATAGAGAGCGTTTCGCCTACGTGTTTGTAGAAGTTGTGGGTTTTATCTGTGCCAGCAAAACCTTGATTGTCGGAATTAACTGCAAAACGTAAGCCTGCAGATTTCAACTGTGCCACGTTCACCGCATCAGTATCTGCAGTCCCCGCCGCTACACTAGTAATTTGGCGGGTTATACCTGTTATTTCATTACCCACTGAAACCGAACCCGCAGTACCTTTCCAAGTTGAAACTAATTTATTTTGCTTTTGTTGTTTTTTATTTAAGTCTAATTTGGTTTTATCCGCCTTAGTTTTAGTTTCATCCAATTTAGTTTGAATTTCTACTTTAGCTGCCTCGTCATAGCTTGTTGTTTGAATACCTGTTTTAGTTTTAAGAGCGGTCAATTCTTCCTGCATTTTTTCCAATTCATTTTTAGCTGTTTCATAAGATTTAGTTGCTTTGTCAATCTGAGCTTGTGGCTTATTTTCATCTTTCAACTGCTTCATATGGGTTTCTAACCCTTTAACCTCCGCTTCTTTTTTTGGCAAATCGTAAAGAGTATTGCGTAATTCTGCCAAGTCAGCATAATTTTGAAGCTCTTTTTCATAAGCCTTTTTCAGAGGATCAATTTCAGCTTGCAATGTTTTGTATTTTTCACCCGCTTCGCCCAACAACATTGTTTTGACTTGATTTCCATTTATTTCAAATTTTGTTGCTTGCTCACTAATGTCATAGCCGATAGTAGCAAGATCTCGATAATTAAATGAATCTGAACCCAAAGCCACCCCACCGTTTATGCCTTCGTTGATATGTGTATTTGCCCCTAAAGCTAACGATTTTTCTGCACGGGCGGTAGAAAAATGTCCAAATGCGGAAGAATAATCTTTATAGGCAATAGCCTGATCACCAACGGCTGATGAATAGAGTCCTCGTGATTCAGTACCAATACCAATAGCCAAAGAATTTGATCCCGATGCCTCTGCAGTGCCACCTATCGCAATGGTTTGGAAGCCATAGCCTTTTGCACCTAAACCGATAGCAATTGAGCCCTTTTGTCGTTTTTCTGGCTCTGGATGGGTAACGATATAATCATCTCCTGCAGTACGGTGACTGCCTGTTTCGCCAGTACCACCATTTGCCACGAGAGTATCACGCTCTTTATCTACATAAAGAATGCTGCCTGATGCTGGGGAACGTTTTTTACCAACGTATGCGCCGTTACCCATTGCAATGGAATAATCAGATGCATCTTCAATTTCACTATTTCTCCCAATAGAAATGGTATCTTCTCCACGAGATAAAGCAAAATCTCCAATGGAGATACCAGCATAATTGTAGGATTTTGCATAGGTTCCTAGTGCTATTGTTCTATCGCCTATCGCTCTAGCATTATAGCCTAGTGCCATTGTTACATCGCCTATAGCTCCAGCACGAGTGCCTAGTGCAGTAGAATATATTCCTAACGCATTAGTACTTTCCCCAATAGATACCGCTTGAACAGCTCGTTCACCAGTCATACTCGATGTACCAATCGAAATTGAATTATCTGCTTTAGCTTTTGTATTATATCCCCCTAAAGCAATACCACCTGTTTTTTCAACAACAGAACCATAGCCAATTGCAACGCTATAACCTGCAACCAAGTAAGTGCTTGCACTATTGCCTATAGCCACAGCATTGTTCGTAGCATTCGTTTTATAGCCAATTGCAACACCACCACTACTATTTACTTTAGCCTCTACACCAATAGCGACATCCTCAGGATTCTTAATTTCCGCACCTTTTTTATCTTTTACTTTCTCGTAAGGCATTGTGCCAACATATTTTTCTAATACAGACAGTTTTTTCTCTTGTTCTTCTATTTTGGTTTGTTGGGCTTGATATTTCGCTTTTAAATCTGTTAATTCTTTCTGAGTATTATCAGCAGTAGATGCGGGTGTAGATATAGATGAAGGTTCACCTGCCAAAGCCACACTACTTACTAATGCCATACAAAGTGCGGTTAATTTTACGGATGTTTTTGCAGATTTTACTTTTCCTTTAGCAAGTTCAGAGACCACTTGAAAAACACCTGATGCCCGATTAAAAATAATTCTATAAATATGATTCATACTAACCTCGATTTGATTTTTCGTTTATGTTTACAATAAAAAAGACAAAGAAAACCCCAACCGTGTTTTAAGGTTGAAAAACACAGCGAGACTAAAGAATAATGTTTTCTTTAAAATGAACTGGATTTGTGCGATGAAGTGCAGAAAAAAGACATCCACACAACACAGAAGATATGTATCGCCTCAGCTTAAAAGGTGTTGTGCCTCTGGCGGAAAGTGCTAATATTGTTTGTTTGTTTGTTTGTTTGTTTGTTTGTTTGTTTGTTTGTTTGTTTGTTTGTTTGTTTGTTTGTTTGTTTGTTTGTTTGTTTGTTTGTTTGTTTGTTTGTTTGTTTGTTTGTTTGTTCACAAAGTTTATCCTTATTATTTGTAATAACAAATATTTTTTAATTCTACGCTGATTCATATCAAAAACAAGTGGGCAAAATCACAAAATAAAAAAATCCCAACCTAGGTTGGGATTTAAAATGACTAAAAATTTTACCGCACTTTATGCTTTACTTACTTCAAAACGTTCAAACGCCAACACTTTTTTCTCTAGTTTACGTAGCAATAATGTTGCAATGCCTGTGATAATTAAATAGATACCGCCCGTAATGCCGTAAATTGTCAGTGCATCATATTCTGTACCATAAAGTTGGCGTGCGTAACCCATAATATCCATAATGGTAATGGTGGATGCTAATGCTGTGCCTTTAAATACCAAAATAATTTCGTTACTGTAAGACGGCAATGCGCGTTTTAAAGCGTAAGGAATTAAAATTTTCAACGTTTGTATGCGGTTTAGTCCTAATGCGGCACAACTTTCCCATTGTCCTTTTGGAATAGCTTTCACTGCACCATGAAATAATTGTGTGGAATAGGCTGCACTGTTTAACGCTAAAGCTAATGCAGCACAGAACCAGGCATTGGATAAGAAAAACCATAATGGGCTGTCAATAATCCATTGGAATTGGCCTGGCCCCGCATAAATTAAAAAGAACTGGACTAACAGTGGCGTGCCAGTGAATAAAGTAAGGTATAAATTAACTGCTCTTTTTACCCATTTGTTTTCCATTGAAAGCAAAAAGGTGAGAAATAATGCCAAACAGAAGGCAATTAGCAACGATACGACTGTCAGCAACAAACTTGTTGGGATCCCTTGTACGATCACGCTTAAATATTCTTGAAACATTATTTCACGCCCCTTTCAAAACGAGTAAAACGCAGCTCTAATTTTCGAATACCAATTTGGCTAATTAATGTTACCGCTAAATAAATTAAAGCAGCAATACCGTACCAAGTAAAGGGTTGATGTGTATTGGCATTAATCAGATCCGCTTGGCGCATCAAATCATCTACGCCGATTAATGAAACTAATGCTGTGTCTTTTAGTAATACAAGCCATTGATTGCTTAAACCTGGTAAAGCGTGACGCCATACTTGTGGCATAACAATGTGAATAAAGGTATAGCTTTTGCTTAAACCTAACGCTGCACCTGATTCCCATTGTCCTTTTGGTATGGCTTGAATTGCGCCGCGTAATGTTTGTGAAGCATAAGCCGCAAAAATAAGAGAAAGCGCAAACACACCACAGCCAAATGCCCCAAATTCAATGTATTCTCCTGTTAGCATTTCTACTAATTCAGTAGAACCAAAATAGACAAGTAATACAACAATAATTTCGGGTAAGCCACGTAATAATGCCACAAATATTGTCATCGGCTTGCCAACAAAACGATTTGCTTCAAGTGCGGTAAAAATTAGGCTTAAAAATAAGCCTAAGATCAATGAACAGACCGCAAGCCCTAAAGTCATTAGGGCAGCGGTAAACATTAAAGAAAGAAAGTCAGAAAACATAAATTATTTTGTCATCCATTTATCATAGATTTTTTGGTATTCGCCATTCGCTTTAATTGCAGCTAAACCTTTATTTAGTTGTGCCGCCAAATCTTTGTTTGATTTGTGCATTGCAATCGCTATCCCGTTACCAAAATATTTTTTATTGGTTACTTTTTCGCCTATAAATTGAATTTCTGGCTCTTTAGAAATCATATCGGAAAGCACCGCGGTATCGCCAAAAATAATGTCAATTCGACCGCTCTTTAAGTCTAAAATGGCATTTTGTAAAGTTGAATAGGATTTTGGAGTATATTGCTTGGTTTCCGCTACGGTATATTGTTGAAGCGTGCTTCCATTTTGAACACCTACATTTTTTGCACTTTCTAAGGTCATTTTGCCTTTAAGCGCAACATAGCTTGCTGTGCTGTCGTAATATGGATCAGAGAATAGCACTTGTTTTGCACGAGCATCAGTAATATCAATAGCGGAAATTGCCGCATCAAAACGTTTTGCTTTTAAACTTGGAATTAACGAATCAAAGGTTTCGCTCTTGAATTTACAGGTTGCTTGGATTTCTTGACAAATTGCATTCGCCACATCAACATCAAAGCCGATAATTTCGCCTTTTTCATTTGTATTTTCAAATGGTGGATAGCTAGGTTCTGTTGCAAAAGTAAGCTCTTGTGCGCTTGCAGCAACAGATGATCCCAATAAAATGGCAGTTAATAATGTTTTTTTCATCGTAAGCTCCTTATTTTTTAGTGTGAAAGATAGTGTTTAAATTGTTCCGTTTTTGGATTTTCAAAGCAATCTGCCGATCCTATTTCGACGATTTTACCTTGTTCCATATAGACGACTTTTGTCGCCACTTTTTGCGCCACATTGACTTCGTGGGTCACAATCACTTGCGTAATGCCAGTTTCTTGTAATTCTTTAATAATATCTACAACTTGTGCGGTAATTTCTGGATCTAATGCAGCCGTTGGTTCATCAAATAGCAGAACTTGTGGTTTCATCATCAGTGCGCGGGCTATTGCAACACGTTGTTGCTGACCGCCTGATAAATGCAATGGAAAGCGATCGGCAAGTTGTTCTAAACGTAAGCGTTTTAACAATTCCATTGCATCAGTTTTCGCTTCATTTTCACTCACACCACGCACTTTCATTGGTGCTTCAATTAAGTTTTCAATTACCGTTAAGTGCGGCCAAAGATTATATTGTTGAAACACCATTCCTACATCTTGACGTAATTGTCTGATTGCTTTGGGATTTGCCATTGCATTAGATAAATTAAATTCATTGTTTGCAATGCTTAATTCGCCAGATTTTGGCACTTCTAACAAATTTAATGTGCGAATTAATGTGCTTTTTCCTGCGCCACTTGGGCCCAGCAACACAACGGTATCGCCCTCTTCAGCTTCAAGGTTAATATCGAATAACGCTTGTGATGAACCGTAAAAGAAATTGAGATTTTTAACACGAATAGCCATTTTTCTTCTCTATGCTTTATAAGATGAAAAAATATTACATTTTTATGAATAATTATGCAAGCGCTATTAATAAAAAATCCCAAAAAAATTTGGGATTTTAAAAACTTGATTGAAATCAACCGCACTTTAGGCTTGTTTTACCATTTCAAACTCAATTAACATCATTAAAATATGAATAACTTTGATATGGATTTCTTGAATACGATCTGCATAACGGAAATGTGGCACACGAATTTCAACATCTGCTAATCCTGCCATTTTTCCGCCGTCTTTGCCTGTCATCGCAATCACTTTCATTCCTTTTGCTTTTGCCGCTTCAATAGCATTTAAGATATTTTTTGAATTGCCTGAAGTGGATAAGCCGAATAACACATCGCCTTTTTGACCCACCGCTTCAACATAGCGTGAAAAGACATATTCATAGCCAAAATCATTACTTACACAGCTTAAATGGCTTGCATCTGAAATCGCAATAGCAGGATAACCTGGGCGATTTTCACGATAACGACCCGTTAATTCTTCTGCAAAATGCATCGCATCACAATGCGAGCCGCCATTACCACAAGAAAGAACTTTGCCTCCTTGTTTGAAGCTATTCGAAATTAATAATGCGGCTTCTTGAATTAATTTAATGTTATTTTCGTCAGAAATAAATTTGTTTAACACATCTTGTGCTTCCACAAGTTCTGCTTTGATTTGATCTAAATACATTGATTGCTCCTTGTTGGGAATAAAATCACAATGGCATTGTATAGCAGATGAAGATTCTTCGCTAGCCTAAATAAAAATTCATCTTTTTTCGATGAAATGATGATTTTTTGCGATTTAGATCGAAAAAATAAGTTTGAGTAGTTGGGGATTTTTCAAGATATGTTTATCTTACGTAAATTCTTAGCCCTTAATTTTCAAAAACACAATGAAATTTTACCGCACTTTGTTACTTTTCTTTGCTAGTTCTTTTGCTTATGCTAACTCAGATTTAATGCTTCTTCATACCTACGATAATCAATCAATAGAAGGTTGGGTGATGTCTGAAAAATTAGATGGTGTACGCGGTTATTGGGATGGAAAGCAATTATTAACTCGACAAGGGCAACGTTTATCACCGCCCGCCTATTTCACTAAGGATTTTCCGCCTTTTGCCATTGATGGTGAATTATTTAGTGAGCGAAATCATTTTGAGGAAATTTCATCCATCACAAAATCTTTTAAAGGCGATGGTTGGGAAAAACTGAAATTGTATGTTTTTGATGTGCCTGATGCAGAGGGCAATTTATTTGAGCGTTTAGCTAAATTGAAAGCCTATTTACTTGAACATCCTACAACTTATATTGAAATTATTGAGCAAATTCCTGTTAAAGATAAAACCCATTTATATCAATTTCTTGCACAAGTCGAAAATTTGCAAGGCGAGGGCGTTGTTGTACGCAATCCCAATGCACCTTATGAACGTAAGCGAAGCTCACAAATTTTAAAATTAAAAACAGCACGAGATGAAGAATGTACAGTCATTGCACACCATAAAGGCAAAGGACAATTTGAAAATGTGATGGGTGCTTTAACTTGTAAAAATCATCGGGGAGAATTTAAAATCGGTTCGGGGTTTAATTTAAAGGAACGAGAAAATCCCCCTCCGATAGGATCTGTGATTACTTATAAATATCGAGGTCTCACGAGTCGTGGAAAACCTCGATTTGCGACTTATTGGCGAGAGAAAAAATAAGCCTATTTATCAGTCTGACAAAATGAATTTAATCAATATGGAAACAAGCGATTAATTTTCCATCAGGATGTTGCTCTAAGTGCGGTTGATTTTCACGACATTTTTCTGTCGCTTTCCAACAACGAGGATTAAATGCACAGCCTTTGGGCGGATTAATCGGGCTTGGCAATTCGCCCGTCAGTTTTATACGTTCACGACGCAAGTTTGGCGACAAACGTGGCGTCGCTGAAAGTAACGCTTTGGTATAAGGATGCTGAGGATTAGAAAAAATCTGCTCTGTCGTCCCTTTTTCAACACAACGACCTAAATACATTACCATCACTTCATCGGCGATATGTTCTACCACAGAAAGATCGTGCGAAATGAACACGTAAGACAAGCCTAATTCATCTTGTAAATCCATCATTAAATTCAGTACTTGCGCACGCACGGAAACATCTAATGCAGAAACAGGTTCATCGGCAACAACGACATCGGGATCTAACATTAAACCTCGTGCAATGGCTATACGCTGGCGTTGTCCGCCTGAGAACATGTGAGGATAACGGTCATAAAATTCAGCACGCAAGCCCACTTTTTCCATCATCGATAAAACTTTTTCCCGACGTTCTTTGGCGGAAAGTTTTGTGTTGATGATTAATGGTTCTTCCAAAATTGAACCAATCTTTTTGCGTGGATTTAATGATGCATAAGGATTTTGGAAAACTATTTGAATTTTTTTACGGCGTAGTGCTTTTGTTTCAGAATCATTTTCTAAAAAATTATGCCCTTTGTAATACAGCTCGCCTTCCGTTGGTTGTTCAATCATTGTCAATAAACGACCTAGCGTTGATTTTCCACAACCTGATTCTCCCACGACAGCTAACGTTTTACCGCGTTCGAGCTGAAAAGAGACACCATCTAACGCTTTCACTTTCTGTGGTTTTGCAAACAAGCCTTTTTTTACAGGGTAATATTTTTTTAAGCCAATCGCATTTAATAATGGCGTATTTTCTTTTACTTCATTCGTCATTATTAAGCTCCTTGATATTCAACGGGATTTCCTTGCTCGTTCAGCGGAGTATGGCATTTTACTTTACGCGAACCGATATGATGCAATTGAGGTTCAACTTGGCGACAATATTCGGTGGCATAAGGGCAGCGAGGATTTAATAAACAGCCTGTTGGGCGATCGTATTTTCCAGGTACCACACCTTGTAATGACGCTAAGCGAGATTTTCCTTCTGCAAATTCAGGTAATGAACGTAACAAGGCTTGCGTGTAAGGATGTTTTGGCTCGCGGAAAATATCTTTTGCTGTGCCTTCTTCAACGATTTGTCCAGCATACATCACGATAATGCGATCTGCTGCTTCTGCCACAAGTGCTAGATCGTGAGTAATCAAAATTAGGGACATACATTCTTTCTTTTGCAATTCAAGTAAGAGTTCCATAATTTGTGCTTGAATAGTCACGTCCAATGCGGTGGTTGGTTCGTCAGCAATCAATAATTTAGGTCTGCAGGCAATTGCCATCGCAATCATCACACGTTGGCTCATACCGCCAGAAAGTTGATGGGGATAAACATTCATTCGAGATTCAGGATCAGGAATACCGACCAATCTTAAAAGCTCTAAAGTGCGGTCTTTTCTCGCCCTTTTTGTGCCACCCTCGTGAGTTTTTAACGCTTCCATAATTTGGAAACCCACAGTATAAGCAGGATTCAAGCTTGTCATCGGATCTTGGAAAATCATTGCGACATCAGCACCAATAAGCTGGCGTTTGGCTTTATTATCCAAAGTGAGTAAATTAGTGTTTTCAAATTGCAAGGATTCTGCCGATACACGCCCAGGATGATCAATTAATCCCATAATAGCGAGCGAACTCACAGATTTACCCGAACCTGATTCTCCCACAATGCCAAGCACTTCGCCTTGTGCGACTTGATAGCTGATGCGATCCACTGCTTTAAATGGCGTTTTTTTGTCGCCAAAGTGAACAGAAAGTTCTTTTACGTCTAATAATGCCATTCTGTTTTCCTATTGTTTGAGTTTTGGATCAAGGGCATCACGCAAGCCATCGCCCATTAAGTTGAAAGCTAATACCAAAGATAAAATCACTAAACCGGGAATTGTAACCAACCAGTTTGCCGCTTGCATAAAACCACGTGCTTCTGAAAGCATTGTGCCAAGTTCAGGTGTTGGCGGTTTTGCACCAATGCCTAAGAAACCAAGTGTTGCAAGTTCTAAGATCGCATTGGAAATACCCATTGTCATTTGCACAATTAAAGGGGCTAAACAGTTCGGTAAAATCACAATAAACATTAGGCGTAAAATACCTGCACCAGCCACTTTAGATGAAGTCACATAATCACGATTTTTTTCATTCATCACTGCTGCTCGAGTTAAACGCACATAGCTAGGAATTGATACAACGGCGATAGCTAAAGTGGCGTTGGCGAGTGATGGCTCTAAAATAGAGACGACCACAATCGTCAAGAGTAAGTTTGGAATCGCGAGCATAATATCAATTAGGCGAATGATAATTGTATCTAGCATGCCGCCATAATAGCCAGAAACCAAGCCAAGACTGGTACCAAAGGCACAAGATAGCAATACAATAACAAATCCCGCAAAGACGGAAATTCGTGTTCCGTAAATGATGCGAGAAAGAATATCTCGCCCAATATCATCTGTTCCGAGTAAATAGGCAGGATTGCCACCATCATACCAAGCAGGGGGAAGTAAAAGTGCGGTACGATTTTGCTCTGTTGGATCAAAAGGCGCAATATAAGGCGCAAGAATGCTGATTAAGGCAACAATCAAAATAAAAATTAAACCAATTAGCGCACCACGGTTTTGTTTGAAGTAAAACCAAAATTCTTGCAAGGGCGTTTTCGGCGCGAAAGTTGAAGGCGTGTCAGACATAATTTCTCCTACAATTAATGACGGATACGCGGATTGACCACGCCGTAAAGTAAATCGACAGTTAAATTTACCACAATAATAATTGTTGCAATAATCAGTACAGAACCTTGCAACACTGGATAATCACGGGCTTGAATAGCATCAATAATCCATTTCCCAATCCCCGGCCAAGAGAAAATGGTTTCTGTGAGAACGGCTCCAGAAAGCAATTGACCTACAATTAATCCAACCACAGTGACAACAGGAATTAACGCATTACGCAATGCGTGAACAATAACAATTCGAGTATAGCTTAAACCTTTTGCTTTTGCTGTGCGAATGTAATCTTCGCCTAATACTTCCAGCATCGCAGAGCGTGTCATACGAGTGATAATGGCGAGAGGAACTGTACCTAAGACTATGGCAGGAAGAATTAAAGATTTCACTGCATTTTCAAAAGCACCAGAAACACCAGAAATCCAGCTGTCAATAAGCATAAATCCTGTTGGTGTATCGATCCAAAATTCATTATTTAAACGCCCACCTTGTGGCAAACCGAGTTGTGGCGAAACATATAAAATTAAAATTAAACCCCACCAGAAAATTGGCATAGAATAACCTGTGAGCGATGCAGCTGTAACGGTGTGAGAAATCCAACTGTCTTTTTTTACTGCGGCAATTGTGCCTAAAATAACGCCGCCTAATAATGACCAAAATAACGCAAAAAATGCTAATTCAGCTGTGGCAGGAAAAAGCGTAAAAAATTCACTAAGAACAGGTTGTTGAGTGCGGAAGGATGCACCGAAATCCCCTTGAATTACATTGCCAATATAGTGGAAATATTGCTGATAAAGAGGTAAATCTAAACCCAATTGGTGCATCATTTGTTGATGTGCTTCTGCCGTTAAGCCACGTTCCCCCATCATAATTTCCACAGGATCACCAGGAATAAAATGCACAAGGGCAAAGGTAATAAAAGTAATGGCAATAAAAGTAGGGATTACCATTAAGATTCGTTTGAATACAAATTTAAACATTCCATCACTCATAGATAATAAAAGTGCGGTAAAAATTCACCGCACTTTTCAAAGAAATTAATCGGTAAAAAATATAATGCTTTTGGATTCTACCGCACTTTTTCCAATTTTGCCAAATGCGCAATCAACCATTTAATGCCTTGTGCTTGGAACGCTATTTGTAACCGCGTGTTATTTTCAGATCCTTCCACATTAATCACTGTGCCAAAACCAAATTTTTCGTGTTTAACTTTTTGCCCCATTTTCCATTCATTTTCATTTGTACCGACAGGAGATACTGAACCAACTTTTGCTAGGTTCATCGCACGCGTGACAGTTCCTCGTAAACGAATTTCTTGGATACATTCTTGCGGTAATTCTGCAATAAAACGTGATGGCAAATGGCGTTCTTCTTTGGCATATAATCGACGGCTTTCCGCATAAGAGATGGTCAGTTTTTTCTTCGCGCGAGTAATGCCCACATAAGCTAAACGACGTTCTTCTTCTAAACGCCCTGGTTCTTCAAAAGAACGGAAACTTGGGAATAACCCTTCTTCTACGCCCACCATAAACACACGAGGAAATTCTAAGCCTTTCGCAGAGTGTAATGTCATCATTTCTACACAGGATTGATGCGGCGAGGCTTGTTCTTCGCCTGCTTCTAAGGAAGCGTGCGTTAAAAAGGCAGTGAGTTCGGTCATTTCTTCTGCATCATCAGGTTTGATAAATTCACGGGTTGCACTGACTAACTCTTCCAAGTTTTCAATACGCACTTCGCCTTTTTCGCCTTTTTCTTGTTGATACATATCATATAAACCTGAATGTTTAATCACGAAATCAGTTTGTACGAAAAGCGGCATTTCTGCTGTATCAAGTTGTAGTGAATTAATTAATTCTTGAAAACGAAATAATGCTGTTGAGGCTCGTCCAGCCAACATATTTTCTTGTGTTGCGATTTGTACTGCTTGCCATAAGGTAATTTGGCGTTCTCGTGTTAAGTTACGCAATATATCTAAAGTGCGGTCTCCAATGCCACGGGTTGGCGTATTAATGACACGTTCAAAAGCCGCATCATCTTGACGATTATTAATCAAACGAAGATAGGCTAAGGCATCTTTAATTTCTTGTCGTTCAAAGAAACGCATACCGCCATAAATACGATATGGAATTTGACAACGAATTAAAGCTTCTTCAATAACCCGTGATTGGCTATTACTACGATAAAGTACAGCACAATCATCAAGTTTTCCGCCATGTTCTACCCAATCCTGAATTTGTGAAGCGACAAATTTTGCTTCGTCCAATTCATTAAAGGCAGCATAGATGCCCACAGGATCGCCTTTTTCGCCTTCTGTCCATAAATTTTTACCAAGACGATCACTATTGTTTGCAATCAATTCATTTGCACTGTTTAGGATATTAGCGGTAGAACGATAGTTTTGTTCAAGGCGAATGGTTTCTGCTTTGAAATCTTTTAAGAATTTTTGAATATTTTCAATTTGTGCGCCACGCCAGCCATAAATAGATTGATCATCATCGCCCACAATCATGACTTTGCCTGTTTTTCCAGCAAGAATTTTGATCCATTTATATTGAATTTTATTGGTGTCTTGAAACTCATCCACCAAAATATGCTGAAAACGTTGTTGATAACGTTGCAAAATTAATGGTTTTTTCTCAAATAATTCATAGGCTCGAATTAATAATTCAGCAAAATCAACCAATCCTGCGCGATCGCAAGTGTCTTGATAGATCTGATAAATTTTAATCCATTCACGTTCTTGGCGATCATTAAAATCTTCAATGTCGTTTGGTCGCAAGTCTTCATCTTTTTTGTTATTGATGTACCAACAAGCCTGTTTAGGCGGAAAAGCTTTTTCATCAAAATTATGTAATTTTAATAACCGTTTAATTAAACGAAGTTGATCTTCTGAATCTAAAATTTGGAAATCTTGTGGCAATCCCACATCTAAATGATGGGCTCGTAATAAACGATGGGCAATGCTGTGAAAGGTGCCAATCCACATACCAAATAATTGATGTTGTGCGTGTTTGGCAAGGGTAGCTTGAATACGATGACGCATTTCTGCTGCTGCTTTATTGGTAAACGTCACCGCCATAATGCTGCCTTCAGAAATATTTTCTACCGCAATTAACCAAGCGATACGGTGCGTCAATACGCGCGTTTTGCCAGAGCCTGCACCAGCTAGCACTAAGTGATTACCAAGAGGGGCTGCTACGGCTTTGCGTTGTTTATCGTTAAGTCCGTCAAGTAATTCCGCAATATCCATCATAAATCATCTTTGATCTGTTTAAATTTACAGTTATTATAATTCCATTTATCTTGTGAAACAATAAGATTTGTGAGTATATCAAAAGTAGGGTAGAACATTTTAAGAATAATATTAAGCGGGATCCTCTATACCCTTAAACTCAACATCAAAACCATATGCTTTGAAAGCTATTTTTATACTATTTATAAACAAACTTTTAATTCGTTTACCTATCATTCCTAAAATGCAAGGTTTTTCATTTTTCCAAAATACCCACGATAAACAATAATAGCATAGGAGAATGTGTTTAATGACTTAATCAATGCTTGATTTGCTAGGATTCCTGTAATGATTTTATAAACATTTGCTTTGCCTTCTACTTGCACGCCATTTTACGCATAGTCGGTGATTTTGTCTGAATTAAGTTTTAGGTTAAAAAGTTACTCAAATTCAATGTTATTCATAATTAATACAAATAGGAAAGAGTGAGATATGGTACAAAATCCCAAAAAATGGTTAGTACAAAGGAATGAGAGAAGAGTGTTATCCAAGTTTCATTATGATTACTCTCTAAAGTAGAAAACGTCATATACTAAATTATATATTGATCAAAAGATAATATTTCCTTCTATTATTCAATACCAATCAATTTATGTGTTTGTAAACTTAGCTGCCATTTAGGTTTATTTGAACGTTGATTCAATTGACCAATTAAAGTGATAGTCTCAAGTAAATTCATTTTCCCATCAATTTCACAAGGTGAAAGATAGTAATTCTTTGCTTTTATTTTTTGCTCGATCAATTCACAAAATGATGGCATATTACTGTCCATTACAATACGTACTTCATTTGCAAATGGAATACAACGCTTTTCATACTTATGAGCATAAAGGCTCTTAGGACTCGTCGCAATATAATCTATTTGTGCAGGAATTGCTTTTAGACCGTTGGTTTCAATTGCAAGAAAATAGCCATCTGATTTAAATTGCTCAAGTAAGTATTCAATTTTTGGTACAATTGTTGGCTCACCACCTGTGATGATAATATTCTTTGACGAAAATGACCGCACTTTTTCTAGAATTTGTGATAGAGACCAGCGTTTAAAATTATTATAAGGTGTATCACACCAAGGACAGTCTAGATTGCATTTACCAAATCGTACAAAAATACTTGGCATTCCCGTATTGAAGCCCTCCCCTTGCAGACTTTCAAAAATTTCGACTATGTTAAAGTTCGGTTCAAAATCATGATATTTTTCCATCAACATTTACTCCTGATACTCGCAAAATGAAGTTGGGGTTTCCCATAAACGAATGGATGATATGGACAGTTGTTCATCATGTTTTAAACGATTAAAAATAAAACGAGCTATTTCTTCTGCCGTAGTTCTAAAGGGTACACCAAAAGTTTTTGAGTTTAACTTTTGCAATAGAGTGGCAATTTGGCTTTCTCGCTCACTGGTTTGATCATAAATAAAGGCGTGATCCATCGGATCTAAAATAACTTTTTTCACAATAGCCTTTAGATCTGAAAAATCAATGACCATTGCTTTTTTTGCACCTGATTCATATAAGTCACCCGAAATTTCAACTTGTAATTTATATGTGTGTCCATGTAAATTTTGACATTTCCCATCATGTCCATCTAATAAATGTGCCATGTCAAAGCTAAATTCTTTGGAAATTTTAAACATTTTTTCTACCTTTTTGAGTCAAATATTTCTTTAGACCTTTAATGCGTAAAATACAGCTTGGGCATTTTCCGCATCCCCCTTCAATCCCTTCATAGCAAGTGTGCGTATGTTTTTGTACATAATTTAATACGCCTAATTCATCAGCAAGTTGCCAAGTTTGAGCTTTGGTGAGATACATTAATGGGGTTTTGATATTGAATTGATAATCCATAGCCAAATTTAATGTAACATTCATTGACTTGATAAACACATCTCGGCAATCGGGATAACCGCTGAAATCCGTTTCACATACGCCAGTGATAATATCTTGAATACCTTGTCCTTTCGCATAAATCGCTGCATAAAGTAAAAATAGGGCATTTCGACCATCAACAAAAGTGTTTGGTAATTCATTCTCTTTTTGCTTAATATGCACCTGTTCATCCATTAAGGCATTATGCGTGATAGCTTTCATAACAGATGTATCAATCAAGGTTTGTTTAATACCTAAATCTTGCGCAATGGCGCGTGCCTTTTCTAACTCAATAGCATGACGCTGTCCATATTGAAAGGTAATGGCTTCTACGTTTTCTTTGCCGTATTCAGCAATAGCTTGGAATAAACAGGTTGTGGAGTCTTGCCCACCTGAAAAGATGACAATCGCTTTACGATCGTGGTTTGGATTGAAAATATTCATATTCTACCTAGTTTTTTATTGTAGGAGGTTTGCGAACTACGAGGGCGGGTATTCTAGTAGTGAAGTTCTATTTTTGCAAGACAAGCAAAATATTTCGTTGGGATGTGAAGTCGTTGTGCTACAATTCGCAGGTTTTTAATTTAGCAAAAAGGTTTACTTATGAAAAAATGGTTATTCATTATCGCTGGCGTATTAATTATTTCAGCTTGCGCAAATAAAAATGTGTATTTTAACGGCGCAGAAGGTTCGTATTCAGGTGTTAAATTTGATAAAGATTCTCGCCAATGGGGACTAAATCAATAAAAAAGTGCGGTTATAAAGAAGCCTATCTTACAGAATTGTAGATAGGCTTTTATTATTTAGATTTTTTAGTCTTCGCACTTATTGAGGTTATCAATAAAATTTTATAATTTTATTTTGATTTTAGTAGCTCAATAATCTCTTTTAATGCCTTAATTTCATCATCTTTTTGAGCTAATAAGGTATCTTTCATTGCCAGTAAACTATTTAATTTTTCATTTTCTACTGTTAAGGCTTCATTTGTTCCAAAATGCCCATTTGTCACGTTATTTGAATTATCTCCGCCTAGAGAAAAGAATATTGTTCTGTCCTTACAAGTAATCAACTCGCCCATATCAATATTAAACACATTCGCAATTTGCTGTAATTTATCTAAATTAATACTGCTTTGTCCACGCTCAATTTTGGCATATCCATTCGGCGACATCGAAAGTTTTTCCGCCATTTCTTCTTGCGACCATTGATTGATTTCTCTCATTACGCGAATTTTATCGTGGACTTCCATTTTATTTCCTTAAAGTGCGGTTTTAGGTAGTGACAGATAAGTTTTTGACACTGTTCGTTTGTGGTAAAAAATTGGAGTGAAGTATAACATTTACGCGAAATTTATCCAATCTTGAGGACTTTTTTATGAAAATGACATTTACTAGATCATTATTAGCAACAGCCGTAATAGTGGGATTAACTGCTTGTGGTTCAGGTGGTGGTAATGGTATGAATAACAACACAACTAGTCAAGTTACAGGAAAAACGGGCGCAATGTATACCGTTTCATTAACTAATGATAATAAAATAGGGACGGTCACGAAAACACCATTAAATAGTTCTGATATTAATTCTCTGAATTTAGATAGCGCATCAACACAACGTATTAATGAAGCTATGAATAAAATTTCAGAAGAATTTAAATCAAAAACAGGATTAGATGTTGTTACTGGAGCAGCAATTGTTTCTAATGGAGAAAAGTTTCATATTATCTATAACGGTAATCCCACAGAAACAATGCCAGTACAAGGTTCAATCCATTATAAAGGTTCTGCCGTTTTAGGGGGATGGTCTGCGGATGCTCCACTCTCAATTGAAAAAGGAACCTCTCAATTTGATGTGAATTTTGCTGATAATACTTTAACTGGAACATTAAATGTTCCGAATTTTTCTCTTGTTTCCATATCAGCTAGTGTGTCAGGAAATGGTTTTTCTGGTCGAGCTACATCCCCAGATGCTCCTGATGGTGCTGTCGTAGAGGGAAAATTTTATGGAAAAGATGCGTTTAGTTTATCAGGAATGTTAAAAACAAATACATTTACAGATAATTTTGGTGGAGCGGGGATCTTTAGTGCTATTGATGAAACGAAAATAACACAATAATGTTATTTATTCAGATAATGAAAAATATAATAGTCTTTTTATCACTATGTTTAATTAGTTCTAATATTTATAGTGAAACGAGAGCAATTAATTATAATTCATCTGACATAAAACAAAATCCAGCAATAATAGAAATGTTATTGCTGGATGCTATTGATGAAGACAATATTAATGGAATAGAATCATTATTGATAGATTATCAGCAATTATATAATGCTAGACTTGATCTAATTGCTATTGCCAAATTTAAAATTGGTCAATACCAGTTTAATAATTATCAAAATAATGAATCTTTAAAAAATTTTCAATTAGCTAAATTAATATTTAATTTTCCGCCACTTCATTTTTACATCATAGAACAGTACTTATCCGTTTTAACAGCAAGAGATAGTTGGCAATTTTCCTTAGGTGGGCATTATTTACAAACCAAGAACGTGAATAATACGTCCAACGAGCGACATATCGAAAACACGGGTTTTGTGAAAAATGATGATATGTTGCCACAATCGGCACACGGCTTTGCTTATTATTTTGATGCTCAGAAAAATTGGAACATAGCGGGTTCGCATTATCTGCATTTTGCAAATAATCTATATGGCAAAAATTATTGGGATAATCATAATTATGATGAAATCACTAACCGTACTTATTTAGGCTATCAATATCAAAATGCTAAATATAAATTAGTGTTAAAACCGTTTTATGAGCGACAATGGTTGGGCGGACATCGTTATAACTGGGCAAACGGTGCTAGAGCGGAATATAGCTTAAATCTTTCAAAAAATTGGCAGATTTCAACCGCACTTGAATTCAGTCAGCCACGTTATTTCACTCAACCCGATCGCAATGGAAATATTAAACTAGCTTCTGTAACCTTTATTTGGCAGCCATCTGATAAAGGTTATTATTACTTAGGTTCGGATTTTATTCGTGAAACGACACGCGTAAAACAATATAGCAATGATATGAAAGCCCTGCGATTAGGTTGGCGGAAAAATTGGGGTTATGCAATTGCAAGTCAAATTAATGGTTCTATTGCGTTGAAACAGTATAAGGATTTTGCTTCTCTTGGTGGAATTTTGCCGTTAAATAAAATTCGTCGAGATAAAATCTATTCACTAAATTTAACGCTTTGGAAACAAGATTGGCAGTATTTAGGTTTTACGCCGAAAGTACAATTCCGTTGGAAAAAACAAGAGAGTAACATTCCTTCAATGTTTTCTTATTCAGAAAAATATGTACAGATGTTGGTGGAAAAGGATTTTTAACTCCAGAAAAGCAGAAGCGGTCGAGTTTGCAAAATCTTTTATAAATTCGACCGCTTGACAATTGTAGGGTTATTCTACTTTCACAATCCAGCCTTCAGGGGCTTCGACATCACCGAATTGGATGCCTGTTAATTCATCATAAAGACGACGGGTAACAGGGCCTACTTCAGTTTCTGAATAGAAAACGTGGAAGTTACCGTGATGTTGAATACCACCTACTGGGGTAATTACAGCCGCTGTACCGCACGCACCAGCTTCAGCGAATTGGTCAAGTTGATCGATATAAACATCGCCTTCGATGGTTTCCATGCCTAAACGCTCTTTTGCGATATGTAAAAGAGAGTGTTTGGTAATACTTGGTAAAATAGATTCTGATTTTGGTGTGATGAATTTATTATCTTTGGTAATACCAAAGAAGTTTGCTGCACCGACTTCTTCAATTTTTGTGTGAGTTTTTGGATCTAAATAGATCGCGTCCGCAAATTTACGTTCTGGTGTACCTTGTTCTGCCGCTAATTCGTGTGGAAGTAAGCTTGCTGCGTAGTTTCCGCCCACTTTCACTCCACCAGTGCCCATTGGTGCAGCACGGTCGTAATCAGTCGTGATGAAGTTTGATGGAGCCAAACCACCTTTGAAGTAAGCACCTACTGGGCAACAGAAAACAGAGAAAATAAACTCTGGTGCCGCTTTCACGCCGATATTTTCGCCCACACCAATTAAGAATGGACGTAAGTATAAGGTTGCACCAGAGCCGTAAGGACCCAACCAATCTTGGTTAGCTTTAACCACTTCTTTACATGCACGTACGAATAATTCAGTTGGTACGCGTGGCATTAAAAGACGGTCTGCGGTACGTTGCATACGCTCTGCATTCGCCTGCGGGCGGAATAAGTTGATTGAACCATCTTTGCAGCGGTAAGCCTTTAAGCCTTCAAAACATTGCTGCCCGTAGTGAAGAGCGGTAGAACCTTCGTGAATATGTAAGGTATTGTCTGTTGTGAGTTTACCTTCGTCCCATTTGCCTTCTTTCCAGTGAGCGATGAAACGGTAATCTGTTTTAATATAACTAAAACCAAGGTTATTCCAGTCTAAGTTTTTCATTTTGCTTCCTTTTTTATGAAGTTATGTCGCCTAGGGTAAGTATACCCTAGGCTAGTTTTAATACTACCCCTTTGGGGGAGATAGGATGTTCCCCAAAGGGGAACCATTATTACTATAATTAGCCGTGGGTATGTTTACCCACGGTTATATATTTTTGTGAAAGTGTTGCTTAATCTACAATATTCTCTCTTTGATTAAAATAATTGATTTTCAAAATCGCTCAAATTTCAAGAAATCAACAAGGAATTGTCAAAATTGTGAAGTGGATCAGGAAATCAATATGTAATTGTGATAGAATTAGGACGAAAAAAACGCCGCTCAATGGAGCGGCGATTTAACCAAATCGGTTTAATAATATACAGGAAGTAAATGAGTAACAAATTGTTACTCAAGTTCGGTTTCCCGAACTATATGCAAACACAACATCATACTTAAGTCTGAAACTCATTAACTAGTAAAGAATTACCAATCATTAAGTATGGTAATATTTTAAGAAAAAAGGGCAAGAAAGGACAAGTGACGTTTTTTTATTTGAGGTATTAGAAAAACTAATTTGAAATAAATCTTGTCCATTATAGACGAAAAATTTATGAATGGAAATACTTATGTATAAACGTTTGCCCCCATTGAATTCGCTAAAATCTTTTGAGTCTGCTGCTCGTTATTTAAGTTTTACTAAAGCTGCAGATGAGCTTTGTGTGACACAGGCGGCGGTTAGTCATCAAATTAAATTATTAGAAGAATTTTTAGGAATTGAATTATTTAAGCGAAAGAATCGTTCGTTAGAATTAACAGAACTTGGTAAAGCTTATTTTGTTGATATTAATAAAATTCTGCGTCGTTTAAATGAAGCAACAGAGCGATTATTAACGTTAAAAACGGATCCGCATTTAAATATTAGCGTACCACAAACTTTTGGTATTCAATGGCTAGTTCCACATTTAAGTGAATTTAATCAGCTTTATCCGCAAATTGAGGTGCGTTTAACAGGCGTGGATCAAGATGAAGGCTTGTTAAATAAAGAAATTGATCTTGCTATTTATTATGGCTTGGGAAATTGGCAGAATCTTCAAGTAGATCGTCTTGGCGAAGAAAATTTATTGATTTTTGCGTCGCCTGAATTACTAGATAAAAATCCAATTATTCAGCCTGAAGATTTAAAAAAACACACATTAATTCATATTCATACCCGTGATAATTGGCAAGCGATGGCAAATCATTTACAGTTAGATGATTTAAATATTCAGCAAGGGCCGTTATTTAGCCATACATTTATGGCGTTACAGGCGGCTATTCACGGGCAAGGCATTGTATTAGCTAATCGCTTATTAGCTTTGCAAGAAATTGAAAATGGATCATTGCAAGCGGTGTTGCCGACTAATTTGCCTGATCCAAAATCATTTTATGTGGTCAATCATCTTGATCGCCTTGATGACCAAAAAATTCAAGCATTCCGTCAGTGGATTATTAACTCAATTAAACAAGAAGAAAATGAATAAACTCGCATTATATTGTCGCCCTGGTTTTGAGAAAGAAGTCGCCGCAGAGATCACCGATCAAGCAAGTAATTTAGGTGTATTTGGTTTTGCACGAGTACAAGATAATTCGGGCTATGTCATTTTTGAATGTTATCAACCTGATGAGGCTGCTCGCCTTGCCCGAGACATTCCTTTTAACCGTTTGATTTTTGCTCGTCAGATGATAGTTATTTCCGATTTATTGGAAGATTTAGATCCCACTGATCGTATTAGTCCCATCGTGGCGGCGTTTGAAGAATTATCTCAACAAGTTAATTTTGCTCAATCTAGCGAGCTTTTTGTCGAAACTGCAGATACCAATGAAGCGAAAGAGCTTTCCTCTTTTTGCCGTAAATTTACCGTGCCTTTACGTCAGTCATTGAAAAAACAAGGTTGGCTTTCTGCAAAAGCGAGCCAAAAGTGCGGTCAATTTTTACATTGTTTTTTTGTAAAACCGAATTGCTGCTATGTGGGATATTCTTATGTAGATAATCATTCCCCTCATTTTATGGGAATCCCTCGTTTAAAATTTCCGGCAGATGCACCCAGCCGCTCTACGTTAAAACTAGAAGAGGCTATTTTGACTTTTATTCCGCGTAAAGAAGAGAATAAACGTTTAAATGAAAATATGATTGGCGTTGATTTAGGGGCTTGCCCTGGCGGTTGGACGTATCAATTAGTCAAACGAGGTTTATTTGTTTATGCGGTTGATCACGGAAAAATGGCGGCGAGTTTGCATGATACGGGGCGCATTGAGCATTGTGCGGAAGATGGTTTTAAATTTCATCCCCCAAAAAGGAAAAAAGTGGATTGGTTAGTCTGTGATATGGTGGAACAACCAAGCCGTATTTCTTTATTGATTGGCAAATGGTTGTTGAATGGTTGGTGCCGAGAAACGATCTTCAATTTAAAATTACCCATGAAAAAACGTTATCAAGAAGTGATATTATGTTTAGAAAACTTGGCTGTTATGTTGGCGGAGCAGAATTTAAATTTTGATATTCAAGCAAAACATTTATATCACGATCGTGAAGAAATCACGGTACATATAGCATTAAAACCTTGAGTGAATTGTTTTCATAACCAAAAAGGACGTCGCGAATGAATTTACACGAATACCAAGCAAAACAACTATTTGAGCATTATGGATTACCCGTAAAAAATGGGGTGGTCTGTCAATCTGTTGAGGAAGTCGATTTGGTACTGGCTCAACTTTCAGGCTATAAGTGGGCGGCAAAATGCCAAGTTCACGCTGGTGGGCGTGGCAAAGCAGGTGGCGTTAAATTGGTACAGGATGTAGAGGACGCAAGATCTTTTGCAGAAAAATGGCTAGGACAACGTTTAGTCACTTTTCAAACGGATAAATTGGGGCAGCCAGTAAACCAGATTTATTTTGAAGAAACTTGCGATATTGATAAAGAATTTTACTTAAGTGCGGTTGTTGATCGCGCCTCTCAAAAAGTGGTGTTTATTGCTTCCTCTGCAGGTGGAATGAATATTGAAGAAGTCGCGCAAAATTCACCGCACTTACTCCACAAAGTCACTATTGATCCTTTATTTGGAGGATTGCCTTATCAAGGGCGTGAGTTGGCGTTTAAATTAGGGTTAAGTGGTGTGCAAAACAAACAGTTTACCGATATTTTTATGGGGTTATCTCGTTTGTTTTTAGAAAAAGATTTATCTTTACTGGAAGTCAATCCGCTTGTTCTCACTAAACAAGGCAATTTGGTTTGTCTCGATGCCAAAATATCTGTTGATGATAACGCTTTATTTCGCCATAAAGATCTCTTAGCACTTCAAGATTTAACTCAAAATGATGCTCGTGAAGCAAAAGCTGAAAAATTCCAGTTAAACTATGTGGCTTTGGAGGGCGATATTGGTTGTATGGTAAACGGGGCTGGGCTTGCAATGGGAACCATGGATATTGTGAAACTCTATGGTGGGAAGCCTGCGAATTTTCTTGATGTGGGTGGTGGTGCAACGAAAGATCGGGTTGCTGAAGCGTTCAAAATCATTTTAACCGATCCTTCCGTGAAGGTTATTTTAGTGAATATTTTTGGTGGCATTGTTCGTTGTGATTTGATTGCTGAAGGCGTGATTGCTGCTGTAAATGAAGTGGGCGTGAGAGTGCCTGTGGTTGTGCGATTAGAAGGAACGAATGCTGAAATCGGTCGCCAGATTTTAGCGGAAAGCGACGTTAATATTCTTACCGCACAGAGTTTACAACAAGCCGCAGAATTAGCTGTGAATGCAGCAAAAGGAGAATGCTAATGGCGATTTTAATTGATAAAAATACTAAAGTGATTTGCCAAGGTTTTACTGGTGGACAAGGGACTTTTCATTCTGAACAAGCATTAGCCTACGGAACGCAATTAGTCGGTGGCGTATCGCCAAATAAAGGTGGAACTACCCATCTTGGTTTGCCTGTGTTTAATACAGTTCGTGAAGCTGTGGAAAATACGGGGGCAACAGCGACGGTCATTTATGTGCCAGCACCATTTTGTAAAGATGCCATAATTGAAGCTATTGATGCAGGGATTAAGTTAATTGTCTGTATTACTGAGGGCATACCTACGTTGGATATGCTTAAAGTGAAACAAAAATTAAATGAAACTGGTGTTGTGATGATTGGGCCAAATTGCCCTGGTGTGATTACGCCTGATGAATGTAAAATCGGCATTATGCCTGCTCACATACATAAAAAAGGCAAAGTGGGGATTGTTTCTCGTTCTGGTACTTTAACGTATGAAGCGGTAAAACAAACTACAGATGAAGGCTTTGGACAATCGACTTGTGTGGGTATTGGTGGCGATCCTATTCCTGGTTCTAGTTTTATTGATATTCTCGAAAGATTTCAACAAGATCCCGAAACTGAAGCCATTGTGATGATTGGCGAGATCGGCGGCTCCGTAGAGGAAGATGCAGCAATCTTCATTAAAGATAATGTCACTAAACCAGTGGTTGCGTATATTTCGGGTATGACTGCACCAAAAGGTAAACGGATGGGGCATGCTGGTGCTATTATTAGTGGTGGAAAAGGTACTGCCGCAGAAAAAATTGCAGTGCTTGAGGCCGCAGGTGTGACCTGTGTAAAAAGTCTCGCTGAAATTGGTGCAGCCTTGAGAAAGATATTAAAATAATTTAAGAAAATTAACCGCACTTTAGTTTGATAAGGCGTAGATTGACTCTCTACGCCTTTATTTTTATATGCTCGCCATTATAAAGTGAACGCAAAACTGCTATAATCAGCGCACATTTTTTAAGGAAGAAACAGATGAGCCAATTTTTTTATATCCACCCTGAAAATCCACAAGTGCGCTTGATTAATCAAGCCGTAGAGATTTTACAAAAAGGCGGTGTAATTGTGTATCCGACCGATTCGGGATATGCCTTGGGCTGTATGATGGGCGATAAACACGCAATGGATCGCATTGTAGCAATTCGTAAATTGCCTGAAGGACATAATTTTACCTTGGTGTGTAGTGATTTATCGGAACTTTCAACTTACGCAACAGTGAGTAATATCGCTTATCGTTTGATTAAAAATAATACGCCAGGGCGTTATACTTTTATTCTTACAGCAACGAAAGAATTACCGCGTCGTTTAATGACATCAAAACGTAAAACCATTGGTTTACGCGTACCAGATAATAAAATTGCTTTAGATTTACTTTCCGCCTTAGGCGAACCGATTTTATCTTGTTCGTTAATGTTGCCGAATGAAGAACATACTGCACAATCTGATCCTGAAGAAATTCGTGATCGTTTAGAACATCAAGTGGATTTAATTATCCACGGTGGATATTTAGGGCAAGAGCCTACAACAGTGGTGGATTTAACGGAAGAATCGCCAGTGATTTTACGCGAAGGAAGTGGAAGCACTGATCCTTTTATTTAATATATTATATAACAGATAGACGCTTGTGAAAGCGACCTTTCCATTATTTAAGGAAAACAATGAAACCTAGTCAAAAACAAACTCAAAAACAACCGCATTTTTCCAAAGATTCAGCAAAGAAAAGTGATTTTTCAGCTAAAAATGATAGACGTTCAGTGTCTCGTACTGCACGCGTAGAAACGGCAAATACGAAAAAAAGTGCGGTTAATTCTGACAACAAATTTTTATCTAAGCCAAAAGCGAGACCCGTTATAAAAGCTTTAAATCAGCCTAAAGCAGAGGGCGAAAAATTACAGAAAGTTTTAGCGCGCGCTGGACAAGGCTCTCGTCGTGAAATTGAAACGATGATTGCCGCAGGCAGAGTGAGCGTAGAGGGTAAAATTGCGACTTTAGGCGATCGCATTGACGTACATTCTGGTGTAAAAGTGCGTATTGATAGTCAAATCATTAATCTTAGCCACGCTCAAAAAGAAATTTGCCGTGTATTAATGTATTACAAACCTGAAGGCGAACTTTGTACGCGTAGCGACCCAGAAGGGCGTGCGACCGTGTTTGATCGTTTGCCACGTTTAACGGGATCTCGTTGGATTGCAGTAGGGCGTTTAGATATTAATACATCGGGTTTATTGCTTTTTACCACTGATGGAGAGCTGGCAAATCGCTTGATGCACCCAAGTCGTGAAGTGGAACGTGAATATTCTGTGCGTGTATTTGGTCAAGTTGATGATGCGATGTTAGCGCGTTTACGCAAAGGCGTTCAGCTTGAAGATGGCCCTGCCAACTTTAAAGAAATTAAATTTACAGGCGGTGTGGGGATTAACCAATGGTATGACGTAACCTTGATGGAGGGACGTAACCGTGAGGTTCGTCGTTTATGGGAATCACAAGGCATTCAAGTCAGCCGTTTGATTCGTATTCGTTATGGAAATATCAAATTGATGAAAGGTTTGCCTCGTGGTGGCTGGGAAGAAATGGATCTTGAAAACGTCAATTATTTGCGTGAATTGGTAGGATTACCTGCTGAGACTGAAACGAAATTAGATGTAAAACAGGCAAGTCGTCGTCCAAAATCTGGGCAAATTCGTAAAGCGGTAAAACGTTATTCGGAGATGAATAAACGTTATAAAAAATAAGGACTTTTTTATGAAAATGCAGCAATTGCGTTATATCGTTGAGATTGTAAACCAAAATTTGAATGTTACAGAAGCAGCAAATGCACTTTACACATCGCAGCCGGGTATCAGTAAACAAGTTCGCCTCTTAGAAGATGAATTAGGTCTGGAAATTTTTGAGCGTCATGGCAAGCATATAAAATCAATTACACCAGCAGGGAAAAAAATTATTTCGATTGCACGCGAGTTACTTGTTAAAGCACAAGGTATCCGTGCCGTTGCCGATGAATATACTCAGCCAAATCACGGTGTGTTACGTATTGCGACAACAAATACTCAGGCACGTTATATGTTGCCAAGCGTGATTGAACGTTTTTCTAAAAAATATCCTGATGTGAGTTTGCATATTCATCAAGGTTCTCCAACACAAATTCACGATGCTTTAATGTCAGGCGAAGTGGATTTGGCAATTACCACTGAAGCACCTTATTTATTTGATGATTTAGTTCAGATTCCATGTTATTGGTGGAATCGTGCCGTGATTGTTACGCCCGATCATCCACTTGCTAAAGTGAAAGAACTGACCATTGAGGAATTAGGCAAATACCCACTTGTGACTTACACATTTGGTTTTACGGGTGTTTCTGATTTAGATTACGCATTTAATAGTGCCGGTATTTTACCGAATATCGTCTTTACGGCTACCGATGCTGATGTTATTAAAACTTATGTACGATTGGGGTTAGGGGTGGGCATTATGGCATCTATGGCACATACGGCATTAGATGCGGATCTTGTACTGATTGATGCAAGCCATTTGTTCCGTCCAAGTATGACGAATATTGCATTCAAACATAGCACGTTCTTACGTAATTATATGTATGATTTTATGGAATATTTTTCGCCGCACTTAACTCGTAGTGTCGTAGAAAAAGCAGAACGCTTGCGTGATAACAATTCAGTGAAAAAATTATTTGAAGGCATTGAATTGGAAACAAAATAACAATGTATAAATTAAGTGCGGTTGAAATTTAATAAGAATTTTAACCGCACTTAAAAGATTAAAACAGATCGTGATATTTCACTAAATCCTTACGCTGAATAGCAAATACGCCTAGTCCGCCATTTTTAAGTTCTACCCATTCAAATGGTACATCTGGATATTGCTCAATTAAGCTAATCATACTATTACCCACTTCACACACCAATACGCCATTTTCGGTTAAGTAATCTGGTGCTTGTTTCAAAATTTGTTTGGTAATGTTTAAGCCATCACTGCCAGAACCTAAGGCTAACTCTGGTTCAAAATGGAATTCTTCTGGCATATCGGCGAGATCTTCTTCATCCACATAAGGTGGATTGGTCACGATAAGATCGTATTTTTGTCCTAAAATATTTGTAAATAAGTTTGATTGAATCGGGAATACGCGATGTTCTAATTGATGGCGTGAAATATTGATCTCTGCGACATTAAGGGCATCAACCGATAAATCGACAGCATCTACTTCCGCATTTGGGAAAGCATAAGCACAAGCAATGGCAATACAACCGCTGCCTGTGCATAGATCGAGAATATGATGAGGTTCCTGTGAAATTAAATCTTCAAAGCGATCTTGAATTAACGCACTAATTGGAGAACGTGGAATAATGGTTCGTTCATCGACATAAAATTCGTGACCGCAGAACCAAGCACTATTTGTTAAATATGCCACTGGTACGCGTTGTTCGATTCGGGTTAATACAAGTTGAACTAAGGTTTCTCTTTCAGATGGGGTTAATCGACTGTTAAATAATTCAGTAGGTAAATCAATGGGTAAATGTAAGCCACTTAAAACGAGTTGCAGGCTTTCATCCCAAGGATTATCGTGCCCTTGCCCGAAGTAAATATCGGATCGATTGAGAATGCTATACGTCCAACGCAGAAAATCTTGGATGGTTTGCAGTTCGTTTGCAACATTATCTTCCAAGATAGTTGCAACTAATTCTTGGTTATGTGAGGTTTCCATCGCATTTCTCCATAAAAGTAAGTAGAAAAGTTAGCATAAAATTCGGTATGAAAATTTGGCGTAGTTATACCACAGATGAGAATGTAGAACTATGATATGATACGCAAAATTTGAAATTAATGAGAAAAAAATGCAAGACGAATTTGATTTATTCCGTGCGGAAACCAAAGGAATTAAGCCAATTAAACAAGATACTTTTGTTGCCTCTCGCCAAAAACGCGATCAGAAAAAAAGAGAATTGAAAGAATTACGAACGAAAGAAGATACATTGTTCTATTTTTCTGATGAATATGAGCCGTTACTGAATGAGAATGATGGTGTTGTGAAATATTTACGTGATGGGGAAGATTCCCATTTATTAAAACAACTTCGTCGTGGAGATTTTTCGCCAGAATTGTTTTTAGATTTACACGGTTTAACCCGTGAACAAGCTAAGCAAGAATTAGCCGCACTTTTACTGGCTTGTGAAAATGAGCATGTTGATTGTGCCAGTATCATGACGGGCTATGGCACCTTTACATTGAAAAAACAAATTCCACGTTGGTTAGTACAACATCCTAAAGTGCGGGCATTACATCAAGCACCAAGAGAATGGGGTGGCGAAGCCGCAATTTTGATTTTGGTTGATTTGTAAAAAACGTTATAAAAAAATACCGCACTTTTACTGACTGGGGCAAAGTGCGGTATTTTCTTTTATGTTTTTACTTGAACTATTGTGTTGCTTGAATTGCAGTTAAGGCAATTGTGTATACAATATCATCAACTAAGGCACCGCGAGACAAGTCATTGACTGGCTTACGCATACCTTGAAGCATTGGGCCAATAGACACTAAATCTGCAGAACGTTGTACTGCTTTGTAAGTAGTGTTACCCGTATTTAAGTCAGGGAATACGAATACCGTTGCTTTACCTGCAACCGGAGAATTTGGTGCTTTAGAGCGAGCCACGTCTTCCATCACAGCTGCATCATATTGTAATGGGCCATCAATTAATAAATCAGGGCGTTTTTCTTTCGCAATACGAGTTGCTTCTTTCACTTTTTCTACATCAGCACCGCTACCAGATGTACCCGTTGAGTAAGAAATCATCGCGACTTTTGGATCAATACCAAATGCTTTCGCAGAATCCGCAGATTGAATTGCGATTTCCGCAAGTTGTTCTGCTGTTGGATCTGGGTTTACCGCGCAGTCGCCATAAACAAGCACTTGATCTGGTAATAACATAAAGAAGATAGAAGAAACGATTGAACTACCTGGTGCAGTTTTGATGATTTGCATTGGTGGGCGAATGGTGTTTGCAGTGGTGTGAACGGCTCCAGATACTAAACCATCTACTTCATTTGCTTCTAACATCATAGTACCAAGCACTACGGTATCTTCTAATTGTTCACGTGCTGCGGTTTCGGTCATACCTTTCGCTTTACGTAATTCAACTAAACGATCAACATAGTTTTCACGAACATCTGCTGGGTTAATGATTGTAATGCCTTTACCTAATTTAACACCTTGTGCTTCTGCAACACGTTGAACTGATGCAGGATCTGCTAAAAGTACACATTCCGCAATGCCACGTTCTGCACAAAGTACGGCTGCTTTGATTGTACGAGGTTCATCGCCTTCAGGAAGCACAATACGTTTTTTCGCCGCACGAGCAAGTTCAGTTAATTGGAAACGGAATGCAGGTGGGGATAAGCGAGGTAAACGGCTGGAATCTGCAACTAAATTATTGATAAAGTCAGCATTAAAGTGTTGGCTAATGTATTGTTTAATATTTTCAATACGTTCTTTGTCATCAACAGGCACTTCAAGATTAAAACTTTGTAAACTTAATGCCGTTTGCCAAGTATTGCCTTCAATACGGAAGATCGGCAATTTCGCTTTTTCAAAAGTTGGACGGCAAAGTTTATTAATTTGAGCATCAATTTTGTAGCCGCCTGTTAATAAAATACCGCCCATTTCAATACCGTTTGCAGCAGCAAGTGAAGCAGCAACAATTACATCAGGACGGTCAGCGGAGGCGACTAATAAGCTACCAGCACGGAAATGCTCAACCATATTTGGTAAACTTCTTGCGCAGAAAGTGATACCACGGATACGACGGTTAATATCTCCTTCAGTGATAATTGAGGCACCTAAGTATTTCACTAAATCGATAGCGCGTGTTGCGATTAAATCTGCTGACCAAGGCACACAAGCTAATAATTTGATTGAGCTATTTGCAAATAATTTGCTCACTTCTGCTTCACAAGCGTGGCTGTGTTGGAATGAATCAAAAATTTCAGCAAGATCTGGACGAGTACGACCTGATTCATCAACGGGTGCATTAAATTTGTTTACAACTACGCCTAAAAGATTTGGATTGTTTTTACCACCAAATAAAGAGGCTGCAGCTTCTACGCGATCTTTTAATTCGGTTGGCGTTTCAGTTGCAGGTGCTGCAACTAATACGATTTCAGCATCTAATGCTTGTGCAATTTCATAGTTGATATTATTTGCATAACCGTGTTTTCTTGTTGGAATTAAGCCTTCAACTACAACAATGTCATTATTTTTGGTTAATTGTTGGTGGTTAGCTACAATTTTTTCTAACAATACGTCAGACTGATTTTGACCAATTAATGATTCTGCCACGCTTAACATAAAGGGTTCGGCAGTTTCAAGGCTAGTGCTAGTGCGAACAATAGAAGTTGTGCGATCCAATTTATCTTCGCCAGTACTTGGTTGAGAAACTGGTTTCATAAAAGCAACTTTCGCGCCTTTTTGTTCGAGAGAGTGGATTAATCCAAGACTAATGCTAGTTAAACCCACGCCTGTACTTACAGGGATAAGAATAATCGTGCGAGACATAGTTAAACCTTAATATGTATATGTTATAAATAAAAACTGCCGAAAAATTCGGCAGTTTGTTGTTGAATTAGAAACAAAGTTTTGCGGTATCTTGTGCGATAACCAATTCTTCGTTAGTTGGAAGAACAATCGCTTTAAATGCTGAATCATCAGTAGTGATGACGCCATCTTTACCAAAACGTGCGGCAAGATTTCGTTCATTATCGATTTTAATGCCGAATAATTTTAAGTGATTTAAGGCTAATTCACGAACGTGCGCTGAGTTTTCGCCAATACCACCAGTGAATGCAATCGCATCTAAGTGATCATCGCCCAACACAGCCATATAAGCACCGATGTATTTCGCTAAACGATAACTATAAACATTTAAAGCACGTTTTGCTTCTGGTTTAGATTCATCATCGTAGTTATCTTCAGCATAACGGCAGTCGCTTGTTACTTCAGTTAAACCTAAAAGACCAGATTTTTTCACTAAAGTCTCTTCGATTTGTTCCATAGACATACCTAAAGTTTTGTATAGGTAGAATACGATTGCTGGGTCGATATCACCGCAACGCGTACCCATTACTAAACCTTCTAGTGGCGTTAAGCCCATTGATGTATCGATACATTGACCGTTACGCACAACAGAAACAGAACCACCATTACCTAAGTGACAAATAATAGCATTGACTTGGTCTGCGGGTTTGCCTACATATTTAGCGACTTCACGAGAAACGAAGTAGTGGCTGGTACCGTGTGCACCATAGCGACGAACGCCGTGTTCTTTATATAAAGAGTATGGAAGGGCATAAAGGAATGCTTCTTCAGGCATTGTTTGATGGAATGCTGTATCAAAAACTACCACGTTTTTATCTTTTAAGTGCGGGAATGCCTTAAATGCTTCGCGAATACCAATTAAGTGAGCTGGATTGTGAAGTGGCGCAAATTGTGCAGCATCTTCAATTCCTTTAACGACTTCATCAGTTACGATAACAGATTGAGTGTATTTTTCGCCACCGTGAACGATACGATGACCAATTGCCGCGATAGAATTTTTTAGTTCATCAGTCAGAATGTTAGATGCAATAAAATTAAGCGCTTCAGTATGCGCTGCGCCTGCGCCTAAATCTGCGTTACCTTTCTCTCCATTGAGTTTCCATTTGATACGTGCTTCTGGTAAGAAAAATGCTTCGGCTAAGCCAGATAATTTTTCTTCCCCTGTTGCTGGATCAAGAATTGCAAATTTTAGTGAAGAACTACCGCAGTTAAGGATAAGAACAAGTTTTGACATAGGAACCCTATATTTGATTGAGGTTAATAGAAATCCATCATCTAAGATGGTTTGAAAAATCAGGCATAGAATACACCTTTTGATGAATAAAATAAATTCATCGGTAAGGAAAAAATACAAACTTTATCGTATTTTTTGAAAAATTAAACTATTTTTACTAAAAATAGACTTAAAATAGCGTATGATAAGTGCGGTCAATTTTTGAGGTGTTTTTATGGCGTTTTTTTCCATTTTTAAACAGGGACAAATTTATCTTAATACTTGGCCGCAGGAGGCGAAGTTAGGCATTATTTTCCCTGAAAATCGTATTATGAAAGCCACGAGTTTTGCACAAAAATTTATGCCTTTTGTTGCTGTATTTGCAATACTGTGGCAACAGATTTATGCAAAAAATGATTTAATGGCATTTTCTATCGCAATTTTGACCGCACTTTTTGCCTTGCTTATTCCTTTTCAAGGGCTTTATTGGCTTGGTAAGCGTGCGAATACGCCATTAGAAAATCAAAGTGCGGTATGGTTTTACGATATTTGCGAACGCTTAAAACAACTACATGAACCCTTGCCTTTTGTGCAAGAAAAACCGACATATCAACATTTAGCGGAAGTCTTAAGAAAAGCTCAAAACAAATTTGAACGTGCTTTTTGGCAGGAAATTTAGTTTACGCAAACGTTTTCTTTTTGGCTGTATTTTTGTAGAATACCTCGGTCGTTTTAAACGACCGTTTTTCATTGAGAGATTTTTTTAATGATCGATTACATTATTATTGGCATTATCGCTTTTTCCATTCTTGTTAGTTTATTACGCGGTTTTGTTCGCGAAGTGCTTTCACTCGGTAGCTGGGTTGTGGCATTTATTGTAGCAAGCCAGTTCTATCCTTATCTTGCCACTTATCTTACGCAAATTGAATCAATGTATGTGCGTAATGGAACTGCAATCGCCATTTTGTTTGTTCTGACTTTAATTGTGGGTGCCATAGTAAATTATGTGATTAGTCAATTAGTAGATAAGACGGGTTTAAGCGGCACTGATCGCGTATTAGGTGCAGCTTTCGGTTTAGTGCGTGGTGCGTTGATTGTCGCCGCGTTGTTATTTTTTATGGATACTTTTACCAATTTTGAACAAACCGATTGGTGGAAAGAATCTCAATTAATACCGCACTTTGGTTTTATTATTGAATGGTTCTTTCAACAGCTTCAGGCGAGTTCAAGTTTTTTAACTCCAACGCTTAATCAATAAGGAACACAAAATGTGTGGTATTGTCGGTATTGTTAGCCAAAGTCCGGTTAATGAATCTATTTATGCAGCATTAACTCTTTTGCAACATCGTGGACAAGATGCGGCGGGTATTGTAACGGTTGATGATGAAAACCGTTTCCGCTTACGTAAAGCTAATGGCTTAGTCAGCGATGTGTTCCGTCAAGAGCATATGCTACGCTTGCAAGGAAATGCTGGATTAGGGCATGTTCGCTATCCTACAGCGGGGAGTTCCAGCGTCTCAGAGGCGCAGCCTTTTTATGTAAATTCTCCCTATGGTGTCACTTTGGTGCATAACGGCAATTTAACCAACTCAGTGGAGTTAAAAGAAAAAGTCTTTAACACAGCTCGCCGCCATGTAAACACCAATTCAGATTCCGAACTTCTTCTTAATATTCTCGCCAACCATCTCGATCATATTCCTCAAGATCACCTCGACCCACAAGATATTTTCTATGCTGTTCGTAAAACTCACAATGATATTTGTGGTGCTTATGCCTGCGTAGCGATGATTATTGGACATGGGATGGTTGCATTTAGAGATCCTTTTGGTATTCGTCCTTTGGTGTTGGGTAAACGTGAAGAAAATGGCAAAACTGATTATATGTTCGCCTCTGAAACAGTAGCTTTAGATATTGTCGGTTTCGAGTTTGTGCGTGATATTGCTGCGGGCGAAGCCGTTTATGTGACGTTTGATGGCGAGCTTTATTCACAACAATGTACCGAAAGTGCGGTGTTAAATCCTTGTATTTTTGAGTATGTTTATTTTGCACGCCCAGATTCAACGATTGATGGCGTCTCTGTTTATGCTGCACGTGTTCATATGGGGGAAAAACTCGGGAAAAAAATTGCAAAAGAATGGGCAGATGAAATTGATAATATTGATGTGGTCATTCCTATTCCTGAAACCTCCACAGATATTGCGTTACAAATTGCCCGTGTACTAGGGAAACCTTATCGCCAAGGATTTGTGAAAAATCGCTATGTTGGTCGCACGTTTATTATGCCAGGACAAGCACAGCGTATTAGTTCTGTTCGCCGCAAATTGAATACCATTAAAGCTGAATTTAAAGATAAAAATGTGTTATTGGTGGACGATTCTATCGTTCGTGGCACAACCTCTGAGCAAATTGTTGAAATGGCTCGCTCAGCTGGTGCGAAGAAAATTTACTTTGCCTCTGCCGCCCCAGAAATTCGTTATCCGAATGTATATGGTATTGATATGCCGAGTCGCGATGAACTGATTGCTTATGGACGAAATGTTGAGGAAATTGCACATTTGATCGGCGTAGACAAATTAATTTTCCAAGATCTGACCGCACTTACTGAATCTGTTCAATTGGAAAATCCAGCCATTCAAGGTTTTGATTGTTCTGTTTTCACAGGCGAATATATTACAGGCGATATTAGCCCTGAATATCTTAATAAAATCGCAACTCAACGCAATGATAGTGCAAAGAAAAAACGAGAAAAACAAGCATCCAATCTTGAAATTTACAATGAACAATAAATGCTAGGCATTAAGAGGGATAAAAATCATCGTATTAAAAGTGCGGTGATTTTTTTATTTGTTTTTTAGGATGTCTTTTAGATAGTTTTCGCAATCAGCATATTGAAATTGGAATCCAGCGTTGAGTAATTTTTCAGGTACAACATTTTGACTTTCGAGTAATAGATTTGCTCGCTCGCCAAGAATAAAATGTAATAGCCATTTTGGAATGGTTGCAAAAGCAGGACGTTTTAATATTCGAGCCAAAGTGCGGTTAAATTTATGTTGTTTTATAGACTTGGGGGCAGCGAAGTTAAACGCTCCTCTGCATTCTGAATGATCGAGTAAAAATAAAATGCCGTTTACCATATCTTCCAAAGCAATCCAAGGGAAATATTGCTCTCCATTGCCCAGTTTACCGCCAAGCCCCCATTTGTATAAAGGCAACATTTTAGCAAGTGCGCCACCTTTTGTAGAAAAGACCATGCCTGTTCGAATCAAACAAACTCTCGCATTAGCTTGTTGAGCGATATTTTCCCAATCTTGGCATAATTGTGCGGTAAAGGTCTTTGCTGTTTTGCTTGTTTCAGTAATTGTTTGTTCGTCTTGATCGCCGTAAATTCCAGTCGCTGAACCTGATATAAAAACTGGGTATTGCTGATACTGATTGATGAATTCAACCAGTTGAGTAGTGAGGCTTAAACGACTTTCTCGTAAAATAGATTTCTGGTTTTTTGACCAAACCTTATGAAAAATTGGTTCGCCAGCAAGATTGATGATGGCATCAAACTGTTCTTGTAAATCGAGTTCTGAAAGTGCGGTAATAAATTTGATATTTTTTTGCTTTGAGAGAGTGTGCGGCGAACTTGAGCGCGTTAAGATCGTCACTTGTTCATTGCGTAAGCAGAGTTGTTCAACAAGTGCTTTGCCGATAAGCCCTGTGCCTCCTGTTAATAAAATATTCATTACAATGCGTTTTCAAATAAACGTTGGATATTTTGCAATAATTCAGCAATAGGTTTATCGTTTGTGGGCGTGACAAAAATAGTATCATCGCCTGCGATAGTGCCTAAAATGCCTTCCGATTTTCCAATGGAATCAAGTAATCGTGCAATTAATTGAGCAGCACCGGGCGTCGTTTTTATTACGATTAACATCGCGTTGTGATCAACATCTAAGACAAGATTTTTTAATGGACTACTGGTATTGGGAACACTTAATTCATTTGGTAAGCAATAGACCATTTCCATTTTTGTATTACGAGTGCGAACCGCACCAAATTTGCTGAGCATTCTTGATATTTTTGATTGATTAATGCCAGTAAAGCCTTGTTTTTTTAAGGCATCGACAATTTCACTTTGAGAACCAAAGCGTTCTTGATTGAGTAGTTCTTTAAAAGCACGGGTTAAATTATCAGTCATCTTTATTTTTCAATAGTCAAAATTTGCATAAGAATTGCATAAAAATTCACTTTCATCAACTGAAATATGAATAAGAACAAAGAGAAGAAAATATTTATCTCAGAAATGTGAACTAGATCATAGAATGATATTTCTCTATTTGTAATTGTAAGATGAACATTTTAAAATCAGGCTGTTTTAAATTAACTAACACATAAGGAGTATTTATGAAAGTTGCTGTATTAGGCGCCGCAGGTGGTATTGGTCAAGCATTAGCGTTATTACTAAAACTTCAGTTGCCAGCAGGCACCGACTTAGCATTATATGATATTGCCCCAGTAACACCAGGTGTTGCAGTAGATGTGAGCCATATTCCAACGGCAGTGAATGTGAAAGGTTTTTCTGGCGAGGATCCAACACCTGCACTTGAAGGTGCGGATGTTGTATTAATTTCTGCTGGTGTTGCACGTAAACCTGGTATGGATCGTTCAGATTTATTCAATATTAATGCAGGTATCGTGCGTGGTTTAATTGAAAAAGTCGCGGTTACTTGCCCTAAAGCCTGTGTTGGTATTATCACTAACCCAGTAAATACTACTGTTGCGATTGCGGCTGAAGTGTTGAAAAAAGCAGGTGTTTACGACAAACGTAAATTATTTGGTGTGACAACTTTAGACGTGTTACGTTCTGAAACCTTTGTGGCTGAATTAAAAGGTTTAAATGTTTCTCGTACGAGCGTTCCTGTTATTGGCGGTCACTCAGGTGTGACTATTCTTCCATTACTTTCTCAAGTTCAATATGCAAAATGGAATGAAGATGAAATCGAACCATTAACAAAACGTATCCAAAATGCAGGTACAGAAGTTGTCAATGCAAAAGCAGGTGGCGGTTCAGCAACGCTTTCAATGGCACAAGCTGCAGCACGTTTTGCGCGTTCTTTAGTGAAAGGATTAAGTGGCGAGACAGTGGTTGAATGTACTTATGTTGAAGGAGATGGCAAATATGCTCGTTTCTTCTCTCAACCCGTTCGTTTAGGCAAAGAAGGCGTAGAAGAAATTTTACCAATTGGCCCATTAAGCAATTTTGAACAACAAGCTTTAGAAAATATGTTGCCAACTTTACGTGCAGATATTGAATTGGGCGAAAAATTTATTAATGGTTAATCGTTAAACAATAAGAAGGGAATATAAAATTCTCTTTTTATTAAAATAAAAAAGCCACCAAATGGTGGCTTTGTTTGTATCTTTATTATTTCTGACGCATTGCAGGGAATAAGATCACATCACGAATTGACGGTGCATTTGCATAAAGCATCGCTAGGCGGTCGATACCTAAACCTTCCCCAGCTGTTGGTGGTAAGCCGTGCTCTAATGCAACAACAAAGTCTTCATCTTTAAACATCGCTTCATCATCGCCTGCTTCTTTTGCAGCCACTTGTGCATCAAAACGTTCATTTTGATCTTCAGCGTCATTTAATTCAGAGAAACCATTACCGATTTCACGACCACCGATAAAGAGCTCAAAACGATCTGTTACATCTGGATTTTCATCATTACGACGTGCAAGTGGAGAAATTTCCGCAGGATGAGCCATTAAGAATGTTGGTTGAATTAAGTGATGTTCAGCCACTTCTTCAAAAATTGCATTAACAATGCTGCCTAAACCCCAAGATTTTTGTACTTCAATACCTAAGCGTTCTGCCGTGGCTTTTGCACGATCAAAGTCATATAAATCTTCTTTTACGATACCTTTGTCTGCACCGTATTTAATGGTTGCATCGTGTAACGTAATACGTTCGAATGGTTTACCAAAATCAAATTCGTATTCGCCGTATTTCACAATAGTAGTACCAAGAATATCAATCGCTAATTTACGAAGCAGTTCTTCGGTGTTATCCATTAAATCATGGTAATCCGCATACGCTTGGTAGTATTCAAGCATAGTAAATTCTGGATTATGGCGAACAGAAACCCCTTCATTACGGAAGTTACGGTTTAATTCAAATACTCGTTCAAAGCCACCAACGACTAAGCGTTTTAAATAAAGTTCAGGTGCGATACGTAAATACATATCAACGTCTAACGCGTTGTGATGGGTTACGAAAGGACGTGCAGATGCACCGCCTGGAATAACTTGTAACATTGGCGTTTCCACTTCCATAAAGCCTTTAGAAATGAAATATTCACGAATACCCGCGACAACTTTAGAACGAATAATAAAAGTGCGGCGAGATTCTTCGTTAGAAATTAAATCTAAATAACGTTGGCGATAACGAACTTCTTGGTCAGTTAAACCGTGGAATTTGTCTGGTAATGGGCGAAGTGCTTTGGTTAAAAGTTGAACTTCAGTAGTTTTTACAGTGAGTTCATCGGTTTTTGTTTTAAATAAAGTGCCTTTAACGCCAACGATGTCGCCTAAATCCCAAGTACCAACGTCATCTTTATAAACACCTTCAGGCAAATTATCGCGTGCAACATAAAGCTGGATTTTACCGCTCATATCTTGAATAGTGATAAAAGTTGCTTTACCCATTGCACGGCGAGTCATAATACGCCCAGCAACTTGTACCTCAACGCCTTTTTCTTTTAAGATTTCCCCATCTTCTGCATCGTATTGATTGTGCAAATCTTGTGCGAGAGCATCACGACGAAACTTGTTTGGAAAGGCATTACCTTTTGCTCGCAATGCGGCTAATTTTTCACGACGAACGAGCATTTCGCCATTGAGATCTAATTCTTTAACTTCTTGTTCTGACATATTGTTTACCTTTAATTTTAACTTTAAAAATACCTTCAAAAATAACCGCACTTTTGGGTTATTTCTATGATGGGATAAGTAACGCGTCTTTACTTATCCTGTAAATCATGATTAAAGCCCCGCTTTTAAACTCGCTTCAATAAATCGATCTAAATCCCCGTCTAATACGGCTTGCGTATTACGGTTTTCCACGCCAGTACGTAAATCTTTAATGCGTGAATCGTCTAATACGTAAGAGCGAATTTGGCTTCCCCAACCAATGTCCGATTTATTATCTTCCATTGCTTGCTTATCTGCATTTTTCTTCTGTAACTCAAGCTCATACAATTTTGCTTTTAATTGTTTCATCGCTTGATCTTTGTTTTTGTGCTGTGAACGGTCGTTTTGACATTGCACTACAATGCCACTTGGCATATGGGTAATTCGCACCGCACTTTCTGTTTTGTTTACGTGCTGACCACCTGCCCCTGATGCACGATAAACATCAATACGTAAATCAGCAGGATTGATTTCAATATCAATATCGTCATCAATTTCAGGATAGACAAATGCCGCGCTGAATGATGTGTGACGACGATTATTGGAGTCAAATGGACTTTTACGCACTAAACGATGAATGCCCGTTTCTGTTCGTAACCAACCAAAGGCATATTCTCCGCTCACTTTAATGGTTGCCGATTTCAATCCTGCTACATCGCCGTCAGAGACTTCCATCAGCTCTGTTTTAAAGCCTTTGCTTTCTGCCCAACGAAGATACATACGCAGCAACATTTCTGTCCAATCTTGAGCTTCCGTACCGCCAGAACCAGCTTGTAAGTCCACATAGCAATCGCAAGCATCATGTTCGCCACTAAACATTCGATGGAACTCTAATTTTTCGAGTTGTTGTTCGAGTTCATCTAATTCAGCTACCGCTTCATTGAAAGTGTCTTCGTCTTCTGCTTCGATAGCGAGTTCTAACAAGCCATCAACATCTTCTAAACCTTGTTCTAAATTTTTGATGGTATTTACAACTTGTTCTAAAGAAACCCGTTCTTTACCAAGCGTTTGAGCTTTATCTGGATCATTCCAAACATCTGGCTGTTCTAGTTCGGCATTGACTTCTTCTAAACGCTCAACTTTGGCATCAAAGTCAAAGATACCCCCGAAGCACCGAAGTGCGGTCAGATAAATCGATGATTTTATTTTTTACAGGATTGATTTCAAACATAATAAATTCACTGTGTGATAAAGTGTGGAATTATATGCTATTTTCTGATTTTTGGATAGTTTGACCTTGCAGAAATTAGCAATCTCTCTATAATTTCAGGCTTTCTTACTCAGTAAATTTAGGAACAAAAAATGAAGAAAATTTTTACCGCACTTTTGTGCGTGGCTGCGGCTAATGCAATGGCAGATGATGCGGCAATTAAACGCAAATTACAGTCTTTTAATGTATCAAATATTGCTATTAAATCTTCGCCGATTTCAGGCATTAGAACGGCTGTCACGGATCAAGGTATACTTTATGTGAGCGAAGATGGAAAATATCTTTTTGAAGGTAAACTTTATGAACTCACAAATAATGGCCCTGTTGATGTCGCAGGTAAAATTTTAGTGGATAAACTTAATTCTTATAAAGACGAGATGATTGTTTATCCTGCGAAAAATGAAAAACACGTAGTAACAGTATTTATGGATATTACCTGCCATTATTGCCATTTGTTACATCAGCAATTAAAAGAATATAACGATCTTGGTATTACTGTGCGTTATTTAGCTTTCCCTCGCGCAGGTATGAATAATCAAACGGCGAAACAAATGGAAGCGATTTGGACGGCGAAAGATCCCGTTTTTGCTTTAAACGAAGCTGAAAACGGTAATCTACCAAAAGAAGTTAAAACGCCAAATATCGTGAAAAAACATTATGAATTAGGTATTCAATTTGGTGTACGAGGAACGCCAAGTATTGTGACTTCAACGGGAGAAGTTATTGGCGGTTATTTAAAACCCGCTGATTTATTAAGAGCACTTGAAGAAACGGCACAATAATTTTATAATGAAAAACAAGGGGCAGTTGCCTACCCCTTGTGTTTTAATAGTCGGTAATGCTTAATATGCTGGGGAGCTTAAAAGCATTAACAACACAAAAATTATGATATAAATACATAATTTAGGCATCATTAAAATCCTTAGCTGACACAATAGTTAGACTAATGGTCAGTGGGGCTTTTAACCCCTGTCAGCATTCAGGGTTAAAAACCCTGACTGACAGGAAAAAGTATAGATAAAAGAGCTGTTGATTTCAACAGCTTTTTGCTTTTAGGTATGAATTAATATCCAGTGAAAAAACTTATCAAACGCCGTGAAATTCCAATTGGAAATTCTGTTTCAAATCATCCTTTATTAGATCGCCTTTATCGCGCTCGTCATATTCAAAACACCAAAGAATTAGACCGCACTTTGAAATCAATGCTTAATCCAAATCAGTTATATGGCATTAAGCAAGCTGTAAATTTATTAGTGGAAGCCTATCAACAACAGCAAAAAATTGTGATTGTTGGGGATTTTGATGCTGATGGTGCAACCAGCACAGCATTGAGTGTGCTGGCTTTAAGACAACTTGGCTTTTCTGATGTGGATTACCTTGTGCCAAATCGATTTGAACAAGGTTATGGTTTGAGTATTCCCGTGGCTGAAATGGCAATTGAAAAGGGCGTTCAGCTTTTAATGACGGTGGATAATGGCGTTTCATCTTTTGACGGTGTGGCATTTTTGAAAGAAAAAGGCATTCGAGTTTTAGTCACGGATCATCATTTACCCCCCGAAACTTTGCCGCCAGCCGATACGATTGTTAATCCTAATTTAAGTCAGTGTCATTTCCCTTCAAAATCCTTGGCAGGTGTGGGTGTGGCATTTTATTTGATGTTAGCCGTACGAGCAAAATTTCGTGAACTCGGTATTTTTACGGCAGAAACACAACCTAATTTTACTGATTTGCTCGATCTAGTGGCATTGGGTACTGTCGCAGATGTTGTGCCTTTAGATCAAAATAATCGTATCCTTGCTTATCAAGGTTTAATGCGGATTCGTGCTAGACACTGCCGTCCTGGTATTATTGCGTTGGCTGAAGTGGCTAACCGTAATGTTGAACAATTTACCTCAAGTGATCTCGGTTTTTGTATCGGGCCTCGTTTAAATGCGGCAGGGCGTTTAGATAATATGTCGATTGGGGTGGAGCTTTTGCTGGCGAACGAAATGTCAAAAGCCAGAGAATTAGCTTTAGATCTCGATCAGCTTAACCAAACGCGTAAAGAAATTGAAGCAGGTATGAAGCTTGAGGCAATAAAAATTTGTCAAAATCTTACCGCACTTTTTAAAGAGTTACCCTATGGTATTACGCTTTATCAACCTGATTGGCATCAAGGCGTATTAGGCATTGTGTCATCAAGGATTAAGGATCAATATCATCGTCCAGTGATTGCCTTTGCACAAGATAGTGAGGGAATTTTGAAAGGTTCTGCTCGTTCTATTGAAGGTTTACATATGCGTGATGTTTTAGAGCGTATTCATTCGCAACATCCTAATATGATTTTAAAATTTGGCGGACACGCAATGGCGGCAGGATTGAGTATTCGCGAAGAATATTTTGCCGATTTCCAACATCTTTTTAATCAAACCGTTTCCGATTGGCTTGATGAAGAACATCTACAAGGCGTAATTTGGACAGATGGCGAACTAAATTCAAATGAATTTAATCTTGAAACGGCAGAGTTGATAAAATCGGTAGGCACTTGGGGGCAAGGGTTTCCTGAGCCTTGCTTTGATGGCGAATTTAAAATTTTAGACCAGCGTGCAATTGGGCAAAATAAAAATCATCTAAAAATGTTGCTAGAACCGAAACAAGGCGGGGTTTTATTAGATGCGATTGCATTTAATATTAATACAAGATTGTATCCTGATCTTTCAATTAAACAGGCTCGTTTAGCCTATAAATTAGATATTAACGAATTTCGTGGCAATCGTAGCCTACAATTATTGGTAGATTATATTGAGCCGATAGATGAGTGATAGAATGAAATTAAAAGGGTTATTGGCATTTTGTTTGCTTTTTTTATCGTCATTTGTTTTAGCAGAAGTCAATCAGAAAGAATTTTCAGTGCAAAATTCTCCGCACTTGCCATCACGGGACACAATTTATTTTGAAGATGGACGGGATTATTTTTCTTATCAAGAACCTATTGAACAAGCGTCTAGAGCGGATAAAAAAATCCGCATTCAATTCTTTTTTGATTACGATTGTCGAGTATGTTCTTCAGCGCAGGATATTTTAGATCTTTATAGTCAAATACGCACACATAAAGTTGTGTTGGAACAATATCCTATTGCAACTGCCGATAGCCAGTTTAGTGCACGTATTTTTTATACTTTGCAAGCATTAAGTGCGGGCGAATTATCCAATGTTTTGTTATTTGAAACTTCAGAAAAATCCCGTTATACAGAATTGTCTACATCAAATAAAATTCAGCAATGGGCGGAAGAACAAGGGCTAGATAAGCAGTTATTTATTCAAACTGAAAATTCACAAAGCGTAAAAGAACAGATCCAAAATGCGATTGAATTGACGGAAGAATATGGTGTTTTTACCTATCCTTACGTTGTCATTGGTGGAAAATATGTACTCACTGCAAGTACGCTTTATAACGATGATTATAGCGTAGCGGTGTTAGATTTTTTGGTAAATAAAATAGAACAGGAACAAAAACAATGAAAATAGGAATTGTTGGTGCAATGGCACAAGAAGTCGAAATTTTAAAAAATTTAATGGCTGATAGAACGGAAACTCGAGTAGCAAGTGCGGTCATTTTTGAAGGTAAAATTAACGGTAAAAATGTTGCATTATTGCAATCAGGCATTGGCAAAGTGGCAGCTGCCATTGGCACGACGGCGTTATTGCAATTAGCCAAACCAGACTTAGTGATCAATACTGGTTCTGCAGGTGGGGTAGCAAAAGGCTTGAAAGTGGGGGATATTGTAATTTCTGATGAAACACGCTACCACGATGCGGATGTGACAGCTTTTGGCTATGAAAAAGGGCAGTTGCCTGCTAATCCTGCTGCATTTTTATCGGATAAAAAATTGGCAGATCTCGCTCAAGAAATTGCAGAAAAGCAAGGACAATCAGTAAAACGTGGTTTAATTTGCTCTGGCGATAGTTTCATTAATAGCGAAGACAAAATTGCACAAATAAAAGCAGATTTTCCGAATGTGACGGGGGTTGAAATGGAAGCCACAGCGATTGCACAAGTTTGTTATGCTTTTAATGTGCCTTTCGTAGTGGTTCGTGCTATTTCTGATGGCGGCGATGGCAAAGCAAGTATATCTTTTGAAGAGTTTTTGCCATTGGCGGCGAAGCAGTCTTCCGCATTAGTGTTAGAGATGATAGATAGACTGTCGTCATAATTTTTTCATAAGATCACAAATTTCATAAACATTATTGAAAAGGCATAGCTTATTAGCTATGCCTTTTATATGAACTCTCTAGAATTTATAGTTTAAACTCAGAATATAAGTTCTTCCACGTGCAAAGTTATAAAGTACAGTTTTATCTTTTCCTCCATCTTCACAAGTAGTATTACCTTTACTACAAATTGAATCATTTAAACTTGAATAATAACGTTGCGAAGCCGCGTCATTTCCAGCATCTAATGGATCAACATAACGTTTATCTAATAGATTTTGTACTTCCGCTTTAATAATCAAATCTTTGATTGGTTCATAGCTGACGTGTAAATCTAAAATAATCGGTTGTTTTTTAATCTCTTCTGTCTTTTTAATAGCATAATAAGTTCTGCTGCCCCTAGCATTTTGTTCAAAGTGAGATCCATTGATATATTCTTCTTCAATTGTCGCACGTTTACTTTTTCCATAATAACGAGCTGCCATACCTAAGGTTAATTTTTTATCAAACCAACGTGTACCAAGCTCTAATCTACCGTAGTCTTTTGGTAGCATTGAAACACGAGATAAGCCATAACCTTGTTTCAAAATATCTTCTTTTGAAGCATTATTCGGACGTGGGCTGGCATCGGCATAATTGGTTGGCTGATTAGTACGTTGATAAGCGTAAGAGACATTCGCAAAAAAACGCCCCATATCATAATTTAACTCTAACTCCGCCCCGCTTTTTTTCACGATAGGTTGATAATTTTGATGTGCGATATTAAAGCGAAAACCATTCGTGGCTGCCCAATCAGGTACCTTACCATTTCTCCACCAAACACCGTAAACATTATGGATATAGTTTTTAATAAAGCTACGATAACCCACTAATTTGATGCCTAGCACATCGTCTTGAGTGAATAGACCTTTTTTATAAGTATTAAAGCCTAATTGATAGGTGTCAGATTGCTCAGGTTTTAATGCTGTGTTTACTCCTGCATTAGACACTTGAGAGAAAAACATCTCTTGAATATTAGGCATTCTGTGAGTGCGTGAATAAGTAAAAAATGGCATAAAGTAATCACTTAGTTCTGCACTTAATGTAGCAGAATGATTGAATGCCTTTTTATGCCCTGATTTATGCAAAATCGGTTCATTATCTTTATTTGTTGTATTTTCATATCCAACATACTCACCATTAAAGGCATAATGGGTAAAATTCACGCTGTAATTTAAATGATAAATACCTTTAGAAAGTGCGGTATCAAAATACACTGTTTTAAATTTTTGCTTGCCAGAAGGTTGTAAAATCACTGAACGTTGAGGTAGCAAACTTCGGGTGCCTTTAAATCGTCCTAAATTACTGTAGTTACCTTGATCATGTGAAGCATCATCATAAAACAAACTTAATTCTTCTGGAAAACGGTTTTTACTGTATTCATTGGTAAAATAGTTAAAACCTAATGTGGTTTTTAAATCGATTTCTTTTGGCAGCAAGAAAGTATGGCTGTTGTTAATATCAACAATATTCGCTACATTTTTTGTGATAAGTTTATCTGCCACTTGCCAACCTGCAAAAAAACCGCCTTTAGGATAAATAGTTTTGCCAATGTTATGTGCAGCCATTAAATTAAGATCAAGATAGCTGTTATTATTGAAGTTATAATTGATTTGGTAATTACGGTTTTCAATTTTGCGAGAACCAATTTTATTATCTAATGTACGTAGTTGCGCCCCTAGCGTATGGTGATCATCGCCATATTCAAATTTTAATAAATGGCTACGAGAACGAGATTGCAAACTACCTGGTTCAATAGGTGCAACACTATATTGATCTTTATTGCGTTCAAATGAGTCATTTGTAGAATTTACTTCATCCTGTAATTCAGGTATTTCTTGAGGTTGAGAGCCATTTGCTAATTCTTTTAAAATTTTCTTTCTTGTTTCATTTTTATAGTTATTAAGTTGATAGCGAGATGTATTGTAACGTGGCTCATCAGGTGTGTCCTCTTCACTAATATAATAGTAATTTTCTTCTTGTCGTTCAATTCGAGTAATACAGCCTGGGGTTCTTGTTTCTATAGCTCCAGTTAGTTCATCTGTAGTTGTAATGGGATCTGTATTCCCATTAAATATTGGAGTTGGAGCATTACAAGACCAATGATTTTTGTTTAAATCAGGTGTCCATTGCCCTGCAGGATTTAAAACATAACCCGCATTACGAAAATAAGCTTCTTTTTCTTTCGCTAGAATATCCTGCCCTAATGATGCTAATCGTTCTCCGCCACCGATACGATAATCTTGTGAAACTTCACGTTGGCTATAACCATACACCATGCCTACATAGCCACCATTATCAAGCCATTTTCTGCCTGCAGCTGTCGTCATAAAATTGGATTTAGTCGCATTGCTCCCTGTCATTCCTTTCAGAATAATGCCGAATGGTTTGTCATCAGTAATCACATCATTAACGCTTAATGTTCTAAAATTAGCACTGCCTGCTAACGCATTTATACCGCTTGCTCCCGAAAAGTTACTTTTATTAACATCTACACCTGCAATAAAATTAGGATCGATTGCCGCACCAAATTGAGAACTTCCGCCTGATTGACCAGAGTCTAAGGCTGTAGAATAAAAAGTCTGTGTTACACCATCAACCATCGTATTGACACGACCTAATCCATTTTCGCCACGAATATTTACAGAAACGACACCCGAACCTTTATCTTGCTGAGTAAATGCCCCAGGAATGCTCCGAATCACTTGGTCAATGGTTTGTGTTTCCTTAAAGACATTTTCACGCGTACTTTTGGCTTTGGCTTCAGTGAAAGGTTTTTTGTCATTTGATATCACTTTTTCTACGACATCAATTTGCCCTAATGTTTCTTCGGCTTGAGCTTGTGTAATCGTTATCCCGATCGTATTAATTAGGCTAAGTGTAATTAAATTTAATTTTATAGCTTTCTTCATTATAGTTCCTATTTATTTTTGAGAAGGATTACGATTATCCATTTTATAAGAGGGATTGCAAGGAATGATTTAATGAAAATACCTAAAAATAATGAAAAAAATTAATTTTTAGAGAGGAAATATGTTGAGAAGATAAAGAAAAAGAAAGTTTGGTTTTTGCTAAATGGGCAAATTCATTCGCAAAATCAACCGCACTTTAATGGGTTAAAGCTCATTTTTGATAGTAGAAATATAAAAGAGAAAATAGGAAATGACCGCAAAAGTGCGGTCATTTTTGGTGTGGATTTTATAGATTATAAAACAAAGGTACTAAGAACAATGCGCAAAGTGCGGCAATTATACCGTAAATGATCATCGGTATAATGGTTTTCTTAATAATTGTGCCTTCTTGGTTTGAAATATTTAACACTGAACTTACCGCTACAATGTTATTTATACATACCATATTCCCCATTGCCCCACCAACAGATTGTAAAGCAAGAACAAGTGCGACAGAAATGCCTGTTGTTTCTGCGGTAGAAAGTTGAACACTACCAAATGTTAGGTTGGATACGGTATTTGAACCCGAGAAAAAGGATCCAATCGCGCCTAAGAAAGAGGAGAAAATAGTCCAGTTACTACCAGAAATTTCAGCAAAAGTTCTACCTATAATTTTTACCATAGAATGTTCGCCACCCACTAACATTAGGTTTACCATTACTAAGGCACCAACTAAGGCAATAAATGGATTTTTAGATTGTTGTAAACTTGATACAAAAATCTGTTTAACATTTGAACTAGAAATTTTAAAGAAAGGAATTGCAATTAGCACTGTAATGACAAATGGAATCAATGCAGGCACATAAAGAAGTTTATAGCTTGATGAAACATTTGAGCCAAAAATATTTTTTAAGCTAAAGATTAAACCTTTGCTAATTTCAAATGACCCTAACGAACCTAATGTGGTTGAGAACCAAATAGTTGCGTCATTCATCATTGCTTTGAATGGTAATTGATGAATACGAGTCACAATTAAAAATGCAATAAGTAAACCTGTAGGGAATAATGCTTTAACTATTTCTCCCGCACTTACCGCATTATTATCAAGGGTATTTGTTACTTTTGCTAAACCAATATTGCGATTCGCAGCCCATACGGAAATAAATAAGCCGATTGCACCCCCAACGAGTGATGGAAATTCGTAATTGACTTGAGCAATCAAGAAATAAGGTACTACGCAACCTAGTACGCTAATATAGATAAATACGATGTTTTTACGAATATCATCCCAACTTACTAAGATACGAAGTGCTAATAATGGGATAAGAAGTGCAGCAACGGAGTGTATAAATGCTGTAATAGACCCAATTTCTAAAATCATATTTTCTGATAATTTTAAAGCACCAAAACCAAACCAAGTTGGTGTACCTACCGCACCAAAGGATACGGGAACTGAGTTCATAATCAGTGCCAACATCGCCACTTTTAATGGATGAAAACCTAATCCCACTAAAATAGGTGCAGCAATTGCTGCTGGTGTACCAAAACCACTTGCACCTTCGATCATAAAGGCAAAAGCCCAACCAATAATCATTAATTGTGCAACGGGATTTGGATTAATATTTCCTAACCATTTTCGCATAATATTCGTTGCGCCTGAAATTTCAGAGAAACGGTTAAAGAGAATCGCACCAAAAATTACTGTAATAGGTGTTTGTACCGCAATAATTGCAGAAACAACATTTGCACTAATAGTGACAATATCTGTATTAAAGTGTAAAAGATGAACGCCCATAACTAATGTTGCAATCCAAGGTAAGGCAACATAAGAAGGTAGCGCGTTTCTTTTTACCATAAGATAAATCAGTAAAACGATAGGAAAAATACTTAGAACAAAAGACAGCATAAAATATCCTCAAAGTTAGAGTAAAAAAGAGTATGTTGATTATATAGATTTATGTGAAAAAGAATATATCTTTTTTAGGAAAATGTGATCAATATCTCATAAAATTTAATATTTTATTTTTACATTTTTATTATTTGTGTTTAGCTAAAATCTTAATAGAATATTATGATGTAGGGATTAATTATTAGATGGATAGATAAAAGACTCATAGAGTTGAATACATATTATATAAAAATATAAGGGATAACTAACCATACTCGAGATTTCGATATGAAAAAAAGTTCAGAAATCAGTACCACGCAGCTTACTGCGAAAGAGGTAAGCATTCACGTAAATTGCGGCGCAAGAGCTTACATTAATCCGTGGATTGTGTTACAATCTTAGTAATAGATCCAACATACTTAAAATGGTTTATAAAAACAATCGTGCAAAAACTGCCAATGTTGGTATAAAACTAAAACAATAAAATAATAATTACATTAGCTTTGTACCTGACAGTTCTAAAAGGGGTACACAAAACCAATTGAAATTAACGAAAGAGTTTGTGGGTCAGAATAAATATATTATGACTTTTATTCTCAAGTTAATTAAATTGGACAATTCCAAAAAATCGAAGGTGGAGAATTAGAAGGTCTCGCTACTTATACCTTGTCATATCAATGATCCAAGTTGAAACAAACATAAAGTGCGGTTAGAAAATACTATAAAAGAAAGACAACGAATTGGCTTAAAGGCACAAATATTTTTATAGATATTTTCTTTAAAAAAAGAAAACCGAGTATTTACTCGGTTTTTTCTTTTTTAGAACAGGTTGCTGATAAAAATCACTAAGATGATCACGGGGACAATAAATTTCACATAGTTAAACCAAATGTTGATGAAGGTTGAATATTTTGTTGAAGAAAGTTCTTTTTTGGCTTCATCTTTTAATACAAAACCAACGAAAATAGCACAGCCAAGTGCGGTCAGCATAAAGAGAATATTTCCACTGGCGTAATCGTAGAAATCGAAAATGCTTTTGCCGAAGATGGTAACATTTTTCCATAGATTATCCCCTAAAATTGCTGGAATATTGCCTAATAGAAAGATCCCTCCAAGCGTAAAAATAATGGCTTTACCACGACGCATTCTGAGTTTTTCTTGCAATGCCGTGATGATTACTTCATAAATTGTAATGGAAGTCGTTAGAGCAGCAATTAATAATAAGCCGAAGAAGATAATCGCAAAGAATTTACCTGCCCATAAGTGAGAAAATACGATTGGTAAACTTTGGAACACTAAAGTTGGTCCTGCGTTTGGTTCAATCCCAAATGTGAAAAGTGAGGGGAAAATCATAAAGCCCGCAAGTACAGCGATAATTGTGTTGGTAAAACCTGTAATTACGGCGGTGTGGATTAAGTTTTCTTCTTTATTGAGGTAACTGGAAAGGGTAATTAATACGCCAAAACCAAGGCTTAATGCGAAGAAGACTTGTCCTAAAACAAAGATAAATAATTGTGGGGTAATTTTGCTGAAATCAGGTTTTAAATAGAATGTAATGCCTTCCATTGCGCCCGGTAATGTTACGTTGCGAATAACCATTCCAATTAAGAAGATAAATAGCAGTGGCATTAAATATTTTACCGAACGTTCAATCCCACCAATGATACCCTTTGCCAAGATAATGTAATTCACGACAACAAATAGGAATGTGTAGAACATAATTTCATAAGGGCTATTGCCGATGTGAAGATCGTAGAAATTTTTGGCAATGTCTTTTGTGATGGGGGTTGAAATGTCTAATGTACCGTTAATTAGGCTGATGATATAAGAAATAACCCAACCACCAAGCACCATATAATACGCCATAATGCCAAATGCACCGAGTAAGCCCATATAACCTAATATTTTCCAATATTTAGAAATGCCTTTTCCTTTGTCGAGAATTTTATCGCCGAAGGCATCAATGGAGTTTACACGTAAGCGGCGACCTATCACGTTTTCAACTAAAATCATTGGGATACCGATTACAATCATTGCGATGCAGAAAAGTAGAACGTAAGCACCGCCACCATTTTCCCCCACGAGATAAGGGAAACGCCAAGTTGCACCGAAACCGACCGTTGCACCTGCGACCGTCATAACATAAGTGAGGCGGCTCGACCAAGTTTGTCGCTGTTTATTGTTTGTTGTCATTTTTTATCCTATTTTTAATAAAAAGTGCGGTAAATAATTAGGCTGTTTTAAAGCAAAATTAAAATTCAACTTTTTCTTTATATTCACAAAGATCTTCAATAATGCAAGATCCACAACGTGGTTTGCGTGCAATGCAAGTGTAGCGTCCGTGTAAAATCAGCCAATGATGAACATCCACTTTAAATTCATTAGGCACGACTTTAAGCAGTTTTTCTTCCACTTTTACCACATCTTTACCTGCTGCAAAATTAGTGCGATTGCAAACACGGAAAATATGGGTATCCACGGCAATGGTTGGGTGTCCAAATGCTGTATTTAGTACAACATTGGCTGTTTTTCGTCCAACACCTGCTAATGCTTCTAAGGCTTCACGATTTTCGGGGATTTCGCCGTTGTGCTTTTCGATTAAATCTCGGCAAGTTTTGATAATATTTTCTGCTTTGCTATTAAAAAGCCCGATAGTTTTAATATAGCTTTTTAAACCATCTAATCCTAAATCTAAAATCGCTTGAGGCGTGTTTGCCACGGGGAATAGTTTCTCTGTTGCTTTATTCACGCCTTTATCCGTTGCTTGTGCCGATAGAATGACCGCAATTAATAATTCAAAGGGCGAATTATATTGTAATTCAGTGGTCGGGTGGGGATTTTGCTCTCGTAATCTTGTGAGTATTTCGATTCTTTTTGTTTTGTTCATATTTTGTAGAAATTAGCCTATTTAATTTATTGGAATTATCTGTTTTTTACATTATCAATTCGATTTTTTATGGCGAGGAGCAAGCCTAAGCCTATAAATGCGCCTGGTGGTAGAATGAAAAGTAAAAAGCTACTGTCTGTATGGTAAATATGGTGCGTTAAAAATTTTGCTTGTTTGCCGAATAGATTTTCGATGCCCTCAAAAATCGTGCCTTGTCCAATAATTTCACGTAATGCACCGAGTACTGTTAAGCTAAGCGCCATTCCTAATCCCATTGAGAAACCATCCCAAACGGAATAGAGTAAGCTGTTTTTTGAGGCGAATGCTTCTGCACGACCGATAATAATGCAGTTAGTCACAATTAATGGAATAAAAATTCCCAATGATTGATAAAGCGTATAAGTGTAAGCATTCATTAAAAGTTGAACCGCTGTTACTGTGGTTGCAATGATCATCACGTAGATTGGAATACGGATTTCCTTAGGAATATATTGACGGAAAAGGGAAATGACCGTATTTGTGCAAGTGAGTACAAGCATTGTTGCTAAACCCAAACCAAGCGCATTGGTGGCGGTGCTAGACACCGCTAAAAGCGGACAAAGCCCGAGAAGTTGAACAATGGCTGGATTATTTTTCCAAATTCCTTGAGTAAAAATGTCTTTCCACATGGATTTTTGTTGATTTTCAACCGCACTTTCTATTTGTTCTTCTTCAAGTGCGGTATTTTTTTCAGTTAAATCTGTCATATTATTTCACTTGTGTTGAAAGCTGTTGTAATAAGGCTCGGTTATTTAGCATGATTAATGCTGAACGTTTAGTTTGATTAACCACTGCGCGAGGTGTAATGGTTGCACCCGAAAATTGATCAAATTTTCCGCCATCTTTTTTGACTGCCCATTCGCTTAAATTATGTTCATTAATTGGTTGATTTGTAAAACCTAAAATCCAGTTAGAAATTCGGCGTTCAATTTTATCGCCTAAGCCCGGTGTTTCGTGATGTTCGATTACTCGTACGCCTAACACTTCGCCTTTAGGATCTAATCCTACAAGCAAGCGAATATCGCCAGAATAGCCATCAGGTGCAGTGGTTTCATAGGCATAGGCAGAAACATTTCCATCTTTTTTCGCAAAATAAATTTTCTGAATGCCCTCCAAATTTTTATCTTGAGGAATAACCGCACTTTCTAGCAAATTATTATTGAAATAATCTTGTGGAATGACCTGTAAAAGTAATTCTCGTTGTTGAGCCGCGATTACTGCATCAATTTTGTCTTTTGTTAGGAAGAAAATCCCTGCAGAAATTGCTGTGCAGAGTAGGGCAATAAAGCCTAACAATATGCCGTAACGCGATGTGATTTTTACTGTACCCATTATTTTTTTCCTTTTATTGGATAACCAGATACGCGCGGACGTGTGTAATGATCGATAAGTGGAACGCAAATATTACTTAATAAAATAGCAAATGCCACGCCGTCTGGATAATTTCCGTGATAACGAATGAGATAGACAAATAACCCCACTAATGCACCAAAAAAAATTTTTCCTCGTGGTGTAATGGAGGCTGTGACAGGATCTGTGGCAATAAAAAATGCACCAAACATCATTGCGCCACTCACGAGTTGGCTAATCGCACTTAAATGCGTGAAGCCAGTGAAAGCGGTCACAGTTGCTAAGCAGAAAAAAGTGACAAGCATCGCCACTGGAATTTGCCAGTGAATGATGCGTTTTAAAATAAGGAAAATTCCGCCCACTAAGAAAGCCACATTGACTTGCCACCAGCCTTGAGCAAAGTCGGTTCCATTACCCATAAAAATCGGTAGTTTAATTAATTCATAAAAATCATTTAATTGAGTGTGACTTTTATAGAAAATTTTTGCGCTATCTAAGGGGGTGGCTTGGGTAATACCATCAATGTTATGTGTAAGTTGTGAAAGCGTAAATCCGTCAGTGGTTAAGCCTGAAAATATTAATGAAAAAGCATCTGAAAAAGTCGGTGGTTCCTGTAATAAATTAATTGGAGGCATCCAAGTTGTCATTTGTAACGGGAATGAAATCAGAAGAATTACATAGCCAATCATCGCGGGATTGAATGGATTTTGCCCTAAGCCACCATAAACTTGTTTACCTAATAAAACTGCACAGAGTGTTCCAATGATGATGATCCAATAAGGTGCATAAGGTGGAATAGCCATTGCCAAAATTAACGCAGTCAGGGATACGCTGAAATCTGAAAGATAATTGAGCGGTTTTTTACCACGTAATTTTATTGCAATAAACTCCGCAATGATTGCTGTACCAATGGCTAATGCGGATTGAAGCACCACGCCAAATCCAAAATAATAAATTTGTGTGAAAAAAGCGGGCATCATTGCCAACATTACCCAAAGCATAATACGCGCTGTGAGTTTTCCCGAATGGGTATGTGGAGAGCTAATCATTTTAAACATTATTTTATTCCTGATTATTTTCTAATGTTGTTTGTGTTTTTGCCAATTTTTTTGCTTTTGCACGAGCAATCGCTGCAGCTACGGCGGCTTTTTTAGGGTCAAGTGCGGTTGAATTTTCTTGTGTTTTTTCTACCGCAGTTTTTGTTTTTTCTACTTCATTTTCTGCGGTTTGAGAGTTTGAAATAGCTTCGCTGGTGCTATTTGCTTGTGCAAGTTTTTTTGCTTTTGCACGAGCAATCGCTGCAGCTACTACCGCTTTTTTAGGGTCAAGTGCGGTTGAATTTTCTTGTGTTTTTTCTACCGCAGTTTTTGTTTTTTCTACTTCATTTTCTGCGGTTTGAGAGTTTGAAATAGCTTCGGCGGTGCTATTTGCTTGCGCAAGTTTTTTTGCTTTTGCATGGGCAATCGCTGCAGCTACTGCCGCTTTTTTAGGGTCAAGTGCGGTTGAATTTTCTTGTGTTTTTTCTACCGCAGTTTTTGTTTTTTCTACTTCATTTTCTGCGGTTTGAGAGTTTGAAATAGCTTCGGCGGTGCTATTTGCTTGCGCAAGTTTTTTCGCTTTTGCACGGGCAAGTGCGGCTGCAACTGCGGCTTTTTTCGCATCGGTTGGCTGAACAGATTGTTCTTGATTTTCGACTTGAGATGCTGCTTGCTGACGAGCTAAACGGCGTGCCTTACGTTGTGCCATTAAATCAGTGTTATCAGGTAAAACTTCCCCTTTTTCTGAGGTTAGTGTTTTAATCTGCGTTGATTCTGTTTCATTGGCTTTTTTCGCTTTCAAGCGTTCGAGTGCCGCCTTGACTGGATCTTCCCCTTTAGTTTGTGCTAATTCTTCACGGCGAGCCTGTGCTGCACGTTGTGAACGTGCTTTACGCTCTTGTTCTTCACGTTCCATCCGTGCTTGTTTTGCTTCAAAGCGAATTTTGGCTTCATCTGATTTCTTTTGTTTTTCTTTGATTTGCCAAATTTTTGCTTTTTCTTGGCGGAAATACTGAATTAGAGGAATATGGCTTGGGCATACGTAGGCGCAAATCCCACATTCAATACAATCTTTGAGAGCGTATTCTTCCGATTTTTTGTGATCTTCACTGCGTGCAAACCAATAAAGTTGTTGTGGCATTAAATTTACTGGGCAGGCATCAGAACAGCTAGAACAGCGAATGCAAGCCTGTTCTGCTTCAGGTTCGGCATATTCAAGATAATCTGGAGCAAGTAAACAATTGACAAGTTTTGTCACAGGCGCATTTAGGTTTGGAAGCTCTAGCCCCATCATTGGCCCGCCTGCAAATATAGGAAAATTCTTGTCAAATTGATAGCCCGCATCGCTCAATATTTGGGAAATGGGTGTGCCAAGACGCACCCAATAATTGCCTTTTTCAGCGATTTTATTTCCAGTAAGGGTGACGACACGTTCAATTAAAGGCTCGTCATTTATAACTGCTCTTTTTATTGCGAACATTGTTCCCACATTTTGCATTAATACGCCAATGCTGGACGAACGCGCACCACTTGGCACTTCTATCCCTGTGAGCAAATAAATCAGTTGTTTGGCAGCACCTGAAGGATATTTTGTTGGAATGACCCGAACGCTAATGTCATTTGCTCCCTGTAGCGCATTGCGGATTGCCGCTATGGCTTCAGGCTTGTTATCTTCAATGGCAATGACAACTTTTTCAGGACGCAATATATAACGTAAAATACGAATGCCTTCTATTATTTCATCAGCGCGTTCACGCATAAGACGGTCATCGCAAGTAATATAAGGCTCACATTCTGCACCATTAATAATTAAGAGTTTGACTTTTTGCTCTGCTGACTGAATTTTGGCAGCAGTCGGGAATACCGCACCGCCTAAACCTGCTATACCTGCTTGATAGATTTTGTGAATAAGTTGTTCTGGCGATAGCGTTAAAAAATTATCAATAGGATTACGTTCGCTCCATTGATCTAAACCATCTGCTTGTAAATGAATTGTGGGTTCATCAAGACCTGAAGGATGGGTGGCGACATAAGGTTTAATCGATTTAATTATGCCAGAAGTGGGCGCGTGAACTGGCAACATACGCAAGCCATCGCTTTTTGTTAAGGCTTGTCCTTTTAAGACGTAATCGCCCTCTTTTATTAAAAGATTTCCAGTTGTTCCTACGTGCTGTTTGAGTGGAATGTAAAAATCCGTGCCGAGAGGTAGATGGCGTAATGGCTGTGAATTAGATTGAGATTTCATTTCTGGTGGATGAATGCCACCTTTGAAATCCCATAATTTACCGGAATTGAAACGAGATAATACGTCCGCCATTTATTCCCCCACAACCAATTTTTTTTCAGATCCATCGACATTCATTACTGGAATAACAAGTTTTGCATCAAATTTCCAATCCCAGTTATCGATATTTTTTTTCACGGGAATCATTAAAATACAATCTGTCGGGCAGGGCGAAACACAAAGCTCGCAACCTGTACAAAGATCGGGAATAATCGTGTGCATTGCTTTATTTGTACCAATAATGGCATCAACAGGACAGGCTTGGATACATTTTGTGCAGCCAATGCACATATTTTCATCAATAAAAGCAACTTTCTCGATGGGTTCTTCTACGCCATCCATTGTTGGCACATCAACCCCTAGAATTTCGGCAATTTTTACGATAGTTGTTTGACCACCTGGAATACATTTTGTGATTTCATCGCCATTGCAAATGGCTTCAGCATAAGGCTTACAACCAGGATAACCACATTGCCCACATTGGCTTTGCGGTAAAATAGCATCAATTTTCTCTACGACAGGATCAGCTTCCACTTTGAGCTTGATTGATGCAAAGCCCAAAATCGCACCGAAAATTAAAGCGAGTAGCGTAATTACGATGAATAAAAAGGTCATTATTTCTTTCTTTTTCCTGAAAAATACTGAGAGAACCCAATAAATAAAATTAACAGAGTTATTATCATTAAAAGGTAAATCATTTTATTATTTTACAAGTCCTGTAAATCCCATAAAAGCGAGGGACATTAAGCCTGCGGTAATTAAAGCAATGGCTGAACCGCGAAAAGTGACTGGTACATCAGCGGCGACTAAACGTTCACGAAGCGCGGCAAAAAGTACCAATACTAAGGAAAAGCCGAGAGATGCACCAAAACCATAAACGACAGATTCTGTTAAATTATGAGCAAGATTTATATTTAATAGTGCGACACCAAGTACTGCGCAGTTTGTGGTTATCAAAGGCAAGAAAATGCCGAGTAAACGATATAATGTTGGACTTGTTTTGTTTATTGCCATTTCGGTAAATTGCACCACTACAGCAATAACTAAAATAAACACTAATGTACGTAAAAAAGTGGCATTTAAGGGAATTAGAATATAGTGATCGACCAAATATGCACAAAGGGAAGCAACAGTTAAAACAAACATTGTTGCTAATCCCATTCCCACAGCTGTTTCAATTTTTTTGGATACGCCCATAAAAGGGCAAAGTCCTAAGAATTTTACCAATACAAAATTGTTAATTAATGCGGTGCCGATAATCAATAAAATATAGTGCGTCATTATTTTTTGCCTTTTGAATAGGGGCGTTATTATCCCTATTTATGGAAGCAAGAACAATAGAAAATTTTGCTAAGGGGAAATGCTAAATAGCGATTTTGTTATTACAATAAAAAACGCAGCTAATCATTTAAACGATTAGCTGCGTAATATCTTGAATTAATCACATTCAGATTTTATGTAAGTAGCCAGTTGCCTCGCTATAATATCAATTATTTTTGATATAATTTTGTTGGCCCTTGAGTACCACCATTAATTTTAGTTCCTTCTTGTAATTTTAAGATAGAACCAGAAGCAATGATTTCAACTCGACGATTAGGATGTAAGCAGTCTTTTAATGCTTTTCCTTGAGGAACGTCGTTACAAGATTTTATTTGTGGATTTTTACCATAGCCTATTGCTGTTATTTGAGCAGCCACACCATCTTCAACTAAACGATTTTTCACGCTGTTTGCACGGCGTTGAGAAAGTTCTAAGTTATATGAATCAGTGCCTAAGCGATCTGTATATCCTGCGATTTTAATGTCTTTCGCACCATTAGATTTCAACTGATAGGATACTTTATCAATGATTTTTTTACCTTTTTCTGACAAAGTGTCTTTATCAAAATCAAATAAGAAATCGCCATTTAAATTAAATGTGGAATAACCGTTACAACCATTTGGAAACCAGAAAAAACTTTGTGCATTGTGATTTTTATCGAATAGAACTTTGTATTGGCAAATTTTGTGTGTTCCACTTTCACGATAGTTGAATACATAATCCCATTCAGATACGCCATATAATCCTTCTGTGAAATGTGGATTTCCAATTAATTGACGAATTTGGTCTTTATTCATACCACTTTCAATCATTCGGAGATTGTCCCAATTTGGCCAAGAACCAAATTGACTACCATCGTGATTAAAGGTTGCGGAATCAATTTTTGGCCATACTAGTTGGGGAACTTGTTCTCCATTTATATTTTTATATTCTGGTGTGCCAGCATCAGTGACTTTACTTAAATTGCCACAGGCAGAAAGTGCAGAGATAGCAATGGTTGATAATAGAATGCGAGATAATTTCATTTGCTTTACCTTTTTATTTATATAGCCCTCTTGATGAGTAACTAAATTTTATGAATTAAATATAATAAAACCCCTAAAGATCGGCGAGTATCTTAATGACAAAGATTTATCTTGTAAACATAGAAATAAAAATTTCTGTCTTTTTTGTGAATAAATGTTTAGTACATAAAGTCTCTAGACTGTTTTGTACTGTAACGATGAATGATATTAATCGCACTTTCTTCAGCTTGTCGTCCGAATTTTTTTATTAGGGATTTTTTTAAACGGTATTTAACATTAAGCACCTGTTTTTCTTTCATTTTTTCCAAAATTAAATCATCACTCGTTGAGATTTCATCGACAAGTTGTAATTCAATGGCTTGTTGTCCAAACCAATGTTCGCCTGTTGCGATTTTATCAATATCTAGGCAAGGGCGATTTTGTGAGACAAACTGTTTGAATAATTTATGTGTTTCTTCCAATTCTTGTTGAAATTTTTGTTTGCCTTTTTCAGTATTCTCACCCAATACGGTTACTGTACGTTTAAATTCTCCCGCAGTCATTACATCTACATCTACATCGTGTTTTTTCAATAGTCGATGAACATTTGGAATTTGAGCGACAACGCCAATAGAACCAATAACAGCGAAAGGTGCGGATACAATTTTATCGGCAACGCAAGCCATCATATAACCGCCACTTGCAGCCACTTTATCAACGGCAACAGTTAATTTTATGCCTTTTTGTTTTAAGCGAGACAATTGAGAGGCTGCTAATCCATAATTATGCACAATGCCACCAGGACTTTCTAAACGTAGTAATACTTCATCTTCAGATTTGGCAACATTTAAGATAGCTGAAATTTCTTCGCGAAGTGCGGTTGTTTCTGAGGCTGAAATATCGCCGCAAAAATCTAATACATATACGCAAGCTTTCTTTTCATCTTCTAAAGTATCGCCTTTTTTCAATTTTTCTTTACGTTTTTTAGCCTTTTGTTTTTCAGCTTTTTTTTCTGCTTTGGCTTGCTGTTTTAGTTCTTCTTCAGAAAGATTAAAATCACGTAATAAACGAACTTGTTCATTAAATTCTTCTGATAAATCTTTAATTTCTAATTCTCCCGTTTTAGACTTGTTATGTTGGCGATAAGAAATAATCAAACCAACAATAGCAAGAATGAGTAATAAAATTGTTAAAATTTCCAGAATAAAAATTCCATAGCCTGTTAAAATATCGTTCAACATTGTTACTCCCGTTGATATTTAATGGATTAAATTTTCACGACACTGGTTTAGTGTGTAGATCGCCAACATAATAAAACATTGTGATTGTTTGTGCTATTTATAACAAAAAATTTTTAAATTAATTCTTACTTTTTATATTTTCATTTTGCTTAATTTGGCATAGCATAAGCGAGTATTTCATTTATACCAAAGGAGCAATTATGAAATTACGCACTGTTGTATTAGGTCTTGCCACATTATGCGCAAGTATGGCAACTTTTGCTGGAATGGTTTCTATGTCATCTAACCTTGAATTATTAGCGATTGATGGTCAAAAAGCCTCTAAATCTCTCGGAAAAGCTAAGACATTTACTGTAGATGATACCCAAAGCCATCAGGTTGTTGTGCGTTTAAATGAAATTGTTGGTTCAGGATCGAATCAATCTCTTTTTGAATCTAATCCTGTGATTGTGACATTTCAAGGTAATGCTGAAGATTTGGTTATTTCCGCACCAGTTATTCGTAATCTTGACAGTGGCGATAAATTCAATCAAATGCCAAATATTACTGTGAAAACAAAATCAGGTAATGCTGTTTCAGCGAAAGTGGATGTGTTAAAACAGGAAGGTTTATTCCCAAGTGCTAATGTGCTAAATGATCTTGCTGAATATAATGCGTCTGGTGCAGCGGCATCAGTTTCTAAATTTGCTGCAACAACTTCTGCTAATTCAATGGTTGCTGCTCCAGCAGGTAATGCAAAAGCGAATAAAGGAAAAGTGGTTGTTCAGGGCGAAAATGTTGCAGAGCAACAGCTCCAATATTGGTTCCAACAAGCGGATAAAGAAACTCAAACACGTTTCTTAAATTGGGCAAAATCCCATAAATAATGACCGCACTTTATACAATAAAAAGTGAGCCTTGTTGCTCACTTTTCTATTTTGATAAGGATTTGAAATGAATATTCGGTTAAATACTAAAGTAATTTCTACAATTCCTGTTTTTATTGCTGTAAATATTGCGGCAGTGGGAATATGGTTTTTTGATATTTCTTCGCAATCAATGCCTTTGATTCTCGGCATCATTGCAGGTGGTTTGGTGGATTTGGATAACCGTTTAACTGGACGATTGAAAAACGTATTTTTTACCCTTATTGCCTTTTCTATTTCTTCCTTTATTGTGCAGTTACATATTGGTAAGCCTATTCAATATATTGTGTTAATGACGGTGCTGACGTTTATTTTCACTATGATTGGTGCCGTGGGGCAGCGTTATAGTACCATTGCTTTTGGTTCATTAGTGGTTGCGCTTTACACCACATTAACTTATATCCCAGAGGGAAATGTATGGTTTATTAACCCTATAATGATTTTATGTGGTACTTTGCTTTATAGTGTGGTCGCTATCATTGTTTACCTGTTTTTCCCAAATCGTCCTGTGCAAGAAAGTGTCGCTAAAGCGTTTTGTGCGTTGGGCGAATATTTAGATACAAAATCCTGTTTTTTTGATCCTGACGAAGTGGCTGAGATTGAAAAAAAACATCTCAAATTTGCAATGAAAAATGCAAATGTTGTCACGGCATTTAATATTGTTCGCACTGCGCTTTTTTATCGTATTCGAGGGCAACATCGCCATCCTCGCACCCAGAGAATGTTACGTTACTATTTTGCCGCACAAGATATTCACGAACGCGCCAATTCTACGCATTTTGATTATCAACAAATAACGGAAAAACTAAAAAATACAGATTTGATTTTCCGCATTCAACGTTTGTTAGAACTACAAGCACAGTCCTGTAAAGAAATCACGGCAAGTTTACGTGAAAATAAACCTTATCATTTTAATGAACGTGTGGAACGTGCGCTTTTAGGCACGTTGCATTCCTTTGAGTTATATCAAACTCAACATACTAATGTGCAAGATGAACTGATTGATATTCAAACCTTGTTAGATAATTTACAGAGTATTAACTGGCAACTTCGCCAATTGGGACAAGAAACGACGGATACCGAACAATTAGCTCAAATTCATACGGAACAAATCACTGGGTTAAAAAATATAAGTGCGGTGATTTTTAGTCATTTTACTTTTGAGTCACCCTTGTTCCGTCATGCTGTACGTTTATCTATTGTGGTATTTTTATGTTGTGCAATTGTTGAGTTTTTCCAATTTAATCTTGGTTATTGGATTTTATTGACCACTGTATTTGTATGTCAGCCAAACTATTCAGCAACTAAAGTACGTTTACGTCAGCGTATTGTTGGCACGATATTAGGTGTAGTGGTGGGGTCTCTATTACCTTATTTAAATCCAACCTTAGAATTAAAACTGGGTCTTGTGGTGCTTACAAGTACGTTGTTCTTTTTCTTCCGTAGTAATAATTATAGTTTCTCGACTTTTTTCATCACATTACAAGTGTTGCTGAGTTTTGATGTCATGGGATTTGATACGGCAGCTGCGTTAATGCCTCGCTTACTTGATACTTTGCTTGGTGCAGCGATTTCATGGTTTGCCGTTTCTTATTTATGGCCAGATTGGAAATATTTGCAACTTGATAAAGTGAGCCATCAAGCATTGCGTAGTGATGCGGTGTATTTGTTGCATATTATTAGTCAATTGCAATTTGGTAAAAGTGATGATCTTAAATATCGCATAGCACGTCGCAATGCCCATCAATATGCAGCCGCACTGAGTGCAACTCTTTCTAATATGAATAATGAACCAGTGAAATACAAGGCATATTTACAAAAAGGCTTTGATTTACTCAAACTTAATTATTCTCTATTAAGCTATATTTCAGCATTGGGCGCTTATCGCGACAGAATGAAAAATTTGCAACAGACCGCACAGTTTTTATCTGGTTTTTATCCTGTAGCGAAAAAAATTATTTATACCTTAGAACACATTGAAGAAATCCCCGAAGCTATTTTTAACCAACAGCAAGAAAGTATCGAAACACATTTAAAGGAATTGGAAAAACAAGAAATGACCGTGGAAGAACGAGCCGTCTTTAGTTTACCGTATCAGCAATTAAATTTGATTACCCAACTATTGCCACAATTTTATGGGTATTTTAAGAAAGAGATAAACTGTAAGAGTGTGGGAGCATTATAAAGATAAAAGTGCGGTTGATTTTTGAGAGGTTTTAAAACGCTTTGAAAATTGACCGCACTTTATTTTTTTATTGAGCAATAACACTGACGAATTAATTATCATTGCCCCATATTTTTCACTGATTTTAGGAAACCTTGGGCGGTATCAAACACAGAGGATTTTCCCTGAGCTTGTAAAATCATATCAGACATTTCACGGAAAGCACCTTTGCCGCCATTAGTAGAAAGTACATGATCAACAGCATTTTTCACATAAATAGGAGCATCAGCCACAGCAAAAGAAGTTCCACATGCTGCAAAGGCGGGGAGATCTACACTATCATCGCCAATATAAGCAGTTTGCTCGGCAGTGACGCCAGCTTGTTTCATCAGATCAAAACAAGCGGTTTCTTTTTCAAGTTTGCCAAGAAAGAACAATTTAATACCAAGATCGGCAATGCGACAACGTAAAATAGGGGAGTCGCGACCAGAAAGCACTGCCACTTGAATACCCGCGTCCATCAGCATTTTTATGCCTAAACCATCGCGAACGTGAAAACTTTTGATGGCTTCGCCATTGGCGTCATAATGAAGTTGTCCATCGGTGAGTACGCCATCTACATCAGTAATAACAAATTTAATATTTTCTAATTTTTGTTGCATTGAAATTCCTTAGCTTGAAAATTCCACTAAACCCACCACGTGATTTTTATCATTAACAACCACTAGCGAGTGAATTTTTTTCGCTTTCATAAAGTCTTCTGCTTTTGATAAAAATTCGTCTTGATGAATGGTTTTTGGTGAACTTGTCATAAAGTCTTTGGCTGTTTTATTCAGCGTTTCTGCACCATTGGCGGTGAGTGCGCGGCGAATATCGCCATCCGTGATAATGCCTTTAAGTTGCTCGTTTTCCATTACCAAGGCAACGCCCATTCTCCCTTCATTCATCACAGTCAGACAGTCTGTAAAATTGGTGTTGGGTAAAATAGTTGGTAAGCGAGTTTGCATTTGATCTTTCACTTTACATAATAAACGACGACCAAGACTGCCACCTGGATGGAATTTGGCAAAATCCGCAGGTTGGAAATTGCGTGCCGTAATAAGCGATACGGCGAGTGCGTCACCAAGCGCAAGCGTTACAAGTGCGGATGTTGTGGGTGCGAGATTATTTGGACAAACTTCACGCTCAACAGTAATATCTAAAACATAATCTGCGTGACGTGCTAGCGTAGAATTTTTGTTACTCGTCATGGCAATAATTTTATTACCAAAATTTTTTAAACTTGGAATGAGTTTATTGACGTCATCGGTTTCGCCGCTATAGGAAATTAACATCACAATATCAATTGGTTTTAACATACCTAAATCGCCGTGAAAGGCTTCTGTCGGATGTAAAAAGAAACTTGGTGTGCCAGTAGAGGCAAAGGTAGCCACCATTTTTTTGCCGATTAAACCCGATTTTCCTATCCCTCCGATTACCAAACGTCCTTCGCAGGCTAAAATAAGATCGATGACTTGATTAAAATCGTCGCCTAAGCGTTGGCTGAGTTGCAAAAGTGCGTTACTTTCCACTGAAAGGGAATCCTGTGCAATTTGGAGATAGTTCATTTTTCTTCCTAAAAGTGCGGTTGAAATTGGCGTTATTTTAGCGAAATCATAAAAAAATACGAATGAAAAATTAGGCATTATTGTTTATAAGATTGATGAGCGATATTCAAAAATTGGGGATTTTATTGACCGCACTAATGATTGCCCCTATACTACACGCCGAGTTGGTTAGACAATCGCTGGTTTATTGAAGCCCTTAACCGTATTTATACGACCTAGTGGGACAAGTAAACGAGAGGAAAGTCCGAGCTACACAGGGCAGAGTGCCGGATAACGTCCGGGCGGCGTGAGCCGACGACCAGTGCAACAGAGAGCAGACCGCCGTGTAAACGGTAAGGGTGAAAGGGTGCGGTAAGAGCGCACCGTGCCTCCGGTAACGGTTGGCAGCAGGGTAAACTCCACTCGTAGCAAGACCAAATAGGAACTCAATGGGTGGCCCGCTCAGAGTTCGGGTAGGTTGCTTGAGCGGCAGAGTAATTTGTCGCCTAGAGGAATGATTGTCCACGACAGAACTCGGCTTATCGACTAACTCAAAATTTTTATAGAAATGACCGCACTTTAGTTTGTTTTTCGGAATAGATTAAAGTGCGGTTATTTTTTGGAGTAAAAATCATAATGAAAAGATCATCATTATCATTAATTTATCGATCTCAAATTCATTATGTATTTTTTTATATAATTGATTTTTAAGAATTTAGGAAAATACTGATTTTCATCAATATTATTGATTGTGTTTATAAAGTGAAATCTTTTAGAATGACGACAAATCAAATTTAACGCATAACTCCGAGCTTGTTTAGCCTAAGTTTCATCGAAATACGGCGACAAGCCAATAACGCGGTACGTTATTCAGGGATACGCTGGAAACGGTTTATCCTCTCCATATTTAGAAAGGTGTAAAATGCAATCCATTCCTATTAAAAACGTAGGAGAGTCTCGTTTAGTCGATCCTTTCCAACGTCAATATTACTATCTACGACTGTCGATTACCGATCAGTGTAATTTTCGTTGTACCTATTGTTTACCTGATGGTTATCAACCCGAAGCTAATAAACCGAGTTTCTTAAACTTAAAAGAAATTACCCATCTTGCTCAAGCCTTTGCTGAAATGGGTACAGAAAAAATCCGTTTAACAGGTGGCGAACCAACTTTACGCAAAGATTTTATTTCCATTGCTGAAAGCATTGCTAACATTGAGGGCATTCGTCAATTAGCCGTTACGACAAACGGCTATCGCATGGCAAAAGATGTGGCTGATTGGAAGCAAGCAGGAATTACGTCTATTAATGTCAGTGTTGATAGCTTAGATCCAAAAATGTTCCATCAAATTACGGGTATCAATAAATTTGATGACGTGATGCGTGGTATCGATCGTGCATTTGAAGTGGGCTACAACAAAGTTAAAGTCAATTCAGTTTTGATGAAAAATTTGAATGACAAAGAGTTTGAGCAATTCCTTACTTGGGTAAAACATCGCCCAATTCAAATGCGTTTTATTGAGTTGATGCAAACGGGAGAAATGGATAGTTTCTTTGAAAAATTCCATCTTTCAGGACAAGTATTAGCGGATAAATTGCTGAAAAATGGTTGGACATTACAGCATAAATCTCACACGGATGGCCCTGCTAAAGTCTTTACACATCCTGATTATGCAGGCGAAATTGGTTTAATTATGCCTTATGAAAAGAATTTTTGCGCAAGTTGCAATCGTTTAAGAGTGTCAGCGAAGGGCAAACTTCATCTTTGTTTATTCGGCGAAGAAGGCATTGAATTACGTGATTTATTGCAGTCGCACGAACAGCAAGCTATTTTACAAGCGCGTATTTTTGCTGCACTTCAAGGCAAACGTGAACATCATTATTTGCATATCGGCGATACTGGTGTAAGAAATCATTTAGCGTCTATCGGTGGCTAAAAGCAAAGTGAGATGAATGGTAATATTCATCTGCTTTCTTTTGTCGCTTATTTAAAACATTTAATATTTTAACCGCACTTTTATCATATTATGACTACATTTACACATATCAATTCTCAAGGCGAAGCCAATATGGTGGATGTTTCTGCAAAGGCAGAGACAGTTCGTGAAGCCCGTGCTGAAGCCATCGTAACTATGTCAAAAGAAACCCTTGCTATGATCGTGGAGGGTAAACATCACAAAGGCGATGTTTTTGCTACGGCTCGTATTGCGGGTATTCAAGCTGCAAAACGTACTTGGGAGCTTATCCCGCTTTGCCATCCGTTGTTACTTTCCAAAGTGGAAGTAAATTTAGAACCGTTACTTGAAACAAATCGAGTTCTCATTCAATCTCTTTGCAAATTAACCGGTAAAACTGGCGTAGAAATGGAAGCATTAACCGCTGCAAGCGTTGCCGCTTTAACCATTTACGATATGTGTAAAGCGGTGCAGAAAGACATTGTGATTGAGCAAGTTCGCCTGTTAGAAAAGAGCGGTGGAAAATCTGGCCATTTTATTGCGGAGGAAAAATAAGATGTTAAATGTATTATTTTTTGCTCAAACTCGTGAATTAATTGGCGTTGATGTCATTCAATTAGAAGATGATTTTGCGACAGCAGACGCGGTGCGTGAATACCTTGCTAAAAAAGGCGATAAATGGGCATTGGCATTGGAAAAAGGCAAACTTTTAGTAGCGATTAATCAAACCTTGATGCCGTTAGAAAGTGCGGTCAAAAATGGCGATGAAATTGCTTTTTTCCCACCAGTAACGGGAGGCTAAATGATAGATATTCAAATTTCAGTACAAGAACAACCGTTTGATCAAAATGCGGTTTACCAATGGCTTTCAGCACAACATTCTGTTGGTGCAACGGTTATTTTTGTGGGTAAAGTACGCGATCTTAATTTAGGCGATGCCGTATCTAGTTTGTATTTAGAACATTATCCCGCAATGACTGAAAAAGCGTTGAATGAAATTGTTGCACAAGCGAAAGCCCGTTGGGATATTCAACGTGTATCGGTAATTCATCGTGTTGGGCTTTTACAAACTGGCGATGAAATTGTGTTGGTAGGGGTAAGCTCCTCGCATCGTGGAGATGCTTACCACGCTAATGAATTTATTATGGATTTTTTAAAATCCAAAGCTCCGTTCTGGAAAAAAGAACAAACCAATCAAGGCGAGCGTTGGATTGAAGCAAGAGAGAGCGATAAAGAAGCATTAGAAAAATGGTAATTGCTTACCTGCACCCTAATTCATTAAGGTGCAGATTAAATATTTTCATTTATATTATTTTGATAACGCACCACTTCCCCAAGTTTGCACGTCTTCAGGGCGGTTTATTTGAAGTAAGAAACGTTTGTTGGGCTGTGCTTGCGGTTGAATTTCTTTTTCTGCTGGTGTGGAGAAAGAAATCCCACCTTTTAGCAACTGCTGAACACTACCTGTATTAAATACTGCACCTTTCCAGCCTAAGCTAAAGTCGTAGCCTGATGCGATCCAAAATTCTGTGTTTTGTCGAACAAGATGGCTATATTTCGGCATAATTGTAATATGCACTAATACACGATCACCAAGACTATTAAGTTCAAATTTCTTCACTGTGCCAACTTCTACACCTCGATAAAGAATTGGCGAGCCTTCACTTAAATTCATCGCGTCACGCGTTTCTAAAATAAACGGTGTGCCATTGCTAAATTTATTACGCTGTGGTGCCGTTTGCGCTAAATTAAATTGTGTTTTTGTGTTGCCATTACCAATTTCAATATCAATATAAGGTTGTAATAAACTATCAAGATTATCTATTCCACCTGCCGAAATTTGTGGCGAGATTATCGTAAAATTAGCCCCCTCTTTTGCAATTATATTCATATAACTTGGATTTATTAGGGCTTTTGCAGTAATGCGTTTTGCTTTTGCATCAAGCTGAATGCTGTCAATTTGCCCCACATCTAAGCCTAAATAACGCAGATTCATTCCTTTGCTAAGATTAGTTGCATCATCTGTGATTAACGTGATGACAAACCCGATAGATTTTGCATAGCTTTCATTTGCATAAAGTGTTCGATTATTGCTTGAACCGCCATTATCAAAGCTAATCGCCCCTTTTAAGGAACGTGCAAGTGGCGTTGCTTGAATACTAATACCTTTTGGACTGACATCAATTTTTGCCGCACTTTCTACCCAAAAACGGCTTTTATCTGTCAATAAATGTTGATAAGCAGGATAAATATAAATGTCTACATCAAAGTTATTTGTTTTAGGTTTAATGCTTAAAATTTTTCCTACTTCAAATTGACGATATAGTACAAGAGAGCCTTTATCAATGCTTGGTAAGGTTTGGGTGTGTAAGGTTATTGTTGGCGTAAGAATATCGCCTGTGATGCCGTGTTCTGCATTGCTAATATTTTGATAAAGCGGATAACTGGTTTTAGCTTTTCCCTGAGCTTGTTTTGCCAGCACTCGCACACCGCCTTGTAACCATTTTTCTGGCGTTGCGGATTCAAAACGCAATCCGTCTAATCCAACGCTTATATCAAAATTGGTTGCTGCCACAAATTGTGTATCTTCGTGAATTAAATTGCGGTATTCAGAGGCAATTGCTGCTTTAAATTGCACGCCATTTACATCAATTGTTTGTGAAACAATTTGCCCAATTATCATATTGTTATAAAACACATTTTGCCCTTCACTGACGCCGTAATTCTCTGGCGCAGTGAGGGTTAAAACTAACGTGTTAGGTGCATTGAGTAATAATTCATTTTCTTTAATCACGTTAAATTGATGTTTAGTTTCGCCGTCTCCCGCAATCACATCAAAATATTCGTCACGAAAGAATTTTTTTGGTTCTGCTAAATTGCCTAGATCCATTTTTTTATTGCGTAGGACAATTTTACTATTTGCTTTAAACAAAGAGGCTTGGTTTGGATCGATCAATAAACTGCCTTCTAAAATTTCATCGTTATTTTCCACCGCACTTAGCTTGGCGAGAATCCCTATAGCATTATCTTGAGAATAAACTTCCGTTTGCCCTGCAATAAGAGCGGTAGAGGCAGGAATAGTTACCTTAATTTCAATCCCACGTTTAGCGGCTTTTAAATTGGTATAGAGCGTGAAATGACTATTTTCATCTGCTTTTGGGCTGTCAGCTGGAGAGTCAAAAGAAACCGCCCCCTGTACAACGGCATTTAAACTTTCTACATTTAGATTTAAGCCTGACGGGCTAATATTAGCGTTAATGCCACTAATATTCCAAAAGCGTGAATCTTTTTTCACAAACTTGGCATAGGCTTTATCAATGACCACATCTATTTCTACTTTATTGTTTTTATTAATACGGTAATCATAGATTTTTCCTACAGGTAATTTTTTAAAATACACGGACGCACCAATAGAAATCGAACCTAAATCATCAGAAATTAAGTGGATCAACAAGTCTCCTGCTGAAACTTGCGCAATAGGCCCTTGTTCTTCTGCTATAAATTCATCTTCACGATCGCCATCACCCGGTTGCAGAGTAATGTAATTACCTGACACAAGAGAATCTAATCCTGAAATGCCTGCAAGGGAAACATTTGGTTGTACAAGCCAAAATTTTGTGTCTTCACGTAAAATATTTGAAGCCTCAGGATTGATATTTGCAATAACTTCTACTTTTTGTAGGTTATCAGTGAAATGAACTTCTTTTACTATGCCAATTTGTAATCCTTGATAACGAATTTGAGTTTTATCTGCCACAATGCCTGAACCATTAGCAAAAGTAATTGTAATGCTAGTACCGCGTTCTTTCACAATTTGAAAGAATAAAATCGCCCCGATACATAATGCGATAAAAGGCAATAGCCAAAAAGGCGAAATGCGTTTTGTTTTACGTAAGTTCGCTGTTATTTCTTGATATTTTTCTTCTATTGAGGAGGAATTATTTTTCTCTGTCATAAATTTTCCAAATTAATTTGCTATCAAATTGTGAGGTGGAAAGCATCGTGCAAAATACAGCTGCACCAAAATAAAATGCGCCTGGCCCTACGGTAAAATTAATAATTTCTCCGCGTGTGACGAGCGACATCATTAAGGCTAATACAAATAAATCAAGCATAGACCAGCGTCCAACAAAATGTACTAGATGCAATAAACGCATTTGCCATTTAATAGAATGTTGCCATTTAAAATGCACGCAAGCAAGTAAGTAAAGCATAATAAAAATTTTGCTGATAGGCACGAAAATACTGGCAAAAAACACAACAAAAGCAACAAAATAACTACCTGATTTAACAAATGAAATAACCCCAGAAATTAACGTATCTTCAGATAATGCACCTGTTAAATAAATGCCAGATATAGGTAATAAATTTGCAGGAAGAAGCATAATAATCCCTGCAATTAAGGTTGCCCAAGTTGCTTGTAATTTTAGCTTATCCGATGTATTAAGAGGCGACTGGCAGCGGGGACAACAAATTTTTTGTTGATGATCGTAATAGATAGATTTTTGCGTAAATGTGTAATGGCAAGCAGGACATAATTCAACAGCTTGTTTTGTATAAACTGGAGTACATTCAGGATAAAATTCCTGCCACAAGGCGGAAAGATTAAGTTTGATAAAAAGCAGCGTGGTTAAAAGTGCGGTAAAAATAAAAGGAATTAAATAAATATTAATTTCTAATGTTGCATATTCGCGTACTTTAAATATGGTTACCCCAAGTGCCACCAAATAAACATCAAACATTACCCAAGCTTTAATATGACCAAGAAATAGTAAAACACTACGTGGTTTTATCTGAAAAATCTTAGCCAGCCAAAGTATAATAACTAAAAGTGCAAAAGTAATCGGCATTACTACTGCACAAATAAAGATCATAAACGCGGTATATTCATAACCACCTACTGCCATTTTCCAAATGCCATCCCAAATAGAGGCATCAATTTTAATACCTAATAAATGTAAACTTAATAAGGGGTAGTTCAAGGAAAAGGGCATTAATATCAAAATAGATAATGCAATCATTGCACAACGATGTAATGACCACCTCGTACCACTTGCTAATAGATGATGACAACGTGGACATTCGGCTTGTTCATTCGATTGAAGAATAACAGGCACGTTAATGCAAGCATCACATTCTGTGCATTTTAAAATTTGAAATGAAGGCGAAGTTAGCTTTGTTTTAGGCACGTTTGTGGTCTTTCTTTATGAATTAAAGCACGCCATTCTATCGTTGTTTTAACGTATTTGTGAAGTCTTGGCGTTATTTTTGTGTGAAATTTATTCAGCATAACGGGATCCGTTGTTAATTTTGTAAAAAGTGCGATAAACTAGGCAAATCTTTATTTTATTAATAGCCTCAAGGATATAACTATGACTGACACACAATTATCATCTCAAGTTACAGATGTGCAAACGGAAGTGCAAAAATTAACCAATGCAAAAGCTATCATTGCTTATTTAGCAGAAAAATTTCCTCTTTGCTTCGTTTTAGAGGGCGAAGCAAAACCATTAAAAATAGGTTTATTTCAAGATTTAGCTGAAGCATTACAAGATGATGAACGCGTAAGTAAAACTCAATTGCGTCAGGCTCTTCGTCAATACACATCAAATTGGCGTTATTTATATGGCTGTCGCGAAGGTGCAGTGCGTGTTGATTTACAGGGTAATCCTGCAGGTGTATTAGATGCAGAACACGTTGCTCACGCTGCACAGCAACTTGCTGAAGCGAAAGCACGCTTTGCGGAAAAACGTAAAGCAGAAGCTGCGGCTAAAAAAGCACAACAAAAACAGCGTCCGCGTAAACCTGCGAATAAAAACTTTAAAAAAGAGAGTAAAGTATCACTAAGTGCGGTTGATTTTTCACAAATTTCTGTTGGTTCTGTTGTGAAAGTTAAAGCTGGAGATAATGCTAAAAAAGCAACAGTGGTAGAAGTATTAAAAGATTCAGCACGTGTTGAACTTGAAAACGGTTTGATTATGAACGTTGCTGCAGATCGTTTATTTGCTTAATAAATGAAAATTGACTCGGAAATGGTTATGAAATTTAAAATGTCAAAAAATGTGATTTGTTATGCGTGGTTATCGGTATGTTTGAGCAGTGCAATTCCTGCATTTGCTGTACAACCTACATTAAAGCCAAGTGACATTAGTATTCCAGCGATAAGTGAAGAAAACCAGTTGGCAACTAAGCGTGCAACGACGAGATTAACTCAATCCCATTATCGTAAGATTAAATTAGATGATGATTTTTCCGAGAAAATTTTTGATCGTTATATTAAAAATTTAGATTTTAGCCACAATACTTTTTTGCAATCTGATATAGACGAACTTCGCCAAAAATATGGCACCAAGTTAGATGAACAGTTGAATCAAGGCGATCTTTCTGCTGCGTTTGAGATTTATGATGTAATGATGAAACGTCGTTATGAACGTTATACTTATGCGTTATCTTTATTAGATAAAGAGCCAGATTTAAATGGTCAAGATCAAATTGAAATTGATCGTGAAAAAGCGGCTGCGCCACAAACCGAAGCTGACGCAAATAAACTTTGGGATGCTCGTGTAAAAAATGACATTATTAATCTTAAATTAAAAGATAAAAAATGGTCAGAAATCAAAGCAAAGCTTACAAAACGCTATAATTTAGCTATTCGTCGTTTAACGCAAACAAAAGCAGACGATATTGTTCAAATTTATTTGAATGCTTTTGCGCGTGAAATTGATCCTCACACTAGTTATCTTTCCCCGAGAACAGCGAAAAGTTTTAATGAAAGTATGAATCTTTCCTTGGAAGGCATTGGGGCTACTTTACAATCAGAAGATGATGAAACTAGCATAAAATCTCTTGTACCTGGTGCGCCAGCGGAACGTAGTAAAAAGCTGCATCCTGGGGATAAAATCATTGGTGTTGGGCAAGCAACAGGCGATATTGAAGACGTTGTTGGTTGGCGTTTAGAAGATTTGGTAGAAAAAATTAAAGGGAAAAAAGGCACTAAAGTTCGCTTGGAAATTGAGCCTGCTAAAGGGGGAAAATCACGTATTATTACTTTGGTGCGTGATAAAGTCCGTATTGAAGATCAAGCGGCTAAACTAACTTTTGAAAAAGTGTCAGGGAAAAAAATTGCGGTAATAAAAATTCCAAGTTTTTATATTGGATTAACCGAAGATGTTAAAAAACTACTGGTTAAATTAGAAAATCAAAAAGCTGAGGCTCTAATTGTTGATTTACGTGAAAATGGCGGTGGTGCATTAACGGAAGCCGTGGCGTTAAGTGGTTTATTTATTGCTGATGGCCCTGTTGTGCAGGTTCGCGATGCTTATCAGCGTATTCGTGTTCACGAAGATGATGACGCTACGCAACAATATAAGGGGTTATTATTTGTGATGATTAATCGTTACAGTGCTTCTGCATCGGAAATTTTTGCTGCAGCAATGCAAGATTATCGTCGAGGTATTATCATCGGGCAAAATACTTTTGGTAAAGGTACGGTACAACAGAGTCGCTCGTTAAATTTTATCTATGATTTAGATCAGAGTCCGTTGGGTGTTTTGCAATATACCATTCAGAAATTTTATCGCGTTAATGGTGGTTCAACCCAATTAAAAGGTGTTGCAGCCGATATTAATTTCCCCGAAATTATAGATGCGAAAGAATATGGGGAAGATAAAGAAGATAATGCGCTTGCTTGGGATAAAATCCCATCAGCGAGTTATACGGAAGTAGGAAATATCAATGATATTAATAATGCAGTAAATATTCTAAATGAAAAACATCTTGCTCGTATTGCTAAAGATCCTGAATTTGTTGCATTGAATGAAGAATTGAAAGTGAGAAATGAACGCCGAGAACGAAAATTTCTATCATTGAATTATAAAATGCGTAAAGCAGAGAATGATAAAGATGATGCAAGACGTTTAAAAGATTTGAACGAACGTTTTAAACGTGAGGGTAAGAAAGCGTTGAAAGATATTGATGATTTGCCGAAAGATTACGAAGCACCAGATTTCTTCTTAAAAGAAGCTGAAAAAATGGCAGCTGATTTTGTTATCTTTAATTCAGATCAGAAAATTAATCAAACAAACAGCCTATCCGAAGCAAAAACGGAAAATAAAGAATAAATACTAATAGTTTTGACCGCACTTTGTTCGAGCAGAGCAACAAGTGCGGTTATTTTAATAAAGGTTTAGGAAATGGTCGTGTTTAAAAGCACCTTAAAGTTATCATTATTCGCCTTATCATTATCTATGATGATGTCGGGTTGTGTTTTGGCAGATTTGAGCAAAAATGAACAATCTAAATCATTGAACGGCATTAATCTTTCCCATTTGTCACTCGCAGAAAGAAAAGAGCTTGAAGAAGCCATTTATGCGGATCAGCAACGTTTAACGGAAGAAAAACAAGCATTACTTAATATGACGCTAACACACGAAATAGGCGATCATAAGTTACAATTTAAGCCCTTACTCGCACGTTTATACGCTTCTCGTAAATATGCACCATTATGGACTGATAATGGGGCAGCTCGTCAATTGTTACGTGATTATGCAGCAATGGTGGCAAGCGGTATTTCAAAATCGTCGGCAATTTCATTGGAAACATTGACATTGGTAGAACAACAAGGCGGATTGGCTTATGATGTGTTATTAAGTGATATTTTGTTAGATTACTTATATTACACACAAAATGTTCGTTCTCAAGCATCGAATTGGTTGTATTCATCTGTTCAGTATCAAGCAAAACAGCCTGAAAATGATCATATTCAACGCTGGTTAAGTGCGGTGGAAAATAATCAACTTCTTGATTTCATACAAAGTTTAGCGGGAGAAAATCATTTATATCGTCAAACAGTTCAAGCATTGCCGATGTTTATTCCGACTTCTAAAGAATCAAATATTGCTCAAAAACTGGCAATGAATGCACAGCGTTTACGCGTAATTCCTGATTTTCATAATGGGATTTTTGTGAATATTCCAAGCTATAAATTACAGTATTATCGTGATGGCGATTTAATTTTAGAATCTCGGGTAATTGTTGGCAAAAATTCGCGTCGAACCCCCGTGATGTATAGCAAATTAAGTAATGTGGTTGTAAATCCGCCTTGGAATGCGCCAATTCGCTTAATTAATGAAGATTTACTGCCAAAAATGAAAGCCGATCCAAATTATATTACGGAGCATAATTATTCAATTTTAGATAATCAAGGCAATGTTGTTGATCCTGCTTCTATTGATTGGGAATCTATTGGTAATAAATTTCCTTATCGAGTTAGACAAGCGGCTGGCGATAGTGCATTAGGTAATTATAAATTTAATATGCCAAGTTCTGATGCAATTTATTTACACGATACGCCAAATCACGGATTGTTTAATCGTAAGAATCGTGCATTAAGTTCTGGCTGTGTACGTATTGAAAAATCAGATCAATTGGCAAGTATTTTATTAAAAGAAGCAGGTTGGACAGAAACTCGAAAAAATACAGTATTAGCAAGTAAAAAAACCACTTCTGCGCCGATACGCTCGGATAATCCTGTCTTTTTATATTATGTTACTGCGTGGATTGAAAACGGAAATATTGTAAATTTACCTGATATTTATGGTTATGATCGTCAGATTAATCTTGCTGAGATTAATTGGGATCTTGTAAAAAAATATCTTCAATAAAATAAGGGAGCTATAATGAATTATGTGGATCAAAATAAACGAAAATGGTTATCGCTGGGCGGTATTGCGTTAGGAATATCTATTTTACCCAATTCTGTATTAGCAATGGTTTCAACGCCTAAACCTCGTATTTTAACTTTCCGCAATATTAATACGGGCGAAAGATTAAGTGGCGAGTTTTCTTTAGCAAAAGGTTTTTCGCCTGCGATGTTAAAAAAATTGGATTATTTAATGCGTGATAAAAGAACAAATCAAGTGCATAAAATGGATCCAAATTTATTCCAGAAATTTTATAATATCCAAACTAATTTAGGCTTACGCAATGCTGAAATTGAAGTAATTTGTGGTTATCGTTCAGCCTCTACTAATGCAATGCGTCGTCGCCAAAGTCGTGGCGTAGCGAAAAATAGTTATCACATTAAAGGAAAAGCCATTGATTTTCGTATTGCAGGTGTGCCTTTGATTAAAGTGAAATCTTCTGCGGAAAGTCTGCGAAATGGTGGCGTGGGTTATTATCCAACCAGTAATTTCATTCACGTAGATACAGGCCCTGTGAGAACTTGGAAAGGCGTGTAAAACAAATGTAAAATTAACCGCACTTTTGTGCGGTTTTTCATTGGAAAAGAAATGTTATTTGACAGCCATCTTCATTTAGACCAACTCTCTGATGAGAATATTCAGCAAACACTTGCTCATTCAAAGATTATAGGTATGCTTGCGGTGAGTACTAATCTCAACAGTGCTAAAAAACTGCTGAATTTAAAACAGAATTCCCCAAAGAAACTTTATATTGCAGCTGGTTTTCATCCTGAACAGCAATTACCTAGTTTAGAAGAACAAAAAGAATTATTTCAATGGATTGATGAACATCATTCATCGATTTCTGGGATTGGCGAGGTGGGGTTGCCACATTATTCTAAACGAGAAAATCCGAATTTAGATTACGTGCCTTACATTGAATTACTTGAACGCTTTATTCTGATAGCAAAAAAATGGGATTTACCGTTAAATTTGCATATTGTACATAACGATGTAGAAATTGCCCTTGAATTATTGCAGAAACACAAAATTCAACGGGCTCATTTTCACTGGTTTAAGACAGATGAAAAATCTTTTCAGAAATTTTTCTCTACACCCTATTTTGCAAGCCTAACCCCTGATATTTTATGGAACCCTAAAACCCAATATGTCGCACAACATTTACCTTTAAATCGCTTGATGATTGAAACAGATAGCCCTTGGCAACACGAGGGATTTAAAAGTGCGGGTATTTCTGAACAATTATTGGCAGTATTGCAAAAACTAGCTGAATTAAAATCTTTGCCATTACATTCTGTTCAAAATCAACTGTTTTTGAATACTCAACAATTTTATCGATCATAAGGAGTAAAAATGAATATCGAAATTATCCCTGTTACCGCATTCCAACAAAATTGTTCTTTGATTTGGGATGATGACAAAAATGCCGCAATTATTGACCCAGGTGGCGAAGCCGAACGCCTAATTCAACGCATTGAAGAACTGGATTTAAATCTCAAAGTGATTTTGATTACTCACGGTCATTTAGATCACGTTGGTGCTGCAATGCAATTAAAACAACATTTTGGCGTTGAAATTTGGGGTTCTCAAGAAGAAGATAAATTTTTATTTGAAAGTTTACCCGAGCAAGCCCAACGTTTTGGCTTACCAAATATTGAAGCCTTTTTGCCTGATCGTTGGTTTAATCAAGAGGGCGAAATTTTAAAATTAGATGGCTTTAATTTCGAGATTTTACATTTACCAGGACACACACCAGGGCATATCGGTTTTATTGAACACGAGAAAAAAGTGGCATTTACAGGCGATGTATTATTTCAAGGTGGTATTGGTCGCACTGATTTCCCTCGAGGGGATTATGAAACATTGATTTCTTCAATCCGAACAAAATTACTCCCATTAAATGACGATCTTATTATTATCGCTGGACATGGATCTTACACAACCATTGGGCAAGAAAAGCAGACCAATCCATTTTTAAATCCTAAATCCTAAATGCTTGGAGGTTATTGATCACTCAAGTGCAAACTGGAAAATGAATGATCAATTAGCCTAAAAGTGCGGTAAATTTTTCCACATTTTTTTATTTAATTTCCAAAAATGTGAAGTAGCTCACATTTTTGAAATTATTTTCTGTTACAATCAACGTCCTCAATTATTTTCTTGACAAAGGAGCAAAACAATGAAAATCATTAAGCAAGCAAAATAGTCTAATCCGCCTTTCTTTAATCAGTCTACTTATTTCCACTTCTTTTTATTCTGTTCAATCTTTTGCTGCCGATCCAAAATGGACACCAGAGTATGGAACTGTCCCTAGAAATACAGTTTTTGGCGTGGCATTGGGGGATGAAAGTCAAGTATTAAATCAATCTAACGGGCAACCGTCTCACGCTTCCGTAGCAATTGGAGGTTTGGCTAAAGCTCAAAATTTGGGTTCAATAGCAATTGGTTATAAATCTGAAGCAGGACTGGATAATGCGACCACAGGCGAACAAGGCGATGCATTTAGTTATGCTATTGGGCGTGAAGCTAAAGCACCAAAAAGTGGTTTAGCATTTGGTAGTGAAGCTGAAGCTCTAGGTAATGAAGCTATTGCTATTGGTACATATTCATATAGTAAAGATGGGATTGGTGCAATGGCTATCGGTGTTGGTAGCCGAGTGGCTGTTTTGGAAAAAGGAAAAAGTAATAAAATTGATAATCAAAACAGTAAAGTGTTAGAAGTAGATGCAGAAGGTCGTGTAAATAAAATTAGTGTAGATCGAACTTCTGAAGCTGATATTATCAAAAAAAGTGGTGCAACTTATGGTGCATTAGCATTTGGTTGGAAAGCATCTTCGCATAACTTATTTGCTACCTCAATAGGTGCATTTTCTACGGTTGCTGCAATTGAAGGTACTGCTGTTGGTGGCGGAACTCAGGTCACGGGCTATCGCGGTTCTGCTTTCGGAATGCATAGCAAGGCACAAGCAGAAAAAAGTTTGGCTTTGGGTTATGAAAGTGAAGCAACCGTTGCTTTGGGTGCAAGTTCACTTGCCAACCGCCCTAACACCGTTTCTGTTGGCGATGGCAATTATAATCTTTACCGTCAAATTACTAATGTTGCCGATGGTACTGAAGATTATGATGCAGTAAATGTTCGTCAGCTAAATGCACTAAAAGCTGAAACTCAAAAAATCACTCCACGTATTGAAAAGATTGAACAACGTAATGATGCGATGACACAGGAATATCGAACAGGTATTGATAAACTGGAAAAACGCAGTGATGCGATGACACAAGAATATCGAACAGGCATTGATAAACTTGAAAAACGCAGTGATACGATGACACAGGAATATCGTACAGGTATTGAACAACTTGCAAAACGCAGTGACACAATTGTAAAAGAGCATCGTTCAAGAATTGAACATATTGAAAAACGTAATCAACAAATGACAAAAGAATACCGCTCAGGGATTGCGAGTGCGATTGCAATTGGAGGGTTGCAATCTGCTTCCATACCCGGTAAACAAGGTGTTTCTGTCGGGGTAGGGAATTTTAAAGGGGCAAATTCACTCGCAGTGGGGTATTCACGTTTATCTTCTGATGGTTCAGTGAGTTTGAAAATTAACGCAGCTCTTTCATCAAGTGGCTATTCTGGCGGTGGAGCAAGCGTAGGATTTATGTGGTAATTTAAAAACACAAGTAAAAATAACCGCACTTTGTTTAAGAGATGAAGTGCGGTTTTTTATTGTTTGAAATCTAAAGAGTTTGAACTAGATCACAAATTTGTAACAATTTCTTATAAGAGGCTTATTTCCTTTTTAATCCTATGTATAATGCGTAAAAAAATGGAGCGAAAATATTGCTTCAAATATCATAATAAAGAGGTAATTATGCAGCAGAACAAGGCATTTGATGATTGGTTAGCCAGCACAGCGTTAGGCGGTGCAAATCAATCTTATATAGAAGAACTTTATGAAAGCTATTTGAGTGATCCTCAGTCGGTGGAGGAAAGTTGGCGAACAACTTTTGATTCTTTACCAAAAACCACCGCACTTGAACAGCCTCATACACCAGTGCGAGATTATTTTCGTCGTTTAGCGCGGGAAAATCATAATGAAGCAGTGACAGTAATAGATCCTGAAGCTGGCGCAAAATTAGTGAAAGTTCTACAATTTATCAATGCCTATCGTTTTCGTGGCCATTTAGAGGCTAATCTTGATCCCCTCAATTATTATCGTTGGAAAGTATCTTCCGTCCCTGAATTAGATTATCGCCATCACGGTTTTACTGAACAAGATCTCAACGAAACTTTCAATATTAATCAGTACGTTTACAAACGAGATACCATTAAACTTGGCGAATTAGCTCAAATGTTGAAAGAAACATATTGTGGCTCAATTGGCTTGGAATTTATGCACGTGCAGGATATGGAGCAGAAAATGTGGCTTCAGAGTAAGATGGAAAGTGTGTTAGAGAAACCGCTTTTTACATCTGAAGAACGCGTGAATTTTCTGCGTGAACTGACGGCTGCAGACGGTTTAGAACGTTATCTTGGTGCGAAATTCCCTGGGGCGAAACGCTTTTCTTTAGAAGGAAGTGATGCGTTTATTCCATTGATGAAAGAAATTATTCGCCATTCTAGTCGCCAAGGGGTAAATGATGTGGTAATGGGAATGGCACACCGTGGGCGTTTGAATATGCTCGTGAATGTATTAGGTAAAAAGCCTGAAAATTTATTCGATGAATTTGCAGGTAAACATTCCAGTGAACGTACGGGGGATGTGAAATATCATCAAGGTTTTTCTTCTGATTTCGCCGTAGATGATAAGCGAGTTCACTTAACTTTGGCATTTAATCCTTCCCATTTGGAAATCGTAAGCCCTGTTGTAATTGGTTCTGTTCGATCTCGACAAACTCGTATGAATGATACAGAACATAGCAAAGTGCTTGCTATTACTGTTCACGGAGATTCAGCTGTGGCAGGACAGGGGGTTGTTCAAGAAACATTGAATATGTCAAATGCCCGTGGTTATAGTGTGGGCGGTACTATTCGCATTGTGATTAATAACCAAATTGGTTTTACCACATCTAACCCGAATGACACACGTTCCACAGAGTATTGCACCGATATTGCGAAAATGATTCAAGCACCGATTATTCACGTTAATGGCGATGATCCTGAAGCGGTGGCATTTGCTGCGCGTATGGCGGTGGAATATCGTAATTTATTCAAACGAGATATTTTTATTGATTTGATTTCTTATCGTCGCCACGGTCATAACGAGGCAGATGAACCATTAGCCACTCAACCAATGATGTATAGCATCATTAAAAAACATCCTACACCTCGTAAAGTTTATGCCGATCGTTTAGTTTCAGAAGCTGTAATAACTGAAGAACAAGTTATTGAAATGGCAAATAATTATCGTGATGCGCTAGATAATGGCGATCGTGTGGTATCTGAATGGCGTGAAATGGACGCGGCAAAAATGGATTGGTTGCAATATCTCAATTATGATTGGACTGCACCTTATGAAAGTAAATTTTCGCAGGAACGTTTTTTAACCCTTGCCAAACGTGTGTGTGAATATCCCGAAAGTTTACGTGCGCATCCTCGCGTAGAAAAAATATATAATGATCGTAAAGCAATGTATCAAGGCGAAAAATTGCTCGACTGGGGTATGGCTGAAACCATGGCTTATGCAACCTTACTTGATGAAGGTGTTAATGTTCGTTTATCAGGCGAAGATGCGGGACGAGGTACTTTTTTCCATCGTCATGCCGTGGTGCATAATCAAAATGATGGTACGGGATATGTGCCATTAACACATTTGCATGCCAATCAAGGTCGATTTGAAGTATGGGATTCTGTACTTTCAGAAGAATCTGTACTTGCTTTTGAATATGGTTATGCAACGACAGATCCAAAAACTTTAACCATTTGGGAAGCACAATTTGGCGATTTTGCTAATGGTGCACAAATTGTTATTGACCAATTTATTAGCTCTGGCGAACAAAAATGGGGCAGAATGTGCGGTTTGGTAATGTTGTTGCCACACGGCTATGAAGGACAAGGGCCAGAACATTCTTCTGCTCGTCTTGAACGTTATTTGCAACTTTGTGCTGAACAAAATATGCAAGTTTGCGTGCCATCAACGCCAGCGCAGGTGTACCATATGTTACGCCGCCAGTCTTTACGTAAAATGCGCCGTCCATTGATTGCTATTTCTCCAAAATCTTTGTTACGCCATCCATTGGCTGTATCTAGTTTAGATGAGTTGATTAATGGAGCTTTCCAAACGGTCATTGGAGAAATTGACGAGCTTGATCCTAAAGATGTAAAACGTGTGGTAATGTGTTCAGGTAAAGTTTATTACGATTTGCTTGAACAACGTCGTGTGAATAATCAGAAAGATGTAGTGATTATCCGCATTGAGCAGCTTTATCCATTCCCGCATGAGGATATGAAGAAAGCGCTTGAGCCTTATGCACATGTCAGGGATTATGTGTGGTGCCAAGAAGAACCACTTAACCAAGGGGCGTGGTATTGCAGCAAACATAATTTTGAATCAGCAATTCCAGAAGCCGTTAGACTCAAATATGCAGGGCGTCCAGCTTCTGCTTCGCCTGCTGTGGGTTATATGTCGCTTCACACTAAGCAGCAAAAGCAGTTAGTGGAAGATGCACTGAGTTTTTAAAGTGCGGTTAATTTAATAAAGGTTTTTATATCTTTGCTTTCTTCTCTAAATATAGGGGAGGCAAGATAATTAAGATGTATAGTAAAAAAGAAGAAAAGGAAAAATAAAATGACTATCGAAATTCTTGTTCCAGACCTACCTGAATCAGTTGCAGATGCAACTGTTGCCACTTGGCATAAAAAATTGGGCGATGCTGTGAAACGTGATGAAGTTATTGTGGAAATTGAAACGGATAAAGTCGTGCTAGAAGTCCCCGCACTTTCTGATGGTGTACTAGCTGAAGTTGTTCAAGCTGAGGGCGAAACTGTCGTAAGCAAACAGCTGCTAGGAAAAATCTCTACGGCTCAAGAAGGAGATGTCAGTTCAGCGACGTTAAAAGCAACGAATGAACCCACACCATCTGATCGTCAAAATTCAGCGATTGAAAATAGTCATAATCATAATGCGGATCAAAGCCCTGCAATTCGTCGTTTATTAGCAGAATATGATTTACAAGCAGATCAAATTCAAGGTTCGGGCGTGGGCGGTCGTTTAACACGTGAAGATATTGAACGTGAAATTGCAAAACGACAAGCACAGCAAGTGAAACAAGAAGCTGCCACTGAGCAAAATACAATTAGTACGGTGGCTTATAGCGCACGTTCTGAAAAACGTGTGCCAATGACCCGTTTGCGTAAACGTATTGCTGAACGTTTACTTGAAGCCAAAAATAGTACGGCGATGCTTACCACTTTCAATGAAGTGGATATGCAGCCGATAATGACTTTGCGTAAAACCTACGGCGAAAAATTTGAAAAACAACATTCAGTACGTTTAGGTTTTATGTCTTTTTATATCAAAGCTGTTGTGGAAGCATTGAAACGTTATCCTGAAGTTAATGCTTCTATTGATGGCGATGATGTTGTTTACCATAACTATTTTGATATTAGTATTGCGGTTTCGACTCCTCGTGGATTAGTCACACCAGTGCTTCGTGATTGCGATAAGCTCAGTATGGCAGAGATCGAAAAACAAATTAAAGCATTAGCTGAAAAAGGTCGTGATGGCAAATTGACAGTAGAAGATCTTACTGGCGGCAATTTTACCATCACAAATGGTGGTGTGTTTGGCTCTCTTATGTCCACTCCAATTATCAATCCACCACAAAGTGCGATTTTAGGGATGCACGCAATTAAAGAACGCCCAATTGCGCTTAATGGTCAAGTTGTGATTCGTCCTATGATGTACCTTGCTTTATCTTATGATCATCGTTTGATTGACGGGCGTGAATCTGTTGGTTTCTTGGTAACGATTAAAGAATTATTGGAAGATCCAACAAGATTGTTATTAGAAATCTAAGAAATAAAAGGCTTTCTGTGTTAGAAAGCCTTTTAAAATGAACGAAAATTTAACCGCACTTTAAATATTTAAAAAGTATATTCCAAAGTGCGGTTAGTTTTTATGTGTTTTTAATTAGAGAGAAAAATCGTCAAAATCATTCGTATCAACTTTTGAGTCAATTTGACCGACAAGATAAGAGCTTACTTCTACTTCTTGTGGCGCTACTTGTACGTTATCTGACACTAACCAAGCGTTAATCCAAGGAATTGGATTTGAACGTGTTTGGAATGGTAGTGGCAATCCAACAGCTTGCATACGGATATTGGTAATATATTCTACGTATTGAACTAAAATATCTCTGTTGAGACCGATCATTGAACCGTCTTTAAATAGATAATCAGCCCACGCTTTTTCTTGTTCTGCCGCTGCAACAAATAAATCATAGGCCTCTTGTTTACATTCTTCCGCAATTTCTGCCATTTCAGGATCGTCTTGACCTGCTGCCATAATATTTAAAATATGCTGTGTACCTGTTAAGTGTAAGGCTTCATCACGTGCGATAAATTTAATAATTTTCGCGTTGCCTTCCATTAAACGACGTTCAGCAAAAGCAAATGAACAAGCGAAAGAAACGTAGAAACGAATAGCTTCAAGCGCATTAACACTCATCAGGCAAAGGTAAAGTTGTTTTTTCAAACTACGTAAAGTCACGACGCATTCTTTGCCATCTACGGTATAAGTGCCTTCGCCGTATAAGCCATAAAGTTGGCTATCACGGATTAAATCATCGTAGTAAGATGAAATATCCTGTGCGCGTTTGATGATTTCTTCGTTGGTCACGATGTCATCAAACACGATAGAAGGATCGTTCACAATATTACGAATAATATGTGTGTAAGAGCGAGAGTGAATGGTTTCAGAGAATGTCCAAGTTTCAATCCAAGTTTCTAATTCAGGAATAGATACTAAAGGCAATAATGCCACGTTCGGGCTACGGCCTTGAATAGAATCCAATAAGGTTTGATATTTTAAGTTGCTGATGAAAATGTGTTTTTCGTGTTCAGGCAATGCTGCGTAGTCGATACGGTCTTGCGATACATCTACTTCTTCTGGACGCCAGAAAAAAGAAAGTTGTTTTTCAATTAGCTTCTCAAAAGTCTCATATTTTTGTTGATCATAACGTGCAACATTAACATTTTGACCAAAGAACATCGGTTCTTTTAATTGATCATTTTTATTTTGGGAAAAAGTGGTGTATGCCATTTTATTTATCCTTTTAAATAGAAGTTATCATTTATTTAGCTTTCCCTGTTTATCAGGAGAAACTATCGAAGACTGAGGAAAGTATCCTAATTCGTTATGTCGTGCTATCTTCCCCATAAGTTGGGGAAGACAATAGGGGCGTTTAAATTTTGCAAGCACCACCAGCACAGCCGTCATCAAGATCTTCTTGAACATCTTCGGCACCATCGCGGGTGTTTTGATAGTAAAGGGTTTTTAAACCGTATTTGTAAGCGGTTAATAAATCTTTTAACAACACTTTCATTGGTACTTTACCGTCTTCAAAACGTTTTGGATCATAGTTTGTATTTGCAGAGATCGCTTGATCCACGAATTTTTGCATAATACCGACTAAGTGTAAGTAGCCGTCGTTACTTGGAATATCCCAAAGTAATTCATAGTTATCCATTAAATTTTCATATTCAGGCACAACCTGTTTTAAGATACCATCTTTTGATGCTTTAATACTTACGTGACCGCGTGGTGGCTCAATACCATTAGTCGCATTGGAAATCTGCGATGATGTTTCTGATGGCATTAAGGCAGTTAATGTTGAGTTACGTAAACCAAATTCTTGAATATCTTTACGTAAACTTTCCCAATCATAATGTAATGGCTCTTGTGTTAAGGCATCTAAATCTTTCTTATAGGTATCAATCGGTAAAATGCCTTTTGCATAAGTGGTTTCATTGAAGTATTCACAAGCACCTTGCTCTTTGGCTAAGTTCATAGAGGCTTTCAATAAATAATATTGAATGGCTTCAAAAGTACGGTGGGTTAAATCGTTGGCTGAACCATCAGAATAGCGAACACCATTTTTCGCAAGGTAATAGGCATAGTTAATGACCCCAATACCGAGTGAACGACGCGCAAGTGAGCTACGTTTTGCTGCTACAACAGGGTAATCTTGATAGTCTAATAAGGCATCAAGAGAACGAACCGCAAGATCCGCAAGTTCTTCTAATTCATCTAAGTTTTCAATTTTACCTAAGTTAAAGGCGGAAAGCGTACAAAGTGCAATTTCCCCATTTTCATCGTTAATATGCTGAAGTGGTTTAGTTGGTAATGCAATTTCTAAGCACAAGTTAGATTGACGAACTGGTGCCACTTGCGGATCAAACGGAGAGTGGGTATTACAGTGATCCACATTTTGAATGTAAATTCGACCCGTTGATGCCCGTTCTTGCATTAATAAAGAAAAGATTTCAACGGCTTTGACAGTGCGTTTGCGGATAGTTGGATCTTGTTCGTATTTTACGTAAAGTTCTTCAAATTTATCTTGATCCGCAAAGAATGCTTCATAAAGTCCCGGTACATCTGATGGGCTGAATAAAGTAATCTCGCTGCCTTTAATTAAGCGTTGATACATTAATTTGTTTAATTGCACGCCATAATCCATATGACGAACACGGTTGTCTTCCACACCACGGTTATTTTTTAATACGAGCAAATTTTCTGCTTCTAAGTGCCAAATCGGGTAATAAAGTGTAGCAGCACCGCCACGAACGCCACCTTGTGAGCAAGATTTAACTGCAGTTTGGAAATATTTATAGAATGGAATACAACCTGTATGGAATGCTTCTCCACCACGAATCTCGCTACCTAATGCACGAATAGCCCCTGCATTAATACCAATCCCTGCACGTTGTGAAACATATTTTACAATAGCTGATGCCGTTGCATTGATTGAATCTAAACTGTCATCACATTCAATTAATACGCAAGAGCTGAATTGACGAGTTGGAGTACGCACACCCGCCATAATTGGCGTTGGTAAGGAAATTTTGAAGGTAGATGTTGCATCGTAGAAACGTTTTACATAATCCAAACGAGTTTCTTTTGGATATTTAGAGAATAGACTTGCGGAAACGAGCAAATATAAGAATTGTGCAGACTCGTAGATTTCTCCCGTCACACGGTTTTGTACTAAATATTTACCCTCCAATTGCTTCACTGCAGCATAAGAAAACGTCATATCACGCCAATGATCGATGAAGCCGTCCATTGTGTCCCATTCTTCACGAGTATAATCATCTAATAACGCTTGATCATATTTTCCCATACGTACTAATTTTTTGACGTGATCGTATAAACGAGGGGGATCGAAATGACCATAGGCTTTTTTACGTAAATGGAAAATTGCTAAACGAGCAGCTAAATATTGATAATCTGGCGAATCTTTGCTGATTAAATCTGCGGCTGCTTTAATGATGGTTTCGTGGATGTCTGAAGTGCGAATGCCTTCATAAAATTGAATATGTGAACGAAGTTCTACTTGGGAAACAGAAACATTGTCTAGTCCTTCAGCAGCCCACGTAATCACACGATGGATTTTATCAAGATTGATTTGTTCTTGCGTACCGTCACGCTTTGTAACCATTAAACTTTTATTCATTGTATTAGCCTTCTTGTTGTTATTTAAAACAGGATTTAAAACACAAGATATAGTGTTTTTATGAAAACGATGCACAAGATAATGTGTTTGAGAAAAGATCGCAAGTAATAAATTTTTTGTTTTAATTCTTGACAATAGATAACTTATTTAAAAATAAACGGTTTTTGTGAGAATAAAAATTAAAATTTTTTATTTAGAAAAATAAGAAAAAGTGCGGTAAAAATTTGTTGAATTTTTCACCGCACTTTGAAGGATTAGTCTAGGTATTTGAATACTTTAATTACTTTTTTCACGCCGCTGATTTTGCTGGCAATGTCGGCTGCCGCATTGGCTTGGGATTGTGTGACGTTACCCAGTAAAAATACTTCTCCATTTTCACTAATCACTTTGACATCTGTGGCTTTAACTCGACCATCAACGAACATCTTAGATTTGACTTGCGTTGTGATCCAACTATCTTTACTTATTTGTGCAAAGGAAATTTTAGGGCCTATAGTGAGTTGGTTATAAGTATCATTAACGCCTTCAACGCCACGTGTTAAGTCCGTTGCTGTTTCCTTGACGTTATCATTTGGTACTTGACCGATTAAAAGTACTCGACCATTGTAAGATACGGCATTTACACGGCCTTCAGCCTTAATTTGGGCATCTTTTTCTACAGCATTTTCGACTTTAAATTCTAGGGTTTCGTCATCAATTTGGGAGCCAGTGGTTCGAGGATCTGTAGCTACTTTAGCTGCGACAGCTCCTCCTCCAATAACTGCAGCGACACAGCCTTGTAAAAAAATGGTAGTCCCAAACACTATAGCGAGTTTTTTTAATGGGGATAATGTCATAATTAACTCCTTTTTAGATTAAATTACTATTAGTTTGAAAGTGATTTATTTTCCTGTCAAGCACTTGGGAATAAAGTCTGATCAACTAATTCACAAAGTGCATTAATCACAAAAAGATGGTTCTCTAAGATACGACTTTCTTTGCTGGCTGGGATTGATATTTCTAAATCCTTGTCTGCTAAAATTCCTTGAATGGCATCATTGTTAGAGCCAGTCAGCGCAATAACATTAATTTCTTTGCTGACAGCGTGGGAAATCGTATTTAGCACGATTTTTTCTGTCCCCAAAGGTGCAAAAGCAATAAGTAAGTCGCCTGATTTTGCAATGGCATTAAATTGATGACAATACAATTCTTCTGTCGATTGTTCAAAAACAAGTGAAGAACCCACCGCACTTTCTAAGCTCAATAACACAGACGGGAAGCTCGGTCTAACTAAATCATATCGATTAAGTAAGTTTGAGACGAGAAACTGTGCATTTGCATAAGAACGCGAGACGCCACAGGCGATAACCTTATTACCGCCTAATAAACATTGCATTACCATTTGTGTGGCGTTGGTAATATTTTCAGAAAGCATACTTGATGCTGCAATTTGAATTTGAATACTTTCGCTATAAATATCTTTTACTTTTTGTAACATTATAAAAAGCCATTAATCGAGAAAATTAGGAATCCATTGAATATCTTGAGGTGTTTTGCCAAAAGCGATTAAATCAAAGCGGCAATTAGCATCTTCTAAGCTCATATTTTGTTTTGCAAGCCATAAATTTGCGGCATCCAACCATTTTTGCTGTTTTCGCCAATCTACGCTTTCTATAGCAGAACCAAAGGCGGAATGACTTCGTTGGCGAACTTCAACAAAGACGATAGTTCCTTTGTCATTCATTATTAGATCAAGTTCACCACATTTGAAATTTTGATTAGCCGCAATAAATGTTAAGCCTTTTGCTTCTAAAAAAAGGCGAGCTTGATGCTCAAAGCTCGCCCCTTGCTGACGTTTTAAAGAAAACATTAGTTTGCAACTGGTACAATTGCACCATTTTGATATTGATACCAAGTCATATCGCGTTCAACATTACAGTTGGTATCAGCACTTAAAATCCCTGTTAAGCCACTTAAGCGATAGCCTGGCACTTGGCGTAATTCATTAAATTGATTAATTAGCAACCACGCATCCGCACCCATTGCATATAAACGCATCAATTGATATTCGCCCCCCGTGGATTTTGCCAACTTCTGATATTGTGGAGAATTGGTATCTTTAAAAAATGGAATATCACTAAACTGTACACCGTTCATCTGTGCGATGAAGTCAGCATTAGTGTTTGTTGCACTTGCGCTTGCTCGAGAGCTGGCATAAATCGGTAAATTAGGTACGATATTTGTTAAATAACCTTTCATTTCTGCCAGTTCAGTTGGACTTGCTACGGCATAAAGTGCGGTTGTATTTGAGTTATTTTCTTGAACGAAATAAGTCACATCCGCAGGCAAATTGTAGTAACGGATATTCGCATCAGTACCTGCTAATTGCTGCCAACGGACATTAAAGGCATTGCCTACGCGTTGTCCTAAATCATTTTGTGGCATTGCGACAAGTGGATTACGCACGCCATCGTTCCACATTTTATTGGCAGCAGATTCAGCTTCATCTTCTGGAGAAAGTCCGTAATAACAAAGTTGAGGAATCGCACGAGAATTTGGTGTGGCATTTAATGCAAGCACATCTATACCTTGAATTTGAGCAGGATCCGCTAAAATCACATCAAGATTTTGTTTTAGTAATGGGCCGACTAAGGTTTTAATTCCTGCTTGTTTTGCTTGTACAATAATTTCTTGAACAGAATTCATTGAGGTATCAAATACTTGTACTGGAACGGTTGAGTTACCTTTTGCATCGTTGAACCCCGATTGAATGGTTGTACCAAGAATTTGTCCATCACCACTTAATGGCAGTAGCAAACCAATTTGTGAAAGAGTTGTTTGCTGGAAATTTAATAAAGAAAGTAATTCTTTTGGAAATAAAATTGCGGCTGAATTATTTGGATAGGCATTTTTCCAGCTTTGTAGTGTTTGGCTTAATTGAACAGGCTGACGAATATAATCGTTGTAAGCTTTGATTAAAGTGAGCCAGCCACCTAAAGCTGCATTACCTTCATCAGAGGCATTATTAATAACGCCAGTATTCGCTGAACGCAATAAAGCCCAAGTTTTATCAATATTATCTTGACGACGTTGTACATCCGTTAAATTCTTATCCATTTCTATCCGCGCTTTTACCGCTTCAATCATGTCTTTACGGTTTTCGGCAACAATAGCTAAGGTTTCGTAATAACGAGATTTTTGTGACGGGCTTAGTTTATTTAAATCCAATGCACGTAATTGATTTTGTGCGACTTCATTGGCATTTTTTGCGGCAGAAATTCTCGCTTCAATTAATGCACGATCTAATTTTTGTGCATCATTTAATTCGCCTAATTCCCTCAATAACGCTTCCGATTGTTCAACTTTATTTTCACGGATTAACACGCGAGCTGCGAGCAATTTATAGGTTTGTTGATCTTCAAGTTCTTGTGTTTGCCCTAATTTATTTATATAAAATTCAGAACTTGCATTTGCATCTTGTTGTAAGGTTTGTGTGAAATTGCTACCAAGTAGATTTGAACAGCCAGCTAAAGCCATTGACAATAAAATTGGCATTAAACGTTTTTTAAAACGTCCACCTTGTAATAGAATAGACATCTTTGCTCCATCATAAACAGACAATAGTTGTAGCAGATCTTACTTATCTCATAACTTAAAAGCAAACAAAAATGACTGATTTAACCGGAATTTTATACATTGTTGCCACGCCCATTGGCAATTTACAAGATATTACTCAGCGTGCTTTAGAGACTTTTGCGCAAGTGGATTTAATTGCAGCAGAAGATACTCGCCATAGTGGACTTTTATTGAGCCATTACGGCATTAAGAAGCCATTTTTTGCTTTGCACGATCATAACGAACAAGAAAAAGCGCATATTTTGGTGGAAAAGCTCAAGCAGGGGAGTAATATTGCCTTGATTTCTGATGCGGGGACGCCATTAATTAGTGATCCTGGTTTTCATTTAGTACGCCAATGCCGTGAAGCTGGCATTCGAGTTGTGCCTTTGCCAGGAGCTTGTGCGGCAATTACCGCTCTTTGTGCATCGGGGATTGCTTCTGATAGATTTTGTTTTGAAGGCTTTTTACCTGCGAAAAGTAAAGCGCGCAAAGATAAATTAGAAAATATCGCAGAAGAAGACCGCACTTTGATTTTTTATGAATCCACTCACCGTATTTTAGATACACTAGAAGATATGCAAGCGGTGCTAGGGGAAGAACGATACATTGTGTTAGCCCGTGAAATGACTAAAACTTGGGAAACGATTACGGGGAATACGATTAAAAATTTACGCGAATGGCTTTTAGAAGATCCCAATCGTACAAAAGGCGAGATGGTTTTGATTGTGGAAGGCAAACCAAAGTCTGACAATAACGATGAAATTTCGCCGCAGGCGGTAAAGGCACTAGAGTTAATTGCAGAAGAATTGCCACTTAAAAAAGCAGCAGCTATAGTTGCTGAGTTGTATGGTTATAAGAAGAATGCTTTGTATCAATTTGGATTAGCGCATTTGGAAAAATAACCTCAAAATCAACCGCACTTTATTCATCCGATTTTAATCTGTGCTGTTGTATTAAACGGATACAAGCACTCACAAGATATTTACTTTAGACTGGAAAAAATATGTTAAACCAAGTTTCAAATACATTACTCACACCGAGTAATCTTTCAACTCAAACATTACTCAATATTTTTGATGTTATGTCGCATCGTAATATTGATTATGCCGATCTGTATTTTCAACTTAGCCAAGATGAAAGTTGGGTATTAGAAGACGGCATTATAAAAGAAGGCGGTTTTCATATTGATCGTGGCGTTGGTGTGCGGGCAGTTTCTGGCGAGAAAACAGGCTTTGCTTATGCGGATCAAATTAATCTTGCTTCTTTGCAGCAATGTGCGGAGGCGGTAAAGGGAATTGCGCAAGTCAAACAGGGGAATTTGATTTCGCCATCCGCTTTTAATGTTGTAAATCCTATTGCTCGTTATGCGGCGATTAATCCTTTGGAAAGTTTGACTAAAGAGAAAAAAATTGAGCTATTACATTTGGTTGATCGTACAGCGCGCGCAGAAGATCATCGTGTAACCAAGGTTTCAGCAAGCCTCAGTTCCGTTTATGAAGAAGTATTAATTATGGCGACAGATGGTACATTAGCCGCAGATATTCGTCCTTTAGTTCGCTTATCTATTTCTGTGTTAGTAGAGGAAAATGGAAAACGTGAACGAGGAAGTTGTGGTTCTGGTGGGCGTTTCGGTTTAGATTGGTTCTTTGAAGTTGTTGATGGCGATATTAGAGCTGTAAGATTTGCTAAAGAGGCGGTTCGTCAAGCTTTAGTAAATCTTAGTGCAATTGCAGCACCAGCGGGATTAATGCCTGTTGTATTAGGTGCTGGTTGGCCTGGTGTGTTGTTACACGAAGCAGTAGGTCACGGTTTAGAGGGGGATTTTAACCGTAAAGAAAGTTCACTTTTTACAGGTAAGATTGGCGAACAAGTAACTTCTCCATTATGTACAATTGTAGATGACGGCACGATTGAAAATCGTCGAGGATCATTGACTATTGATGATGAAGGTGTGCCAAGCCAGTGCAATGTACTTATCAAAGATGGGATCTTGCAAGGTTATATGCAAGATAAAATGAATGCCCGTTTGATGGGCGTCTCGCCAACAGGGAATGGACGACGTGAGTCTTATGCACATTTGCCAATGCCTCGAATGACTAACACCTATATGCTTGCGGGACAAAGTCAGTTTGATGATTTGATTGCTTCTGTAGAACAGGGGATTTATGCACCGCACTTTGGGGGCGGTCAAGTGGATATTACCTCTGGTAAATTTGTATTTTCCACTTCAGAAGCTTATTTAATTGAAAAAGGAAAAATCACGAAACCAGTTAAGGGTGCAACTTTAATTGGCAGTGGCATTGAAGTGATGCAAAAGATTTCTATGGTTGCAGATAAATCAGAACTTGATTTAGGTATCGGGGTTTGTGGTAAAGAGGGGCAAAGTGTACCCGTTGGCGTAGGGCAGCCAGCATTAAAAATTGATGAAATTACTGTTGGTGGAACAAATTAAGTCAAATTTGTGTAAAAGATCACAAAATGCGTACCAAAATTGGATTTCTACTGGTAATTCTATTCAAATTTTGATAGCCTCTGCAAAATTTTATTTCTTTTAATTATTTGAAATTATGCTGAAAAGAATTTTAGTTATTATTGGTTTAGCTGTATTAGCAACGGCTTGTTCTAATACACCACGAACGGCAAATCATCAGATTATTTCAGAAAATGATGATGCTCAATTAACGGGTTTAATTAATAATTTAGAAAAAGATAATCGAACAGGCATTTTTCACAAAGTGAGAACAAACCGCTCCTCGGCTTTGATGGGCGATAAGGCTCTCGTTAGTGTTTATAATGAATGGGTTGGCACTCGTTATCGTATGGGCGGTACGACTAAACGTGGTATTGATTGTTCAGCATTTATGCAAACAACTTTTTCTGAGGTTTTTGGTATTGAATTGCCTCGTTCTACGGCTGAACAGCGTCATTTAGGTAGAAAAATAAATAAATCCGAACTTAAAAAAGGCGATTTAGTTTTCTTCCGTAAAAATAATCACGTTGGTGTTTATATTGGTAATAACCAATTTATGCACGCAAGTACAGGGCAAGGCGTGACGATAAGTTCCCTTGATGAAAAATATTGGGCTAGAACCTATACTCAATCTCGTCGTATTATGTAATATAAAAAACCGAACATTAAGTTCGGTTTTTTTGATCAGTTTATTGATAAATGATCTGACCCCAAAAAGTTAGACTTATTTAGCTCAAAGACTGAGTTCTGTCATTCACGGGGCTCAGTTTTTTTAGCCTCTTCTGAATACGCTCATGGAGCTTTTTTCCAGTTATTAAAACATCTAAAGAAGCTTTCCATTCTACTGTTATCTAAACAATTTCCCTTCCTTGACATACTTTGAATGCTATTCTCCCTGAGTATGTGTTGATAATCTATCATCTGATATTGCCAACCTTGGTCGGAATGTAAAATCGGTTTTGCTTCATCAAGCCTTGCTACGGCTTATTTCATCGTTTGGTTAATTTACTCAAAGTTCGGACTTAGAACTAAATTATAAGCCATAATTTCATTGTTAAATAAATCCTCAATTGGAGATAAATAGATCTTACCTTCAGCATATTTGAACTTGGTAATGTTGGTTGTCCATTTTTCATTAGGTTGCGTTGCCGTAGAATTGCATTGTAACAGATTATCCACAATATGTCCGATTTTAGCTTGATAAGAACGATATTTTTGTGTCTTGCATTTTCCCTTAATCCCCAACTATTGCATAATACGTTGCACTTTTTTATGGTTAATTTTTATGGTTTCTCTTAGCTTAAACGTAACGCCGATTGCATATATAGATAAAGAATATCGATGTTTTATTACAGAACGATATGAATCAAGAGCAAGCGGAAAAGGACAATATAACTGGGTATTTATGCAACCTAAAACGAACACCACAGCGACAATAACAAACTGGTATTTAGGGTCTGCAGATTGGATGACTATCGGACGTTGGAAAAGATAGCCTTATCAACGAATTATTACCGATACGCCAATAGCCTAGAGGGAGAACTTTATAATAATATGTGGGCATAAGCCCACATTACGCTTACAACTGAGAAGAATATTGACGCAAAACTTCATTGATACGGGTTTGCCACCCCTTACCTGTGGCACGGAATTTCTCGACCACATCGGCAGACAAGCGAATAGTGACGATTTGTTTAGGAATTTTTCGCGTATTTTGTTTTTGCATCACGCCTTTTTCTTCCAATTGTTCCTGATGGGAAAAAAGCATTTGAGCCAAATCAGTAGGCAGAGCTTCAGCAACAGGTTGTGCAAGCGCAAAATCTTCAGTGGTAAGTTCTCTCACTTCGCCGTTAGCATTGGTTAAGGATTGACGTTTCATATTTTTTAACCTCTCTTTTATTCGCTTTGCGGAAACTAATAACACGGATGCCGTCTTTTATTGGGGTAAAACAGACAATGTACAAACGCTGAGTATCGCCTAAATAACCTGCTGCGACATAACGTGGCTCAGGGTAATCAAAGCGAACATCAGGCACAATAACAGCCGTTGTCCAACGCATTTGTTCAACTAATTCAAAGGGTAAATTTCGCTCTTCAATATTACGTTGATTTTTATTAGGGTCAAATTCAATTTTCATTGCAGTTTATGCTGTATTTTGTAAATACATTATAGATAGCAAGAAAGAAAATGTAAATACAAAAAAAAGGAAAAACAATGACAATCTACTACAAAAACGGTTTTTTTGATGACACTGACGGCGGTTTTGTACCAGAAAGTGCGGTAGAAATTATCCAAGAAACCTACCTTGAGCTGCTTAACGGACAAGCCCAAGGCAAGCAAATTATCGTAAACAAAACGGGGCACCCTGCGCTGATTGATCCACAACCTAGCACAGCACACCAGCTAAACCTTGACACCCTCACATGGGAAATTTCCGCCGAAAAACAAACCGCACTTTTGCACAATAAAAAGAAAACTTACTCAATAAGTTATCAGACAAAGCCGACCAGCTTAAAAACAGCCTACTGGCAGGCTATCCACAGATAGAAATTGAAAGTTTTACCGCCAAGAAAAAGAGGCTCTCGCATGGCAAGCCGACCACAACACCCCGACACCGATGCTTTCACAAATCGCCCAAAATCGTGGTGTGTTGCTAGAGGAGTGGACGATTATGTAGTGGTTTATTGAGTCATATCACTAAACAGTTAAAACCGAAAGCCTGCGCTATGTACAATGATTTTGATAGTTACGCTGAAAGATTAAAGCATATTGATGTTAATAACATTACGTTCTTTGCTTCATTCAGTAGTTGTTAACGATATGCCAAAAAATAAACGTATGACGAAGGTGTGCAAAGCAAAATACATTATAATGATTCAAAACTTAGGATATAAAGAACTAAATTGCTTAGAGAGTTGGTTATTGTTCTGCGGACAACAAGTGGCAACATTTGATGACTTATTCCAATATGATTTATATCATTATATTCGCCAGTCTGATTATCCAAAGGCAGGCGGCTATTTGATGCAAGAATCATTCTACACGCTTTTATCTAAGTTTAGCGATGATCCGAAAGCGTTGTTTATATTAGTTTACCCTATCTATGCACTAAACAAGAAAGCTAAAAACAGGCTACTTATTTCGACTTGATTGACTTCTTACGATTGGTAAATATCACTCGACTGCCTTATATTTTCTTCAGTTCACCTAAGTCTTAATTTGTGCGGTTTATTGAGTATATGGACGATGATAAAGTACATAATTGGAAAACCTTTGATAATGCTCAACGAATTATAGTCAATACCTCAATAGGCAATTCAGGTAAGCATGAAGATAATATGGTTTATAAATTTAAAGCGTAAAATTTAAACGCCCTTAAATGATGATTTAAAGGGTGTTTTCGTCCTAGGTTGATTTATTTTGCATAAGTATTTCAGTATTATGCAAAATAAACCCCAAATTTATGTAAAAAGATTTGTGAAATTATAGAAATCGCCCAATATTTGCGAGAAAACTATTAGAATGGTATTTATGATTTTTTACCGTCAATGTTATGTAAAGCGAGCAGGAACATTAAGAAATTGGAATGGGTAGCATATTACGTAAACTCATTTCAATTAAGGATTTACACCATTGCCTGCAGAAATTTTTTGTGGATGAAAGAGAATCTATTATAGAAATGAATGATAATAAGCTTTCAGAACAGTTTGATTTAGCATTGATTGAAACGCATGGTAAATCCAAAATTTTAAAAAATTTATCTTTATTCAAACAAACTATACCTAATTATCTTACTCAATTATCAAAAGATAATATGAAAGAAACAGAAAATACTGTTCATAAAATTAAAAGAGTAGCAGCATAGGTAGGGTTAAATCATTTATGTAAATTAGCGGATACTTTAGAAAGTGCGGCTAAAAATTCTGATGTTTTTTTATTGTGCTTAAAATTCACTTCAAAAACTACCTCATCCCAATTCCTAATTGATGGTCGACTTTGCTTTTTCCTCGCCAGCTTTTTGATAACCAAGCCAATCCCGAATGTTGTTGTAAGTCGAGTGATAATTTTGAATATTACGTTCGTTTGGCATATCAATAAGTTGTATTTCAGTAAAAGTTTCGTTTGTTAAATAATATTTTTCTTTATCTTTAAAGGTTTCAACGGATTTTGCATTGCTGATATTGAGTGATTGAAATACCCATACAGCACTGAACCTATCATAAAGAGGGAATTTTCTTTATATGCAGAGCAATTCCAAAAAAACACCGATTAAAGCCTAAAATATCCTTATCCAAATGGGAATTATTCTGTTATAGTGCTATTAATTCTTATTACAAGAGGATAATAAAATGTCTGTTCAACAACTTATTTCACGACTGACCGATATTGTTGGATCTCGTTATATTATTACTGATCCAACTAAAACAGAAGTTTATCGAAGTGGTTATCGATTTGGAACAGGAAACGCCCTAGCTGTTGTTCGCCCTGCCACTCTACTTGAGTTTTGGAACATTGTAAAAGTTTGCGTTGAACATGATGTTATTGTTATAAACCAAGCGGCGAATACAGGTTTAACTGGTGGCTCTACACCAGATGGCAATGATTATGATCGCGATATTGTCGTCATCAATACAATGCGAATTGACGGAATCCAACTCATCAATAACGCTTCCCAAGTTATTTGCTTACCAGGCTCTACACTCAATGAATTAGAAAATCAACTTAAACCGTTTGGTCGTGAACCCCACTCTGTTATTGGCTCATCTTGCATTGGCGCATCAGTTATTGGTGGGATTTGTAACAACTCAGGTGGAGCATTAGTTCAACGTGGACCAGCCTATACAGAAATGGCACTTTACGCTCAACTTAATGAAAAAGGTGAATTAGAACTAAAAAATCATTTAGGCATTGATTTAGGAGAAACTCCTGAAGAAATTTTAACTAATCTACAAGAAAAACGTTATCAGGTTAAAGATATTCGACAAGATTGCGGACATGGTCACGACCATTACTACTGCAACTATGTTCGTCAAGTTGATGAAGACTCCCCTGCTCGTTTTAATGCCGACCCAGCTCGCCACTATGAAGCCTCAGGCTGTGCAGGAAAACTTGCTGTCTTTGCGGTTCGTTTAGACACCTTTCCGCTTGAAAAAGAGACGGCTGTTTTCTATATCGGCACCAATCAAACTTCTGTGTTGAGCGATATTCGTCGCCACATGTTAGTAAACTTCGAAGTGCTACCCATTTCAGGTGAATATATCCATCGTGATGCATTTGACATCGCAGCAAAATATGGCAAAGATACCTTTTGGGTCATTAAAAAGTTTGGTACACATTGGCTACCAAAACTCTTTTCCTTAAAATCAAATGTGGATCGCATCGGCAAAAAATTCTTCTTTTTACCACAACATTTAAGCGATAAATTTATGCAAACTGTGTCTAAATTCATCCCAGAACATCTTCCACAAAGCTTATGGGATTATCGCAACAAATACGAGCATCACTTAATTATCAAAATGGGTGGAAAAGGCATTCAAGAAGCCCGTGAATATTTGGAATCCTACATTGCAGATGGCTCAAAAGGTGGCTATTTTGAATGTAATGCAATCGAAACCCAAGCAGCAATGCTTCACCGTTTCGCAGTTGCAAGTGCTGCAATTCGTTATCGTGCAATTCACGAAAAAGAAGTAGAAGAAATAGTTGCTTTAGATGTTGCATTACGTCGCAATGATCAAGATTGGTTTGAAGTGTTGCCGCCAGAAATTGATAACAGAATTATCTCCAAACTTTACTACGGACATTTTATGTGCCACGTCTTTCACCAAGATTACATTATAAAAAAAGGTTATGATTATGAAGAACTAGAATACGAAATGTTGAAATTACTTGACAAGCGTGGTGCGCAATACCCAGCCGAACACAACGTAGGGCATTTATACGAGGCTAAACCAACCTTGAGAAAATTCTATAAAGAGTTGGATCCAACCAATAGCTTTAATCCAGGTATTGGTAAAACGACGAGGAAAAAATACTGGGCGGAATAAACCTCTAAAATGTAAACAAGATGTCAAATGTGACCGCTTGTTTATTATTTCCTTTTCTTATATAGAGCCAACTCATCAAAATACGGTCAGCAAATCATCTGATGTTTACCGCAAAATTATTTGACTTATTCCAGTCTACACTACACTTGTACAGTAATTGTTGGTTACTAAATGTGACATTGTGAAGTGATTGATTTGTCTTGGATTGGCAATGAGCACGAAAAAGGCTGCTTGATATAATATTTTGGCAATCGTAAGATCCAAACCGTCGGTGCTTTCATAGATGATTTAGTCCGCATTGAAACCTTGTAAATACTCAATGGTGTGTAATGTCTTTAGGATTGTTGATTTTGGTTCGTTTTGGGGAAAGCCCAATTACGAAGTGGCGTTTGCTCTCGTCAATACAACAAGAAATTTTGTTTTTGTTCATCCTTATCCTGCCTTGCATTCGGTTTTAAGTCTAGTAACTGTTCGGTTTTTTGATGAAAATTATCTGCTCTTATTGCTACAATATGGTTTGCTAGGGAGGGTAGAGATGCAGCATAATGGTTTATGCTACCTTACATATATCGATAAAGTACTTATGCAAACTCAAGTTATTTGTTAATTCAGGATGAAATGATGTTACCAGCATATTCTTTTCTTGAGCTGCAACGATTTTATTATTTACCGTTGCAAGAATATTGACTTTTTTACCAACACTACTGATAACAGGTCCTCTGATAAAAGTCATAGGAATTTTACCAACCCCTTTGCAATCTGCTTCTGTATAGAAACTTCCTAATTGGCGTCCATAGGCATTCCTCTCAACTACAATGTCCATCGTTCCAAAATGACTCTCTTTCTGAGAAGTAATCTCTTTAGCCAACAGAATCAAACCAGCACAAGTTCCAAAGACAGGAAAGCCAGAAGAGATAGCTTGTTTCATCGGTTCCAGCATATGCAGCTCTCTTAAAAGTTTTCCTATGGCGGTTGACTCACCGCCAGGCAGAATCAAACCTGATAAATCACTGTAATATTGTTGAAAATTTTTTAAATTTCTCAGTTCGACACTTTCAATTCCTAATTTTTCTAGCATTCGTGCATGTTCCGCAAAGGCACCTTGTAGAGCTAATATTCCGATTTTCATTTATTTTCCTCGCTCAGCCATGAGAATTTGGATTTCATTTTCATTGATACCAACCATGGCTTCACCTAAATCTTCGGAGATTTGTGCTAGGATTTGTGGATTTCGATAGTTAGTTACAGCTTTGACAATAGCGCTCGCACGTTTTATAGGATCTCCTGACTTAAAAATACCTGAACCAACAAAGACACCCTCTGCGCCAAGTTGCATCATCAAGGCTGCATCTGCTGGAGTTGCAATTCCTCCAGCTGCGAAGTTGACAACTGGCAATTTCCCATGGTTATGGACGTATTGAACCAATTCTACAGGAACTTGTAAATCCTTGGCCGCAACATAGAGTTCGTCCTCACGTAAATTTTGAATGCGACGAATTTCTTGATTCATCATGCGCATATGGCGAACAGCTTGGACGATATCTCCTGTTCCTGGTTCTCCTTTTGTACGAATCATTGAAGCCCCTTCAGCGATACGACGCAAGGCCTCGCCCAAATCTTTGGCACCACATACAAAAGGTACTTGGAATTCTTTCTTGTCCACATGGAAACGGTTGTCAGCTGGAGAAAGCACTTCACTTTCATCGATATAGTCAATTTCAATAGCTTCCAAAATCTGAGCTTCAACGAAATGTCCAATTCTAACTTTTGCCATAACTGGAATGCTAACTGCTCCTTGGATTTCCTTGATCATCTTAGGATCGCTCATGCGAGAGACACCTCCAACAGCACGAATATCTGCAGGAATTCGTTCCAAAGCCATCACTGCAGCTGCACCAGCAGCTTCTGCAATGCGAGCTTGCTCAGGGTTTTGAACATCCATGATAACTCCACCTTTGAGCATCTGTGCTAAGTTTTTATTTAGTTCATAACGATTTTCAGCCATTTTTTTGTCCTCATTATTTGATTATTTGTATTGATAGCTACGTTTTTTATTGTAATGTAGAAAAGTCTTTAGAACAAGTTTGAAAAGCTAGTAATAATCTCTAGGATGGTAATGAGGGGAAATTGTTTCTATAATGTGCAAAATTTTGATAATGAAAGGATAATTTGTATGGGAGTGATTATTACTGTTGATGGGCCTAGTGGTGCTGGGAAAGGGACGCTTTGTTACGCGTTGGCTGAAAAGTTGGGCTATGCACTGTTGGATAGTGGGGCAATTTATCGCGTTACTGCATTGGCAGCGTTGCAACGTAAAACTGATTTAACAAATGAAACAGATTTAGCAGAATTAGCACGTAATTTAGATATTCAATTTATTCCTCAAAATGGCGAGGCAAACATTTTGCTTGTAGGAATGGATGTGAGCCGTTTAATTCGCACTCAAGAAGTGGCAGATGCTGCGTCAAAAGTAGCAGTTTTTCAAAAAGTGCGGTCAGCTTTATTACAACTTCAGCAAGATTTTGCGAAAAATGATGGATTAATTGCGGATGGTAGAGATATGGGAACAGTTGTATTCCCAAATGCACAAGTAAAATTATTTTTAGATGCAAGTGCTGAAGAACGTGCAAAAAGACGCTATAAACAGTTGCAAAATAAAGGAATAAATGGTAACTTTGCGCAGATTTTAGCCGAGATAAAAGAGCGTGATTTTCGTGATAGAACTCGTGAAGTTGCGCCGCTAAAACCAGCAGATGATGCTTTATTATTGGATAGCACAACATTGAGTATCGATGAAGTGATCGATCAGGCGTTAGCTTATATTCAAGAAAAGGTGTCAGTTTAGATTTAACTGTTTGTTCAAGGAAGAATAGGCATTTATCCTCAACCCCGCATTTTATGGATTTTAATGTGGATGTTATTAACTTAAATTAAGAAGATTATTTATATGTCAGAATCTTTTGCTCAACTTTTTGAAGAATCATTAAAAGGCCTTGAAACTCGTCAAGGTTCAATCGTTAGCGGTACTGTAGTAGCTATCCAAAAAGGCTTTGTGCTTGTTGATGCAGGTTTAAAATCTGAGTCTGCAATTCCAGTTGCTGAATTTTTAAATGCACAAGGCGAACTTGAAATCCAAGTTGGCGATACTGTAAATGTTGCTTTAGATGCAGTTGAAGATGGTTTCGGCGAAACTAAACTTTCTCGTGAGAAAGCTGTTCGTCACGAATCTTGGATTGAATTAGAAAAAGCTTACGAAGAAAAAGCGACCGTTATAGGTTTAATCAACGGCAAAGTGAAAGGTGGCTTCACAGTTGAGTTAAACGGTGTTCGTGCATTCTTACCAGGTTCTTTAGTTGATACTCGTCCAGCGCGTGAAGCAGATCACTTACTTGGTAAAGAATTAGAATTCAAAGTAATCAAATTAGATCAAAAACGTAACAACGTTGTTGTTTCTCGTCGTGCAGTAATTGAATCTGAAAACAGCCAAGAACGTGAACAAGTGTTAGAAAACCTTGTGGAAGGTTCAGAAGTTAAAGGTATCGTTAAAAACTTAACTGAGTACGGTGCATTCGTTGATTTAGGCGGTGTTGATGGTTTATTACATATCACAGATATGGCTTGGAAACGTGTTAAACATCCAAGTGAAATCGTAAATGTTGGCGATGAAGTAACTGTTAAAGTATTAAAATTCGATAAAGATCGTACTCGTGTATCTTTAGGCTTAAAACAATTAGGTCAAGATCCTTGGGCTGCAATTGCTGAAAACCACCCAGTAAACAGCAAATTAACAGGTAAAGTAACTAACTTAACTGACTATGGCTGTTTCGTTGAAATCTTAGATGGCGTTGAAGGTTTAGTTCACGTTTCTGAAATGGATTGGACTAATAAAAATATCCACCCATCTAAAGTGGTTAGCTTAGGCGATACTGTAGAAGTAATGGTATTAGAAATTGATGAAGAACGTCGTCGTATTTCTTTAGGCTTAAAACAATGTAAAGCTAACCCTTGGACTCAATTTGCTGATACTCACAACAAAGGCGATAAAGTAACGGGTAAAATCAAGTCTATCACTGATTTCGGTATCTTCATCGGTCTTGAAGGTGGTATCGATGGTTTAGTTCACTTATCTGATATTTCTTGGAGTATTTCAGGCGAAGAAGCTGTTCGCCAATACAAAAAAGGTGACGAAGTGTCAGCTGTTGTATTAGCTGTTGATGCAGTAAAAGAACGTATCTCTTTAGGTATTAAACAACTTGAAGAAGATCCATTCAATAACTTCGTCGCAATCAACAAAAAAGGTGCGGTAGTATCTGCAACTGTTGTTGAAGCAGATGCTAAAGGTGCTAAAGTTGAATTAGCAGGTGGTGTTGAAGGTTATATCCGTTCTGCTGATTTAACAAATGAAGTAGCTGTTGGCGATGTTGTTGAAGCGAAATATACTGGGGTAGATCGTAAATCTCGCATTGTTCACTTATCAGTGAAAGCAAAAGATCAAGCTGAAGAAGCTGCGGCAGTTGCAAGCGTAAATAACAAACAAGAAGATATTGTTATTCCAAATGCAATGGCTGAAGCATTTAAAGCAGCTAAAGGTGAATAATTAATTCACGTAATAAGGCTGGGCTGATGTCCAGCCTTATTTGTTAGGAGTTATTGCTAATATATTTGTGTAATTTATTATCAATAGATCTTAATTTAAATAATATTAAGGAAGCATAGCCGATGACTAAGTCAGAACTTATAGCAAAATTGTTAGCAAAACAGCCGACTTTACCTGCAAAAGAAATTGAAAATATGGTAAAAGATATTTTAGAGTTTATTTCTCAATCTCTTGAAAATGGTGATCGTGTTGAAATTCGAGGTTTTGGTAGCTTTTCTTTACATCATCGGCAACCACGTTTGGGAAGAAATCCGAAAACAGGCGATTCAGTAAACTTATCAGCTAAGTCTGTTCCATATTTTAAAGCGGGTAAAGAATTAAAAGCTCGAGTGGATGTTCAGGCTTAATTGATTAAAATATTTTTGATTAAAAAGTTTATTTTGGGTTACAAATATTTTAAAGGAAATGAAATGATTAAATATATTTTAGGTATTGTGATCTTTATTGCTATTGTGTTAGTTGCAATTACTATTGGTGCGAATAACGATCAGATTATTACATTTAATTATATTGTGGCAGAAAGTCAGTTTCAGCTTTCAAGCCTCGTTGCTATTTTATTTGGGTTAGGTTTAATTCTTGGTTGGCTAATTACTGCTTTTTTCTATATTAAGTTAAAATTAAAAAATATGGCACTAGCTCGTCAAGTGAAACGTCAGACTTTACAAATCAATGAATTGACGACTACGCGCGATAAGGTCGCTTAATGATAGAATTACTCTTTCTATTATTGCCTATTGCTGCTGCCTATGGCTGGTATATGGGGCGGCGTAGTGCGAAGAAAGATCAAGATGACATAAGTAATAAACTCTCCCGAGATTATGTTACGGGAGTGAATTTTTTACTTTCTAATCAAACTGATAAAGCTGTAGATTTGTTTTTAGATATGTTGCAAAAGCAAGAAATCGAAAATGAAATCGAAAGCCACTCCCAATTTGAAGCAGAGCTTACACTGGGCAATCTGTTTCGTTCTCGAGGCGAAGTTGATCGTGCATTGCGCATTCATCAAGCTTTAGATCTTAGTCCTAATTATACTTTTGAACAAAAATTACTTGCAAAACAACAGCTTGCTCGAGATTTTATGGTGGTTGGTTTTTTTGACCGAGCTGAGAATCTTTATATTTTACTAGTAGATGAACCTGAATTTGCAGAAAATGCTTTACAGCAACTTTTAGTGATTTATCAAAAAACAAAAGAATGGAAAAAAGCAGTCAATATTGCTGAAAAACTCGCTAAAATAAAGCCTCAAGAGAATAATATTGAACTTGCGCAATGTTATTGTGAATATTCACAAAGTTTAGAGCCTGAAAGTGCGGTTGAAAAACGAAGTGTTTTACAAAAAGCTTTGTCGGTTTCTCCGACTTGTGTTCGCGCTTCTTTATTACTTGCAAATTTAGCAATACTTGACGGTCAATATCAACAAGCAGTAAAAATATTAGAAAATGTTTTGGAGCAAAATCCAGATTATACGGGTGAAATTTTGTTACCTTTAAAACATTGTTACGAAGAATTAAATCAGTTAGATAATTTTGAGTTATTTTTAATTCGTGCAGGTCAAATTATTAATAATGATGAAGTAGAACTGGCTCTAGCCAAATTAATTGAAGAAAAAGATGGTAAATCTGCTGCGCAAGCTAATCTTTATCAACAACTTACAAAAAATCCAAGTACTTTAATTTTCCATCGTTTTATGCAATATCAAATTGATGATGCAGAAGACGGGCGGGGAAAAGAAAGCTTAATTTTATTACATAAAATGGTTGGCGAAAGGATCAAGCAAACATCGCCTTATCGTTGTACAAATTGTGGTTATCAAATCCATAAGCTATTGTGGAATTGCCCATCTTGCCGTCAATGGGAAAGTATTAAACCAGTTTCAAATCAAGAACATAATTAATTGATACTCAGTGAGGTAACATTATGACAAGCAAAATTATTGTGGCATTGGATTTTGAGAAAGAAGCAGAGGCTCTTGCTTTAGTTGATCAAATTGATCCGAGTTTGTGTCGATTAAAAGTGGGTAAAGAAATGTTTACCACACTTGGTATTAATTTTATAAAACAATTACATCAACGTAATTTTGATGTTTTTTTGGATCTGAAATATCACGATATTCCAAATACGGTAGCAAGAGCAGTTCATTCTGCTGCTGATTTAGGCGTATGGATGGTGGATTTACACGCAAGTGGTGGCTTGCGTATGATGGAAGAAGCGAAGAAAATTCTTGAACCTTATGGGAAAGATGCGCCATTGCTTATTGCTGTGACGGTATTAACCAGTATGGAAGATTTGGATTTATTACAAATTGGGATTAATGCATCGCCGATGGAACAAGTTTTACGCTTAGCTCATTTAACCCAACGGGCGGGTTTAGATGGTGTAGTCTGTTCCCCTCAGGAAGTTGAAATTTTACGTAATACTTGTGGTAAAGAGTTTAAATTAGTTACACCGGGGATTCGTCCAATAGGAACTGATTTTGGCGATCAAAGACGTGTGATGACGCCTACTGCAGCAATTCGTGCAGGTTCAGATTATTTAGTTATTGGACGCCCAATAACTCAAGCGGATAATCCTGCGGAGGTTCTCCGTTCTATTAATGTATCTATTGGGTAATCATAATGTCAGATTCTGTTTTAGTGTATTCTACAGATGTGGGGCGAATTAAAGAGGAAAAGGCTTCTGTATTTCGCCCAAAAGGAGACGGTGTTGTACGTATCCAAAAACAAACAAGTGGTAGGAAAGGTGCCGGCGTATCGGTTATAACTGGTTTAGATTTATCTGACGAGGATTTGAAAAAATTAGCTGCAGAATTAAAGAAACGTTGTGGATGTGGCGGATCAGTTAAAAATGGTATTATTGAAATTCAAGGGGAAAAACGAGATTTGCTCAAGCAATTATTAGAGCAAAAAGGGTTTAAAGTTAAATTATCAGGTGGATGATTAAAAAGGTGCATTAGTGCCTTTTTTGTTATAGGTTTAAAATTTCTTTGACGAAAGGAATTGTGAGATTTCGTTGTGCTTGCAATGATGCTTTATCTAGTAGATCAAGTGCTTCAAATAAAGTATGCATATCTCGTGCTAGTCGTGTAATTAAAAAATTTGCAGTTTCGTCAGATAATTGGAATCCTCGTTGGTAAGCTGTATGCTGTAGTACTTCGACTTTTTGTTCATCTGTTAATGAATTTAATTGATAAATTTCCCCCCAAGTCAATCGAGAGTTTAAATCAGGTAATTTTACAGAAAGTGCGGAGGGAGATTTATCTGCACTAATTAGTAACAGCGTTTTTCCGCTTGCTTTAATTCGATTAAACAGATCAAAAATAGCTAGTTCCCATTCATCATTTCCTATGACGCTTTGTAAATCATCTAAGCATACCAATTCTTGCTGTTCTAAATTTTCAAGAACTGCGGTAGAAAAATATTGAGATTTGCTAAGAGGAACATAGATCGCAGTACGCTGTTTGATTAAATATTCGTTACTGAATGCTCTAAGTAAATGGGTTTTACCAGAGCCTTTATCTCCCCAAATGTAGAAAAACGGTTGTTTTAAATCAGATGAATTTTTGCGTAAAGAATCAAGCAATAAAAGATTATTATCGCCGTAAAAGTTTTCTAATGTGGCATCATCAATTTGATGAATGGGTAAGGGAAGCTGTTTATTCAAATGTTTATGTAGTACAGATTAAGTAAGAAAGGGCTAAATGATAATTTAACCCTTTGAAATGGGGATTATTCTACTTCATTTTTTGCTTTCGGTAAAACAAGGTTTAAGATGATCGCAACTATCGCACATAAGCTGATACCTTTTAGTGATACGTTACCCACATCTACAAACATATTGCCGATACCAAATGTCATGACGACAGAAATAATGCAAAGATTACGTGCTTCGGTAACATCAACTTTGCCACGAATTAAGGTGCTCATGCCCACGACTGCGATTGAACCGAAAACAAGCATCATTATTCCTCCCATTACAATCGTTGGAATGGTTGATAGGAATGCACCTACTTTTCCACAGAATGAAATCGCAATAGCCCAAACTGCAGCCCAAGTCATAATATTTGGGTTAAAGTTGCGTGTTAGCATCACAGCGCCAGTAACTTCTGCATAAGTTGTATTAGGCGGGCCTCCAACTAAAGAGGCAGCAGCAGTAGCGACGCCATCGCCTAATAAAGTGCGGTGTAATCCTGGTTTTTTTAGAAAATCTTTACCTGTCACTGAGCTAATCGCCATAATACCACCCACGTGTTCTACGGCAGGGGCAATAGCAATTGGTAACATATAAAGAATAGCTTCTAGGTTAAATTCAGGTGTCGTTAATTTGGGCAAACTGAACCAAGGTGCATCAATAACTGGTTGGAAATTAATTAAACCCAGAAACAAACACAAAATATAACCTGCGGTAATACCGAACATTATTGGAATAAGTTTCATCAATCCTTTGGCAAATACAGCCACAGATAAAGTAGTGAGAAGTGTTACCATTGAAACTAATACCGCATCGTTATACGCATAAGAACTGTTTTTGCCTAAGGACATATCCACCCCGACAGGTGCAAGCCCCATGCCAATGATAATAATTACTGGCCCAACAACCACTGGTGGGAAAAAACGTTGTAATGCTTCTGCTCCCCGTAATTTTACTAACGTACTCAAGGCGAAATAAACAAGCCCAGTAAACGCTAAACCGCCCATCGTAGTCGCAATGCCCCAAGTTTGTACGCCATATTGAATGGGCGCGATAAAGGCAAAAGATGATGCCAAGAAAATAGGCACTTGTTTGCCTGTACAAAATTGGAAAAGTAGAGTGCCAACGCCTGCTGTTAATAATGCCGTATTGGAATCAAGTCCTGTAATTAATGGTACAAGAACAAGCGCACCAAATGCGACGAAGAGCATTTGTAGACCAACGAAAGATTGTTTTAATTTGCTTTGATTTTCCGAAGGAAAAGAAGAAGTTTGGTTTGTCATTTAGTTTCAACTCTCTGTTTGAATTAACTTAAAAGTGCGGTCAGTTTTTCTTGTGTTTCACGCACGGAAAAAAGACGGCTTAAATGCCGTCTTGTTTTGGGGATTATTTTGTCCCAAAAATTTTATCGCCCGCGTCACCAAGACCCGGAATAATGTAACCTTGTTCATTTAAATGGCTATCAATAGAAGCACAGTAAATTTCAATGTCAGGATGTGCAGCCTCAAGAGCTTTAATTCCTTCTGGTGCAGCCACTAATACTAATACTTTGATATGTTTACAACCTTTTGCTTTTAAAAGATCGAGGGTTGCAATCATAGAACCGCCCGTTGCAAGCATTGGATCGACAACAATTGCAAGACGTTCTTCTAAATCGCTGGCTAATTTTTGAAAATAAGGGACTGGCTTAAGGGTTTCTTCATTACGGTAGATTCCCACTACACTGATACGTGCGCTTGGTACATGTTCAAGTACACCATCCATCATACCTAAACCAGCACGTAAAATTGGCACAACCGTTACTTTTTTACCTTTAATTCGATCAATTTCTACAGGGCCATTCCAACTGTTGATCGTTACTTTTTCAGTTTCTAAATCAGAGGTTGCTTCATAGGTTAATAGGCTACCAATTTCTGTTGCCAGTTCACGGAATTTTTTTGTATCAATCTCAGCTTCACGCATCACACCTAGTTTGTGTTTTACAAGTGGGTGTTTTACTTCAACTAGTTTCATTTTCACTCTCCTTTTGGCTCTTAAAAAACAAATTAACGAATTTTAGATTAAAAACATACAAAATGGTATAGTTTAATAAAAATATTCTGATGGTTTTATAAATTTGATAGGGAAATTGTGAGGGGAAAACACAATATTTTTAAACTGGTCGAATACTTTCTACATCTAATTTTGCATCGAACTCATTGAGCAGAATTTGTAATTTACTATCTTTTTGCAATTCATTTTGAGCTTTTTCCCGCAATGCTTGATAAATATTACGGCGATATTCAATTGGCGTCGTGACATTGCTATCATCAAGATTGATTGTTAATCGAATATCTTTACCTTGCAATTTACTTAAAGCTTCAACCAAATTTTTTATACTTCTGTCTTGGCGTAAATGAGATTTTTCTGAATGTAGTCCAAGATTGATTTCATCATCGGTTTTGCTTTGTAAGAAACAATTTAACGCTAATTCTTTGCTAAATCCTGTTACGCCAGAACGTTCAACTATATCTGCCCACTCATCTTGTTGTTGAGTTTGGGTGATGATTTTTAAACGTAATTCAGGCGTAATATCTTTTAAAATCGCCTGTTTTATATCGGAAGGACGAACACCTGTATCGGCTTTAGCAAGTTCTGGATTGCTCCATTCCCAACGATAGGTGTCAGCACTCAAGATTTCTTGTTCATCTTGAGCCACTTCTGCATTATCATCACTTGAATTTTCTTCTGTGCTATTTTCTTGTGGAGCTTGTGCGGCATTTGGTGGTGATGTTGGCTTTTCTATGTGCTTGGGCTTTGGTTCAGTCATTTCTCGCACGGGAAGTGCGGTCATTTTTTTATGAGATTTTTCTTCGTCCAGTTCTTGGATGTGATGTAAAGTTTCACTTACTGCAGCTAATGATTCAGCTTTGTGTTCTTGACGTTCTTGGTTTTCGAGTTGTGTTAAATGTTCCAGCGCATCTAAAGCCGAAAGGCTTGCCAAATTTGGAATGCTCGTTTTATTTGGTTTTGCTTGAGAATAAGCTGATTTGATACTTTGCGACAGTACTGGCACATCTACATAATTACCAGTATTTTCAACCGCACTTGGCGTTGATGGCGGTGGAGTAATTGTAGTGTTAGCCTTTGGTACTGCCGTAAGGAACTTTGGGTGGAATGCCAATGCCCTCAATAATGTCATTTCTGCTCCAATACGACGATTTGGCGCATTTGATAAATCTTTTCTACCAGAAATGATCACTTGATAAAAAAACTGAACATCTTCTGGAGAGATATGTTTGGCTAAAAATGAAAAATGTTCATTGTTATCTGAAGATTTTTGTGGAAGAAGTTGCATGAGTGCAATTTGATGTAATTTTTCTGCACATTCGCCAAGTAATTTATCCCAATCGCCTGCCGCATCTGAAACTCTTTGCAGTGTTCTCATTAAGAGTTCGCCATTGCCTTGGTGTAAGGCGTATAAAATATCAACAGAATAGTTATCATCAAGCAACCCTAACATATTACTTACAACATTATTCGTAACTTGTCGGTCACCCATTGCAATGGCTTGATCCGTTAAACTTAAACTATCACGAATACTTCCTTGCGCCGCTTTTGCAAGTTTAACTAATGCAGGCTCTTCAAAAGGAATATTTTCTTGCGTCAAAATATGGGCAAGATGCTGGGAGATTTGGGTTTCATCTAATGCTTTGAGATGAAATTGTAAACAGCGAGAAAGAATAGTTACAGGTAATTTTTGTGGATCCGTTGTCGCGAGTAAGAATTTTACATATTCTGGTGGTTCTTCCAAAGTCTTGAGCAACGCATTAAATGAATGACGAGATAGCATATGGACTTCATCGATTAAGTAAACCTTGAATCTGCCCACAACAGGTTTATATTGCACGTTATCCAATAATTCACGCGTGTCTTCAACTTTTGTGCGGGATGCCGCATCAATTTCAATTAAATCAATGAAATTGCCTTGCTCGATCGCTTTACAATTTTCACATTCTCCACAAGGGGTTGCTGTTACGCCGTGAACACAATTTAATCCTTTTGCGAATAATCTAGCAATAGAGGTTTTTCCTACACCACGCGTACCAGAAAAGAGATAGGCGTGATGTAGTCGATTATCTTTTAATCCATTTGCTAATGCCGTGATAATGTGTTCTTGCCCAACGACATCAGCAAATGTTTTTGGTCGCCATTTTCTGGCTAAGACTTGATAGCTCATCGAATCCTTAATTAGTGACCTTCAAAATTGACGAGTGTATGGCAATCAACACCTAAATGATTTAAGCGTTTTTCGCCACCTAATTCAGGTAAATTAATCACAAATGCAGCGTGTTTTACAGTTCCACCTAAATGTTGCACTAATTTTACCGTTGCTTCAACGGTGCCACCTGTTGCTAATAAATCATCAATAATTAAAACATTATCTCCTTGTGAAATTGCATCAACGTGCATTTCTAAAGTATCTTGACCATATTCTAATTGATAAGATTGCGAAATAGTCTCACGTGGTAATTTTTTAGGTTTACGTACTAATTCAAAAGGCAATCCCAAGGCTAAAGCTACCGGTGCACCAAAAATAAAACCACGAGATTCAGTTCCAAGTACTTTTGTGATTCCTTTGTCTCGATATTGTTCCACAATAAGATCTATTGTTGCTTTAAAAGCTGCTGGAACTTCTAAAAGGGTCGTAATGTCGCGGAAGATAATGCCTTCTTTTGGATAATTAGGAATTGATTTGATAGAAGATTTAATTAAATCAAGTTGTGTAGTCATAAATAATGCTCAAAAGTGCGGTAAAAAATAAACGTTTTTAGGCTGGCATTCTATCATAAAAAAATAGAAAGAGAGGAAAATAAAAATCCCCAAGTGGGGATTTTTATTTAAGTTTAAATTTACAATTTAAGATGAATTAAAACTTTTTAGATAGAAATTATTTTTTCTTCGCTTTTGCATTTGGAAGGTCAGTGATTGAGCCTTCAAATACTTCCGCAGCTAAACCAACAGACTCGTGTAAAGTTGGGTGAGCGTGGATAGTTAATGCAATATCTTCTGCATCGCAACCCATTTCAATTGCCAAACCAATTTCGCCTAATAATTCGCCACCATTAGAACCAACGATTGCACCACCAAGTACACGATGAGTATCCTTATCAAAGATTAATTTCGTCATACCTTCTGAACATTCAGATGCAATAGCGCGGCCTGATGCAGCCCAAGGGAATTTAGCTACTTCGTAGTTTAAACCTTCTTGTTTACATTCTTTCTCGGTTTTACCTACCCAAGCTACTTCTGGTTCAGTATAAGCTATGGACGGAATCACTTTAGGATCGAAGTAGTGTTTTTGTCCTGCAATAACTTCTGCAGCAACGTGACCTTCGTGAACACCTTTATGTGCTAACATTGGCTGACCTACAATATCCCCAATTGCGTAGATATGTGGCACGTTGGTACGCATTTGTTTATCAACGTGAATAAAACCACGATCATCCACTTCAACGCCAGCTTTACCTGCATCAATTAATTTACCATTTGGCACACGACCGATTGCAACTAGAACTGCATCATAACGTTTGGTGTCATTGCATGCTTTGCCTTCCATTGAAACATAGATACCATCATCTTTTGCTTCAACGGCTGTCACTTTGGTTTCAAGCATTAACTTGAATTTTTTCTCAACTTGTTTAGTGTAAATACCAACAACATCTTTATCTGCTGCAGGAATCACTTGGTCGAACATTTCAACAACTTCAACTTCAGAACCTAAAGCATTGTATACAGTACCCATTTCTAAGCCGATGATACCACCGCCCATAATAAGTAGTTTTTTCGGCACTTCTTTTAATTTAAGCGCATCTGTTGAATCCCAAATACGTGGATCTTCGTGTGGGATAAAGGGTAATTGAACTGGACGAGAACCTGCCGCAATAATGGCATTGTCGAATTTAACAGTCGTTGGGTTTCCATCGCGATCACGCACAACTAATGTGTGAGAATCGGTAAAAGTCGCTAAACCCTCAACAACAGTCACTTTACGTGCTTTTGCCATTCCCGCTAAGCCGCCTGTTAATTTAGCAACAACGGCTTCTTTACCTGCACGCACTTCATCTAGATCAATGCGTGGTTCACTAAAGTAAATACCATTTTTATTAGCGTGTTTTGCTTCTTCAATTACTTTTGCAACGTGTAATAACGCTTTAGATGGAATACAACCTACGTTTAAACACACTCCACCTAAGGTTGAATAACGCTCAACAATAACAGTTTCTAATCCTAAATCCGCACAACGGAATGCGGCTGAATAACCTGCAGGACCTGCACCAAGTACAACGACTTGGGTTTTAATTTCTTTACTCATTTTTACCTCGTAAAAACGTTCAAAATATTGACCGCACTTTTTGCGATCTTTGTGGTCTTTGTAGGGTGGGCTTCAGCCCACCAAAGATTTCTAATAGATCTCATTAATAGGTGAGCTGAAGCCCACCTAAGTATTACATTACTAAGCGGCGTAAATCTGCTAAAACAGAGCCAAGATAGCTAATGAAACGAGCACCATCTGCACCATCAATGACACGGTGGTCAAATGATAATGACATCGGAAGAATTAAGCGTGGCGCAAATTCTTTACCGTTCCATACTGGTTCCATCGATGATTTAGACACACCGAGGATAGCTACTTCTGGCGCATTTACGATTGGCGCAAAGTGAGTTGTACCAATACCACCAAGACTTGAAATAGTAAAACAGCCGCCTTGCATATCTGATGCAGTCAATTTGCCTTCACGTGCTTTTTTCGACACTTCCATTAATTCACGTGAAAGTTCAATGATGCCTTTCTTGTTTACATCTTTGAATACTGGAACGACTAAGCCATTTGGCGTATCTACAGCCACACCGATGTTAATGTATTTTTTCAAGATCAAACGTTGCGCATCTTCGGTAATTGAGCTGTTGAAACGAGGGTAGGCTTCTAACGCTTTTGCCGCAGCTTTCATAATAAACACAACTGGCGTGATTTTTACACCAAGTTTTTGTTTTTCTGCTAATACATTTTGTTCTTTACGGAACGCTTCTAAATCAGTGATATCTGCTTTATCGAAGTGAGTAACGTGTGGAATCATTACCCAGTTACGATGTAAGTTAGCACCTGAAATTTTGTTGATACGACTTAATTCAACTTCTTCAATTTCGCCAAATTTACTGAAATCAACTTTTGGCCATGGCAATAAGCCTAAGCCAGCACCGTTTGCTACGCCATTGCCTGATGCTTGGGTTGTTGCACCGCTTTCATAGGCTTTAACTGCGGTCTTCACATAAGCTTCAATGTCTTCTTTAACGATACGACCTTTACGACCCGTACCTTTTACTTTATCTAGATTTACACCAAATTCACGAGCTAAACGACGAATTACAGGTGTTGCGTGTGCATAGCCTGTACTTGCTTCTACTTGTTCTTGGCTTAATCCAGATACGTTGTTATTTGATTGAGATGCTTGTACAGTAGGTGCAGGAGCTGCTGCCTGTGGTGCTGATGTTGAAGCTGATGTTGCTGCTGGAGCTGCACCTGCTACTTCAAAACGCATAATTAATGAACCAGTTGAAACTTTATCGCCTGATTTTACTAAAATTTCTTTTACTACACCGCCGAATGACGCAGGAACTTCCATTGAGGCTTTATCGCCTTCAACGGTAATTAAAGATTGTTCTTCAGTGATTGTATCGCCAACTGCGACCATAATTTCGGTTACATTGACTTCATCGCCACCAATATCTGGCACATTCACATCTTTAATTGCAGATGTTGTAGCAGCTACAGGCTCAGCAGTTTGAGCTGGTGCTGTTGCAGCAACTGGAGCCGCTGATGCCGTTTCAAATTTCATAATCAATTTGCCAGTTGAAACTTTATCACCGACATTAATTAAAATTTCTTTTACCACACCTGCGATTGGAGCAGGAACTTCCATTGAAGCTTTATCGCCTTCAACATTAATGATCGATTGATCAACTTCAACGCTATCGCCCACTTTAACCATAATTTCAGTAACATTGACTTCATCTGATCCAATGTCTGGCACATTTACTTCTACAATAGCTGAAGCCGTTGGTGCGGTAGCAGCCACTGGTGCAGTAGGTGCATCAGCTGCTGGTGCAGCACCTGCCGCTTCTAATACAAGCATTGGAGTACCAGTTGAAACTTTATCGCCCACTTTGACCAAAACTTCTTTTACAACACCAGCTTCTGGTGCAGGGACTTCCATTGAAGCTTTATCGCCCTCAACGTTAATAATGGATTGATCAACAGAAATGGTATCTCCCACGTTTACCATCACTTCTGTTACGGTAACTTCATCGCTACCAATATCTGGAATATTAATTTGTTTTGACATTTGTTTGTTCCTTTTAAAGTGCGGTCAAAATTTACCAAAATTTTAACCGCGTTCTTATCAATTACGCATAAAGCGGATTGATACGATCTACATTTAAGCCAAATTTTACAATCGCATCAGCCACTACTTTATTAGTAACTGTACCTTCTTTTGCTAATTGTGAAAGTGCTGCAACCACCACATAACGAGCATCGACTTCAAAGTGTTCACGTAAGTTTGCACGGCTATCTGAACGACCGAAACCATCTGTACCTAATACGTGATAGTGACGATTTGGAACGAACGCACGAATTTGATCAGCGTAACCTTTCACATAGTCAGTTGAAGCAACTGTTGGTAAATCAGCTAATACTTGAGTAACATAAGGCACACGTTGTGTCTCTGTTGGGTGTAATAAGTTCCAACGTGCCACATCGTGACCTTCACGAGCCAATTCATTGAAAGATGGGGCAGAGAATACATCTGATGTAACGCCATAATCTTTTGCAAGAATTTGCGCTGCTTCACGAACATGACGCATAATTGCACCAGAGCCTAACAATTGAACGTGACCTTTGCCTTTTTTGCCTTCCACTGTTTCAAATTTATATAAACCTTTGCGGATACCTTCTTCCGCACCAGCTGGCATTGCAGGTTGATCCATCACTTCATTTAATGTAGTCATATAATAGAACACATCTTCTTGTTTTTCGCCGTACATACGGTTAATACCGTCTTGCATAATTACAGCGACTTCAAATGCGAATGATGGATCGTAAGTAACGCAATTAGGAATAACGCCAGCTTGAATATGGCTGTGACCATCTTCGTGTTGTAAACCTTCGCCATTTAAGGTTGTACGACCAGAAGTACCACCCACCATGAAACCACGAGCTAATTGGTCGCCCGCTGCCCACATTAAATCGCCTACGCGTTGGAAACCAAACATTGAGTAATAAATAAAGAATGGGATCATTGGTTGGTTATTGACAGAATATGAATTTGCTGCAGCTAACCAAGATGCGGTTGCACCTAATTCATTGATACCCTCTTGTAAAACTTGACCATCTTTTGCTTCACGATAGTAAGCCACTAAGTCACGATCTGAAGGCACATAGTTTTGACCATGTGGGTTATAAATACCAACTTGACGGAATAAACCTTCCATACCAAAAGTACGTGCTTCATCCGCAATCATCGGAACGATAGTTTTACCAATGTTTTTATCTTTTAATAAGATATTTAATACACGAGTAAATGCCATTGTAGTTGAAATACCACGAGGTTGTTCTTCTAATAAGGCTTTGAATTCTTCTAATGCAGGTACTTTATATTCAACATCAAATTTAGCACGACGAGTAGGAACATAACCGTTTAATGCTTTACGGTGGCTATGTAAGTATTCATACTCAGGTGTGCCTTCAGCAAATTTAATGTATTCTAATTTTTCTACTTGCTCATCAGTCAATGGTAAGTCGAAGTAGTCACGGAAACCTTTAAGGCTTTCGTAAGACATTTTTTTAGATTGGTGAGCGGTGTTTTTACTTTCCGCTTCAGGAATTTTATAACCTTTAACTTGATGCGCTAAAATCACAACTGGTTTCGTTGCATTTTGTGCTTTTGCATAGGCTGCATATAATTTTTCGCTATCGTGTGCACCACGGCGTAATGCCCAAATTTCATCATCAGTCATATCTGCAACTAATGCCGCAGTTTCTGGGTAACGACCGAAGAAGTGTTCACGCACATAAGCACCGTCTTTAGATTTAAAGGTTAAATAATCCCCATCAACCACTTCCATCATTAACTGAGTTAATTTACCTGAAGTATCTTTAGCGAATAATTTATCCCAATCGCTTCCCCATAAAACTTTAATCACTTCCCAGCCCGCACCAGTAAATAATCCTTCTAATTCTTGAACGATTTTACCGTTACCATTCACAGGGCCATCTAAACGTTGTAAGTTACAGCTAATAGTGAAAATTAAGTTATCTAATTTCTCACGAGCTGCAAAAGTTAATGCCCCTTTAGACTCAATTTCATCCATCTCGCCATCACCTAAGAAAGCATAAACTTTTTGATCTTTGGTATCTTTTAAGCCACGGTTATCTAAGTATTTTAAGAAACGTGCTTGATAGATGGCATTTACAGGGCCTAAACCCATAGAAACCGTAGAGAATTGCCAAAATTCAGGCATTAATTTAGGGTGTGGATATGAAGATAAACCGTCGGTAAATGCTTCTTGACGGAAGTTATCCATTTGTTCTTCAGTTAAACGACCTTCTAAGAATGAACGCGCATACATACCCGGTGCTGCGTGACCTTGGAAGAAAATTAAATCGCCACCATTTTTTTCTGTTGCGGCTTTAAAAAAGTGGTTGTAGCAAACTTCATACATTGTTGCTGCAGATTGGAAAGTGGAAATATGCCCACCTAAATCAAGATCTTTCTTCTGACTGCGTAAAACCATTGCGATCGCATTCCAACGTACTGCTGAACGAATACGACGTTCGATGGCGTGATCACCAGGATAAGCAGGTTGTTCAGCCACAGGAATAGTATTCACGTAATCAGTGGTAACTCCTGTTGGCAATGAAACACCACTTGTACGTGCTTGACCAATAACTTGCTCAACGATATATTGAGCACGTTCAACGCCCTCTTCACGAATTAATGAATCTAATGATTGTAACCAATCTTGTGTTTCGATTGGATCAACGTCATTTTTTAAAATCTCAGACATAGGTTTTCCTTAATCTGTTTTGAGTGAATATTAGTTTAGACAAGGCTAAACACGAATACGGCAACATTTGCTTTTCACAAACATTTAACAAATCTTGTAAATTTTAGAAGATTTTTTGAGATAAAGATAGTGAATTTTCATCAAATCATCATATCAAATCAGCTTTGGCGTAAATAATTATTTGAAAGTGCGGTAATTTTTTCGTGTTTTTTTGTTCGCTAAAATAACCAGTAAAATATTGCATTCCAGCTGGCTTTGCTTTAAAGTTTTTTCAAATTTTTTTCAAAAAGGAATCAGCAATGCAGACAACAACTCGAACCCTCACTCAACACAAACGTATTGCACTTGTGGCTCACGACAGCTGCAAAAAAAATTTATTGAATTGGACGAAAAAACACAAAGAGGCTCTTAAGCCTCATATACTTTATGCAACAGGTACGACAGGACATATCTTAGAACGAGAAACAGGTTTAAGCATTCAGTCTTTATTAAGTGGCCCGATGGGCGGCGATCAACAACTTGGCGGATTAATCGCAGAAAAGAAAATTGACATGATGATCTTCTTTTGGGATCCAATGAATGCGGCACCACACGATCCTGATGTAAAAGCCCTTATGCGTATTGCAACAGTGTGGAATATCCCTGTTGCGATTAATCAAAGCTCTGCAGATTTTCTTTTAACTTCAGTTTTATTTGAACAAGATGTTGAAATTGACGTGCCAGATTATGAAGGGTATTTAAAAGAGCGTTTGGCTTAAACTGCAACGAAAATTTACCGCACTTTATAGTTGTAGGGTGGGCTTTAGCCCACCAATTAACCATCAAAAATGAATAAAAACGGTGGGCTTACGCCCACCCTACGATACTTTTTTCTCCTCCCTATTTTATCAATCCACTCAAATCGTCATAAATAAAAAATTTTCTTATTTTCAATCGTTTGCGCTTGCATTTTTTTTACAATCGGAAAGTTTTTATTGGTGTTTTTATAAATAGATTTTTTCATTTATAAAGTCCCTTGTTTTCAATAAGAACATTCCTCTATTTTTTATTATTCCAAAGGGAAAAATTATGAAACCAACGTTTAAAACAACCGCACTTGCGATTTTAGTTTCATCGTATGTAGCGGCTTGTCTTTCTAATTCATCGTATGATAATGTTCAGGCAACTCTAGTTCAAGTAGCTAAGGTTACTAAACCAGCTTAAATCATAGGCAATGATTTCATGATTAAATAAGTCTTTAATGGGCGACAAATACAGCTTACCTTATGCACATGTCAATTCAGTGAGGTCTGTTACCCACTTTTCGTTTGGTCGGTTTGCAGTAAAGTTACGTGCTAATAAATTATCAACAATACGACCTATTTCACCTTGGTAAGTGCGGTATTTTTTTCTCTTATTTTTCCCTTTTCCCTTAATGTCTAATACATTCATCAGACGTTGAACTTTCTTATGATTGATGTTGAAGGTTTTTCTGAATTCCAAAGTAATACGACGATAACCGTAACATTCATGATTATCACGATAAACCCGCATAATTTCTTGTGAAATTGTGCCATCTTTATCGGTGTTTTCTTTCAAATGATAAAAGAAAACACTGTGTGCCAACCCTAGTAAATCTAGCAATATCTGAAATGGAAAGTCTATCCTCAACACTTTGACGATTGCGGCTTTTTCTGCATTTTTTGTTGGTTGAGCACCTGAAACTTTTTTAGAATAGTATTCTCCACACGAAGTTTGAGGTTATCTAATTCCAACGCTTTCTTCTCGTGTTTTTGGCTTAGGAGGCATTTTGGGATATTTTGGTTTCATACTAGGACGACCTTTAGGTTTTGGCATTAAACCGTTTATACCTTGTCTTTCGAAAGCTTATAGCCATTGACTGATTATCCCTGAATTGGCAATACCGAAATGCAGACAAGCAGATTCTGCAGAACAGTTTCCTTGTATAACCATTTGAACAACCGAGAGTTTAAATTCTGGAGAATATGTTTGTTTCTTGCCTCTGACTTCTAACCCATTGTTTCCATTGTGATTGAATTGTTTAATCCAACGATTTAATGTTTGTTCTGCAAGTTGAAAATGCTGTCTGGTGAGGGAAGGATTTTTACCATGTTGAAGATAAAAATCGATCACTTGTTGTTTGAAGGATTGGTTGAATTTAGTCATAAAAAATCTGTACCTTAATCGGTTGGTTGTTTAGTCCAACTTTTTTGGGGGCAGATCAAGGTGCTACTGGAAAAGATTTGGTTTTCTAAACGAAGGGGGGAAATCTTCACAGTAGTAGTGGAAAATATAAAATTAGAAACGTTAATTTATGTTATTATAAGGAAAATAAAGTCTGATAGTTGAGTTTATATGGATACTTATCGTAGTTATGATGCTTTTTATGTGAACGAATTTTATCACAAATAAATTAATCATTTTGAATTATTTACTGTGAAATAAAATCACATTAATTACATAGAAAATTTTTGGGAGTAAAGCTAGCATTCTGAAAATATAATGCAATTGCTCGAAAAGACTTTGTTTTATTATTTTTGAAAGAATGTGAATGTGAATGTGAATGTGAATGTGAATGTGAATGTGAATGTGAATGTGAATGTGAATGTGAATGTGAATGTGAATGTGAATGTGAATGTAGGTTTGACTTTGGTATAACAGTTCCAAAATTAATATGACATAATATAAAAAACGCTAACAAGATATGGAGGTTATAAAGGAAAAAGAATAATGCTTATAACGTGGGGAATAAATTATTAAGTTCTTCAATTTTCAGTATTCTAATACCTGAGATTAACGGCTTAAATCAAGAGTAATTAGATAGTATTTGTTGTTTTGCTAAAATATATTTTAGCCTAGTTGATTATTAAGTTTTGAATATTCAATCTTTTATATCACTGTAGGCATTTTGCCTACTCTCTGTAGAGTATGAATCTTTTAACATGGCAGTATCAAAATAGTGTACATTCCCCTTTTTGAATTAAAATTTGGAATTTAATTATACAAAAATAGAAGGGGAAACAATCAAGTACATTCAAAAATACTTTTTTATCTGTTATATGCCGTAAAATTCTGCCTTTTCGGGTAGATATATAAGGTACTATGCCGATAAAACATCATAATATTTATTCAGCTTTCATTTTTTAGAATAGGTAGGTTTTTACTCTAAATTATCGGATTAAAACGTGACTATCCAATTTAGTATGAAATTTATTCCAAAGTTTTTGTATTCGAATTTTAAAAAATGAAAAAAACAACCTTAGCTTTATTGGTATTAGGGGAGTACAGGTGTGAATAGTATGTTTGTATAGGTAGTAATAACACGAAACTAAACAACAACTTATGTGAAAATTACCATTAACGGTGAAGTTGTGACCTAATTTGTGAAATTGCTATAAATGACAGAAATAAAGTAGTCAAGTTGGATATAAGTGTGGACGTAAGCCCATGCGGTTAATCCCCATTTTAAAAAATTGGTCGGCTTTGTATAAAAACAAATTTTCGCTTATACTACGCAAGTTTTTTACACTAATAACATAGGAAAAATTATGGGTTTCTTAACAGGTAAACGCATTTTAGTCACAGGTCTTGCAAGCAATCGTTCCATCGCTTACGGGATCGCAAAATCAATGAAAGAACAAGGTGCAGAACTTGCTTTCACTTATTTAAACGATAAATTACAACCACGTGTAGAAGAATTTGCCAAAGAATTTGGCTCTGACATCGTGCTTCCTTTAGATGTTGCAACTGATGAAAGCATTCAAACTTGCTTTGCAGAATTAAGCAAACGCTGGGAAAAATTTGATGGTTTTGTTCATGCAATCGCATTTGCACCGGGCGATCAACTAGACGGCGATTACGTCAATGCCGCAACCCGTGAGGGCTACCGCATCGCACACGACATCAGTGCATACAGCTTTGTGGCAATGGCTCAAGCGGCACGCCCTTATTTAAACCCAAATTCAGCATTATTAACCCTTTCTTACTTAGGTGCAGAACGTGCAATTCCTAATTACAACGTCATGTGCCTCGCAAAAGCCTCTCTTGAAGCCGCAACGCGCGTAATGGCAGCAGATTTAGGCAAAGAGGGCATTCGTGTAAACGCCATTTCAGCAGGCCCAATCCGCACTTTAGCGGCATCAGGCATTAAAAACTTCAAAAAAATGCTTTCCACCTTTGAGAAAACCGCTGCATTACGTCGCACTGTGACTATCGAAGATGTGGGTAACTCAGCGGCATTTTTATGTTCTGACTTAGCCTCTGGCATTACAGGCGAAATCGTTCACGTTGATGCAGGTTTCAGCATCACTGCAATGGGCGAATTAGGCGAAGAATAAGTTTTCTTCCATTTTAGGCAGGCTTTTCTTTTCAGTCTGACTTTTCGCTTTTTTAAAATATAACGATGTTTCAAAATAACTATGTTTCAAGATAATCCTTTACTCGCACAACTTAAACAACAAATCCACGACAGCAAAGAACAGGTTGAGGGTGTGGTAAAAAGCACAGATAAAGCCTACGGCTTTTTAGAGTGCGATAAAAAAAACTATTTCATCGCACCGCCATCAATGAAAAAAGTGATGCACGGCGACAAAATCAAAGCCACCATTGAAAAACAAGGCGACAAAGAACAAGCCGAGCCAGAAGCCTTAATTGAGCCAATGCTCACACGTTTTATCGCAAAAGTGCGGTTCAATAAAGACAACAAATTACAAGTGCTGGTCGATCACCCAAGCATCAATCAGCCCATTGGCGCGCAACAGGCGAAATCCGTTAAAGAAGAACTGCAAGAGGGCGACTGGGTCGTCGCAAATTTAAAAAACCATCCATTGCGTGATGATCGCTTTTTCTACGCCACAATTAATCAATTTATTTGCCGTGCCGAGGACGAACTTGCCCCTTGGTGGGTCACATTGGCACGCCACGAACAATCGCGCTATCCCGTGCAAGGCGCAGAACATTATGAAATGTTAGATCAAAAAACACGTGAAGATCTGACCGCACTTCATTTTGTAACCATTGATTCCGAAAGCACAATGGATATGGACGACGCCTTATATATCGAACCCATCACACAAAACAACGAACAAACAGGCTGGAAACTCGTGGTTGCCATTGCTGACCCAACTGCTTACATCGCCTCAGATTGCCAAATTGAACAAGAAGCCAAACAGCGTTGCTTCACAAATTATTTACCGGGCTTTAACATTCCAATGTTACCCCGTGAATTATCCGATGAATTATGCTCTTTAATCGCCAATGAAACTCGCTCCGCACTCGTTTGTTATATCGAAACCGATCTTGCAGGCAACATAACAACCAAACCACATTTTGTTTCCGCTTATGTACAATCTAAAGCAAAACTGGCTTATAACAACGTATCAGATTACTTAGAGCAAACCCAAAACGCGTGGCAACCAGAAACGCCAGAAACAGCACAACAAATTCACTGGCTACATCAATTTACCAAAGCACGCATACAATGGCGTAAAACCCATTCCTTACTCTTTAAAGAAAAACCTGATTACGCCTTTGTGCTGGCAGAAAACGGCAAAGTGCAAGAAATTAAAGCAGAATATCGCCGCATAGCCAATCAAATTGTGGAAGAAGCAATGATTATCGCCAACATCTGTGCTGCCCAATTTTTACACGAAAACGCAAAAACAGGCATTTTCAACACCCACAGCGGTTTTGATAAAAAATACTTAGAAAATGCACATCATTTCTTAATGGCAAATTTAGCCAATGAACAAAATCACGCAGAACTGGCAGAACGTTATTCAGTAGAAAACTTAGCGACCTTAAACGGCTATTGTCAAATGCGTCACGACATCGACCATCTAGAAAGCGATTATGTAGCCCTACGCCTACGCCGTTATTTAACTTTCGCCGAATTTAAATCAGAATTAGCACCGCACTTCGGGCTGGGGCTAGAGGGGTACGCCACTTGGACATCGCCCATCCGCAAATATTCAGATATGGTTAATCATCGCTTAATCAAAGCCGTACTGGCACAACAGCCTTGCGAAAAACCACAAAATGATGTATTGGCACGTTTGCAAGAAGCCCGCCGCCAAAATCGCCTCGTCGAACGTGATATTGCCGATTGGCTATATTGCCGTTATCTTGCACCGAAAGTGGCTGAAAATGCGGAATTTAATGCAGAAGTGCAAGATGTAATGCGGGCAGGCTTACGCGTACAATTGCTCGAAAATGGTGCATCGTTATTTATTCCAGCCGCCAGCCTGCACAACAACAAAGAAGAAATACAACTAAACCCCGATGAACTCGCTCTTTACATCAAAGGCGACCGCACTTATAAAATCGGCGACATGGTAAAAGTGAAACTCACAGAAGTGAAAGAAGCTACCCGCAGTATAATCGGCGAAATTGTTCAATAAAAAAATGGTGGGCTAAAGCCCACCCTACAAAACTAAAACCGATTATTCAGGGCTTGCACCAAACCCTGTAAATCGGCTCTAGCGCACCAATGCCCAGACGGTCGCAATACTGCGGTTTAATTTCTCGGCGATTTGGCGGTTGCTTAAGCCTTGGCGGTGTAATAACACGATTTGGGATTTTTCTTGCGTGCTTAAGGGCTTATTGGCACGGCGGTGATGTTTCTTTTTGCGTTCCAACAGGTGAATTTTGCTTTTGAGTAAGTCAATGTATTCGTCTTTGCTGATATTGATGTTTTCAGAAACCGTTGGTTGGCGATAGCTGTCTAAAAACGCTTGGTTGACCTGCAACTGAAAACGCGGGCTGATCCAGCCAGCATAGCTGACGGCGAGCAGTTCATGGGCGTAGGTGCCGCGTTCATTTCCGCCATTAATCACAATTAATGGGTCAGTTCTCAGATCTGAGAACTGACGAATTTCCGCCAATAATTCCTGTGTGCTCTGCAACCGTAACCAGTTGTCAGGCTTTTTCGCACTGCCTTCACCGCTTAACTTATGCAACGTGTTCAAGCTGATTCTGCCGTGTTCGTCTAAGGCGATCACTTCGTTGGCTAAGATAATCTGATTTTTCATGTTTTTTCTCCTGTTGTTTATATGAATTAATGTTGTCGATTGCGATCATATACCGCCAGCATCTGCACCACCTTTTTCAACTGCCACGGCTGCAACCAATGCACAAAATCCACTTTAAAAGAGCGTTTCGCAATACCATCGGCATATTCTTTCGGTAAACCATGTTTTGCTAAAAGTGCGGTGATTTTTGCTAAATAAATTTTCTTATCTTCACGTGGTGCCGCACGATTTCCCCAAAAATGACGACTGGATTTAAACCCCTTTTGCACCATAATATTTAATACCTGTTGTAATTCACTTTCCGTCATTTCACTACAACTTGTTTTACCCGTTGTGCTTACCAATAATTGACGATAGGTTTCATCATCAAGACCTAATTGGCTTTTTCCAATATGGATTCGAGCGATTAAATTTTTACGCAACATAGCCTTTCTCCTGTTCCGCTTTCCAGCTTCGTAGGGTGGGCTTTAGCCCACCGCAAATATCATCACATTCTTATGGTGGGCTAAAGCCCACCCTACAAAACTAAAATCTCGGTAATTTTCCAGTTTTTTCATTTTTGCTCCTTTGTTGTTAAAACCTATTATGAATGCCCCTCATCTCATTCCCCCCTCTTTCGTAAAGAGGGGCTAGGGGAGATTTAAAGGGCATTTAAATAAGCTTTAAACCCCCGCTACATCTAACGCAATCGGCACATACTGATCGGTTTCGCCCACACGTTCATAAAGTCGAACATAAGCCTTACTACTCACCACTTGCACGCTTTCGCTAATCGCCTGCATTGCGTTTTGCCAGCGTTCATCCTGAATATCAACACGACGTAATCCCAAAATCCGTGAAGTGTTGAGGTTTCCCTCTTTATCCACATTAAACGCACGTTCAATTAACGCTTTTAATTCAGGGCGAGAGCCTTCGCTCCATTCATTTAAGCACTCATCAATCAACACTTTTGCCGCTTGGATACGTTCATCAAATTGCAAATGGTCGTTAATCGCACGTTGGATTTTGTATTTGCCGTCGTAGCTATAAAGTGTGATATTGCCTTTACTACCGCCCACTTTTGCATTATATTTTTCAGCCGAAAGTTCAATAAACGCCTGAATATCGCCGAAAATGCCATCTTTAAAATTGCGCATCTCCTTATTTAAGGACACACCTTTTTCCACCCATTCACGCACAAGCACATCACGTGCTTTGTCGATGTCTTTTACCAACTCAGCAGGGGTTAAATTTCCTCTTGCATCACGCCAGTATTCTTTCCCTTCAATCATCTGCTTCATTTAGAGCTCCTCTTTATCTAACTTAATCACTACAAGTCGCTTACCTTTATCACGTTTACATCGGGCGACTGTTGCCGAGCTGTAAATCGTTTTTTCGCTCACATTGAGTTTCTTTGCTAATTCTTCCGCAGTCCCGTCACCCAAATTCTCTTCGCCACGATAGACTGCATAAATTTGCCGACGCGTTGCCATTCCTCCTCCTAGTTCAAATATTTTCTCCAAACCACACGGATACCTTCCACAGTAAATTGCGCTTCTTGGTATCGACCCACATCACGCCCCACGTGATACACATAAGCCCGTTGGTCTTTCTCTAGCTTTTCTGTTACCGCATTATTCATCACACGCACCGTCGGTCTTATCTTCTCAAAGTGCACATTAATCACCGTAAGCCCCATTTCATTTAAGCGTCTTACTGCTTTTTCCACTTGTTCTAAATAAGCCAACATCACGGCATTATTTTTGTTTAATTGTTTGTTTTTTCTTGCTTGTAACATGGTCATCTCCTTAACTAATTAACATTTTGCTGTATTGTTCAATCATCTCTGCGCTAATTTCGGTCTCGTTAATCTCTGCCGAACGCACAACACCTCGCATTAACTTACTTAATCGGCGTGCGTTGCCTTTACAGGCCTCCAATAAAGGGGCGTTAAACTCACTTGTATTAAGTGCACTTTCCGCTAACATGGCTAAATCGTCATCAGGTAGGGCATTACCAAGGTCACAAGCAAATCCCACTCGACTATAAAGCTGTGCCAGTTCGTTATTTTTCCCTTTTAAATTAACCAACAAGCGAGGCATACCCGCTAAAATCACGCCACAATTCGTTAAATCGTGAATGCGTCGGATAAATTCCAAAGAACGGGTAGAAAGTAACTCGGCTTCATCAATCATTAACAAACGTTCTGCACCGTTGAGTTTTTCCACAATTCCTGAAAGTACATCGTTGTTTACCCCTCGGCTGGTTGAACCAACATTTTCTGCAATCTTGCGTAGTAACACTTTCGGTGTGCAACTTGGATCAACCTCAATTAAAATGGCTGAACTATGTTCTTTCGCATATTGTTTAAGCATTTGTGTTTTGCCTAAGCCTGCCGCACCGTAAATCACATTAATTTCGCCCTCTGCGTGGGCAAAGTGCATAATTTCCATACCGCGCTTTGCTGTTTGAGTGGGGACAAATGCATTGTTGTATTTCGCTTCAACCACTTTCGCCTTATGGCGTGCTAACAACTCATCCACTTTTTCATCGAGCCACTTGGTATCAGTCGGGTATTTACCGTTTAAATATTGGCTCACTGTTGTAATGGACACATCAAACAAGGTTGCCACTTGTTTTTGGCTCATCTTGTGCGCATCCATAAACGCTTTTAATTCTTGTGCTTTCATTGCTGCTCTCCTTACTCATTCACTAACTTTTTTCTTTGTTCCCACGCTTCTTTATCCGCTTTGGTTAAGAAAATTGGGGTAGCTTCCTGTTTGGCTTTCGGTTTTGTGCGTAACAATTCAAAACCTTGCTGATGCTCAATCGTAATAATCGGGTTAAGTTCCGCATTAATCTCATCAAGCTGTTCTTGTTTCAATTTCGCGCGGCGTGCATGACGCTCTTGGCGTGTTTTCTCAACAAACGGCATTGGGAACGCATCACGTTTATTGCCATCTAGTTCGGCATAACACACAAAAGTGCCGTCTTGCTTTCTCACAATCACTTGGCTTGGATCGTGAATATCAAACATCACTTGCACCTTTTGCCCATCAACATCGAGCAATTTCGTGCTAAAGTAATAATTATTGAAAAGTTGTAACCAACCACGTTGTGCCACACGTAATGTACTTGGGCGGAATAAATCCCTTGCTTCCACTGGCGTAACAAAGACCAAATCATTAGGGTTCATTTTTTCCATCAACTGACGGCGTTTTTGTGCAGGTGTCATTCCCCCTAGTTCTCTGTGCTCGTGTTTATTGTTGTATTCATCAATGCCTTCTTGACAGGCTTGTAAAAACTGATTCCAGCTTGGCAATTTACCCACTGCCCATTGTTGTTTTGGCGTTAGCTGTGTCGCACCTTTACGTTTTGCTTTATCCAGTGAAATCACTGCTGTGCTCACTTGTCGCACCGTGTCTTTATCCGCCCCTGTGCCGTGGTAAGTCTCAAACTGGCGACCGATTTTGTATAAAATCGTTTGATGCACCCGCTCAATAATCCCACGGCCTTGTGGATTGCCTGGAATCCCTGTTTGGTGATTAATCCCCAAACGCGGCAACATCCCCGTAATATCCCCATCAAGCATCCAGTTTTTCTCACCACCGCCATTATCGGAGTAATAAATTGCGGGTATGCCGTAGCGTTCCACGCCATAACGCAAAGCATCTGCCACTGCGAGAACGTTTTCCGCCAAACTAGCCGACCAACCCACAATAAAACGGCAAGAGGTATCCATAATTAATGTCACCTCTGGAATAAAAGGGCGACCGTGTTCAGGATGGGCGACTTTCAATTTCATCGCATGGCCATCACCCACCCACACATCATTTACCTGCAACACGCTCCAGTCGCGTTTCACATAAGTGTTAAGGGCGCAGAGTTCAGAACCCGTCTTACGACCAATTTCCTTAATGTGTTTTGGCAATTTCGCTAATGCAGCGCGAACTTGGTCAATACTCGGTTTCATTTCTAAACGTAACGGCTCGTCTGCAAAACGTGCATCCCATTCAGCCGAAAAATAGTGATAGGCTTCTGCCACATTGATGCCATTGGTTTGGCGATATATCGCCAAAAAGTCAGGCAACCACACAATTTCTTCAGCCTTTTTCGCCACCCGTTGCATTGGTGCGAGGGCTTTTAATCGTTCTTCAGGGGTATCCGCCTTTTCATAATCCAACACCCATTGATTCAAAGTGCGGTCAGATAAAGTGCGATTTTTTCCTTTCTTGTTATTGGCGGTTTCAACCAATCTCATCAAATCAGAAGAAATGCCACCATGTTTGATTTGTTCACAAAAAAACTTAATCGCCTTGTAACGAGGTTGGGCTTGTTCGAGCTGTGCCACTTGGGCAACTAACGCCATTCTTGCCCCTGCCACTTCACGTTGTTTTTCCGTTAAAGTTTTTAATTCCACCTGACGGAGATCGGCGGGGAGGGATTTGGGTTTGGCTTTCACGATAGAAACTGCAAACTTTGTGCGAATCTCGTCTTGTAATGTCTGTGGTAAAGAACAAAGCGCATATTCCACACCACCACCTTTACCAACGCGCTTGCGGGATTCCCAATTTTGTTTTTTAGCTCTTGTTAAAACAGCTTTCTTTGTAGTTGGTAGATTTTGAAGTCTTAAATCGACCAATTCCTGAGCAGAATAATGTGTTTTAAGTTCATTCATATGAACTCCTAACTATCTAAATGTATGTTCAATTTGAGTGCAATTTCTCGCTCCCGTCCCTACAAACACTTAGATTTTCCGTTCAAGACTCGACTAATTTCATTTGAGGTATATCCGTTCCGACGTCCCCATTCGGCTTGAGTGATGTTCAGATCTCTTAGCCATAGCTTGACTTCATCTCGGGTTTTCTTTTGCATAAATCACCTTTTTTATGGACTAAAAACATATTTTGAACTAGAATAATGATATTGTTTAATATCAATTCATATAGTTCATTATTGTTTACTGAGTTCATAATATATATGAATTTTATGAATTACAAGAGGTTTTTATGGAAAATTTCACAAATATTGTTAATAGATTAAAAACTGAACTATCCATAACAATGGATAAAGATGTGGCAGAGATTTTAGGAATGTCAAAAAGTGCGTTTGCAGAAAGAAAGCGCAGAGGGGTGTTTCCAGAAAATGCTTTAAGATTATTAGAACTTGAACGCCCAGACCTAAAACTGGATATCAATTACATACTATCTGGGACTAGGGAAGCAAATAACCCCAATGAAGAACTTGTGAGGGCGATAAAAGCAACAGAAATAAATATGGATGATTACCCGTTCAAAGTATCTCCATCATTAATTTCTCCTTCTGATGCTACAAATCCAGTTTTACTGAATATGGATGAAATCAATCTATTGGCAAATTTTAGAAGAAGTGATAATCAAGGTAAGCACTTAATAAGTGAGACAGCCAAAATGTGTTGCGAATATTCTCTAACCAATATGCGTTTAGCTGAGTACACAGAAAAAGAGCAATTAGACTACATAAAAAAGACTTCTAAGAAAAATACTTAATTTTTGTAACTATTTGATTTAATTTATTTTATTGCTTTTGTGTAGTTCATAGAATAAATGCCTAAAACTACACAGTTAAGAAGATGTACTGTGTAGCTTATGGGGAGCGGGGAAAGCATATACCTAGTATTAGAAGAAATTATTGTAGATCGGTCGAAAAAGGAATTAAAAGACGGAAAAATCTTTGTATTAAATAATGAAGGTGCAATGCTAGTGAAGAAAGTGCAAATCACCTACAACGGCATCACACTCATCAGTCAAAACACAGAATACGCACCAATAGAACTCAACGCAGAACAAGCCAATAACTTGATTGTGATAGGGCAAGTCGTGCGTGGCTATCGTGACTTCTAATATGTCGCCGACATCAATGTCGGTAACATCCGCAAAAACCGCATTACAAGCGCTTTCTTAAAATTTTAAAGCACGAAGGCAAGGATGCCAGTGTTCCTTTCAAATACCGCCAAATAATGGCGCATTTTCGTAAATTCTACCCATAATCACACACAACAAACCGATAGGTTTCATCTAAACGCACCAAAATCGCCCCAAAAACCAACAAAAAAGCGATTTCTACCACTGAAACCGCTTTTTTATTTAGTGAGCTTGTAAGTTAGCTTCTAAGTTATCGTCTCTGGTTAGAAATTTAAGGTAAATTCTTAGTAGCAAAACTCAATGACCTATTCAGTTTAAAGCCGTTTTAAACCAACTTTAAAATGAACTTTAAATTTTTAAAAATGTTTAAAACCTAACAATTCACCGCCAACTTTTATGCAAAATAAAACCCAATTTTCGACCATTTTCCCCCAATCCCTACCATTTTCCATTTTTGCATAAACCCCACCTCTAAAAACGCCAAAGCCCCATAAACTGGGGCTCTAGCCAATTTTTCCCCGCCAAATTTTTTCTTTTTCCTTATGCAAATATTGTCACTACCCCACATGTAATAAATAAACTCAAAGTTATGGTTATTATTAACTATTAATGTATTAATTTGTTGATTTGTTACACTATCTTCGGACAATAGATACGCTTTTCCCATATCAGAACCTATACAGGATACTGCAATAGAATTTTTAGGAACTAAATAGTTTTTTACTGAATCTAATCCTATTTTGGATAAATATCGTTCAGTTTTAAATATAGTTTTTACGCCATTCATATCTTTAGGTGTAACAAAAGGAACTCCAGTGTTAGAAAATGCATCTTTACAACTTGAAGGTGGTGCTTTTCCTGTTTTTATTATGCCAAGATTTTTTAATTGGTAACATTTCCAATCACTCATACCCCAATCCCCCTAAATTTTTTTTAATCTCCGCTTCCAATTCTGCACTTTTCGCAAACTGTTCCTTTAAAAGAGCAGTCAGATTTTGCATTTTTTCTGCAAATGGTACGTCGTCTTCTTCTTGTTCTGCGGTGCCGACATAGCGCTCTGGTGTGAGGACGAAGTCGTTGTCTTTAATCTCTTCTAACGTAGCGGATTTGCAGAAAGCGGCTTGGTCTTAATAGCCGTTTGATTTTTGCCAAGCGTGGAGGGTGTCGGCGCTGTGTTTACCGAAGTCGTAATCAATTGAATTTCCATATTCATCGCAGAGAGCTTCTAAGTGTTGGAGTACGCCTTTGAGTTTTTCGTTATCTTTTTCAATGGCATCGAAGGCATCATCAATCATTTTTGCCTCGCCAGAAAATTTCCCTCGCTCGTTTCCTATATTCCAAGGCAATTCTGCTCCAGTGTTGAGAATAGAGACTTTTTGTAAGGCTTGCCAATGTGCAGAAGCTGGCACCCAAAATACGTTATCCGCAGTGTTAATAATCACGGTTTTCCAGTTCAGCGGTTAAGGCTTCTTGATACTCTTTTTCAGTATCAAAAAAAGTGCGGTCAAGATAGAGTGGGTTTTCCGCATCGGAGAGTTCCGCTTGAATTTTTCCTGTTGATGGGTGAAATTATCGAAATGTATTTTAAGAAGATAAGACCAAGAACGATATGTTTATAGTTAGCAGCATCAAGTTGTTGACGGAGTTTATCCGCAGATGACCAAAATTTTTCATCTAATTCATTTAAAAATGCTTGTTGTAATACGTGATTTTCATCGATAATCTTGCTCGTCTCGCTTGCATAAATTATGCCCTCTGTAAAGTGATTTTTATCGGAAGTTTGAATATTCAAACAAATTATCAGGTGTCATTTTATCGAAAAACAGTATCGGGTTGAAAGGGATTTTTGCGTGCTAAATCCAATGATTTCCAGTAGAATAGGCGATTTTATAAATAAGGAATAACTATGGCAAGAGAATTTAAACGTAGCGATCGCGTCGCTCAAGAAATACAAAAAGAAATAGCAGTCATTTTACAACGCGAAGTGAAAGATCCCCGTATTGGGATGGTGACGGTTTCTGATGTGGAAGTGTCGAGTGATTTATCTTACGCAAAAATCTTCGTGACTTTTTTATTTGATCACGATGAAACGGCAATTGAGCAAGGCATGAAAGGCTTAGAAAAAGCATCGCCTTATATTCGTTCGCTGCTAGGCAAAGCGATGCGTTTACGTATCGTGCCAGAGATTCGTTTTATTTACGATCAATCCTTAGTGGAAGGGATGCGTATGTCAAATCTTGTGACAAATGTTGTGCGTGAAGATGAGAAAAAACACGTTGAGGAAAGCAACTAATGTCTAGACCTCGTAAACGCTGGCGTGATGTTGATGGAGTGTTTTTGTTGGATAAACCACAAGGCATGTCATCAAATGACATTATGCAAAAGGTAAAGCGTTTATTTCAAGCGAACAAAGCCGGGCATACTGGCGCGCTCGATCCTTTGGCAACGGGGATGTTGCCGATTTGCTTGGGTGAAGCAACTAAGTTTTCACAATTTTTGCTTGATGCAGATAAGCGTTATCTTGTTACGGCAAAATTAGGCGAACGTACCGATACTTCCGATGCGGAAGGGCAAGTCGTGGAAACTCGTGAAGTTCATATTGAAACGCAGCAAATTTTGACCGCACTTGAACAATTTCGTGGTGATATTTTGCAAGTGCCGACCATGTTTTCAGCACTAAAACATAACGGAAAACCGCTTTATGAATATGCGCGTCAAGGTATTACGGTTGAGCGCGAGGCACGTCCAATTACGATTTTTGAACTCAATTTTATTGAATATAATGCGCCTTTTTTAACCTTAGAAGTGCATTGTTCAAAAGGCACTTATATTCGCACTTTAGTAGATGATTTGGGTGAAGTGCTAGGTTGTGGCGCACATGTGACAATATTACGCCGTACAGCCGTAGCGGATTACCCCGTAGTAGAAATGATGCCAATCGATGAGTTACAACTACTTGCTGAAAGTTTTCCATTAAGTGAATTAGATCGACTATTACTGCCAACCGATACCGCAGTAAGTAAATTGCCCGCTTTGCATTTGAATGCAGAGCAGAGTAAAGCCATTGGTTTTGGTCAGCGAGTGAAATTTGCTAATGAACAGCAATTAATCGGTCAAGTGCGGTTATTTTCAGCGGAGAATTTATTCTTAGGCGTGGCATTGATCGATGGGAATATTATTCGCCCACAACGCTTAATCACGCAATCCGTATAACTTAATTGCCTTTCTTATAAAATTCTAGTAATCTCCTTGTAATTAATTTTTTACAAAATGTGTAAACTAAATATTGCAGGTGAGTTTTATGGAAGCCCTTAAGGATTTACGTTCTGAAATTGATTCGCTTGATCGCGAACTTATCCAACTTTTTGCTAAACGTCTTGAGTTGGTTTCTCAAGTCGGTAAAGTTAAACATCAACATGGATTACCTATTTATGCGCCAGAGCGTGAAATAGCAATGCTCCAAGCGCGTCGTTTAGAAGCTGAAAAAGCAGGCATTTCAGCAGATCTGATTGAAGATGTTCTACGCCGTTTTATGCGTGAATCCTATGCCAATGAAAACCAATTTGGCTTTAAAACTATCAATCCTGATATTCACAAAATTGTTATCGTGGGTGGCTATGGTAAATTGGGTGGCTTATTTGCCCGCTATTTACGTGCATCTGGCTATCCAATTTCTATTTTAGATCGTGAAGATTGGGGGGTAGCTGAAAGTATTTTAACAAATGCTGATGTCGTGATTGTTTCCGTTCCCATCAATATTACTTTGGAAACGATTGAGCGACTAAAACCTTATTTAACGGAAAATATGTTGCTTGCAGATTTAACTTCTGTTAAGCGTGAACCGTTAGCGAAAATGCTTGAAGTTCATTCTGGCTCGGTGTTAGGTTTACATCCAATGTTTGGGTCAGATATTGCAAGTATGGCAAAACAAGTGGTTGTGCGTTGTGATGGACGTTTTCCTGAACGTTACGAATGGTTACTTGAGCAAATTCAAATTTGGGGCGCAAAAATTTATCAAACCGATGCCACAGAACATGATCACAATATGACTTATATACAAGCCTTGCGTCATTTTTCGACTTTCGCGAATGGTTTACACCTTTCCACACAGCCCATTAATCTCGCTCATTTATTGGCACTTTCTTCCCCTATTTATCGCTTAGAACTTGCGATGATCGGTCGTTTATTTGCGCAAGATGCAGAGCTTTACGCAGATATTATTATGGATAAGCCAGAAAATTTAGCGGTAATTGAAACTCTACAACAAACTTACGAAGAAGCCTTATCTTTCTTTGAAAATAATGATCGTCAAGGTTTTATTGATGCTTTCCATAAGGTGCGTGACTGGTTTGGCGATTATTCAGAACAATTCTTAAAAGAAAGCCGTCAGCTATTGCAACAGGCGAATGATTTGAAGCAAGGGTAGGGAAAAGTGCGGTGAAATTTCACCGCACTTTTCTGTTTATTTGAGGGAAATTTCGTTAGCTGTATTAGCGTATAATATTTTTTGTCTTAAAGCAGCTACTTGTATAACAGCAGGAATAGTGACTCGATATGCTGCGCCAGCAATATCAAATGCAGTCCATAATCCAGTAATTACCCATCCAATAGGTCCACTTAATACAGCAAAAACTCTTGTTGCTGCGGCATTTCCAGCAAAAGATAGTCCTCTTCCAATTAATGCTTTTAAAACTGCATTTACGACAATGACAGTTAATTGGTAGGATTTGAATCCACCAGCTCTAAAAATAGTTTGGAATGAACCTAGTAAGACTTGTTTAGTAATGTTTTGAGTATTTTTGATTCCGAGTTCAGTAGCAAGTCGTCTGATTTCATCAGGAGACATTTTTTCCAATGAATCTTCCAATACTTTTGATATAAGTCCATTTTCTATTATCCCAACAGCAGAATTTTTGTTGTAATTAACTTTCATTTTATCGCATACGTCACAGAGTACTTCTTTATAAAGTACTCCTTTACCACCTCGAAACATATTTGCGAAAGTATTTCCACCAAAACATTGAATTTCTGCGGCAATTTCTTCCCAATATAGACTATGATAAGGATAATGCTTTTTATATGCATCACTTAATGTTAATTCCTCAGTTAGTCTTTTACTGCCATCTTTATCGTGTGTTAAACAATACACAAGATCATTGAGATCTTCATCTGTACATTTAGATAAAAATTCAAGATCTGGATCATATCTATAAGCCATAAATTATTTTCCTTATATAATTAATGATGTTTTTAATAGTCAAATTCTATGTTATGCAAATATAAAAGTCAATTATAGTTATCTTTTATGCGTTTTTAGTTTGTTGTTGTTTGCTGCTGAATTTTACAAACTAAAAAAATGAATAATGTAAAACAATCAGCACATAAACAGCGTTATATTTTTGCTAAAAATATGAGAAAGGTTCGTCGCTGGAAAGATATATCTCAAGAAACATTGGCTTTAACAGCTGGTGTTAGTAGAACTTATATCGGAGAAGTTGAAAGAGGCGAGAGAGCTGTATCAATAGATATAATGGGTAAAATAGCGGATACGCTAGAAATTGAACTATTTGAGTTATTAAAAGAAGAATTTGATAAAAATTTCTTATAGTTTTGAATTTAATGGCGAGGTATCCCTCACCATTGGAGTATTTTTATATTTACTGTCTCGCTAATCTTAAGTTTTCAGGTAAATTCTCAAAATTAGAACGGAATGGGTTGATGTCTAATCCGCCACGACGAGTATAGCGCGCGTAAACAGTGAGTTTTTCTGGTTTGGCGTAGTGCATTAAATCACAAAAAATACGTTCGACACATTGTTCGTGGAATTCATTATGCTGACGGAAGGATACAACGTAACGTAATAATTTTTCGTGATCGATTTTTTTACCTACATAATGAATATGCAAGGTGCCCCAGTCTGGCTGATTGGTAATGAGGCAGTTAGATTTCAACAAATGACTGACTAATTTTTCTTCGACAATTTCATCGGATACGCAATCTTTCAGCCAATCAGCGTTAAATTCGTAGCTGGTAATTTCAATATCTTGTTCATCAATGCAATTGCCTTGTAAATGATCAATTTTTTGAGAATCATAAACTGCCACTGAATTTAACTGCACTTTTACATCGCCTTGCGCGCATTCGCTTAAATCGCGTTGCATAATTTGTTGAACGGCATTGAAGTCGGCAAATTTGCTTTGGTTAAAGCTATTTAAATAAAGTTTAAAACTTTTTGATTCAATCAAATTTTGGCTTTGGTAATCCAGATGAATGTCTGCGATAGCCACTTGTGGCAAGCCTTTTTCATTGAGCCAAGAGATTTCATAAGCCGTCCAAATATCGGCACCAATGGTAAAAGGTTGATTTTGGGTAATGCCCAATCCATCACGATTTAACGCGCGTGGCACAGGCTGTAATAAAGTGCGGTCATATTGAGAGGCGTACTCTGTTTTTTGACCGAGTTTTAAGGATTTTAAGCTGTTGTCTTGGTAATTCATCTTTTCTCCGATTAGGTATTCGAGTTTTGCAAATTTCGACACTTTATAAATTAATTACAAAAAATTCCACGATAGATTCGAAACTAATCGACAGGTATCGCATTTAAAATGAAAGGTATCAAAAATCGCGTCTTTTAACGCCCAGTTTGCGCCACAAGAAGGGCAGCAACGAGATTTTTCAGATTCTAAAGATTGCCCACCTACACGATATAAATAATAGTAAGTCGGTATGTCTGTTTCTTTTTCTATTTCTTGGGCTAAATAACGCCCATGTTTTGAAAGTGTGCTTTGATGCTCAGAAATTTCTGCCAAAGATTGTTGTTCTAACACCGCACCATTCATTTGTAGTTGATCGCAGGCTTGCCAATTCTCTTGCCATTTAATCAGATCTTGGCTTAAGTGCGGTTGATTTTTCAACTGTTTATACAAAGGGATTGGTGCGAAATTTTCTCCGCTGTGAATTGGCGAGCAGCTTTGTAAATGGGTTGTATAAAGCACTTGCCAAGCTGGCGACGCATTTTTTGCCGTTTGATCTGAATTGAAATCATCGCCCACAAGTTGAAAACCATCAAAAATTACACCGCACTTTTCTGCTTCTTGTAATGAGCGATTTACTTCTGCGTTATTATTTTGCGGGAAAAGACTATCTTGCTCAGGGCAAATGACACGCATAGCAAAGCCTTGTGCACCATCTTCTTCGGCTAAATATAAAGGAATTTCACGCCCGATAATTTGCCCGTTATATCGCCATTGATCGATCACTGCATTAAGTAAACGGCTTTGTGATTCAATATTATTTTCGAGCGCAGTTAGGCGAAAATAGGTTTCGATTAAATACATAAATTTTTTAATTGCTGTCCGATTTGGTTTAAGCCGTTTAAACGCATTTCACTTAAACGTTGTGAAATGCCGAGTTCGCTAAAAAATACAGTAATATCAAATGTATTCAATTCATCCGCTGTTTTACCATTGATTTGATTGAGTAAAATCCAAAGCAAGCCATTCATAATTCTGGCTTCGCTAAATCCGTTGAATTGAAAAGTGCGGTCATTTTTAGGCATAATTTGAAACCACATTTGTGCTTCGCAGCCAGTAATAGGTTGCATTTGAGCGAGTTCATCATCGCTTGGGCGAGATAAATTTTTGCCAGCTTGAATAATCAGGCGATAGCGATCTTCCCAATTTTTAGCTTGTTTTAATTGTTCTATCATTGTAATAAATCCAGTGCTTTATCTAAGGCGGTAAAAAATACCTCTACATCTTCCTGTGTATTATAAGGGGCAAAAGATAGGCGTAATGTGGTGCGTTCGCCTAAGCGTGCTAAATAAGGTTGAGCGCAATGTTCGCCCACACGGAGCGCAATATTTTGTTCGCTTAAAAGTGTAGAAAGATCGGAACAGTCAATGCCGTCAAATATAAAGCAAACAACGGTGCTTGGTTGAGGGGAATTGAATAATCGGCAATTCTCGTAAGATTTTAACCGCACTTTGACAAATTCAGCCAAAGATATAGCGTGCTGTTCTGCCGCAGTGAAATCCCATTTTTGTAACCAATCCAGTATAGCATTAAATCCGATAACCCCAGCAATATTGGGGGTTCCTGCTTCTAAACGATAAGGCAATTCGGCAAAAGTAATACGATCATTTGATACACGATCAACCATTTTCCCTCCAAAAAAGAGCGGTTGAAGTTGAGAAAGTGCGGTCAATTTTCCTGCTAAAACGCCAAGCCCATTTGGGCCATAAATTTTATGGGCAGAAAATGTGAGGAAATCGGCATCTAAATCTTGTAAATCAATTCTAATATGACTAATCGCTTGTGCAGCATCCACTAAAACCAACGCATTACTATGTTTTCTAATAAGTTGAATCAGGCGTTTAATCGGCTGTTCTGTGCCAGTGACATTTGAAACAAAATTCAGCGCAACGAGTTTTGTTTTTTCAGAAAGAGAAGAAATAAGGGTATTTTCATCAATTAGCCAATTATCTAAAATCGGTAAAACTCGAATTTTTGCACCGCACTTTTTCGCTGTTTCGTGCAAAGTAACAAAATTAGCGTGATGATCTGCTTGGCTAATCAGAATTTCATCTTCTGCGTTTAATTGCGGCAGCAATCCATTTGCCACTAAGTTTATTGCGTGAGTTGTACCCGAAGTCCAAATAACAGCGCGTTTATCTTCAGCATTAACCCATTCTTTAACTTGTGTACGAGCCTGTTCATATTGTGCTGTTTGGGCTGCATCATATTGACTACGATGTACAGAACCTGCAGAAGCATAAAATTCAGCGGTGCGATCAATTAACACTTGAGGTTTCAACGCGGTGGCGGCGTTATCTAAATAAACAACCGCATCTTCACGTTGGAAATAAGGAAATGCTTGACGGAAAGTTTGAACATCAAAAGCCATATTTATTTTTCTCCTGTCTGCGCCATTGACTTGGTTCAATTGGATTATTGTCTGCCCAAAGACCAATTTGTTTGGCTTGTGCATTTTCTTGCGCTTGAAGATAAATCGGATCATGGGAATATTGCTTATAAGCCCATGCCATACCCTGTTTAACCATTTCTAAATTAATATTTTGTTTTTGATAATAAACCACCGCTAAGGTACGTTGATAGCGATCTTTTCCTTTTAGTGAAAGACGTACGTTTTTTTGATAAACCAGATCAGACAAGGTTTTTTTCGATTTTTGCCCAAAGGCTTGAGATTTTTCTGGCGCATCAATTTCGGCTAAACGAACTTTAATGGATTTATTGCCTTTAGTGAGGCAAGTGAGCGTATCGCCATCACTAATTTTAACCACACGACACGTATTTTTTTCGCGAGAACAAGCAGAAAGTACGGTAAAAATAAGTAATAAACTCGCCAATAGTATTTTTCGATTTATCATTTTGCAAAGTTTTTGATCTAAGTCTGGTTATTTTACCGAAAAAATGGCTCAAGTTAGCAAAAAAAAGCGTAAAATAATTTGGAAATATTATGAAAATAGTTGAAAAAGGTTGTATATGATTCAAAAATTATTTTTATTAGTTCGTTCCTTGGTCATTTTATCCATTATGTTATATCTCGGAAATCTTATTGCTTATTACATTCCAGCAGGCGTTCCGGGTAGCATTTGGGGATTATTGCTACTCTTTTTAGGTTTAACAACACGAGTAATTCATTTAAATTGGATTTATTTAGGTGCAAGTTTGCTAATTCGTTTTATGGCGGTGCTTTTTGTGCCAGTGAGTGTGGGAATTATCAAATATTCTGATTTATTGAGAGAGCAAGTTAATATTTTGCTTGTTCCTAATATTGTGAGTACTTGTGTCACGTTACTTGTTATAGGATTTTTCGGTCATTATTTGTATCAGTCGCAATCTTTTACACATAAACGCAAAAAAGTAATGAAACGTAGAGAAAATCAAGTAAAACAAGCGAATTAGTATGTTAGGAAAGTTATATGCAGCAGTACATTATTTATTTTTATACATTTTTGACTATTTTTGGATTTTGGCTCGCACTACAAATTAGTAAACGTTGGAAGTCAATGATTTTTAATACTTTTGTTTTAACAGTATTAATTTTGGCGGCGATTTTAGTGATAGGTAAGATTCCTTACGATGATTATATGGCAGGAAATGCGCCTATTAATAATTTACTTGGCTTGAGTATCGTCGCTCTTGCATTGCCTCTTTATGAACAACTTCGTCAAATTGCCAAACAATGGAAAATTATTCTTTCAACGGTGGTTATAGCTTCTTTTTTAGCGATGTTAAGTGGTGGACTTTTAGCATTTCTTTTAGGTGCAACGCCCGAAATGGTCGCTACGGTTTTACCTAAATCCATCACAACGCCTATTGCGATGGAAGTTTCTCGTCATTTAGGCGGCATTCCAGCCGTAACTGCAGTTGGTGTTGTGGTTGCAGGTTTGCAAGGATCGATATTTGGTTATCTTGTATTAAAAAAATTGGGTGTTAAACATCAAGAAGCCATTGGGCTTTCAGTTGGTTCGGTTTCTCACGCACTCGGTACAGTAAGTTGTATGGAAACCAATCCAACCGCAGGCAGTTACAGTTCTATTTCTCTCGTGCTTTGTGGGATTATTAGTTCTATTCTCGCGCCATTTGTATTTAAGCTCATTTATTTCTTTGTTTAAATATCAATAAAAATTAAACCGCACTTTATTTATTCTAGATTTTGTTTGTTCCTGATAAAGTGCGGTTGTTTTTTGTGCTAAATGATTAGATAATGCAGAAAAACTAAATAAAACAAAGCGATATGAAATTACTTACTGTTAATTCTTCTTGGACAGAACGTTTTCTACCCGATCCTCCACGCGAAAAAGATAATCGTCCGCCATTTCGTCGGGATCGTGGGCGAATTTTACATTCTGCCGCCTTTCGTTGCTTACAAGCGAAAACTCAAATTCACGCAATTGGCGAAAATGATTTTTATCGTACTCGCTTAACCCATTCTTTGGAAGTCGCACAGATTGGTAGTAGTCTTGTTGCTCAGTTGAAATTTGTAGAAACCTTTGAAAGCCTTTCGCAAAAATTAAATATTGATAAAAACGAGTTGCAAAAACAATTAAAACCTTTATTGCCAAGTAACGATCTTATTGAGAGTTTGTGTTTTGCGCATGATATAGGGCATCCGCCTTTTGGGCATGGTGGCGAAACGGCATTAAATTATATGATGGCAGAGCAGGGCGGTTTTGAAGGCAATGCACAAACCTTTAGAATTTTAACGAAACTTGAGCCTTACACTGAAAATGCAGGGATGAATCTAACACGTAGAACACTATTGGGGGTAGTGAAATATCCCGCGTTGTTAGATGTTGCCTCGCCTCAATATGCAGAACTTAATTTTTCTCGCAATATTGATCCGCGTTTTGTGCGTATTCATGATTGGATTCCTGGAAAGGGCATTTTCCGCGATGATTTAAAAATGTTTAATTGGTTGCTGGAAAATCTTTCTGAAAATGACCGCACTTTATTTGGGAAATTTAAAAAAGTGCGGGAAAATCCTGCGGAATTTTTACAGACGAGCTTTAAATCTTTGGATTGTAGCATTATGGAATTGGCAGATGATATTGCCTATGGTGTACACGATTTAGAAGATGCCATTGTAACTGGTGTGGTAAATCCACATCAATGGCAAGCGGCACATTCCGCATTGAAACATATTCCGTCAGCTTGGTTGCATGAAAATATTGATTCAATTAGCCAACGACTTTTCTCTGATAAACATTTTGAACGCAAACAAGCGATTGGTGCATTGGTAAACTTTTTTATTACTAATGTGCGGTGGAAATTAACGGCAAATTTTGATGAACCTTTGTTACGTTATAACGCAGAGCTGCCACCTGAAGTGATTGCTGCACTTGGTATATTTAAAAAATTCGTTTGGGATTATGTTATCCGCAATGTGGATACTCAGAGAATTGAGTATAAAGGGCAGAGAATGCTAACAGAAATGTTCCAAATTTTTGAATCTGACCCAGAGCGTTTATTACCAAGAAATACTGCAAATCGTTGGCGTAATGCACCAGAAGAAGGGAAAAAACGGATTATTTGCGATTATATTGCAGGTATGTCAGATGCGCACGCCTTGCGGGTATATCAGCAACTTTGACATTGAATTGATGGGATTTTTTATGCAAACTGTATAGAATAGTGCGGTTAATTTTTACTAAATTTTTATGGGGCAGTTGTGGCATTAATTAGTTTAACCAATGGATACCTTTCTTTTAGCGATGCACCTTTATTAGATCACGCAGAACTACATATTGAACCGAATGAACGTGTTTGTTTAGTTGGGCGTAACGGCGCAGGTAAATCAACTTTATTGAAAATCATCGCAGGCGATGTGCTTATGGATGATGGCAAAATCCAATACGAAAAAGATCTTGTGGTTTCTCGGTTAGAACAAGACCCTCCGCGTAATGCACAAGGCAATATTTTTGATTATGTTGCGGAAGGTGTAGGGCATTTAACGGATTTATTGAAAGAATATCATCATATTTCTGTTCAATTGGAAGAAAATTACAGTGATCAAATTTTAAGTCAATTAGAGCAAGTTCAGTCTAAATTAGAACACGCTGATGGCTGGCGATTTGAAAATAAAATCAATGAAGTGTTGTTAAAACTAGGCTTAAATCCAAACACAAAATTATCCGCACTTTCGGGTGGTTGGTTACGCAAAGCAGCATTAGCGCGTGCATTGGTGTGCGATCCTGATGTGTTACTACTTGATGAACCAACAAACCACTTGGATGTGGAAGCTATTGAATGGTTGGAAAATTTCTTATTGGATTTTCAAGGTAGCATTGTATTTATTTCCCATGACCGTTCTTTTATTCGCAAAATGGCAACACGGATTGTGGATTTAGATCGCGGTCAATTGCGGTCTTATCCAGGCAATTATGATTTATATTTAACCACAAAAGAAGAAAATCTACGCGTTGAAGCCTTGCAGAATGAATTATTTGATAAACGTCTTGCACAGGAAGAAGTGTGGATTCGCCAAGGTATCAAGGCTCGCCGTACAAGAAATGAAGGGCGAGTGCGTGCATTAAAAGCGATGCGTGAGGAACGCCGCCAACGCCGTGACGTAATGGGAACAGCCAAATTACAGTTAGATACCTCAAGTCGTTCAGGCAAAATTGTCTTTGAAATGGAAGACGTGAGCTATGAAATCGCAGGAAAAACCTTGTTAAAAGATTTTTCAACAACGATTTTACGTGGAGACAAAATTGCGCTTGTTGGGGCAAATGGCTGTGGGAAAACCACGTTCATTAAATTATTGCTGGGGGAAATTCAGCCAACATCAGGAAAAATTCGTTGTGGCACCAAATTAGACATTGCTTATTTTGACCAATATCGTGCTGATTTAGATCCCGAAAAAACCGTAATGGATAATGTAGCGGATGGTAAACAAGATATTGAAGTCAATGGTGTAAAACGCCATGTGCTAGGGTATTTGCAAGATTTCTTGTTCCCGCCAAAACGTGCAATGACGCCAGTTAAAGCCTTATCGGGGGGAGAGAGAAATCGTTTATTGCTCGCAAAATTATTGCTCAAACCAAATAATTTATTGATTCTTGACGAACCGACCAATGATCTTGATGTAGAAACATTGGAGCTTTTAGAAGAAATTTTGAGTGATTATCAGGGCACATTGTTAATTGTGAGCCACGACCGTCAATTCATCGATAATACTGCGACAGAATGTTATTTATTTGAAGGCGAAGGACGTTTGAATAAGTATGTGGGTGGATTCTTTGATGCGAAACAGCAACAAGCCAATTTCTGGGCAAGCAAAGCGGCAGAAGAACAGGCTAAAGCGAAGAAAACTGAATCGCTAAAAGAAGAAAATGCAGTGAAAAATGACCGCACTTCTAAGCCGAAATCCGTGAAACTTTCTTATAAAGAACAACGTGAGTTAGAACAGCTTCCACAACTATTGGAAGAGTTGGAAACTAAAATCACCGCACTGCAAGCTGAAATTGCCGATCCCGCATTTTTCCAACAGACTCATTATATTACCGACGCTAAATTAAAAGCATTGGCGGATACTGAAGCCGAATTAGAAACAGCATTTTTACGCTGGGAAGAATTAGAAGAAAAGAAAAATTTGGCTGAAAACAACAATTAAAGGGGGGTATTCTAGATAACGACTGAAAACTCTATTGGGATTAAGATAGCGGAACGAGTAAAAGTCTCTTAAGTTAGTATAAGTAAAATAACTTATTGAGCTATTTGAAATCTGTGTGATTTATCTAGCGACACAGTGTAAAGTTTTGTTAGATCTCCTCGCTTAAAAGGTAAGAGTAAAGACTTGATTTTTTAGTATTGTATGCTCGATATCTTTAATTTTCAAATTTAGCTTTTATCCTCTCTTATGTTTGTTTAAAATTTTTATGAAATAGGGAGAAATTATCATTTTGTGTAGTAATTTAGTATGGGAAGGATTGATCAAAATTCTTTTACTACAATACAGGTTTTTTATGAAATTTAATTAATATAGTTAGATATACAAGTTTTTATATAAAATTCAATATCTTCTTTACTATAACCTAATAATTTTCCTATTTTTCTTTCATAATTTAAATTGAAACAATTTGTACTTTTTTTGAGTAAAATCGATAGTTTTTTTGCTTTTCTTTTATGTTTTTTTGTATATATTATATAGTAATAAAAATTATTACCATTAGAGTCTATTGTTCTAACTTTCTTTATTTTAAAGAAACCATTTTCCAAATATGGGATAAATCCATATGGAATATTATAATCAGTATAAAAAAGAGCTAAATTTTTTAAACCTTTTAACATTAAATCTAGCTCTTTCCCTTCATGAGGGCCAATTATTCCCATAATTTTTATGAACAAAATCAGCTATTGTGAAATTAAAAATTTGCTTTAATAAGGCTATAAGCCTTTACTACAACTAAATCATTTATAATCAGCAAAAATAATTATTGCTCGTATATTATCAAGTTAATTTAAAATGACAATGAAAATGTCAATGATTACAGAAAATTTATTCGTTTATAAATTTCTCAATCATTAAAGATAAAGGCTTCTTGATATTTCAAAACAAGTAAAACCAAAGGAATTGTACTATATAACGACTAAAAAGTCTATTTAGGTTAGGATAGCCAAATGAGAAAGACTATCATAAGTCAGTATGAATAAAATAAACTTATTGAGATATTTGTAGCAGGTGTGGCAGAACGATTCTCAGCAGAGTTGGTTTATATAAATAAAACTATTTCATCTTACTTTTATCGTCTGTGATTATTTATTTATTTATTTATCAAAGTAGCTCACATATGGAAATGTTTGAAGATAAAACTGAAGCGAATGAAAGTATTTTTGTATCAATCACAGCACACACTTCTCAGAAAAACGAAACCATATAAACGAAATTGAAAATTTTGTAATAAGAGAAACGTCATTTGCGAAAGCTTAATGGCAGTCTCCAATGCATATTTGGAGTAATATTTAAAGGAATATGAATAGCATTTTAATCACAGAGATTTAAAAACTAAAATTACAATTAGTTAAGGAGAGTTTAAGTTTGTTAAAAAATAACGCCCGAAAGGGCGTTTTTATTTAGAGGAAATATTGCACAGAATCAGATTTTAATTCTTTGCTAATTGATCAATTATTTTGCTGCTTTTAATTCTTGATAATATTGTTCATAGAATTGAATTGCATCGCCAACGTCATCTTGCCAGTGACTATTTTTTAATATATCAGCTGACGGATAAATCGCTGGATCTTCAGTGATTTCTTTTGGTAATGCTTTTTTCGCTTCAATATTTGAGGTTGGGTAACCGATAGCTAAGGTTAATTTTTCAGCTGTTTTTTTCCCTAACATGTAGTTAATCAGCTTGTGTGCGCCTTCAGAGTTTTTAGCTGTTGCAGGAATTGCAAGAGTATCAACCCAAAGTACAGGACCCTCTTTTGGGAATACCATATTTAAAGGTGCTTTTTCTTTTTTAGCAATACGTACCGAACCATTCCATAATTGACCCACTTCCACTTCGCCTGAGATGAACGAGTTAGCTGGGTTATCGGAATTGAAAGAAAGTACATTTGGACGTAATTTCAATAATTCTTCATAGGCTTGTTTGATAATGGCTGGATCTTGAGTATTTGGATCTTGACCAATTTTCAATAAAGCGATGTTGAATACTTCACGCGCATCGTCTAATAATTGAACTTTGTTTGCAAATTCAGGTTTCCATAAGTCTGCCCAAGAAGTGAATTCTTCGCCTTTGTAAGTGTTGGTATTGAATGCGATACCCGGCGCACCTAAAAGTTGCGGAAGAGAGTATTTGTTACCTTTATCATAAGGTTTATTGAGCCAATCAGGATCTAATTCTTTAAGAACAGGTAATTTGCTGTGATCAAGTTCTTTTAACATTCCTTCGCGTGCCATTTTAGAAACGAAGTAGTTAGAAGGTGCGATAACATCATAGCCACCAGACTCGCCTTGAGTTTTGAGTTTAGCGTACATTGTTTCGTTTGATTCTAGACTTGAAACGATAACTTTGATGCCAGTTTCTTTAGTAAACTCATCTAAAAGACCATCTGGTACATATTCAGTCCAAGTGTAGAGATACACAGTGTCATTAGCAGCAGCCGTAGCTTTTGCAGTTTCTTGCTTAGCATCTTTATCGTTGCAAGCGGTTAAAGTTGCAGCTACGAAGCTGGCAGTAATTAAACCTGCAAATTTTTTCATTTTTGTTTGTTCTCCTGTTAAAGAGTCGTAAAAAAACCACCTGTCGAATGACAGGCATAAAAAAACGCCTTGATTGTGCGTCAAGGCGTATTCTATTTTAAATTCAAAGGTTTGTGAAACCTTTTGTTAATTAATGGTTATTTTTTCGTGTAATTAGCTGGCTTAAAACGACAAGAGCTAATGAAAGCACGATCATAATCGTTGCTAAAGCATTAACTTCAGGTGTTACACCAGTTTTCACTAGAGAGAATATTCTCAATGGTAAGATTTCATAACTTACACCGCTGACAAATGATGAAACCACAACATCATCTAATGAAATAGTGAAACTTAATAACCAACCAGATACAACTGCAGGTAATGCTAAAGGAAGGATAATTTTACGTAAAATAGTCACTTCGCTTGCACCTAAGTCTTTCGCCGCTTCTAACATTCTGGAATCAAAGCCATTTAAGCGAGAGAAGATAGTTACGGTCACATAGGGTAAACAGAAGGTCACATGGGCTAGTAATAAAGACCAGAAACCTAATGAAATACCGACAATCATAAATAACGCAAGTAAAGATACTGCCATTACAATATCTGGAGACATCATAACGATAAATAGCATACCGCTTACTGCTTGTTTACCGCGGAATCGATAGCGGTAAAGTGCGATTGCAGTTAATCCACCTACAATAGTAGCTAGTGTAGCCGCAAAAAATGCAATAGTTACCGAATGAATTGCAGCTTGTATTAAGGTGTCGTTATTAAATAAACGCTCGTACCAGTTCCAGCTAAAGCCTTTCCAGCTTAAACCATAACGATCTTCGTTAAAGGAATTAGTGACTAAAATAATAATTGGGATATACAAATAAGCGTATACCACAAACATAAAAATATTACGTAGTAAACGACTCATTATTCTAACTCCACTTTCTTATTTAATAGTTTGTTTGCTCGGTAGTACACGAAAATCAACAATGCCATTAGAACAGTTAAACCAATACTGATTGCAGAACCAAATGGCCAGTTACGGGAAATTAAAAATTCGCTCTTAATTACGTTCCCCACTAGTAATACTTTTGCTCCACCAAGTAGGTCTGCTACATAGAACATTCCCATTGCTGGCAATAATACCAATAAACAACCTGCAATAATGCCTGGCATAGTTAATGGTAAAATCACTCGGAAGAAACGTTGGAATGCATTTGCGCCTAAATCTCTTGCAGCCTCTAATAAGCGACCGTCTAATTTTTCAATGGCAGAGTAGAGTGGCAAAATCATAAATGGCAATAGCAAATAAACTAATCCAATGATTACCGCAATTTCAGTATTCAAAATGCGAACGGGTTCACTCAAAATTCCCATGTCTATCAACATGGTGTTAAGCACACCTTTCACACCGAGAAACACTTTCATTCCATAAATACGAACCAATGAGTTTGTCCAGAATGGTAAAACCACAAGGAACAATAAGAGCGGTCGATATTTAGGATGAATTTTGCTCATCATAAAAGCAAATGGATAACCTATTAGTAAGCAAATAATAGTGGCGATGCCCGACATAGACAATGAATTCCACACAACTTGTGCATAAAGCGGATTAAACAAGTTTGTATAGTTTTCAATAGTAATTGGGAATGCATAAAAGTTGCTACCATCTCGAGTCAGAAAACTTACGGCAAGTACCAATAAGTTTGGAATCAGCACAAAGAAGATTAGCCAACTGAAGATAATCGCAACAGTAATTTTCTGGAATTTATTATTGATTATCTTCATCGTTGAGTACAACCTCCCAGCCTTCGTGCCATGTGATACCTACGCGTTGTCCTACGCTATGATCCATATGTGGATCATCTTCATTAAAGAATTCACTTACAAGAACACGCATTCCGTTATGATCAAACTCTACCGTTGATTCTAATGTCATTCCTTTATAAGTGCGGTCAATAATATGACCGATAATTGCTTTAGAATGTTCATTTTCATCTAATTCTTCAATCACAATATCTTCAGGGCGAAGGAGTACTTGAAGTTTTTGATCTTTTTCCACAGGCATATCCGTATAAATATCACAAATACGACCTTCAACATTCGCCAGTACAACTTGTTCTGATTTGCGTTCAATCACAGTGGCTTCAAATACGTTAATTTCGCCAATGAAACGAGCAACGAATAAATTCGCTGGATCTTCATAGATTTCACGTGGAGAACCATCTTGTGCGATTTTACCTTTACGTAATAATACAATACGATCAGACATTGTAATCGCTTCTTCTTGATCGTGGGTAACGAAAATAAAGGTAATACCAAGCTGACGTTGTAACATTTTGAGTTCTTGTTGCATTTGTTTACGCAATTTGTAATCCAATGCAGATAAAGATTCATCAAGTAACAACACTTTTGGTTTATTTACCACGGCACGAGCGATAGCAATACGTTGTTGTTGTCCGCCAGAAAGTTGAGTTGGCTTACGATCTGCCATTTCTTCCAGTTGTACCATACGCAAGGCTTCTAAAACACGCGGTTTAATTTCGTCGTTTGGTACTTTTTGCATACGCAAACCAAAAGCCACGTTCTCAAAAATTGTCATATGTGGAAATAGCGCATAGCTTTGGAATACCGTATTAATATGACGTTTTTCCGCTGGCACATTGGTAATGTCTTCGCCATCTAAAATAATGCTACCTGAATCCAGTTCTTCTAAGCCTGCAAGTAAGCGTAAAACTGTGGTCTTACCACAGCCTGAAGGGCCAAGAATAGTGACAAATTCACCGTTATTAATTGTAAGATTGAAATCGTTAATAATGGTGTTAGAACCATAGGATTTTTTGATTGAACGAAGCTCAATAATAGGCTTGTTTTGAAGCTGATTTTCCACTAGCTTTGGTTTTCTCCCTAATTTCACCAATGATTTGGTACTGAGTAGAAATAAAACCTGCAAGACTGCAGGGGCGACATATAAAAATAGACGCTTATGATATAGCGAATTGTTAATAATGAAAAGGGCTTAATGCCTTAGAAAGTAAAAAACTACCGTTTATAAAAATAACGAGAAATTTAACCGCACTTTCGATGAATTTTACTTCGTTAATTTTATAAATATTGTTATATATCAAGATGTTTTCTATTTTTCTCGTTAAACTAAAAAAGATATTTTTAAAAGGAGCGAGAATATGATTTCTCAAACAGATAAAACAGAACTTTTAGAACGATTTTTACATTATGTATCTTTTGACACCTAATCAAAATCCAATGCGAAGCATTCCCCTAGCTCAGTCGGGTAAATGAAGTTGGCCATGCAGTTGCAAAAAGAACTCATCCAACTTGGTTGAGAAAATGTTGAAGTAAGTAAATACGCGGTTGTGACCGCATTTTTACCCGCTCATGATCCTAGCTTAACGAAAACTATTGGTTTAATTGCGCATCTTGATACGTCTCCGCAATGTAGTGGCAAAAATGTACGCCCAGAAGTGATAGAGCAATATCGTGGCGGAGATATTGCATTAGGTATTGGCGAGGAGTTTATTAGCCCTGTTTATTATTCTTTTATGCAAAAATTGGTCGGACAAACGCTTATTGTTACTGACGGAACTACGTTGCTTGGGGCTGACAATAAAGCGGGAATTGCAGAAATTATGACCGCACTTTCTATTCTTCAAAAAGAGAATATTCCCCATTGCAATATTCGTGTTGCTTTTACGCCTGATGAAGAAATTGGTTTGGGTATTCATTATTTCCCAATGGAAAAGTTTTCCTGTGATTGGGCATATACCATTGATGGGGGAGAAGTAGGGGAATTAGAATACGAAAATTTTAATGCTGCAACAGCAAAAGTGCGGTTTTTCGGGCGAAATATTCACACAGGTTATGCAAAAGGAAAAATGCTGAATGCACTGACTTTAGCTTGTGAGTTCCAGCAAATTTTTCCTGTTGATGAAGTACCAGAAAAAACCGATGGGAAAACGGGCTTTTATCATTTAGAAGATTTTTCTGGCGATATTGAGCAAGTAGATCTCACTTATTTGATTCGTGATTTTGATGAGCAGAATTTCGCACAAAGAAAAGCCTTTATTAAAAGTCAGGTGGAGAAATTTAATGCTAAGAAAGGTTTGAAAAAGCCTATTGAGTTAGAAATTCAAGATAGCTACCAAAATATGTATGATGTGGTAAAAAATGTTCCTCAATCAATTGAACTTGCTGATCGAGCAATGAAAGCGGTAGGGATTAAACCAAGTCATAAGACGATTCGAGGTGGTACAGATGGGGCATTTTTAGCCTCTAAAGGTTTAGCCTGCCCAAATATTTTTACGGGTGGTTATAATTTCCATAGTAAACACGAATTGGTTTCTTTACAGGGTATGGAAAAAACAGTTCAAGTGGTTATTGAAATGATGAAATGTAAAGATTTGTAAAGATTTTTCTTGCTATTCTTTAGATTACTCAATATAATGGTGGCGTCTTATCGAGATTCCTTTGATAAAGCTAAACTTTAGAGATTTTATTCATAAATTCCTTTTTGATGCCCCTAATTATTTAGGGGCTTTTTTTATCCTAGTCATTTAACTCTAAATTCTCAAGAATATATTTTATCAACTAAAAATGGTTAATAATCACAATTTTTAACGCTCTACAATATTTATTTCTATAGATTTATTTACTGATTTAAAAACCGTTAAATTTAGTGGCTAAATTGACTAAATTAGTTTAAAGAGATCACTGTGAATAATAGGTATAAGAGTTTCCTTTATTCAGACTGAATTTAGTATTCCTATTCTAAATAGGAAACTCTTATTTTTGAGGTAATTTGTTAGATCAAATTTGATCTTAGACAAATTAAATTTATCTAACTTTATTGAGTTAGATTGATTGCAGGTTAGTTTTCGTTAGCGTTTAAATTTATTCATTAAGCGTGGCAAGTTTGGCACGCTACTTGGAACATCCATACTAATTTTTCTTGTTCTTTAATGTAGTCACTCATTTGTGATGCCGTACCTTCATCATTAGCGTTATTTGAAAAAGAAAGAATTTCACGTTGTTGATCTAGCAATGTTTTTAGACCTTGTAATGTGCCTGATAAACACTCTTGTGCGCTACTTACTGCAATATCTTCTTTAATTCGAGATATTTTTAAGTATTGGCTGTAAGCATTATTTGGTGTGTAACCTAAAGTTAAAATACGTTCAGCCACTTCATCAACTCTAGCAATTAAATTAGTATAGATTTCTTCAAATTTTGCGTGTAATGCAAAGAAATTCACACCTTTAATATTCCAGTGATAGCCTCGTACATTAGTATAGAAAACTTGATAAGTTGCAAGTAGTTCATTAAGTTTATTGGCTAATTCTGCTGATTGGACTTTATCTAATCCGATTGATGTTTTTGACATAATAATTTCCTTTTTCTAGTTGAATGATTGAGCTAATGCCCTCCCTTTGATGTGGGTATTATACGTTTTTATAATCTGCAGTGAAATTGTTCTATTCAATACAATCGATAGCTTTAGACTATTTGTTAATAAATTGTAATAAATAGAGGCTATCAGAATAAGTGATCAAGATCACAGTTTTAATGAATATTTAATCAAACTATCGCGGCTAACAGTAAATTTTGATTTAATAAGTACAGTTATAATTTTTAATATTTTTTCTAAGGATATGTTATGCAAGAACTTATTAAGCACGCCTTGCCACAAGATGATGCACTTAATCAAGCTATTGTGAATGAACTTCGTTCACAAAATTGGGCTGGTTTTTTAAATTATTCCCAAGTGCAGCAGCTTTGTCATAATTTTGAACTTACCCCACTAAAATTGGCTATGCACTTGTTGCCACTTGCCGCAAGTTATAGCCATACTGCTATTTCTCATTTTAATGTGGGGGCAATTGCTATTGGCGAACAAGGGGATTTTTATTTTGGTGCGAATCAAGAATTTGCTAATTCAGCTATTCAGCAAACAATACATGCGGAACAAAGTGCAATTTCTCACGCATGGTTGCGTAATGAACGTCGTATTTCAGACATGGTGGTCAATTACACGCCGTGCGGGCATTGTCGTCAATTTATGAATGAATTGCACGGTGCTGAAAAAATTTCAATTCATTTGCCACATAGCCAAAATAATCCGTTACATTCTTATTTACCTGATGCTTTTGGCCCAAAAGATCTCGATATTGCGGCGCATCTTTTAGCGGAAGAAAATCATTATTTAGTTGCAGATCATCAAGATGATTTGGTTAATCAAGCTATTTTGGCGGCAAATCAATCTCATTGTCCTTATTCAAATAGTCCGCACGGCATTGCGATTTTATTTAAAAATGGAGATGTGGTAACAGGACGTTATGCAGAAAATGCTGCATTTAATCCGAGTTTGCCAGCATTGCAAACTGCACTTAATTTTGCTTATTTAAATGATAAAAAATTGACTGATATTGAGCGAATTGTGATGGCTGAAAAAGCATTAAAACTGAGCCATAAAACGATGGCTGAAACCTTATTATCCACATTAACTTCAGTAGAGTTAGCGTATTATTCGTTGTAAATATGAAACGCAAAGTAAAATAAAAAAGGGATTAATCCCTTTTTTATTTGTTCGCTAAAATTACCGCTCTTTTTGGTGCTTGATAACCTTCAATGGTTTTACTGTGATCATTTGGATCTAAAAAATCAATTAGGCTTTCATTTTCTAACCAATCAGTTTTACGCTGTTCTTCTAATGTGGTTGTCGCTACATCCACACAACGCACATTGGTAAAGCCAACTTTTTCTAGCCAGTTGATTAGTGCGGCGACAGAGGGGATAAAATAAACATTTTTCATTTTCGCATAGCGATCTGCTGGTATAAGTACAGTATTTACATCGCCATCCACCACTAAGGTTTCTAATACTAATTCACCACCTTTTACCAATTGGTTTTTCAACTGACTTAAATGATCTAATGGGGATTTACGATGATAGAGTACGCCCATTGAAAATACCGTATCAAATGCCGCTAATGGTTGCATTTGCTCAATACCAAGGGGGATAAGATTTGCTCGACGATCATTATTAAGTAGCTTGCGTACTGCTTCAAATTGGCAAAGGAAAAGCTCGGTAGGATCAATCCCTACGACCATTTTTGCACCTTCCCCTAGCATTCTCCACATATGATAACCGCTGCCACAGCCTACATCTAAAATAGTGCGACCTTGCAATGGCGATAAGTGAGGAAGAACACGATCCCATTTAAAATCAGAACGCCATTCACAATCAATATGAATACCGAAAAGATGATAAGGCCCTTTTCGCCACGGCATTAATTGCTTTAAATGGTGGATAATTCGTTGTTTTTCTCCTGTTGAAAGGGGAAAAGTGCGGTCAGATTTTACCGCACTTTTGAGATCAATTTTGTCAGCTTGTAAATCAGGTAGGAAATCAACAATTTTGCTCCATTTCGCATAATCAGCGTGAGTTTGATTTTCCCACTCTTTTAATTGGTGCGGTAAGGTTTCTAACCAGTCCGATAAATTTGTGGTCGCAATTTGTTGGTAAAAAGGGCGAAAGTCGATCATTTTGCTTCCTTATAAGCCTTTTCTGCTTTATCAAAGGTATTAAGAATATCTTGTTCTGGTTTGGAAAGTAATGAAATAACAATAATTGCAAGGCTGGCGAAAGCAAAACCAGGGATCATTTCATATACTTTAAACCAATCGGTATCAGCTGGAACAACTTCTTTCCAAGAAAATACGGTCACTGCGCCTACAAGCATACCTGCCATTGCGCCCGATGATGTCATTCGTTTCCAGAAAAGAGAGAAAAGTACAACAGGACCAAACGCACTACCAAATCCCGCCCAAGCAAATTCGACAAGTTTTAATACTTTGCTGTTTTCATCTTGTGCGATCCAGATAGCAAATGCAGCAATCACTAACACCATTATTCTTCCAAGCCATACGAGCTCTTTTTCTGAAGCCTTAGGGCGAATAAAACCCTTGTAGAAATCTTCTGTTATTGAGCTTGAAGAAATTAATAATTGCGCGCTTAATGTACTCATTACTGCAGCTAAAATAGCAGAAAGTAATATGCCTGCGATCCAAGGATTAAATAAAAGTTTAGCTAATTCAATAAAAACCTGTTCTGGTTCGCGATTAACTGTGCCTGCAATAGCTGGATTTGCAAAGAAATACGGAATAGCGAATAAGCCAATGCCAATTGCGCCTCCTAAGCAAAGCACCATCCAACTCATACTAATACGGCGTGCTTTGATAAGTGATTTGACAGAATCCGCAGCCATAAAGCGTGCTAAAATATGCGGTTGCCCGAAATAGCCTAATCCCCAAGCGGCAAGGCTTAATAAACCAAGTGGTGTGGTTGAAGTAAATAAATCCGTGAAATCTTTATTGACTGCTGCTTCAGCTTGTTCTAATGCGACGGAAAATTGAGCGGTATCGGCGAAACTTAATAACACAAAAACAGGGGTTAAAATTAATGCAAAAATCATTAATGTGGCTTGAATGGTATCTGTCCAGCTTACCGCAAGGAAACCACCGATGAACGTGTAAGCAATGGTTGCCGCTGCACCGTACCAAAGTGCGGTGGAATATTCCACAGAAAATATATTTTGGAATAATTTTGCACCTGCCACGACACCAGAAGCACAATAAATAGTAAAAAACACTAAAATAATCGTAGCAGAAACAAGTTTTAATAATTTGTGTGATGAACCAAAACGATTGTGAAAATATTCTGGGAGAGTGAGAGCATTATTATTTAATTCAGTATAAACACGCAAACGACCAGCGACTAAAAGCCAGTTAAAATAAGCCCCGATAGTTAAACCAATAGCAATCCAGCCTTCAACTAAGCCTGATAAATATACCGCACCAGGCAAGCCCATTAAAAGCCAACCAGACATATCTGACGCACCTGCTGACATTGCGGTGACAAAGCTGCCTAAACGACGTCCGCCGAGAATGTAATCTGATAAATTATTCGTGTAATAATAGGCGAGTACGCCAATCAGCAACATCCCGAAAATATAAATAGTAAAAGTAACAAGAGTTGGGTCGAATCCAAACATTTTATAAGTCCAAAATGGGTTAAAATTTCAGAAAGGGTGCATTTTACCTTATTTCGGGCTATTATTCTATTTAGACTAAATATTTGATGAAATTTAAGAAATTAGGAATATAAAATGGATGCTGTAGAGTTATTGATGAACGTAACACCTAACGAAACACGCATTGCGTTAGTAGAAACAGGAATGTTGCGTGAAGTGCATATTGAACGCCAAGCTAAACGAGGAATTGTCGGAAATATTTATAAAGGTCGTGTCACTCGAGTGCTACCGGGAATGCAGTCTGCTTTTGTCGATATTGGTTTGGAAAAAGCGGCTTTTTTACACGCTGCCGACATTGTATCTCACACGGAATGTGTAGATGAAAATGAACAAAAGCAATTTAAAGTTAAGAGTATTTCAGAATTAGTACGAGAAGGGCAGGATATTGTTGTACAAGTGGTGAAAGATCCGCTAGGTACAAAAGGCGCGCGTTTAACCACAGACATTACATTGCCATCACGTTATCTTGTTTTTATGCCAGAAAATAGCCACGTAGGTGTTTCACAACGTATTGAAAGCGAAGAAGAACGCGCCCGTTTAAAAGCCTTGGTTGAACCATTTTGTGATGAACTCGGCGGTTTTATTATTCGTACCGCCACAGAAGGGGCAAGCGAAGAAGAATTACGTCAAGATGCTGAATTTTTAAAACGCTTGTGGCGTAAAGTCTTAGAGCGTAAATCTAAATATCCAACCAAATCAAAAATCTACGGTGAGCCAGCTCTTCCACAACGCATTTTGCGTGATTTTATCGGCACAAACTTAGAAAAAATTCGTATCGACTCTAAACTTTGCTTTGGCGAAGTGAAAGAGTTTACCGATGAATTTATGCCTGAACTAAGCGATAAACTTGTTCTTTATTCTGGAAATCAACCTATCTTTGATGTGTATGGGGTTGAAAATGCGATCCAAACAGCCTTAGATAAACGTGTTAATCTCAAATCGGGCGGTTATTTAATTATCGAGCAAACAGAAGCGATGACCACCATTGATATTAATACAGGCGCATTTGTGGGGCATCGTAATCTAGAAGAAACCATCTTCAATACTAATATTGAAGCAACTAAAGCCATTGCGCAGCAATTACAACTACGTAATCTTGGTGGCATAATCATTATTGATTTTATTGATATGCAAACAGATGAACACCGTAATCGAGTGTTGGAATCTTTATGTGATGCGCTTTCTAAAGATCGTGTGAAAACCAATGTGAATGGCTTTACGCAGTTAGGTCTTGTGGAAATGACGCGTAAGAGAACTCGTGAAAGCCTTGAGCATGTGCTATGTGATGAATGCCCAACTTGCCATGGACGTGGTCGTGTGAAAACTGTTGAGACAGTTTGCTACGAAATTATGCGTGAAATTATTCGGGTTTACCATTTATTCAGTAGTGAACAATTTGTTGTTTATGCCTCGCCAGCGGTGTCCGAATATCTTATTAATGAAGAATCTCACGGTTTGCTGCCAGAAGTGGAAATGTTTATTGGCAAACGAGTAAAAGTGAAAACTGAGCAATTTTATAATCAAGAACAGTTTGATGTGGTTGTGATGTAAATGCTGCTTCAACAAAGTGCGGTAAAATTTTTTGAGATTTTCACCGCATTTTTTTATTTATAAAAATCATATTTCTTTTACTCTCAGAAAATTTTGGAATGAAAGATCTTGGTCCTGTATTTAATGCTGGAACAAGTAATGAAAAAAGTAATAAAAATATTATTATCGGTAATTTAATTACTAATTCTATTAATGGTGTTAAAGCTACCGATACTTCCACGGATAAATTATCTCACTCAACTAATAATTTAATTGTTGGCGATAATGACACTATAATGGGTAGTAGAATAGTCACCTGCGGTGGTTACGCTATGACCATGCATACTAATTGCGCAGATCATGTGGTTACCACAGCTATGGAATTGACCCATTGAACACCAGCCTACGTTGCCTGTATGTAATGCCCAAGGGCCGTAATTTTTTTGAATACGTTCTAGTTCTCCATAGAATAAATCCAACGCCTCATCCCAAGTAACACGCACAAAACGATTGTCACCACGAGAAGTGCGGTCACTTTTTTCTCTGTTTTTTAACCAATCTAAGCGTACCATTGGATAGCGAATACGAGATTCACTATAAATTAATCCTTTGATACCTTTGATCATTTCCGTTGGATATTTGTCTAACCCGAAAGGTTTTACATCAACAACACGGCCATTTTCCACTTTGGCACGAATGGTACCCCAGTGTGAGTCAGTTATTTTTCATTGTGTAATATCTTCATTTTCAAGTTTTTTTGCGACAAGCCAATTTGGCATTGCACAAGCTGCGCCCATAAGCGACATATTTTTTAAAAATTCACGACGAATTTATTGCATACTAAAAAAATCTCCTATTTCTCTTCATTATGTTGAGCATCAAAATCTGATGAATGAAGTTGTAAATAACGTAATACTTCTTTGCCTGTTTGTTCATCAATGTTGGTAAATCCAACCATTCCTTTAAATAAACCAATCCAAGTATTGGAATCAAAATGATTAACTTGTGGTTGGCGGTGACAAGTACTACATTGCGTTTTATAGGTGTTTTCTGCACTTTCCCATACGGCATCAATATTATTGATTAATTGATTTGGTGCAATCCAAGCTGAAAGTTTCACTTTTTGCCATTCAAGACCAGTAAGTGGATCTTCTTTCATTTCTAGTACATCAAAGTGCGGTTCAGACTGCATAAATTCTTTTGAGCCATTTCTGCACGATGTTATTCAAAGGTACCTTCATCCTTAAATTTGCCAGTAAATTCCGCAAAAACTTCTCTGATAGCTTGCATTTTGCGAGCAAACTTATCGGTTTTTTCGTGTGGAACATGGCGATCAGAACAAGTTGCGCGAACACCACTGTTATTTTTCCAGTGAACGAATTGTTTAAATTCTTCGAGAGGTTGTTGCATTGTGTGACAGCTTATACAAAATTTTTCTGTACTTGTTGCATCTATCACATTATTTAATTGTTGCCAGCTAATCGCTCCAGCAATAAAGCCAAGTGTGACTAACAAGCCAAAACCAATACGGTTGGAAGGCTTTAAGAAAAAAGCCTTAATTTTATTTTTCATTAGCTTCTCCTGAAATAAAAATGAAATTTACGCACTCGGCAAGCCGATAACAAACATTTGTAAAAACCAAACGATAAAGCCATAAATACCAACACTCACAGCCATACTAAGCGGTAAAATGACAAAAAGTAATAAGAGCAATTTCCCTATTTCATAAGTCGATTCTGAAGAATGGTTTAAACTATCCATCGTGTTCCCCCACTTAGATAAATAAAAGAACGCGCATTCTACTTGAGCTAAGAAATGATTTCTTTGACCTATCTCAAATTTAAAAGATATGAATACCTATAAATAGGTGTGCTTGGTTTAAAGGACTGAAAATAAAGCAAAATTTATCCTTAATAGTATTTTAAGAAAAAATCCTATTGGCTTCGTTTTTATTTATAATAAAGCTATTTCAAACTAATAAAAGGCAATCAAAATGTTGTTTCCTTTGTCACTATCTTCTCCTTTAACGCCAAGTGCGGTTAAAATTGAGCGAGAAAATCTCAAGCAATTTGAGCTCGAGAATTTTTCTCGTTATTCCATTTTTGAGCTTATTGAAAATCGCAGTGATTTTTATGATGCCTTATTGATTCAACTTTGGCAGGAAATGGGATTAAGTGAACAACAGGGTATTGCTTTAATTGCGGTAGGCGGTTATGGACGGCGTGAGATGTTTCCTTTGTCGGATTTAGATTTTTTAATTTTGGTCGAGCAAACACCAATCCCAGAAATTGAAGAAAAGATTACCCAATTTATCCAATTTTTATGGGATTGTGGCTTTGAGGTGGGACATAGCGTCCGAACCTTACAACAATGCGAATTGGAAGGAAAACAAGATATTACGATTGCCACCAATTTATTAGAAGCAAGATTTCTCACTGGAAATCGACCGCACTTTGATGCGCTAAATGAATTGGTAAAACGTGCAGATTTTTGGTCGAAAGAAGATTTTTTTAATGCCAAAGTGCAAGAGCAAATAGAACGTTATCAGCGTTATCACAATACGGCTTATAACCTTGAGCCAGATATTAAGTACAGCCCCGGTGGCTTGCGTGATTTGCATTTGTTGTATTGGGTGGCGTTGCACTATTCGGGGGCGCTGACCCTTGAAGCCATTTTACAAAGTGGTTTTATTTATCCTCAAGAATATCAGCAACTACAAGAAAGTCGTGCATTTTTATTTAAAGTGCGGTTCGCTTTGCATTTAATTTTGAAACGTTACGATAATCGTCTGTTGTTTGATCGCCAAATTAAAGTCAGTGAATTGTTGGGTTTTCGAGGGGAAGGCAATCAAGCTGTAGAAAAAATGATGAAATGTTTTTTCCAAGCATTGCACCGCATTTCGCTGATTAGTAATTTGTTGATTCAGCATTATCGAGAAAATGTGCTTTCATCAAATCAGGCTACTGTGATTGATCAGTTAGACGATGATTTTCAACTGATTAACCAATGCTTATGTTTGCGTGATAGCCGTGTTTTTCAAGAAAAACCAGCGAGAATTTTAGATCTATTCTTTTATTTAACGCAGTACGAACAGACCAATATTCATTCTGATACCTTGCGTCAATTACAAATTTCCTTAGAGCAATTACCACAAAAATTATGTGAAATTCCAGCTGCTCGGGAAAAATTTCTACGTTTGTTTAATCAACCTAATGCGATTAAGCGTGCGTTTATGCCGATGCATCAATATGGCGTATTAACTGCGTATCTTCCGCAGTGGCAAGCCATTGAGGGCTTAATGCAATTTGATTTGTTCCATATTTATACGGTGGATGAGCATACATTACGCGTGATGTTGAAATTGGAAAATTTTCTGTCACAGGAAAGTGCGAAAGAACATCCCATAGCCCATCGAATTTTTAGCCAACTTTCTGACCGCACTTTGCTTTATATTGCGGCGTTATTCCACGATATTGCAAAAGGGCGAGGCGGTGATCACGCAGAACTTGGTGCAGAGGATGTGGCAAATTTTGCACAATTACATGGTTTAGATCGTCGAGAAATTGATACCCTTGCTTGGCTAGTCCAATCCCATTTGCTGATGTCAATTACTGCGCAACGCCGTGATATTCATGATCCTGAAGTCGTCATGAATTTTGCGGAAGCCGTGCAAAATCAAGTTCGATTAGATTATCTCACTTGTTTAACGGTGGCGGATATTTGTGCAACCAATGGTAATTTATGGAATAGCTGGAAACGTTCGCTTTTTGCCTCTTTATATGAATTTACTGAACAGCAATTTGCACAAGGCATGAAAGAATTGCTTGATTATTCAGAAAAATCGTCAGAAAACCGAAAACTTGCACAACAAATTTTAACGCAGGATTATTCTGATATTACGCCAATTTCGATTGAGCAATTATGGGATCGTTGTCCTGAAGATTATTTTGTGCGTAATACGCCAAAACAAATTGCGTGGCATACAAGTTTGCTGGTGGATTTTACAGAGGCATTATTAGTGAAAATTAGTAATCGCTTTTCACTTGGCGGCACGGAAGTGTTTATTTATTGCCAAGATCAACCGCACTTATTTAATAAAGTGGTGAGTACCATTGGTGCAAAAAAATTCAGTATCCACGATGCGCAGATTATTACGACACAAGACGGTTATGTTTTTGATAGCTTTATCATCACAGAACTTAACGGGGAATTAGTGGAATTTGCTCGTCGCCGAGAACTAGAGCAAGTACTCACATTAGCTCTTCAAAGTGAAAAATTACCCGCACTTTCTATTACGCCCAATCGCCAGCTTCAACATTTTACTGTACAAACCGACGTGCGTTTTTTACATGAAAACAAAAGAGAGCATACTGAAATGGAGCTGGTTGCGTTGGATAAACCTGGGTTATTAGCCCAAGTGAGCCAGATTTTTACTGAGTTAAATCTCAATTTATTGAATGCGAAAATTACCACAGTGGGCGAGAAAGCTGAGGACTTTTTTATTTTGACGAACCAATTTGGGCAAGCTCTTGTAAGAGAGGAAAGGGAAAAGATAAAACAAGTTATTGTAAAAGAAATTCGCTAATTGATAGTTTGATTATTAAAAAAACATTTACTTAATCAATGATGTGGCGAATGTAATCAATAACGATGAACGTTTGAAAGATCGCTTGAAAGTAGTGTTTATTCCAAATTACAGCGTGAGCCTTGCACAGCTTATCATCCCAGCAGCAGATATTTCAGAGCAAATTTCACTTGCAGGCACAGAGGCTTCTGGAACTAGTAATATGAAATTTGCCCTTAACGGTGCATTGACACTAGGTACACTTGACGGTGCAAACGTAGAAATCTTAGAAAACGTGGGCGAAAATCACATTTTCATCTTCGGTAATGCGGTAGAACAAGTGGAACAACTTCGTCGCGACGGATACCGCTCATTTGAATACTATCAAAATGATGCTCAATTACGCACCGTCGTGGATCAAATTATTGAAGGTAAATTCTCACCGCCACGGACCGATTCATTAACGTTCACCAACGTTCATATTCGATAACAAACTATTGATATTTCAATAAGTTATCGTTCACAAATATTTACTACTGTTTATTTCTGATTGCTTATAACCGCACTTTTTAGATCCCTCACTGTTTAGAGCTTTTTTCGAGGGATCTAAAAAGTCATACATTTTATTTTATGAGTTGATGACTTATGAGCAAGATAGTTAAACCACTGACAAATACCACTTTACAAAACCTTAAACCGATTGCTAAAGAATACATTAAATCTGATGGAAACGGGCTTTATATAAGAATAAAACCTAATGGAACTAAAATTTGGTACTTTGCCTATAAATGGCATAAGAAGCACAGAAAAATTAGTCTTGGTGCATTTCCTGATTTATCTCTTGCATACGCTAGGGAAATAGCTACAGAATATCGTGGTCTAATTTTACGTAACATTGATCCGCTAGAATATCGAAACTCTTCGAATATGGAAGAAAAGAAAACAACCTTTGCGGAAATGGTGATTAGATGGCGTGATAAGCGTTTAGTTGGATATAGTGGAAAAGTCAGAAAAGCGAAGACCATAGCACCTTTCCTAGAAAAATTTCTAGACCGAAGTCAATACTACTAAATCAAGCCCTAATTGGGGCTTTTATTTTTTACCCTATTCAACCGTCTAATTTTTTCTAAAAAAGACAAAATTTTTCTAAAAAAATAAATTTTCCCAATTTCCTCTAGATCATTTTTTCAACTTTCTACAATACTTTCCGCAATCAAAAATAAACAAAGGTGAACGTTAATGGAGATTGCTCTGTACATATGCACACTTATTTATTCAAGAGGTAAACAAAATAAAAGATTCTCAAATAAAGCAATATGCTCGCCAACTTGCGACAAAATATCAAGACCAACTAAGTAAACAGTCTGACGTTGTTCTATCCATTACACTAAATGAGAAAGCTTTGCAAAATCTAATGAAAGATTTTAAAGCACGCTCTGATCTCTTAAATTCAATTAACTGGATCACAGTAAAAGATGCAGCAGGAGGAAAATTTCTTGGTGCACTAAAAGGCACAACAACAGGGCGCAAACAAGAGGGGCGAAATCGCTCTATTATGGAATATGGCGAAACTTACAAAACTTGCGAGATAGATAGCGGCGTGCAAATTAGCTGGCGTTTAATTGATGAGCTTGAAGTCACTCAAGAAAACTTTGAAGAGCTTTTCACCCAGTTGACGGAAAACCAGTTTATTTTAGATATGCTGCAAATAGGCTGGCATGGTGAAAGCCAAGCGGTAAACACACAAGCTGAAGATTTATCAGATGTTACAAAAGGCTGGCTGGCACAACTGAAAGAACAAAACCCAGCGAATATTATTACGGGCGGAAAAAGTGCGGACAAAATTGTCTTATTTACTGAAAAAGCCGACTACAAAAATTTAGATGAATTAGCGATTGCATTGCGCAATAAATTGCCAGCAGAATATCAAGAACTCAATGATCTTGTATTTCTTGTAGGGGCTGAATTAGCCTCTAAAGCCAATGCCAACATTAAAGGTGCACACCTTTATTCTGAAAATAACGGCATGAATAATCTTTATTTATCAAATTATTTTGGCGGAATGCCTGCAATTATTCCGCCACAATTTCCGAGAAAATGCGCTGTAGTAACAACATTAAAAAACCTTAGTATTTACACGCAAAAGAACAGTTGTCACCGTTCGATTTATAACGATGAAAATACGGGTGATTACATTAGCGCATATTTACGTAGTGAATGTTACGTTGTGGAAAATTTAGATTTAATGGCAGCTATAGAACATAAAAACGTGGAATTTTCAGATGCTTAAAAATGCGCAATATGCTTTTTCAATTTGGCTTAAACAACTAACCGAAAAGAAAAAGAAATTTATTAATGAAATAAAAAGAGAAGTGCAAGCAGATAAAATATTAAAAATGAGTAGTATTTTTCCTCACTATAATAATTTATCTGGAGATGAAAGAGCTCATTTTCATCTCTATTTAATAAATTATCTTTCTAATGATGCAGAAGGGAAAACCTTACTCAATTCAATAAAAAAGTGCGGAGTATTCCGCACTTAATTTAAAGGCAAATAAAATGACTTCAAAAATTTTATTAACGATTCAAGAGCTTGAAGAAATGGGCATTGCCAAGCGCACAAAGATTTATTACATGATGAAGCGTGGCGATTTTCCGAAGCCGTTAAAATACGACAGAACCAACCGATGGGCGCGTGAAGATGTACAAGCCTAGTTAGATAAACAAAACCCAAACCTCAAACAAGAGGCGCAGCATGGAGGGCTTACGGCTTAATTGCCCTGAATGTGGTAAATCGTTACAAATTCGTTCTTCTGTGCGACCGTGCGCAACGGTAACGATAGCTTATGTTTATTGCGACAAATGCGAATTGAAAGGCGTTTATAAAGCAGGATTTGAACAAGGGCAATTTGCACGATTCCAGCCAATTGAACCGCCACACCAATGGGCGCAAGACCACCCACCCCAATTAGAAAGCAAAAAATAAGGGTTTACCTCGAAAGATAAGCCCGTTCCCTATAACGACAATTTAAAGCGAATAATTCAATGAACTATTTAAACGACAATCTACCGTTTAATGCGGTAGCGTGCAACCTTTTTACACGTAAAAATAAACCATTTTTACAAAATGGCTTGACAGATAAAACGAGATTAAACTATATTAATCTCGCACTCGCAAAATCGAGAGCCAGCCGTGGAAAGCTGAAGATTCAAAAGGCGAACGATAGCACGCCATTTAACCGTGCTTTTTTTGTTTATAGTGTTTACGCACCTATCCCAAATAATCTATCTTTTGATAGACTATTCTCAATGGTAGTGCATAATGGGAAAGGTTCCGCCCTTTGCCGTTTTCCTTTGATAGCGGTTTTGCAGCCCGTTATGTGCTACCGCCCAAGACTGCAAACTTTCGCGGTAGTTCCGAAAAATTTATCAAAGGACACCGCAGAAATGATCTATAAATTTCTATGCGTTAATCGCACACACCCGCACTTTAATTTGTGCATTCAAACTATTCACGCCAACACCGAAGAAAGTGCAAGATTAAGCCTTAACGCTGATTTTCGCCACCTCGTCACCGTTGCAAAAATCAACTCGAAATTTAACCGCACTTTAGCGATGAAAGGGGGAATTTATGCGTAATCTTTCTCTTCATTTAATTGATGAACTTCAAAGCGAAATAACCCGATTTGAGACGTTGAACACTTGTTTAGAAATGGTTGGCGTAACTTGTTACTTGAAAGATGAGAGCGAATTAAAGGGTTTTATGCTGAATATGTCACATTTTTATACCTTACAGTGTGCGCATATTCAACAAAAATTAGATGAATGCTTTCTTCAAAAACAGCCTCAATCACAAGGGGGCGAAAAATGATGACGCATAAAATTACCTTACCAGACGGCACGATTATTGAAATTTTCACTAATGCCGATGAAGTGGGGCAAACTGATTTAGATGTTCAAACATTATGGAGTGAAGCAGAACAGAAAGCACAACGCAAAATGAAACTTGATGAACATATTAAACACAAGTCAATACAGCGTAAGAAAAAACGCCGCGCACACCAAAAACAGGCAAGACGGAAACAACGCTAGGGGGAAATATGGAAAAGCAAACAGAAACCACCGAATTTTTATTAAATGAATTGGAGAGCCTGAAAGCCCGTGTGCAAGCAATAGAAAATCAAGATGCGCAAGCAGATCAGATATGGACACCACACGATATAGCAGCCTATGCAAAAGTTTCTTATGGTTATGTGATTCAAACCTTAATTAAATTGCCTGGTTTTCCCACAAAGTTAGGCGACTCACGTCCACGCGCCCCGAAAAAATACCGTGCGGCAGAGGTTATCGCATTTTTTAAGAATCGGAATAAGGCATAGGGGGAAAAGATGAGCTATAAAAAACAGCCAGCAAAAGTACCGCACTTTGACGAACAAGGGCGCGTAGCCTTTGAGCATATTCACGCATTAATTGGCAATAAAGCCTGGAATGCTTGGGGATTTGGTAAAGACAAAGGGAACGGCATCGAATGGGGCTTATTGCGAGATAAATTAGGGCTTGAGCGTGATTATAAGCCGATAATTTTAGATGCGGAGAAACTGGTAAACGCTGGCAATTATCAAATTTTAAAAGATGATGTGCACGCCGTGACGTTTTACCGTTTTGGAAACGTGACAAGCGACCAAGAAAACGCCCTTTTATTGGCACTAGCAACGCACAGTAAGGCGAAAAAAGTCTTTTTTGCAGATAGCCTAGGCGATAATTTGGAAGAATTAAGCCACCGTTTAGAAGATTTACGCAATAGTGCAGAATCGCGCAATTTAGCAGAAATGCGTGTAGAATATATGGATAAGCCAGAAGCACCAAAGCGGGAGCCTTATGTAGAGTATCGAGAAAACGGCAAAATTAAAGGGTTACATTACATTAAGCCTAAAGTTGATAATGATACTGGCGAAATCATTAAAGAGAATATGACGTGGATTTGTGATGATTTGGCACTGGTTGGCGAGGGGAAAACGCAAGGCGGCGAATATTACTATCTTTTCCAATGGCAAAACCGAGATGAGAATAAGCCGCGCACCGTTGCTATCGCCCGTGAAGATTTTGGCACAGATTCAGGCTGGAAGATGCTGAAAGCGCAAGGTTTGAAAATGACACAAGGCTCAGGTTTAACACAACGCCTTACCGAGCATTTTCACTTTAACGGCGACCATTTCACACAGTGGACTATCACTAATGTGACAGGCTGGCTAAATGGGGCGTATTTATTACCGAATGGGGAAATTATTGGCACACCGCTTAAACCGATTCATTTTACCGACCGAAGCAGTTCAAGCCTCGGCTATACGACAAGCGGCACACTTGCGGATTGGCAAAGGGAAATTGCGCAAAATGTACGTGGTAACGCCTCAATGATGATTGGCGTAGCGGTTGCGTTAGCTGCACCTATGCTTTCACTTTTAGGGAGGGAATCTTTTGGCGTGCATTTATTCGCAGAAAGTTCGAAGGGAAAAAGTACAACCCTAAATATTGCCAACAGTATTTACGGCAACCCAGAAAAAATAAAATTGAGTTGGAGCACCACCGCAACAGGCGTAAAAAATGAAGCGGCTGCACGCAATGACGGCTTTATTACTCTAGATGAAATCGGACAAGCCAAAGACGGAAAGAACCTAGAGACTATCGCCTATGATTTATTTAATGAGACAGACAAAATCAGAGGCGAAAAAGAAGGCGGAAACCGACAAATAAAACGCTGGAAAGTTTCCGCACTTTCGACAGGGGAAAAAGATTTAGAAACCCAGCTAAGACTGCAGGGCGCAAAAGTGCACGCAGGACAATTAGTAAGGCTTTTAAATGTGCCGCTTGAGGAAGCGAACCATTTACACCATTTTCCCAATAATAAAGCGCACGCCGACCATTTAAACGAAAAAGTACAAGAATGCTTTGGCGTAATTGGGCGTGAATGGATTGCTTTTCTTTCTAACAATGCGGATGCAGTGAAAAGCACCTATAAGATAATTCGCCAAAAATGGCTAGATTTATCTAATAATATGAGTGGACAAGTGCAACGTGTAGCGGGCGACCGTTTCGCCGTGCTAGAAACCGCACTGTATTTAGCTAAAGACTTAACCCAATGGACGGAAGAAGAAAGCGCACAAGCCATTTTAAAAAACTTTCTCAACTGGAAAGAAGAGTTTGGCGAAAATAGCCGAGAGGAAACAAGTATTATTCAATCAATAATAAGCTGGCTATTAGTTAATGAATCGCGTTTTGTGCAATATCCGCCCGATCCTATGGCGAATATGCCGTTAAAAATTGCTGGAGTACGTGTGCTGGCAGATGAAGCCGCAAAGGAAGATGAATACTACTTCATCATCCCAAAAGTGTTTAACGAAGTGATGGACGGCTACCCCAAAAAAATGGCGTTAAATGTGCTGGTTAATGCTGGCATAATGGCAACCCCAGCAAAGCCTGAAGCGAATTATGATCATCAATTCAAAGTACCTAAAAAAATGATAGGGAAAACATTCAGGGCTTACAAAATTACGCCGGTTTTAGTTGATGATGATAACGCCGAAACAACCGAATAAAAAAACAAAGCAAGGGGAGACCCTTGCTTTTTTTTACATCTTAAATCTAGTTTTTTTAGCCAACGATATATTTTTTATAGGAATTTTAGGAAAATAAAAAATAAATATATATAAATCAATATATTAAATAAAAATAGTTTTCCTATTTAGCCCTTTTATTTTCCTATTTTATGGGGTAATTTTCCTATTTTATCTATTTTCTTTCCTATTTTGCCAAAAACGCCGATCTGCTTTCCTAAAATTTTCCTAATGCTTTCCTAAAATTTTTCCTAAAAATAGGAAAGGTTTTATATGCATAACTTATTGACAAATAAGGATTTATAAAAAAATTTTCCTAATTTTCCTAAAGAAAAATATACCCACAGAAAAAAAATAATTTAAGAAACCAATACCCCTCAATAAAGGCATTCTAGAAATCTTTTAAAAGATTTTTTAAAGTGTTACTATTCACACGCATTAACAAGAAAAAGAGGAATTTATGGCTATTCATCAAATACTAACAGAGCAGGCTGCAAGCATTACCGATCTAAAACGAAACCCAATGGGTGTAATGCGAGAAAGTGAAAATGGCGTGATTGCTATATTGAATCGTAACCAACCAGCCTTTTATTGTCTTACGCCTGAAATGTTCGCTTATATGCAAGAATTAATTGAAGATGCAGAACTAGTACGCATTGCAGAAGAGCGAAAAGCTGAGGGCGGTTTTATTGAGGTTGATATTAATGACTTATAAACTGACATTTAGCCCAAAGGCAAAGAAAGAATGGAATAAACTTGGCGATACCATAAAAAACCAATTTAAGAAAAAGTTATTAGAACGCTTAGAAAATCCACACGTGCCCGCAGATCGGCTTTCTGGCTTTTCTAGTGTGTTTTATAAAATAAAACTTCGCTCTGTAGGCTATCGTTTAGTTTATGAGGTTATTGAAGATAAAGTTATCGTTTATGTTCTTGCCGTTGGCAAGCGTGAACGCGCTGAAGTTTACACCGCTGCACAGGATAGATTAAATTAATCTATATTTAATGATATTACTTGTTATTAATCACAAATTGATTTACATTGCACCCTATCTTTGATCCCTATTTAGATCCCAGTAAACATAAGCGATCACGACTAAACCCCAGTAAAGCCAAGGCTTAAGCGTTAAAAATTGTTGTTCTTTCTCACCAGAAGATCCTCAACGTTATCATCAACTATTACAAGGCTTGCAATACCACGATTATTATCAATCGTTTGCTGATTTCCGCAGTTATGTAGAAACTCAAAAAGTCGTGGATGAGAAATACAAACAACGCGACCAATGGATTGAAAGTACCATCCAAAATATCGTGAATATGGGCTTCTTCTCATCTGACCGCACTATTAAAGAGTACGCAGAGAGAATTTGGAAAGTTGAGCTTGTTCAATTAGGTAACTAATTTTTTATTAATAGCTAATAAATAAATTATCTGCATCAAACCAAGTTTGATGCAGATTTTTTATATTTAAATTAATGAAAAATAACAGAAATTACCGATATAAATTTTATGGTCTTTTTAAATAGGTTTTGATATCTTATTAACTATGATCTATTAATAACTTTATCTTTAGGGTAACAATGAAAAAATCCTCACACTTTTTTCTTTCTAGTTTATTATTTATTTCTCCTTTTGGTTTTTCAACGCCAAGTTCAGTAAATGAAAAAGTAGAAAAACAAATCAATGCCAAACAACAGAGGCAACAAGTCGAACAAGATGCAGCTATTTTAGCACAACAAACTCAATCAGCGAATGTGCGGTTTGAAGGTAAAAAAGAAGACTCACTTGGTTTTCCCAAAAATGAATCACAATGCTTTACTATTAATCAATTACTCCTCACTGATTACCAATCTGAAAAAAACTCCTCAACCTATTCCCTTAAATTAATTCAACCAAGCCAATTCTCTTGGGCGTTAAGTGCGGTGTATTCTGAGCGAGATTTTGCGTTGCCTATTTGTATTGGGTCTCAGGGGATTAATGTATTGTTACGCCGTATTCAAAATCGACTTATTGATGCAGGTTTTGTGACAACGCGTGTCGTGGTTGAGCCGCAGGATTTGCGTTCAGGTATGCTCGTATTAACCGTAATCCCAGGTAAAGTAGGCTATATTCAATTACAAGACCAAAGTGCGATTCCGTTTGCCACCCGTGGTACCTTATGGTTTGCTATGCCAATGGCGCAGGGGGATATATTAAATATTCGCAACATTGAACAAGGTTTAGAAAACTTAAAACGTGTACCGAGTGCTGATGCGAATATGGAGCTGGTGCCAACAGATGCTGTGGGTGAAACAGATGTAGTGATTGCTTATAAGCAAAGCTTGCCTTTTCATTTAACCTTGGGATTAGATGATTCAGGTAGTAAAGCTACGGGGCGTTTACAAGGTTCGGCCACGTTTTCTTGGGATAACGTGCTAACACTTAATGATATGTTCTATATCAGTGGCACACGTAGCTTCAAGCGTCATAGTGATAATGCTGAAGGCGATTATGGCAGTAAAAATATTAGTCTCTATTATTCTATTCCTTGGAAGAACTATCTCTTAACGCTTTCCGGTTCAAAATATTCTTATCACCAAATGGTAGCAGGTGCGTTTGAGTCTTACTCCTATTCAGGCGAAAGCCAACAAATGAAAGCGAACTTAAGTCGCTTATTATCTCGTGGAAGTCTTCACAAAACTTATGTGAATGCGGCGTTATGGACGAAAAAATCCCATAACTACATCAATGACACCGAAATTGAAGTACAACGTCGTCGAACTGCTGGTTGGGAAGTGGGACTTAATCATACTCAGTATATTGGTAATGCAACGTTACAACTTAGTACGAATTACAAACGTGGTACGGGTGGGAATAAATCCTTACCTGCACCGGAAGAGGCGTTTGGTGAAGGCACTTCCCGCATGCAGATTTTTACTGCAGGCGTTGATTTTACCTATCCTTTCACTATCGGCAATCAGCCTTTCCGCTTTAACACCAGTTGGAATGGGCAATGGAACGGCACACCTTTAACACAACAAGATAAATTTAGTATTGGTGGTCGTTATACCGTACGCGGATTTGATGGCGAGCTATCGCTTTCCGGTGAAAAAGGTTGGTTGTGGCGAAATGAATTAGGTTGGAATATTGCGAATAAGGGACATGAGCTTTATTTAGGGATTGACCGAGGTAAAGTGTACTCTAGCCAAGAAGAGCTTCAAATTGGTGATAGCTTAATGGGTGGCGTAATTGGACTTCGCGGCAAACTATGGGGTATTAACTATGATTATTTTGTGGGTGTTCCAATTAAAAAACCAGAAGGATTTAGAACCAGTCATGTGACAACCGGATTTAATGTGAGTTACCGTTTTTAATGCTCATGCTTTTAGATGAATAAATTGATTAAAACCAAACAGAATTTAAAACTTTAAAGGAAATTAAAAAATGAATAAACGTCATTATAAAGTGATTTTTAGCCGTGTATTAAATCAGTTTGTGGTGGTCTCTGAGTTAGCAAAATCTCAAGGTAAAGCGTAAAGTGAAAATGTGAGTTCAGAACAAGAAAAAACAGGATTATTTTCAACCGCACTTTCACTTAATCCTATTCATTTTAGCTTAATGTTGGCATTGGGCTTTGTCTTTTTATCGCCTTCTGTGCATGCAGAAGATATGGTGATTCGTGCAGATAAATCAGCACCAGGTAATCAACAACCCACGGTGCTTCAAACAGCGAATGGTTTACCGCAAGTGAACATTCAAACCCCAAGTACGGGAGGGGTATCACGAAATCAATATTCACAATTTGATGTAGCAGAGAAAGGTGCCGTATTAAACAATGCCCGTAAAGCAGCCCAAACGCAAATAGCCGGCTGGGTGCAAGGTAACCCAAATCTTGCTCGAGGTGAAGCAAAAGTCATTCTTAATGAGGTAAACTCAGCCAACCCAAGCCGTTTAAAAGGTTATGTGGAAGTCGCAGGTAAAAAAGCGGATGTCGTGATTGCCAACCCAAGTGGTATCCAATGTGATGGCTGTGGCGTGATTAATGCTGGACGTACCACGCTAACAACCGGTAAAGCAGAAGTAGAAAATGGTGAGTTAAAAGGCTATCGCGTAAAAGGCGGTAAGGTGACGGTTGGCCAAAAAGGGATGGATAACAGCCAATCTGATTACACCGATATTATCGCTGAGAAAGCGGAAATCAAAGGTGGGGTTTGGTCGAAGAAAGGCATTAGAGTCACCACAGGTAAAAACAACGTGAACCGCATGAATGATTTGGTTGTGTACGTGGGCGATAAAAACACCAGCAAAATCGACCGCACTTCTGGTACCCAAAGTGAAAACCAAAACTATAGTGTGGATGTAAGCCAATTGGGTGGGATGTATGCGGAGAAAATCCATTTAGTGGATAAGGGTCAAGGTCTTGGTGTACGCAATGCGGGGCATATAGGGGCTTCGGTGGGGGAGGTAAAGATTGATAGCTTTGGGCGGATTGTTAATGAAGGAGGGATTTACAGTAAACAAGATGTCCAAATCAATACCAACTCTGATATTGTTCAAAAGGGTAAAGTTGAAACGGCACGAGGTGATGTTCTAGTTGGAGCTAAAAATAAAATTACTCAGATAGGCTCGACGATTTCTAGTGGAAATATTCGCTATCAAGCAGATTCTGTCGAAGCGAGTAAGTCTTCTGTATTGGCTGCTGGTATTGAGGATAATGATAAAGTTCGCAAAGTAAGTGATGTTAGTGAGACTAAAAATTTAGAAATAAAAACAGTAAAAACAACTGTTGCGAAAGGGAAAAACATTGCCTCAGGTAAGGTTGATATTCAGGCTAAAACAGTTGATATAAGTGAGAGTCAGACAAGTGGTCAGGATGTTCATGTTGTGGCTCATCAAGGTGAAATGAATGCAAATCAAGCGACGCTCGTTGCAGAAAATGAAATCAATTTACATACCGCTTCTCAACTTTTCACACAGCACGCTAATTTAAAAGCGGATTGGATTAATGCAACTGCGCAAAGAGTAGAAAATCAACAGGGTCGATGGGTAAGTCAAGGTGCGCGTGACTTCTCATTAAACCTAGAACAAGGGTTAAATAATGAAAAAGGCTTAATACTTTCAGGTGGAAATATGAGTCTTACCCAGCAAAATCAATTTTTAAATAATCAAGAAGGACGCTTACTAAGTAGTAAAAACTTAATTTTAACCGCATTATCCATAGATAACCGAGCTGGAATAATTGTGTCTGATGCTTCTTCAACGTTAAATATTGCAAGGGATGTTAATAACGAAAAAGTCGGCAATACAGGTTCACTCATTCAAGCTCAAGGTGATTTAACGGTTAATACCACTAATCTAAATAACCAAAATACTAAAGGGAATGCGCAATCAGTACCAACACAGGGTATTCTTGCGGGTAAGGTTGAGGTGAATGCTCAGCAATTGGACAATAAACAAGGTGGGATTTATTCGGTTTCTTCTCAGGTATTGAATGTTGTTAATCAATTAGACAATAACCAAGGTGAATTATTCTCTACAGGGGATATTCGTATTCAGGGTAAAGGGGCTTCCATAAAAAATAGCCAAGGTTCAATTCAGGCTGCAGAAAAACTGAATATTCAGGTTAATGCACTTTCTGGTGATGGCGATATTGAGGCTAACCATGCAAATATCCAACTTGTTCAAGATTTTGATAGTCAACGCGATTTAGTTGGCCGTTCTTCATTAAGTTTAATTACTCAAGGACATTTGATTAATCGAGCAGGGTTACTTTCTGAAGGCCATACCCAAATCAATGCGAAGAACATTGAAAACACAAAGACAGCTGAAATTCAAGGCAAACAAACCGCACTTACAAGTGAGCAGAATATAGCCAATCGAGGGTTGATTAAAGGGGCAGTAGAAAATGTAATCAAGACCAGTGATACATTAACTAATATTGGTACTGGTCGTATTTATGGTGGTTATGTTGCTTTACAGGCTGGTCAAAAAATAGTGAATACAGATGAATTACAATCTGATGGGACGATTAAATCAGCGGTTGTTGCGGCAAAAGAACGTCTAGATGTTGCAGCGCCTTTCGTTGAGAACAATAAAACGGTCTTTACCCAAAATTGGGCGTTTAATGGTATTGGCGGTACCTTATCCTCTGAAGGGAAAGTGGTATTTGGTCGCACTTTAGATGAAAACAATCAATCAAAAGATTTAGGTGATAAGTTATTAAATAGCGGTAGTTTGATTGAAGGAGGTGGTGTTGTTCTTGCTATGCATCAAACTTTAAACAAAAATGCCCGTATTGATACAAGGTTAGAAGAAGTCAAACGTGAAAATGTGAATGAACATTATCTGCTTGAAGATGGGAGTGTTGAACGTATTAATTTCGATCAGCTTCGTTGGGCATCCTTTAGTCGAGCAGGTAAAGTGGTCTATAAAAATCAAAATAAGGTAACGCGACCTACTAATGGCAAAATTGAAGGTCATATTCTACCAATGCCAAATGAGGAGGTATGTGCTAACGAGCAAACTCGTTCAGGTTGTGTTGTTGTACCTCAAGCGCTTTATTTAAATAATGATCCTATATGGGCGGCATTTAATATTACTCCTCCACTTACCTCTCCAACATTACCTGATCTGAGTGGCTTGGATGAAACGTTAAAGCAAGCGCCAGAGGAGCCTAAACAGCCTAAACGAACATGGCGTAATCGTCATGATTATGATCGTCTCATGAAAGAATATGAATTGAAAATGGGAGAGTACCGGAAAGCTGTTGCTGATTATAAGGCTAAGTTAGTTGAGTTTTCTGCTCAAATGAAACCTTATTTTGAATGGGCGAAGGTAAATGAAAAAGCATTTGAACAGTTAGATGCCGCTATTCTTGAACACAATAAAAAGCTCTTGGGCAAAGAGTTTTATCGCTTTTGGGATATTTATGTGCAAGAACATATAACCAGCGAAACTAAGGTGAAAGAAACGCATCCTGGTAAGATTTTGAGTCAAGGTGATATTGAATTTAATGGTCATGTAGAAAATAACCGTAGCCAAATAATGGCTGCTGGAAAGATCTATAATCCGAATAATCCTTCTGAAGAAGTCAACAATGTACCTGAAATGGGGATTACTCAAGTTGTTGATAAGGGAAATCAAGAATGGACTTACTCTCGTTGGCGAGGCGGAGTTAAACGATATCATCAACGGGAGTGGGCTGGCCGTCATGACTACCAAAAAATCACTGATACAGAATTGGATTTAAAACAAGTTCGTACGGAAGCCTATACGACAGTGACGCCTGAAGGTGAAAAAGCCAATCTTTCGATGGAAACTATCGCACTTGCGAACAATATTCATGTTGCCAATGGCGTGAATCAATCGAATGCAAAAGCTGAGCAGCGTGAAATTCGTACGATTGGTGTGGATGTTTCTTTGCCAACCTCAAGCCTTTATCGCACCAATCCAGAGGCCACTAATCGCCCATTAATTGAAACGGATCCACAGTTTACCGATCGTAAACAATGGCTCAGCGGTGACTATATGTTTAAAGCACTTCGTCGTGATCCACAAAATATCTTGAGACGCTTAGGTGATGGCTATTACGAGCAACGTTTAGTGCGAGACCAAGTTAATCAGTTGACGGGACGTATGTTCTTAACAGGTTATCAAGATTTAGAGGCGCAATATAAAGGGTTAATGGATAATGGTATTACCTTTGCGAAACGCTTTAACTTAACCCCGGGTGTGGCTTTAAGCCCAGCTCAGGTCGCCCAACTTACTTCAGATATAGTCTGGTTTGAAGAAAAAGACGTAACCTTACCAAGCGGAAGACAAGTCAAAGTGATGGTGCCTCGCGTCTATGCCATGGCGCAGAAAGGTGACTTAAATGGTGAAGGCACGTTGATTTCAGCGGATGTGATTGATTTGCGGAGTCATCGTTTAACCAATAGCGGCACCATTGCAGGCCGTAAGCTTACGTTATTAAATACCGAAAGCTTATTCAACGAAGGCAGCATTACGGGTGATAAAGTAGGCATCAACACCATGAATAACTTCGATAATATTGGTGGTAAAGTGAAAGCCGAGCGAGCACTTTTGGTGGAGGTGGGCGGTAATTTAAATCACGAAAGTACCACAATGACAACAAAGGTGGACTTATCTCATTTCCAACGTAGTGAGACGACACTGGCTCGTAAAGCACTTTTCCATGTAAAAGGAGAAGATGGCCAGTTACAACTCTCATCAAATAATCTGAACGCTAAAGGTGCAGATATTATTAACGATGGCAATGGCATCACACTTGTTCAAAGCAAAAATAACATGAATCTGACTGCACTTTCGGTAGGCTTTGATGAAAAGATGGGCGCAGGCAATCATTACCGTCATGAGAAAGTGGAAGAAGCGGTAGTAAGTCAAGTAAAAGGCAAAGGTGATGTGAGGCTTACGGCAAAAAATCTCCGAGCCGAAGGGGCACAGTTGGAGAGTGAAGCGAAGTTAATGGCTATCGCAGAAAATGACCTTGTGCTGAATGGTGCAAAAGAAAGCCGAGATTTTGAAGAATTCCACAAAACGAAAAGTGGCAGCCTTGCTAGAACGACCAAAACCAGCCTAGACCAACAACACTCCGTTACTCAAGTCGGCACTCAGGTGAGCGGTAAAGACGTGGTTCTTTCAGCAGGTTATGATGTGAAGGCGAAAGGCATTCAGGCTATTGCAGATGATAATCTCCATGTTCAGTCTGGACATGATGTTGATATTGCAGCGGATACCAATCATTTTAAAAATAAGCGCGTGGAAACCAAGAAAACTCACGGTGTGTTCACAGGTGGCGGTATTGGCATTACCTTTGGCTCCAAATCAGAAAAACATGATTATGAGACAGAAGGTTGGACACAATCAGATGCACGTAGTACGCTGGGCTCAATGAATGGCAATATCAGGGTGAGTGCGGGGAATCATACAAATGTTCTTGGTACGGATATGATTACACCAAACACGAATCGTATTGATATTGAAGGGGCAGCCGTGAAGGTCGAAGCGGGAAAAGATATCATTGAACATAAAGAGGGGCATGAGTATAAACAATCAGGACTTACGATAGCCGTTACATCACCGGTCGTAAGTACAGCACAATCGATGGGACACAGTATTAAGCGTAGTCATGAAGTTAAAAATGAAAAACTGAAACAGCTCCATCAAATGAAAGCGGCTTATGAAAGTCTTGAATTAGCTCAAAATGCAGCAAATGTTGCAAACACGGTTTCTAGCTTAGGCAATATGACGGCAGGTAATGTGTCTAATCCGAGCATTAAAGCCTCTATTAGCGTAGGGGCGAGCAAATCTACTCAAACGAGTGAAAGTAAAACAATCACTCATCGTGGCAGTGAGCTGAATGCTGGCACAGTGAATTTGACCAGCCGAAAAGCCGATGTTGATGTATTGGGTTCAACATTAAATGCAAAACGTTTAGAACTTGATGTGGCTAAGAACTTAAATGTGGAGTCAGTACAAGATACTTACCATAACCGAAGTGAGAATAAAAACACAGGTTGGAGTGTGGGTGTATTTGCAGGCGCCAATGGCAATAGTTATGGTATTGGTGTAGAAGGTTCTGCTCAAGTCGGTAAAGGGCATGAAAATAGCGATAGTGTGACACAACGTAATAGTTATCTGAATGCTGAAGAAACAATTATTAAAACCGGTAAAGACGCTAATTTCAAAGGTGCAGTTGTTAAAACAGACCGTTTAGAGGCGGATATTAAAGGCAATCTTAATTTAGAAAGCCGTCAAGACAGTAATCACTACGACAGCAAACAAACACAAGCCGGTGCAGGCTTTAGTGTGGCAATTTATGGCAGTGGTTCAAGTGCTTCAGCAAACTATTCTCAAAACAAAGCGAAAGTGAACTATGCCCAAGTGGAAGAACAAACGGGCTTCCATGTGGGCAAAGGTGGAATGGATGTTAAGGTTGCGGGGAATACGCACCTTGCGGGCTCTGTGATTGACAGTGAAGCAACCCAAGATAAGAACCATTTCAAAACAAAATCGCTTACTCACACTGATATTGAAAACCGCAGTGAGATTGAAGTGAAAAGCGTGAGTGCGGGGCTTTCAACGGATATGGCACAGAATGCTAAAAATGCAATGGCTGCCGCGGCGAGTGCTTTAGGGAATAAAAATGAAAGTGCTACAAGTCAAACGCAATCAGCGATAGGGTCTAATATTCAAATTGACACAGAAACACCGGAAAATCTGACCGCACTTTCCAGAGATACACAAAATGCCAATCATAAAGTAAAAGCCTTTGATTTACAGGAAATCAAAGAGCAGCAAGAAGCGGCACAAGTAGCCGGTGAGTTATTTTCAAAAATCACAGGTGATGTAGCCAAAGCATTTGAATTTGAAGACGGTAGCAAAGAGAAGATTGCGATGCACGCCCTTGCGGGTGCATTGGCAGCGAAGATGTCGGGAGGAAATGTTGCAACAGGTGCGGTCGCGGGGGCGAGTTCAGAGTGGTTGAACACGTATGTTACAGATTACTTAAATGAACAAGCGAAAGACCTCAAGTTAGATGCAGAACAAAAGGAGAAACTTAAACAAGCGGCACAGCAAATGACCGCGTTGGCGATAGGTGCGGCAGCAGGTGCTATAACTGGTGGGGCAAGTGAAACGATTAAACAGGGGGCGTTGGCATCTTACAATGCGGAGACGTATAACAGACAGCTTCATATTGATGAGATTAAATGGATTAAAGAAAACGCAAAACGTTTTGCGCAAGAGGAAAGTGAGCGTTTAGGGCACCAAGTCACTGAACAAGAGGCAATGGAGCGATTAATTACCCAAGCAGCTCAAGAAGTCGACTATGCTTGGTTTAAGAAAATAGGCGAAACAGATGGCCAAGCACAGTCCTTCTTAAGAAGTGCAACGGCTCAAGGTGATGTACCACCTTATGATAATCGAGGTACATTTATTAATTCGGATGGTAAACGTCAGTCAATGTTTACTGTTGTGGATAAAGATGAATATTACTCAACGGGTAAATATTCAAATGCATTGGCGCAATTTGATAAAGCAAATGGCCATGTTGTAACGAAGACATTACAACCGAAAGTAAAATATAATCTTTATACTAAATCGTTATCAGATGGTGCGGATGCTGCTTTAAAAGGTACCTTGCATGCATTTGATCATCCAGAGGATGTATTCAAGCCGATTAGTTTTGGTATTGCGAACTGTTTAAAAGAAGATATGTGTATTTCAGCCGGTAAGGAAATGTTATCGGATTCAGGAAAAGCGGTATGGCAATCGGGTAAAGATATTTTTGGTGCAGGCTATCATCTTGACGATGTAAATTACCTTTATGGTAAAAATATGGTCAATGAGATTGATGCGATAGCTGCCGTGAGAGGTGGCACTGCCTTGTTAGAGCTTATGGGGACGGGGAAAGCTATTGGTTCAGGAATAAATTTAATTGCCCCTGCAACTAAAAAAATATTAACAAACTCGCTTATTCATGCAGATGATATAACTTCTAGATTAAGAGACTTATATAATAGAGAAGTAACTATCTACAGAGTTGAAGGTACACCAAATCAGAGATTAATTATTAATGATACGGGAGATGTATTTATTACGGGTGATACAACCTTGTATTTAAATTTTGGTAGCAAAAAAAGGGCAATTGAATATTTGCAGCAAAAAATAGATCAAAATTTAACTAACGCAGAAATAAAGTCTTTTGTGATACCACGAGAGTATAGAAAACAAATACAAGATTTAGCTGTTGCAGAAAAAGATATTAGAGTAAAAGATCCGGATAGAGTTAGACCTGTTATAGCTGATCCAACAAAAGCTAAACACCAATATGGATTAAGAGCGTCACAAATAGAAGAGTTAAAATATAAAATAAAACAAGGGAGTGGTAAGAATGGGAATTAACAATGCTTTTTCTAGGCATCTTTTAGAAGAAAGGCTCCGTCTTGAAAGTAATGGTCTTCCCACTTATCAAAAGGGCTTAGGGATGAATTTTATTATTAGGTGCAATGGTAATGCCAATGAGGTAATGAGATTAGCAAGAGATGTGTTATTAAAGGTCAATTATCAATATGATTTATATACCAAGTCTAAATGGGACGATGTAGAAGCTTGGAAAAAAATATTACCAATAAAATTTATCAATGGTTTTAAAAAAGTTAAAAGTCGTTTTGATATCCTAGGCTTTTTTTGTAGAAAAAGAGAGGGCGATTGGACTTTTGATAACTGGATATTTCTTATGGATCCTATAGATAGAAGCTGGTTTTGGTGGGGAGCAACTATTTTAGATGAAGACCACTTTTTATTTGCAACAAAAGTTCTAGATGATCCATTTTTATCGGGAACATTAAGATGGTTATTTATAGGATGTGGTGCTATTGAGGTTATAGAAGAGGGGGATTTTTAGTAAGGTGGAGTATGTGAATAATTTATTATTGGCACACCTCAGATAGCGCGCGTTTCCTAAGACATGCTTGTATCTATCTAAAAAAACTATACATCTGAAGAAGTTGTTGAAACATTGATAATTTAAGTGCGGTCAATGTTCAAAGAGTTTTAAAACCTTTTAAAAACTGACCGCACTTTTTAATAGATATGCATCTTGCAGACTCAGTGATTGATAGTGAAACAAGTGTAGATGATAATTACCCTAAGACAAAATATTCAGGATGGGAGCATAGAAGATTAGAAGAGGCTGCTAAACAATTGGGTTTAACAAGACAGGAATTTAATGATTACGTAAATTCAAGACCCAACATTTTTAGGCTAGAGAATCGTTCTGAAAATCGAAGTCATAGAAATGAAATGCCAGGAAATGGTAAAATTCAAAAAATTAAAGATGATATGGAATTGTTTTTAAAACAAAGAGGAAACTAATATGACAAATTTATATGAAAAATATAAAGATGATCCGGAGATGCTTGTTGCGATATCAGATAGAGAAGGAAATATCGCAATGCTGGAGGATATTTTCTTTATAAGTAAAAAGTTAGATATTCACTATGTATCGGCAGATAAATGGAATTGGCTACACCAGTGTAATTTAATTTGTGCGGTTCCGTTGTCGGTTGTGGAGTTTTATATAAAACATGGAGTGGAGATTAATGCGCAAGATATATACGGAATGACTCCTTTGCATTATGCGTTAAGAAGTAAAAATATTGATGCTGCGATAGCGTTACTTAAGGCTGGTGCAAATCCTAATTTACCAAATGAAAGAGGAATTACACCTTTATCCTATATTAATGGTTTCCCAGAAAGACTGGATTTGCTTCAATTAATGCTAGATAAAGGGGGAGATGTAGATTTCTTTACTGGACAGCATGGTATTTTAGAAGGGATCAAAAAATATCGTTCACAAGATCCTAAATTTAAACCAGTGATTGAGTTAATGGAAAAGTATTCCAAAAAGGGCATTTAATTTACTTTGGGAATAAATTTTAAAGGTGTGCTATATAAAGCTCATTTTTAATTATTTACAAGTAGATTGGAAAAATGGAAATATCAAGTGCGGTCAATTTTCAAAGAGTTTTTAAACCTCTCAAAAATTGACCGCACTTTTTGTGTTTTTAATGATGCTTATTATTAAGCAACCATTATAATTTCACATCCAACTTCGCGTAGTAACCTTACCAAGCGGAAAACAAGTCAAAGTGATGGCACCTCGTGTCTATGTGATGGCGCAGAAAGGTGACTTAAATGGCGAAGGTGCGTTGATTTCAGCGGATGTGATTGATTTGCGGAGTCATCGTTTAACCAATAGCGGCACCATTGCAGGCCGTAAGCTTACGTTATTAAATACCGAAAGCTTATTCAACGCAGGCACCATTACGGGTGATAAAGTAGGTATCAACACCATGAATAACTTCGATAATATTGGTGGTAAAGTGAAAGCCGAGCGAGCACTTTTGGTGGAGGTGGGCGGTAATTTAAATCACGAAAGTACCACAATGACAACAAAGGTGGACTTATCTCATTTCCAACGTAGTGAGACGACACTGGCTCGTAAAGCACTTTTCCATGTAAAAGGAGAAGATGGCCAGTTACAACTCTCATCAAATAATCTGAACGCTAAAGGTGCAGATATTATTAACGATGGCAATGGCATCACACTTGTTCAAAGCAAAAATAACATGAATCTGACTGCACTTTCGGTAGGCTTTGATGAAAAGATGGGCGCAGGCAATCATTACCGTCATGAGAAAGTGGAAGAAGCGGTAGTAAGTCAAGTAAAAGGCAAAGGTGATGTGAGGCTTACGGCAAAAAATCTCCGAGCCGAAGGGGCACAGTTGGAGAGTGAAGCGAAGTTAATGGCTATCGCAGAAAATGACCTTGTGCTGAATGGTGCAAAAGAAAGCCGAGATTTTGAAGAATTCCACAAAACGAAAAGTGGCAGCCTTGCTAGAACGACCAAAACCAGCCTAGACCAACAACACTCCGTTACTCAAGTCGGCACTCAGGTGAGCGGTAAAGACGTGGTTCTTTCAGCAGGTTATGATGTGAAGGCGAAAGGCATTCAGGCTATTGCAGATGATAATCTCCATGTTCAGTCTGGACATGATGTTGATATTGCAGCGGATACCAATCATTTTAAAAATAAGCGCGTGGAAACCAAGAAAACCCACGGTGTGTTCACAGGTGGCGGTATTGGCATTACCTTTGGCTCCAAATCAGAAAAACATGATTATGAAACAGAAGGTTGGACACAGTCTGATGCACGTAGCACGCTAGGTTCAATGAATGGCAATATCAGGGTGAGTGCGGGTAATCATACAAATGTTCTTGGAACGGATATGATTACGCCAAACACGAATCGCATTGATATTGAAGGTGCAGCCGTGAAGGTAGAAGCGGGGAAAGATATCATTGAACGTAAAGAGGGGCATGAGTATAAACAATCTGGCGTGACGATTGCCTTGAGTACACCGGTGACCGAGATGGCACAAGCGGCTTATAACAGTGTGAAGCGAGCCAAGCAGGTGAGCAATTCAAAACTTCAAGTGCTTTATGCAGTGAAAGCTGCGGAAGAAGTGGGCATGGCAGTTCAAAATGTGGGTAAGGTAGCGGAAACCTTAGATGCCTTACGTGCTGGTAATATGCAGAATACGGGGACGACATCCAGCCCAAGTATGAAGATTAGTCTTGGTTATGGTAGTCAAAAACAAACACAAAGTAGCGAAAGCCGGAGTATTAGTCATCAAAAATCAACCGTGAATACGGGGACATTTAATGCAAAAGCACGCGATGAAAAACTCACCTTTGAAGGCGTGGATGCGAATGCGAAATTGATGGCATTATCAGGCAAAAAAGGGATTGAGATAAAAGGTGTAAAAGACGAGGAGCACCAACATACCAAAAATAAATCAGTAGGGGGAAGTGTAGGCGTTTTTGTTGGAATCAATGGTAATAGCTATGGAATTGGTATTGAGGGTTCGGTGAATGTGGCTAAGGGTAAATCTAACTCAGATAGCGAACGTTGGCAAAATAGTCACTTTACTGCAGATAAAATCATTACGGATAGTGAGGAAGGCGGCTTAACCCTTGATGCGGCGAATCTCAAAGCAAAACGCTGGGAAGCGGACATTCAAAATCTCACTGTCACGAGCCGTCAAGATACGGAAAAATACGAATCCAAACAAACGAGTGCGAGTGCAAGCGGCTCGGTAGCGTATGGTTCAGGTGGCGGAGCTTCGGTCAGTGCCTCCTATAACAAAGCGAAAGTGGATTATGCTCAAGTTAATGAACAAGCGGGTATTCGTGTGGGTGAGGATGGCATGGACGCTCATATCCACAACCATACCCAACTGAATGGTGCCATCATCGAAAGTGATGCTGATGCAAGTAAAAACCGCTTCAAAACAAAATCGCTCACGCATACCGATATTGAAAATAAAAGTGAGATTAAAACCGAAAGTGCGAGCATGGGGGCAGGAATGGGAGGCATCAACCCGATGCAAGCTATCAGCTCCACCCTCAGTTTATTAGGTAACACCAATGAAAGCGCGCGCAGCACCACCCAATCAGCTATCAGCGACAACATTCAGATAGACATCGAAACACCGGAAAAACTGACCGCACTTTCACGTGACACCAAAAATGCGAATCAACGTGTTGAAAAGCAAGATTTACAAAAAGTGCAAGAACGCCAAGAAATGGCTAAGGTGATAGGTGATATCAGCAACAACGCAATAAGCATCGCCACGTATAATGAGCGTGAGAAGATTAATAAACTGTCATTAGAAAAATTTAAAGCGGAAGAAAAATACGGTAAATCAAGTACGCAAGCGCAAGAAATCGGTAAACAAATTACCGCTATTCAAAATGATATAGACGGCACTTACGGCATTGGAAGTAAGACTGGCATGGCGATTCGTGCGGTGACAGCGGCATTACAAGCGGCGGCACAAAACGATACCGCAGGCAGTTTTGTTGCTCTTGCTTCACCTTATCTCAACAAAACCATCCACGAGATGACGGCGGGCGACACGGCAAAAGACAAGGCGACGAATCTGATGGCGCATGCCCTGCTTTCTGCAGTGGAGTTCCAGGTGACAGGCAAAGACCCATTAACAGGTGCAATTGCTGGGGTAAAGGGTGAGGCAACGGCTGAAATCATCGCGAGAGCTTATGGCAAACCGGTCAGTGAATTAACGGCAAATGAGAAGGAAAACATTAGCACGTTAAGTCAATTGGCGGGCGGATTGGCTGCGGCATTGACGGCGAAAGCGAATGGCACCACAGTAGAGCAAGGGGGGAGTTTCCTTGCTGCGACTTCTGGAGCAGAGACGGCTAAAAGGGCGGTGGAGAATAATCTTCTTTCTAAAAATGAAGATGAAGAACTTTTCAAGATTTCTGAAAAGTTTGAAAAAGAAAAAGAGCTAAAACAGAAAGAAAAAAATAGAGGCGGAGAATTATTGAAAAAAGATTCTTATATTAATTTTTTAATTCGCCTAAACCAAAAAGATCCTAGCCAATTAACAGAGGGGCAAAAGAATTATTTAGCTGTTGAATTACATAAAATAGCAAGATCGTGGAATGTTCCTGTATCTGATTTATATAACTGGGATTTTTCTAAAGAAATCAAAAGAAATGACTCTGCGTTAACAAAATATCTATCAGATGAAATTAAATTTTGGGACAGTTATGTCGGTAAACAGGCACAATCTTTTGCGATAGGTGCTTTAGCCGCGGGAGGCGGCGTCGCTGCTGTTAGAGTTATTCCTAAGGCTGCTGGATATTTACAAGAGACAGCAGTACTTTCAGCTAGAAACCCAGTTGCGGCAGAAATGTTAGTAACGGGAGGATATAAAGCAGGGGAGATATCCTATAAAGCTCATAGTGGCCAATATAAAACTGAAGATGAACTTAAAAGCGCTGTTTATGATGGTGCGAAAGATGTAATTAAGGTTCCTCTTCTTTCAAAATTAAAACCTGGAGCGCAAGCTCTTAACAGTTTTGCTTTTGATTTAATGTATGAGGTTAATAAACCAGGAGCTACAGATAGACAAATTAAAACGGAGATGATTGGCAGTTCAGCTGGTAGTGGATTTGGATTTGTGGCTGAAACAATATCAAATAGATTAGGCTTCCCCCCTCTACCAAAGACCTTTTTAAATACAATAGGAGGAGCAATTGTTAGTGATAAAGCAAAAGAAACATACCAAGATGTAAATAAGGAGAAAAAGTAATGAAATTTATTATTGGTGTCGTTATAAGCATTCTTATTTTTGCTTTATTTTATTTTATGGCTATTTCTTATGTAAAATTTGATGCAGGAGTAAAATATGTAAATTATATTCTTCTTGCAGAAGAATCTATTATTTCTAGTATAAAACTCCATATTTTGGTGATACCTATTATATTTCTTACTTCTATAAAGAAAAATAAGAAATGATCTAAGTTGATAGGCGACATCAGCAACAACGCAATAAGCATTGCCATGTATAATGAGCGTGAGAAGATTAATAAACTGTCATTGGAAAAATTTAAAGCGGAAGAAAAATACGGTAAATCAAGTACGCAAGCGCAAGAAATCGGTAAACAAATTACCGCTATTCAAAATGACATAGACGGCACTTACGGCATTGGAAGTAAGACTGGCATGGCGATTCGAGCGGTGACAGCAGCATTACAAGCGGCGGCACAAAACGATACCGCAGGCAGTCTTGTCGCACTGGCTTCACCTTATCTCAACAAAACCATCCACGAGATGACGGCGGGTGACACCGCAAAAGACAAAGCGACTAACCTTATGGCACATGCCCTTCTTTCCGCGGTGGAATTCCAAGTAACAGGCAAAGACCCATTAACGGGCGCAATTGCTGGGGTAACGGGTGAGGCAACGGCTGAAATCATCGCGAGAGTTTATGGCAAGCCTGTCAGTGAATTAACGGCCAATGAGAAGGAAAACATTAGCACGTTAAGTCAATTGGCGGGCGGATTAGTTGCGGCATTGACAGCGAAAGCGAATGGCACCCTAACGGAGCAAGGGGGTAATTTCCTTGCTGCCACCTCTGGAGCAGGGACGGCTAAAAGGGCGGTGGAGAATAATTTCTTGAGTGATGCATCAAGAGCGAGATTAAATGCGTTAAAAACAAAATATCATCGTGGAGAACAATTAACAAACAAAGAAAAATTGGAGTTTAGAGATTTAATTGAATCAGATCAGCGTAGTGATGTTCTCTTGGATAAATTTAGAAAAGATCCAAATTCCTTAAATAGCAAGGAAAGAGAGGCATTTTTAAGCTATGTAGATCGTTATTATATAGAAACTGTTACGGGGAATACCGCATCTGGTTATAAATTGGCATCGCCAACATCGCCAGTTAACGCTAAGAATCGTTTCGAATCAGAATATTTAATAAATGATCCTGTACCAAAACGAGATTATGGTCATTTCCCTTTTGCAGGTACGGATGTACAAAGATCGCAAGCAGTGAATACCTTGCCAGAAGAGAGCAAGAACTGGCTAGGATGGCGTTCTGAAAAACATTCTCGTGATGAAGAGATGTATTATACTGTCAAGAACGAACTTGATGCTCCTGAGAATTATAAAAATTCAGCGAATGGAAAATTAGCTTATTCTGTTAAGGATGGGCTGGAGTCAGCCTCGATGATTTATGGCGTTGGTGTACTTTCAAATGCATTAAGCAAATTGCCAGTAACTGTTAATGTATTGAACTTACCAAACAAAGTAGTTTCTGCGACTGGTAAGGTGGGGGATTTTGCTAAAGCACACCCTATTTTGACTGAAAAGGTGGTGAATTCAGGCTTAAGTATGACAGCCACTCATTTGGGGAACTCTTATCAAGGTAAAGATACATCAGCCAGTGATTTAGCTTGGAGCGGTACAACAGGATTTATTACTGGTGGAACAAATTTTAAAACGACATTGATAGTGAATACCGTGAGTTCAGGCTTGCAAGGATATTTTGAGTCTAATGAGGATTCAATTAAACATGCTGGTTATAAAGCAGTATCTTCTGGGTTAGCAACAGCAGCTGGCAGTTTTGCAGGTAAAGTAGCTGAGAAATCAATTGATTCCTTGGTTGTTAGAAGTATTAGTAAATATAAAAACAATTATGAGCCTCAATATAGAAATAAAAATTTTTATTATACAGGATACGAAGATTATAAATATTTACCAGTTAGATTTGGGGCAGTAGTCGATTCAATGGCGAGTGAAGCTACAAGTAAAAAATTGGAAAATAATGAGAAAAACATGAAATCTATAATTCTAGGAGGTGAATAAGTGTTTAATAATATTATTCAGTTTTTTATTTATTCCCTCGTTGTTTTTCTATCTGGATTTATAATAATATCTTTATGTTTTATCGTGTTTACCTTTATCATAAATCTAGGTGATATTTCTATTCTTGAGATAAAGGATATACTATCTTTTAATTTCTATATGTTTTCTAGGATGTCACCATTAATAGTATTAGCAATGCTTATATCTAAAAAACTCAGAGGTAGCTAGTATAGAAAGTGTTTAATTTCTGATGTTAAGTTATTAGAAATTTGTAGTCTGTTTGATATTTAAACAGACTACAATTTAAAATACAGAAGTACAAAGTGCGGTCAATTTTCAAAGAGTTTTTAAACCTCTTAAAAAATGACCGCACTTTTACAAGTAAAACGTATCACGATAATATTAATAGCCTTGGTACATGTGGCAGTATTTTTATAATTTAGAACCAGTCATGTGACAACTGGATTTAATGTGAGTTACCATTTTTAATGCTTATGCTTTTAGATGAATAAATTGATTAAAACCAAACAGAATTTAAAACTTAAAGGAAATTAAAAAATGAATAAACGTCATTATAAAGTGATTTTTAGCCGTGTATTAAATCAGTTTGTGGTGGTCTCTGAGTTAGCAAAATCTCAAGGTAAAGCGCAAAGTGAAAATGTGAGCTCAGAACAAGAAAAAACAGGAGTATTTTCAACCGCACTTTCCCTTAATCCAATCCATTTTAGCTTAATGTTAGCATTAGGCTTTGTCTTTTTGCCTTCTGTTCATGCCGAAGATATGGTGATTCGTGCAGATAAATCAGCACCAGGTAATCAACAACCCACGGTACTTCAAACAGCGAATGGTTTACCGCAAGTGAATATTCAAACACCAAGTGCAGGAGGGGTATCACGTAACCAATATTCACAATTTGATGTGGCAGAGAAAGGCGCCGTATTAAACAATGCCCGTAAAGCAGCCCAAACGCAAATAGCCGGCTGGGTGCAAGGTAACCCAAATCTTGCTCGCGGTGAAGCAAAAGTCATTCTTAACGAGGTCAATTCCGCTAATCCAAGCCGTTTAAAAGGTTATGTGGAAGTCGCAGGTAAAAAAGCGGATGTCGTGATTGCTAACCCGAGTGGTATCCAATGTGATGGCTGTGGTGTGATTAATGCGGGGCGTACCACGCTGACAACAGGCAAAGTGGAAGTTGAGAAAGGTCAATTAAAAGGCTTTGAGGTCAAGGGTGGTAAGGTGGTTGTTTCTGGTCAGGGCATGAATAATGTGCAATCGGATTACACTGATATTATCGCTGAGAAAGCCGAAATCAAAGGTGGGGTTTGGTCGAAGAAAGGCATTAGAGTCACCACAGGTAAAAACAACGTGAACCGCATGAATGATTTGGTTGTGTACGTGGGCGATAAAAACACCAGCAAAATCGACCGCACTTCTGATACCCAAAGTGAAAACCAAAACTATAGTGTGGATGTAAGCCAATTGGGTGGGATGTATGCGGAGAAAATCCATTTAGTGGATAAGGGTCAAGGTCTTGGTGTACGCAATGCGGGGCATATTGGCGCATCTGCGGGTGAGGTAAAGATTGATAGTCAAGGGCGTATTGTTAATAGCGGTACGATTAGTGCTACACACCAAGCTGCTCTTAATGCAGAAAAGGTTATTGAAAATAAAGGTAAAATTGAAACAAAACAAGGGCGTGCTGCATTGCACTCACAAACTCGAGTAAATCAGCATGGTTCAGTTGTTTCTCGTCAAGGCGGAGTGTTATTACAAACTAAAGATAAGGTAGATCAAACTGGTGAAACCGTTGCTAAGGGTCATGTTCAGTATCTAGCGAAAAATATTGAACTAAAAAGTGGTACTTTAGTTGCGGCGGGTGTTACGGTACAGGATGTTACCCAAGATGAAATTCGTTCTTTGGATGTTCAACATGCACAAGGTGCAAATATTACCCTTTCCGCTGAAAAGACAATTTCATCCAAAGCAAAACATCTGGCGAGTGGTAAGATTAATGTGAGAGCGGAAACGGTTGATTTATCTGATAGTCAATTAAGTGGAGATCGCATCGCTCTCCAATCTGTTCAATCAGCTTTAAATCTGAATAAAACAACGCTATATAGCGAAGGAAAAACAACATTAAGTAATCCAAATCTTATTTCAACTGAAAATGCACATTTAAATGCTGATCATTTTGTGGTGGATAGTGCTCAACTTAATAATTATCAGGGCAGTTGGATTCAACGTGGCGAAGAAGCTTTTGCATTAAATTTGCAAAAGAAATTAGACAATACTGGAGGAAAAATTGTCGCAGAGGGAACGCTTTCTGTTCAAACGCCATTAATTCAAAATAACCAAGGGGTGCTTTGGTCAAATCAAGGGTTGCAACTTAATACAACTGAAGGGCATATTTCTTCTAAATCAGGTTATTTATTTGGCAAGAATCATCTTAATGTGAAGACGGCTATATTTAATAATCACAACGGCATTATTTATGGGAAGGGTAAGTTATCGTTAAAAGCCGTAAATCTGTTAAATCAAGAAGGTATTGTTTCCTCTGTTTCTCACTCTGAGCTAGAGATAAAACAATTAGATAATGCTCAAGGCGTCATTGCTGGGCAAAATTTAATTTTGTCTGGTACATATTTAAATAACCAAGGTGGAGTGGTTCAAAGTACTAATGCAACACTTAATTTAACTGAACTAGACAACCAAGCGAATAGTGAGAAAGGCTCTCTAGTGAGTGCAACAAATCGTTTAGTTTTAAATGTTGAAAAACTAGATAACCAGAATACTAAAGTAACGCAATCTTCACTAATACAAGGTATCCGAGCAGCTGATTTGACGGTCAATACTAGTCTTATTGAAAATCAATTTGGTGGTATTTATGCTGGACAATCAGTAAATCTTACAGTTAATCAATCTATTAATAATCGGCAAGGCGAGATTTTATCCGCTGGTCGAGTTGATATTATAAATCCAGATTTGACCTTAGTCGTAAATAACGCACTAGGAAAAATTGAATCAGTGATTGGCACCACATTACAAGCTAAAACATTAGCGGATGAAGGTTCAATTAGAACAAAAGGTAATTTAGGTATTGAGTTAAATGATAGCTTTACGCTTAATAAAGCCTTTGCTGTAGGCAATAACCTTACTTTTAAAACAAAAGGTGATTTTGTTAATAATGCTAACCTTGTGGTAGGTAATTCAGCATTAGTTGAAGGAGCGACTATTCAAAATAATGCTGATGCAGAAATTTCCTCGATAAATAATCACATTCAAGCCAATAAACTGGATAACTTCGGTTTAATAGATGGCAACATAACAGTAATTAAAGCCAATGATGTTAATAACATCGGTACTGCACGTATTTATGGCGGGCATCTTGCCATTCAAGCAAGTAATTTAAATAATCTTGAGAATACTGATGGAATAGCATCGACTATTGCTGCTCGTGAGAGACTTGATTTAGGTGTAGGGAATCTTATTAATCGCAATCATTCCTTAATTTTAAGTCTTGGTAATCTCCATATTGGTGGAAAACTTGATGAAAATAATCAAGCAACTGGTTATGCAAATAGTATTGATAACGGTAGTGCGACCATTGAAGCTTTGGGAAGTGGTTGGATTAAGACGAATCATCTTTTAAACCAAGATTTACACCTAAAATTAGGTAAAAAAGTAGAAAAAGAACAGATTAATGAATATTCGTTAGGAAGTGATCCACATCGTTATCGAGGTGGTGTTGATGGCTACTATAATGTGAATAATGGTAGTCGTAATCCAAATTCATATTTTCAATTAAACAGTGGAATGCGTATTGAAGGATTTGGTTGGAAAGAATGGCGTTATACAAGAACAACGACCACTTCAACAATTGAATATCAAGATCCCGCAAGAATGTTAATTGGAAGAGAATTACACCTTTTAGGTGCAGATCTGAATAATAAACAAAGTCAAATTTTTGTGGGGCAAAGACTATTACTTGATGATAGGATTTTTACTCAATCAACAAATGAACATTTAAGTGGCGCAATTTCTAAATTAAATAATAATGATATACAGGGTATGATTAATATCACTGATGAAGGTCAATTTGTTCAAGAATATAAAGTGAGACGCAAACGTGGTAGAAAAGGACATAACCACTATCATCGTTATAGCGATTTTACCGATGTACATCCAACCAAGGATTTTAGTTTTGGTTTGAAATTATTGACAATTGGTGAAGCTGTTGAAAAAACAGGGGCTATTGTTAATGCTAAATCTGATTTTCAAGGAGTATCTCTTGAACAGAAAACACCTTTAAAAACAGATCTCAATGCAAATCGCATTGATTTAGCGATACTTACCTCTGGCGTAGTAAAAAATAAAGATAATCTCGGTATAAAAACACACTTACCAGATATTTCATTACCACAGTCAAGTATTTATAAAATTAACCCAGAAGCATCTGTACAGTTTTTGGTTGAAACAGATCTGCGTTTTACACAGAAATCTAAGTGGTTAAGTTCTGATTATATGTTTCAGCAATTACGTAATAATCCTCAAAATTTACTTAAACGTTTAGGCGATGGTTTTTATGAGCAACGCTTGGTGAACGAGCAAGTTAATAAGCTGACAGGCAGACGTTTCCTTGAAGGATATTTATCAGATTATGAGCAATATAAAGCCTTGATGGATAATGGTGCACAATATGCTAAGCGTTTAAATTTGATTCCGGGTGTGGCATTAACATCAGAACAGATGAAAGAACTAACATCTGATATGGTGTGGATGGTTAAACGTGAAGTAACACTCAAAGACGGTAGTAAAGTAGAGGTGCTAGTGCCACAAGTTTATATTGTTGGACGTAATACGGATATTGACAGTCGTGGTTCAGTGATTTCTGCAAATGATGTGATTATCAATACGCAAGGCGATATGAAAAATAGTGGTGTGGTTGCAGGTCGTAATCTTACTCATTTAAGTGCCAATAATATTGAAAATTTGGCTGGGAAACTGCAAGGTAGAGAACTTTATTTGTTTGCAAAAAATCGCCTAGATAATTTAGGCGGTAAACTTAACGCTACAGAAAATTTGGTTGGTCATGCGAAAAATATCAACATTGCCAGCACACTTTCTGAAACAGCAGATAATGGACGCTTTAAACATAAAACGATTAATCGTGTTGGTACAATTAATGTAGGAGAGAAAAATAATTTTGGGCAGTGGTTATTACAAGCCACGGAAGATATTACCTTCAAAGGTGCACAGATTAATGTTAAAGGGAATGCGGATATTCAAGCTGGCAATAAGCTTAATATTGGTACAGTAGGGACTGAAAATAAGCGACACTACATTAAAAACAGTAATAATTATTACAAACTTGAACAACGTAATGAAGTTGGTTCGGAGTTTAATATTGAAGGTAATGCTCGTTTTATGGGTAAAAATGCTATTGAAATGAGAGGGGCTTCTGCGGTAAGTAATGGCACCATGAGCGTGCTTTCAGAAGGAGATATTAATATTTATGAAAGTCGCCAACAAGAAAGTTTGTCAGAGGCGACGAAATGGACTAAACGTGGTGTATTCCAATCAAAAGGCGAAACTCGTCGTCATAATCATAATTATGATATTGCAGAAGGCTCAATCTTAGATGCAGATAAAATTTATATTCATTCGAAGAATGGTAATGTCGATATTCAGGGGGCAAATGCTGTAGCTGAAAATGGATTGGTTATTAACGCAAATAATATTGATATACACGAGGCAGAGAACCGAGTTTACTCCGATGATTATTACAGCAAAAAAAGATCTGGAGCACTTAGTGGTGGTATTGGTATTACCTTTGGTTCTCAAAAGCAAACCGCAGAAAGTGACGAAACGAAGCGTTATGCACAGGGTAGCCAAGTGGGCAGCTTAAACGGCAATACCACGATGATTGCCAAAGACACTTATGCTCAAACAGCGAGTGCAGTGAGTGCCATTAAAGGTGAGGTAAATATTCTGGCTAAAAAAGCAGATATTAAAGCTGCAGATGATAAATATGAAACCAATACCAAAAAAATTTGAGCAAAAAGGTTTAACGATTGCTATTACCTCTCCTGTTATTTCTGCTATTCAAGCAGTACAAGGCGCAATGCAATCAACTAGACAAGTAGGTGAGAGTAAGCATGGTCGTGTGAATGCGATGGCTGCAGCTAATGCAGGCTTTGATGCTTATCGGGCAGTTCAATCTGTAGGACAAACTGCAACTGATGTCGGAAAATTTATGAATGACACAGGAAATGTAGATTCTGTAATTGGTGTCCAAATCACTTATGGCCAACAAAAGAGCGAATCACGTACCCATACTGAAGGAAAAACTGCAGCCAAATCTCAAGTTAATGCGGGTGGCAAGGTGAATATTGTGGTAACGGGTGCTGGAAAGGATTCAAACATTAATATTAAAGGTTCGGATATCTCAGGCAAGCAAGGCACATCATTGATTGCAGATAATCAAGTCAATATAAAAGCCACAGAACAAAATCATCAAGAGCGTAGCACCAACAAGTCAAGTGGTTTTAATGCGGGGGTAGCCATTAAAGTTGGCAGTGGTGTTGCCGCAGGTATTACAGTAGGTGGTAATTACGGGAAAGGCTATGGCAATGGTGATGAAACCACTTATGTTGCAAGCCACGTAGGTGATAGTCAAAGTAAAACCGTGATTCATGCAGGTGGTGATGCCAATATTATTGGTAGCCAAGTAAAAGGCAAACGAGTAGAACTTAATGCTGAAAACTTGAATATCGAAAGCTTGCAAGACACCGCCACGTACAAAGGCAAACAAATGAACGTGACTGGTAGTGTGACGGTGGGATATGGCGCATCCGTTGGAGGTAGTTTCAATAAATCGAAAATCAATGCCGACCACGCCAGCATCAATGAACAAGCTGGAATTTATGCTGGAGATGAAGGCTATGATATTAATGTTAATAAACATACCGATCTTAAAGGCGCATTGATTACGTCTACCCAAAAGGCAGAAGCAGATGGTAAAAACCATTTTAGCACTGGCAGCATTACTCATTCAGATATTGAAAATCACTCAAATTATAGTGGCAGCAGTTTTGGTGTAAGTGGCAGTGTATCGGCTAACTTTGAAACACCATTTGGAGAGAATGGTGCAGCTCAAAGTACAAAACAAGCCTCGGATAAAGATGGTAATCTGATTTATAGAAGCGACCGAGGAGAATTGACCACAGAAGCCAAAAATGCACAGGGTAAAGACAACGCAAAAAAACTTGCTACAGGTTGGGATTCTTTAGAAACCTCAACAGGATTAGGTGTTGGGCGAGATAAAGAAAGTCAAAGTAGCGTGACCAAAAGTGGTATTAATACTTCGAATATTGAAATTAGAGACCAAGCGGGGCAACAGGTAAAAACTGGTGAAACGGTTGAGCAAACTCTAGATAGCATTAGAACCGATGTGACTACGGATAATGCAGAGCAGCATTCCGGCAAGTTGGACAATCACTTTGATAAAGACAAAGTGATGAAAGAACTCAACATTCAAGTGAAAGTTACTCAAGATTTTCGTAAAAATGCCTTCTCAATGATTGATGCCTATGTGCTTCCAAAACAGGCTGAATTGAGAAAACAAATCAAGGAAGCTAAAACTGAAGAGGAAAAGACTGTACTTTATGGAGAAATTTATAAATTGCAATATCAAAAACGTTTGCTTGAAACCGTGGTAGGCATCGTATCGGGTTCGCCCGATGTTGCAATAACACAAGGAACTTTGCAATTAGCCGCGACGAAGATGAGAGAGGAGACTTTGGCCAATTCAAGATTATTTAAAGGTATTAAAGATGCGAAGACGGGGAAAATTCTTCGTAATGATAGTTATGATAGCAGTTATTTTGATGGAGTAAAATTAGGTGGTGTTCGAATTGATATCAATGCAATTTGTACTCAAGGAGTCGGTTCCTGTGAAAAAAATACAGATGGGTTAGTTGTATTTAAAGGTGAAAATGGATTGTCATTGGATGATGCTATTGATCTAAAGAAAAATGAAAAAGCGAGTGGATTGTATGGAGAAACCGGTGGTTTTCAATCTGTTCAAGGTGAGTGGAATCTACATTTTACGAGAATTCCGTATAGCATCGGTTCTATCTCGGATATGGCGGTAGAATCCTTTGCCGGTACTCACGACTTGTTAGGAGGCCAAATATGGGGCTGGTATGATAAACAAGGAAATACTGTAGAAAAAAATAAACTTACTGGTGTAGCATCAGGTGTAACAACTGTTATTGCAATACCGGTATCTGCGCCATTTGCTTTATCCGATGTAATGTCATCAGATATGTTTGAACTTTTGATGAAAATAGGAGGTAAATAAAATGAGATACTCCTTATTTCTTCTTTGTTTTATATTAAACGGATGTTGGTATTCAAACGGATGTTTTTATACTCCACAAATGGTTAATTGTGTTGATAAAGGCAAATTATGGCCAGCTATAGCACATTATCAAAAGCCTTATAGTATAGGTAAAACTGATCAGCAACAGCGTTGGAAAGATGCTGTTAGCTGCGGTAGTAAATATGGAGATCAAGAACTTTACTACATTAATAAAACTGGTAAATACGAAGAATTTCAATCTTGTATGGAAAGGAAAGGATATAAAAGATTTTGGCCCGCAGAATGCGGTTATAAAAATTCCAAATGGGATAAGGGGATATGTAATGAATAGCCTACTAAGTAATAATTGCTATTGTAATTCCGGTATCCGCACCATTTGCTGTATCTGATCTAATTAGTTCGGATATGATGGAAGTACTTTTTAAATTAGGAGGTAATTAACATGAAAATAATCTTATTAATTATTTCAGTGTTTTTGATAAGTGGTTGTTTATATTCTTTTGAGGGTGAATGTGTTAGACCAATCATTCAGGTTGTCTCAAGTAATTGCTATAAAAAAGGAGAAGTGTTCTCATCAATAGCTCATTATCAAAAGCCTTATAGTATAGGTAAAACTGATCAGCAACAGCGTTGGAAAGATGCTGTTAGCTGTGGTAGTAAATATGGAGATCAAGAACTTTACTACATTAATAAAACTGGTAAATACGAAGAATTTCAATCTTGTATGGAAAGGAAAGGATATAAAAGATTTTGGCCCGCAGAATGCGGTTATAAAAATTCCAAATGGGATAAGGGGATATGTAATGAATAGCCTACTAAGTAACAATTGCTATTGTAATTCCGGTATCCGCACCATTTGCTTTATCCGATGTAATGTCATCAGATATGTTTGAACTTTTGATGAAAATAGGAGGTCACTAAAATGAAATATTTTATGTTACTTATTTATTTGTTTTCCTTAAATGGCTGTTTGTTTTACTGAAAAGATGGGTGTTTTCATTCTCCACAATTAGTGACTTGTGATGAACCTAGAATAGCATTTAGCTCGATTGCATATTATCAAAAAAAGCTTTCTATCGGTAATACTGATATAGAACAACGTTGGAAAGATGCCTTTTCTTGTGGTTCTAAATATAGAGATAAACATTTATCTAGAATTATATATCCCGTGGATCATAGTTTGATTTTTGATAAGTGTATGATTCAAAATGGATATATTATTTTTAGCTCAAATGAATGTGGATTAAAAAGTCCGAAAAGAATGAATAAAGGCTTATGTAATGAATGAAAGATGTCAAGGAATGGGAAACAGCAGCTAAATCTCAAGTTAATGCAGGTGGTAAAGTGAATATTGTGGCAACGGGTGCTGGAAAGGATTCAAACATTAATATTAAAGGTTCGGATATCTCAGGCAAGCAAGGCACATCATTGATTGCAGATAATCAAGTCAATATTAAAGCCACAGAACAAAACCATCAAGAACGCAGCACTAATAAATCGAGCGGCTTTAATGCTGGGGTAGCCATTAAAGTTGGCAGTGGTGTTGCCGCAGGTATTACAGTAGGTGGTAATTACGGGAAAGGCTATGGCAATGGTGATGAAACCACTTATGTTGCAAGCCATGTGGGAGATAGTCAAAGTAAAACCGTGATTCAAGCCAGTGGTGATGCCAATATTATTGGCAGCCAAGTAAAAGGCAAACGAGTAGAACTTAATGCTGAAAACTTGAATATCGAAAGCTTACAAGATAAATCTAGTTACCATGGTAAACAAATGAATGTAAGTGGTAGTGTGACAATGGGGGATGGTTTTGCCGCAGGTGGTAGTTTCAATAAATCGAAAATCAATGCCGACCACGCCAGCATCAATGAACAAGCTGGAATTTATGCTGGTGATGAAGGCTATGATATTAATGTTAATAAGCATACCGATCTTAAAGGTGCATTGATTACGTCTACCCAAAAGGCAGAAGCAGATGGCAAAAACCATTTTAGTACCGGCAGCATTACTCATTCAGATATTGAAAATCACTCAAATTATAGTGGTAGCAGTTTTGGTGTAAGTGGTAGTGTATCGGTTAATTTTAAAACACCATTTGGTAAAGATGGTCAAGCACAAAGTAGTAAACAGGCGGTGGATGATGATGGCAATCTGATTTATAGAAATGACCGAGGAGAATTGACCACAGAAGCCAAAAATGCGCAGGGTAAAGACAACGCAAAACAACTTGCTACAGGTTGGGATTCTTTAGATGGCAATATGTCTGCTGGGTATGGTACTGATAAATCAAGTCAAAGTAGTGTAACTAAATCGGGAATTAATACCACTCATATTGAGATACGGGATGAGAAAGCACAATTTGAAAAAACAGGCAAAATGACGAAGGAGGTTCTTGGCGCAATCAAAACAAATGTTACTACTAAAACTGCAGCGCAGCACTCCGGTAAATTGGAAAATCAATTTAATAAAGAGGAGGTGTTAAAAGAAATCAATCTTCAAGTTCAAGTCACAAAAGATTTTATTGATAATGCACAAGAGGCAAAAGATAAGGTAATAGACCATTATCAAGAACCTAAACGTAAGGAGTTACGTCAAGCTATTACGGATTTTCACAATGCAAAAATCGAAGACAAAGCGCAATATGAGAAAAAAATTGACGCACTCATTAAAGATATTTATGCATTAGAGCATATTCGCACAGGTTTAGACTTGGCAACGGGTGTTGTTGCCGGTTCGCCGAAAGTAATGTCTGCAAAAACGCTAATTTCCATTATTGATACGGAAACGCGGCGGGAATCCTTGAAAAATTCTTTACTTGCTCCACCTATTGAAGATATTAACGACAATGGGAAACTTTACAGTAATGTGGGGCATAATTCTGGGGCGTTTGATGGTATAAAACTTGGAGGAGTGAGAATGAATTATGGGGTGATTTGTGGTTCAAATTACAAACGATGTAAGACAGATGATAATGGCAATTTGATTCGTAATGACAAGGGGCATATTGTTTATGATTACAAAGATAAAAATAACCCAACCTTATCTATACAATTGGAGAATAATAAAAAGGAATTTGGAAAATTATTTGGTGCAACCGGTGGCTTCCAAGCGATTAAAGGAACTATGTTTGGACTGGAATACAAACCTGGTTCGTTCTTAGATAAGGTTACGGAAACTTATGCAGGGCAACATGATTTAGTTGGAGGGCAATTATTTTTCTACGATAGAGAAGGAAATGGGAGACGAGATTTAACTGAAAAACAACAATTTTGGATTGACCGTTATTCAGAAGCTGCTGTTGTTGGAACTACACCAACAACGTTACCGAAAACTTTACCTATAGAAGTAATGAATCTTCTTTTTGGCTGGAGGTAATATAATGAGATATTTAATTATATTTTTCCTTGCTTTGGTATTAAGTGGCTGTTTTATTTATTCATCTAAAGATGATTGTATATATGGCCTAACTTCTACTCAATGTTTTGGTGAATCATATTCCCCAGTTGCTAAATTTCAAAAATCTTATAGTTTGGGGTATACGAGTTCAGTTAAAAGAATGGATGATTTGGTAAGCTGCGGATTAAGAAAAGGAGATTTAAGCATGAGAAGCGCTTGGGCAATGGATCACTTACCCAATGCAGATCCAAAATTACAACAAAAAAAATGGGATGATTTTTTTAAGTGCATGGGGAATAAGGGATATGTATGGATTGAGAATTGTGGAAGGAGAAATTCAACAACAGATAAAGGTTTGTGTAATGAATAGAACTGTGGGAAATACGCGGTGTTTCTATGCATTCTGATAGTGCAGTGAATGAGCAGTCAGAAGGCAACATCCATACGAAGTAATGAATCTTCTTTTTGGCTAGAGGTAATATAATGAGATATTTAATTATATTTTTCCTTGCTTTGGTATTAAGTGGCTGTTTTATTTATTCATCTAAAGATGATTGTATATATTGCCTAACTTCTACTCAATGTTTTGGTGAATCATATTCCCCAGTCGCTAAATTTCAAAAATCTTATAGTTTGGGATATACCGATCCTAAACAACGATGGGACGATTTAATTTCTTGTGGCGTAAGGCTAGGAGATGTGACATTACATAGTGCTTGGCGAAAAGCATTGGAACCATTAAATAAAGAATTATTAGAAAAATTATCAGCTAAATTCAGAGCTTGTATGAAAAATAAAGGATATATTACGATTGATTCTTGTGGAAGGAAAAATTCAACAACAGATAAAGGTCTGTGTAATGAATAGAACTATGGGAAATACGCGGTGTTTCTATGCATTCTGATAATTCTTTACTTGCTCCATCTATTGAAGATATTAACGACAATGGGAAACTTTACAGTAATGTGGGGCATAATTCTGGGGCGTTTGATGGTATAAAACTTGGAGGGGTGAGAATGAATTATGGAGTGATTTGTGGTTCAAATTATGAACGATGTAAGACAGATAATAATGGTAAATTACTTCGTAATGATAAAGGAAATATTGTTTATATAGGAGATAAAGAAAACAATAAATATTTAAAAGTTAGCTCTTTATTGGATGATAAAAATGAGTCTGGTAAATTATTTGGTGCAACTGGTGGCTTCCAAGCGATTAAAGGAACTATGTTTGGACTGGAATACAAACCTGGTTCGTTCTTAGATAAGGTTACGGAAACTTATTCGGGGCAACATGATTTAGTTGGAGGACAATTATTTTTCTATGATAAAGAAGGAAACGGAAAAAGAGATTTAACGGAAAGACAACAATTTTGGATAGATCGTTATTCAGAAGCAGCTGTTGTTGGAACTACACCAACAGCCTTACCACATGCATTACCTATTGAGGTCATGAATCTGCTATGGGGATGGAAGTAATGAAAATTTTAGTTATATTCTTTATGACTATTTTTATTCAATCTTGCCTTTTATATTCTTCAGATGAGGCTTGGCATAATCTTAATAAAATGTACAAAGAGGCTAATGGAAAGAAAATATGTATGAAATATAAAGGAAATGTACATGTCATGTATTATTGTGAAAATGAAAACAAAGAACAATAGCAAAGTAGAAAGTAAAAAATATGCATAATTAATGAGATCTTCTTTTATTGTACACTTTATCTATAGAAATTATGAATTTGTTGTTTGGGGTAAGATAATGAAAAAAGTGATATTTATCCTAATTTTTATATCTACTATAACAGGATGTTATTCAGCAAAAGACGATTGTTATTATGGAATGACAACAATTTGTTTTGGTAAACCATATAGCCCAATTGCTAAATTTCAAAAACCTTATAGCTTTGGGCATACGGATTCCGTGAAAAGAATGGATGATTTGGTAAGCTGTGGATTAAGAAAAGGGGATTTAAGTATGAGGAGTGCTTGGGCAATGGATCATTTACCAAAGGCTGATCCCCGTTTACAACAAAAAAATTGGGATGCTTTTTTTAAATGCATGGAAATAAAAGGTTATATATGGGTAGAAGATTGTGGCAGAAAGAATTCAACTTCAGATAAAGGATTATGTAATGAATGATGAATATAACTTATCAACCAAAACAAAGGCAAACGTGTAGAAGTCAATGCCCCAAACCTCAACATCGAAAGCTTGTAAGACACTGCCACATACAAAGGCAAACAAATGAACGCGAGTGGGAGTGTGACAGTGGGGTATGGCGCATCCGTTGGAGGCAGTTTCAATAAATCAAAAATCAATGCTGATCATGCGAGTGTGAATGAACAGGCTGGAATTTATGCCGGTGATGAAGGCTATGATATTAATGTTAATAAACATACCGATCTTAAAGGCGTATTGATTACGTCTACCCAAAAGGCAGAAGCAGATGGTAAAAACCATTTTAGCACTGGCAGCATTACTCATTCAGATATTGAAAATCACTCAAATTATAGTGGCAGCAGTTTTGGTGTAAGTGGCAGTGTATCGGCTAACTTTGAAACACCATTTGGAGAGAATGGTGCTCCACAAAGTGGAAAACAGGCAGTGGATGATGATGGCAATTTGATTTATAGAAACGACCGAGGAGAATTGACCAGAGAAGCCAAAAATGCGCAAGGTAAAGACAACGCAAAAAAACTTGCTACAGGTTGGGATTCTTTAGAAACCTCAACAGGATTTGGTATTGGGCGAGATAAAGAAAGTCAAAGTAGCATAACAAAAAGTGGTATTAATACTTCGAATATTGAAATTAGGATTGTTGATTTCGGTTTTAAGTTTGGCAACTGTTCTGGTTTTTGATGAAAATTATCTACTCTCATTACTACAATATGGTTTGTATTGCTTCATATTAATATAACTCATTTGAGACGTATAAGGGTATACATACAGATTTGTAAATTATGGCAAAATTCAAGATATTTACGAATTTCTAAAAATATAACTCAGCATTGATGCTATATTAGCTATTAAATTTTTTGGAAAATGCTATCTTATTCTAGTCTTTATCCCAATGATTTTACAAAATTCCTTGCATATTAAATTTTTATCACTATAATGTCGCACATATTTCGGACGCGGGGTGGAGCAGCTTGGTAGCTCGTCGGGCTCATAACCCGAAGGTCGTTGGTTCAAATCCAGCCCCCGCAACCAATAATAAGTTCAGTAAAAGAACCCCAGTTTTGGGGTTTTTTTCTATAAGAAATTTAGTAACTGGGCTTAGGTTCTTATGAACCTAACCCTTTTTTTATGCCTGAGATTTAATAAACTATCTTCTTACTATTACTAAAATAGAGGGATAAGTATTGTTTAGGATAAGGTTTCATAAGGTTATGATATAGTGCGGTGAATTACACCCTATATAGGAGTAGAAATTGGCTACATTAGAACAAAATTTACAAGAAATGCTACAAGATGCGGTAGAGGATTTAGGCTGTGAATTGTGGGGAATTGAGTGTCAGCGCGTGGGTCGTTTTATGACAGTTCGTTTATTTATAGATAAAGATGGTGGTGTGACGGTTGATGATTGTGCTGATGTGAGTCGTCAAGTGAGCGCAATTTTAGACGTGGAAGATCCAATTGCGGATAAATATAATCTAGAAGTGTCGTCACCCGGTTTAGATCGTCCGCTATTTACCTTGCCGCAATTTGAACGCTATATTGGGCAAGATATCGCTGTGCATTTGCGAATTCCAGTGATGGAACGCCGTAAATGGCAAGGTAAGTTAGAGCGTATTGAAAAGGATATGATTACTTTAATCGTTGATGATCAAGAACAAATTTTAGTCTTTGGAAACATTCAAAAAGCGAATGTTGTTGCAAAATTTTAAAAGGAGAAAAAGAGAAATGAGTAAAGAAATTTTACTAGCGGCAGAAGCTGTATCCAATGAAAAATTATTACCACGTGAGAAAATTTTTGAAGCATTAGAGAGTGCGATTGCGATTTCTACTAAGAAGAAGTTTGAATACGAAACAGATATTCGAGTTTCAATTAATCCAAAAACAGGGGAATTTGATACTTTTCGCCGTTGGTTAGTCGTAGATGAAGTAAAAGTACCAACGAAGGAAATTACTTTAGAAGCGGCGCAATTTGATGATCCAAATTTGCAACTTGGAGAGTATGTGGAAGATCAAATTGAATCTATTGCATTTGACCGTATTGCAATGCAAACGGCACGTCAAGTTATTAGCACTAAAATTCGTGAAGCTGAACGTGCAAAAGTGGTTGAACAATTTCGTGAAGAAGAAGGAAAAATTGTAACAGGCACCGTAAAAAAAGTAAGTCGAGACAGTATTATTTTAGACCTTGGCAATAAAGCGGAAGCGATGATTGCACGTGAAGATATGTTACCACGTGAAAACTTCCGTCCGGGAGATCGTGTTCGTGGGGTGCTTTATAAAGTAAATCCTGAAGGCAAAACTGCACAATTATTTGTGACACGTTCTAAACCAGAAATGTTGATCGAATTATTCCGTATTGAAGTGCCTGAAATTGGCGAAGAAATGATTGAAATTCGTGGTGCAGCTCGTGATGCGGGTTCTCGTGCTAAAATCGCGGTAAAATCAAATGATAAACGTATCGATCCTGTTGGTGCTTGTGTAGGAATGCGTGGTGCGCGTGTTCAGGCAATTACGAATGAACTTGGCGGTGAGCGTGTAGATATCGTGCTTTGGGATGATAATCCAGCACAATTTGTGATCAATGCAATGGCACCTGCGGATGTTTCTTCTATTATCGTTGATGAAGATAATCATTCTATGGATATTGCCGTTGAAGCTGATAACCTTGCTCAAGCCATTGGTCGTAATGGTCAAAACGTGCGTTTAGCAACACAATTAACGGGTTGGACACTAAACGTAATGACGACCGATGAGTTAAACGCAAAACATCAAGCAGAAGATAACAAAGTGTTAAACTTATTTATGAATGCCTTAGAACTTGATGAAGAATTTGCTCAAATCCTTGTGGAAGAAGGTTTCACAAGTTTAGAAGAAATTGCTTATGTGCCAATGAATGAATTGACGGCAATTGATGGTTTAGAAGATGAAGATCTTGTTGAAGAACTTCAAACCCGTGCTAAAAATGCGATTACAGCCGCAGCAGTAGCTGAAGAAGAAGCACTGAAAAAAGCGAATGTTGAAGATCGTTTATTGAATTTAGAGGGAATGAATCGTCACGTTGCGATCAAACTAGCAGAAAAACAAATTACCACCCTTGAAGAACTCGCAGAACAAGGCGTTGATGATTTAACTGATATTGAAGAATTAACCGCAGAACAGGCCGCAGATTTAATTATGGCTGCACGTAATATTTGTTGGTTTGGCGAAGAATAAGGAGAGTAGTAATGACTGAAGATGTTAAGGCTGATGCGCCAAAAAAATTAAGCATTCAACGCAGAACAAAAACAACAGTGAGCAGCACCACAACTGGCGGTAAAAGTAAAGAAGTACAAGTAGAGGTACGTAAAAAACGCACAGTAAAAACTGATATTGCTCAACAAGAAGAAGCAAAATTAAAAGCACAGCAAGAAGCGGAAGCGAAAAAAATTGCTGAACAAAAAGCAGCAGAAGAAAAAGCTCGTTTAGAAACTGAAAAAGCGGCAGCTAAGAAAGAAGCTGATGAAAAATCAAAAGCTGAAAAAGCGAAAGCAGAAACCGCTAAGCCAGCAAAAAGTGCGGTAGATTCTAAAGCTAAATTCGTTGATCCTGAAAAAGAGAAACGTAAAGCAGAAGAAGCCGAACTTCGTCGTAAAGCTGAAGAATTAGCTCGTCAAAAAGCAGAAGAACAAGCTCGTCGTGCAGCAGAAGAAGCTAAACGTTATGCTGAGGCAGATGATTCAGACAATGAATCTTCTTCTGAAGATTATTCTGATTACAACTTAAGTTCAAAATATGCACTTGAAGCAGAAGATGAAGAAGATCGTCGTAATGAAAATCGTGGTCGTGGCAAAAATAAAGTAGCGAAAGCGAAAAAAGGTGGTCGCGACGATGAAAATAGCAAAAATTCGAAAAACGAGCGAGAATCTAATCGTAAAAATCAAAAAGATGCTAAGTTTGGTAAAGGTAAAAACGGCAAAAAAGGTGCCACACTTCAACAAGCCTTTACTAAACCGGCTCAAGTAGTTAAAGCGGACGTAGTCATTGGAGAAACCATTACTGTCGTTGAATTAGCGAACAAGATGGCTGTAAAAGCAACTGAAATCATCAAAATGATGATGAAGATGGGAGAAATGGTTACTATCAATCAAGTTATCGACCAAGAAACCGCTCAATTAGTAGCAGAAGAACTTGGCCATAAAGTGATTCTTCGCAATGAAAATGAGCTTGAAGAAGCGGTATTAGGCGATCGTGATGTAAACGCAGAAAAAGTAACCCGTGCGCCAGTTGTAACCATCATGGGTCACGTTGATCATGGTAAAACCTCTTTACTTGACTATATTCGTAAAGCGAAAGTTGCTGCAGGCGAAGCGGGTGGTATTACTCAACATATCGGTGCGTATCACGTAGAAATGGATGATGGCAAAATGATTACCTTCTTGGATACGCCAGGACACGCAGCGTTTACTTCTATGCGTGCACGTGGTGCTAAAGCAACAGATATCGTTGTTCTTGTTGTTGCTGCCGATGATGGTGTGATGCCTCAAACTATTGAAGCGATTCAACACGCAAAAGCAGCAGGTGCGCCTTTAGTAGTTGCAGTAAATAAAATCGATAAACCAGAAGCAAATCCAGACCGTGTTGAGCAAGAATTATTACAACATGATGTCATTTCTGAAAAATTCGGTGGTGATGTGCAATTCGTTCCAGTATCTGCGAAGAAAGGTACAGGGGTTGATGATTTATTAGATGCTATCCTACTTCAATCAGAAGTGCTTGAATTGACTGCTGTAAAAGACGGTATGGCAAGTGGTGTAGTCATTGAATCTTATTTGGATAAAGGTCGTGGCCCTGTGGCAACTATCTTGGTGCAATCAGGTACACTACGTAAAGGTGACATCGTACTTTGTGGTTTTGAATATGGCCGTGTACGAGCAATGCGTGATGAAAACGGAAAAGAAGTTGATGAAGCTGGTCCTTCAATTCCAGTTGAATTATTAGGTCTTTCAGGTGTGCCTGCAGCGGGGGATGAAGCAACCGTTGTACGTGATGAGAAAAAAGCACGTGAAGTGGCGTTATATCGTCAAGGTAAATTCCGTGAAGTGAAATTAGCTCGCCAGCAAAAAGCGAAACTTGAAAATATGTTTAGCAATATGTCTGAAGGCGATGTGGCTGAATTGAACGTCATTGTGAAAGCCGACGTACAAGGCTCCGTAGAAGCGATTGTTCAAGCATTAAATGAACTTTCTACTAATGAAGTAAAAGTTAAAGTTGTTGGTTCAGGTGTAGGTGGTATCACTGAAACTGATGCAACTTTAGCGGCAGCATCTAATGCCATCATTGTTGGCTTTAATGTTCGTGCGGATGCAACAGCTCGTCGTGTCATTGAGGCAGAAAACATTGATTTACATTACTACTCAATCATTTATGAATTGTTGAATGAAATTAAAGCCGCAATGAGCGGTATGTTAGAGCCTGAATTTAAACAAGAAATTATTGGCTTAGCTGAAGTTCGTGATGTATTCCGTCATCCGAAATTTGGTGCAATCGCAGGTTGTATGGTAACCGAGGGGGTAGTGAAACGTAACAACCCAATCCGTGTATTACGTGACAACGTGGTTATTTTTGAAGGTGAGTTAGAATCGCTCCGCCGTTTCAAAGATGATGTATCTGAAGTTCGTAACGGTATGGAATGTGGTATCGGCGTGAAAAACTATAACGATGTAAAAGTCGGCGACCAAATTGAGGTGTTTGAAGTGGTTGAAGTTAAACGTTCGATTTAATTTTTTCGTGGGTAATTGAAAGACTGATTTGATATTAGAATCTAAATCAGTCTTTTTTTTATAAGGTGTTAGAAAAACAATTATCATTAAATTAAAGATTGGATCTACCTATATATTAAAGTAAGGTTATTATATTGAGAATAAGAAAGTTATTTGTAGTGATTTTTGCGTTATTTTTGACTTCCTGCACTACTTTACCTAAACCTGAGCGGCTACCTTTACAATCTCAAAAAGTGAGATTGTTTAAAGTAGAGAGAGTAAACGAAGTTAGTTTACTTACGGTACAATTTGAAGATTTTCAATGGCGTTGGGTGCAAACTGATCCTTTAGGTTCACCGATTGCGCGAGTGATACTAACTAAGAAAGGCTGGCAAAATGACGGATTTATTATGCCAAATATACAAGCAAGGATGTTGTTTTCTGGTTTATCTGTTGCTATAAACCCTAAACATCCTCCTTTTAAGCTTTCTTCACAATGGGATATTACTTCTAATTCGCCTCATTTTGAGATTCGGACACCAGACGGTATACTATGGAAAGTTGATGAATTGGAGCAATAAATGACACTATATCTATCCCGGCCTGCAATGTTGAGTGCAATTGGTAATGGCATCAATATTCATCTTGATATTCTATTAAATAATGGGGATTCACCTTTAACTAAAACCGATTTTCCTTATACTTCTTATCAAATAGATGGTCAATCTTATGTTTTAGGTAAAGTTAAGGAGGATCTCCGTCCATTTCCTTGCGATCTACCTGCAGAACATCAAAGCCGTAATAATCAATTGCTTTGGCATGCTCTTGAGCAAATTGAACCACAAATTGAAGCTGCAATGACAAAATTTGGTAGAAATCGTGTTGCTTGTGTAATTGGCACTTCTACAACAGGCGTTGATGAGAATATTCCCGTATTCAAATATGCAGTAGAACACCAAGATTGGTCGTGCATACCATTTCGTCAGCAACAACAATATTTCTCAGCCCCCTCTGATTTTGTCGCATATCAATATGGAATACAAAATATGAGCTATGGTATTTCAACCGCATGTACATCGGGGGCTAGAGCACTTATTTCAGCTGCTCGTTTATTGAAAACTAATCTGTGTGATGCGGTAATTTGTGGCGGTGTTGATACACTTTCGCCTCTTACCATTACTGGGTTTAATTCACTTTCAGTATTATCTCATCAACGTACTAATCCGTTATCAGCCAACCGTAATGGTATCAATATTGGCGAGGGTGCAGCTTTATTTGTGATGACAAGGGAGGCAATAGATCATCATTCGATTGCCTTGTTGGGGTATGGTTCAAGTTCAGATGCTTATCATATGTCATCTCCTCACCCAGAAGGTATAGGTGCCATTGTAGCTTTTGAGGATGCATTAAAATCGGCTGAACTTTCTCCTGAAAAAATAGGTTGGATTAATTTGCATGGTACGGGTACAGTTCATAATGATCAAATGGAAACACTTGCTGTATCTAATGTATTTGGTAATAAAATTCCTTGTACCACTACAAAGGCTTACACAGGGCATACTTTGGGGGCTGCTGGGGCATTGGAAGCTGCAATTTTATGGGCAGTAATTTCAAAATATCATAACCCAATAGGAAAATTGCCAGCTCAATTATGGGATGCCGTGCGAGATGATTCTCTCCCAACTATTTCAATTACGCATTCAAATAGCTATTGGAAAGATGAAAAGCGTATTGGGGCAAGCAGTTCTTTTGCTTTCGGTGGAAATAATGCCGTGCTGATTTTAGGTGAGGTAGAGCAATGAAATTAACCTTACCTATTGAAAATGTATCGCCTTTAATTCCCCAATCAGGTGAAATGGTTTTAGTCGATAGAGTAATTGATTACGGAGCTGATTTTCTTATTGGTGAAGCAAAAATTAAATCTGATCATATTTTATTAAGTCAAGGTGTTTTGCCAACTTATGCTGGTATTGAAATTATGGCTCAGGGCGTAGCTGCTTGGGCTGGGTGTCATAATCAAGAACAGGTTATAGCACGAAATAAGCAAGCTGAGGTTCGTTTAGGTTATTTACTTGGTACGCGCAAATTATATATCCATCAATCTCATATTGAGGTAGGGAGTATCCTTGAAATTCAAGTAAAAATGTCTATTCAAGATGCCACTGGTTTTGGTGTATTTGATTGTCAGTTAATTGATAAAAACTCGCGTAAGGTTTTACTTGAGGGGGCATTAAATGTATTTAGCCCAAAAGATGGTAAAGTGACGAAATAATATATAGGGACACAGGCTTGTGCCTCAAAATTGATGAATAGGAACATTACTCAATGTACAGCGAGGAAGAATTATGTCAGATAAGAAAACCATTTTAATCACCGGATCTAGTCGAGGTATTGGTAAGGCGATTGCCCTTGAATTAGCGCAAAAGGGCTTTGATATTGTGATTCATTGCCGAAGTCGTATACAAGAGGCTGAAGAAGTTGCACAAAGAATTAAAAATCTCGGAAAAAATGCAAGAGTATTACAATTTGATGTAAGCAATCGTGAGCAAGCAAAAATAGTTTTAGAAACAGATGTGGAAGCAAATGGGGCTTACTATGGAGTGGTATTAAATGCAGGTTTAACCCGAGATAATGCTTTCCCTGCACTATCAGAGAAAGATTGGGATACAGTATTACGCACAAATTTAGATGGTTTCTATAATGTACTTCATCCTGTGATGATGCCAATGATTCGTCGCCGCAAGGCTGGGCGAATTGTGTGTATTACTTCTGTTTCTGGCATTATTGGCAATCGTGGGCAAGTGAATTATAGTGCATCAAAAGCGGGTTTAATTGGCGCGGTAAAAGCACTTGCTGTAGAATTAGCAAAACGAAAAATTACTGTAAATTGCGTAGCTCCAGGTTTAATTGATACAGATATTATTGATGAAAATCTACCACTTGAGCAGATTTTAAAGGCTATTCCAATGGAGCGAATGGGGCTTCCAGAAGAAGTTGCTCATGCAGTTAGCTTTTTAATGGATGATAAAGCACAATACATTACTCGCCAAGTGATAGGGGTAAATGGTGGGCTTTGCTAATTAATGATAATTAGGTAAATATCACGATTGTCTTAGTATAAAATAATTGAGAAAAATAATGCAAAATAAACGAGTTGTAGTGACAGGTATTGGTGCAATTACTGCTTTTGGGCGTACATGGTCAGAAGTGCGGTCTGCTTTTGAGCAAAAACAAAATGCTGTTCGGAATATGGGATGGAATGATAAATACCCTGAACTTGAAGCGCAATTGGGGGCACCTTTACCCAACTATAATCCCCCCAGTCATTGGACGCGTAAACAACTTCGCTCAATGGGACGTGTTTCTCAGCTATGCGTTGATGCAGCAGAACAAGCCTTAGCCAATGCTGGTTTGTTAAATGATGGTGAAGTGTCACCGCTTATCAAAAATGGCAATATGCGAGTAGCGAGTGGCTCGAGCACAGGTTCAACTGCAGATGTGCGAGATATGGCAGAACTGTTGATGACGGGAAAATCTGACACTTTCAATGCTTCAACTTATGTGCGTGCAATGCCTCATACTACAGCAGCAAATGTCGGTATTTTCTTTGGGCTGCAAGGCAGAATTATCCCAACTTCAAGTGCTTGTTCATCGGGCTCTCAAGGAATTGGCTATGCATATGAAGCAATTAAATACGGTATGATTCCTATGATGCTGGCTGGCGGAGGAGAAGAATTTTGTCCCTCTGAAGTTTATGTTTTTGACAGCCTTTATGCTGCGAGTCGTAATAATGATAATCCTAAAGGCTCTCCCCGTCCTTATGATCGAGATAGAGATGGTTTAGTGATCGGTGAGGGTGCCGGAATGTTTGTCTTAGAGGAACTCGAGCACGCTTTGAATCGAGGTGCTAATATTATTGCCGAATTGGTGGGCTACGGTGCTAATAGTGATGGTAGCCATGTGACTCAGCCACAAGCAGAAACAATGCAACGTTGTATGGAACTATCCCTAAAAGATGCGGGGATTTCAGCTGATAAGATCGGTTATGTGAGTGGACATGGTACAGCAACAGAAAAAGGCGATATTGCTGAAACTCAAGCAACAGAAGCAGTGTTTGGTAGGGTACCAATTAGTTCACAAAAAAGCTATCTTGGACATACACTCGGTGCTTGTGGTGCATTAGAAAGCTGGTTTTGTATTGAAATGATGAGGGATTGCTGGTTTGCTCCAACGTTAAATCTTGAGAATATAGACGAACGATGTGGTCAGCTTGATTATATTCAAGGTGATGGTAGAAGGATCCATACTGATTATGTGATGAATAATAATTTTGCATTTGGTGGGGTAAATACTTCGTTGATTTTTAAACGTTGGCAAGGAAAATAATGAAAAAAGTGCTTTTAATTTCTTATTCACAGACGGGGCAACTCACCAATTTAGCAGAAAATTTTCTTTCTCCTCTGAGAAATCATTCTGGCATTTTTGTAGAGCATTGCCAGTTGCAACCTGAAACTGCTTATGGGTTTCCATGGCGGTTTCTATCATTTTTTAATACCTTTCCAGAAACGGTGCATTTAAAACCTGCCCCTATTATTCCGCCAAAATTGCAGCATGAAATGTATGATGTGATTATTATTGCTTATACAGTTTGGTTTTTATCGCCCAATCAACCGATTACTGCGTTCTTACAAAGTGAACAGGCGAAGTTGATTTTAAAAGATACGCCTGTGATTACATTGATTGGCTGCCGTAACATGTGGTTGCAGGCACAAGAGAAAATGAAAGGTTTACTTAAACAATGTGAGGCAAAACTGATAGGAAATATTGTAAAAATCGATCAGTGCAATGATTGGGTAAGTTTTATTACTACGCCAGTTTGGTTATTAACAGGCAAGAAAAAAATTAAAGGCTTTCAATCAGCAGGTATCGCTGAAAGTGAAATACAAGATACCCAACGATTTGGATTACAGCTTTTGAAGTATTTCAATGATAATTACCCACTGGATAGAACAATTTTTCAAGGAATGGGCGCAGTAAAAATTGATGAAAAGCTAATGATGAGTGAAAAAGTAGGGGCAAGAAGTTTTCATATTTGGGGAAAGCTATTATTAAAATGCGGTAAGATTTCACCAAGTTTTCGTAAAATGATGCTTTGTGGTTACATTGTTTTTTTGATCGCTATGATTTTAACTGTGGTGCCGATTTCTTCCGTGATAAAGAGATTATTTAAACCGTTATTACAGAAAACATTAGATGAGCAGAAACGATATTTTGCTCAACCATCAGGGGAATGATAGCTTCCTATTATTAATGACAACGAAATAATAAAAATGCAAAACGTTTATATTAACAAAATTTCTTCTTTCCTGCCGAATAAGCCTGTTTCTAATGAGCAAATGGAAGCCGTGCTTGGAATGGTGGGGGATGTGCCTTCTCGTGTCCGTAAAATGATTTTGCGTTCAAATGGAATTGAACAACGTTACTATGCGATTGACTCTACGACTCGTCAAACAACGCATACCAGCACGGAATTAGCGGTTCAAGCAATTAAGAATTTAGGTATTTCTGCAAATGATTTCAGCGTATTAGCCGTAGGTACGTCTTATCCCGATCAAATTTTACCTGGTCAAGGCGTAATGGTTCATGGTTTGTTAGATAATGCACCACCAATGGAAGTAATGTCAATGGCAGGGGTATGTGTCGCTGGTATGGCTGCGATGAAACATGCCTATAATGCAGTGAAAACAGGTGAACATCAAAGTGCAGTGGCGGTTTCGAGTGAATGTGCTTCCGCCATTATGCGTAGCGAAAATTTCAAATTAGAAGTTGCTCAAAAACAACTTGAGGAGGCGAAGCCTGAAATTGGTTTTGAAAAAGACTTCTTACGTTGGATGCTTTCTGATGGTGCAGGGGCAGTACAGCTTTCTAACCAACCTAATGAGCAAGGATTCAGTTTTAAAATCCATTGGATTGATTTGGTTTCATATGCTAACGAAATGCCAGTGTGTATGTATGCGGGTGGCGAAGTGCAAAATGAACAATTTATCAGTTGGAAATCAGTTTCAGCCACAGAGCGTGATGCAAAAAGTTTTATGGCAATTAAGCAAGATGTGAAGCTACTCAATGAAAATATTGTGAAATATACGGTAGAAAAAGCTCTTTCTCGTATAGTGAAAAAATATCAATTAAAAGCCGATGAAATAGACTATTTGTTACCACATTACTCATCAAACTTTTTCCGTAATAGATTGCTTGAGGGCTTACGAAACATAAACTTTGAAATTCCTCAGAAAAAGTGGTTCACTAATTTAACTCAATGTGGCAATACAGGATCAGCTTCTATTTATATTATTTTAGAGGAATTTGTCCGCACTTTTGATCTTCGATCTGGGCAAAAAGTCCTATGCTATGTGCCAGAAAGTGGACGTTTTTCTAGTTGCTTTATGTTGTTAGAAGTAGTTTAAGTCTTTTCTAAATATCCTCTTTATAAAAGAGAAAACTTATATTTGATAAAATTATGGATATAAATGATATTCCCCAAGATGAGAGTAAAATTTTCCAAGGGCAGTGTAAAGTGATTTACGGTACCCGTAATGGAAAGTTTGAAGCAGGTAAATCTAATGGCTGGGCGGAAGAAGAATTTGCTACGGCTCAAGCTGTAGAAGAGCTTAATCAGCAAGCCCAAGAAGCCTTACAAGCCGTAAAAAACGGCGAAAAATCGCCACTTTACTATTTAATGTATAAAAATCGCTATGATCTCCAAAGCCTTGCTCAAGCAACAGGTTTTTGGCAATGGCAGATAAAAAGACATTTTAATCCAGAAGTGTTTAAGAAATTAAATAAAGCCAAGCTGGAACAGTATAAATTCGTTTTTGGTATCGATAATTTTACAAATGAATAATTTTCACCACCAACACACCGCCCACTGTGAAACTGGGGTAATGTCTACTTTATTAAAATCACAAGGTATAGATTTTAACGAAGCAATGGTTTTCGGGTTGGCCTCTGCTTTAACCTTTGTTTATCTGCCGATTATCAAAATTAGTGGTATGCCGTTAATTTCTTATCGGATGCCACCGAAGTCGATTATTACCAAAGTGGCTAAATTGTTAAAAGTGCGGTTAAAAATTCAGAAGTTTTCTTCTGAAATAGAAGGGCAAAAGGCACTTGACGAAGCCTTAAATCAAGGAAAACTTGTCGGTTTGCAAACTTCTGTTTTTTGGCTTCCTTACTTTCCGCCTGAAATGCGTTTCCATTTTAATGCGCATAATCTGCTGGTCTATGGTAAAGAACAATGTGATTACTTAATCAGTGATCCTGTTTTTGAAACAGTACAACGTTGTGCGGAAGAGGATTTGCAAAAAGCACGATTTGCGAAAGGTGCGTTGGCGGCAAAAGGATTGATGTATTATTTAGAAACATTGCCAAATCAGACCGCACTTGATCTGTCTTCAATGTTACGTAAAGCAATTCGCAAACAAGCCAAACAGATGCTTACGCCCTTGCCATTTGTTGGCGTAAAAGGCATTCGCTTGATAGCAAAATCTATTGAAAAATTAGCCTTTTGTAAAAAAAGTGAAAAATTTAAAAAGCTTTATTTAGGGCATATTGTGCGGATGCAAGAAGAAATTGGCACTGGTGGGGCAGGTTTCCGCTATATTTACGCTTATTTCTTGGAACAAGCTGCAGAGATTTGCCAAGAACCAAAATTTAAACAAGCTTCCGAACAGCTTACTCAAATAGGTGATTTGTGGCGAGAATTTGCCAGTCTTTGTGTGAAACAGTGTCGTAAATCAAGTGTTGATGGGTATAAAGAAACGGCAGAGTTTTTGAGAGGTATTGCGGAGAGAGAGCAAGGACTTTGGGAAATTTTAGTATAAAAATAAGAGTGTAAAATATGAACAAACAAATTATCGTACTATTTGGTTCTAGTGGCCGAGGAAAAACAACGACATTAAAAAAACTTATTGAAGAGTTAAAAACTAAGTCAGAATTTTTATTTATGGGATATGTGGATGAGTATAATGATAGTCGTGTTGATGTTATTGCATTATTTAAACATCAAGAAAGTGATACTATTATTGGTATTTCAACAGCAGGAGATATCCAGAGCATTATTAAAAAGAGAATTGGTAGTATTTTAATTGAAAAATATAAATGTAAAATCATTTTTACTGCGTCAAGAACAAAAGGTAAAACTTGTTATGAGTTAGATTCTTTAGCGGAAAAGCATAATTATTCTTTAAATTGGATTGAAAAATTATATAGAACATATGATCCTATTAAAAATTTGATTGGTGTAAAAACTAATAGCCATTTAGATAATATTACAAAAATAGAAGTAAAATATTTATTAGATTATTTATCGAATTATACTTTAAAATGATTGTATTAAAAGAACTCTTTCATTTCTACCCAAATGCTCATACCCCAGCCTTATATAATATAAATCTCAATATAACTCAAGGCTCTACCGTTGGTTTACTCGGACCTAATGGTGCGGGAAAAACCACGTTGATGTCGTTGCTTACTGGTTTACAATCGGTACAGCAGGGGAAGGTTTTATTTGAAGGTATCTCATTTGATAAATTGACGAAACAGCAACGTCGCCAATTTTCACTTGTTCCGCAGGATTTTGCTTTTTACCCACTTTTAAGCGTGTGGGAAAATTTGAAATTTTTCGCCGCACTTTATGAGATCACTGATAAAAATTGGCTATTAGAATTGTTGCAAAAAACGGGATTGACAGCATATAAATCCAAATTGGCAAAACATCTTTCTGGCGGTTTGAAACGTCGTTTAAATTTTGCGATTGGTTTAATTAATCGTCCCAAAGTCATTTTTCTTGATGAAATTACTGTGGGAATAGATCCCCAATCTCGTCAGTTTATTTTAGATAGTGTAAAAATGCTAAAAGAGCAAGGGGTCACAGTGATTTATACCTCTCATTATTTACAAGAAATTGAGCTGTTATGTGATAAATTAGTGCTATTAAATGAAGGAAAATTAATATATCAAGGGGAATTAAGCGGTATTTTGTCTGCTGGACAAAATCTTGAGCATTTTTACTTGCATTTTTTAGACAAACAGGTGGCAAAAACGTGCTGATTGTTTCAATTCTCAAAGAGCTTCGCCTATTAAGTCGAGATCTTCATGGCGTGGCAGTATTATTTATTATGCCAATTCTGTTTATGTTGATTATGTCGGCAGCATTAAGTAATAACAATGAATTAAGTCAAGATTTGCCGATAGTATTATTATCTGACAGCAATAATCCATTAAATGATGAATTATTGCAAAAACTGAAATCGGAACAGCTTAATGTTCAGCAGGCTGATATTCATCAACTGTCTGAGTATCAATCTGAGTTACAAGCCGGTAAATTTGAATTATTGATTGCAAATTTTAATGAAAAATCGACCGTACTTTCAGATGAAAAACCACTAGCATTGTGGCTTAATCCTAGCGTTGATCGAGGATGGTTATTAGGTGTGAAAGGCGTATTGCAAAAATATTATACGCAGTTACGTTTAGCACAATATTTATCAGATAACCACATTACACTGAAAAATAATAAACAGAAACAAATCAAAGCGATAGAGAAAAAAGTCAATCAAGAATTAGATAAAAAATTTGAGCAGATTAAGGTTTATTTAGATAAAAATTTATGGGAGGAATCCTATCTTAATCGTCAAGGTAAAGAAGTGGAGAAACCTAATTCAGTACAACATAGTGTACCTGCATGGTTAATTTTTGGTATGTTCTTTATTATGATCCCACTTTCAAATGTAATGGCAATGGAGCGACAAACGAATACTATCACTCGTCTTAGAATGGCTCGAGCTTTGGCATTTAAGCTTATTTTGGCTAAATTAATTCCCTATTTTTTAATTAATCAGTGTCAATTTATTGGAATGGTTGTATTGGGTTATTGGGTGTTACCTCATCTTAGTATGCCAGCTTTTGAGTTAAATGGTTCATGGTTTATCTATGCCGTTTTATCAAGTTGTGTGAGTTTAGCTGCTTTAGGTTATGGTTTGTTGATTAGTGTCATTGCGCGAACCACGGAACAGGCTGTTGTGTTGGGTGGCGGGGGCATTATTATTATGGCTGCGGTTGGTGGAATTATGGTGCCTACTTATGTTATGCCCGAAATGATGCAAACTGTGGCTCAATTTTCACCGATGGGATGGGCATTAACAGGCTTTCAAAATTTATTGTTGAATCAATACCATTTGATACAAATCTCTTCACAGTTAATCAAATTAGGCTTTTTTGGTGTAATTACATTGATATTGTCTGCAATAATTTATCAACAACAATTAAAAAAACAGGTAAGATTTTAATGAAATATACGTTCACTTTAGCACCTCAATTATTAGAGTTGGAATTAAAAAAGCTGATTTTGACAGAATCACAAAAAGATGATTTTGAGCCTGAAGAAATCAACGATGATGAACTACTCTTTGGCGACCAAAGTCGTATTCAATTGGATTCTCTTGATGCCTTACAGATTGTAGTTGCCCTGCAGGCTCATTTTAAAGTACGTTTGCAAGGGGATCGTCAAGTGCGTAAACATATGATGAATGTGCATGATTTAGCGGCATTTATTCGTGCGGAACACACGAAATAATGGCGGTTTATATTCAAGCAAGCAGTTTAATTTCTGCAAAAAATTGTCAAAAACGTACCGCACTTCAATTGGGACGAGAGATTGAATTACCCTATTTTAGTGCGTTTGATAAGCCATTATTGAGTTTAAATGCTCTCGTTCATTTACTTATTCAGCAAATTGAAATATGCATTAAAAAAGCGGGTTGGCAACAGACAGCGTTATCTGAAATCCCTATTTTACTAGGTTCAACAGCTTATACGATCGCGGATTGTGAATGGCGTTTTCAGCATCACCAATCTTTACCAGAAGTTCCCAATATTACGAGTATTGCGGAACAGCTTAAACAATATTTTGGCTCGCCTGTTTTAAGTATTGCCACCTCTTGTACTTCATCGGCGCAAGCTATGGGATATGCAAGCAAAATGATTGAGCAAGGAATATGTCGCAAAGCGATTGTAGTTGGTTTTGAAATGTTCAATCGGCTTACGTTTGAACATTTTCAAGCAATGGGGTTATTGGCTCAAACTGAGAGTAAAGATGGTATTATTTTAGGGGAAGGAATAGGATGTGTTGCATTAAGTCATGCGCCATCTGAATGTCAAATTTCATCCATAGTGAGTGTGACCGATAACGCTAGTTTAACAAATAATAGTGATAAATCATTACAAGACTTAATAACGCAGATTTTAAATAAAGCGGATAAAGACGCCACAGATATTGATCTTATTAAACCACATTTTGTGGGAGGGCAATTTGATCGCGAAGAAAATGCGTTATTACAACAGCTAGCACTTATTCGTTCTGATGATATGTTAATGTTACCCAAAAAAGTGCTAGGGCATACGCTTGGGGCTAGTGGAGCAATGGAAACCGCTTGGCTTTTAACACAATTACATTTATTAGATAAACCTAAAACAATTTTGAATTATTTTCTAGGTTTTGGTGGTAGCAATATTGGATGGATACTAAAATGGAAATAGTGGCACAATTTGAATTGCATGAACCAATTGATGATAAAATGTTACGACAACACTTAAAAATAAAAGGAATCGATGCTCGCCGATTAAGTCGATTTACTCAACTTGCTTTATTTGGTGCTTTAGAACTACAGTCCTATTTATCTGAAGATAGTTGTATTTACTTAGGATCATCATTTAATTCACCAAGTAAATTTTTCAAAATGTTTAATGGACTTATGATGGAGAATGTACCAAGCCCATTAGATTTTGCTGCAAATATAAGTAATGCAACAGTTTTCCAATTAGCGAAGACATTAAAGTTACAAGGCACGAGTTTATTTCTTGCCTTAGAGAAACTGCAACTTCCCCAGCTTTTTCAACTTGCTCAATTAGATATTCAACCCAATCAAACTGCTTTGATTGGTTGGGTGTTGGAAGATATTAATGATATAGCAAACGATGAAAGTCAGTGGTGGGTGATTAGAGGAAAATGAGTTTTTTAGCTTGATTTGTTATTTAGAAAAAATCGTGTAAACTTGGCGTAATTTTTTACGGCAATGATATAGAGGATTATTAGAGAATGAAAAAATTAACATTAGCGATGTTAGGTGTATTGGTTGTGAGTGCATGTACAAATAACTTTGCGACGATTATTCCCATAGAAAAACGTGATAATTTAAATCATATTTGTATTAAGGAAGCGAAAAAACCGCGTTTGCCATCATTTGTACCAAGTATTGTAAACAGCTTGAAAAATAAAGGTATTACAAGTCAAGTTTATGTGAATAGTATTCCGAAAGAATCGTGTAAATATATGTTGAATTACGCTATTAATACTCGTAATGACGTTGTATTACGTACAACTATTCGAGTGCAGGAATTGGAAGGGGACAATTATACTAAAATTGGTGAAGTTGTTTATAAACAACGTAGTGCGGAAGAACAGGCATTGTCAAAATCACAAGGTGTACAAGGTCAAGCTGATCGTATTGTCGCAGAGCTGTTCAAAAATTATTAATTAGCCGACATGGATAAAAAGTGTGAATTTTCTTTTCGCATTGTAGAGTGGAAAGTTGTAACTAATAAACTGTTATCTGAAGATGATTGGCGTTTAGGTGCCGAGCATTGGTATAAAAATAGATCTTCTTTTGAAGATTTTACGCCTAAACTCACTTTTTTACCTGCAATGAAACGTCGTCGTTTGAGCGATCTCGCACGTTTGTTTTTTGAAGCCGCTTGGGAACTTGTACCCGAAGAACAGAGTAACATTCCTGTAGTGTATGCTTCAAGAAATAGCGAGATCAATCGTAATTTTGCTTTATGGCAACAACTTTTGACAGAGGGCGACGTTTCACCCACCTCATTTAGTTTATCAGTACATAATGCGTTGGTTGGGCAATGGTCTGAATTTCGTCAAGTAACAACTGAAACGATAGCGATTACGGCTCGTCAAGATAATCTTGAAACGGCTTTATTAGAGGCTTATTTATTGTTAAATGATGGATATGAACGGGTATTAGTTGTCTCGTCAGAGTATCCACTCGCAGAAAGTTATAATGTGCAACCTGTTGAACGACAACCTTTTGCTTATGCATTAGCAATGGTTATTGAGAAAGGTGAGCAGTACAGTTTGGCTCTTTCTACTATAAATCAAGAAAAATTAACTGTTTGTAAATCTTCATTGTTTACATCAGATAGCACATTGATGTGGGTTCATAACCAATTTGTAAAAAAAATGGAATGGGATACTGTAAGTAGTTCAGGAGCAATTTGGAAATGGCAGAAAAAATAGATTTTGTACGCCGTTTTATAGGTACAGCTTTCGGTTTTTTCTTGTTCGGTTTACTTGGGATTGCATATAGAATTATTCTTTATCCTTATGTCAAACGTGCAAAGTGCGGTGATTTTTCACAACAATTTAAGGCTCGGCAATTAGTGGGTAATATTTGGGCTTTCTTCGTTAAATATATGATTTGGGCCGGATTGCTAGAAGTAAAATATGAGGGATTTGAACGTTTAGGACGAAAAGGTCAATTGGTTGTGGCGAATCATCCTTCATTAATTGATGTTGTATTGATTTTTAGTAAAGTACCTCGTTTGAATTGTATTGTTAAAAAAGACTTGTTAAAAAATCCAGTTATGGTTTTTCCTATCATTGCTTGTGGTTTTTTACCTAATAGCGAAAGTGAGGAAGTGTTAGAAAAAAGCCATCAAATTTTGCAAGAAGAATCCTTATTACTTTTTCCAGAAGGAACGAGAACAGGTTTAGATGGAATCGTAAATTTACATCGAGGAGCTCTGTCAATTGGCTTACGTAGTTCAAGTCTTATTACACCTATTATAATAAAGATGACCCCTCCTAGTTTAAAGAAAGGGCAGCCTTGGTATAAAATCGCGACAAATAAAATTTGTTATGAGCTCAAAGTTGGAGAGGATATTGATCCTAAAGCGTTATTATCTGAAAAACCACTACCAATAGCTTCTCGTCGTTTGAAAAAGCAATTAGAAGATTTATTTAATTCACAAACTCATTAAATTTTAAGGAAACATTATGGAACTAGAACAACAATTAAAACAGCTGATCATTGATAGTCTTGCTCTTGAAGATATGACTGTTGAGGATATAGAAACGGATGCACCATTATTTGGCGATGATGGTTTAGGTTTGGATTCTGTAGATGCATTGGAATTGGGGCTTGCTGTGCAAAAAGCATTTAATTTGCAATTAGATAGTGAAAAGCAAGGATTAAGAGATCACTTTGAATCTGTCGCAACGCTGGCAAAGTTTATTCGTGAACAAAATAACTAGGGGTTAATCATGACTGAACAAGAAATTCAAATAGTATTGGTTAATGCATTAGAAACACTTTTTGAGGTTGATCCAAATAAGGTCACTCTTGATACAAATTTATATCAGGATTTGGAAATAGACAGTATTGATGCAATTGATTTAATTGATCATATTAAGCGTGAAACAGGTTATAAACTTCAAGCGGAAGATTTTCGTAATGTTCGTACAGTTGCTGATGTCGTACAAGCTGTGTTAAAAATTAGTCAGAATACGGAGTAATTAGATGGTAGGTATTTTTCTACCTTATTTAGATTATGCAATTTTTATCTTCTCATTATATCGCTCAAAATCCAGTATGGCGCTATGTTGATTTTGAAAAGCGAGTTTGGCAAATCGTACACCAATTTAGACAACACAAAATTTCTACTGTTGCATTATGGTTCGAAGATGGCGCAAAGCTTGCTTGTACCCTTCTTGCTTGTTGGCACGCTAATGTCCGTGCGATTTTTTTACCTAATTTAGCAGAAGAAAACCTAGTTTGGGGCAAATCATTAGTTGATTTGTGGCTTACCGATACTCAGTTTCCTCTTGATGATGCCGTTCAGTTTGATTGTTTTGCAACTGAATATATAGAGAAAATTATTCCAGATAAGTCACTTATGGATTTTATTTCTGAAACGGAATTTTTATTGAAAACCTCAGGAAGTACTGGCAGCCCTAAAATTATTACAAAAACGGCAGGACAGCTTTGGCAGAATGCTCAAGCTTGTGCGAAAACGTTTGGTTTTACATCAGATAATAGCTATACCGCAATTAGCACAGTTAGTATTCAACATTTATATGGTTTAATTTGTCAGATTATGATGCCATTAGTACTGGGGTGGCAAATTGAACGTAAACAACAATTTTTTCCTGAAATGGTTTCTTCAGCCTGTAAACAAGCAGAAAAAAGTGTGTTGATTACTAGTCCGACAATGTTGTGTAGCATTGATTGGCATCGTCTTAAGTTTCCGAATTTAACCGCTATTGTATCGGCGGGAGGAAGACTTTCAGAAGATGTAGGAGAGAATATTTTTACAACAACTAATGTTGATGTTATTGATTTTTATGGCACCACTGAAATTGGCGCTATTGCAACAAAACAACGTAATCAACATTGGAAGCCAATGGAAAATGTGATGATTGGTGTTGATGATCGTTCAGCATTATGGGTTGAAGCTCCGTGGGCAAAAGGAAGGGAGCAAACAGAAGATGTCGTTTGTTTTCATTCAACATATTTTGAGATGCTAGGAAGAGCAGATCGTATCTTAAAATTAGGGGATAAACGTATTTCTCTGTTAAGTGTGGAAAGTGCATTATTGCAGCATCATTGGGTTGAAGATATTTTTGTTGGGAAACATCCTGATTTTGATAGACTTGTGGCTTGGGTGGCACTTTCTGAAAGTGGAATGTCTGTTTACCATCAGAGTCGTAAAGTTTTGGTTACAACGTTAAAACAACACCTTGCTCATACACAAGACAAAATGGCTTTTCCTCGTTTTTGGCGATTCACGAATAAGCTACCGCGTAATGCGCAATCTAAATTAAGTAAAATAGACTTTGAAAATCTTTGTCGATCAAAAAAGTTAGACGAATTTTATGTTTAAACTAAGCGTAAATACTTTATTAACATTACTTTCGATTGCATATCCATTATGTATTTTATGCCAGCCACAAGCAAAATTTTTGTCTTATTTTGCTTTTGGTTTGTCTATTTTATGGTTATTTAAAAGTCTACAAGCTGTTAAATTTTTACGGCTTTTTGCTATTTTTATGTCAATGTTACTTCTTTTAGTAGGGATAACAAGAACATTTAATCTTATGTATTGGTATCCTGTTGTTATTAACAGTGTTATGTTGATATCCTTCGGGGGAAGTTTATGGGCAAAACAAACTTTTGTGGAGCGTTTAGCCCGTTTACAAACACCTAATTTGCCTTTTGAGGCTGTTACTTATACACGTAAAGTAACGCAAATTTGGTGTGGTGTTTTTATTCTGAATATAGTGATGTCAAGTGGTTTAATTTTGTTTGAACAGATTGAACTTTGGGCATTTTATACGGGCGGTGTAGCTTATTTTATTATGGGGGCTGTTATGTTAATTGAATGGATTGTTCGCCCTAAATATAAATAGATTATGAAAAAGAATTTAATTGCTATACATCCTCATTGGGAGGAAGATGATTTTTTTTTGAGAGTGGCACAGATTGCAAAGCAATTTCGGCAAGATGATGTTCATTCTATTGGACTTTGGTTTGAAGATGCTGCAAATTTTGCTTGTGTGCTTATAGCATGTTTTCAGGAAAATATCACTGTATTATTACCACCAAATTTGCTGGTAGAAAATCAGCAATGGATTGCTGATAACACGACCTTATTTCTTGATGATAATAAGTTTAAAAAGTATGGCTGCTTGCAGCATATTACAGAAATTCAGCCATTCGATCCTACTGTTTCTCAAGCTAAAATTTGTATGAAAACTTCGGGGAGTAGTGGGGAAGCTAAAGTTTTGGTAAAAACGGCGGATATTTTATGGAGAGAGGCTATTGAGGTTGGTAAGTTTTTACCTTTCCAACAAAATACTTTATCTGTTATAGGTACTGTCAGTATTCAGCATTTTTATGGCTTAACTTATCGTGTTTTAATTCCTCTTTGGCATAGATTGCAAGGAAAACAGTGGTTATTGGGAAGAGAGCAGGTTATTTATCCAGAGCGTTTGATTATGAATAGTCAAGATGAAATAGAAACATTATGGATTACTAGCCCGGCATTACTTAGTAGAATGAATTTAGATATGCTTAAATCGGCAGATTGTCATCTTGCAGGTATAATTTCTTCTGGTGGAGCCTTAGATGAACAGTTAGGTTTAGCTATTCAACAAGCTACACATAGTCCAGTTATGGAAGGATATGGTAGTACAGAAACGGGATGTATTGCTTTTCGGCAACCTACTCAATTGTGGAAACCTTTATTTGATATAAAACTTGGTATAAATGATGAAGGCGCATTATGGGTGGAATCAAGTCGTACTGAAGGGCGAGAACAAACAGCTGATGCAGTAGATTTATATAAAGAGGGATTCTATTTATTAGGACGTATTGATCGTATCGTTAAGTTAGGAGATAAGCGCCTATCGTTAGTAACGATAGAGCAGTGTTTACAGCGTAGTGAATGGATAATGGATGCATATGTTGCACAACATCCTGAAAAACAACGAATTGTGGCATGGTTAGCTTTAAATGAAATAGGAATTTCATTCATTCGTGAAAATGGACGTAAGGCACTTATTGAAGGATTAAAATTAAATCTATCTCTCAGTCATGAGTTATTTGCTCATCCTCGTTATTGGCGATTCACGACAGAACTGCCTCGTAGTGCGCAGTCAAAAATACAACGTAGTGACTTTGAAGCTGTTTGTTATAACGAATTAAGAGAGCCAATTTGGTATGAGAGTCAAACTGAAGATAATTCAATAACCTTTAAAGGTGTTGTGCCTCTGGATTTAATTTATTTCAAAGGACATTTTTCAAATTTTCCACTTGTTCCTGGAGTTGTAGAATTACAGTGGGCGGTAGAAAAGTCACAAGAATTTTTAGGGCGAAATTTTGAAATAGAAAGAATCGATAATTTGAAATATCAAGCCTTTCTTCGCCCAAATGATTATGTTGAATTAACTCTAATTTGGGATCAGGATAAACATCGTATGAAATTTACCCTTAGAAATGCAGAAAGCCTCTGTGCAAGTGGTCTTATTATTGAAAGACTTTGTTAAGGTGAAAATAATGTTTAATCCCGTTGCGTTAGTTCCACACTACAATCATTCCAGTACAGTGACACAGGTTGTGCAAGATTTATTAGCTCTTGGTTTGCCCGTTATTGTCGTCGATGATGCCTCGCAAAAAGAGCAAAAAAGTGTGCTTGAAACATTAGCGATATTGCCAAATGTCTCTGTTATTTATCGTTCTAAAAATGGGGGAAAAGGAGCCGCGGTAAAAACAGGATTAAAAGCTGCGAAATCAGAGAGATTTAGTCATGCTGTACAAGTTGATGCTGATGGACAGCATCATCTTGAGGATATTCAAAAAATGTTAGTGAAAGCACAACAATATCCAAATGCAGTAATTTGTGGAAAACCTATTTATGGTGATGATGCCCCTAAGTCTCGTTTGTATGGCCGTAAAATTACGAATTTTTGGATTGCCATTAACACTTGTTCTTTAGCTATTGAAGATGGAATGTGCGGTTTCCGTTTATATCCCTTAGAGTCGGTTGTTACGATTATTGAGCAGGTTAATTTAGGCGAGCGTATGGATTTCGACATTGAGATTTTAGTACATTGCCACTGGGAACGTATACCAATAGTTTGGATTGCAACCCCTATAAAATATGAACAAAACGGTATTTCACATTTTCGTGGTTGGGTTGATAATTGGCTGATTAGTAAAATGCATGCGAAGCTATTTTTCGGGATGCTGAAACGTGTTGTGACTGGGAAAATTTAGTGATTTCAAAAAAAAATGAACAGCATTGGGCTAAGCAGAAAGAGAGAGGCTCAAGGTTTTTTTTAAGTATTACTCGTTGGGTGGTACAATATTGTCCACTATGGTTGATCCGTTTTTTTACTTTCTGGGTTGTTTTATATTTTTACCTGACTTCTCGTCATGGGCGTAAAAATATTGCAGAATATCAGCAAAATTTGACCGCACATTTCCCTCATATTCAGTTAGGTTTCGCACCTATTTTTCGGCAATTTTTATCTTTTGGTGAAGCTATTACTGATCGTTTTGCCGTTTGGCAACGCCAAATTTGTTATGATGATCTAGTTATTGATGATTCTGAAAACCTTTATGCTGAAATTGATGCAGGAGGGCGAGGACAAATATTGTTGTGTTCTCATTTTGGTAATATAGAAATTTGTCGTGCTTTATCTAATAATGAATATCACAAAGAGTTTAAATTAAATACATTAGTACATAGCAAAAATGCTGAAGTTTTTAATCATGCTTTATACGAGGCGGGAGCAGGGGCATTACCATTGATTCAAGTAGAAGATCTGAATGCAGAAAAGATGCTTGAATTAAGTGAGTGCCTTGAGCGAGGAGAATGGATTGCTATTGCAGCAGATCGTGTGCCTATTCGAGGCGATAGAATACAAAAAGTGGATTTTCTTGGTAAGTCTGCTGATTTTCCTGAGGGCGCTTGGTTATTAGCAAGTTTATTAAAAGCACCAATTAATACAATTTTCAGTATCAAAGAAAATGGTCGCTATCGCTTAAAGCTTCGTCATTTTTCTCCACCTATTACGGGGAGAGGGAATGTCCGTCAAGAAAATATTTACGTTGCTATGCAACGGTATGCTGATGTTTTAGCTAAAGAGTGTGCTGAAAATCCATTGCAATGGTTTAATTTTTATGATTTTTGGCATAGTTATTCTGATTAAACTATGCTATAAGAGGGCAATTTCTATAACTAAGGAGTTTTCTATGAAATTAATAAAAGTTATTGGTGTAGGGATCACAGCTGCTATGTTAGCCGCCTGTGCTCCTCGTAATACAACACAATATTATTCTATTCAAGATGCGTTAAATTCGGCAGAAGCTAAGGAAGCCCTGGATCCAAAGATTAAGCTTTATTTTGCAAAGCCAGCACCTGGCAAAGTGATTAAAGCTGGGATTACGACCAATCCTAAAACTAATTCAGCAAACAAATCTGACGAAGCTTCATGTCGTTGGGCATTTTTGTCTGCTGTAAAAAAATTCCAAGAAAGAGCAGTAAAAGAAGGGGCAACAAAAGTTGGTAACTTGGTTAGCTATTATAAGAAAAATGAGTTCAAAAGTGCTACTCAATATGAATGTCATGCAGGTAATTTAATAAGTGGTGTGGCATTAAAAGGCGATATTGTAAAATAAAGACATCATAGAAGAAATTTTGTAGAATGGGCGATAATTTTATTTATCGCCTATTTATTATGAAATTAAAAAAACATGTTTATTGTTATGATGAGTCTGAGTATGAAATTCCTTTTTTTGATGTAGATTCAATGAATATTATGTGGCATGGACATTATGTAAAATATTTGGAGCTTGCTCGCTGCGCCTTTCTTGAGCGAATTAATTATACTTATGACGTAATGCGAAAAAATGGCTATGGTTGGCCTATTGTTCAATTAAATTTGAAATACATAAGGCCTGCTTTATTCCGGCAGAAAATCTGTGTTCAATTACAATTAGTTGAATATGAAAGTTGTGCACGTTTTGATTATACGATCATTGATATTGCAACGGGTGAAAGATTAACGAAAGGAAGTACAACACAAATGGCTGTAGATATTAATACCCGAGAAACTCAATTTCAAACGCCTCTTTCATTTAGAAAAGCAGTTGAAAGTTATATGACCTTTCAACCTCGATAAGGAAAAAAGATGAAAAAATACTTATGTTTGGCGTTGTTATTTATCAGTTCTGCTGCGATGGCATTTTCTGAGGTTGAGCTCGTTCAAATGTTACAAAAACCTGAAAATGTTCAAGGAAATTTTGTGCAACAGCGTTTTTTAAAATCATTGGTAAAACCCATTACGACAAGTGGTCAATTTTCGTTAGTAAAAAACAAAGGATTACTTTGGCAAATGCAAAAACCCTTTGTTAGCAGGTTGAAGGTATCATCTGAAGGGATCCAACAGTGGAATGGCGTTTATTGGGTTAATTCTCAAAAATTTGGACAATCAGAACAAATAGCTCTTTTCCTTAATTTGCTGACAGGGGATGTATCAGGATTATCTCAACACTTTGAAATAATTTTAACTGGAACAGAAAAACAATGGCGTTTAAAATTACTTCCTCGCACATTGATTATGAAACAGATTTTTCAATCTATTCAATTACAAGGCGATCATTTAGTAAAGGAGATAGAGCTGTCAGAAGTACAAGGTGATCGTACTTTGATTCAATTTAGCCAATTAAAAATAAACCAACCTTTGGTTGATTTTACTCAATAAGTTTTGGAATGCTTAAATGAAACGATTGAATTTAATTCGTTTATTTTATACCGCTCTTTTGGGCGGTATTTTCATTTTGTTTTTTTCATCATTTTCACAGGAAAAATGGCTAGAAACCGATCTTAGAACATTGCTACCTACAGAAACAAGCTGGTCAAGTATTCAAATTTATGCGGATAAACGACAAGAAACATTGCTTAATCAAAATATTGTCGCGCTTATTGGCCATCAAGAGCCAACAACGGCTTATCACTTAGCGAATGAAATAACAAAGTTATGGCAAGAAAGTAGTCAATTTTCACAGATTAATAGTAAAATTCAGCCCGATTTATTAGCATTACAAGCAGATATTCAACGTGTGAAATTTGCTGTGTTACCTGAGTCTATTCGACAGATATTACTTACTCAATCAAGTAATTATTTTCAAGTTTATGCACAACAATTAGCTAATCCCTTTATAAAAACTAATTTATTACCTTTAGAGCAAGATTGGCTTGGTTTTGGTCGTTTTGTACTACCTCAATCACAAAAATTAAGCCATATGCAGTGGGATGCAGAAAATGGTTTTATTTATACTGAAAACGCTGGAAAAACTTGGGTTTTGTTAAATGGTCAATTAAAACAGCGCGAAATGATGAATGTTTCCCAAGATATTCCTACATTAATTACACAGAGTAAAGCAATCGCTCAACACTCCCATGCTGATTTTATTTCAACAGGTGCCTTACTTTTTTCTGCACATTCAAAGCAACAAGCAGAAAAAGAAAGTACTTGGATGAGTATAATTGGTATTGGATTAACTTTACTTTTGCTTCTGAGTGTTTTTCGAACATTACACATTTTATGGCTTTTTTTACCGATTGTATTGGGGATGCTTATTGGTTCAGTCTTTACTATTTTAGTACTTGGTAAGATCCATATTCTGACTTTAGTTATAGGAACAAGCCTTGTGGGAGTATTGATTGATTTTCCCTTACATTGGTATGCATCTTCCATTCAAAGTACAAATTGGCATTCAGAAAAAGCTATGCAAGCACATCAATCCACTTTTCTGATTACATTATCTATCACATTATTAGGTTATGGTTTGCTATGGTTCACTGATTTACCTATATTAAAACAAACAGCTTTGTTTTCTGCTACCGCCCTTATCGTGGCGTTGCTAACGACCAGATTATTTTTACCCTTACTTATTAAACAACCTCCACTGACAGTGCGTCTTCCAGTATTGCTTTTTTCAAAAATTCGCTTAAAACATCCCATATTGTATGTTATAGCGGGGCTATTTATAGCAACGGGTATTTATCAATCAAAATGGCAAGATGATATTCGTCAATGGATTAATTTGCCTAAAGCTATGCTCGCTGATGCACAAAAAATTGGTGAATTAACAGGGATTGATTTAGGCAGTCAGTATTTCCTAGTAACGGCTAAAAATGATGATGATTTGTTAGAAAAAGAACGAGTATTATCAGCACAATTAACTAAACTTGGACAACCACATCAAGCGTTGAGTCAATGGATAATGTCAGAAAAAATGCAACAAGCATTTTATTTGCAAATTACTGATAAAATTCAACCAAATGATTATCGTGCTTTAGATGAATTAGGCGTGCCAAATGAATATATTTTAGCTGCATTTGATGAACTTAAAAAAATTCAGCCAGTAAGCCTAAAAACAGCATTAAATACTTCATTAGGTCAAGGATGGAACACGTTATATTTAGGTAATTTGAATAGTCAAGTCGCCAGTTTAGTTAAGGTAATCAATGCTAAAGATCAAGTACAGATGCGCGCTTTAGCAAATGGTGTAGATATTTTTTGGCAAGATAAAAGAGCTTATTTGAACGATGCTTTTCAGCAAACAAGAAATAAAGCTGCTTGGTTAAAAATACTTTCATTTGCTATTGCTGGGTTATTTTTATGGCGATGCTTTGGTGCCCCAAAAACCATTCGTCTTCTATGTATTCCCTCTATTGCAATCGCTGGCACAATAGCAATGTTTGGTTGGTTAGGACTTCCGATAACATTATTTGCCATGTTTGGATTACTGCTTGTATCTGCGATAGGTATTGATTATGTTGCCTATATGCAATCTATTCAGGAACAAAAATCTACAAAACACATTGCGATTACACTTGCAGCAATGACAACACTTATTTCATTTGGTTTATTAGCTTTTAGTTCTACACCTGCAGTATCTTCTTTTGGGTTAAGTGTAACGATTGGTGTATTTTTCGCTGCGCTGTTAAGTTTAAGTTTGGAATAAAAAGAAAATACAATATTTTTGAAGATATTGTTAGATTATAAATTTTAGAGAAATACGATTTTTCTCTATGTGTTAAAAGATAATTTACACTATTTTATAAAATATTAAATTGCTAGGTTATTAAATTTAATGTATATTTAAACAGTTATTTGCTTGATTAATATTAGAAAATATTTAACCGCACTTTTTATGCTACAAGATAAAAAAATTATTCACATTGATATGGATTGTTTTTACGCATCAATTGAGATTCGTGAAAATCCTAATTTGCTGGGAAAGCCTGTTGCTGTGGGTGGTTCTTCTCGTCAGCGTGGTGTATTAACAACTTGTAATTATGAGGCAAGAAAATTTGGTTTGCATAGTGCAATGCCAACAGCTCAAGCCATAAAAAAGTGTCCTAATCTTATTCTTGTGCCTGTGAATATGACGTTGTATAAACAAGTTTCGGCACAAATTCATCAAATCTTCCAGCGTTATACCGATATTATAGAACCACTTTCTTTAGATGAAGCTTATTTAGATGTCACACACTGCCAAAAATGTTCTGGCTCAGCGACTTGGATCGCACAAGAAATCCGCCAAGCTATTTTTGATGAATTGAAATTAACGGCTTCAGCGGGTATTGCGCCTTTAAAATTCCTTGCCAAAATTGCTTCGGATATGAACAAACCTAATGGGCAATTTGTGATTAAGCCGAATGAAGTCGAGGAATTTATTAAAACCTTATCTTTAAATAAAATTCCTGGTGTGGGTAAAGTGACATCACAACGATTACTTGATATGGGATTAGAAACTTGTGCTGACATTCAAAACTTTGATCAAATCGTCTTATTAAACCAATTTGGTAAGGCGGGTAAACGTATTTGGGATTTTAGTCATGGCATTGATGATCATGAAGTACAAGCCCATCGTGAACGTAAATCAGTTGGCGTAGAACAGACGTTGATTGAAAATATTCACACAATTGAGCAAGCTTCAGCCTTATTGAATAATCTTTATCAAGAGCTAATTCGTCGCCTTGAACGTGTTAGCCCTAATATACTGTTATCTTCATTCCGTAAAATTGGCATAAAGCTTAAATTTGAAGATTTTCAAGTAACTACTTTAGAGAAAACTGGTTTGCCACTTTCTTTGGAGAGTTTTCAGCAATTATTTCCCCAAATTTTTATGCGAGCAAAAGGGCGATCGATTCGTTTAATTGGGCTACATGTCAATTTACCCGAAGAAAATAAACAAGAACAAATGAGCCTCTGGTGATATAATCTCACGGTTTTTTAGGAGTGATACCATGGAACATAAATTAGAAGATATTATTGCGATTTTTAATCAATGTTTTGAAGATGAATACAACACTCGCTTAGTCAAAGGCGGTGATGAGCCCATTTATTTACCCGCAAATGATGAAGTGCCTTATAACGCGATTTATTTTGCGCGAGGCTTTTACAGCAGTGCATTGCACGAAATTGCCCATTGGTTAGTAGCAGGCAAAGAACGTCGTAAACTAGAAGATTTTGGTTATTGGTATGAGCCAGATGGACGTTCAGAAGAACGCCAACGTGACTTTGAAAAAGTTGAAGTTAAACCGCAAGCATTAGAGTGGATTTTGGCGACGGCGGCAGGTTTTCGTTATTTTGCCAGTGCGGATAATTTGAATGGAAATCCAGGCGATACACAGCCTTTTAAACAAGCCGTGTATGAGCAAGTGAAAACCTATGTAGGAAAAGGTTTACCAAAACGAGCTGAAACGCTACGCCATGCTCTTGCTATGTTTTATGGCACAGAAGATGAAATTGATTTGGCGAAGTTTGATGTCGCGCGTATTTAATAGCTGAAAGTGAGCAAGATTGCTCACTTTTTTCAGTCTTAATCCCCCCCAATTTCCCCTTAATTAAATAGTTCAATTTTTAATCATTTTACACCCAGTATACTGGGTGTTGTACTCTCTTTACAGAGAGTACAACAAAACATCTTGCTAAACAAAAAAATGTTTGGTTATTTCAATTATTGATTAATAAATGGACGATTTTATGAAGTTCTCAAAAACACTTATTACTACTGCTATTCTTGGCTTTTCACTTGCTTCTTTTCATTCTACTGCTTGGGCGGATACGCTCGAGCAACAATTTCAACAAGGTTTTGAAGCCGCTACGAGAGAGGATTATTAAATGGCCTTTAAACTTTGGCTGCCTTTGGCAGAGCAGGGGAATGCTAGTGCTCAATATAATTTGGGCGTGATGTATAGCAAAGGACAAGGCGTAAAACAAGATTATTTTGAAGCGGTAAAATGGTATCGTAAAGCGGCGGAGCAGGGGAATGCAATGGCTCAAGCTAATTTGGGCAGTATGTATTACAACGGGCGTGGCGTCAAACAAGATGATTTTGAAGCCGTGAAATGGTTTAGCAAAGCGGCGGCTCAGGGGGATGCAATTGCTCAAGCTAGTTTGGGCAAGATGTATTTCGAGGGGAGAGGCGTTAAACAAGATGATTTTGAAGCAATGAAATGGTTTAGCAAAGCGGCGGAGCAGGGGAATGCAATGTCTCAAGATATTTTGGGGATTATGTATTCCGAGGGAAGAGGTATCAAACAAGATGATTTTGAAGCGGTGAAATGGTATCGCAAAGCGGCGGAGCAGGGGAATGCAACGGCTCAAGCTAATTTGGGCAGTATGTATTACAACGGGCGTGGTGTCAAACAAGATGATTTTGAAGCCGTGAAATGGGTTAGCAAAGCGGCGGAGCAGGGGAATGCAATGGCTCAAGCTAATTTGGGAAGTATGTATTACAACGGGCGTGGCGTCAAACAAGATGATTTTGAAGCCGTGAAATGGTTTAGCAAAGCGGCGGCTCAGGGGGATGCAATTGCTCAAGCTAGTTTGGGCAATATGTATTTCGAGGGGAGAGGCGTTAAACAAGATGATTTTGAAGCAATGAAATGGTTTAGCAAAGCGGCGGAGCAAGGGAATGCAAAGGCTCAATTTATAGTGGGGGGACTATATTGGTTTGGAAAAGGAGTTCAAGTAAATAAATCTTTAGCTAAAGAATGGCTTGGTAAGGCTTGTGATAATGGCGATCAACAAGGTTGTGAGTTTTACGGTAAGTTGAATAGAGGGGAGATGTAATAACACGTTTACAGCTTATATTGGCGAGTAAAAATTGTGTTTTATTTAATTATAAGTCCAATAAGGATAAAAATAATGAAGAAAAAATTAACCTTAGCCGTTTTATTATTGGAGGTGATTGGTGGCGGAGCTGTGTATTTTACCCAATATTACCCAGAACAGGTAAAGATCCGAAAGTGTTAATTAAGCTAGGCGAGTTAGAAAAAGATAAATCCAAAGCAAAAAAATACTTTGGCGATGCTTGTGATTTACGCAGTCAAGAAGGGTGTGATAAATATCGAGAACTCAATCAAAAACAAGACACCAATAAATAGTGAGTAAATCACAAATAAAGCGTCTGAAATTCTTAATCTCCTTTTCACTGTCAATTTTCCCTAAAATCGGCTAGAATACGCCGATTTTATTTTCGGTGACTTATAAATGATGAAAGATTCCATTATTGCAAAATTAGAAAGTTTAAAAGAACGTTATGAAGAGCTAGAAGCCTTATTGGGCGATGTTTCTGTGATTAGTGATCAGGATAAATTCCGAGCGTATTCTAAAGAATATTCTCAACTTGAAGAAGTGGTGAAATGTTTTAATCGTTGGACACAATTAAATCAAAATATTGAAGAGGCTGAAATATTGCTCGACGATCCTGAAATGAAAGAAATGGCAGAAATGGAAATTGAAGAATCCAAAGCGGAAATTGAAGAAGTGGAACAGCAACTTCAAATTCTTTTACTGCCAAAAGATCCGAATGATGAATATAACTGTTATTTAGAAATTCGTGCGGGAACAGGCGGCGATGAAGCAGGCATTTTTGCGGGAGATTTATTCCGTATGTATAGCCGTTATGCGGAAAGTAAACGCTGGCGTATGGAAGTATTAAGTGAAAGTGAAAGTGAGCAGGGCGGATTTAAAGAAATTATTGTTTTAGTGAGCGGAGAAGGCGTGTATGGTCAGTTGAAGTTTGAGTCTGGCGGTCATCGTGTGCAACGTGTACCAAAAACAGAATCACAAGGGCGTATCCACACTTCTGCTTGTACCGTTGCGGTAATGCCAGAATTGCCGGAATCTGAAATGCCAGAAATTAATCCTGCGGATTTGCGTATTGATACTTATCGCGCATCTGGTGCGGGTGGTCAGCACATTAATAAAACTGATTCTGCTGTACGTATTACGCATATTCCAACAGGAATGGTGGTGGAATGTCAGGATGAGCGTTCACAACATAAAAACAAAGCAAAGGCTTTATCTGTTTTGGCATCTCGTTTAGTTCAACAAGAACAGGAAAAACTTGCGCAAGAGCAAGCAGATACGCGCCGTAACTTGTTAGGTTCGGGCGATCGTTCTGATAAAATTCGTACATATAATTATCCGCAAGGTCGAGTGACTGATCATCGTATTAATCTCACTATTTACCGTTTAGATGAAGTAATGAATGGTAAAATTGATGAATTGATTCAGCCGATTATTACCGAATATCAAGCGGATCAGTTGGCGGCATTATCTGAACAGAATTAATGAATGATAGGGGGCGTCTGATTTCAGATGTCCTTTTTAACTTTACAGGGAAATACAATGATCATTGAAAATCAAAAAGATGCGGAGTTTTCTTCCGCGTTCCAGCCATCTCAACCCACTCAAGCCAGCCGTTTTAAACGTTGGCTTGCCAGTATAATTAATGGGCTTGTGCTTTCGCTGATGGTTGGTATCAGTTTTGCCTTAGGAGATTTTGCTGGTGTATTAGGGACGATGGTATATATAGGTTTTCAGTTATATTTTATGAAAACCTATGGTCAAACAATGGCAAAACGCTGGTTAGGCTTGCGTGTATTTAATTATCATACCAATCAACCTGTTGAATTTGGTAAATACATCGGTCGCGAAATTATTGATATTTTATTGGCGTGGACGAGTTTCTTGTTGATTATTAGCGGTATTGTTGCACTGGTGCGAGATGACCGCCGTTCTTTAACCGATTTATTGGCTGGCACGATTGTGCTAAAAGACGAAAAATAATGAATTATAAAGAATGGCTGGCAAAAGCGATCACGGATTTAGCACAAAAAAATCCCACTGAAAATAGTAAAATTGATGCACTTGTGCTTCTTCAACATGCTACTGGCAAATCGCGTACGCAAATCCTCGCTTTTGATGATACTGAGATTGATGAAAAAGTGCGGTTAAAATTGACCGCACTTTTAGATCGCCGTTTAAACGGAGAACCTATTGCCTACATTCTTGGCGAAAAAGAATTTTGGTCATTGCCATTAAATGTCTCAAAAAGCACCTTAATTCCACGACCAGATACAGAAGTATTGGTGGAAAAGGCATTACAAATTTCTTTGGAAAAACTGGAACAAAATCCACCGCACTTTCGTATTCTTGATCTTGGAACAGGCACAGGCGCTATCGCATTAGCATTAGCCTCGGAGCTTTCCTCTATTTGTCAAAAACGACAAATTTCATTAGAAATAATTGGTGTTGATCTTATGCCCGATGTTGTGGCGTTAGCCCAATCTAATGCGGAAAGAAATCAGCTAAATGTCCAATTTTTGCAGAGCCGTTGGTTTGAAAATATAACAGGGCAATTTGATCTTATTGTCAGCAATCCACCTTATATTGATGCGCAAGATGAACATTTACGTCAAGGCGATGTGCGTTTTGAACCGCTTTCTGCATTAGTGGCGAATGATGAGGGTTATGCTGATTTACGTTATATTATTGAGTCAGCACCGAGTTATTTGAATTCTAATGGCGTATTATTACTTGAGCATGGATGGCAACAAGGCGAAAAAGTGCGGTCAATTTTTCAAGAAAATCATTGGGAAATGGTTGAAACCGTGCGTGATTATGGCGACAATGAGCGTGTCACTTTAGGTTTTTGGAAGAAGTAATGAAATATTATCGACGTGCGTTATACGATCAATTTGTGCATTTTTATAATACCATCTCAGATGATGGTACATCAGAAGCGCAACTTCGGGGAAAAATTGGCGGGCTTGTACGTCGAGCGCGTAAAGAAATTTCGCCAGATTGGCAGAAAGAAAAACAAATTCATCATTTGCTACAACTATTTTACGGCGATTGGGGCTTTTGTTGCGATCCAGAAGCGTATTTCTATGCTCGTAATTTATATTTGCCCTATGTCTTGGAATATCGTCAAGGAATGCCTGTAAGTCTTGGAGCAATGGTACTTTATTTAGCCGAGGCATTAGATTTGCCGATTTATCCAGTAAATTTCCCAACACAGCTAATTTTACGTGCTGAAGTTCAAGATGAAGTGGCTTTTATTGATCCTTGGGATGGTACTTATATTTCACAAGAAAAATTGCAGCAACTTTATGAAGGTTCATTTGGGTTTGGTGTGAAAATTCAACCCGAGGAACTTGATAGAGCCGATCTTTCTTTGCTTTATTCTCGTTTTGAGCAACTGGTGAAAAATGCACTAATTCGTGAAGAACATAATGATATGGCATATCGTTATATTGAGAATTTACTGATTGGCAATAATGAAGATCCTTATCATATCCGTGATCGCGGTTTGGTTTTAGCTCAGATGGGGGCTTATCCTTCAGCATTGAAAGATTTAGAATTTTTTGTGGAACATTGTCCAAAAGATCCAACGGCGGCATTTATCCGCACGCAACTTTTAGAACTAAAAGGCGAAATTAATAAAGATACTTTTCCCCTCCATTGATTTAAGGAAAATTTATGCAAAATAAAATTGTAAAAATTGGCAATATTGATGTTGCAAATGACAAACCTTTCGTGCTTTTTGGCGGAATGAATGTCCTTGAAAGCCGTGATATGGCAATGCAAGTCTGCGAAGCTTATGTGAAAGTGACAGAGAAACTTGGCGTGCCTTATGTATTTAAAGCGTCTTTTGACAAAGCGAATCGTTCGTCTATTCATTCTTACCGTGGCCCAGGAATGGAAGATGGCTTAAAAATTTTCCAAGAATTGAAAGAGACCTTTGGTGTAAAAATTATTACCGATGTACACGAAATCTATCAATGTCAGCCTGTTGCTGATGTTGTCGATATTATTCAACTTCCAGCCTTTTTGGCGCGTCAAACAGATCTCGTTGAAGCGATGGCAAAAACAGGTGCAGTGATTAATGTGAAAAAACCACAATTTTTAAGCCCTGGTCAAATGGGTAATATCGTGGAAAAAATCGAAGAATGTGGTAATGATAAAATAATTCTTTGTGATCGTGGAACAAATTTTGGGTATGATAATTTAATTGTGGATATGCTTGGCTTTAGCGTCATGAAAAAAGCCTCTAAGGGTAGCCCTGTTATTTTTGATGTAACCCATTCACTTCAATGCCGTGATCCATTTGGGGCAGCATCAAGTGGTCGTCGTGCGCAAGTAACGGAACTCGCACGTTCAGGTTTAGCGGTAGGAATTGCAGGTTTATTCTTAGAAGCACATCCAAATCCAAATCAAGCAAAATGTGATGGCCCATCAGCGTTACCACTTTCTGCGCTTGAAGGTTTTGTGTCTCAAATGAAAGCCATTGACGATTTAGTAAAATCTTTCCCAGAATTGGATACCTCAATTTAAATTTCATCAAAAGTGCGGTTAATTTTGACCGCACTTTGTATATAAAAAGGAGCAATTAATGAAAATCGTATTTTTAGATAGCACGGCTATTCCTAAACATATTTCAATTCCTCGCCCAAGTTTTGAACATACTTGGACTGAATATGATCATACGTCTTCTGCAGAAACCATTGAGCGAGCGAAAGATGCGGACATTGTTATTACCAGCAAAGTTATTTTTGATCGAGAAACGTTAAAACAATTACCTAAGTTAAAGTTGATTGCGATTACTGCAACAGGTACAAATAATGTTGATCTTGCGGCAGCAGAAGAAATGGGCATTGCTGTGCGTAATGTGACAGGTTATTCCAGTACAACTGTGCCAGAACACGTAATTGGTCTGATTTTTTCTTTAAAACATAGTTTGGCTGGTTGGTTACGCGATCAAAGGGAAGCAAAATGGGCGGAAAGTAAACAATTTTGTTATTTTGATTATCCCATTACAGATGTGCGTGGTTCAACATTGGGCGTATTTGGTAAAGGTTGTTTAGGGACAGAAGTGGGGCGTTTAGCGAATGCTGTAGGAATGAAAGTGCTTTATGCAGAACATAAGGATGCTACTGTTTGCCGTGAAGGTTATACGCCCTTTGATGAAGTATTAAAACAAGCGGATATTGTGACGTTGCATTGCCCATTAACGGAAACAACAAAGGATTTAATTAATGCAGAAACCTTATCTAAAATGAAAAAAGGTGCATTTTTGATTAATACAGGGCGTGGGCCTTTGATTGATGAACTTGCCTTAGTTGATGCGTTAAAAACGGGGCATTTAGGCGGAGCGGCTTTGGATGTAATGGTAAAAGAGCCACCAGAAAAAGATAATCCGTTAATTTTAGCCGCAAAAATGATGCCTAATTTAATTATCACTCCACATATTGCTTGGGCGAGCGATAGTGCAGTGACAACATTAGTTGGCAAAGTAATGCAAAACATCGAAGAATTTGTACAACAATTAAATCAAAAATAATGAATTTCCCTATTTCCTTTTATATTGCGCTACGTTATTGGCGTGCGAAAAGTGCGGATCGTTTTGGGCGATTAGTCACAAATCTTGCAAGTTTGGGGATAGTGCTGGGAGTTATGGCATTGATCATTGTGCTTTCTGTGATGAATGGTTTAGAGAATTACCAAAAACAACAGGTGTTATCTTCCATTCCTCACGCAATTGTCAGTGAAGATCAGCCTATTTCTACGGAAAAAACACTAGAAAATTTACCGCACTTTGTCCAAAAAGCCGTACCGATCAATACAACAAATGTGATTTATCAAACGACAAAAGGCGTGAGTGCAGGACAAATTATAGGTATTCAATCATTTTCTGATGATCCTTTGGTTGAATCTTTTGAGCAGACTAAATTTAATGAAATTTTGCCTAGCGGGGAATTTAAACTAGTCATTGGGGATCAACTGGCGCAAAAACTGGGCGTGAATATTGGGGATAAAATCCGGTTGATGATTACGGAAAATAGCCAATATACACCATTCGGTCGGGTGCCAATGCAGCGTTTGTTTACTGTTAGCGATATTTATTATGATTATAGCGAAGCATCGGGTTATGAAGCCTTTGCTAATATCACAGATATTGGTCGCTTAATGCGTATTCAACCGCAGCAAGCGCAGGGATATCGTTTATTTTTGAATGATCCGTTCCAAATTACAGAACTCCCACAACATTTCCCGACACAAAAAATCACAGATTGGCGTGTGCAAAAAGGCGAATTTTTCCAAGCAGTGAGAATGGAAAAAAATATGATGGGATTGCTGATTAGTTTGATCATTGTTGTTGCGATTTCCAATATTGTCACTTCGTTAAGTTTGATGGTGGTGGATAAACAAGGGGAAATTGCGATCTTGCAAACTCAGGGCTTAACAAAATCTCAAGTTCGTTCAGTGTTTATTTATCAAGGATTACTGGTGGGATTTGTTGGCACATTGCTAGGTGCTATTTTGGGTGTTTTAGTTACCTTGAACTTAACAGAGATTGTAAGTGCGGTAAATCCACAAGGTGTTTTTTTACCGACAGAGTTATCCTTTGTTCAAATGATTTTTGTCATAGTATTTTCCCTGTTGCTTTCTTTACTTTCTACACTTTACCCTGCTTATCGTGCGGCGAAAGTAGAACCTGCCGCTGCCTTGCGATATGAATAAGTTTTAATGGTAAATGAATGATGGATGAACAATCACTTTTAGCTTTTGATACACAACATATTTGGCATCCTTATTCTTCAGTTTCTTCTGATATGCCGCTTTATGCAGTAGAACGCGCTGATGGCGTGATGATAACCTTAAAAGATGGTCGTCATTTGATTGATGGTATGTCTTCTTGGTGGGCAGCGTTGCACGGTTATAATCATCCACGCTTAAATGCGGCTGCACAGAATCAATTGGAAAAAATGAGCCATATTATGTTTGGTGGATTTACCCACGATCCAGCGGTGGAATTAGCTCAATTATTAGTACAAATTTTGCCAAATGGATTAGATAAGATCTTTTTTGCCGATAGCGGTTCAGTTGCGGTAGAAGTGGCAATGAAAATGGCTATTCAATATCAGCACGCAAAAGGGGAAGCACAACGACAAAAATTCGCCACTATTCGTTCAGGTTATCACGGTGATACGTGGAATGCGATGTCAGTGTGTGATCCAACCACAGGGATGCATCATTTATTTCATCAAAGCCTGCCCGTGCAGTATTTTCTTCCTCAACCTAATATTTCATTTAATGAATCTTGGAATGATTGTGCGATTGAACCTTTAGCTGATTTACTTCGAGAAAAAGGTAATGAAATTGCCGCACTAATTTTAGAACCTGTTGTGCAAGGTGCAGGCGGTATGTATTTTTATTCGCCAACTTATTTAGTGAAAGCGCAAGCACTTTGTAAACAATATGGCGTTTTGCTGATTTTTGATGAAATCGCCACGGGATTTGGTCGAACAGGAAAATTATTTGCAGCCGAACACGCAGGCATTTCGCCAGATATTATGTGTATCGGTAAAGCCTTAACAGGTGGTTATTTAACTTTATCGGCAACCATTACGAGCACTGAAATTGCGCAAATTATTTGTAGCGGTGCGGCTAAATGCTTTATGCACGGTCCCACTTTTATGGCAAATCCGTTGGCTTGTGCGATTGCGGCGGAATCTATCCGTTTATTGTTAGAAAGCCCTTGGCAGCAAAATATTCAGCGAATTGAGCATTCCTTAAAACAACAGCTTTCGCCTTTAGCTGAAAAAGATTATGTCAAAGACGTTCGCGTATTAGGGGCGATAGGGGTGGTTGAAATGAAAAGTGCGGTAAATATGAAAACTTTAGTCCCACGTTTTGTGGAACAAGGTGTTTGGATTAGACCTTTCGGAAAATTGGTTTATGTTATGCCGCCGTTTGTGATTAAAGATGATGAACTTCAGAAATTAACAAAAGGCATGATTCTGGCTTTAACACAGGAATATGAACATTAGGATGAAAAATGGATGTTTTTAAACAGCAACTGGAACAGATTAGGGAGCAAAATCAATATCGTTCGATTCCGGATTTGATTCATCAAGGGCGGTATATTACGCGGGAAAACCGCAAAATGCTGAATATGTCGTCTAATGATTATTTGGGTTTGGCATCAGATGAAAACTTGCGCCGGTCTTTTTTGCAGCAATACGGCGGTAATTTTCCCTCTTTTACCAGTTCTTCATCGCGTTTATTAACGGGCAACTTTCCTATTTATACCGATTTGGAAGAGCTTGTCGCACAACGTTTCCAACGGGAAAGCGCGTTATTGTTCAACAGCGGCTATCACGCCAATCTCGGTATTTTGCCTGCTTTGACGACGACGAAAAGTTTGATTTTGGCAGATAAATTTGTTCACGCCAGTATGATTGACGGCATCCGTTTGAGCCGGTGTGAGTTTTTCCGTTATCGTCATAATGATTATGAACATTTGAAAAATCTGCTTGAAAAAAACGTCGGAAAATTTGACCGCACTTTTATCGTTACCGAATCTGTTTTCAGTATGGACGGCGATGTGGCGGATTTGAAACAGCTTGTCCAATTAAAAAAACAGTTTCCCAATACTTATCTTTATGTGGATGAAGCCCACGCAATCGGTGTTTATGGGCAAAACGGATTGGGGATTGCCGAACGGGATAATTTGATTGCCGAGATTGATTTATTGGTCGGCACTTTCGGTAAAGCCTTAGCCTCGGTGGGGGCGTATGCCGTCTGCAACCAAGTATTGAAAGAATGTTTGATTAATCAAATGCGCCCATTGATTTTTTCAACCGCATTGCCGCCGTTTAATGTGGCTTGGACTTATTTTATTTTTGAACGATTGCCGCAATTCTCAAAAGAAAGAAGCCATCTTGAGCAGTTAAGCGCATTTTTACGGCGGGAAGTGGCGCATCGGACGCAAATAATGCCGAGCCAAACCTGTATCGTCCCCTATATTTTAGGCGGGAATGAAGCCACCCTTGCCAAAGCGGAATACCTGCAAAGGCAGGGTTATTATTGCCTGCCCATCAGACCACCGACAGTACCAAAAGGTACATCCAGAATACGATTGTCTTTGACGGCAGATATGACAATGGATGAAGTGCGGCAGTTTGCGGCGTGCCTGTAAGGATATGATATGAAAACAAAATTTTACAATCATCAAGGCGAACATTTAATCCTGTATTTTGCAGGTTGGGGAACGCCGCCCGATGCTGTAAATCATTTGATTTTGCCGGAAAATCACGATTTATTGATTTGCTATGATTATCAAGATTTAAATTTGGATTTTGATTTTTCCGCCTATCGGCACATCCGTTTGGTGGCGTGGTCAATGGGCGTTTGGGCGGCAGAGAGGGCATTGCAAGGAATAAGATTAAAATCCGCAACGGCAGTGAATGGCACAGGTTTGCCTTGCGATGATAATTTCGGTATCCCTTTCGCCGTTTTTAAAGGCACATTGGAGAACCTCACGGGAAATACTCGTTTAAAATTTGAACGCAGAATGTGTGGCGATAAAGCATCTTTTGAAGATTACCAACAATTTTCCGCCCGTCCGTTTGACGAAATTCATCAAGAACTTACCGCACTTTTTGCGATGATCGGGCAAGATAGGCGCGCAGATTTGATTCGCTGGACAAATGCCTTGGTCGGATCGGGCGATAAAATTTTTATGCCTGCCAATCAGTACCGATATTGGACAGCGCGTTGCACCGTTCGGGAAATTGACGGCGGACATTACCTGTTTTCAAGATTCACCCATTGGTCGGCACTATGGAATCACTGACTGCCATAAATAAATCGCGCATTCGGCAGGCTTTCCAAAAAGCATTAAACGATTATGACCGGCACGCCTTAATCCAACAAAAAATGACGATTAATCTAATGGCGCATTTGCAAGATTATTTGCCGGATATGCCATTGGAAAACGTGTTGGAATTGGGCTGCGGCTCAGGAATGTTGAGTGCCTTGCTGCAAAAACAGATTTCAGCGAATTATTGGTTATTTAATGATTTGTGCGATGTGCAGCCCCAACTGGCTGAAAAACTGCCGCAATCCTTTGATTTTTATTGCGGCGATGCGGAAAACTTTCCTTTTCAACGACAATTTGACTTAATCGCAAGCGCATCTGCCGTGCAATGGTTTCATCAACCCGACGCTTTTATCGCCCATTGCAAAACAGGCTTGAAAGCAAACGGATTATTGGCGGTTGCAATCTTTGGCAAAGACAATTTAAAAGAAGTCCGCCAAATTACAAATATAGGCTTAAATTACCCGACTTTATCCCAATGGCAGACTTGGTTAGCCAAAGATTTTGAGCTTTTATGGTGTGAGGATTTTAAGGTAATACTAGACTTTGATACGCCGTTAGATGTACTCAAACACCTTAAATATACAGGCGTAACAGCCACGAACCAAAAAAATTGGACAAGAAAAAATCTCAATGGATTTATTGGCGATTACTTGTCGGCGTTCAGTATGCCGTCGGGCACAGTGCACCTGACTTATCATCCGTTATTTTTTATCGCGCGCTACTCTGCGGCGGGCAGGCAATAAGGCAGCTTATGGGCAAAGTTATTTTTATATCGGGTATTGATACTGATGTGGGGAAAACGATCTCCACAGGCATTTATGCTAAAAAGTTGATGGAACAAGGCTTTTCCGTGATTACACAAAAAATGATTCAAACAGGTTGTAAAAATATCGCTGATGATTTGCTTGTGCATCGAAAGATTCAAGGAATTGATTTAACGGAAGAAGATTTACAAGGCAAAACCTGCCCTTATGTTTTTGAATATCCTTGTTCGCCACATTTAGCTGCGAAGCGAGAAAGTAGAAAAATTGAAGCAAAAATCATTGAAAAATCTACCGCACTTTTGGCAGAAAAATATGATTATGTACTATTGGAGGGGGCTGGTGGCTTAATGGTACCTTATTGTGAAGAAGAGACGACGTTGGATTATATCCAGTTAAATAATTACCCTTTAATTTTAGTGACATCGGGAAAACTAGGCAGTATAAACCATACATTATTAAGTTTAGAGGCTTGTCGTACTCGAGGTATTTCAGTATTAAGTGTAATGTATAACGGTTACCCAGAATATGATCCTATTATTAGTCAAGAAACCCAACGCTATTTAAAACGTTATCTTGAAAAACATTTTCCTGAAACAGGATTTGAATACTTTGGGTGTATTGAAATTTAAGCTCAAGGAAAAGTGTGATAGACTCGCGCAAGTTTTTGATGGGATTATCTGCCGCTAAAGTGCGGTTAAAACGAGTAAAAAATGAACAACTATTTATTAAAATGCGAAAATATCAATAAATTTTATCAAGAGGGCGAAAATCAAACGCAAGTGTTAAAAGGCGTTTCTTTTTCTATGGAACCTGCAGAGTTGGTTGCGATTGTGGGGAGTTCAGGTTCAGGGAAAAGTACTTTATTACATACTTTAGGGGGACTTGATCAGCCAAGTAGTGGGGAAGTGTTTATTAATGGACAATCCTTGCAAAAAGCATCGGCTAATGAATTAGCTGCTTTGCGTAATCGTTATTTAGGATTTGTGTACCAATTCCATCATTTAATGGCGGATTTTACCGCACTTGAAAATGTGATGATGCCGATGTTGATTGGTCATCAAAATAAAACTGAAGCGAAAGATCGCACTGAAAAAATGCTAAGTGCGGTGGGATTAAGCCATAGAATTACCCATCGTCCTTCTGCGCTTTCTGGTGGGGAACGTCAGCGTGTGGCGATTGCGCGTGCTTTAGTGAATAATCCATCGTTAGTTTTAGCGGATGAACCCACAGGAAATCTCGATCACAAGACCACTGAAAGTATTTTTGAGCTGATTCAACAACTTAATCAAGAACAAAATATCGCCTTTTTATTAGTCACTCACGATATGGGGCTTGCGGAAAAATTATCACGCCGTTTAGTTATGCAAGATGGTCTTTTGAAGGAGGGGGCGTGATGAATACGCCGCTTTTTATTAGCTGGCGTTATCAACGTGGCAAACAAAAAAATCCTTTAGTCGCGTTAATTGCAAAATTCTCTGCAATTGGTATTGCATTGGGTGTTGCAGTTTTAATTGTTGGCTTAAGTGCGATGAATGGTTTTGAGCGTGAGCTTAATCAACGGATTTTGGCAGTCGTGCCGCATATTGAGATTTTTTCTGCGCATCAAGCGAAAGATCCCACAATTCATCATTGGCAAAATTTAGAAAAACGCCTACAACAAAATCCACAAATTAAAGGAATCTCTCCTTTTGTTAGCTTTACGGCATTGGTAGAAAATGGCTCAAAATTGAAAGTTGTTCAGGTCAAAGGTGTTGAAAAACAAGCAGAAGATAAGGTAAGTTCAATTGGCAATTTTGTACAAGAGCAAGGTTGGAACAAATTTGAGAAAGAAGGCGGATTGGTCTTGGGATCGGGTATCGCTAAAGAACTTGATGTAAAAGTAGGGGATTGGATTACCTTGCTTATTTCTCAGCAAAATGGCGATGAACAATTTGCTCAACCAACTCGTGAGCCAGTGCAAATTACCGCTATTTTACGCTTAGATGGTCAGCTTGATTATAGTTATGCCTTATTGCCGCTTGCTCAAGCACAAACCTTTTTGACTTATCAACCTGATCAAATTACAGGTGTTGAATTGAAATTAGATGATCCTTTTTCTGTGAGAAATCTGGATTTATCAATGCTTAATGATTATCCGCAGATGCTATATATGCAAAATTGGATTAGTAAATTTGGTTATATGTATCGCGATATTCAGCTTATTAGAACCGTAATGTATATCGCAATGGTGCTTGTGATCGGTGTTGCGTGTTTTAATATTGTTTCTACGCTGATTATGGCAGTAAAAGATAAGCAAGGCGATATAGCCATTATGCGCACGCTTGGAGCGAATAATGCGTTTATTAAACGTATTTTTATTTGGTATGGCTTACAGGCAGGAATGAAAGGTTGTTTAATTGGAATTGTGTTAGGCATTATACTTGCATTAAATCTCACAACTTTCATTCAATGTATTGAGTGGATTATCGGTAAGAAATTATTATCGGGAGATGTGTATTTTGTGGATTTCTTGCCAAGCGAGTTACATTGGTTGGATGTTTTGATGGTTTTAATCGCTGCACTTGCCTTGAGTTTAATGGCAAGCCTTTATCCAGCAAGCCGAGCCGCTAAATTACAACCTGCGCAAGTATTAAGTAGTCATTAATTTTGTGAATACCGCATGAAAGTGCGGTATTTTTTATTAGGGGATGAAGTTAGAGTGAAGTGGGCATAAGCCCACGAGGTTTTTGCTTGGTATTTAATCTAATATAATCTCTAAAAGCAAAGAGCAATATAACAATTCACTATAAATAACTTAAATCCCCCGCAATCTCTTCCGCTTGCTTCAACACATACTCCACAGCACCTTCTGCCTGATCAGGCGGATATTTATATTTTTGTAAGGCACGTCGAACGAGTAATCTAATTCTTGCCCGCACCGCTTCTTTGTGTTGCCAATCAATACTGACTGAGCGGCGTAAAATATCGGTAATCTCTTTTGCTAGTTTAGAAAGCACTTCATCGTTCATCAATTCTTTGGCACTCTCGTTTTGAGAAAGGGCATCGTAAAACGCTAATTCTGCCGTGCTTAAACCGAGTTTTTCGCCCCGCGATAAGCGTTCGGAGAAATCCCGCCCCATCTGCACAAGTGCATCAAGAATTTCCACCACGCTTAAATTGTGATTGTGATATTGCGTAAGAGCCTCTTGCAAACGTTGCTCAAAATCTTTTTGTGCGGTGAGGTTACGGCTCGCTTTGGCTTTAATTTCCTGCTTTAAATAACGCTCCATCGCTAACACCCACAGGCTTTTGGTCTCGCTGTTTTTGATCGCTTGCAAAAATTCGTCGGAAAGCAAATTAATCTGCGTTTGTTCTTTGCCCAACAAATCAAATAAATCAATGGTACCTTCAGATACAATACTTTGATTGATTAAGGCTTTAAGCTGAATTAAGCGTTCCGTTGTCCCCTTTCCGTTTTGTTCACGTTTAGCAAGCACAGCACGTACAGCATCATAAAAAGCCACTTCTTGACTATATGGTTCGATTTCGGGTAATGCCCCGCATAAAGCGTAACCTTTTTTCAAGTTTCCTGCCGTTTTCAAAAAGGCTTTTTTACGTGGCTCAATATCGTCTGCATTATGCCAATGTTGATCGTGTGCTTTGCCTTCGTTAGGCAGTTGGTCGAGCGTAGCAATATGGTTTGCCGCTGTCGCTATAGCTTTTAGCAACAATGCAGGTTCTTGTTCAGAAATTGCGATCTGAACATCAAATGCTTCGCCTTCAATTGGTGTCGCAAACAAAGTTCGGATAAATTCAAGCTGTTCTTTCATTTTAAAGAACACGCTTTGCACATCTTCCGCTAATTGCCCTTTGCCAGTAGAGTTGGTGTATTGCTGTGTGGCTGCTCGTAATTCTTCTGCCAAACCAACATAATCCACGATAAGCCCACCGTTTTCGCGACTTTTGTTAGCGAATACACGATTTACTCGTGCGATGGCTTGCATTAGGTTATGCCCCCTCATTGGCTTATCAAGATACATAGTGTTACAGCACGGTGCGTCAAAGCCTGTCAGCCACATATCACGCACAATTACCACTTTCAGCGGATCGGTAGGATCTTTAAAACGGCGTTCTAACGTTTGCTTTTCCTGCTTACTGTAAATGTGTTTTTGCATTTCAGGCGTATCGCTTGCCGAACCTGTCATCACAATTTTAATCGCACCCTCATTGATATTATCCGAATGCCATTCAGGGTGCAGAGCGATGATCTGATTATACAAATCCACGCAAATTTGACGGCTAGACACCACGATCATCGCCTTGCCGTCTTGTTGCTGATTGCGTTTTGCAAAATGTTGCACAAAATCGACCGCTAAATCGTGCAATCGTGCTTCCGAACCAAGCAATTTTTCTCGCAAGCGTAATTTCGGGTTTTCTTCGCCTTCCAGCAGTTCATCAATTTCTGCAAATAATTCATCGTGATTAGCATTCTCCGCCAGCTTGATTTGGCGAGCTTCGTAAATAATCGGCACGGTTGCACCATCTTCCACCGCATCTTGCAAATCGTAAATAGATACATACTGACCGAAAACATCTTGTGTATCGCGATCTTCAAGGCTAATTGGCGTACCCGTAAAACCAATAAACGAAGCATTTGGCAACGCATCACGCAAATGACGGGCGTAACCCGCCTGAAACTTGCCGTTATGCAGCTTTTGTGTAAAACCATATTGACTGCGGTGTGCCTCATCGCTAATCACGATAATATTGCTGCGTTCATTTAACACGGGGAAGCGACTTTCTTCCTCGTTTAAGGCGAATTTTTGAATGGTGGTAAAAAACACGCCGCCCACTTCATTTTGTGCGAGCAGTTGGCGTAGTTGTTCTCGGTCTTCTACTTGTTGCGGCGTTTGTTTGATTAAATCTTTGCCTGAAGAAAAGGTTTGGAAAAGCTGACCGTCCAAATCGTTGCGGTCGGTAACTACCACAATCGTCGGATTTTTTAATTCAGGCTGTGTAAGCAATTTGCCAGCATAAAACAACATCGAAATCGATTTACCCGAACCCTGCGTGTGCCACATCACGCCAATGCGTTTATCGCCTTGCTCGCTTGTGGCAAAAATAGTGGATTCTACAGCTTCATTTACGCCGTAATATTGATGGTACGCCGCGATTTTCTTGATTAACGCTCCATTAGAACTGCGTTCAAACAGCACAAAATAACGTACATAATCCAGCAGTTTTTGCGGTGTCATCAAGCCGTTTAACAGATTTTGCAATTCATCGCCAAAATCCAGCCGCTTACTTTTTGCCTTTTCGTCCACGACTTTCCACGGCGTAAAGCGTTGGAAATCTGCCGAAAGCGAACCCAAACGGGCGGCAATGCCGTCTGAAATAATCAGAGCTTGGTTGTAAACAAACAGCTCGGCAATTTCATCTTTATAGGTTTCAAACTGATTAAACGCCTGCAATAAATCCGCCGATTCACGCAGCGGATTTTTCAGCTCAAACACCACTAACGGCAGACCATTGACAAAACCGATAATGTCAGGAATTCGTTTGCTCCCTTTACGGCTGCGGATTTCTAGCTGATTGACGGCAACAAAGCGGTTGTTCTCCCAATGCTCGAAATCTACCAAGCGCGCCATCTCGATTTTTTGCTCATTTTGACCGTGGCTATTAGGAGCCTGATATTCAACTCGTACACCATCACGCAACAGTTTATAAAACGCCTGATTACGCACCACCAAGTCGCCAATATCGCTTTTCGTCGCCGATTTGACCACAGAATCCACCGCACTTTCAGGCAGCTGCGGGTTGAGTTTACGCACTGCCGCACGCAGTTGCTCAATAAAGACTACGCCGCTCAAATCGCCACGGGCAAACTCGCCCTCATGAACAGTCAGGTCTTTGCCGTAGCGATATTCCCAACCGAGGGATTGCAGGCGTTGAAGAGTGAGTTGTTCGATGTCGTTTTCGTTGAGCATAAAGTGTTCCTTTTGTGTATTTGCTGTCTTTGGGGAGCTAATGGATTAATTTCTTCGTTTATTGATACTGCCAAATCTCCCCTATCCCCTCTTTGCTAAAGAGGGGAGTGGTATTGAGCGTAGTTTTAGTTTAGGTGTTTTTCATTGGCAAAATTTTCTGTTAATCCGACCGCTTGCAGTCAATAAATCTCTGAATAAATCCCCCTCTTTAGCAAAGAGGGGATAGGGGAGATTTGGCAGAAGTGAAATCAACCTCGTGAGTAATTAAATTTTCCCATTCAACAATCTAGGTAACAATAAATCTCTTGTTTTACTCAAAAGCATATTTTCATTTGATGTCATTTTTTCAAAAATAACACCTACTTTTTCATAAAAGGCATTGAATATATTTTCATCAGGAATAACAACAAGTTCATTTTCAAGAAAATTTTTTGTTTGGAAATTGCTAATTCCTGTACTTTGTACTTGATATTCCCAAGTTTTTCCTTGTGTATAAATCATTTTTAAATGACAAGCCAGCAATACAGCAATTTTTTCATTGATTGGTGTAAATAATCTACAAAAGCTAGCAGGAATAATTGGAAGATTAAAGTTACAAAGTAAATTTTTTGTAATTAACAATGACCGCCCTGTTGGTTGATTTTTACTTCCTCCAGAAACTTCAATAATAATGTCGCCATATTTTGCCTTACGGCTTTTTAATTTATTTTTTGCAATATATCGTTTAGGGATTGCGTCAAATTCATTTGTTTGAACATTAGGAAGATCTGTTCCTCTAAAAACAAAAACATTTTCTGTATGTTTTTCGTCTTCTTCCTCTTTCCCCCAATCCCCTCCAATTGTATTTTCTAAAAGAGAACCAAAAGGCTTTAATTCCCACCCCTTCGGTACTTCAACCCCATCAACCTCCACCATCTCACTCGGAAACGCTTTGGCAGTTTCGGCTAATTCGGCGTAGCGGTCAGGCTGTGCTTGTGAAAGTGCGGTCAGTTCTTCGGCTGTTTTTCCGCTAATTGCCTGCATGGCTGCCAGTTCCGCTTGTTCAATGCTAAGGTCGTCTGAAAGCGCTTGGACTTTGGCACGCACAGGATCGAAATCGACAAACCAGCTTTTAAACAGGGCTTGGGCGATTTGTTCTAAGGTTTGATTGATTTGGGTGTTGAGTTCTATCTTGTCGTCTAATGGGGTAATAATATCAAGGATTTTTTGTTGTGTTTCTTTATCTGGTATATTTAAAGATAAACTTGAAACCGAATCAAATGTGATCTGTGGAAATGTTCCAGATCTTGATTCTGCTATCATTTTAAAATATTCGGTTGTTTCATTGCTAATTAGTAGTAAAAATAGGAATTCAGGTAATACAACGTTAATATTAGGCTCAATTACCATAAATTTTGTGGAAACAACGTAATTATCTAAATCCTTATCTACAAATAAATATCGTCCATTACCTGGTCTTATTTCACTATATAGAATATCGCCTTTTTTTATGGCTTTTTTAGCTTGACCTGGTAAATCTTTGATATTTGATATATCACAATGTAGAAATTTATTATTTAATACATCTCCAGTGTTAATAAATACAACATTTGGGTATGCATTAAAGTCAAATCTTCTTGATATATTTCTTGATATATCACCCAGAGTATATTCTTTCCAATCACTCATACCCCAATCCCCCTAAATTTTTCTTAATCTCCGCTTCTAATTCCGCACTTTTCGCAAACTGTTCCTTCAAAAGAGCGGTCAGATTTTGCATTTTTTCTGCAAATGGCACGCCGTCGTCTTCTTGTTCTGCGGTGCCGACGTAGCGTCCCGGAGTGAGGACAAAATAGTAGCCCGCAATGTCTTCTAAAGTTGCGGATTTGCAGAAAGCAGCTTGGTCTTCATAGCCGTCTGATTTTTGCCAAGCGTGGAGGGTATCGGCAATTTTGGCAATGTCGTCAGCGGTGAAATCGCGCAATACGCGGTCTTTCATATAGCCGATTTGGCGGGCATCGATAAATAACACTTCGCCTTTGCGCTTTTTGTTGCGGTTTAAAAACCAAATACAGGCGGGGATTTGGGTGTTGGTGAAGAGCTGGCCAGGTAGGGCAACCATACATTCCACCAAGTCGGCATTGATGATGGCTTTGCGGATTTCGCCTTCGTTGTTGGTTTGGCTGCTCATAGAGCCGTTGGCAAGCAATAATGCCATTTTGCCGTTGGGCGAGAGGTGGTAAATCATGTGTTGCAGCCAAGCGAAGTTGGCATTGCCTTTAGGCGGCGTGCCGTATGTCCAACGTGGGTCGTCGGCCAGGGATTCGCTCCACCAATCGCTGATGTTGAAGGGTGGGTTTGCCATGATGAAATCCATCTTTTTGTCGATGTGTTGCGGCTGCGTGAAGCTGTCGGCGTTATGTTTGCCGAAGTCGTAATCAATGCCACGAATCGCCATATTCATCGCCGCAAGTTTCCAGGTGGTTGGGTTGAATTCTTGCCCGTAGATGGAAACGTTGTTGATGTTGCCTTGATGGGCGGCGATAAAGCGTTCGGTTTGCACGAAAAATCCGCCGCTGCCCATGGCTGGGTCATATACTCGTCCTGAATAGGGTTCGATCATTTCGACAATCAGGGAAACAATGGATTTCGGCGTGAAATATTGCCCACCTCGTTTGCCTTCTGCTTGGGCAAAGCGACCGAGGAAGTATTCGTAAACATGACCGAGAATGTCTTTTGCACCTAAATGCACGGGCTCGCCGTTGTAAGTCGGACGGGTAAAGTGGGTATCGGAGAAGAGGATAATCAGCCCACGCAGGGTGTCTTCGTTTACCGTATAGCCGCTGATGCGTTGGAGTACGCCTTTGAGTTTTTCGTTATCTTTTTCAATTGCATCAAAAGCATCGTCAATCAAACGTGCCGCGCCTGCAAATTTTCCACCCCAAGGAAATTCTGCCCCAGTGTTGAGAATAGAGACTTCTTGTAAGGCTTGCCAACGGGCTGAAGCTGGCACCCAAAATACGTTATCCGCGGTGTAATAATCACGGTTTTCTAGTTCTGCAGTTAAGGCTTCTTGATACTCTTCTTCAGTAGCAAAAAAAGTGCGGTCAAGATAGAGTGGGTTTTCAACATCGGAGAGTTCAGCCTGAATTTTTTCCTGTTGATGGGTGAAATTATCAGAAATGTATTTTAAAAAGATAAGACCAAGAACGATATGTTTATAATTGGCGGAATCAAGTTGTTGACGGAGTTTATCAGCAGATACCCAAAATTTTTCATCTAATTCATTTAAAAATGCTTGTTGTAATGTGTGATTTTCATCGATAATCTTGGTCGTCTCGTCTCGTCTCGTCTCGCATAAATTATGCCCTCTGTAAAGTGATTTTTATTGGAAGTTTGAATATTCAAACAAATTATCAGGTGTCATTTTATCGAAAAACAGTATCAGGTTGAAAGGGATTTTTGGCAGTTTATTGTGTTACGGCATCGTCTTTTTGACTTTCCAATTTAACGATGACATTTTGCCTAGAGGGATAAATCACTCTGTGTTGGTAATAATCACATTTGTTTGACTTGAAAATGGACAAAGTATGGCAAAAATAAAGTGTTTTTAAGTATTTTATCTCCCCATTTCAACATAATTAAATCCGTAGGACTGTTGTAAGAGTATGTGTTAAAGGCTTGATATTTCGTTTTATTCAGCTTGCAAGTAGGTTGTAAAGATAGTTTAATAGGGAATTCGTAGGTTTTATTCTAAAAAACATAACGAACTAGTTTACTAGTACAAGAAATAAGTGTAGATTAGTTACATAATTTAAACACAACATTTGAAAGCAAGAGAGTAATGTATGGCTAAAGAGAAAATTGAAATTGTCGTGGCGAACGATGATACGCGAATTGAAAAAGTCGATCAGGTGTTACCACCGATTGCATTATTAGAAAAATATCCAGCTAGTGAACAGGCTGCGGCATTAGTGAAGCAAACTCGTCATGAGGCGCATAATATTATTCAGGCTAAAGATGATCGTTTATTAGTCGTGATTGGGCCTTGTTCTATTCATGATCCGAAAGCTGCCATTGAATATGCAACTCGTTTAAAACCATTACGTGATAAATATAAAGATAGCCTCGAAATTATTATGCGCGTGTATTTTGAGAAACCTCGTACAACGGTGGGCTGGAAAGGTTTAATTAATGATCCGTATTTAAATGATACTTATCGTTTAAATGATGGTTTACGTATTGCACGAAAATTACTTTCAGATATTAATGATCTTGGTGTGCCTGCTGCGGGCGAGTTTTTAGATATGATTACACCTCAATATTTGGCAGATTTTATGAGCTGGGGGGCTATTGGAGCTAGAACAACAGAATCACAAGTTCATCGTGAGTTAGCTTCAGGTTTATCTTGTGCTGTTGGTTTTAAAAATGCCACTAATGGCGGAGTAAAAGTCGCTTTAGATGCAATTGGTGCGGCAGAAGCTCCCCACAATTTCTTATCTGTCACTAAATTTGGTCATTCTGCAATTGTTTCAACTAAGGGAAATGAAGATTGTCATATTATTTTACGTGGTGGAGATAAAGGTCCTAACTATAGTGCTGAAGATGTAGAAAAAGTTTGTGCTGATATTGAAAAAACAGGGCGTATTCCACATGTTATGGTTGATTTTAGCCATGCAAACAGCAGTAAACAATATAAAAAGCAAATGGAGGTTTGCCAAGATGTGTGTCATCAAATCGCATCTGGTTCTAAACAAATCTTTGGTGTAATGGTGGAAAGTCATTTAGTGGAAGGTCGTCAAGATTTAGTTGATGGAAAAGCACAGACTTACGGACAAAGCATTACGGATGCGTGCATTGGATGGGAAGATTCTGAAAGATTATTGCAACAACTTTCTGATGCAGTGATTGCGAGACGTAAAGTAACGAGTAAGTAATTGAAATATAATCTAGATAAAAGTGCGGTAGATTTTTACCGCACTTTTTTATTTGTCTTTAGTTATTTCAACTAGGCTGCCCATTTCATTTTATCGCGACGTTTCATTTGATGGATAGTATTGGTTACTGTGCCGACAATAGGTAAATTCGACCAATCTTTTGTATTTATATTTGGTGTCGTAGAATCCAATGCCATAAAAAGGTAATTATCATTATGTGACATAAATTCATAGACGTGAAATTCATTGTTTTCTTCAAGTACAACAAGATCACCTGAATAAAGATCATCATTTTTTTCGACGACTAACATATCGCCGCTTTCAATTCCCCAAGCCAACATATTTGGGTTGGTTATATGAATAAAACAAGTTTGTTTTGGACGTTTGATACAGTAAAGATTTAAGTCTAATTTTTTGTTAAATTTAAGGTTATCTTCTATATCACTGAAAAAAGGCAGTGGATTATAAGAAAAATCCATTTCATATTGTGTAGCCAAAGTTTGGTTGTTCATTCTCTTATCTCCTGTTAAATAATATGGATAAATAACCTCTTACCTTGTTTTTTTGTACAGTTAAATTCTACTGATGTTTCATACAGGATGTCAATAGGTTAAATAAAAAATTTTTTATAAGTATGTTTTTAGAGAATATTTAAAAACTTTAGAAAAAAGTTCACTTTTAGAGTAAAAAATAATAAAAAATATTTTCTTTCATTAAAATTTTACGCTATCTTTAGCTCTCTGTAGGTGGATTGGTAACAATCTGAAGTTAAATTTACTAAAAGAAAGATAAAAATATGAACACATCATGTCTATTTAGTCTGTTATTTCGTGGTAGTTTGGTAAAACGAATTGCTGTTGGCTTGGTTCTTGGTATTATTGTTGCATTGATTTCAGCACCATTACAAGAAACCATTGGTTTTAATCTTGCTGAAAAAGTTGGCGTATTAGGTACGATTTTTGTAAAGGCTCTGCGTGCCGTTGCTCCAATTTTAATTTTCTTTCTTGTTATGGCTGCGCTTGCAAATCGTAAGATTGGCACGAAAAGTAATATGAAAGAAATTGTTGTGCTTTATTTACTTGCGACTTTCTTGGCTGCATTTGTTGCTGTGATCGCTGGTTTTCTATTTCCTACGGAAGTGGTATTGGCTGCGAAAGAAGATTCAAGTTCTGCACCTCAAGCCGTTGGTCAAGTATTGCTAACATTAATTTTGAATGTGGTAGATAATCCATTAAATGCAATTTTCAAAGCAAACTTTATTGGTGTATTAGCTTGGTCTATTGGTTTAGGGTTGGCTTTACGTCATGCATCTGATGCAACTAAAAATGTGTTATCAGATTTTGCAGAAGGCGTATCAAAAATTGTTCACGTGATTATTTCTTTTGCGCCATTTGGTGTATTCGGTTTAGTGGCTGAAACCTTATCTGATAAAGGTTTAGTTGCATTAGGTGGTTATGTTCAATTACTTGCAGTATTAATCGGTACGATGTTATTTACTGCTTTTGTTGTAAATCCTATTTTGGTTTACTGGAAAATCCGTCGTAATCCTTACCCATTAGTGTGGACTTGTGTACGCGAAAGTGGGGTAACTGCATTCTTCACACGTAGTTCCGCAGCAAATATTCCAGTGAATATTGAATTAGCAAAACGCTTAAACCTTGATGAAGAAACTTATTCTGTTTCTATTCCATTAGGTGCGAACATTAATATGGCGGGTGCGGCGATTACTATTACTATCTTAACTTTAGCTGCAGTTCATACACTTGGCTTAGAAGTTTCTTTCGTTAGTGCGCTTTTATTAAGTATTGTTGCAGCACTTTGTGCTTGTGGTGCATCTGGCGTAGCGGGCGGTTCATTATTACTAATTCCATTAGCATGTAGCTTATTTGGTATTTCTGATGATGTAGCAGCACAAATGATCGGTGTTGGTTTCATTATTGGTATTTTACAAGATTCAACTGAAACAGCATTAAATTCATCAACTGACGTATTATTTACTGCGGCAGTATGTATGGAAGAAGAACGTAAAAACGCAGCATAATTATGATGCAAATAAAAGAGCGGGCATTGCCCGCTTTTTTTATATGATTTTATATGCAAAGTGCGGTCTATTTTGATAGACTTTTGCCACGTTTTATTTCCCTACAAATAGGTAAGAAAAATGAACCACTTAATTATTTTTGCTCATCCTAATTCAGCGCGTAGTTTTGGGCGAGCAATTGCTAATCGTATTGAGCAAATTAGTCAAGAAAAGGGTGTAAATGTATTTTTTCGTGATCTTTATGAAATGAATTTCAATCCAATTTTATCTCATGAAGAATTGCAAAATGCTAACAAAGGTATTATTCCAGAAGATATTCAGCAAGAGCATGATTTTATTCTTCAAGCGGATTTAATTACGTTGGTTTATCCCCTTTGGTGGATGGGCTTTCCGTCAATTTTGAAAGGCTATTTAGATCGAGTATTAAGTCACGGCTTTGCCTATAAAACAGAAAACGGCGAATCAGTGGGATTGCTCAAAAATAAGCAAATGCAGCAATTTATTACCATTGGTAGCAATCTCGATAAATATAGAGAATGTGGTGTGGATAAATCGCTTAATCGTTGTTTGATTAATGGATTATTCAATTATTGTGGAATTGAAAATGTTGAGTTTGAATTATTTGGAGATATTCATTTAATTGATGATAAGGCTCGTGAAGCAATGATTGAACTTGCTGTTCAAAAAACTCAAGCAAAATTGACTGCACTTTTAAAGGAAAAAGCGTAATGTCTGAAAAACAAATTAATAATTTTTCATTAATTAGTCGATTATTCGGTAATCTTTTTTATCGTTCTCCAACAGATAAAGTACTCGCTGACGCATTTGTTTGGTTACAACAAAAAGGTTTGAGTCAAGTTTGGGCATTAGATACTGATAAAGAAAGTGAATTAGCACTGAATAGCCTACAAGCTAAAATTGATCTCAATTTATTGAACCAAGAGTATCAAAAATTATTTGCTGTGAATGGAAAAGTGATGACGGCTATTTCAGCTTATGACATTGATGTTGAAGAATTTATGAATTTTCGCCTTGTACGCAATATGCCAGAGGTGGAAAGTGAGGATCATTTTGCTTTATTATTGCTCACAGCTTCTTGGCTTGAAGATAATTTGGATTCTTTAGTCGCTCAGCAAGAATTCTTTGAAACCTTTTTATTGCCTTGTGCAGCGAAGTTTTTAACTCAAGTAGAAACGCAAGCAACCTTGCCTTTTTATCGTGCATTAGCCATTCTTACACGAGAAATATTGGCGGCGATGGCGGATGAATTGGAAGAAGAGTAGGCAATATTTTGCTTTCCTCTAAGTCTTGAGGAAAGCAAGAAATATTTTATAGATAGGTTACAAAATCTTTTGTATTGATAACACGGCATTCACGTTCTGCTTTTTCTATGCTCGTGCCAATCATAACTAACGCAATCACACGATCTTGTTCACGACATCCGAAAGCTTCTCGTAATGCACTTCCCTCAACCCATTTTCCTGAAATCCACACGTTATCAAATCCTTGTGCTTGTGCTGCTAGTTGTAATCCATAAGTTGCGCAACCTGCACTTAACATTTGTTCCCATTCAGGCACTTTAGCGATAGTTGGATCGATTTTTGCTACCACACCAATAACCATAGGTGCACGATGTGCTAGGTTTTCGGCTTTCATCAATTTTTCTTCCCCAAGATCAAATTCTACAACGGCAGCTTTAAGTAGTGTTTCTAATTTATTTAAGCTCTCGTTTTCCATTACAATAAAATGATAAGGATGTAATTTTCCGTGATCTGGCGCACGCATTGCTGCTTCGAAAATACGCTCAAGCTGTTCTGCATTAGGTGCAGGTGTGGTTAATTTTTTATTTGATTTTCTTGTGGTTAAAAGTGTAAGTGCATCCATTTTATTATTCCCTGTCGATAAAAGTGCGGTAGATTATAACATAGTTTTTGACAAGGCTTTGTGATACGCTAGGGCAAATTTTTTTAAAGGTAATTTGTATGTTTCGAGTATTAAAATTCTGTTGGAAAGCACTTTGTTTCATTCGTGATCTTGTGATGAATGTCGTGTTTTTAGGTTTTGTGTTTCTGCTAATAGCGATCATTGGCTTTTCAAGTGGTGGAAAAAAATCTACAACATTAACGGGGGAAGGGGCATTATTGCTCAATTTAGATGGTTATTTAGCGGACAACCGAGATGAAACACTTCGTTGGCAAGATGCGTTAAGCGAATTGAATGGCGAGCGTGTTCCTCGAAAAATCTCGACTTTTGACGTGGTATTTGCCATTCAACAAGCGGAAGATGATCCTAAAATTAAAGGATTAGTGCTTGATCTTAATTATTTTGAAGGGGCAGATTTGCCTGCATTAGATTTTATTGGTGGGGCTATTAGTCACTTTAAAGATTCTGGAAAACCAGTAATTGCCTATTCGGATAATTATTCCCAAGGGCAATATTATTTAGCCAGCTTTGCTGATGAAATTTATCTAAATTCAATTGGAAAAGTGGATATTCACGGTTTATCGCAAGAGAATTTGTATTTCAAAGAAATGCTCGACAAATTAGCCGTTACACCACATATTTTCCGTGTAGGCACTTATAAATCAGCGGTAGAACCATTTTTACGCAACGATATGTCGGCTGAGGCAAAAGCGAATATGCAGCGTTGGTTAGGCGAAATGTGGAATAATTATGTTTTATCCGTCAGTGAAAATCGCAAGATTAAGAAAGATAACGTTTTGCCGAATGCGAAACAATATTTATCGGATCTTAAAGCGTTAAAAGGTAATAGTACTGCTTATGCCCAACAACGTGGATTAGTAACCGATGTTGTAACTCGTTTAGATTTAGATAAAAAACTTACCGCACTTTTTGGTAAAGGGAGTGATGGAAAAGCGAACCTTATCGAATTTGATGATTATTTGACTCAACTGCCTGATCGCTTAGAACATTACAACGTACCGAATAAAATTGCGGTTGTGAATGTTGAGGGAGCGATTATCGATGGAGAAAGTGATGATGAAAATTCAGGTGGCGACACCATTGCGCGAATTCTTCGTAAAGCTCACGATGACAACTCAGTGAAAGCTGTTGTTTTACGAGTGAATTCACCAGGTGGTAGTGCTTTTGCTTCTGAAATTATCCGACAAGAAACAGAAAACTTACAGAAAATCGGTAAGCCTGTCATCGTATCTATGGGCGCAATGGCAGCGTCTGGCGGTTATTGGATTTCATCCACTGCAGATTATATTATTGCCGATGAAAACACTATTACAGGCTCTATCGGTATTTTCGCGATGTTCCCGACTTTTGAAAATAGCATAAAGAAAATCGGAGTGAGTTCAGATGGTGTTTCAACCACTGAATTAGCTAATACATCAGCGTTTTCTCCATTGGCAAAACCCGTGCAAGATATTTATCAAATAGAAATTGAGCATGGTTATGACCGATTTTTAGAAATTGTCAGCAAAGGTCGCCAGCTTTCTAAAACACAAGTAGATAAACTTGCTCAAGGTCAGGTTTGGTTGGGTAGTGACGCATTCCAAAATGGTTTGGTGGATGAGATAGGTTCTTTTAATGAAGCGGTCAATAAAGCAGAGCAATTAGTGAATCAACGCCAAGATACTGCCGTACAAGATTTTAACGTGGAATGGTTTACAGATGATAATGTTAGTTTAATTAGCACCTTATTACGCGACACGAAAAAAGGTACGCAAGAGCAGTTAGTTAAATGGCTTGGTCTGCCAGCTCCAATTCAAAAATTACAAAAAGAATTGAATGTATTAACTAAATTTAATGATCCTAAAGGTCAATATTTGTATTGTTTGAATTGTGGGATGGTTAAGTAACACTTGAAAAGTGCAGATTTAAATTAATCTATATCCCAAAATGTTGGGCTAAATAACTAACGGATGAAGATGTAGATTTTTTATGACTAATTACAATCTACTTTTCAAACAACAAATTATTGATTTCCATTTCGAACAGTACGACAGAATCTTGTTTATATTATCTAATCCGTTTCAGGAATCTGTGGCAAATTCACGGCTTTTACCGAGCCTAATGCTTTGGCTTTTTGGTAAAATGCTAACTTGTATTCAAGCAAATCTAAATAGCGTTTTAATTCGGCAATTTGACACTTCACATTTTCTGTTTGATTTTCAAACAAAGAAAGGCGTTCTTCAATGGTATCGTCGCCAATGATGGTACATTCCGCAAAACGTTTGATGTCTTTTAAGCTCATTCCTGTATTTTTTAAGCATTGCAATAAACTCAACCATTGCAAATCGTTATCGGTAAAACGGCGATTACCGTATTTATCACGTTCAACATTAGGTAATAAGCCTTCTTTGTCGTAAAATCGTAGGGTGTGAACGGAGATACCAATTTTTTCGGCGGCTTTAGCAGTGGTGTAGTTCATTTTTCTTCCTTTTAAAACGAAAATTGTAAAAAAACGCTTGCTTTAGAGTTAACTCTAAGGTGTAAACTATAACATCTTGTTTAGATAAAGCTATTTTGTCAATAAATTAAAAGGAAAAATAATGGAAATTAAACAAATCAATTCAACCATTAAATCTCGTGCAGCGGTGGCATTCGCCCCAAATAAACCCTTACAAATTGTGGAAATCGACGTAGAAATGCCTCGCAAAGGCGAAGTGTTAATCCGCAACACCCACACGGGTGTGTGCCATACTGATGCATTTACATTGTCAGGAAGTGATCCTGAAGGCGTATTTCCTGTGGTGCTTGGACACGAAGGTGCGGGAGTGGTAGTTGCTGTTGGTGAAGGTGTGTTAAGCGTAAAACCGGGCGATCACGTCATTCCGCTTTACACTGCAGAATGTGGCGAATGTGAGTTTTGCCTCTCGGGTAAAACCAACTTATGCGTCTCAGTGCGTGATACGCAAGGTAAAGGCTTAATGCCAGACGGCACAACACGTTTTTCTTATCAAGGTCAGCCGATTTATCACTATATGGGTTGTTCCACTTTCAGTGAATACTCAGTTGTTGCAGAAGTTTCACTGGCGAAAATTAATCCAGAAGCTAATCACGAACAAGTATGTTTGCTCGGCTGCGGCGTTACCACTGGTATTGGTGCGGTACATAACACGGCAAAAGTGCAAGAAGGCGACTCTGTTGCCGTGTTCGGATTGGGAGCGATTGGTTTGGCTGTGCTACAGGGTGCGCGTCAAGCCAAAGCTGGCCGCATTATCGCTATTGATACTAATCCTGCCAAATTCGAGTTGGCAAAACAGTTTGGTGCAACGGATTGTTTAAACCCGAACGATTACGATAAACCGATCAAAGATGTGTTGTTAGACATCAACAAATGGGGCATTGATCACACCTTTGAATGTATCGGCAATGTAAACGTAATGCGTCAGGCATTAGAAAGCGCACACCGAGGTTGGGGACAATCCATTATCATCGGCGTAGCAGGTGCAGGACAAGAAATTTCAACTCGTCCATTCCAGTTGGTAACAGGCCGTGTGTGGAAAGGTTCAGCATTTGGTGGTGTGAAAGGTCGCTCTGAACTTCCGAAAATGGTGGAAGATTCAATGAAAGGCGACATCCAGTTAGAACCGTTTGTGACTCACGCAATGCCACTTGATCAAATTAATGAAGCCTTTGAGTTAATGCACGAAGGTAAATCGATTCGCACTGTTATTCATTACTAAGGTACGCTATGAAACTGATTGAACAACATCAAATTTTTGGCGGTTTGCAGCAAGTTTGGGCTCATGATGCCCAAACGCTTCAATGCGAGATGAAATTTGCCGTCTATTTGCCAAATAATTCGGAAAATCAACCGCTTGGTGTGATTTATTGGCTTTCTGGCTTAACTTGTACTGAACAAAATTTCATTACTAAATCAGGCTTTCAGCGTTATGCAGCAGAACATCAAGTGATTGTGGTTGCCCCTGATACCAGCCCTCGCGGAGAGCAAGTGCCGAACGATGCGGCTTACGATTTAGGACAAGGTGCGGGCTTTTATCTTAATGCAACTGAGCAGCCTTGGGCGACGAATTATCAAATGTATGATTATATCTTGAACGAATTGCCTGATTTGGTTGAAGCAAATTTCTCTACTAACGGCAAACGTTCCATTATGGGGCATTCAATGGGCGGACACGGTGCATTGGTATTGGCACTGCGAAATCGGAAACGTTATCAAAGCGTTTCTGCTTTTTCGCCTATTTTATCGCCAAGCCTCGTGCCTTGGGGAGAAAAGGCCTTTACTGCTTATTTAGGGGAAGATCGTGAAAAATGGCAGCAATATGATGCCAGCTCGCTCATTCAACAAGGCTATAAAGTGCAAGGTATACGCATTGATCAGGGCTTGGAAGATGAGTTTTTGCCGACACAATTGCGTACCGAAGATTTTATCGAAACCTGTCGTGCGGCAAATCAGTCGATCAATGTGCGCTTTCACAAAGGCTACGACCATAGTTATTACTTCATCGCCAGTTTTATTGGCGAGCATATTGCTTATCACGCCGCATTTTTGAAGTAAGCCAAAGAACGGTCAGTATTCAAAGCTGTTTGAAATGGCCGGTACGAGGAGGATAAATAAGTACCGGCAATCAGTCTAAACTAAAAGAGCTAAGTCCTGAGGATTACAGAATTTAGTCCTTGATTTAACTAGTCTAATTTTTAGGAAAAATTTAAATCTATCCTTGACCTTGACCTTGACCTTGACCTTACAAAATATACGCTTCTTGAATATGATGTGGCTTTTGGTCTTCTTCTTGTGGAAGCTTCATATAATCTCCATAATATTGCGTTAAGTGTTCGTGATATCCATTCATTACTTGAAATTGTCGTCCTTCAAATTCTTTATAAATAACATGGTTAAAATATTCCTTCGGCATATAAGATTTTTGCCAACCACCGTAGTCAGATAATACAAGACCAATATAATCGCATTGTTTTATCGGATATTTTATTTGGAATTGTGCTAAATTTTTTTGCATTTTGGAAAATAAAAAGTGGCTTAATTTACCAAGTATCGTTCTTTGCAAAGTATTTTCTTTTGATCTTAACCATCTTTTCTTACAAGAAGAAAATCGAAGTTTAATTCTTCGATGCTTTTTCATCAGTGGGTAGATGATCTTTGGTTCATTCGGTACGCCATCATAGATAAATATATCCATAAACATTGGGCTTTTTCTTCCCTTAGCATCTGTTATTTGAGTGCGACAATCAAAGATTTTTGCCATTTCACCGGTATATTGAGCAAGAATATCCTCCGCTGTTTCCATATTGTAGTATTCGTGAGTTTCTTGAAACCAAACATCAACAAATTTTTGATATTCATCTCGGTGCATATAAACATCAATATCGTCGTCCCAAGGGATAAAGCCTTTGTGGCGTATCGCACCGATTAATGTTCCACCACCAAGAGAATAGCGAATTTGGTGTTTCTCACATAGAGCGTGGAAATAATCTAAGATATCGAGACAAACTAGTTGTTGTTCTCTGAGAGTCAATTTTTTCATTATTTTTCCTTGTTTGGTGTCAATTTTTGTAAAATATGCTGATAATCATCAAGGTTATCCATTTCAAATATATCATTGTGGTTAAGTTGCTCCGTATGAACATTTAATTTATCTATATATTCCATCGGAATGGTGTCCCAATAAAGTGCTGGATTTTTTAATTGCACTTCACTTGTATATTCTTTGAGCAAATTTAGAATAATATTGCAATCCCGAGTTGTCCAATAAGATACCCCTGATAAACTAGGCTGGTTTAATGATCCAATCTCAATACGTATTACTTGCCCATTACTATTTAGAATTGGTAACCATTCATTGTGCGTTTTAGAACGGATGACTGTGAAATATGTACTGTGTGGTGGCTTCGTTAGAAAAATATTACGATTGAGAATAACATCCGCATCAATAACATAACAATCACTAAAGAAGTCTTGTGCCAGAGAAAAGGAATAAATGCTGTTATATTCGCGATATTTTTCGTTGTAAATCAAGGTGCAGTCATATTTTTTCTTTAGATACTCGAATTGTTCGTGCAAATGCCCAGTAATAATGACAATTTTATCAATATTCGCTTGTTGTAAAAACGCCAGTATTCGTTCCAAGTTAGGTGTGCCGTGAATATCTAACAATGCTTTATGTGTGCTTTGTGTGATGTCTTTAAAACGACTGCCTAATCCTGCAGCTAAAATAATCGCATTCATTTTTGTTCTCCTTTGTAATAAAGTGTAACGATCACTCCTGCACTTAATAATAAGGTGAGTAGTAAGGTAATGGGCTTAATTGGCTGTTTATAGAGCAGATAACCAAGTCCAATTGCCCATACAGAATATGTGATATTTAATGCCATTGCTTTGATTGGTTTTAACAGATAAATCGCTTGGTAATAACAGACGTAAGATAATGCTCCAAAGATTATTACACCAGCAATTTGTACATAGCTGAAGTCAAATAGATCGACTGGAAAGCCTTGTAGAAAAAGCACAAGTAGGATCAATAAATAACCAAGTGTAGAGCCGCATAGCCGCAGAAAATACACTTGAAGTCCTGATAACGAACGCATTGTATGAGAAGATATGACGATTTCAGATGACCAACCTAATATGCAAATGGCTAAAAAAATGAGACCGATTGTATTGAAGTTTGCCTTTTGCCCGACTTCAATAGCCAACAATGCAGAAGCAATAACAGCCAATCCAAATCCAAACTGCGCTGTTCTAGAGATTTTTTCTTTTAGAATCCAATAAGACATTAATGCAGCGATAACAGGAAAGAGAGATGAAAGCGGTGCCGCATAATAGATCGTTAAATAATGAATGCTTAATAAATAGGCAGACATTCCTATTGGCCCGCCTAATATCCCAGATAACGCAGGTTTCCAAAAAACGCCTTGAAAATCTACCGCACTTTTTCGCCACAATATTATGCCTATTACAAATAACGAGCAAAAATCAATTAAAAAAAGCAATGAAATCACTTTCCCTAACGCAGTATATTCACTTAATGGCAATTCGTTATATAACAATCCAGATAATGCCCAAAATACAGCGGACAGTATGCCAAAGAGATAGCCACGCATTATGGCAATTCCTCTAACAGTTCAAATGCTGCATCTAAGCGTTTTAACGCATAATCGCCAAAATTCTCGCCGTGTTCTTCTTTTACTTTTGTCCATAAAAACCACAATACATTTTGGCAAAAACGATGGATTTTTAACCGTTTGTGAGCGATTTGAAATTCTGTCTTGTGATATTTATTTGTCTGATTGCAATAGGTTTCTAATAGAAAATCAGCAGCTTCCATTGACAAATTACCTTCCTCAATGATCGTCGCTATATCAAATAACGGATCATTTAAGCCAGAATATTCCCAATCGATAAAAAATAGCCGATCATCTTGTAATAACATATTTTCAGGGACTAAATCATTATGACATGGACGTAAAATTAAGCCTTTATTGATATTTTCAAATTGCCAGAATACGGTTGAAAGTTTATCCATTCTAGGATCTGCTTGAAAAAAAGCGGATTTGTTTTCTAGCAATGAAAAATATTGGCGAAACTCATCGAATACGCTAAATACATTGCGAAAAACAAATTCACTGTTGTGTAAACGACATAAATTATTCGCAACTTGAGACAAACAACTTTGTTCGTTTAATTGTATCTGGCTTAACGGCTTACTATTTTCTAAATAACGAGTCAGTTTTACGCCACTTTTGGCATCTAATACGGGAGTTTCTACATTCAAACCAGCACGATATGCCTGTGCATTATTGAATACCTCATATTTTCGATTTATAAGTGACAAATTTACGGCATTAGGGATCCGTAATACAAACTTAACTCTAGAAATATTAAGTAGAACATTTTGATTGGTCATTCCTCCAATGGAGGAAAAAGGAATGGAATGCTGATGAAGAAAATGAAATACTTCCTCAGGCTTGCAGCAAGTTTTAACAAATCCTACAATTTGATTGATTGATTGATTGATTGATTGATTGATTGATTGATTGATTGATTGATTGATTGATTGATTGATTGATTGATTGATTGATTGATTGATTGATTGATTGATTGCATAACACTTTTGTATTCATTTTTATATTTAAATTTTGTTTTGATTTTAACACGTTAAAGTTATTTTTGTAAGGTTCTGAATCTTATGGATTTATTCAATTTTTGAACCTTTCAACCACTTTCTCGCCCAAGCTCGGTTAGCTGAAAGGTTATGTAATATGGCTTCGCTGATTGGTAATGGCTCGCCATAAATGATTGAAGCTAAAGTTTCGCCTAATAGTGGGGCCGAGGTAAGCCCGCGAGAACCTAAGGCAGCGATTAAGAAAAGATTGTGAAAATTGGCCGCACTTTGAATAGGTTGTTTACGGCGGCGGAGGTTGAATAAATTGTAATAATCCGCTTGTTGCTGTTCAAAATTCGGGACGTTTCCAACCATTGGGGCAAGATCTCTTACAGAGCAGCGAATACCGACACGCGCTAAATTACTAGAAGTATCCACGTCCTTTGTCCAATTCTGCATGATATTTTGCTGGAGTTTTTGTTGATTTTCTTGTTGTTCTTGTTCGCTAAAATGGCGATCAATATTATCACGAATATGGCTTGCGCCGATGCAATGAGAGGTTTTAGATTGATCGACGGGGGTAAGATAGCCATCATAACAAAGCACAGATTTCAGTTTGAGTAAGTTTTCTGATGTTGGAATTTGGCTAATTTGCCCGCGGATAGGGTAGAGCGGTAGCTTTTCTGTTTGAATAAAATCAGTAATTTTATATCCGTTCGCAAGAATGACGACTTCATGGCAGTATTTTTGACCTTGCGTATTTTCTAGTTCCCAACCTTTTTCTTGTTGAGAAAGCTCGGTAATTTTTTGTGAGGTTTTAATGATGACACTCTGCTTTTCAAGAAATGAAAAGGCATTTTGAACAAATTGTCTTGGTGCAAGCCAAGCCCCTTGTGCAATCCAACCGCCTTCGCAATTAAGTGGTAATCCCACTTTTTCACTGAGTTGTTCAGCAGTCAGCATTTGGAAGATTTCGTTCGGTAAACCAAGTTGAGAAATCTTTGTCAATTTAACCGCACTTTTTTCGTTGTAAGCACATAGTGCTACGCCGCAAAATTCGTGTTCAAACGCTATGTTTTGTGCGATTGCCCAATCAAGTAATTGGCGACCGTAACTGAAAGCGTGTAGGTAAAAATCAACGGTAAGCGCATTATCATCGCTAAGTTGCGGATAAAATGCGCCTTGTTTATTGCCTGAGGCATTGAGAGCGAGCGCATCATCTTCACAATAAATGGTGACTTTTGCCCCACGTTTTACTAAGGAAATGGTTGCACAAAGAGAAGCAATACCACCGCCGATAATAGCGACATCTTGTTTTTCCATTTTCGCAGGCTGAGCAAGATACCAAGGTGTGGAAAGTGCGGTAGATTTTGATTGTGTTTTTAGCCCACTTAAACATTCTCGCTTTTTGCCAAAGCCTTTACATTTTGTCACATTAAAGCCTGCGGATTCAAGCCCTTTTCTAACCGCACTTGCTGCGGTGAAAGTGGCAAAAGAACCATTGGGTTTTGTGAAACGAAACATTAAGTTATAGAGATCATCATTCCACATTTCAGGATTTTTGCTTGGCGCAAAGCCATCTAAAAACCAAGCATCAATACGTTCATTCATATAATCGCCAAGTTGTGGCAAGTTTTCTGATACATCGCCAAACCATAAATCTAAGGTGGTCTCTTCAAAATGAATACGATGACAACCTAGAATCAATGAAGGCCAATAACGTTGCAAATGAGTGCTTAAATCTTCAAATTGCGGATAGGCAAGATGCGCTTGTGAAAGTGCGGTGATTTTTAGCGGATATTTTTCAAAGGAAATAAAATTTAGGCGTTTTAAAGGATGATTCTCGTGTTGCTGGCGAAATTCACGGAACAATTTGGTTACCGCAAAGAAATTTAATCCTGTACCAAATCCTGTTTCAGCGATGACAAAATTAGCCTCGTTGTGGCTTATCCAACGTTCCCAAAGTTGGTTACCTTGTAGAAAAACATAATCTGTTTCTGCCAATCCATTTTCGTTAGAAAAATAGACATCATCGAATTGATCGGAGACGGGAATATGGTTTTGATTGAAGTGAATCTCAGCATGTTGCACGCTAAAGGTCATTTTTTATTCCTTCCTTGCCTAATGAAATTTGCGTATAATAGCGCGATTTTCTAAACTGGTCGAACAAATGAATTATTGCTTGAAATATTTTTATTTCGTAGTAATTTTGAGCCGTTATTTTTACATATAAAACAATAAGGAAGAAGCAATGAGAAGAGCTGTAATTACAGGCTTTGGGATTATTTCAAGTATCGGTAACAACAAAGAAGAAGTATTGGGTTCATTAAAAGCAGGGAAATCAGGTATTGAAGTTGTGCCTGAGTTTGTTGAAATGAATATGCGTAGCCATGTTGCCGGAACAATCAAATTAAACCCAAGCGAGCACATTGATCGTAAAGTGTTCCGTTTTATGGGTGATGCAGCGGCTTATGCTTATCTTTCTATGCGTGAAGCGATTGAGGATGCAGGTTTAACAGAAGATCAAGTTTCTAATGATCGTACCGGTTTAGTGATTGGTGCTGGTACGGGTTCTGCACATAATCAGTTAGTGGCTTGTGATGCGGTGCGTGGTCCTAGAGGTGTAAAGGCGATTGGTCCTTACGCAGTAACGAAAACAATGGCATCAAGTGTTTCTGCCTGTTTAGCTACTCCTTATAAAATCCGTGGTGTGAACTATTCAATGAGTTCTGCTTGTGCAACCTCTGCACATTGTATCGGTCATGCGGTTGAGTTAATTCAATTAGGCAAACAAGATGTGGTTTTTGCAGGTGGTGCGGAAGAATTATCTTGGGAATGTGCGACTGAGTTTGATGCAATGGGTGCAGTTTCAACTAAATACAATGAAACGCCAGAAAAAGCGTCTCGTGCTTATGATGCAAACCGCGATGGTTTCGTTATTGCAGGTGGTGGTGCTGTTGTGGTTGTGGAAGAATTAGAACACGCACTTGCTCGTGGTGCAAAAATCTACGCTGAAATTGTAGGTTATGGTGCAACTTCTGATGGTTACGATATGGTTGCACCAAGTGGCGAAGGCGCAGAGCGTTGTATGAAACAAGCAATGGCAACTGTCGATACCCCAATTGATTATATCAACGTACATGGCACATCTACACCAGTTGGTGACGTGAAAGAATTAGGTGCAATCAAAAATGTATTTGGCGATAAAATCCCAGCGATTTCTTCAACCAAATCAATGACCGGTCACTCTTTAGGTGCGGCGGGTGCACACGAAGCAATTTACACGTTATTAATGCTGGATAATGATTTTATTGCGCCAAGTATTAATATCGAAACTTTAGATGAAGCCGCTGAAGGTTGCAATATAGTTACTGAGACGAAAGAAAATGCAGGATTACAAACTGTCATGTCAAATAGCTTTGGTTTTGGTGGTACAAATGCGACATTAATTTTTAAACGTTATAACGGTTAAAATTCTTCTATGAAAAAGCCACTTTCAATTGAAAGTGGCTTTTTCGTGTAAATTAAAAAGAAAAATTAAGCAACGATACCAAATTGTTCTTTCATTAATGCTTCAAAATCAGTGCAACCACCGATTGGTTTTTCATCAATAAAGATTTGTGGTACGGTTTCTACTGGTTTACCGACAGATTTTGCTAAATCTTCTTTGGTAATGCCTTCTGCATAAATATCAACATAACGATAGTCAAAATCAGTAAGTTCACCTTTTAATTTTTCAGCAAGGTTTTTTGCGCGTACACAGTAAGGGCAGCCCGGACGGCCAAAAATAGTAACGAACATAATATTTCCTTTTTTGAGTTAAAATTCTAGGTAATTCTACTGATTTTTATCATCTACATAAAGTGTTTTTATTCGTGTAATATACGGAACATCGTAGATAATAAATTAAATGTTATGAAATTATTAATGCTTTGCCGAGAACCTCGTCTTTACAGTTGCCAACGCTTAAAAGAAGCGGCTAAACATCAAGGGCATGAGATGGATATTTTAGATCCGAATCGTTGCTTCTTAAAACTCTCACAAAATCCACCGCACTTTCAGATTTTTTATCAAGAAAATTCCGAGTCGAACCCTTATTTATTGCCTGATTATGATGCTGTTTTGCCTCGATTTGGCACAACAAGTACACAAATGGGATGCTCAGTCTTACAGCATTTTGAAGGCAAAGGGATTTTTTGTTTAAATTCATCTCAGGCATTTTTAAATGCACGTGATAAATGGAAAAGTTTGCAACTTTTGCTGAAGACTGGTGCTCCTGTTCCCAATTCACTTTTAAGTGGCGGTGAAGTGCAAGCTCAGGCGACGATACCTCATATCAGTTCGCCGACAATTTTAAAAATGCTAAATGGTTCACAAGGAATTGGGGTAATTTTAGCTGAAAAACCACAAAGTGCGGTGAGTATTATGGAAGCTTTTAAGCAAACCAATATATCTATGTTGCAGCAAGATTTTATCGAAGAAGCGGGCAATGCGGATATTCGTTGTTTTGTGATTGGTGATCAAGTTGTAGCAACGATGCAACGAATCGGACAAGATGGCGAGTTTCGAGCGAATTGTCATCGTGGTGGAAAAACTGAAAAAATTATACTAAGCGATGACGAGAAACAGATAGCCATTAGAGCAACAAAAGCCATCGGTTTAGATGTGGCTGGTGTGGATTTAATTCGTTCAAAAAATGGATTATTGGTTTTAGAAGTAAATGCAAGCCCAGGCTTAGAAATGATTGAAAAAACAAGTGGGGTTGATATTGCAGCTGAAATAATTGATTATATTGAAATAAATGCCTTTATCAATTTAAGATAAAGGCATTTTTTAAAATATTGTCAATTTCAACCGCACTTTACGCGAGCATATTTACAACGGCAAATGAGACTTTCAATAATGCTGCGTTGATTAAGTCGATAAAGAATGCACCGACCATTGGAACGATTAAAAATGCTTTGTGTGATGGTCCAAAACGGCTGGTAACAGCTTGCATATTAGCGATTGCTGTTGGGGTTGCGCCTAAACCAAAACCACAGTGTCCAGCACTTAATACGACGGCATCGTAATCTTTACCCATTGCTCGATAAGTAATGAAGATTGCAAAGGCAGCCATAAATGCGACTTGAATAGCAAGAACAATTAATACATCAATTGCTAAACCTGCAAGTTCCCAAAGTCTTAATGACATTAAAGCAATTGCTAAAAAGATGGATAAGCCTACGCTACCCAATACGTCAATAGCGGATTCTGCTACTTGGAAACGGAAAATGTTGCTTAAAATATTGCGGACAATAACACCAGTGAATAAACACCATACGAAAGTTGGTAATTGGAGTTCAGTACCTTTTGTTTGTACATCTAAATATTGACCAATTAATAAACATACTGAAATCATTGCAATTGTTTCAATTAATGAACGTGCAGTAATTTTACGTTTATAAGTTGGGTGTTCAAATGCTTCTTGAATGTCATCAACTTCATCATTTTCAGGATTTTCGCCTTGTTTTTGGCGATTTAATAAGAAACGAGCGACAGGACCACCGATGATACCACCGAATACTAAACCGAAAGTTGCACAGGCAATGGCAATTTCAGTTGCACCTTGTAGATTAAATTGATGTGCAAATGTATCCGCCCAAGCAGCTCCAGTGCCGTGACCACCTGTTAAGGTTACTGAACCTGCAAGTAAGCCATAAGCGGGATGGATGCCTAATGCCATTGAACTTGCAATGCCAATAACGTTTTGTCCTAAAATTAATAATGCTGCAATGAATAAAAATACAACGAGTGGCTTTCCGCCTTTAATTAGACGGGAAAAGTTGGCACTTAAACCGATAGAAGTAAAAAATACTAACATCATTGTGGTTTGTAGATTTTTATCGAAGTTAAAGGATGTTCCATCGACTTTATGCCAAATTAAAAGACCAATGGCAACAATAAAGCCGCCAACAACTGGCTCTGGAATGTTAAATGTTTTTAATACATTAATGCGTTTAACCAAAAAATAGCCCAATAGCAAAACTAAGCTTGCTAATGCAAGGGTTTCATACGTGCTAAAAGTATAGCTCATAAATTGGATCTCCCTATGTTATGTTTAAGTGATGTGTTGTGTTATGGCTCGATTACCATAATTTCAAGATTGGTATGTAATCCACGTGGTAATGTCGAACCTTTTCTGCCTCGTTCTGCGCGGAACTTTTGCAGATCTTCTGGTTTTAATACAATTTTTCGTTTTCCAGAATGAAATTCAAGACTTGCTTGATCTGAAATAAGCAATAATTTTGTCAATAGTTCGCTACGATCTTTTGCATTCGCTGCGGGAATAGTGACAATTTTATTGCCTTTACCTTTTGATAATACCGGTAAATCTTGTGCTGGAAAAATCAACATTCTGCCTGCTGATGTGATTGCGACAACAAGTTCGGTAGAATTTATCAATGTCTTAGGCTTCAACACTTTGGCATTTTTTGGTAAAGAAATCAAGGCTTTTCCAGCCTTGTTACGTGCAATTAAATCTTCAAATTTACAAATAAAACCATATCCCGCATCAGAAGCCATCAATAATTCTTGTTGTTCGCCTGCCATTACAACATATTCAATGGTCGCACCAGCTGGTAAATTGAGTTTTCCTGTGAGAGGTTCTCCTTGGGAGCGGGCGGAAGGCAAGGAAAGCGGATCGAGTGCATAACTCCGCCCCGTACTATCAATGAATACAACGGTTTGATTACTCTTGCCACAAGCGTGAGCCCGATAGCTATCGCCAGCTTTGTAGCTTAATGACTTAGGATCAATATCATGTCCTTTGGCACAACGTACCCAGCCCATTTCTGATAAGATGACAGTGACAGGCTCTGCTGGTGTCATGTCACTTTCAGAGATCATTTTGGCTTCTTCACGTTCGACCAGTTGAGACATACGTGGACTGGCATATTTTTTAGCATCTTCTTGAATTTCTTTTTTGATAAGCGTATTCAAACGGCGTTCTGATCCTAAAATTGCTTCTAAATTTAACCGCTCTTTTTCAAGTTCATCTTGTTCAGCTTTGAGTTGGTTTTCTTCTAATTTGGCTAAATGACGTAAGCGTAAATTTAAAATGGCATCGGCTTGTTCATCGCTTAAATTAAAGCGTGCCATCAGCTCTGCTTTTGGATCATCTTCGTGACGTATAATTTCGATAACTTCATCAATATTTAAAAAGGCTATCATCAAACCTTCTAAAATATGTAAGCGAGAGAGTACTTTATCCAAACGGTATTGTAGGCGACGAGTAACTGTTGTGCGACGGAAAGTGAGCCATTCATTTAAGATTTCTAATAAGCCTTTTACCGCTGGTTTATGATTAAGCCCAATCATATTCATATTTACACGGTAACTTTTTTCAAGATCCGTTGTCGCAAATAAATGTGCCATTAAGGCATCAGTATCGACACGATTTGAGCGAGGAACTAGTACAATGCGAATTGGATTTTCGTGATCGGCTTCATCTCGAATATCTTCTAGCATTGGCAGTTTTTTTGCCGTCATTTGATCGGCTATTTGTGCAATAACTTTTGAGGGAGAAGCTTGATGTGGAAGCGCAGAAATAATGATTTCGCCATCTTCTTTTTTCCAAGTCGCACGCATTTTTATTGAGCCACGGCCTTGTTCGTAAATTTTACGAATTTCTGATTTTGGCGAAATAATTTCTGCTTCTGTTGGAAAATCTGGACCTTGAACAATTTCAAGTATATCATCTAATCTCGCTTTAGGATTATCTAGCAACATTACTGCCGCATCAGCAATTTCATTAATGTTGTGCGGTGGAATATCTGTCGCCATACCCACTGCAATACCTGTTGTTCCGTTCAATAAAATGTGAGGTAAACGAGCGGGTAAATATTGCGGTTCAGCCAATGTTCCATCAAAGTTTGGTTGATAATCTACTGTTCCTTGCCCGAGTTCACTCAACAAGATTTCAGCGATTTTAGAGAGGCGTGATTCCGTATAACGCATTGCAGCGAAAGATTTTGGATCATCTGGCGCGCCCCAGTTACCTTGACCATCTACCAGAGGATAACGATAAGAGAAAGGTTGCGCCATTAATACCATGGCTTCATAACAAGCACTGTCGCCATGTGGATGGAATTTACCGAGTACATCACCGACGGTACGGGCTGATTTTTTGTATTTTGCTGTGGCATTTAAGCCAAGTTCAGACATCGCATATACAATACGGCGTTGAACGGGTTTTAAACCATCGCCGATAAAAGGCAGCGCACGATCCATGATGACATACATAGAATAGTTGAGATAAGCCTTTTCAGTGAAAGTACGTAGAGGCATTTGCTCAATGCCTTCATAGTTGATATTTGTCATTTTTGTTTCTGTTAATTGATATATTTTTAATTTATTAAAATTCGGATTTGCGGAGATTAATTTAGTCTAAACAGATAAATCAACCTGATCGCCTTTCGCTTGCAACCAATTTTTACGGTCTTCGGAACGTTTTTTCGCTAATAACATATCCATCAGTTCTAATGTATCTGAGCCTTGATCTTCCCCTAAATCATAAGTTAATTGAACAAGGCGACGAGTATTAGGATCCATTGTTGTTTCACGCAATTGTGATGGGTTCATTTCACCTAAACCTTTAAAACGTTGAACATTCGGTTTACCTTTTTTATTTTTCAACCGTTCTAAAATCGCCTCTTTTTCACTTTCATCTAATGCGTAGAAGACTTCTTTATTTAAGTCAATACGATAAAGTGGTGGCATAGCCACATAAACGTGACCGTCTTGTACCAATTTTGGAAAATGGCGTAAGAACAGGGCGCAGAGTAGGGTGGCAATGTGAAGTCCATCGGAGTCAGCATCGGCGAGAATGCACACTTTACCGTAGCGAAGTTGTGATAAATCATTGCTGTCAGGGTCGATGCCTAGAGCCACGGCGATATCGTGAATTTCTGTCGAACCTAATACTTGATCAGGGGAAATTTCCCATGTGTTTAAGATTTTCCCACGTAACGGCAAAATCGCTTGATATTCGCGATCACGCGCTTGTTTTGCCGAACCGCCCGCAGAGTCGCCTTCCACTAAAAATAATTCTGTTTTTTCTAAATCCTGTGAGCCGCAATCTGCTAATTTTCCTGGTAATGCTGGGCCACTAACAAGTTTTTTTCGTACGACTTTTTTTGCTGCGCGTAATCGGCGTTGTGCAGAACTAATGGCAATTTCTGCTAATTTTTCAGCATCTTGTACATTTTGGTTTAGCCATAAACTGAACGCATCTTTTAAAACACCGCTGACAAACACCGCACTTTGGCGTGATGATAAGCGTTCTTTAGTTTGCCCTGCGAATTGCGCATCTTGCATTTTAAGGGAAAGAATGTAAGAACAACGCTCCCAAATATCATCAGCGGTAAGTTTTACCCCGCGTGGTAATAGATTTCTAAATTCGCAAAATTCACGAATGGCATCTAACAAGCCTTGTCTTAGACCATTAACATGTGTTCCACCTTGAATAGTGGGAATTAAGTTTACATAGCTTTCGCCAATCAGTTCGCCACCTTCTGGCAACCAAAGCAATGCCCAGCTAACGGCTTCATTTGTTCCTTTAAATTCGCCAACAAATGGTTTTTCGGGAAGGGTTTCAAAGCCATTTACTGCTTCGATAAGATAATCGGAAAGCCCATCTTCATATAACCAAATGTCTTGAGTATTGTTTACTTTATCAATAAATTTGATTTCAAGTCCTGAGCAGAGTACCGCTTTAGCTCTTAATAAATGGCGTAGGCGGCTAACGGAAAATTTTGCGTTGTCAAAATATTTTGGATTCGGTTTGAAGTGAACGGTTGTTCCCGTTGTACGTCTGCCACAAGTCCCAATAACTTCCAATTCTTCTACTTTATTGCCGTTTTCAAAGGCAATTTTATACACTTCCCCATTGCGTTTGACTTGAATATCCACACGTTCAGAAAGTGCATTAACCACAGAAATCCCAACACCGTGTAAACCACCGGCAAATTCATAATTTTTATTAGAGAATTTACCACCCGCATGTAGTTTAGTTAGGATCACTTCTACCCCAGAAACGCCTTCCGTTGGATGAATATCCACAGGCATACCGCGACCATTATCTGTGACTTCAATGGATTGATCTGGGTGTAAAATTACCTCAATTTTTGTGGCAAAACCCGCAAGGGCTTCATCCACGCTGTTATCAATAACTTCTTGTGCGAGATGATTCGGACGGGTGGTGTCTGTATACATACCGGGGCGAATTTGCACCGGTTCGAGATCTTTAAGAACGGTAATTTCTTGAGCTGAATAATTGATTGTCATGGTGAGATTATTCGTTAATTTTTAAATTTGAGAAAATTCTATCAAAAAGTGCGGTGATATTCGACCGCACTTTTAATCGTATAAACTAGGCGTATTTTCATCTGGGCGCGTTTTAAAACGGCGATGTAGCCACATATATTGTGATATGCCCTTCATGATTTCCTTTTCAACGATTTGATTCATTCGCGCAGCAATCGCCGTTTCATCCTGTAAATCCATAAAATCAACAGGTGCTGAAATACTCACGGTATAGCCTGAACCATCTTTATTGCGTAATGGCGCAAATGGAATCACTTTGCTGTTTTGTGAGGATTTCAATAAATAATAACTACCAGTGGTTGTGCAAGCATCGGGCACTGCAAAAAATGGTACAAAAACAGCATTTTTTCTGCCGTAATCGTGATCTGGTGCATACCAAATGGTTTCTTCGTGACGGAGGGCTTTGATCATTCCGCGTAAATCTTTACGATTTAGTAAATTTTTATTTGATTTTAAACGTCCTTGAATTTGTAGCCAATCAAATGCTGGATCGTCATTTGGGCGGTAAACTCCAATACCAGGATGATGTAAACCAATGATACGCGCACCAAGTTCTAGCGTTAAGAAATGAACACCGACGAGAACAATTCCATCTTTCTGATTTTCTTTTAGATAATGTAAGCCATCAACTTTTGACCATTTTTTGATACGTGAATCCGACCAAAACCAAGCCATACCAGTTTCGATAATTGCCATGCCTACAGAGCGGAGATTTTCTTGTAAAATCGCCTCACGTTCGTTTTCAGGCATATCAGGGAAACAAAGTTCAAGATTACGGCGTGCAATGGCAGCTCGACGTTTACCCACTTTTAAATGTGAAAACAGCCAACCGAGACTATTACCAATATGGCGCAAAACAGGATAGGGAAGACATAAAATACTTCGCCAAATTGCCACGCCTAACCAAAATAGCCAGTATTTTGGGGCTAAAAAGTGCGGTTGAAATTGAGGGAGTTTTTCGTTTTTCATTGTTCTTTCCACGTAAGTTAGGGGCGTAGTTTATCGTAAATTTGAGTTGTGGTAAAATCGCCACAATTTTGGTTATTCAAATAGAGAGATTTTAAAATGGCTCAATATTCAGCAGAATTTAAGCAAGCAAAAGTACTTGTATTAGGCGATGTGATGCTTGATCGTTATTGGTTCGGCGCAACCAACCGTATTTCACCAGAAGCACCTGTGCCAGTGGTTCGAGTACAGGAAAATGAAGAGCGCGCGGGTGGTGCAGCAAATGTGGCAATGAATATTGCTTCACTCAATGTACCCGTTCAGTTAATGGGATTGATTGGACAAGATGAAACTGGTTCTGCGCTTTCCCATTTATTAGAAAAACAAAAAATCGATTGTAATTTTGTTGCATTAGAGACCCATCCAACCATTACTAAATTACGTATTTTATCTCGTCATCAACAGTTGCTCCGCCTTGATTTTGAAGAAGATTTCAATAATGTAGATTGCAAGGATTTATTAGCGAAGTTAGAAAGTGCGGTAAAAAATTACGGTGCTTTGATTCTTTCTGATTACGGTAAAGGCACGCTTAAAGATGTTCAGAAAATGATTCAAATTGCACGCAAAGCGGATGTGCCTGTGTTAATCGATCCAAAGGGAACTGATTTTGAACGTTATCGTGGTGCGACATTATTGACACCAAATATGTCTGAATTTGAAGCCGTTATGGGCAAATGCAGTACAGAAGAAGAGATTATTGAGAAAGGTTTAAAATTAATTTCTGATATTGAATTAACCGCACTTTTGGTGACGCGTTCTGAAAAAGGCATGACATTATTACGCCCAAATCAAGAACCTTATCATTTGCCAACCGTTGCAAAAGAAGTATTTGATGTGACGGGAGCAGGGGATACCGTCATTAGTGTATTAGCAACGGCATTAGCAGATGGACGTTCTTTTGAAGAATCTTGTTATTTAGCCAATGTTGCCGCTGGAATTGTGGTGGGCAAATTGGGGACTTCAACGGTTTCGACCGTGGAACTTGAAAATGCGATTCATGCACGCCCTGAAACTGGGTTTGGCATTATGAGCGAAGCAGAATTAAAAGATGCTGTTGCACAAGCGAAAGCGCGAGGCGAAAAAATTGTGATGACTAATGGCTGTTTCGATATTTTGCACCCTGGGCATGTTTCTTATTTAGAAAATGCACGTAAATTGGGCGATCGTTTAATTGTCGCGGTAAACAGCGATGATTCCGTTAAACGCTTAAAAGGCGAACATCGCCCAATTAACAACCTTGAAACTCGAATGGCGGTACTGGCTGGTTTGGCATCAGTGGACTGGTTGGTGCCATTCACTGAAGATACACCACAACGTTTAATCGGCGAAATTTTACCAGATTTCTTAGTCAAAGGTGGCGATTACAAACCCGAAGAGATTGCTGGAGCAAAAGAAGTTTGGGCAAATGGCGGTAATGTTAAAGTGCTAAACTTTGAAAATGGTTGTTCAACAACAAATGTGATTGAAAAAATTAAGTTATTGAAAGATTAAGTGAAAGGTTGGAAAGTTTCAATCTGTTTATCATAAACCAAGCTCGTTATTGAGAATTATTTAGCATTTGAAGTTCATGAAGTTTTTGATAGTGATATTAATATAATATTCTCAATAATGATGAAAGATAGAAGGTCTCGACAGTGTAATTAATGACAGCCCTAATGAGGAGTGGCCTTATGATGACAAGAGAGAAAATAACTAACAGGATGATTAATTAAAAGAATCTGTTTTTTAGTATAGAACATTCGAATCGTCATAATACGAAACGGTAAGGTTTTGTGAATGTTGGGAGTGCGGCACGAATTTTTTATCGGTGTTATTCAGTTCTAATACGCTTTATGCCATCTTACCAATAACATCAATTCGCAGCGATAGCGATTGTTGTCTCGACTGTATGCTTGATTATTGGATTTAGTGAAAAAGTACGTAGTCATCGTGATTTTATCCAACAATTCTTACGATTGGAAGAGCGCTTAATTGCATAACCGCTAACCCTAACATTTTGTAATGAAGTTAAAAAATAGATTTGTAAGAGCCCTGCCCGTTTTAGTGGTATTAGAACAAATTTGTGATAACGAACAACTTAATGCCGAAGAGCTCTCGAGGGAAGATGACAAATGCCAAATTGTACCGCATGGTAAAATAAGCTTTATGATCTAATGTTGCCTAAATACTGATGATATTTTGAGGATTTTATGAATATTTTTCGTTTTTTAATAAATTAAAAGATTCTAGAACCTATAATCTCAAAAGTACAATTTCCTTGATGTTGTTTTCTTCGTGGTGATTGCTGTTATGTCAGGAGTCAATACTTGGAAAGGTGTTAAACTCTTTGCGATTATTATCTAGATTGAAAGGTATATCACAAAGTATCTTAATTGGAAAGTAGAGAATAAAGCACATTGATTTTAGATGTATTTTATAAAAGCCACATTGATGAATGGGTGTGGAAAATTTTTAGCTATATTATTGATGAATCTAATCCTCTTACATCTGAAAAAATAAACTATGAAAAGTAAATTAACTTAACTATTGCTTCTTAGTTCAATGAATTTAGAAATGAGTTATTGATGGGATAAGTAAGTGGGTAATAAACAGGTAATATTTTCGGCTATCTATATGTTCAGTATTAATAACTTATTGATTCTACTATGATTAAATTGTTTAATTCAGCGTCTCAATTCTATCAGTAATAATGGAAATACTTTTGTGAGTGAACGATTTTTATTGTGTTGAAGATAAAAATCCTTTACTTATTTTTTTGAAGGATTGATTGTATTTAGCCATAAAAAATCTACGCCCTAAATTTGGTTGTTTAGTTCAACTTTGGGGGGAAGATTGTTTTTTACAGCCCTTTTTATTACTAAATAATCATATCAAAAACTATAAATAAGTTAAATTTTCGTAATCTTCTCTATCTATTATTTGATTACATAACTGAACGATGATTTTATCTGTCTAGTGAGTATTTGTATGTTGGAAATAGTTATAGGTAGCAGATTAATACTAAATGATCCTTCATTTAAAAATTGTGGTGGGTGTTTGGCGTAATTTAGATCGTTCATAAAAAATTACTTAAAATGACCTCACTTTTACAAGGAATTTTTATACCTATCCGTTAAAAAATACTATTATAAATTGAAGCTAGATAAATCCTATTTTACGCAACCTACCGTTATTTGGGCTAAGTATGATAGGAAAATTTTGAGTTGGATGAATATAGAGAAAATTATTCAAGTTAATGAAATGGTAATATTGGCAGGAAATTAACGCTTTGATATGATTAATGAATCTAATGGACAAGCTCCGCCAAAGCCTAGCATGCCAAAATCAGTGCGGGTTTGCAGCGCACCTTGTGGTAAATTAGTATCATCAGCTTTAATGCCTTCAGGAAGAGCGGTCGTTTTTGCAGAAATATTTACAACGACTCAATGCATCCAGCCAAGTTGGCGCATTTTTATCATAGATTGTTACTACAAAACTTTTCGTCCCTTTCGGGGCATTCGCCCAAGAAATCGCTGGTGACAGATTTCCTCCATTGCAACCAAAACCATAATCGGCACTTAACAAGTTTTTAGCATGAAATCCGTGTTTAGGTAAATCTGGCACATTAATGCTAAAAACTGATGAGTTGGCACAAGATGTACCAGCAATAAGCGAACAAAATACTGTTGAGATCATTTTTTTCATGATTTTTCCTTTTCTGATGTACATGAGGTATCAGTATAGGAAATCTTATTAACTAAAATTGTGCAAAAACGCTCAAATGTTTTTTATTTCTGATATGGTTTGCAATTTTTTGGAAAATTAACTTCTTTTTTATTTTATCCACTATTGTTTTTCTTGACGTAAACTGTATAAAAATTGCCGAAATAAAAATACATTACAAGCAATAAAATTCTACAATAGATAAATGAAATTCTAGTGGAAATATTGCGAGTATCAATTTGCTGTTGGTTCAATATGATCTTTTTTCAAAATATTTTCTTCATCAAGTATTGATAAACGAGCGATAGTGTTTCGATAGGAAATTTCAAGGGTTTCTCTACTGGTTGCCATTACACCTTGATCCACTAAAAATCCATCATTTACATCATATACCCAGCCGTGCAATGAGAGTTTTTGTCCGCGTTCCCAAGCACTTTTGACAATTGATGTTCGCCCTAGATTGTAAACTTGTTCTGCTACGTTAATTTTAGTTAGCATATCGGCACGTTTTTCTGGGGAAAGTTTACCGAGAAGATGACCGTGTTTAAACCAAATATCACGAATATGAAGAAGCCAGTTGTTGATAAGTCCTAAATCTTTATCAGCCATAGCAGCGTGAATTCCCCCGCAGTTGGTGTGACCACAGATAATAATATGTTCGATTTTAAGTACATCGACGGCATATTGCACAACAGAAAGGCAATTAAAATCTGTGTGAATTACTTGGTTAGCAACATTACGGTGAACAAAAAGCTCGCCTGGTTCAAGATTTGTCAATTTTTCAGCAGGCACACGGCTATCAGAGCAACCAATCCAAAGGTAATGTGGCGTTTGATGATCCGCAAGTTCTTTGAAGTAAGTCGAATTTTCTTCTTTCATTCTTTGCGCCCAACTGTAATTGTTGGCAAAGAGTTGTTTAATTTTATCCATTTTACTTTCCTTAAAATTCTGAAAAAATTGACCGCACTTTGGAGTAAGTGCGGTCAATATTAAAGTGAAATTGAATTAGAAATTCGCATTTCTTGGCGCGCGAGGGAATGGAATTACATCACGAATATTCTGCACGCCAGTTACATAGACGATTAGGCGTTCAAAACCAAGACCAAAACCAGAATGTGGAACGCTGCCGTATTTACGAAGATCGCGATACCACCAATAATCATCTGGATTTAATCCCATTTCTTCCATACGTTTATCAAGCACCTCTAAACGTTCTTCACGTTGTGAACCACCGATGATTTCACCAATTCCTGGTGCTAACACGTCCATTGCCGCCACAGTTTTGCCATCGTCATTTAAACGCATATAGAAGGCTTTGATATCTTTCGGATAGTTTTTCACGACAACAGGTGATTTGAAATATTCTTCTGCTAAGAAACGTTCATGTTCAGAAGATAAATCGATCCCCCAAGAAACAGGGAATTCAAATTTCTTACCAGATTTTAATAACACATCAATAGCATCAGTATAGTCAATTTGTGCGAAATCCGAGTTCACAAAGTTTTCTAGACGCGCAATAACATCTTTATCTACATGTTTTTCAAAGAATTGTAAGTCATCTTTACGCTCAGCCAATACTGCGCGGAATACGTATTTCAACATATCTTCTGCAAGTTTTGCGTTATCCTCTAACGTTGCAAATGCTACTTCGGGTTCAACCATCCAGAATTCAGCTAAGTGACGGGTGGTATTCGAGTTTTCCGCACGGAATGTTGGGCCAAAAGTATAAATTTTACTTAATGCACAAGCATATGTTTCGCCGTTTAACTGACCTGAAACCGTCAAAAATGATTCTTTACTGAAGAAATCTTGGCTAAAATCCACTTTTCCATTTTCATCACGTGGAAGATTTTCTAAATCTAGTGTTGAAACACGGAACATTTCACCCGCACCTTCAGTATCTGATGCAGTAATTAATGGGGTTGCTACCCAGTAAAAACCTTGTTCATGGAAGAAACGATGAATTGCTTGAGATAAGCAATGGCGAACACGTGCGACCGCACCAATAATATTGGTACGAGGGCGTAAGTGAGCTACTTCGCGTAAATATTCAATAGAGTGGCGTTTTGCTGCCATTGGGTAAGTATCTGGATCTTCAACAAACCCTGTCACTTCCACTTTTTCTGCTTGTAATTCAACCGCTTGTCCTTCTGCAGGAGATTCAACGATTTTACCTGTTACAATCACAGAACAGCCTGTTGTTAAACGTAAAATTTCGTTTTCGTAATTTTCAATATCCTTATTAATAATCGCTTGAATTGGATCAAAGCAAGAACCGTCATAAACCGCTAAAAAAGATAAGCCTGCTTTAGAATCGCGACGGGTACGTACCCAACCACGCACAGTGACGGTTTCGCCAATTGCCACTTTTCCTTGTAATACATCAACAATCGATGCCACTTTAGACATATTAAACCTCTGTAACTAAATGTAATTCACACAAAATGACTGATAGTTTACCTTAATAAAGGAAATTTTCCATAAAAATATAGTATTGGTGCGGTCTATGAACAATAAAATAGCCTTAAAAATGTTCCTCAAATAAAATAGGGTAAAGCCTTATTAATATTGAATATATGCGATTTTGTGCTAAAATCCCGAGCCAAAATCATTATGGCTAATAATAGGAAAAAATATGAAAGTTTTAGAAGGCTCAGTCGCAGCACCTAATGCAAAAGTTGCAGTAACAATTGCTCGTTTTAACAGTTTTATTAATGAAAGTTTATTAGAAGGCGCAATTGATGCATTAAAACGTATTGGCCAAGTGAAAGATGAAAATATCACTATCGTGCGTGCTCCTGGTGCCTATGAATTGCCATTAGTTGCTCGTCGTTTAGCTGAAAGTAAAAAATTTGATGCGATTGTAGCATTAGGTACAGTTATCCGTGGTGGTACTGCGCACTTTGAATATGTAGCAGGAGAAGCAAGCAGCGGTTTAGGAAAAGTTGCAATGGATGCTGAAATCCCCGTCGCTTTTGGTGTATTAACCACAGAAAATATTGAACAGGCGATTGAACGTGCTGGCACTAAAGCAGGTAATAAAGGTGCAGAAGCAGCCTTAACCGCACTTGAAATGGTTAATTTGATTCAACAAATTGATGCGGCATAAATGATGACAGAACAAAAACAAGTGAAAAAGCCTTCTGCTCGTCGTCGTGCGCGTGAATGTACTGTTCAAGCCTTGTATTCTTGGGCAGTATCTGGCAATACTGCAGAACAAGTTGAATTAGCCTTTGTGTTAGATCAAGATATGGATGGGGTAGATAAACCTTACTTCCGTAAATTATTTCGTCAAACAGTAGAAAATATTGAAACCGTTGATTTTTCAATTTCGCCTTATATTGACCGCGCTTTTGACGAACTTGATCCTATTGAAACGGCAATTTTACGTTTGGCTGTTTATGAATTGCGCTTTGAATTAGATGTGCCATATAAAGTGGTTATCAATGAAGCGATTGAAGTAGCAAAAATATTCGGTGCAGACGAAAGCCATAAATATATCAATGGCGTACTTGATAAAATCGCACCAGCATTAGGGCGTAAATAATCCTTTTAAACTGAAAATGGCGCGCGTTTTTAACGCGTGCCTTTTCTTTTATAAGATAGGCGAAAAATAGCAATGGGTGAATTTGATTTAATTAAAGGATATTTTCAGCAACAAATATTAGTTGATGATTTTGTACAATTGTCTATTGGCGACGATTGTGCGCTGGTTTCCGTGCCTGAGAATTATCAGCTTGCCATTACGACGGATACAATGGTGGAAAATACGCATTTTTTACCAAGCATTTCGCCTGAAGATTTAGCTTACAAAGCCGTTGCAACAAATTTAAGCGATCTTGCTGCAATGGGAGCTCAGCCAAAATGGGTTTCTCTGGCATTAACTTTGCCAAATGTAGATGAAAATTGGCTTTCAGCATTTAGCCAAAGTTTATTGCACACATTAAAACAATACAACGTCACATTAATTGGTGGCGATACTACAAAAGGTAATTTGTCTATTACGATTACGGCACAAGGCTTTGTCGAAAAAGGCAAAGGAATTTGTCGGCATAAAGCGCGAGTTGGCGATTTAATTTATGTTTCAGGCACCTTAGGCGATAGCGCAGCAGGTTTAAGACAAATTTTATCGGGCAAAAGTGCGGTTGATTCTGATGATGTTTTTTTGCAACAACGTCATCTTAGACCCACGCCTAGAATTGAACTTGGGCGGGTGTTAATTGATATTGCCCATGCTGCCCTTGATCTTTCTGATGGGCTAATCTCTGATTTAGGGCATATTCTTGAGCGAAGCCAATGTAGTGCTGAAGTTGAACTGACTGCATTACCTCTTTCATCATCGATTTTAAATAAATATGATCGCGCTCAAGCGGAACAATTTGCCTTAAGTGGTGGCGAAGACTATGAACTTTGTTTTACTATTCCGACAGAATCTAAAGATGAATTAGAATTACGCTTGAAAAAATTGAACGTGCCTTGCACTTGTATTGGTAAAATTAATGAAAAGTGCGGCGACTTTTCTCCCCGTTTTTTACGTGATGGAAAACCTGTGAATATAACTTTTTCAAGTGGTTTCGATCATTTTAAGGAATCAAAATGACAGAAAATAATCCTCTTAAAAAAATCTCTCTTTTAAATCCTATTCATTTGCTTGCCGTTGGTTTTGGATCGGGCTTAATTTATCCTGCTCCAGGCACGTGGGGGAGTTTGGCGGGAACAATTTTAGGCGTGATTTTACTTTCCTTATTAGGCGTAAAAACCTTTTTAATTTTCACCGCACTTTGTTTTCTACTCGGTTGCTACCTTTGCCAAAAAACTACTGCAGATATGGGCGTGCACGATCATGGTTCTATCGTCTGGGATGAATTTGTCGGCGTATTTATTGTATTAGCGGCCATACCATCATTATCTTGGCAATGGATTTTGGCTGCTTTTGCGTTATTTCGTTTTTTCGATATTTTAAAACCGTTCCCAATTCGTTATTTTGACGAAAAACTAGAAAGTGGTTTTGGCATTATGGTCGATGATGTATTAGCGGCAATTTATGCCGTGATTATCGTATTTGCTATTCAGTATTGGATGTTGTGATGCTAAATTTAATCATAGTGCATTTATTTGGCTTAATGACGCCAGGCCCTGATTTCTTCTATGTAAGCCGAATGGCGGCAAGTAACTCTCGTCGTAATACAGTTTGTGGCATTTTAGGCATAACGCTTGGCATCGCCTTTTGGGGAATGCTTTCTATGTTGGGATTGGCTGTGTTATTCGTTACTATTCCTGCATTACATGGTGTTATTATGTTGCTAGGCGGTAGTTACTTAGCATATCTCGGTTTTTTGATGGCTCGCAGTAAAAAACACGCTCATTTTGAACCGCACTCTGATACCGAATTTAATCAACAAACCACGATCAAAAAAGAAATTGTGAAAGGGCTTTTAGTAAATTTATCCAATGCAAAAGTCGTGGTGTATTTTAGTAGCGTGATGTCGCTTGTTTTAGTGAATATAACTGAAATGTGGCAAATTATCTTGGCTTTTGCAGTGATTGTGGTAGAAACATTTTGTTATTTTTATGTGATTTCATTGATTTTTTCACGTAATATTGCCAAGCGTTTATACAGTCAATACAGCCGTTATATTGATAATATGGCGGGTATTGTATTTTTATTTTTTGGTTGTGTGCTTGTTTATAACGGCATCAACGAAATAATTCATTAATAAAAAAGGAAGTAATATGGCATTAAAAATTGCAATCGCCGGTGCTGGCGGAAGAATGGGACGTCAATTAATTCAAGCGGTTCATTCTGCGGAAGGCGTAGAACTAGGTGCAGCTTTTGAACGTAAAGGATCATCTTTAGTTGGAACAGATGCGGGAGAATTGGCGGGCATTGGTCAAATTGGTGTAATAGTTTCGGACGATCTTGAAAGTCAAAAAGATAAATTCGATTTATTAATTGATTTTACTCGACCAGAAGGCACCCTTGAGCATATTGCATTTTGCGTAGCGAATAATAAAAAAATGGTTATTGGCACAACAGGTTTTGATGAAAATAGTAAAGCGGCGATTAAAGCTGCTTCAGATAAAATTGCTATTGTGTTTGCATCAAATTTCAGTGTCGGCGTGAATTTAGTCTTCAAACTTTTAGAAAAAGCGGCAAAAGTGATGGGCGATTATTGCGATATTGAAGTGATCGAAGCACATCACCGTCATAAAGTTGATGCACCATCTGGCACTGCACTTTCTATGGGCGAACATATCGCAAAAACCTTAGGTCGCGATTTAAAAACTCACGGAGTGTTCTGCCGTGAAGGAATTACAGGCGAACGTAAACGTGATGAAATTGGTTTTTCAACTATTCGCGCTTCGGATGTCGTGGGGGAACACACGGTTTGGTTTGCTGATATTGGTGAGCGTGTAGAAATTTCCCATAAAGCATCAAGTCGTATGACTTTCGCTAATGGCGCAGTGCGTGCTGGTAAATGGTTAGAAAATAAGGCGAATGGCTTATTTGATATGACCGATGTATTGGATTTGAATAATTTATAAATCAATTTCAAGGTCACTTTCAACTTGACAGCAACAAAGTAGAATTTCATCGGGTTGTACAAAGGCAAGGGGCATTTCTTTATAAGACACCTTGCCTTTTTTAATCTTCACACGACAAGAACCACAATAGCCACTACGGCATTGATATTCATGGTGAATATTATTTTTCTCAAGATGATCGAGTAAACTTGTTTCATTATTAAATTCTAATGTGGTGTTATGGCGGATAAGGTGGATTTTCATAATAACGATATGTTGAAATTTGTCGTGCCATTATATAAGGAAAATATGAAATTATTGATAAAAACTTCACTTAGTCAGTGGATTTGTTTGAATTTTGTTAAAATGCTATGTTTTATAACCGCACTTTTTATTACGGCTTGTAGCTCTATCAGTAAAACTCCAGTGAAATCTGTGGATGTTTATATCAAACCTTATTATTCTGCTGAAAATGGAAAAGCAGAAAATGTATTTGTACATAAAGAAATTGATCCTATGTTACGTGAAAATACACTAAAAGGTTATGAAAGTGCGGTAAAATTTGTAGAAGAAAATCCAGCTCGTATTTCCCCGATCACAATGTTCACATTAGCCGCTCGGGCTTATGATTTTGGCTTAAGAAATGAAGCTGTTACTTGGTTTTATCGTGGACAAAACCGTTTGATCACCGCACTTTATGTGTTGGATTTACCAAAACAAACGGTACAGGATAATACAGGGTTCAGCCATGTTATAGGGCAGTTTGTTAATGCTTATGCGTTTTGTAATTTTGATAAACAAAATCGTGCTGCCGAAAATGCGGTGAAATGGACAATTACGCATCCTTATGAAGTGATTTTCTTACCAGCATTACCTTCAAAATTTGCAGATCGTCAAAAAGCGTTAAAAGAAGCAGAAGGAAAATTAGTTCAACGTTTACAGGAACAAGCACGTTTTTTTGCTAATCCAAAAAATAAAGAAAAATGGCAAAAAGAGCGGTCAGAAAATTTTGTGAATGAACAATTTTGTTGGTTATAGAGCGTATATAGAAGATTATAGCTAATCTGACAAATTATAATAAAAAGTGAAATATTCTCAATTAAAATAGGCATATCAGAATTAATTTACACAAAAAGAAACGACTATAAACTATAAAGTGTTGGTGCAAAAAATGAATTAAAAAGGAACTGTAAACGGAGGAATAATTGTCACAGTAAGTAATACCGTAACAGGTGTGTCTCAAGCAGATGATAACAAAGGGAATCATCACGTTTATGGTTATTCTAATGCAGTAAGTGGTGAAGGACATTCCGTGTTTGGTAAAAAGAATATTGTAAAAGGGATCTAAGAGCTTTGTATTTGGACGAGACAATGAAGTAAATAACAACTTTGGAAATGATAGTGTGACCAATACAGTATTAGGTTTATCAAACCGAGTAAAAAGCTCAAACAATGTGGTTTTAGGAGCAGGAAACGAAGCAAAAGCTGAAAGTAATGGAAAGGCATCATATAAGTTGCTATTAGTAATCAGACTTGCGTTCACGCTAAGTATAGTGTAGCGATTGGTCCTAGTACTAAAGTAGAAAAAGGAAGACGGAACTACTATTGGTCATAGTTCTAAAGCAAAAGGAGAGTATGCTTCAGTATTTGGTAAAGACAGTGAAGCTGTAGGAAAAAATTCAGTTGCACTCGGTAAGAGTGCTGTAGCAAGCTAATAATAGGAGTTCCGTTGCCATAGGTGAACAATCCATAACCACAATAGACAATGAAATTTCTTTTGGTATAGATGCTCAAGGTTCTAATCCCTACACCAAAAGAATTTTATCTAATGTAGCGGATACCGCATTGGATAATGACGAAGTAAATAAAAAAAAACAAATGGATGATGGCGATTCAAAAACTTTAGCATATGCAAATCAATATACTGATAAATTAGACAGCAAATTAGAACGTGGTTTAGCGGCGGCTAACGCACTTTCTGGTTTAGTGTTGCCACAAGTGGTCGGAAAAGCGAGTTTTTCTGCTGCGGTGGGTGGTTATGGTAGCCGTAATGCGGTGGCGATTGGTGTCGGCTACACACCAAAAGCAAATATCACATTAAAAAGCGGTATCGCCGTGAATGCAGGCAAAAATAGTAAAATTTCCTATCAAATGGGGGCTGGTTGGGTTTGGTAAGGATAAAACAATCAATCTAATCGGATAAATTAGCATCTAAAACGAGCATTTTCTGTTTAGCATCAAGTTAAATTGAAAATGCTCGTTTTTTGTCTTAATTATTCTTTTCTTAAACACCAGATTTTTCTTAACTTTGCGAAACAGATTTAATGTAAAATTTTTCATTTTAAATTTCCTTTTTTGAGTGTAAAAATAACAACCTTGTATGTTAAAGGAAGTGGGTTTCATTTCTTATATAAGTTTTAAAGGAATTAAAATGAATGTTATATCTGATCTTGAGCTTCAGCAAATTCGCATTCAAATGCTGACATTTGCACAATTGCAAGTTAATCAAGCTGATCTTGCCGAAGATTTAGTACAAGAAGCCTTTTTAAGTGCATTCAAAAATCTTGATAATTTTAAGCATCAATCTGCATTTAAAACTTGGATTTTTGCCATTCTTAAAAATAAGATTATTGATTATTTACGTCAGAAAGGGCGGTTTGTTTTAGAAAGTGAACTTGAAGATGAAAATACCAATAATTCATTTTTTGAGGAAAAGGGGCATTGGAAACCAGAATATTACCCGAGTGAATTACAAGGCGAAGAAGAAACTGTGTATTCAGATGAATTTTGGCTGATTTTTGAAACTTGTTTGACTTGTTTACCCGCCAAACAGGCAAAAGTTTTTATGATGCGAGAATTTTTAGATCTTTCATCTGAAGAAATTTGTCAAGAAACGCATTTAACTTCGTCTAATTTACATACCACCCTTTATCGGGCTCGTTTACAGTTGCAAAACTGTCTTTCAAAAAAACTTTAGGAGAGATTATGCGTTGTCGCCAAGCCACTCGAATGATTTCCGAATCACACGAACGTTCATTAGATATACAAGAAAAAATGGGGCTAAAAGTGCATTTAGTTACCTGCCCACATTGTCGTCGTTTTCAAAGAAATTGCAAAACCTTAAGTATGATGATGAAGAAATTTAAAGATTCACATTAAGAGTGATGAAAGTATTAAAAAATACCGCTATTTTGACCGCACTTTATAGTGGTATTTCTAACTTATCCGTACGGCATTTTATAATCTCAAAGGTTTTATTTCTTCAGCTTCGCCAATAAACTCACTGCGCCCACAATTATAACTGCACCGAGCCAAAAATAGAGGTTAGGTGTATGATGCCAAAAGAGCCAGTCGAAAACGCTAGAGAAAATTACGCCAGTGAACGCAAAAGGGGTAATGATATTGACGGGTGCGTATTTAAAAGCGCGCGTGAGTAATAATTGGAAAATCAAGCCAAATCCGCCCACCAATAGCAATAAACCAAGCTCGTATAAATTAGGGATTTTCCATTGGTTAATAAAGAAGATTGGTAACATAAACGTACCAATCAAGTGAAAATAAAATACGATATTTTTCGGTGTGTTGTATTTGTTTAATTCTTGTAAGCCAATAAATGCCATTCCTGCCAATACAGCACCAGATAATCCTATCAACACATAAATAGGATTAACATTGCCATTGTGATTGGTGAGTAAAATAATGGAAACGCCAAGAAAGCCGATTAAGCTACACAAAAGCACGTTAAGCGGTGTTTTTTGATGGAAAAAGAGCAATAAAATCGGGATAAATAGGGCAGAGGTATTCATCAATAAGACAGCAATGGAAAGCGGTAAGAATTTCACGACATAAAAGTTAATCAACATACTCGATACACCCGCGGCATTCCGCAGGATTAAAAATTTCCATTGACGAGTATCCACTTTAAAATCGCGATCTTTAATCACAAAAGGCAGTAAGAAAAGCAAGCCGATTAAAAAGCGTGAAAATAAGGTTTCACTTGCAGGGATTGTTTGAGAAGCGGTTTTGACAAATACATTCATCAAGGTAATGGAAAAGTACGCTGATACCATAAAACTAATTGCTTTGTGATAAAGCGAGGGAGTGGAATGTGATTGCATATAGATTTTTTACCTTAGAAAAGAGGGGAAGATTGAGCATCTTCACGCTTTATTATTGGTTATAACAATGGATTTTAGTCAATTTCTTTAAAAATTTTACAAAAATCTGTAAGAAATCGAATTATCCGCCGTCTAACCTTATGCAACGTTAATTTTTACTTCATAAGGAAAAGCAATGAAACTATCAAAAACATTTCTATTTATTACCGCACTTTGTTGTGCAGCACCAACTTAGCAATACAAAATTCAATATCATCTGGAGAACAAAATTTACAACTTCAACCGTTTATTGTTAAAAATACTTTATTTCACTTTTTCTAATAATGAAATCATTTTTCTAAGCGTTTCTAATTCTTTTTCTTTTTGATCCAATAATTCATCTTTATGAATAAGTTGTAATTTTAATTTTTCAATTTCAAACATTATAGAGTGATCACCACTATAATAATTTGCAGAAGTGTTATTTCCATTTTCATTCATAAAGAAGATAACACCTTTATCATTATCAACAAGATCAGATAAACTCACATTAAATATCTGAGCAATTTGCACTAATTTATCGTATTGTAGGCGAGTTTCACCTCGTTCAATCTTGGCATAACCACTTGGCGACATATTCATTTTCTCAGCCATATCCTCTTGCGATAATTGACGAAACTCTCTCATCATACGAATTTTATCGTGCATTCCCATCTAAATTTAATCCTTTCAAATTGAGCAATCTTTGCCGAAATTAGGTTTTGTATTGTCCTTTTTGTTGCTGTTTTTGCTGGTTAAACTTCCATAAAATTTACCCGCATTTATTTATGCAACTGATGTATTTTCACACATTTAGAGGTCTTAATCTATGAAAAAATTACTTATTGTAACTATGTTATCTACTTTAGCACTATCAGCTCAAGCTCAATGGTATGTTCAAGGCGATTTAGGTGCTTCAAAAATTGACATTACTGATGCAAATAGTTCAGACAGTTCATCTTTTACCCAACGAATCAGTATTGGCTATGCTTTTGATAAGAACTTTCGTTTAGCCGTAGATTATACAAACTACGGAAAAGTAACTGCAAATTATGCTGATGTTGCAGATGTATCTCTTAAAGTTAAATCATTAGGCTTCACTGGTTTTTATGATTTTGACCTAGCCGATTTCAAACCTTATGTTGGTGTCCGTGTATCTACCAATAAAGCGGATGTAACTGCAAATGTACGTTCAAGCTCTTATAGAGCAGAAGCTTTTGCAACCGAAACGAGAACAGGCATTGGTGCATTAGCTGGTGTTCAATATAAATTAACTGATAACGTGGCACTTAATACTAATATTGAATATAGTTATTTAGCCTCAGATGTTTCTGATGTGGGCGTTAAGGCTGGTTTACGTTTTAGTTTCTAATGGGTATTTTATGAAACAGTTATTTGCAAGGGCATCAATTATAGGGGTAGCGTTATTACTTTCAGCTTGTGCAACCGTTCCTATGGCTTCTGTTGAAGAAAGTAATACAGCCAAACAATTCAGATCTCCAGAAAAAGGCAATTCAGGATTATATATCTATCGTGATTCTTTTATAGGAAAAGCTTTAAAGAAAGATCTCTATATTGATGAAAAATTTATAGGTGAGTCTGCTCCTGATGTATTTTTTTATAAAACCGTTAAAGCTGGAGAGCATAAAATTTCAACTGAATCCGAGTTTAGTAATAATGATTTAAACATTAAAACTGAAAGTGGTAAAAACTATTTTATTCGTCAATATATTAAATTTGGTGTATTTGTAGGCGGTGCAAATTTAGAACAAGTTTCTGAAGAAGAAGGTAAGAAGGCTATTTCTAAACTAAATATGGCAGTAAGTCATTAGAATTCTGCTCTAACAACATCATTTTATTTAAACAAGACTAAGTCTATATTTAATTTAGACTTAGTCTTTTTTATCTAAAATTCCCCTCTTATTCCTACTACAATTCAAATTTAAGTAAAAAAATCTGTAAGAAATCTGATTCTTCGCCGTCTAACCTTATGTAACGTTAATTTTTACTTCATAAGGAAAAGCAATGAAACTATCAAAAACATTTCTATTTATTACCGCACTTTGCAGTGCTACACCAACTTTAGCAATACAAAATTCAACATCATCATCTGGAGAACAAAAAATGGCAATGGAAAATACACAAAACATTCGAGAAATTTATCTTGCTGGTGGTTGTTTCTGGGGTATGGAAGCATATATGGAGCGTATTCACGGTGTGAAAGATGCGATTTCTGGCTATGCCAATGGTAATACGGGGAAAACCAGTTATCATATGATTGGGCTAACCGATCACGCAGAAACGGTAAAAGTCACTTACGATGCAAACCAAATTTCGTTAGATAAATTGCTTAAATATTATTTTAAAGTGATTGATCCAACGAGTGTAAACAAACAAGGTAACGACCGTGGTAGACAATATCGCACAGGGATTTATTATCAAGATGGGGCAGATAAAGCAGTGATCGAACAAGCTCTCGCCCAGCTTCAAACCAAATATAAAAAACCAGTGCAAATTGAGGTACAACCGATTAAAAATTACATCGTAGCGGAAGAATATCATCAAGATTATTTGAAGAAAAATCCAAATGGTTATTGCCATATTGATATTACCAAAGCAGATGAACCTGTGATTGATGAAAAAGATTATCCGAAACCGAGTGATGCAGAACTTAAAGCGAAATTGACACCGTTGCAATATTCCGTTACTCAAAATAAACATACTGAACGCTCTTTTAGTAACGAATATTGGGATAACTTCCAACCGGGTATTTATGTTGATGTCACCACAGGCGAGCCTGTTTTCTCTTCAAATGATAAATTTGAATCAGGTTGTGGCTGGCCAAGTTTTACGAAACCGATCATTAAAGATGTGGTGCATTATGAAACCGACAATAGCTTCAATATGCAACGTACCGAAGTGTTAAGCCGTGCGGGAAATGCTCATTTAGGTCACGTATTTGATGACGGCCCGAAAGATAAAGGCGGTTTACGTTATTGCATTAACAGTGCATCAATTAAATTTATTCCGTTAGCTGAAATGGAAAAGGCAGGATACGGATATTTGATTCCATCCATTAAAAAATAAGGAGATGTAGGATGTTAGATCAGCAACTCCTTATTGGAACTGTATTTTTAGCTGGGCTTGCTTCTTTTCTTTCGCCTTGTATTTTCCCGATTATTCCAATTTATTTTGGTATTTTGAGTAAAGGCGGTAAAAAAGTCTTAAATACTTTTTTATTTATTTTAGGGCTTTCCCTTACATTTGTCAGTTTAGGCTTTAGTTTTGGCTTTTTAGGGAATATTTTATTTAGTAACACCACTCGCATTATCGCTGGCGTTATCGTGATTATTTTGGGTATTCATCAACTTGGCATTTTTAAAATTGGTTTACTTGAACGCACGAAATTGGTGGAAATAAAAACATCAGGAAAATCGACCGCACTTGAGGCATTTGTTCTTGGTTTAACCTTTAGTCTTGGTTGGACGCCTTGTATTGGCCCGATTCTGGCTTCCGTGTTAGCTTTATCAGGCGATGAAGGCTCTGCACTTTACGGTGCATCAATGATGTTTGTTTATGTCTTAGGGCTTGCGACCCCGTTTGTACTGTTTTCGTTCTTATCTGACAGCTTGCTCAAACGTGCCAAAGGGTTAAATAAACACTTAGACAAATTTAAAATCGGTGGCGGAATTTTAATTATCGTGATGGGTATTTTATTAATTACGAATAATTTTTCGTAAAACATAACCTCAACAAAAGAAATTTATAAAAGGAAAAAAGCAATGAAAAAACTACTATCAATATTTCTAATGGCATTCAGCCTAAACGCTTTTGCACAAACTAATTTGGCGGACGTGCAACTCAAAGATTTAAACAATCAGCCAGTTACTTTAAGCCAATATAAAGGCAAACCTGTGTATGTAAAAATGTGGGCATCTTGGTGTCCGATTTGCTTGGCTGGATTAGCTGAGATTGATGATTTAAGTGCGGAAAAAGATCGCAATTTTGAAGTAATTACCATTGTTTCGCCCGATCACAAAGGCGAAAAAGACACCGCTGATTTTATTGAGTGGTACAAGGGATTGGAATATAAAAATATCACGGTGCTTTTAGATGAAAAAGGCGAAATCATTGATAAAGCAAGAGTGCGTGGCTATCCGTTTAATCTCTTTTTAGATAGCGATCTAAACCTGAAAAAAACCGTACCAGGGCATTTAGGTGCAGAGCAAATAAAAGTTTTTGCAGTGAAATAACGATAAAAAGCGGCTTATTTTAAGCCGTTTTTTATATCCCATTTTTACAGAGTAAAGACAAAATAGCTAAGATTGGCGTTTGTACATTGAGCATTTGGTAGATTGATAAAAAATATATATTATAAGCGGTATGATTTTATTGCTTGTATAAGTAATTTTTATTTTTACTGTAATATTTATTCAAATTATCTTTGAAAATTAAATAAAGTGCAGTGATCTACAAAAAGGAAAATAATGGAAGAAATTATTAACGGATTGCTTATCGTGCTTGTGCCGATGATGTTGGGGTATTTAGCCAAAATACAGAATCAAAATGCGTTGGCGTTCATTAATAAAATTGTGATGTTATTGCTTTACATCATTTTATTTATGATGGGGTTTATGCTCGGGCAATTAGAGAATTTAGAACAAAAATTGCCAATTATTGGTATGACGGCTTTGGGGCTATCCGCTATCATTCTGACTTGTAATATCCTAGGCTTGGCTATTTATGACCGCACTTTGCCTAAGCCAGTTAATTACTTACAGGGAGAATTGCCATCTCGTTGGCATTCGTTAGTGGACTCAATTAAATTATTAAGTGCGGTGATTATCGGCATCGTTTTAGGTTGGTTGTGCAATGATTGGTTGCATTTCCCACATGGTTCCAATCTTTACGTGCTTATTGCGTTGATCTTTTTTGTTGGAATTCAGCTTCGTAATAACGGCATTTCCTTGAAAGAAGTCTTATTAAATAAGCAAGGTTTGATGATGGGGGCAATTTTTACCCTAAGTTCTTTAATGGGTGGCGTTATTTCGTCATTTTTTCTAAGTATGCCGATTACTCAAGGTTTAGCCTTTTCATCGGGATTTGGTTGGTATTCTTTATCAAGCGTTGTGTTGACAAATGCTTGGGGGCCGATGCAAGGTAGTATTGCTTTTTTCAATGATTTGTCGCGTGAAATATTGAGTTTATTTTTGATTCCATTGTTTATGCAACATTATCGCTCTACAGCTATTGGGATTACAGGCGCAACGGCATTAGATTGTACATTACCGATTATTCAAAAATCAGGTGGAATTGAAGTAACGCCTATTGCCATTTCTTTTGGTATGGTGACAAATTTATTACCGCCGTTGTTGTTAGTTTTTTTCTCGAGTTTTCCAATTTAATAGGGCGTGAATTTTAAGATAAAAGAAAAAGGGAAATCAGCTGATTTCCCTTATTTTTACTTTATTGTTATTTTTTCCAAATAACGTGAAATTCTCGATCTTCTTCTCGGTGAGAAATTAAGAATTTAGCAAAGACATCATCCATTTCATCTTGCTCATTGACTAAGCCCACCCACACTTCAGCGTATTCTTCAGGGTCAATCAGTACACCAATTTCTTCTTCCCAATTATCGGCGGTTTCAACGAATTCCACACCACCGCGTTCTTCAAATTGTAGGTTGAATAAAAGAATATCAGCAGGATCTAAATTTTCCCCAGCCATTTCTAAGAAAATATCGTAAGCAATATCAATGGCTGTATCTGGATCAAGTTTTTTAATTTCTGTTGTCATAGTGTTTTGTCGTAAAAGTTATGGTTAATAAAAAGTGCGGTTAAATTTCTTTCTCTTTTTAAATGTTTTATTCCATATTTATTGGAAGCTTAATTTCTCGAATATTCATCGAAAAACCATCAATCATCAATAAGCGTCCACACAAATTCTTACCGATTTTTAACCGCACTTTAATTGCTTCTAAGGCTTGAATGCTTCCCACAATGCCGACGATTGGTGCAAGCACGCCAGCTTCAACACAGCTTAATACATTTTGCCCAAATAATTTGCTGAGATCACGATAAGTGGGTGTATTCGGTTCATAAGTGAAAACGGAAACCTGACCTTCCATTCGAATCGCCGCGCCAGAAATAAGAGGAATTTTTGCATTATTACATTGGCGATCCAATTGATTACGGATTTCCACATTGTCTGTACAATCTAAAACAATATCAAAGTGCGGAATGATCTCTGCGAGTTTTTCTTCGTCTAACTTAGCATTAATCGTCTCAATGTTTATATGTGGATTGATTTGTTCCAGTGCAATTTTAGCTGACTCTACTTTGGGCATATTCAAGCGTGCATCGCAGTGCAAGACTTGGCGTTGAAGATTCGAAAGAGAAACAGTATCGAAATCCAACAGTGTTAAATTTCCAACGCCTGCCGCTGCGAGATATTGGCTGGCTGCACAGCCTAAACCACCAAGCCCAATGATCAGCATTTTGCTTGCTTTGAGTTTTTCTTGCCCATCAAAATCTATGCTTTTAAGAATAATTTGACGGTTATAACGCAATTCTTCTTCGTGACTAAGCTCGATCATTTGTTATCCTAATAAATGATTGAAAGGCTCAATTGTCACTGTTTCACCTGCAGTGACATTGCCTCGTTCTTGTTCTAAAACGATAAAACAATTGCTTTTTACAAAAGCACTAAAGAGATGAGAGCCTTGAAATCCTACTGATTGTACTTCAATTTGACCTTGCTCATTGATGTGATAAAAACCCCGTTGGAAATCTAAACGTCCTACTGCTTTTTTCAAATTCATTGTAGCAATGGCTGAAAAGTGCGGTGGTTTTTTCCATTGTTTTTGGCCTTGAAGTTTAGCAATGAGTGGCTGAACAAGTTGATAAAATGTCACTAATGCGGAAACAGGATTGCCTGGTAAGCCACAGAACCAAGCGTTTTCTAATTTACCAAAAGCGAATGGTTTGCCCGGTTTGATTGCAATTTTCCAGAAATTTACTTGACCTACTTTTTCCAATACCGCTTTAGTGAAATCCGCTTCACCAACGGAAACACCACCACTGGTAATCACTAAATCGGCTTGGCTTTGTGCGGCAATAAATGCTTTTTCAAATTCAGCTTGGTTATCAGGTAATAGCCCTAAATCAATGACTTCACAGTTTAGTTTTTCAAGTAATAATTTTACAGTGAAACGGTTGGTATCATAGATTTGTCCGCTTTGTAATGGCTTGCCGACTTCCACAAGTTCATCGCCAGTTGAGAGTACGCCGACTTTTAATTGGCGATAGCATTTTACTTCTGCAATGCCTAAAGAGGCTAATAATGGCAAGGAAACAGGGGTGAGAGGTGCGCCTTGTGCTAATACCACATCGCCTTTTTCTACATCTTCTCCAATACGGCGGATGTTTTGGTTTGGTTTAGGCAATTCACTAAAAGTGACGGTACCGTCTTCATTGAGTGTTACTTGCTCTTGCATTATCACGGCATCTGCGCCTTCAGGAATCATCGCGCCAGTCATAATTCTGACCGCACTTAGTGATTGCCATTCCCCTTGGAATGGATTACCTGCAAAAGATTTTCCTGCCACTGAAAGGGTTAAGGATTGTTGTAAATCCGATAAACGTACAGCATAACCATCCATTGCTGAATTATCGAAAGAGGGAACATTGATAGGCGAAATAATATCTTCTGCACAAATTCGATTGGCGGCTTCTTGTAAATTTAGGCTTTCAGTTTGAGCTGGGAAGGGAATCTGTTCGAGCATTTTCGAGCGAGCTTGATCCAATGTAAGCATAGAAAATCCTTATTTAATAAAATAAGTCGGTATTTTATCTCTAAAGACTTATTCATTCAAATTTGCAATTTTTCTCATTTTACCATCCTATTATCCTTTGTTAGAATAGCCGATTATTTTTTTAGGAAAAACGATGATGAATAAAATTTCACTGGATGCGCAGAATGTAAGAAATGCCTTGATTGAGAAAGGCATTGAAACACCAATGATTGATCCAACACAGGCTAAAAATGAACGCCGAGAAAACATTGCAAAACATATGAATGAAGTGATGAAGCTGATTGGATTAGATTTGCGAGATGATAGTTTAGAAGAAACGCCAAATCGTTTAGCTAAAATGTTTATTGATGAGATTTTCAGTGGAATGGATTATGCCAATTTTCCAAAGATGACAAAAATCAAAAATCAAATGAAAGTCAGCGAAATGGTGCAAGTGAATGACATCACGCTAACAAGCACTTGTGAACATCATTTTGTGACGATTGATGGTAAAGTTTGTGTGGCGTACTATCCAAAAGATTGGGTGATTGGTCTTTCTAAAATTAATCGAATTGTCTCGTTTTTTGCGCAACGTCCACAGGTTCAAGAACGCTTAACCGAGCAACTTTTGACAGCATTCCAAACCATTCTTGAAACCGATGATGTGGCGGTATATGTGAAAGCGACCCATTTTTGCGTGAAAGCGCGTGGTATTAGAGATACAAATAGTTATACTGTCACATCTGCTTATGGTGGCGTATTTTTAGAAGATAGAGATACTCGTAAAGAATTTTTAGCCACAGTTCAAAAATAGGAAATGATAAATTGTAATCCGCACGTAAAATGTGCGGATTTTTATTTCGGGAAATTAAATATGCTATGTGCCATTTATAAAAGTAAAAAGAAGTTAGGAAGTTACCTTTATGTTGCTAATAGAGAGGATTTTTCTTCAGTTCCCAGCGTTTTACTCGAACATTTTGGTAAACCAGAATTAGTAATGATGTTTAATCTGCTTGGGCGTAAAGCATTACACAATGTAGATTGTAATGAAGTATTAGAAACAATTAAACTCCAAGGATTTTATTTACAAATGACAAAACAAGATGATGGTTTATTTAATAGCTTGAGTGAGATCAAATAATTTGTCTATTTCTAAGATAAAAAAGTGAAAATTTGCGTTATCTCAAATTATTAAATAAAAAATTCCTTTAAAATCCACCGCACTTTTTAAAGGAGAAAAAATGAGTAGTTTTTTTGTCGCAGGGACAGATACGAATGTAGGGAAAACAACAGCAGCACGCGCAATGATTCAAGCCTTGCAAGGGCAGGGAGTGCAAGTTGTCGGCTATAAACCCATTGCTTGTTGTGGAGAAGAGAGTATTTATCCTGTTGCGCAGTCTGAAAATACATCTGATTATGATAATTTCATAAATGCTGATGTATTAACGCTGATGCATTCAACAAAGGAAAATGTGTCTTATCAGGATATTAATAGCTATACTTTTAGTCACTGTGCACTAATGCTCACGCAAGATAAAATGCGAATTAAATTAGATAAAATTAATTGTGATTTAACGCGTTTGAATCAAACTTATCAATCTGTTGTGGTGGAAGGATCTTTTGCTTTAATGACACCAATGGCAGAAGGAAAAAGTTTTGCAGATTGGATTACTCAACGAAAAATGCCAATAGTACTTGTAGTTGGAATTAAAGATGGTTGTGTAAATCACGCTTTATTAACGGTAGAGGTTATCCAACAGTTGGGTGTGCCATTATTAGGTTGGATAGCAAATCGAATTAATCCATTATTAAGCCATTATGCAGAAATTATTGATTTACTTGTTGAACATATTGATGCGCCACTTTTAGGTAAAATTCCTTATTTACATAAACCCGAAGAACAAGAATTAGGGCATTATTTAACGAATATAGATCGATTAATGTATATGCAAACTGAATTAGTAAAATAACGAAGTGCGGTTGAATTTTTTTAGTTTTGTATAAGGGCGAAATATCGCCCTTATTTTGTGTTGAAAAGAAATATATTATTGTGATAATTAAGGTCTTACACCTAACATATGACAGATAGCATAAGTTAATTCACTACGATTTAATGTATAAAAGTGGAAGTCATTCACGCCTTCGCGAGATAAAATTTTTACCATATCCATTGCAACACTTGCTGCTACAAGATTACGTGTAGTTGGATCATCATCCAAACCATCATAGGCTTTAACTAACCACGCTGGAATTTTCACATTAGTGAATGATGCCATTTTTTGGAGTTGTTTAAAATTAGTAACAGGTAAAATACCGGGTACGATTTCAGTATCAATACCAATTGATGCACAACGATCACGAAAACGTAGGTAGTTTTCAATATCAAAGAAAAATTGTGTAATGACGTGGTTTGCACCTGCATCAATTTTGCGTTTTAAATTAATCAAGTCTGCTTGTGCGGATTTTGCTTCTGGATGAACTTCAGGATAAGCGGCTACAGAAATATCAAAATCAGCGACAGAACGGAGTAATTCCACAAGATCTGACGCATAAAATGGTTTTTTCGCGTAACCTTTAGGTTCGTCACCGCGTAACGCAATAATACGGCGAATACCACTATCCCAATAATCTCTCGCAATTTGTTTTAATTCTTCAGGTGTAGCATCAATTCCAGTTAAATGTGGTGCGGCTTCTAAGCCCGTTTCTTGTTTAATTGCTTTCACAATGCCGTGAGTGCGGTCACGTTCTCCCGAATTTGCGCCGTAAGTGACTGACACAAATTTAGGCTTTAAGACTTTTAAACGATGAATGGAATCCCATAGAAGGGTTTCCATTTTTTCGTTTTTAGGAGGGAAAAATTCAAAAGAGACATTAATTTTTTTATTAAAATCTGCAATATGTTGATTTAATGTATCAATTTCTTTCGCGTAGCTCATAAGGCTTCCTTTAGGATTCTAAAATAGTGTTTGTACAATAAAATAGGTTTTAATATGAGTCAATTTCAATTTATTCATTAAAAGTATGATTATTATTAATAATTCAATAAATGGATAATGATTGTTCGATAATAACTAATTTTTAGATCAAAACGTACTCAAAACTACCGCACTTTTGTTAGCAATGATTTATCCTATTTTACAACGAAAAAGAAAGTGCGGTAATTTTTTTGTGTATTTTTATAGAAAGATAAATGCGTGTTAAATAAATACAATAGATTTATTTTTTAGTGCAAAAAATTAGCATTTTATGAAAAAACGAGTATAATACGCTGACCCTGTAAATGTGCGAATTCCCATCGTACATTATTTTATCGAGATCGCACTCGAAGGGGTGATGATTAAGATTAATGGTTGTGTTCATAAGAACACTGGGTATCAAACTAATTTTTGGTAATTAATTAATGAAAACTTTTGTAGCAAAACCAGAAACGGTTAAACGCGACTGGTACGTAGTAGATGCGACAGGTAAAACTTTAGGTCGTTTAGCGACTGAATTAGCACGTCGTCTTCGTGGTAAACACAAGGCTGAGTACACTCCACACGTAGATACTGGTGATTACATCATCGTTATCAACGCAGACAAAGTGGCAGTAACTGGTCGTAAAGAAACAGATAAACTTTACTACTGGCACACTGGCTATGTAGGTGGTATTAAACAAGCGACTTTCAAAGAAATGATCGCTCGCCGTCCTGAAGCAGTGATTGAAATTGCGGTTAAAGGTATGTTGCCAAAAGGTCCATTAGGCCGTGCAATGTTCCGTAAATTAAAAGTGTACGCAGGTGCTGAACACCAACACGCTGCACAACAACCACAAGTATTAGATATTTAATCACGAGGTTTAGAAAATGGCAGAGAATCAAAACTACGGCACAGGCCGCCGCAAAAGCTCTTCAGCTCGTGTATTTATCAAACCGGGCAGTGGTAAAATCACTATCAACCAACGTGAATTAGATGTTTACTTTGGTCGCGAAACTGCGCGTATGGTAGTACGTCAGCCATTAGAGTTGGTTGAATTAACTGATAAATTAGATCTATACATCACAGTTAAAGGTGGTGGTATTTCTGGTCAAGCGGGCGCAATCCGTCACGGTATCACTCGTGCATTGATGGAATACGATGAAACATTACGCCCAGCACTTCGTGCAGCTGGTTTCGTTACTCGTGACGCACGTCGCGTTGAACGTAAAAAAGTGGGTTTACACAAAGCACGTCGTCGTCCACAATACTCAAAACGTTAATTTTTATTTTCGTTTCCAAAAGAAAAGCAGAGAGAAATCTCTGCTTTTTTATTATTTTATTTGCTCTAACTTATTGATTATAAAACAATAAAAAAGATTATATTGGCAAATAGGTAATGCTTTATGGTAGAATGTTGCCCCTTAAAAACCTAGAATATTTTTGGATCTTCGGAGGAATAAATGTCCAGCGCATCAAGTAAACGTTCAGTAATGACCCTTTTTTCAAATAAAGATGATATTTATTGCCATCAGGTAAAAATTGTTTTGGCTGAAAAAGGTGTGCTTTATGAAAACGCAGAGGTTGATTTGCAAGCACTACCAGAAGATTTAATGGAATTAAATCCATACGGCACTGTGCCTACGTTAGTTGATCGTGATCTCGTATTATTTAATTCACGCATCATAATGGAATATCTTGATGAACGTTTTCCACATCCTCCATTAATGCAAGTGTATCCTGTTTCTCGTGCTAAAGATCGACTTTTAATGTTACGTATTGAACAAGATTGGTATCCAACCCTTGCAAAAGCAGAAAATGGCACAGAAAAAGAAAAAATTTCAGCATTAAAACAGTTAAAAGAAGAATTATTAGGGATTGCACCAATTTTTCAACAGATGCCTTATTTTATGAATGAAGAATTTGGTTTGGTTGATTGCTATGTTGCACCATTATTATGGAAATTAAAACATTTAGGTGTGGAATTTACGGGCACAGGAAGTAAAGCGATTAAAGCTTATATGGAACGTGTGTTTACACGCGATTCTTTTTTACAATCTGTAGGGGAAGCTGCACCAAAAAATTTAATGGATGATAAATAATGGAACATAAATCTTCTCCTAAACGCCCTTATTTATTACGTGCCTATTATGATTGGCTAGTAGATAATAATTTTACGCCTTATCTAGTTGTTGATGCGACTTACTTGGGAGTAAATGTTCCTGTCGAATATGTAAAAGATGGACAGATTGTATTAAACTTGTCTGCTAATGCTACGGGTAATTTACAACTTACAAATGATTTCATCCAGTTTAATGCGCGCTTTAAAGGTATTTCTCGTGAACTATATATTCCAATGGGCGCAGCACTTGCGATTTATGCTCGTGAGAATGGTGATGGCGTGATGTTTGAACCTGAGGAAATTTATGATGAACTGAACATTGAGCCAGATACTGAACAACCAACAGGTTTTTATGAAGCAGTAGATAAGCCTAAAAAACGAGAAGAAAAAAAGAAAACAAAATCAGTTTCCCATTTAAGAATTGTGGATTAAGAAAAAAACGCGATGAAATTATCATCGCGTTTATTTTTATAAATTACCTTGTTTTTCAATAAAGTTGAGAATTTTTTCTTCAATACCTTTTGTATCTAATCCTAAATCTTCCAATGCTTCTTGCTGTGTTGCTTGGGGAATAAAATAATCGGGTAAACCAAGTTGTAAAAGTGCGGTTGATTTTCCTGATGAATTTAGTACTTCTGCCACCGCAGATCCTGCTCCACCTTGAATTGCATTTTCTTCTAATGTGACTAAATAATCGTGGGTTTGAGCAAGTACATTTATCATTTCAATATCAATCGGTTTCACAAAACGCATATCGACAACCGTTGCATTGAGTTTTTCTGCTGCCACTAACGCAGATGGTAACAGAGTACCAAAGTTTAAAATCGCAATTTTTTGACCCTCTCGAATTAAACGTGATTTACCAATAGGTAGCATTTCCAAAGGCGTTAGTTCAACACCAACGGAATTTCCGCGAGGATAACGCACTGCCGCAGGTTTTCCACATTGATAACCTGTATAGAGCATTTGACGGCATTCATTTTCATCACTTGGCGTCATAATGATCATATTTGGAATGCAACGCATAAAGCTAATATCAAATGCACCTTGATGTGTAGCCCCATCTGCACCAACTATTCCCGCTCGATCAATCGCAAATAATACAGGGAGATTTTGAATGGCAACATCGTGAATTAATTGATCGTAAGCACGTTGTAAAAATGTCGAGTAAATTGCGACAACAGGTTTATATCCACCAATTGCAAGTCCTGTGGCAAAGGTGACGGCGTGCTGCTCTGCAATTGCTACATCAAAATATTGTTTTGGGAAGCGTTGGGAAAATTCTACCATACCTGACCCCTCACGCATTGCAGGTGTGATACCTATAATTTTGGCATCTTTTTCTGCCATTTCGCATAGCCAATCGCCAAAAATTTTCGAATAAGTTGGTTTACTATTGTTTTTGGGTAATTCGCCACTGATTGGGTCAAATTTCGGTACACCGTGGAAACCAATCGGATCTTTTTCTGCGGGTGCGTATCCTTTACCTTTTTTTGTTTTTATATGCAAAAATTGTGGGCCTTTCAGATTACGCATATTCGTAAGCGTTGCCACTAATTCATCAATGTTATGCCCATCCACTGGGCCAATATAGTTAAAACCGAGTTCTTCAAATAATGTACTTTCTGGCGAAAACATTACACCTTTCATATGTTCTTCGGTTTTTTTCATAAAGTTTTTGATTGGAGGAACTTTATCAAGGATTTTTTTACTGCCATCACGAAGTGTAGAGTAGAGAGAGCCAGAGAAAATACGTGCAAGATGATTATTTAATGCCCCAACGTTTTCTGAAATAGACATTTCGTTATCATTTAAAATAACTAACATATCTGTATGCAATGCTCCCGCGTGGTTTAATGCCTCAAATGCCATTCCCGCCGTAATTGCACCATCACCGATGACACATACCGTTTTTCTACCTGCATTTTCTCGTTCTGCAGCGACAGCAATACCTAATCCAGCACTAATAGAAGTAGAGGAGTGGCCAACGCTTAATACGTCAAATTCACTTTCTTCACGCCAAGGGAAAGGATGAATACCGCCTTTTTGACGAATTGTGGACATTTGCTCTCGGCGACCCGTTAAAATTTTATGTGGATAAGCTTGATGCCCCACATCCCAAATTAACTGATCAAATGGCGTCTTATACACATAATGCAGCGCAATTGTAAGTTCCACCGTGCCTAAACCTGATGCCAAATGCCCGCTAGTTTGACTAACTGATTCTAAAAGATAAGCACGTAATTCTTGGCAGAGTTGTGGTAGCTGATCTTTATTTAAAAGACGTAAATCTTCTGGAGAATTAATTAAAGATAAAAGAGGATAATTGTTCATATTGTTAGTCATTTTAAAAACGTGATAAATTTTGACCGCACTTTTGTGAGTATTTAACTTTTTCTGGTAATAATGAATTCAGCTAATGCACGAAGTACAGTCGTATCAAAAGGAATTTTTTCTAATTCAGACAAAGCACTTTGATATAGATCTTGCGTTTTTTGTTTTGCGCCACTTAACCCAAGTAATTTTGGATATGTGCTTTTATCTAAATCAAGATCGGCACCCACCTGTTTGCCAATTTCTGCACTATCGCCTTCAATATCTAAAATATCATCTTGAACTTGAAAGGCTAAGCCAATAGTTTCCGCATATTGTGTTAAGGATTGTTCTAACCTTTTGTCGGTAAAATGCGGAGAACAAATAAAACCTAATTTCAATGCGGCAATTAGTAATGCACCCGTTTTGTTACAATGGATTAATTCTAATTCACTTAAACTAATTTGTTTATGTTCAGAAATAAGATCTAAACTTTGCCCTAAGCACATTCCTTGTACGCCAGCACCTTGCGCTAAAATTTGAATTAAAGCCAGTTTTTGTTCAGCAGAAATATTCGGTGTTTTGGTTAATATTTCAAATGCGAAACTTTGCAGTGCATCGCCCGCAAGAATAGCCGTAGCTTCATCAAATTGGATATGACAAGTAGGATGTCCACGACGTAGATTGTCATCGTCCATCGCAGGTAAATCATCGTGAATTAAGGAATAGGCGTGAATGGCTTCAATGGCAGCAGCAGCGTAATCTAAGGTTTGTTTCTCTGCGCCAAGCATTTGACCTGTTGCGTAAACTAAAAAAGGTCTAACTCGTTTACCACCAAGTAATAATGCGTATTTCATCGCGTCAAGCAAAGGTGCATTATGACTTTCAATGCCCTCAAATTGAGCTTCTAAAAATCGATTAATACGATTTTGAACCTGTTGTAATTCTTCAGAAAAGTGACTCATTAAGCATTCCCTTCATAATCATTCCCTTTATAATCATTCAGTGGAGCATCTTCTGTTTTTTGCAATAAGATCTGAATGCGTTGTTCTGCTTGTTGTAAACGTTCTTGTCCTAACTTAGCAAGTTGCACACCTTGTTCAAATTCTTTTAATGCTTCTTCTAACGGTAGATCGCCATTTTCTAAATGCGTAACAATATTTTCTAACTGCGCTAATGTTGTTTCAAAATCTTGTGAAGATGCAGGTTTACGCGCCATTTAATCGTCCTTTTTCACGGTAAAAATTGTTTGCCATTGTACTGTATTTTACTTGAGTTGTTAAAAAATTATTTCAAACTAGGAGCAGTGGACTTTTCACTATCTTTGCGTAAAATACTCGCCACTTTAAATACCCAAGAAATACCTAAGCTATTTATATGAAATTTATCGTTAAACTTTTTCCTGAAATTATGATTAAGAGCGAAACTGTTCGTAAACGTTTCGCAAAAATTTTAACTTCTAATATCCGCAATATTTTACAGAAATATGATGAAGAAACCGCTGTTGTACGTCACTGGGATTACATTGAGGTGCGGTCAAAAAATGAAGAAAATCGTGAAGAATTAATCGCCTTGTTACAACGTATTCCTGGTATTCATCATTTTTTAGAAGTTGAAGAAAAACCGTTTACCGATTTACATCATATTTTTGAATTGACGCTTGCTGATGTCACGCAACAACTTCAAGGCAAAACCTTTTGCGTTCGAGTAAAACGTAAGGGTAAACATAAATTTAGTTCGATTGAAGCAGAACGTTATATCGGCGGTGGATTAAATCAACATATTGAAAGCGCAAAAGTGCGGTTGAAAAATCCAGATGTGACAGTTCGTATTGATATTGAAGATGACAAAATGATGTTAGTTAAAGCACGTCACGCAGGGATTGGCGGTTATCCGATTGGTACGCAAGAGGATGTGCTTTCTTTGATTTCTGGGGGATTTGATTCAGGTGTATCGAGTTACATGTTGATTCGTCGTGGTTCCCGAGTTCATTATTGTTTCTTTAATCTTGGCGGCGCAGCCCATGAAATTGGCGTTAAACAAATGGCTTATCATATTTGGCAACGCTATAGCACTTCACATAAAGTACGCTTTATTGCGATTAACTTTGAGAGGGTTGTGGGGGAGATTTTAGAGAAAGTCGATAACGGCCAAATGGGCGTTGTATTAAAACGGATGATGGTGCGAGCAGCAAGTAAAGTCGCTCAACGTTTTAATATTGAAGCGATTGTGACAGGGGAGGCATTAGGACAAGTTTCTAGCCAAACTTTAACCAATTTACGCTTGATCGATGAATCCGCTGATGCCTTAGTATTACGCCCGTTAATTACGCACGATAAAGAACAAATTATCGCAATGGCGAAGGAAATTGGCACTGACGATATTGCAAAATCTATGCCTGAATTTTGTGGTGTGATTTCAAAAAATCCTACGATCAAAGCTGTTCGTGAAAAGATTCTAGAAGAAGAAGGGCATTTTAATTTTGAGATTCTTGAAAGTGCGGTACAAAATGCGAAATATTTAGATATTCGCCAGATAGCAGAAGAAACAGAAAAAGAAGTCGTAGAAGTCGAGGCAATTTCTGTATTGAGTGAAAATGAAGTGATTTTGGATATTCGTAGCCCAGAAGAAACGGATGAAAATCCATTTAAATCGGATACACATGAAGTCATTCAAATGCCGTTCTACAAACTTTCCTCTCAATTTGGTAGCCTTGATCAAAGTAAAAATTACGTGTTGTATTGTGAACGTGGTGTGATGAGCAAATTACAAGCCTTATATTTGAAAGAAAATGGTTTTTCAAATGTGCGTGTGTTTGCAAAAAACATTCATTAATTAGGATATAAAATATGCGTAATCAAACTAAACAGCATCTTGAACAGCTTCAAATTACCATGCAGCAGCTTAATCTATGGCAAACGATGCCCCCTGCTGCAGAGGCTTTTTTAAGTGAGGAGCCTTTTTCAATTGATACGATGTCTGCAGAAGAGTGGCTACAGTGGGTATTTATTCCACGCATGCAGGCATTATTAGAGAGTGGTTCTGCTTTACCAAATAAAATTGCTATTTCGCCTTATATTGAAGAAGCAATGAAGGAATTTGATGAATTGCAAAAATTATTATCCCCTTTGGTTGCTTTAGAAGCACTGCTGAACAAGAAAGAATGTTAGAAATTTTATATCAAGATGAGTTTCTCGTTGCGGTGAATAAGCCTGCTGGTATGTTGGTTCATCGCAGTTGGTTAGATCCTCACGAAACTCAATTTGTGATGCAAACTTTGCGAGATCAGATCGGTCAGCACGTATTTCCTATTCATCGTTTAGATCGACCGACATCTGGCGTATTGTTATTTGCATTGAGCAATGAAATTGCGAATTTAATGTGTAAACAGTTTGAACAAAAGTGCGTTCAGAAATCTTATTTAGCTGTAGTGCGAGGATATCTACAGGGAAAAGTGCGGATAGATTATCCACTAAAAATCCAATTGGATAAAATCGCAGATAAATTTTCTCAAGAAAATAAAGGGTCTCAAGAAGCCGTTACTGATTATGAAGGATTAAAAATAGTCGAAATGCCTTATCCTGCTGGGCGTTATCAAACGGCTCGCTATTCTTTAGTTAAATTAATCCCTCACACAGGCAGAAAACACCAACTACGTCGCCATATGAAACATATTTTTCATCCGATTTTAGGAGATACGCAATATGGTGACTTACATCAAAATCGTGCATTAATGTCACATTTAGGTTGTTCTCGATTATTTTTACATTCTGATAGTTTGTCTTTTATTCATCCAATAACGAAAGAGCGAATAACAATTACAGCAGGGCTAGACGAACAATGGCAACAATTAATGAATCAATTTGGATGGGAAAATGTTTGATATTAACTTAACACACGAACAGCAACAAAAAGCAGTTGAACAAATTCAAGAACTTATGGCAAAAGGGATTAGTAGCGGAGAAGCGATTCAAATAGTGGCGAAAGCACTACGAGAAATTCATAAAAATGATAAAAAAACTCCAGAAAATTAAATTTTTTGTGATCTACTTATCATTTTTGAATATTGCTCGTTGCATAACTGTTCAAAATATTTAAACATAACGGATATATTAGCAGGTGATAAGGCGAGAGTCTTATTGATTTATTGTTTTAATAGGCGAAGCCTAGAGAGGTCTTTTATGGAAATTGGTATTGTAAAATGGTTCAATAATGCAAAAGGATTTGGTTTCATTTCCGCAGAAGGTGTGGATGACGATATTTTTGCACATTATTCAGTGATTGAAATGGACGGTTATCGTTCATTAAAAGCAGGTCAAAAAGTACAATTTGAAGTTCTCCACGGCGATAAAGGATCTCACGCCACAAAAATAATCCCAATTACGGATACTCAAGAATAATAATTACCCTAAATTTTTTCTATTAATCCTAATTTAAAAGACAAGATTTAAAAGTTAAAAAACTAGTAAGGGACTAAGCTTTGTAATTTAAAGAGCTCAGTCCTTTTAGTTTGGATCAAATAAGAAATCCTCCTTTAAATTAATCACTCATCAACAATATCAGTAAATTCTGCGTCTAATACTTTTGCTAAATCTTGTGGCGCAATTTCTACACTTAACCCCCGTTTTCCGCCTGACACATAAATCGTTTCAAACTCAAGTGCGGTTAAATTTATCACGGTTTTAACGCATTTCTTTTGACCCAGCGGGCTAATTCCCCCTACAAGATAGCCTGTACTTTTTTGCGCCGCATCTTTATCTGCCATTTCCACTTTTTTCACACCGATAGATTTTGCTGCTTTTTTTAAATTCAGCATATTGGCCGTTGCAAGCACAAAGCAAGCGAGTTTTTTCTGATCGCCATTTTCCGCCACAAGTAAGGTTTTAAAAGAGCGCTTAGGATCAATGCCTAGTTTTTCTGCGGCTTCATCACCAAAATGTTGATTGTTAGGATCATGCTCATAAGTATGCAAGATAAAAGGAATTTTTTGTTTTTTAAGTAAATCAATTGCAGGTGTCATTATTTCGTTCCTGGTTTTGGTGTAAAATAATGCCGATTATTTTACAGCGGAGAGAAAAATGGACGCAACCTTAAATATTGCGATAGCAGCAGAATTTGAATTAAGTGAAAAAATTGTAGAGCGTTTAGAACAAAGTGCGCTTGAAATTAGCAGCGTTTCTATTGTTGAAATAACACCTTTTGAAGAAGAACAAAATATTCGTTTTCGCAATAAAGGCGTTGAACAACTTTCCCCAAATGAAGTTGAGTGGGCTGATTTTAATTATGTGTTTTTTGCAGGAAAACTTGAGCAAGTTTCCCATATTGCGCAAGCAGCAGAGCAGGGCTGTATTGTCATTGATATGTTAGGCGTTTGTAGTGCGCTTTCAGATGTGCCAGTTGTTGTCCCAACGGTAAATGAATCACAATTATTTGAACTGAGACAACGTAACATTGTTAGTTTGCCTGACCCACAAGTAAGCCAACTTGCTTTAACCCTTGCACCGATTTTACAAGAAACGAATCTTAATCAAGTGTTTGCCACCTCTTTATTGCCAGCTTCTTATACGGATGCGGAAACCGTGACTAAACTTGCCGGACAAACAGCCCGTTTATTAAACGGTATTCCATTAGACGAAGAAGAAACACGCTTAGCATTTGATGTTTATCCACATCAAACACCTAGTTTATCTAATCAATTACAACGAATTTTTCCTCAATTAGATCGTGCTACATTCCACGCAATCCAAGTGCCTGTATTTTATGGATTGGCACAAAAAGTCACCGCACTTTCAGACTATGATTTCGACTATCAGCCTCAAAATAGCGAGCTTATCACTTTAGAAGAAACCTTAATTACGCCTGTACTTAATGGAGAACAAGAAAATGGAGAAGAATCAGTAAAACTTCATTTAAGTCAAATAAGTGCGGTAGAAAATGGCGTAGAATTTTGGTCTGTGGCAGATGAACAACGTTTTAATCTCGCTTTACTTTCAGTGAAATTGTTGGAAGGAATTTATCAGCAAGGTTATTAATACCAAGGAAATTAAGGAGAAGAGTATGCAAAATATTCTAATTATTATCCATTCATCCCCTTATGGTGACGAACATTTTTTTAGTGCATTACGTTTGGCGTTATAGTTGCAAGAGCAACATAAAAGTGCGGTTAATTTAAAAATATTTTTAATGTCTGATGCGGTAACTGGCGGTTTAGCAAAACAAAATCCAGCAGAAGGGTATCATTTACAACAAATGTTGGAAATTTTAACGGAACAAGGGACGACAATTAAACTTTGTAAAACCTGTACAAATGCTCGTGGTATCACTGAATTGCCGTTGGCGAACAGTGTGGAAATAGGCACGTTGGCAGAGCTGTCAGACTGGATGATGGAAGCCGATAAAGTATTAAATTTTTAATTTTCTCGATAAAAGAAATCCGCCACAAGTGCGGGTTCTTTTTTGCTTGATGATGACAAAGCCTTGTAAAATTGTCGAAAAAGATAAAATTATTTGCCAATTACACTTTGATAAGCCGATAACTCACGATCAGCGTATTTGACAACATCAGCAATGACGAGTTTTTGAACAGCTGAAGTAATAAGTTCCATTTTAGAATAATCAATTTGACCATTATTGATTGGTAAATAAATTTCTGTTTTATTTAACACTTCTTCATTGAACATACTTCCCCAGCTGAATACAGAAAAAGACTTCTTCATTCTTGTTATCAAATACAAGGCAATCGAACGATTTAATATTTTATTTTTTAATGAAAAAATTTTAATTTTATCTCCCGTAAAATAAGCATTTTTTTGATAAAACATTGTTGCGGTATCCTGCCCGAAACTAATTGTATTTTCAGGATTAAGATATTTTTTATCTTCTGTAATATATCCTCTAATACCGTTATCTTTTTCTGTTCTAACGACATACGGATAGATACCATCAAATGAAAGATCTTTTGCATTAAACTTTTTAGCAGAAGTAGTAATTCTAAAAATATCTTGCATAGTAAACATTTCTTGCTCTACAGTAGATTTTAATCCCTCTATTGCTCGTTGTTCTTCTTCGGTCAATGTATAGTTTGATAGCCCTGTTACTTGTAAATAGCCTTGCAGTTCCTGCAATCGTTCCGCTTGCAGTTCAGTGATGAAATCTTCCATATAGGAAAATGCAGGTTCTTGATTTATATAAGGAACAAAAATCTTTGTATTTTTTAAAGCTATTTTAGTAGCTTTAAAATCGTAATTGAATTTTTCTTTTATTACTTTACTAATAATAGAAATTAAGTACAAAGCACTATTTTTAGTCAAACAATTTGCTTGTAATACACTTGTTGCTCCATGCCCATCTTTTAAGTAAAAAGGTGTTTCTAAATATACTAAATTTTGATTATTTGAATGAATTAAAATTGTCGGCTTAGAATTTTTATTATTTAAAACACGCTCTTGCAAACACTCATAGCTTATAATTCCATTATTCATTACTGATTGACCATAAAATGGGAATTTATTATTTCCTTCTACTGTTAGTTTATTCAGATGTAAAGGGTTCAACTCAAATATATTTTTTTGCCATTCTAATACATCTTCAATTAATACATCTTTGAAAAATCCCCCGCTCGACAAAAATTCCTCTTCCAATTTCTGCAAGCGAGGGTTTATTACTTTCCCTGTTCACTTTCCTTTTTTAATAATTGTGACACTTCCCACGCTAAATAATCGGCAACGGTTTTCTTAAAATCATCAAGGGTAGGTTTCGTATCAATTTTTTTGTGTTGAGTGAAATTCCAATCATTTCCTTCAAGCGTAATAAAATCTTCTACATAAATATCTGCTAAATTCCATAAATCAGGGGTAACTTTTGCATTTTTCCCTGCTTTATAAATTTTGAGCATATCCGCATAACGTTCTACAGGGTGGTCAATTTCACTTAGGCTACGTTCAGTCCGTTTATAACCATCATTAGAAAAATCAATAAATTTCACGATATTATCAATATCGTGAGGTTTATGGGCTTCAAAAATATAAATACTGGTTTGTACGCCTGCCATTGGTTGAAATAAATCCGTTGGCATTTTAATGGAGGCTAATAAACTATGTTTTTTCAAGATTTTTTGATTCGTCGAAACTGATTTTCCAGAACCTGCAGAATCTTGAATAATAATTGCGCCTAATCCACCTTTTTCCATTTTATCCAAACCATAGGAAATAAATGGCATACCATTTTCATCATAAGAAAACGGCGGATTTAGTAAAATTCTGTCCGCTTTAAAATCAGTAAACAAGCTATCAGGGCGATTAAATGCGCTGCCTTTTTCGATTTTACTTGAACCATCGCCACGTAAAATCATATTTGTTGCAGCTAAAGTGTACATTTCCGCATTTAGTTCTACACCTAATAATTGATTTTGCTTAATTTGAGTAATCAATTCATTTGCTTTTGTTGTGCCTTTGCCAAATTGTTTTTGGGCATCATCAATCATTAATTCCATCGCTGAAATCAGAAAGCCTGCCGATCCCGTTGCTAAATCCATCACTCTATTTGATGAATTAATACCTAAAATTTGAGCCATTAGCTTGGTCACATAAGGGGGCGTTAAAACAATGCCCAGTTCTTTTCCGTCCCCTAACGCATATTTTAGAAATTCAGAATAAAGTTCGCCCATCATATCAATATGCCCACCGAAACCATCGATAGATTTAAAGATATTTTCATAAATAAAGGTAAAAACCTGTTTATTTGTACTTGATGGCTTACTTAATAATTTTGCGACTTCTTTGTCATTTTCCATCGGCTCGTCACGCTGTTCATCTTTTGATATTTGAGAGAAAGAAGACAACATCAGCTGATATTTTTGTTCACTAATACCGCGAGATTTTAAAAATTCTTCAATTTGATCGGTAATTAATTTACCATCTCTCGATTTTTCTAATTTTGAGCCAATAAGATCATCAGGGATAAGTCCCTCACCTAAGATATTCCCATCTTTATCTCGAATATCTTGCATTGAAAGTAGCATACCCGAGACATAAAGCACGCGTTGTGCTGCAGTGATATTATGATTGTGCATTAAGCGATTTAATTTTTTCGCATAAATGCGTAACTCTTCTTGGCTAGAAATTAAGATTTTATGTTTTTCTTCTTCACTTAAAATCGCCGATTTATAGAACGCTTCAAATGTTGCTTGATTTTCTAAGAAATCAAAAGTATTACAGGTGTCAATTTTTTTATAAGCTTTTTCGCTTGCCCCAAATACATAATAAACATCAATACTGATATTTTCGCTGTCATCTCCCGCAACGCCAATCGCTACAACTTCGTGATATTTCTCACTGGAAATCATATTTTGAGCATAATATAACGCACCGTTTACCGCATAATTTGCAATGGATTTTTCATCAAACTTTAAACCACTTTTAGTTTCTGCTTTGAGTTTTTTCAAACCTAATTTATTTTCAATAATAATGGGAATGCGATAACCTTCGAGATGAAAATCTGGTTTACCGAAATTGGTTTTATTTTTCGTTTTTGCCGAACCTCTTAATGCCTCTTTTAAATAATCTGACATTGCTGATTCTTCATTAAAATCTTTGAGTTTTTCTAAACCAAGTGAAGTTAATTTTGCTTTTACAAAATCGTTAATATCAGATTCTAATTTATAGCTTTGAGTGGGGGATTTAGTCATTTAATCCTCCGTATTGATAAGATAGAGAGATGAACGCAGTGAGATTTTTTGAAAAATTTACAATTTTTTGCTTGCAATTAACGTTAAGTTTGTGCAGTGCAGTGCAGTAGCATTTTTTCGTCCTTAATTTATGAATGTCAATAGAATTTTGAAATTATAAAGAAAAAACGGCTAAATTTCCTTGATTTTTCAACAAAATCAGAAAATTTAACCGCTTGTTTTTCTTTACTTAATTTAGCCTTTGGTTGCTTGTTTCATTTCTCTCACAAACAAACTTAGCTCTTCTAATAATTTTGGCTGATTATCTAAATTTCGCTCAATAATTTTTACTGTTGCCGAACCTGAAATTGCACCGGCTGCCCCTAAAGACAACGCTTCTTTCACTTGTGCAGGCAGTGCAATGCCGAAGCCTTGTAAAATTGGTGGGGCATTATGGGCTTTAAGCTGTTCTACAAGGGTGTCCAAATTTGCTGCGTGAGCTTGATTTTCAGCACTGGTTACGCCAGCACGAGAAACTAAATAAGTATAGCCCTCGCTATTTTCCGCTACGCCTTTAATAGTTTTCTCGTCCGCATTTGGTGAGCAAATAAAGACGGGTTGAATACCGTATTTTTTAGCCGCTTGTACATAATCTTCTTTTGCGAGTAACGGAATATCTGCTACAAGCACAGCATCAACACCGGCTTCTGCACAGCGTTGATAAAAAGCATCTAAACCTTTGGCAAAAATTAAATTGGCACAAAGTAATAAGCTAATCGGAATCTCGGGATATTTTGACCGCACTTTTTCCAATAGTTTAAAGCTATCTTCACTGCTATGACCTGCAGTTAAAGCACGATTATTCGCCGCTTGGATAACCGGGCCATCAAGGAGTGGATCGGAAAAAGGGAAACCGAGTTCTAAAGCATCCGCGCCGTTATCGACAAGTGTGCAAATGATCTCAAAAGAGCGGTCAAAAGTAGGATCGCAAAGGGTAACGAACGGCACGAAAGCCCCTTCATTTTTTGCGTTAAATGTCGCAAATTGCGTTTCAAAACGGCTCATTAGTTCGTTACTCCATTTAAAATTTTATCAACGGTAAAAATATCTTTATCGCCTCGTCCTGAAAGATTAACCACTAAAAGTTGTTCTTTTTCAGGATTTTGTTTAATCAATTTCAAGGCATAAGCCAAGGCATGTGAGCTTTCTAATGCAGGAATAATGCCTTCGTGTTTTGCCAATTCTTGGAATGCGTTGAGGGCTTCTTCATCGGTAATCGATACATAATCAGCACGACCAATCGCATTTAAATAAGCATGTTGTGGCCCGACGGAAGGGAAGTCTAACCCTGCAGAAATGGAGTAGGATTCCTCAATTTGTCCATCTTTATCTTGCATAATTGGCGATTTCATTCCGAAGTAAATGCCTGTTGTACCGTGCTTGAGCGGTGCACCGTGTTCGCCCGTTTCAATACCTTTACCCGCAGGTTCTACGCCGATGAGTTTCACAGCGGTTTCTTCAATGAAATCCGCAAACATACCAATTGCATTCGATCCACCGCCAACAGCAGCAATTACCGCATCAGGTAAACGAGCTTCCCGTTCTAGAATTTGACGTTTCGTCTCAATCCCAATCATTTTTTGAAATTCTCTCACAATCGTCGGGAATGGATGGGGGCCTGCAGCGGTGCCAAGTAAATAATGGGTGGTTTCATAGTTTGCTGACCAGTCTCGCATCGCTTCACAACAGGCGTCTTTTAAAGAACAAGAGCCTTTTTGTACAGGAATCACTTCCGCACCCATCAAACGCATACGGAACACATTTGGCGATTGACGCTCAACATCTTTTGCGCCCATATAAACACGGCACGGCATATCTAACATGGCACAAGCTAGGGCTGTCGCAACACCATGCTGACCCGCACCAGTTTCGGCAATAATACGTGTTTTGCCCATTCGTTTGGCAAGCAAAATTTGACCTAACACTTGATTGGTTTTGTGCGCACCACCGTGTAATAAATCTTCACGTTTAAGATAAAGTTTAGTTTTTGTGCCTTTGGTTAAGTTACGGCAAAGGGTAAGTGCGGTCGGTCTTCCCGCATAATTTTTGAGTAAATCAGCAAATTCTGCTTGGAATGTAGGATCATTTTGAGCCTCCACAAAGGCTTGTTCTAATTGCTTTAAAACAGGCACTAAAATTTCTGGCACATACATTCCGCCAAATTCGCCGAAATAAGGGTTGAGAAGTGTGTCTGACATATTTTTTCCTATTATTTTTTTAGTTATCTTTTGCAACGCTCATTCCCGCAAAAGATTGAGCGGTTGGCATTACTTCAATGCGATTAATGTTCACGTGTTCAGGTTGTTGATGAAGCCATAATACAATGTTCGCAATATCTTCAGGCTGAACTGATTGCACGTTTTCATACACTTTTGCCGCTCTTTCATCATCGCCGTGAAAACGCACATTAGAGAACTCCGTACCGCCACATAAACCGGGTTCAACATTGCTTACTCGAATTTTTGTGCCTGCCAGATCGGCTCGTAAATTTAAGCTAAATTGTGTGACAAAAGCTTTAGTTCCACCATATACATTACTGCCAGCATAAGGATAAGTACCTGCAATTGAACTCAAATTGATAATCTGCCCGTGATTACGGGCCACCATATTTGGCAACACAAGACGAGTGATAGTAACCAATCCTTTAATGTTGGTATCGATCATCTGATACCAATCTTGTAAATCCGCTTTATGTGCTGGCTCTAATCCCAAAGCTAAACCTGCATTATTCACTAATAAATCGACCGATTGCCAGCCTTCAGGAAGGGCACTTAGAGCGTTAATTGTGGCTTGTTCATCACGAATATCAAAGGCAAGCGGTAGAAAATTGTTACCTAATTGCGAATGGATTTCTGCTAATCGATCTGCACGTCTGCCCGTGCCAATCACTTTATAGCCTGCTTCTATCAATTTCTTACAGATTGCCAAGCCAAAGCCTGCGGTTGCACCTGTAACTAATGCAGTAGTAGTTTTCATTTTTTCTCCTAGATCTTGAGCTTATTTGTACTATTAAAGTAGTACAAATAAATTTTGATTGCAAGCAATTTTCTTTTAATTTTAAAAATGTCATTAAATGAATTAATTTAACAATACAGCAAACGTTTGCTTAATGATATAATCTGCCCGATTTTTATTTCAACTGATTGAGGTTAATCGTGAGCAACACACAACTTAGCTACAAAGATGCTGGCGTCGATATTCACGCTGGGAATGAATTAGTCGAACGTATCAAAGGCGATGTAAAACGCACTCGCCGCTCTGAAGTCTTGGGCGGATTGGGTGGTTTCGGTGCATTATGTGCTTTACCAACTAAATATAAAGAGCCAATTTTAGTTTCTGGCACAGATGGTGTTGGCACAAAATTACGCCTTGCGATTGACTTGAAAAAACACGATACCATTGGTCAAGATTTAGTAGCAATGTGTGTAAACGATTTAATCGTGCAAGGGGCAGAACCGCTTTTCTTCTTAGATTACTATGCAACAGGAAAATTAGACGTTGATGTGGCAGCAAGCGTGATCAAAGGTATTGCAGACGGTTGCGAAATGTCTGGCTGTGCGTTAGTCGGTGGCGAAACCGCTGAAATGCCAGGAATGTACCACGAAGGCGACTACGACTTAGCGGGTTTCTGCGTCGGTGTAGTAGAAAAATCAGAGATTATTGACGGCACGGCAGTAAAAACGGGCGACACGCTTATCGCACTCGGCTCAAGTGGTGCACACTCAAACGGTTACTCGTTAATTCGCAAAGTGCTTGAAGTAAGTGGTGCAAATCCAGCGGACTTATTGGAAGGCAAATCACTTAGCGAACATTTATTAGCCCCAACCAAAATCTATGTAAAATCAATTTTACAGCTGATCAAACAGACCGAAGTTCACGCCATTGCTCACTTAACAGGCGGTGGCTTCTGGGAAAATATCCCGCGTGTATTACCTGACAACACCAAAGCAGTGATTGATGAATCAAGCTGGCAATGGCCTGCGATCTTCAACTGGTTACAAGAAAAAGGCAATATCAGCCGTTATGAAATGTACCGCACTTTTAACTGTGGCGTAGGTATGGTAATTGCATTACCAGAAAAAGAGGTTGAAACCGCTCTTGCATTGCTTGAACAAGCGGGCGAAAAAGCGTGGGTTATCGGCAAAATTGCACCTCTTGGCGAAGGCGAAGCGCAGGTTGAGATTCAATAATAAAATTTTAAATTTCAATTCAGCCCTTTGGGGCTGATTTCTATAAGGAAGAAAATGAAAAAAATTGCCGTCCTTATTTCTGGTCAAGGAACAAACTTACAAACTATTATTGATGCCTGCCATTCAGGCGATATTCCCGCCAAAATTACTTGTGTGGTAAGTAACAAAGCTGATGCTTACGGATTAGTTCGAGCCAAACAAGCACAGATTCCGCAAGCGGTCTTTCTTCGTAAAAATTTTGCCAATAACCTCGAAATGGACGATGCCATTGGCGATTATTTGCAAAGCCTAGCAGTAGATTTGATCGTCCTTGCTGGTTATATGAAAATTCTTACCCCAAAATTTACTCAACGTTTTGCAGGGAAAATTTTAAATATCCATCCTTCTCTTCTTCCTAAATATGCAGGCTTAAACACCTACCAACGTGCGATTGAAGCAGGCGACAATGAACACGGCACAACCGTCCATTTTGTCAATGAAGAAGTGGATGGTGGTGCAATTGTCTTACAAGCAAAAGTACCAATCTTCCCTGAAGATAGCATCGAAGAAGTGGAAGCCAGAACCCGTGAGCAAGAATATCAAATTTATCCGCTTGTGATTAAATGGTTTACCGAAGGACGCCTTGAATTAAGAAACAAGATGGCTTATTTAGATGGAAAAGCTCTGCCAAAATCTGGATATGCAGATGAATAACTTAGGATTTAGGCAGACTATTTCTGTATTTTTTATTTAATTAGGATGCAAAAGTGCGGTGAAATTCCACCGCACTTTCAAGGTTAATGATGATGGTGTTCTGGTTTTGGTGGTAATTTAGCTAATCCTTTACCAACAGGTAAAATTAATGTGCTATAGCTTGCAGATTGCTGACAAATTTGTTGATCTGCAAATGGTGTTTTATGAATAACTTTAATTTTCCAAATAACGTCAATTAATGGAATGATATTCACACGTCCTTGACTATCTGTTTTACCTGAAAAACCTTGTGGTTCACGATGACCTGTACTTGCTTCAAGATCTTTCACGACAATAGTATCAGCGGTTGCAATGACAGTTTCGCCTGCTAATGGCTGATCTTGGTAGAAAATTTGAACAGGGAACGGTTCGCCTGATTTCGCTTTGCTTGGATCACGCAAAGGAACAATTTCTAGCGGTAAACCAACTCTTGTCATTGCCATTTCTGCATTTAATGGTTTTTTACCAACGGTAACGAGACTTTTGCCAAACATTTGAGTTTGTTCGCAATAAGTTGGGTTTTCTAATCCTTTTAAATTATCCATTTTCCAACCTTCAGCATTTTGTGACCAAAAGGTTGGTTTATAAGTCGCTGTCACCCAATAAGAGCCATCAGACAATGCTTTCTCTGATTGATATTGATAGTTTTCGCCTTTTTGGATTAAGGTTTGTTTTTCTCCATCTTGATGAATAATTTCCATTGGCGCAAAAATTTTTAAGCGTGCTTCAGGAATTTTTTCTACATAAGGGTAATCCCCATAAGCTAATTCTGCTTTTAATACAGAACCAGATGCCAATTTTGCAGGTGCTTGAACCCAAACTTCATGAGCTTGCGCTGCACCAGCTAAAACCAATAAACTTGCAATTAATATTTTTTTCATACCTTTCCTTAATAAGAATGGGGGAGTTAAAAAATGAGTGCAAAATACTAAATGAAAATAGCTATCATTTAAATAGCTATTTAAATAAAATTTTAAGATTTGTGATCGAGATCACAAAATGAAAAATACCATAAGAAATAGTATAAAAATGCCCTAAATACAAAATATTTAGGGCGTCTTATAAATTGAGGAAAATGTTTTAATCGTCTTTTTTCGATGGTTTAATGCCTAATAAATTACAACTTAATTTACTAATTACATGTTCTGCAGTATTGCCTAATAATGCGGCAGATAAACCTGTTCGTCCCACTGTGCCTAAAATCACTAATTCAGCTTCAATTTCTTTCGCCACTTCAGGAATAACTTCCTCTGGGAAACCTTCACGTACGTGAGTATGATCTTCATCAATCCCAAACTTCTGACGTAACGCTTTCATATTAATGAGATGCTGACCTCGAATACCGTTTTCATAACCTGAAGTATTAAATTCAGGCAAATCAATAGCCATATTGATTGGTGCGGAAGGGTAGGCTGCCACCAAATGGACATTACCACGATTTAGATTTTCAGCGAGTGAAATACCTGTTTCTACCAGCTCTTGATTAAATTCATCTTGATATTCTTGCTCTCCAGATACATTAACAGCCACAAGAATACGGCGTTGATGTTTCCAATCGCCATCACGAACCATTAAGACAGGAATAGGGCATTTACGAAGAAGTTGCCAATCAATGGGAGTAAAGATTAGAGACGTAAGTTTTTCTTCGTCTTTGGTATATTTTACGACTAGATCGTAATTATTATTTTCTACTTCTTCGTTAATTGCATCAGCTTCATTGCTATTCCATACAATATGAGATTGTAATTCAATTTCTGGATTTGCATATTTATCTAAGTAATATTGAACAGCGTGACGGTGTTTTTCTATTACTTGTTGATGCATTTCTGAACGTTCTTCAGAAGAAAGTAAAGCTGACATTTCATAAGATAAATCATAGACTGATAAAAGTGCGGTGATTTTTACCTTAGTTTCATTTTTTTGTTCTTCAACTAAACGTACTGCACGTGCTAGGGCGTACTGTTTTTCATTACTAGGATTAAGTACAACGAGAATATTTTTAAATTTCATAATAGCCTCCAAAATTGGAGCATAGGATAAAAAAGAATAGCAAGAATGGCAAGGTACAAGATTAATTTGGATAAATTTATTTTTACCAAGCAAAAAGGCGTGATACTCACGCCTTAAATTTATTCAACTAATGTAATTTTTGTTTTATTTGTACCAGTTAATTCAATTAAACCATTTAAATCATTGATTGTAATATATTTGCCTTGTACGCTAATAACACCGAGTTTTTGAAAGCGGCCTAATAAGCGGCTGATGGTTTCTACTGTTAAACCTAGATAATTGCCAATATCGCCACGTGTCATCGTTAAACGAAATTCTTTTGCTGAAAAACCTCGAGCAGAATAGCGTTTAGAAAGATTATGAATAAAAGCAGCCAAACGTTCTTCTGCATTCATTTTAGATAGCAATAAAATCATTTCTTGATCACTTTTGATTTCACTGCTCATCAAACGTAAAATTTGTTGGCGTAGCTTTGGCATTTTTCCTGCCAAATCATCTAAAATATCAAAAGGAATTTCACATACCATAGCCGTTTCTAGAGCTTGCGCAAAACTAGGATGTTGCATTTGAGTAATGGCATCAAAACCAACTAGGTCACCGGGCAAATGAAATGACGTAATTTGTTCTTCGCCAGATTCACTAATTGTATAGCTTTTTATTGTGCCAGAACGAATAGCATAAATTGAATTGAGGGGATCGCCCGCTTTAAACAATACTTGAGACTTTTGAATCGGTTTTTTTCTCTCTATGATATTATCAAGCTGATCTAATTCTTGTTCATTTAAGGTAAAAGGAATACAAAGCTGACTAATACTGCAATCCTGACAATGAATCGCACAACCGCCTGATTGAATTTTGCGCCCTGATTTAGCTTCTGCAACGAAATTTTTCATGTACGCCTCAAATATTGAAAAAAATAGTGTAAAATTGATCTAACGCAAATATTCTACCACTAACTAATTAGTCAGATTAAGAAGAGTAAAGCATTATGGCTGCCGAAAAATTAACAAAAAAACGTTTAGCTCAAATTTTAATTATGTTGTGCATTTTAATTATTGCATTTGTTTGGCGATATTTTTAGAAAACAGAAAATTCTTGCTTATTTTTAAAACAAATGGATTATTTTTAATAAATTTTGCTTGTCACACATTTATATATACGTATAATTCAAAAACATTAAGCCTGGGTGGCGAAATTGGTAGACGCAGCGGATTCAAAATCCGCCGTTGAATAAACGTGTCGGTTCGAGTCCGACCCTAGGCACCACATGCAAACCCTTGACCGTTGGTCAGGGGTTTTTCTTTTATACATTTTAATCAGTAAAATCAATACTTTACGTTCACATCTCCTATAAATCCCTTATCAATCCCAACCTCAAATATTGCCATTTTTTAAGTATTTTTATATATTTTTGTGTGTTGATTACGCCAAAATTACGCCAATGCAATATGAAATTTTGACGTACCCTAGCAAAAAATAGGAGTAAAAAATGGCAACAATTCGCAAGCGTGGTAATAAATGGCGGGTAGAAATCTATAAAAACGGTGTGCGCAAATCCAAAACCTGCGCAACAAAAGCAGAGGCCACATTATGGGGCGCAGAGGAAGAAAAGAAAATGGAATTGCAGTCGCAAGGATTGCAACCCGACACATTATTTTCTGATGTCATCAAACGCTATCTTAGCGAAATTACGCCAACAAAACGTGGCGAAAAGCACGAATTTAATCGGTTAAATCGCTTTTTACGCCATCCAGTTACGGATAAATATATATCTGATGTGAGTCGGAGGGATATTGAGGATTGGATTGCGGAGCGATTGGAATCTGTAAAAAGTGAAAGTGTGCGCCGTGAATTATCTACGATAGGTCATATATTCAAAATTGCTCTTGAACGATGGGGGTATATACAAAAAAGTCCAATGGTGGGCATTCAATTACCCGAAAAGGGAAAACCACGTACTCAGCGAGTAACAGAAGAAGATATTAATGCTATTGTTGTTATCAGTGGATATGTTGATACGCTCAAAACTGCAAAAGCGAGAACGGCTGCGGCTATGTTGTTTGCCGTTGAAACCGCAATGAGAGCAGGGGAGATTTGTAGTCTTAGTTGGGATAATGTAAATTTTGAGAAACGTACTGCATTTTTGCCTATGACAAAAAACGGTACATCAAGAACCGTGCCATTGACTAAAAATGCAATCGCTATTTTAGAGAGGTTAAAAAGTGAGATAGGGAATGAGGGATTATGTTTTGATATTAAGTCTGGTGTGCTTGATGCAACATTCCGAAAACTCAAAAAACTTGCCGAGAGAGAATATCTGCATTTTCACGATACACGGCGTGAGGCATTAACTCGGCTATCTAAAAAAGTAGATGTGATGACATTAGCCAAAATATCTGGGCATAAAGATATTTCGATTTTACAAAATGTCTATTATGCCCCTGATATGGCGGAGGTGGCGGAATTACTTGATTAGCTAATACGTTTAGCATTAATACGCCCCCAACGAACAACTTCGCCTGCAATATAGCGCGGGCGAGAATTTTTCTGATCGACCGTAACAGGTTTTGGGAAGTTGGGTAATTTTGAAATAATTTTCGCAACGGTTTGATAATGTCGTCCGAAATATATTGCAATATCCTCAAGCGTAATTAAATTTTGGCTTTTCTCAGTTAAATTGGATAACGCTGCCATTTTTGCTGCATTAACAATTTCTTCTTCGGCTTTCTGCGAAAGTTTAATTGGTTCCATATTTCCTCCAATAAAAAACCGCCCATAAGAGCGATTATAACGATTTATTTTAGTTAGCCCATTTCATCTAACTTATTCATCTTTTTGTAAAGAGGATAGGGCGATTTAATGGGTTGTAAATGGGGTTTAGCAGGCTGGTGGCGGTGGTAGCGGTTGCCAATAAATAACCTCCACTTCCTCGCCAGGGTTTTCATCCGATTCCCAATACGGAATTAAACAACCTTCACAATCCGACTTATCGTCATATAAATACCAACCAAGACCAACAGCCCAATGATCACCATCCTCAGTAAAATAAATTAGGTGTTTGTTAGTTGCATTACGATACTCTAAGTCGGTAGAAAATGGTTCTGGTAGTTCGTTTGCACAATTAATCCATCCATTGTTGTTTTTGCTCATTCTTCACCTCCAATCTGTTCAACAGTGATTGAGTATTTTTTGGCAAAACGTCCATCTGCAGTTTCCTCAGATAAAATTATTGGTTTACCAAATTCCATTGCGTGCTGTGCAACTGCAAACAGAATTTCCGTTGTTGCATCTTGTTTTGTTGTCCACGCATCCCCTTTTTTGTTAACATAACCGACAAAAATTTGGTTTGTTATTGGGCTTACCCCGACTCTTATTTGTTTTGCTGTCATTTTTATTTCCTTAAAAAATAGGCACTCACTTGAAACGCCTATTGGATTTGTTAAATACTAATTTCTATTTTTGCTTACCAAGATTTACCACAGGCAACACAGGCACAATCAGTTTTGCTGTTGTGCCAGTTGTTGATGTGCTGATACGGTTTTCATTTATCCAGTCAAATAGTTCCTCCCACGAATCGTAGTCAAGTTTGTGGAATGCGTCATTTCGGTCGCTTTCCCAGCGTTTCAAATGCTCATTAATATCGCGAGTAATTACCTCTCGAGTATTACTGCTTAACACGCTCCAGTAGGTTTTAACATCGTGAATAGTTTCGCTAACGATATAAGTATGGCGTGGTAGGCTGTATCGGACGTGACTAATCATTAAATCTTGGAATTTATGTAAAGGGAGTTTGATGTTAATTTCATTCATTTTCGCCCTCCTTTTTTCTTATGGTGTTTAAAGTGCGGTCGATTTTCTCGGAGTTTTAAATTGTCCTGTCGGATTTGCTCTACTTTAATTCTTAGGCAGTCATTATCGCTTTCAAGCTCTTTAATGCGTCTTGATTTGGCAAGATTTTCATTGCCTACTTTTTCAAAGTGGCGTTTATTATTTTTGAGTTCCTCATTGAGGATTATTATAGCGAGGGATTTTAGTAGGTTCATTGTTTTTCCTCTATCAATTCCAATGATTCCCAATTAACAATATAACCACCATGTCTACTTGATATTCCTTGATCTTGCCATTTTTTATTTTTTGCTGCCTGTTTATCTGTTAATACGCACACTTTTCCAAAAGGTAGGTAATTATTATTTTTATCCTCCATAATAATACCTTCTTTTAAACCCCATTTTACGCGACTACCGACAGAAAAAGGCAATGTATAAACATTGTCAGTTACCCATTGTTTAGATAGGCGGTTATTTTCTTTATCAAAATCATACTCAAGATTTTTTTCTTCAAATTCTTTGGCTTGGCGATAATCCCAGCCTTGCCATTTAATAAGATTTTCAGCGGTGTCTTCATTATCGCCTATCCACTCTTTTAAAATGCTTTGATAAATGCCAAAATCTTCAATATCAAATTCTTCATCTTCAAAGTACTTTTTGGCTGAATTAACTTCATCTTTGTATTCTTTTTCTACCCACTCCTTTAAAAAGGCTGCAAATAAATGTTCATCATTAAGTGTTGGGCGTGGAACCTCAGGTGTCCATCTACTGTTTCTAATCATTCTATTTCTCCTATTTTTTGGGGTAATAAAAAGCCCGCCTAAGCGAGCTGGGTTGAGGGCGATAAAAAAGCCACTGTAAAATACAATGGCTTTCTTAGATATTTGTTGATTTTATCGGTATACCGATTTATACTAATCTCACTTTCAAGGGGAAGCTTGAAAGTGAGCGTGTGGCTTAATCCCACGTTACGAAGAAGGAAAATAAAATGTTAGTTCGCATTTTCCTTATCGTTGTCTTACTACTAATTAGCTTTCCTGCTTATTAATAGGTAACGATAATCTGGGGGAAGTACCAGTTCCCCCAGTTCTTCAAAATTATGGGCTATAAAGATGAAATTGTCAATCAACGAAATTAAAGCACGTTCAGATGAAAAGCGCGGCGTAAAATCGAAGTCTTACAAGTTGCCATTAGCAACCATCGTTGAAATCGAACAACTCAGCAAACAACACGACATTCCACAAAACCAACTGATTATTCAGGCGGTTGAATTGTGGAAGCAATCGCGTTAAATGAAGCCGCCTATTTAGCGGCTTTGATTTCATAGCTTTTTAGACATCTTTAACCTCAACAAACTCACCTATCTCATCTAACGTGTACCAAGTATCAGCTTTGATGTTATTTTCACCGACTTTTGATGCTTTGATATAGATTAGCTCGCCATCATGATTGCGATATACACAAACAATAGCACCATTAATACTCGCCTTAGCTTTAGATTGCCAACCAAGCGCAACAGCTATAGATTGCTTGCCAGATACTTCCGCTGCCGACTGATAGCCTGTATTAGTCGCTGCCGACCGATTGCCTGTATTGGCTGCTGCCGACCAATCGCCTGTATTGGTTGCTGCCGACCAATCGCCTGTATTGGTTGCTGCCGACTGATTGCCTGTATTGGTTGCTGCCGACCGATTGCCTGTATTGGCTGCTGCCGACTGATTGCCTGTATTGGTTGCTGCCGACCGATTGCCTGTATTGGCTGCTGCCGACCAATCGCCTGTATTGGTTGCTGCCGACCAATCGCCTGTATTGGCTGCTGCCGACCAATCGCCTGTATTGGTTGCTGCCGACTGATAGCCTGTATTGGTTGCTGCTGACCGATTGCCTGTATTGGCTGCTGCCGACTGATAGCCTGTATTAGTCGCTACCGACTGATAGCCTGTATTAGTCGCTACCGACTGCTCGCCTGTATTAGTCGCTGCCGACTGATCGCCTGTATTGGACACCTTGGCAGCATCCCAATCAACTTTACCTTTTATCCATTCAACGGCTTTTTTTACCATTTCTGGTAAGTTAATTTCGGTTTCGATCGTGATTTTTGCAGATGCAATTTTTGTATCATCACTATCTTTTGATGTTTCGCCGCTCATTTTAACTACAGCAAATTTACTTACCGCTGGATTGTAATAGCTAAGCACATCAAGCGAGTATTCGCAGGCGTGGAATCCACTATCACAAGCCTTAACATTACCTTTATGCTCATACGTTTTGCCTACCTCATACTGATAACCTCGACAAGTCCAGTCTTGCTTAAACCCTTTATAAGCTATAATTTCTTTGTTTTCTTCAGTCATTTTTGTCTCTCAAATTTAGATAATAAAAAAGCCACTATTGGTTAGTACTTGTGGTGTAATTCAAAACGGAACATCATCATTAAACCCATCTTGTTCAGCTGCTGCGCTTAATGGGTCAGGTTTTTCTTTGTCTTTGGTTGGCTGTTGTGTTTCATTGTTTGCCTTGCTGTCTAGCATTTCAAAGGATTGTGTCGCTACTTTAAGTGCGGTGCGATTATTGCCGTTTTGGTCTTGCCAGCTTTCCTGCACCAATTTTCCTGTTACGCAGATTTTTGAGCCTTTTTGCAGATATTGTCTTGCTACATCAGCAGAGTTGCCGTGTACCACAATGGGTATCCAATGCGTACGTTTAACTGTATTACCTTGTTTATCTCGGTAATCATCGCCTATAGCAAGATTAAATGTGGCAATTTGCCCTCCATTTTGGAATTGGCGGATTTCTGGGTCACTGCCTAAATGACCGATTAATATCACGGTGTTGGTATTACGTGCCATTAGCGCATCTCCTGTATAAGTTGTTGATAATATTCTTGAGCAATTTCTACTCGCTCTTTGATTTTCTCGATGATTTTCTCATCACGTTTAATTGTGACCGTCGTGATACGTTTTTCTTGGGGGATTTGCTCAACCAAGTCAATGTATCGGCTTGGGTCGTCATAGCTTGATAATTGGTCATAAGGGGTAGGGAGGAGAACAAAATCAATTTGCGCCTCACTACAATCCCATAGCCACATATAGCCTTGCATTTGTGCGTCATACCCCGCTTTTTTGGCTTTTTCTTCCGCCTCATCAGCAAAAAAAGGGTGTGAGCCAATATCCCAAGAACATTTAGTATCTATGATTAATTTTCGGCTTGGCACATAAATATCGCACTCGCCTGTAATCCAATCGTTTTCACGTCTTTCCGTGTTCTTTTTAAGAGGTAATCCACGTTTACGACCGCTTAACTTAATGGCTTGTTCTTCTAGTGCAATGCCTTTCTCGGTGTATTTATTCCCCTCAAAATCTCGATAACCGAATAAATCAAATTTCACTATCTTTCTCACCGCACTTTTTGCTGTAGCAGATATTCCGTTACCGCTTTTAGGCTTTACCATTAAATCAGCCAAGCCAGAGCATCTAGCTTTGAGTTGGTACATTTTATTTTCCTTCTATAGTTGAAATTATTTCGGTGTGACAGATTTTGCCGTCACAGTCTTGATTAAGGTTTAGGGCGTGCGCCATATACACCACAAATGCACACACAAGCGTAATGATTAATTTGTTCATTTTCTGTTCCTTTTGTCGGATTTTAGGTGTGAGAATCCGCCGCAGACTTAAAAAAGTGCGGTCGGATTTTGTGATGTTTTATTGGGCGATGAGGTTTTTCGCTCTTTCCCAGTTCATTTGATTAGACGCCTTAAATGGTGCAATCAATTTCTGAATGGTTGGGAGCGTGTTTTTGTATTGGCGTTGATATTCTTGATGATGGCTGATGACCATACCTGTAAAATAAGATCCGATAGTTTCTAACGGTTTGATCATATCGCCAAGTAGGGTATTCATTTGTTTGTGTCCACACCAAAGCCAAACAAGTTGTTCGAGTTCGTACTCGGTAAATTCAAAACTGAATTTCTTTTCTGGTTCTGGCAGTGCAAGTTGTTGTGGCTTATTCCAATAATTGTACAAGGCTTGATAACATTCTTTTTTGTACATTATCAGAGTTTCGCGAATTTCAGGTTTGCAGCGTTTAATGTCGATACCGAAAAGCCAGCCATTGATATATTCGATGGGCAGGCAGATCATTTGTTGATCTCCACCATTTGAAGGTACGGTTATGATAACCGCTCCCTCTGAAAGCACTTCATCTCTTTGAATGCGTTGTCTTTGTCCATCCCAACATAAACCGATATTTTCGCAGATTGGTTTCATTGCGGTGTAATGTGTACCGTTTTGTTCGAATGTAACTAGAGATTGGTGGTTGAACTGGATTGTTTGAATTTGAGTTGTCATTTTTTTGTACCTTGTATTTTAGTTAGTATTGATCGCTTAGTTGGCGATCGGGCTTCAACTACCAATACAAGATGGCGGAACTTATTCCCCTAAGGTATTTTATTAGGTTCTCTCGACCCGATCATAAGTGATCTTTACCTAGATTTTAGGTACAAAAAAACCGCTTTTGAATCGGAGCGTTTGATAACCGACTTGTATTGTTAGTGCTGTTATCTTAATCCGAAGTTTGGGGCGGTGTCAATGACTATTCTGCTTTCTGATTTTCTAGCTCTTCAAGTTTCGTTAATTGCTCTTGACTAAACTCATACGCCCCACTATCACAAAGTTCTTGCAGGGTGGTTTCGCCATTGGTAATGCTTTGTTTGCATTGTTCGAATGTGGCTTCATCAACAACTGCTAAAAATTCCGCTTCTTGAATATTGTCGGTGTAGTTGAATTCTTGATTTTCTACATCTTTCACAACGGCTTGGTCGGCTAATACGGCTTGTTGCATTTCAACCGATAACGGAGCTTGTTTTGATAGCAATAACTTAGTTACAGTTTTTAATGCCATTGCCTCGAAGTTATCGTGCCATACGCCATAGCCTTTTTTGAATGTTTGGCTGTAGCGTTGAGCGTGTTTGACGATGTCATCGTGACTCATATAGAGTTCAGCCGAAAAATCGTTTACCAGTTTAAAATAGGCGTAATAGCCGATTGGGTTTTCGTTTTGCTCAGGTTCTTGCTCCCAGTCGAACTCAAAACCATTAATGAAATCTTTTTTGATAAGTTGCTTTTTGTACACAGGCAATGCGACTAAGCGTTTAAATTGCCCGCTACGTTGTGCCAATTGGATAAAGCCTTTATAGCCAATTTGGAATTGCGCTTCGGTTTTCTTTTCTTTGTTGTTTCTGAAAGGGACTATGTAAGCAAAGCCTAAACCATTTTGTAGTGGCAAATTCAGTGTCGCAGCCATACAAGCAGCATTAAAAATGCTCATTGGGTCTGCTGTTTTTAGCATTGCATTGCTATTGGCGATTTGCATGACACTTGTTGCAAAGGTTGCCGCATTTTTGCCAACAAGTTCCTTAATCTTATTTTGCACATTCGCACTTTCAAAAAATGTTTTAAGCGCAGGTGGCTGTTTATTTTGTTGATGTTGGACTTGGTTTGTCATCTCGCCCCTCCATTAATCTGGGTCATAATCATTCATTCTTGCGTTCAATTCACGCTCAGCGATTTTCTTAATCGCCTCTTGTCTATAAGGCTCATAACTTGCACCGCTACCAATAGCAAGCCAGAAATTATCGTTATCACACAGCATTTCCGTGAGTTCGTGATAATGCGTTTGGTCGCCTTGCTTTAAATCGTTGTCAATTTCAGTGGAGACTTCATCTAAGGCGATTTCATAGCCTGCTTGCCAATCCACTTCTCGTTGGTGTGCAGCATCGAGTTGATAGTAGTAATCATCGGAAGGTTTCATTGTTTACTCCAAGTGCGGTTAATTTCTGCTTGTTTTTGTGCGGTGTAATCCTGCAGTTCTTTTTCTGTTGCCAGTGTAAGATTGGGCGGTAAACATACGCCGTTTTCATATATGCCACCTTTCAGCTCACACTGTGTTTCAGCTTGGATTTGTTGGCTTAATTCGTTATCGTGCCAATCGGTGGGGTGGGCATTGGCGTGTAGGCTAATTCCGCCTACAATCAGGGCAATAATCAAGGCGGCGAGAAAATAGCAGATTCTGTTTATAAAATGCGTGAAGCTTTGTTTTTCTTGGCGTAATGGGGTTTTTGAGCGTTTCATTTTTGTTTCCTTTTTAGTCGATTTGTTGAATTTGGGGTGTAACAATCCGCCGCAGACTTAAAAAAGTGCGGTCGGATTTTGTGGTGTTTTAGAGAATATCTAGCTGAAAACCCGTTTTTTTAGGATCGTAGGCTCGAAGGTATTTTAATACGCGCCAGTTATTTCCTTGCTAGCATTCAAATTGCTCTGTAATGCGTGTCAATACGTTATGGGCCTGACGGAGAGTACTGCGATATTCGTAAGCTATGTCATAAACGGATGCAGCATAGTGCGAACCAATTTGTTTTAATGCTGGATGAAGCACTTGGCAAAGTTCCGTGCTACGCAATAAAGCAAACCACGCCCAAACGAGCTGTTGTAGGTCATGCTCTGTAAATTCACGGGGGAATTTCTCAGGTTCAGGTAGTGCAAGTTGTTGCGGTTGAAGTTGATATTTTCCTGTTTTTCTAATTGCCGGTAACACTTCAGAAGTGACCCATCGTTTTACTTTTTTAGCTTGCTCTAATTTTGAACTCAAGACTAATGAATACATTCCGCTTTCATTCACGAAAAGAACTTGAGCACGTTTATTGATAGTATTCACGATCTCGCGTTTTGCTAGGTCGTCAGAATCAACGTGTTTTCTTAATGCGTCATGTGGATTTTTATATTGCAACAATTCTGCAAGCTGAGTTGCTCTAAAAAAGATTTCATTGTTTTCTACAATGGTTTGAACAGGAGTGTTTTCAAAATTGAAAATTGTAAGAGCTGACATTTTGTAATCCTTTTTGCTATTTGTTTGTTTAAACAAGCCACTTTCGACAGTGGCGTCGGGAGGTTCGAAAACCCTGCAAAAAGGAAAGGGCTGGACGTATTTCCAGAAGGTATTGTATTAGTCGCCCTCCCGACATAGTCAGGATTACGGATATAAAAAAATCGCCATATGGCGATCAGTTGAACTATCCGCCTTTTTGCATTAGGTTTCGACACCTGTGATGGATAGTAATATAAGAATTTTGGGTTGTAAAGCGAAATTATTTTTTAATTGCTTCTGACAAAACGTGAAATAACGTCGGATAAAACTGCTCAACACGCTGACGAATTTCACGCATTTGTTCGAGGTTTAAGTGCGGTAATCTTTCGATAATTTGCTGTTGTAAATTCACTCGTTCAGTTTCTTGCGTTTCACGTATATCACCAATCAATTTATTCAACGCGGCTTCTTCGGTAAGGTTATGGCTTTTGGCGTATTGTTTAATCCATTCTTGATGTTCTTTACTGACTTTCATTTTCTGCTCCTTTAGGTATAAAAAAAGCTGTCAAATGACAGCTTGAAAGTGAGAACATCTTAATCCGGAAGTGGGGGCAGTGTCAAATATTTTACGCATAATGAAATCCTCTCTATCTAGTGATATGATTATCAGTGACCAAACTTTAATCTACATTACATAAATAAAGAGGATTTTATTATGAGTGAACCTATATCAACAGCGGTTACGGGTGTTGCAGTAGCTGCAGGAAAAGAAATTACAGCAACTGCATCCAAGGGCATTGGGCAAACAGTAAGTGATATATGGTATGTCGTTTTTGGTGCAAAATGGGATGAAGAACGGCAGAAAAAACAAATAGAAGTTGCCAATAATGTTGACAAATTCAAAGAAGAAATCACAAATAAATCAACTAAAATTCTTGATGAAAATCGCATTGAGCCTGATGTTGAGGTAATTGGTTCTACACTAGAATCAGCTAAGTTTCGTATTAATAAGGATGAAATTAGAGATATGTTTTCCAATCTCATTGTATCTGCAATGGATAGTTCAAAAGCAAATGATATTCATCCATCATTTTCAGAAATGATAAAAATGCTTAGTCCGCTAGATGCTCAGAATTTATATTCTCTCTATCACGGTAGAGATGAAACTATTTCAAAAATCAGAGTGACAAATAAAGAAAATGATAATTATACCGATCATTTTAATCATGTCTTTTTAGGGAATCCAGAATGCCAAGATAATAACTTGATTGAGTCTTCAATTGATAATCTAATTCGACTAAAACTTGTTGATGTTTCATATAGTGAATATAAAAGCGATGATTCTCTTTATGATAAACATCGAGAAAATGAACTTTTCTTGAAATTTAAAACCGAACAAGAAGAACTTCAACAGCATAATACTACATTATTAAATTATCTCCTTAATGGTGGGTTATTAACGGACGCAGATACTAATGTGCCCTTACCAGCTTCAGTACAGGAAAATTATTTAAATCAATTAAAAAAAGTTGTCCAAGAAAAAGAAATTGAGGTTGTAAAAGGGATTATTCAACTTACCGCATTTGGCAAGAATTTTTGCAAGGTCTGTTTATAAGTTTTTCTTCACAATTTCTGTAATCTCTTTTGCGTATTTTTCAAAAACTTTTGATTCTTCATTAAAGAAAGCGTCGAACCATTTTTCTATTTGGCTCATAAAAAAATAATGAACTGATAATGATACAAGTAGAGCAGTAAAAAAAGCGATTATTATTGTATTCATACATTCTCCAATTTATCTAATTTTTTGGCTTGTAAACCGATAATTTCTAATTTTTCCATTGTTGCGTTCCTCGTTTGTTTGCCATTTCAAAACACACTTCATCTATCATTCGCAACGGTTTCACATGCCGTTGTGTCTCTGTACTAGCAAATGTGTTTTGAAATATCCACATTGGGATATTCGCCTGCTTGAGCTCCACTTTCGGCAACTGCACCGTTTTTCACTGGCTTTGCATGGGCAGACTTTAAAACTCACTCTTCACTAAGTAGGTTAGGGCTTTCAATCTAACGACCGCTTAGCACCGTTGGGCTTCCGTCTGCGCTTCCGCCGAGTGAGTTTCTTTAACCAAATTGTTTAAAATTTGTGATGAAAGTCACTGACTTACATAAACTTTTTAGCTATTCTTGTAATCAACCTTGATACTTTCGATAGCGGATTTTCAGGAATGTAAACTGAAAGGTGAATCTCGCCGTCAACAGTACCTTGGGACATTGCTTTTAGCTTTTCTTCCGCTTCTTCGAATGAATGGGCGTAAACATCTGTCGCCCACCTTTTGCCGTCGAAGTAATAAGAAATCGCATAGCGTTTCATTTCATCTTGCATAAGGAATTACCTATATGTATTTTCAAATATTTAAAGGTGTAAATAATCAGTGGTATTGGCGACTAAAAGCCGCTAATCACGAAATTTTTGTCTAGAATAGGGTGCCTTTCTTTATGCTTGTAAGGCTCATCTGAGGTTATCGTATTAATTCTCTCACACCCAGTCTGCGCTTCTGCACTGCGCGCACGGTGTTTGTGTCAGCAGGTTTACCTTTGTAGTAGTGGTAATTGGCGATGTCGATAAGTTGTTCTTTTTGGCGGTTGGCTGCAAATTTAATTGCGCGGTCCACCGTACTTTCTTTTTCTACCATTTTTTCAAACGCGGCATTAATGCGACGTTGTTTATCGAACATTCTTTCTAATCTGCCCGCTTTACCGCGTTGTAAGATTTCGCCTTTTTCGGTGAATTTGCGTGAACCTGCATCACGCTTTACGATGATAGTTGCCATAGTTGGTCCTTGTTTGTGTACCATTTTTAACCGCGCTTTAATGTGATAATGCGCTTAATTTGTCAGATTCCGCAACGCTGTCGCCGTCAAATCGATTTCGGCTGCATTAAGAGAAAAGTGCGGTTAAAAATGGCGTTGTCTTGATTGCCTCAGCCCCACGCGTTCAAGCTACGCATTATTCCCAATGTTGATGTTGGTTCGTGGGTGATTCGATTTGTTAAAGAGCAATTAAAATTTTTATTCAAGCCCTCACCAAAAGGGCTTAGTAAAGATTCTTATTGTTTTGTTAGTTGTTCCGCTTTTACTGGGAACCAGTAACTATCGCTGTTTAAGTAAACAAATCTTCCGCCTGAAATATCTTCTTTCTTTTCAAACCCAATGACTTCGAACGGTCCGAATTCGCTCCCAAAGTCGTTTTTATAAATAACTCGGTCACCAACTTTTAAACCGCACTCAATCGGCGAGATTGAGTTAAGCTATTTTTTAAAGTTTTGAAGATTTGTCATTTTTAGGTTCCTTGTTTGTGTATCTCGTTTTGATGGGATTATTATGTACTTGCAGTTCATTATAGTCAAGAACAAAAAGTACATATTTTTAATAAAATGTACTAATTGTTCATATTAGGTTGATTTCTAAAGAAATAAATTTTTTGAAATGGTGTTTGATTGCTTATTTTTTAATCAATTTGGGTATTAAGGGTGGAAAGTGCAGTAGATTTTGAGGTGTTTTTGTGAATTGCGGGCAATAAAAAACCGCCAGTAGGCGGTTTAATCGTTAGGTAGTGATTTCAAGGTAAAATGGTTTGCTATGCAAGATTGCGAAATGTCAATTTTAGCCTTATGAACATATCGGTAATTAGCATAATCATGCTATACATAAAGATAAAGGAGGTGCAGATTAGTAAATAATGTAAATTTTCATCTGAAAATAATAAGCAGGTGTAGCTAAGTAGCATTGTCGTACTGAACCCCGCTATCAGATAGCCAAGATGATCTATTATTTCGGAGTACATTCCATTTTTTCTCATTTTTTTTATGAGTGGATTTTCAGTAATTGTCACTAAAATGGCGATTACCGCAAAAATAAAGCCTATTAGTGTTGCGGATATAGAAAATAGGTTATTGCTCAATTCATGAATTTCATCAAGAGTAAAGCCGGCAAAAGTAGCATTTTTCGACAGATAAAAATGCACACCAAAACTAGAAATAAATGCTATTTTTTTCCAATGTTTGATATGCATATTTTGTCTCCTTAGTTACTCCCCATCATCAAGATACTCTTTTAGTATATCATTATGCTTCTCTTTCATCTCATAGATTTTTGAAAATATTTCCTTAGGCTTAACCTCCTCCCTAGACGGAGCGTTAATTGAAAACTTATCTTTTAGTACATTGTGAAGAAGGTCGATAGGTTGCTCCATATCTTTAAGCTTTACTTTTAACATTCTAGTTCTATCAAGACTAAGGAGTATTTTTATTTTTTCCCAAGTATTTGGTAATAAGCCATTTTTTGAATAAAGAACAACTTTTTGTGTACTTACCCCAAGTCCTTTCATTTCATCAAACTGCTCTTGAACCCAAGGATCTTCATCCTCTCTTGGTTTTTTACTGCGTGGGCGAGATATTTTATATTCTATTTGGGTTAGGGGGGGTTTCTGTTATCTGTGAGAAATTTTTCAGCCCCGATTTCAGCCATTGTTATTTGATGGAATTGTTTATCGGTAGATATTGTTTTAGTTAAATTTGTAAGGTAGCTTTCAAAATTTCTTATATTCCCATACAAAGAAGAATTGTGATAAAGAAGAATTTCTTTTTCTTTCCCGTAAAATAGTGTGAAATAATTTCGCTCAATAATCGATTCATCATCTTCGAGATTTAATAACTCTTCTTTTCCTGTCTTTTTATTTCCCTTGTGTAAGAGATCTTCTCTAAATGTTGAAAAATAACCAGAGATTGAATTGTCAAAATCTGAGTTATTAGAAAAGATATGTATTCTTCTTGAATAGTTTCCTATTGTTACTACAGGCATTGAATCATTTTTAAAATGATCTTCTAGATTTCTGAAGTTATAACCACTTTCAGAACTGACAGAATAGAATCTAATATTGAAATTATGTTTTTTCGTTGTCATATTTTTCTTCCTTAGATTGGTTGTTATTAAAGATCAACAATATCCAGTGTTAGTTTAAAGCACTTCAATTCTTTCTCTTGCCACACCAATAATGCGAATATCTTGGTTGAGTGAGCTTAATGTTGGGAACATAGGATTAAGCGGAACAAGCTCAAAGTGCGGTATGCCTTCTGACGTTCTTGTGCCAAGCTCTTTGTATTGTTTAAATGTTGCCTCGTTGTTGCCATTGATTGCAGCCACAAATTTTCCCGGGGTTGGCGCAATATCAGGGTCGATTAAAACAAGATCGCCTTCATTAAAACGCGGTAGCATAGATTTCCTTTCAATTCGTAAATAAAAGGAATTTTCAGAGGCTATGACTGTACTTGGGATCATCTCGTAACCGTCAAATCCTTCAAGCGATCTAATATCTGTCCATAGCCCTGCTTGGATTGGGCTTAGCAAAGGGTAGGATATTTGCTTTTCGATTTTCTCAATAGAGGCATTCTTATCGCCATAAGTTAGCCATTCTTTTGTCACACCCAAAAAATCAGCCAATACATAAATATTTGCTTGAGTTGGCAATGTCTCCGCATTGAACCATTTACTCACGGCTTTTGGCGTAATTTTCAGTATATCTGCAATAACTTTTCCCCTGCCTTTTTCTGGCAAGTTCTTTCTTTTGCACGCAATGTCTAGCCGTGCAGCAAAGTCCTGTTTAATTTTTTCTTCAGTAATCATTTTTTCACCTTTGAACTAACGGTTCAATTATAAATAAAACTTGAAGTACTTTCAGTTCTGTTTTAAGATGTACTTAAAGTTCATTTAAAGAGATTATATATGGGAAATTTAAAACACATTATTGACTCTTTGGGTGCAGCTAAAGTGGCAGATTTATGTGGGCTTTCTGTTCGAGCTGTTTACAAATGGCGCACATCAAATTCTCTACCAAGAACTGAATATACAGGTGAAACCAGATATTCCGAGATTCTATCTCAAGCCTTGGGCGGTTCTGTCTCTGCGGAAGAAATTAGACACTTTAGCAAACCTATTAAGTCAGGCTCTGCGATTATCGCATGACTGTAATTTACCAACAGGAATACGCAATGGCACGCAATAAATTAACGCGATCCGCAAGAGTGCTTTCGGATCGGGTTATGAACAAATACTGGAAACAGAAACAATGCGAGATTGCGGACAAGATGGAATGTTCGCCGTCCACGTTGAGCCGTTTTGTCAGCAATGAAGACGCTAATCAGGCGTTTAATTTTATTGCGGCAAATGGGTTTGATGTTTTCGATGTGAATTCTCACGTAGCAATTGAGAAATCAGAGTTAGAACTGCTTTTATTGGCGGCAAAAGGCTTTGACGATCGGTTGCGCGAGAAATATTTGGGCAAATAAATCACGGAATGTAACAAAGGACATAAAAAGAATGAGTAAATTGCAAAGTAGATTGCGCATTATTGCACAAATTTGGCGAGAGGATAGCGAGTTTCGTTACTTTACGGCGATTGCCATTCTTTTTGTGGTGGTGAGTTTTTTTTAATAAAAAAGCCACGAGAAGATTTCGTGGCTTTAAGGAGACGTTTTATATGAATAAAACGAACATAAAAGATAGTAGTAATTGTACTTCTTTATCTCCGCTTTGGCAAGCCCTTGAATATCGAAAGCGATTAAAAAAACTTATCGAGCAAGGGGCATTAATTAACGAATTAGATAAACAAGCAAAATTACTATTTAAGGAGATGAATGATGGGAAATGTCGTCAGAATTGAAGATTGGCGCGAATTACGCGAAAAACAAGAAGAGTCTAAACCCGAAAAGCAAGGTGTGAAGAAAGTGAGTGTGGATGATGGATTTACGGCTATTCCGAATGAGCTTTTAAAAGCAATTTTGCGATCTAAAGTTTTAGGTTGGAAAGGATCTTATTTGTTGGCAACCATACTTAAAACGCTTTCTTGGCGAAAAGAAAGCGAGTGGTTCACGCATTCACAGGTCTGTGAAATGATGGAAATAGCACCAACCAAATATCACATTAACCAACTTTCGGCAGCAAGAAAAGAATTAATTAAAGAGCGTATTTTGTTTGAAGATGGCAAAAAAACAGGCGTGAATTTGTCTGTTTTTAGCTGGGAAATGCTTAATCCCGAAAAAGTAGGGAGTTCCCGAAAAAGTAGGGAATGACTATCCCGAAAAAGTAGGGAATGACTATCCCGAAAAAGTAGGGAATGACTATCCCGAAAAAGTAGGGAACACAAAAGAAACTATTACAAAAGAAAAAATAAAAGATAACCCCCTACCCCCTAAAAGGGAATCGGCTGACGCCGATGTGACACAAGGGCATGGCGATACACACCCTGATGGAAATACACACTCTGATGAAAAACAAAAAATTGATCGAACGGATTATATCGGGATAGCTCAAGCCTACAACGATGCACTGGACTTAACAGGCGTTGCTTTGCCAAGAATTGCCGATCCGTCAAATTTGAGTGACAAGCGTAAACGAGCCGTGAAGAAACTTTCTGAGGTGTTTAAAAAACGATTTGGCGATGGTAGTGCGTCGGCATTGGGCGAATATTTTACGGATTTTATGCGCTCTGCTCGTGAGTTTTATTTCGGTGAAAATAACCGTGGCTGGAAAGCTGATTTTGATTTTTTACTACGAGAAAACACGCTGGATAAAGTTTTGGAGGGGAATTTGTAATGCGTAACGGAATCTACGATTTGGAATATTCTTTGGTCGGTGCGTTTTTAAACGGTGGATTATCTCCACAAGCACGTGAAGTGATGAGCTGGCTTGAGCCTGAAATGTTTGCCACATTCCAACTTGGCGAACTTTACGGAAACATTCGCAAACAGGCTCGCAAAGATGATTTGATTGATATTTTGCTGCTTGCGCAGGACTACGGCGAAAACTTTGCCAATCTCGCGGAATTAGCAGGTGGCTATGCTTACAGCGGAAATATTTTAGGCTATGCAAAGAAAGTCCATTCCGCTTGGGTAAATCGTACTGTTCAACAGGCATTGTTGAAAATGGCAGGGGAGTTAGCCAACGCAAAAGAGGAGCAAGTCAGCCAAATTACTCAAAATGCACTTAACCAAATCCAAAAACTGCTTGTCAGCAAAACGGAAATCAAGCCAATCGCCATGGGGGAATTGGTTGATGCTTACGTGGATGTGTTGGAAAAACGTTCAAAAAGCGATTTCAAAGAACGTTTACTTTATACGGGCATTGAGGCGGTGGATAACATTCTTGGTGGCATAAATTCAACGGATATTGTGATTGTTGCTGGTCGTCCAGGAACAGGTAAAACAGAATTTAGTCTGACAGTGACTCACAATATCGCCAAAAATCATGGCTCGGTTTTATTTTTCAGCCTTGAGATGGGTAACTTCCAATTAGTCGATCGTTTGTTGAGTGCTACTGGTGGCGTGAGCGTAAAAAAATTGCGCAACCCTGCCGAGCTTGATGAGGGCGACTATCATCGCTTAACAAGCGCATTGCAAGAAGTACGGTCGCAAGATGTTTACTTTGTCGATCGTGGTGGTTTATCTGCCGATGAAATCTGCGCAATTACCGAAAACCATATTAGCGAGAAAGGCGCACCATCTGCAATTGTGATTGATTATTTAGGCTTGATGAATCACAAGCAAGAGCGAGGTGTCAATTTAACCCAAGCTATCGCCAATTCAATGGGTAAACTTAAAACCTTTGCGAAAAACTTCAATATTCCAATCATTTTACTTTGTCAGCTTAACCGTGATGTGGATAGCCGTGCAGTAAAACGCCCTGCTAATTCAGATTTACGTGATTCAGGCTCTATCGAGCAAGATGCAAGCCAAATCATCATGCTTTACCGTGAGGGCGCATATAAGGCAGATTGTGATAATCCTTACTCTGAGGCCATTGTTACCAAGAATAGATTTGGTGGATTAGGCACAGCCTATATGAAATTTGATAGAGGTCACTTCCTCGATTGCGATCAGGCACAAGCGTATCAATTCATCAACGAGAAACCACAGCAACAAGCCAAAACCTATGCGGCTAAAAGTTATGGGAAAGGGGCATTGCAATGACAAGCTATAAATGCCCAAAGTGCGGTGCGGAATTAGAGGATTTTTATACGCCAGATTATTTTATATCAAGCAGCGAATGGGATGACGACCGTTTTCGTTGTAACGGTCACTTAATTGAGCCGATACCGTTTCCGCAGGTAAGTAAATACAGCGCAGTAAATCGAACAAAATCTTGCGGTTATTTTGGGTTAGAAGATTTAGGTGTGGAGTATAAAAAATGAGTTTTGAAGAACATAATAATCGCAAGAAAGCGAATAAGTTTGCTGAGTACATCACAGGTGAATCTTTACGCCGATATTTGGCGGGGAAAGTCGAGAAATACTTAGGTAAAAATCCAAGTGTTTTTGATGGTGCAGCAGGCAGTGGACAGCTTGAGCAATTCATTCAACCAAGTAAGTTTATTGCAGTAGAAATTCAATCGGAATCATGCGCAGCATTAGCCAATAATTATCCAGATGCTGAGATTCATAATACGAGTTTTTTCTTGTATCAAAGTGAGCCAAAAAGTGATTGTGTTGTAATGAACCCGCCATTCTCACTTAAATTTAAAGAACTTGCCGAAGAAGAAAAGGCTGCTATTCAAGCAGATTTTCCGTGGAAAAAATCAGGTGTGCTTGATGATGTTTTTATGCTGAAAGGATTAGCCAATGCGTATCGTTTTGGGTTTTTCATTATGTTTCCAGGTATTGCCTATCGAAACACCGAAAAAACACTCCGTGAAGTTATTGGGAATCAATTAGTCGAGTTGAATTTGATTCAAAACGCTTTTGAAGATACGCCTATTTCGGTGCTTTTCTTGGTGGTTGATAAAACTAAATCGAACAACAAGACATACCGTGAGTTGTATGACTGTGCCACGAATAAAATAATTAACGCTGATGAATGGCTAATTGATTCTGATAAATGGGACACGATATCGCCACCCGAACCACCGAAAGAAAAAATCGATCCAATGAAATTAGAGTTGATGTCGCAAGCTCAATTAAAAGAGTAAATTCGCGCTCAAATTCAATTTAGCGGTATGGTATTTGATTTGGAGCGTTGGCCTAGAAAAGATTTTGAGAAATTTTGCGATGAAGTCTGTGCATTGATTCAAGAAGAGAAAAAATCAAATCGATTTTTATTTGGCTGGGGCGAATGATGAAAGATTTTTATATTTACCGTAGCGCATATCACGACGGCTCAACAAAAGGCTTTCGCCACGGTATTAAACATAAACGGCACGATTGCTTTCGTGGAGATGTGAGGGTGCTACAACGTATTGACGGCAAAATAGTACAGATTTCTCGCGTACGAAAACGCTTTAAAACTTATGAAGAGGCGCACGCGTGGGCACGTGGTGTGGAGTATCTGGAATGATTATTCCAATGATGAAAAATGCTGGTGGTGTATTTTGTCCAGCCGATGAAATGTACTTGCCAGATTTACAATCATTCAAAAACGGTGAGATTTATGAGATAGAACTCAAACGCACGCGCAATCCAGCCTTTCATCGTAAAGTGTTCGCCTTTTTTAAATTCTGTTTTAACCATTGGGCTGCAGATAAAACAGAATGGGAACACTTTGATGAGCGCAAGCAATTTGACACCTTTCGTAAACATCTAACGGTATTGGCGGGATTTTACGAATCTACATACAACATTAAAGGGGATTTGCGGATTGAGGCGCAATCCTTGAGTTATGGGAATATGGAGCAAGCAGAGTTTGAAAGCTGTTACAAAGCGTTAATTAGTGCAGCAATCAAGCATATTTTTAACGATACAACCGATGAAAATACGTTAAATCAGTTGTATGCGTTTTTTGGGTAATTATTGCCGTAGCTCTTTTTGTGAGGCAATCGCTAAAAAGTGGCTGCGGTCTTTGTAGATTGGATTGCTTGCAACACGGCTATCAATACGTTTGATAAGGTATTCAGGCAAGCTGATATTAATACGGTGGCGTTTGCCTTGATATGCGGAAATATCTACATCAAGCAACAACCAAGTATCGCAATAGTTAAAATCTTCTTGCGTTTGGTAGTGACGATAGCCTTTGTCTTGAAGTTCGTTGATATCTAAGCCGTCTTCAAACATCATTTCTAAGATGGAGTGAATGGCATCAGTTACCTGCGTTGGGATTTCTTCAAGGGTATCAGCGGCACTAAAGCAGGAATATTCTTCAGTAAATAATGCTGGCACCGTAATGCCGTAGGCTTCATTTTCATTTGTTGGGGTTTCAATGCCGATGGTAAATAACATAGTCGCTCCTTGTGGGTTAGCTCGGCAGAGCTATAGAAGCCCTGCCGATTTTTTAATGGATCTTAATGTGCCGATGGGTACGTGTTGTTTTGGGTGTGGTACGGGGAACGTCTTCCCTGTGATGGGCGATTGCCAGATTTGATGATCGCCTTTACCGTGCCTGACAAAAGTACAACCTGCATTTTTAAGTTCCTTGATTAAGTCGCTGGATCGCATGCTTCCTCCTTGTCGTCTTAATCACGATAAATTATACACAAGGATACACACAAGTAAAGGATGAAAATGAAATTAAATGATGACGAGATTCTAGAATTAAAAATCGTACTTTTTATTGTGGCAGTTTGGGGAATGTTTAATATGGTGTTTGGCTAATGGCGAAAGAGTATAAATGCAAAGTCTGCGGCAAGCCGTTTGTAAAAACCTTTAGCTCAACACAGAAAGTTTGCTCGCCTGAGTGTGCAATTAAATTAGCCCGAGATAATGCACAAAAAGACCGAGACAAGGCCGAAAAGAAAAAGCAAAGGGAACGTAGGGCGAAATTAAAAAGTCGTTCAGAATGGCTGAAAGAGGCACAATCGGTATTTAATAAATTCATTCGTTTAAGGGATAAAGACCAGCCTTGTATCAGTTGCGGTCGGTATCATCAAGGGCAATACCATGCAGGGCATTATCGGAGTGTGGGGGCTTGTCCAGAATTGCGATTTTGTGAGCTGAATGTACATAAGCAATGCGCACCCTGTAATGACCATAAGAGCGGAAATATCATCGAATATCGAATCAATCTTATCAATAAAATCGGTGCAGATAAGGTGGCGTGGTTAGAACGCCAAGACCACGAACCAAAGAAATACACCATTGAAGATTGCAAGGAGATTATTAAGTATTACAAGGCAAAAATTAAGGAGCTTACGTGAATATTGATGAGATTTCAGTTGAATTTGGTTATTGGGCTACATCTCGTTATGAGACTGAATTTCCACGTGTAGCCGCAGGGTTTGCAGAAATGAAATGTGATGCACGTTATGCTGAAAAATATCGTATGCGTCCTATAAGCGATGAATTAGGTATGGAAATTGATGGCTACCTTGGTGTAATTAGAAAAGTCACACCAGAACTTTATGATGTATTCGTTCTAACTTATATCAAGAGATGGGAAAAACAAGAAATTTGGCGATATTTACATATTTCACGGCGTGAGTATTTCAATCGATTGAAAATGGTAAAAACATCACTTTTATTGCTATTATCAACAGAAGGTAAGCAATGTTTATTTATTGCCTGAAAAGTGCGGTCGATTTTGACCGCATTTTTTAGACAAATTAATTTCACGCCCTAATTTTTATAGGCTTTCTCCATCGCTAAAATCCCTTCCGTTACAATCGCCGTTTTAGATTTGCCTGTTTTCTCGGAAAGTTCAGCAAGCAATTTGATAATATCTTCGTGTAGTTTGTAAGATTGTAGGCGTACACCACGTTTTTTATCGCTTTTGGCGTTAATTTCTGCGCGAGTCATTGCCATAGAAAAGTCCTTGCATTTTGTTTTTTGTTTGATTATAGTGAGGGACATCGGGGGACATCTGACCTTCCCCCTTTGTTCATCTAGCTAATTACTGTACCACTACAGCAAGTTAGCATTAGAACGATGATTAAGATAATGATTTGATAGGGTTTCATTATCTAATCCCTTTAAGTAAGCCCCACTCTAAACAGCGTGGGGTTTGCTGTATCTAAAGCACCTTGCCTTAGATGTTGCCATTGTAGTATTTATTACAAATCAACACAAGTTTTTTTATCATATTTAGTAGTTGTAATCCATAGACGAACGCCCAAAATTAAAAGTGAATAATTACAAAAAGCCCCTTGACACCCAAAGGGATTTTTCATTATTATTTTTATCAAGCAGATAGTTATCTGCTCAAGGTGTCGAAGCCTTATTAGCAGTAAGCGGTTAGTCCGCTCCCGATAGCATAGCGGTTTTTTTATGCGTGAAATTTAGTAACCTTGTTTGTTTTATTGCCATTAAACATTCATTGCGCATAATCACATCTTATCTATGCCGAGTGGGCGACTAATACAATACCCGAAAGGGGAATATGTCCAGCTGACTTACTGCAGCCTTCGAACCTCTTGGCGACCCTAATTTGTATTGACAGCGGATAGGGTTTTTATTAAACTCAAACTTAAGGTCTAGGGAGTCGAAACCCAATTCCTTGTATTATCAGTTCGCACTTCACTGCGTTAATGTGATTTTTTTATGTCTAATTTTTACCAATGGATAGGTGGGTATGGGAATATTCAATACCATACGCCGTTTAACTGAGCGGTTTTCGAACCACCTATCCGCCATAAAATTCGAAAAGGTATCAGTTATGACAATTCAATCCCAATTCTCTACATTCAATTTTGAATCAAATTCTATCCGCACTTTAGTTATTAACAATGAACCTTGGTTTGTTGCTAAGGACGTGTGTGACACGTTAAAAATATCTAACGTAAGTGATGCTTTATTAAAGCTAGATGATGACGAAAAAGCGACTATCGGTTTAACCGACAGTCAGGCTGGAAATGGCGCTCAAAGTATTTCTATCATCAGCGAAAGCGGAATGTACACTTTGATCTTACGTTGCCGCGATGCAGTTAAAAAAGAATCTGTTCCGCACCGTTTTAGAAAATGGGTTACATCAGAAGTATTACCTACTATTCGTAAAACTGGAAAATATGAAAGCAAAACATCCGTCAATGACAGAACTGGATTACGCAATGCCGTAAATATGTTAGTCAGCAAGAAAGGCTTAATTTATTCCGATGCCTATCATTTAGTCCATCAACGCTTTAATGTGGAAAGCATAGAAGATTTAACATTAGAGCAGTTACCGCAAGCAGTAGAGTATGTACACAGAATTGTGCTTGAAGGTGAGCTTATTACTGAACAGAAAAAAGATGAGCTATTCATCCGTGAATTTACAGAGCATGACCTACAACAGCTTGTGTGGGCATGGTTTGCTTTATTGCGTGGCACGGAACTTTGCCAAGTGCTTCACCCTGCATTAAAACAAATTGGTTCACATTATGCCGCACCAGTTCATGACATGGCTTACGAATATCGCAGTACTCTCCGTCAGGCACATAACATATTGACACGCATTACAGAGCAATTTGAATGCGAGCAAGGCAATAACTGGCGCGTATTAAAATATCTTCGAGCCTACAACCCTAAATCAACAGGATTTCAGCTAGACATTTTATAAAACAACAAAAAATCCGACCGCACTTTTCCCAAAGAAATCCGTGCGGCGGATTGCTACACCTCAAATTCACGAAAAAGGATAAATTATGTTCAGAATTCTCTTTGCGGTGGTGTTGTTATTGGCAGCATACGAACTCAATTTAAACCAAGATTGCGATGGGTATATTTGCGAAACATCATCACCAATTACTGCACTTCATAAACCGCTTGACAGTGCACACTAAAAGTGTATTATATGTACTATATTGCGGTTTTAGCACGTTGAGAACGCACAAATGAATTTGATAGCTCCGAGTTGATAGACTTGGGGCTTTTTTATTGTGGCACTTCGTACTATAATTGCTTTAATTTTAGGCGGTTATAAGGGGATAAAGAATGTCATTTGAATTACGTAAACAACTTGCTGATTTAAAGGCTGAAAGTGATGCCTTATTTAAGCAGCGTTTAGCCCTATTACAGGGCAAAAAAGAGAATGCTATTTCGTTGATGACGAATGAATCGATTGCATTTTTACAAGGGCAAGGATTTACTGTTAGTAATCTTATTCCTGATACGATTGAAGCCAACTACAAAGGCTCTATGAATATTAGAATTCAGTTTTCAGATCCGAAAGATAGCTTTGTTGGTGCAGATATTACAATCGATGTGGATTATTTAGCGCAGTCATTCGGATTTAGCGTTAATTTGGCACGTGAAGCCTTTAATGGCATTCTGTCTGGCGATTTAGTGGAAGAAATTTCACAATATCAAACAAGAGTGGAAAAATTAAAATCATTGGGCTGCTCGGATATTGATGGCTCTTTTGAGATTACACTTATTAAGCAAAATTTAGAGAAGCTTACTTTTTCAACGATTACGGATACGTTGAAGTTTGTGTTGGAAATGTAATGTGTTAATGATTTATTAGCCCTGATCGGAAACGTTCAGGGCTTTTTTGTATGCAAAAGAAAAGCCAAGGTGCGGGAACACTTCGGCTTTTTTCATTCCTGTTAAGCTCGATTTAAAGGAACGAATTTGTGATTAAGTATAACAGAACGAAACTAAAAATACATCCAAAACAAGGATTAGATATGGAAACTTATTCAACGCCTGTTATTCGTGGTGCGATTGCTTTTGCGATTGTGGCTTTAGCTGTGGGAATTTGTCTTCTTTTTGCGACGCCTTTTATTAGTGCTGTTCGCTGGTGGTAGTCGTTATATCGAATTATGTAAAAATCCCTACTTGTTGATACTGTTAGAGGGGATTTTTTATTTACAGTAATAGCTCCTTACCTTGTTAGACTTTATTGCACGAGAAATCGCACGGGGTAAGGCCATCTATCACAAGCTCACGTTAATGCGTGGGCTTTTTTTATCAGCTCTGTAAATGGGTGGAGTGTAAAAATGTTAAAAGATGCAGGAAGCCAAAGTATTTTTTGGTCTGGCTTTGGTGCGTTCTGGGCAATGTATTCATTTCAAGAATGGCTGGCTATTATGGGGCTTGTTATAGGTTTAATAAGTGGTCTCGTGAATATGTATGCTAAATGCCAAGAAGGGAAAGTTAGAAAAAATGAAGAACGGCGTGCAGAAGAAATACACCGTGTGAAAATGAAACGATTGTCTTTAGGATTTGATGATGATTTTGACAAAAACTAGGAAAGCTCTTGGTGTTTGTTCTGTGATTACGGTAATGGGATTAATGTATGCTCAGTTCGGTGGCGAGCTAAGATTAAGTCCTGTAGGTGCTGAAATTATTGGGAATGCCGAGGGTTGCAGACGTGATCCGTATCAATGCCCTGCGGATGTTTTGACCGTAGGAATTGGTTCAACTGAATATGGTGGTAAGAAAATCAATCCAAAACACCGTTACACAGATTTGGAAATTGCCGAACGTTGGAAGAATGATATTGTGATTGCTGAACGATGTGTGAATAAATATGGCAATGGCGAGATGTTACCACAATCGGTATTTGATTCTGCGGTGTCAATCACTTTTAATGTGGGTTGTGGGGCAGTAAGTAAATCTACGATGTTTAAATATCTTCGAGCAAAACAATATGAAAAGGCTTGTGGCGAATTTCCTAGATGGGTGTATGCCAATGGTAAAAAATTAGCAGGTTTGGTGGTTCGCCGAGAAAAAGAGAAAGCATTATGTTTAGCCGATTTGAAACTGCCATAAAATTGACCGCACTTTGTTTGATTTTGGGCTTGTGTGGTTGGACTTGGTTTCAATCTCAGAAGATAAGTAGTTTAAAAGCCGAGAACCAAGCTCAAGCCCAAACTATTCAGCAACAAGAAAATGCTAATAAATCATTGAGCCTTGCGTTACAACAAGAGCGTGATGCCGTTATTGAGCAACAAGAGCGTAATGATGAAATAGAAAGGATAGCAACAGAACATGCTGAATCAGTTAAAACAATCATTAAGACACAGCCTTGTGCCAACACTCGTCTGCCTCAGTCTGTTCTTGACCGCTTGCACAAATAAAATCACAACCAAAGCTGAATATATTTATCCGCCTCAAGCCTATACCGCACCTTGTGTAAGAACAGCATTTACTGGGGAAACATACGGCGATGTAGTCATACAGCTTGTTAAGGTAACCGCAGAGCGAGATAAATGCGCAAGCCAAGTAGATCATCTTAATAAATGGGTTGATCAAGCAAAAGGCAGTAAATAGATTAAAAATCTAATTGAGCGGGATTAATGCCAAGTGCTGTCGCTATTTTAATGCGAGTGCTTTTACGCAAGGTCTGTGAATTTTCATGTTGCGAATAAGCTGCTTGAGAGATGCCTAAGCGGCTTGCCACTTCCGCTTGGGTTAAACCTAAGTGTTCACGCCAAGCACGCAATGCAGAATAATCGTTTAATAAAGCCAATTTTGCAACAGATTCAGGGATACCTGTTTCAATAGGGTCTGAAAAATTCGCTTTTTGTTTTAGCCAGTTAAGCGTGGCAATTGGCATAACAGCAAAAGCAGGTACGCCTTGCTCATTATTAATGTATTGAATATTAGTAAGTGCGTTCATCTCTTTTTTTAACCTCTTCAATAGATACGATATTCATCGTATTACCAACGATATTAAAGAAAACACGATAATCACCAACACGGTAACGATATTCGTAAGTGTGATTGGTTAGTGCTTTGATATTAGAACAATCGGGAAAGGTTTTAAGCGACTCACATTTTTCAATTATATGTGCTTTTGTTGGAATCTTTCTCAATTGTTTTAATGCTTTTGGCTGATAGATGATTTCTTTCATAGCTAAAGTATTACATTTAATTAATAAGTATTTTATAGGTTTTATAAGTTTTATTCAAGTTATTTTAAGGATTTCCTATGTCAGACGTGAAAGGAAAATCCACGTCTGGTCGTGGATTAACGCCTAAACAAGAAAAATTTTGTCAGCTTTATATTGAGCTTGGTAATGCTAGTGAAGCGTATCGGCAGAGTTATGATTGCCAAGATATGAAGCCTGAAAGTATAAACCGATTAGCTAAAAAAGAATTAGATAAGATCAAGATTAGATCAAGGGTTGATATTCTTCAACAAGAGCACAGACAACGCCATAATCTTACCGTTGATAACATCATTGCGGACTTGCAAGAGTATCGTGATATTTGTATGGGAAGAAAGCCGCTTATCATTACCACTGTGGTAAAAAACGCTCAAGAAGGAACGGCACAAAGCGTTAATACCGAATGTTTTGTTTTTGAACCGACAGGTGCAAATAAAGCTCTTGAGCTACTAGGCAAACATCTTGGTATGTTTAAAGATAGAGTGGATGTGACCTCAGGCGGTAATGCGTTACCTGCAGTCATCAACATTAGTTTTAGCGATGAACCAGAAGAACCTTAAATTTCCCACGAAATTCCGACCGCTCTTTGAATCTATTTGGCGTTTTATTATTTTCTATGGCGGACGTGGTTCTGGGAAAAGTTTCAGCATTGCCCGTGCGTTAGTGTTACGTGCTTATACTCAACCGATTCGGGTGTTGTGTTGTCGTGAAATTCAGAAATCGATTTCTGATTCTGTGATTCAGATGTTGGCAGATCAGATTGAAATGCTTGGCTTACAAGCCTTTTTTGATGTACAGAAAACGCAAATTATCGGGCAAAACGGTTCACGCTTCACGTTTGCTGGTCTGAAAACCAACATCACTTCAATCAAGTCAATGACGGGTATTGATGTGGTTTGGGTGGAGGAGGGCGAAAACGTTTCTAAAGAAAGCTGGGATGTGTTAATTCCGACCATTCGTGAAGATGGCTCGCAAATTATTGTGAGTTTCAACCCGAAAAACATTCTGGACGATACCTATCAACGCTTTGTGATTCATCCACCTGAGAGGTGTAAATCGGTCTTAGTGAATTGGCAAGACAACCCATATTTTCCGAAAGAGCTAATGGAAGATATGGCGCAGATGCGAGAGCGTGATTACGAGCTTTATCGTCATGTTTATGAGGGAGAACCGGTAGCTGATAGCGATAAGGTTATTATTAAACCATTGTGGATTGATGCCGCGGTTGATGCACATAAAAAACTAGGCTTTGTGGCGGCAGGGCGAAAGATTATTGGTTTTGATGTGGCGGATGAAGGCTCAGATGCGAATGCTAATGCCTTTGTTCATGGTTCTGTAGTGTTGCGTGTTGATGAATGGCACGGCGAAGATGTGATTGGTAGTGCAGACAGAACTCGGCTTAATGCATTGGAATTTGGCGCAAATGAAATTGTTTACGATAGCATCGGCATAGGTGCCGGTGTAAAAGCACACTATCATCGCCTAAACGATAAATCCATTCGTATTAATGGCTTTAATGCTGGAGGCTCGGTATTTGAACCTGATGCAGAATATATTTATGGTAAAACCAATCGAGATATGTTCGCCAATATTAAGGCTCAGGCGTGGTGGCGTTTACGCGATCGTTTCTATAAAACCTATCGGGCGATCACGTATGAAGAGCAATATCCCGTTGATGAGATGATTAGTCTTTCTTCCGATATAAGGGATTTGGAATATTTAAAAGCAGAATTGGCACGCCCTTATGTGGATTATGACGGTAATGGGCGTGTAAAAGTAGAAAGTAAGAAAGATATGAAAAAGCGTGGCATTCCGTCACCGAATAAGGCGGATGCGTTGGTAATGTGTTTCGCACCGAAAGAAGATGTATTGTCACGTTTCATTGGGTTAGGAAGTTAATATGGCATTTAATCAAGACGGCTACGCCGAAGCCTTGGGGATTAATCATTTTGCAAGAAATTCTGCAAATTCAACCGCACTTTTTGATTTAACGTTATATGAGTTAGGTGGTTTAGCCGCACGGGTGGTCGATATGCCAGCAGATGCGGCGATTTCACGTTCGATTGAAATTCAAGGCGATCAAGATGATGCGATTAGCAATGAGATTGAACGGTTGAAGATTTTGCCAGCATTGGCAGATATGGTGCGTTGGTCGCGGTTTTTTGGTGGTGCGGTTATGGTTTTATTGACCGATGACGGTGCGCGATTAAGTGAACCGTTAGAGCCAAGTCACATTACACGTATCGATGAAGTGCGAGTGTTTGATTTAAGTCAAATTTCGCCTACGGCTAATCGCTATTCCGATCCAACCAAGCCGAATTATGGTCGCTATTCCAGTTATCGGTTAAATATCGGTACGATTGCTGGTTCGCTTGATAGTCAGGTAGAAATCCATGAAAGCCGTTTGTTATTTATGGGCGGCGATTCATTGCCAGAACGTCTAAAAAATGGCTTACATTGGATTGGGCGTAGTGCGGTTAGATCGGTTTACCCGAAAATTCGTGATTATCAAAAATCATTGATGTGGGCTTCGTTAATTCTTGAACGCAAACAGCAAGCGGTTCATAAAATGAAAGGGCTTGCGTTGGCAATTGATAATGGATTAGAGCCTGTTATTCGAGAGCGTATCAATCTTGTTGAACGTGGGCGTAGTCTGTTAAATGGCGTAGCTGTTGATAGCGAAGATGATTACAACATTTTGAATGCCGATTTGGGCGGTATTGTTGATGTGCTGGATGAATTTAAGGTGGCGATTTCGGCTGATGTGAATATTCCAGTGGCGATTTTATTTGGGCAGTCAGCTAAAGGTATGAACGCCACAGGACAGAGCGATTTTGAAAGCTATTACGATTTGGTCGAAAGTATTCAACAACATAAAATCAAGCCAGTGCTTGAAAAGCTGATTGAGCTATTGATGTATCAAAAGCATATCAACCCGTTTGAGAACTGGAAAATCAAATTCCCATCGTTGAACACACCGACGGATAAAGAATTAGCCGATGTGCGTAAAACGAATGCGGATGCAGCGAAAATCGAGCTTGATCGGTTAATTAATTTGGTTGATTCGGGTGCATTATCCACAGAAGAATTGCGAACACAGATTGCCGGGGAGTTTGGCATTCAAGCGGACAAATTGCCACAGGTAGATGACGATGATGTTGAAAAGTATCAAGAAGAACAGAAAGCCAAAGGTGTGGTTGTTTCCTCACGCAATTGAGCGTGAATATGTGGGTTATTTACGTGGTGTGGCGAGAAACATTAATACGATGGTTAATCAAAAACTCGTTGAAATTCGACCGCACTTTCAGGCAAATATTCGACAAGATAGTTTTTCTGATACACTTGAACGTTGGCTTATTGAATTATTGCAAGCGGTATTGATTTTTGTTGATGAAAAAGAAATTGCGCAATTTGTGCGTGGCTATATTCATCAGACAGAGAACTTTAACGGCAAGCAGTTTCACAAAGTGCTGAAATCAGTTTATAGCGTCGATGTTTTCACGACTGAACCTTGGCTTGATGATGCGTTAAAAATTGCGGAATGGGAAAATATCCGCCTAATAAAAAGCCTTCCTACGCAGACGTTAGAAAAATTGCGTAGTCGCTTTACTCAAGCGGTGCGCGGTGGTTGGCGTTGGGAAAGCGTGGTAGATGATGTGAAGTCTATCCTTAACACCAACGAGAAACGTGCAACATTAATTGCTCGTGACCAAATTGGCAAGTTAAACGGTCATTTGACGAAGTTGCGCCAGCAAAATATCGGCGTGAAGTCGTATATTTGGCGCGGTATGCTTGATGAGCGTGAGCGGGCGCACCACGTTGATCGTGAGGGTAAACAATTTGATTGGGATAATCCACCTGATGACGGACATCCGGGGGAGCCTATTTTATGTCGTTGCTATGCGGAGGCGGTATTCCCTGAATTTGAAGATCTAAACGGTGTGATTTATGCGGAGTAAGAAAAAATGGTAATGCGATACGACCGCCGTGGCATTCAGGCACGGCGAGATGATAACGGTTTTATTTATGACACCCCTATTCTGACAAGAAGTGGGGTGTTTGTTTATGAGCTTCCTAATGGCAAAACTCGACGTGAATATCGTCCGCCTGATGAAGTATTTAAGGCGGATAGTTTACGCGCTTACAAGGGATTGCCGATTACAGAAGATCATCACGGACTTGTGACGAAAAATAATGCGCATTTGGTGGTGGGTTCTATCTTAACGGAAGGTAAACAAGATGGGCAAAATTTAACGGCAGATATTGTGATTCACAATACGAAAGCCGTTGATTTTGGAAAAAAAGAATTGTCGGTTGGCTATAAGGTAGATATTGACGAGACGAGCGGTATAACAGAAGACGGCGAGCCATATGATGTGATCCAGCGTAATATTCGTCCTAACCATTTAGCCATTGTGACAGTTGGGCGTGCAGGCAATGCCGCACTTAATTTAGATGCGGCAGATGCCGTGGAATTTAACGAAGATGGAGAAAATCCGATGAGTAACACTCAAACAACGCTTTCTGACATTCGCTTAGATAGCGGCATTACATATCAAGCCGCACCCGAAGTGATTGTTGAATTACATAAACTAAAACAAGACGCCAAAGACGCAGTGACAGCAAAAGACAAAGAAGCGGCACGCGCAGATGCGGCAGAAGCGAAAGTGAAAGAGCTTGAAACGCAGGTTGAACAAATTAAACAAGATGCGGTAAGTCAAGCCAAGGTGCGTGTTGAATTAGAAAACGTAGCGAAAGTGCATAAGGTGGAAGTGAAAGCTGATAGTACCGACCGTGCGTTGCGTGAGGCTGTGATTAAGGCAATTCGTCAAGACAATGCGGATTTATCGCAAAAATCCGATGGTTATATTGAAGCAGCGTTTGATATTGCGGTAAGCGATGCCAAACAACGAGCGGATGCGGCAGGTGTGCAGCGTCAGCAATTAACACCATCAGCGACAAATCAACCCACATTTACGCAGGATAGCCAAACGAAATTAACTGGTCGTGCGGCAATGATTGCAAGTCGTAACCAATAGGAGCATAAAACGATGTCTATGTACGATCAATTACAACAAAAAGCCTTTGCTGGTATGAAAGGCGACAGCCGTTACGATTTAGTCGAAACCTTTGCAGCAGAAAATGAAATCCCATTCGGCGTAGTGATTACGCAAGGGACGAGTGCCACACAAGCTAAATTAGGTGGCACTAAGCCCATTGGCATTGCGTTACATTCCCATGCTGTAGTAGGCGGTTATGCGAAATTTGATGCGGTTTCCGTATTGCGTAAAGGGGTTGCGTGGTGTGTAGTGAAAGACAGCGAAGCGATTACGGCAGGACGTGCGGTAAGTTTTGACCCCGCTTCAGGCAAGGTGGCAAAAATTGGTACGGCATTACCGAATGCAACCTTTAAAACTGCCGTAGTGGATTGCGGTAAATATGGCAAGCTCGCATTAGTCGAGTTAGCTTAATTATTCAATGTTTAACGATGCCCTAAGTGAAAACTTGGGGCTTTTTTATTGGAGAAAAATAATGAAAGATCTTCGTCAAGATGCGTTCGAGTTGAATGCGATCAATACTTGTTTAAATGCGGCGGGTGTATTTAACCAAGATGCGGGCTTGTTTACGCAACGCCAATTAGAGTTTGTGCGCAACAAAATCTATGAAGAAAAATTACCGGGTATGAATGGCTTATCGCTCGTCCCAGTCTCTTCTGAAGCCCCTGAATGGGCAGAAACTGTGACTGAGCGCATTTACGATATGGTCGGTATGGCTAAAGTCATTGCCAACTATGCCGATGATTTACCGCGTGCGGATGTGGCTATGACAGAACGTGCGGTAAAAGTGAAAAACATCGGTGCTGCTTATGGCTACAATCTACAAGAGTTGAAAGCGGCGTCAGCTAATCAAACGGATTTACCGTCTTCTAAAGCTCGTGCAGCGCGTCGTGCGGTGAAAGTAAAGATGAACGAAATTGCCTTGTTAGGAGATAAAGAATTTGGTTTAAACGGCTTTATTAACCACCCGAATTTAGGAGAAACCTCGGTAACTGGTGGCTGGAAAACTGCAACGGCGGATGCGGTGCTAGCGGATTTGGACAATCTACACGATACCGTCGTGTTGCAATCAAAAGGCGTGCATCAGCCAACACACTTATTGTTGTCGCTAACAGATTATCAGACGTTATCCAGTAAGTATATGAACACGGCTGACAAAGTGGACGTATTGACGTTCTTCAAGCGTAAACATCCTAACTTAACTATTCAGGGCTTATGGGAATTAGAGAAAGCGGGTACAGGGAATAAGAACTTAGCGATTTGCTATGAAAAATCCCTTGATAACTTAACTCTTGAAACGCCGCAAGATTTTACCCAGTTACCGGCACAAGAACGCAATTTAGAGCTTGTTGTGAACTGTGTGGCACGTGTGGGTGGCGTCTTCTTACGTTATCCGTTATCGGCAACCAAAGCGGAGATTTAGCGATGATTGTACGTAATATTGAAGCACGTTTAATTCGTGTTGGCGGCGAGTTTATTTCCCCTAATCAAGAGGTGGAAATTGCCTATGATGCGGTAGGGCTTGATCGTTTAATTGAACGAGGCGTATTAATTGACGTAACGCCGAAAGCGGAAGATGCGAAAAAAGACGGCAAAAGTAAAAAGCAGGAGTAATAAATGAGCGCATACTCGTTACTTAATCTCTTTTACCCATTAAGCCAACAAATGCCTGAAGATATGGTAAATAAGGCGTTAAGCGTGGCTGATAATAAACGTCCAGACTGTTTATCTGATGAAAAGCAAGATGAGGCGGTGGCGTGGTATGCGGCTTATTTGTTGGCTCAGTCGATTGAAAGCGGGGTAAATGTGGCGGGTTTACGGCGTGAACGTGAAGGCGATTTAGAACGTGAATATTTTTCAGGGAGCGATAAAGGCGGCAACGCTGAACGCTTTTTGGCGAAGTATAACGAGCTAAACAATATTTGCGTGCGCCTTGGTGCGATTACCGTAGGGAGTCATTGTGTCTAGCGTGGTTAAGGTAAAAATCAACAATAAAGGGCTTGAAAAAGAACTTGAGTTGATAAACAAAATCGGCAAAGCACGCGTAAAAGTAGGCGTTCAAGCGGATGCAGGCGTTCATTCTGAATCAGGCGAAAACTTGGTAGATATTGGTATTTGGAATGAATATGGCACGGCACATATCCCGTCTCGTCCTTTTATTCGTCAAACCTTTGAAGATAATCAACAGGCAGTGGCGCAATACTTAGGGCGTGTGGTCTCTAATGTGGCGAAAGGGGCTGATTTGGTGCAAGAGCTTTCAAAACTTGGGCAATGGTATCAAGACAAGCAGAAAAATACCTTGAAGTCTTATCCTTGGACACCGAATGCACCATCTACGCGTAAGCGTAAGAAAAGTAGTAAACCGCTCGTAGATACCTCGCAATTAGTCAATTCAATTCGTTATAAGGTTGAAATCTGATGCAGATATTTTCTTCTCAATCTTCTTTTCGCAAGCCTTATAAAATACTTGTGCGTTCTGACGGAGAGTATGTGAAAGGCAAGTGGGTAAACGGTGGCGAAATTGAGCAGATGTTAATGGCATCCATTCAGCCGTTAAGCAGTGCTGAAATGGATCGCCTAGTGGTATCAATGCAGGGGCGGCGCGTTTCAAGTGCGGTAAAAATTTACACCGATCAAAAACTAACGGTGGCTGGAGAGAATGCACACAATGGTGCGGTAGTGCTATTTGACGGCGAGCGATACGAAGTGATTTCACGAGCTAGTTATCACAGTGGTGTGTTGTCACATCATCGCTACGTGGCTATACGGGTAAAATAATATGCTTGAGCGTTTGTATGATTTATTGGGCGATCTATCGGATCGCCCTTTTATTCGCGCCTATGAAAATGGGCGTGAGCCAGAAAAGCCATTTTTTACTTATGAACTGAAGTTTGAGAGAACACCAGAACATTTTCATTATTCGGCGGTAAATGATGAAGGCAATCAGACGGTAAAAACTCATATCGATGCCGTGCTTGAGTTGAATTATTTCGGTGGAAACAGTTTACAGGCATTGCGAGATGTTTGTATGCGCTTATCTATGCAGTCTTGTCGTGAGCGTTGGTTAAATGATGGCGTGGCATTGATTCGCATTGGGCGGATTACCCATTTAGCCTTTCTAAATGAACAGCGTGAATATGAAGATCGGGCAATGGTAGAGCTTGAAATTCGTTATGCGGCTAGTGTGCAGGATATTGTGGGTATTATTGAACAAGTGGAAGTGACGGCAAATATAGGACGTGCTTCTGAGAAAAATTTAATAGGGGTAAATAAAAATGGCGAAAATTGATCGCTTGGTAAATGTGGCTATTGATTTAAATACAACCACAATCGCCGGTAAATCTTTTAGTGATTTATTAATTTTAGGCGAACATACGCTGAATAATTCGGCGCGTTTGCTGGTAGTTACCGATCCAAATGAATTATTGGATTTAGGCTTAAAATCAAACAATCCGCTTTATATCGCAGTGGCTACCGCCTTTGCGCAGCCGTCACACGTGGCGCAGGTATTTATCGGACGTAAAGCGCAAGATGAAAGCGTGACGGATGCGCTCGCGGCGGTCGCACGAGAAAATAACAGCTGGTATGGCTTGGCGTTGGTCTCGCGTGAAGACGCAGATGTGATGTTGGCGGCGGCGTGGGCAGAAGCCAACGGTAAATTATTTGTTACCGCCTCTGCTGATGAAAAATTACCACAATCGGCGGAGAAAACCGATATTGCGAGCAAACTTGAAGCGAAACAATATTACCGTTCGGCGGTAATGTATTCCCATAAAGCAGCGGAAGAATACCCAGAAATTGCCTTGATGAGCTATTCCTTTACATTCTATCCGGGATCGGAAACGTGGAACTTGAAAAAACTTGCTGGCGTATCTTATTCGCCGTTAATGGAAGGCGAATACTTAGCTTGCTCGAAGAAAAACGCAACGACATTTGAGAAATTTAACGATAGCTTTGCGGTAACGCAAGGCGGCAAAGTCGCAGCTGGGGAATGGATCGATATTATCCGTTTCCGTGATTGGTTGGTGCAGGAAGTACAAATTAATGTGACATCCGTCTTAATCAATGCTTACGGCAAAGTGCCTTACACCGATAAAGGTATTCAATTAATTGGTGCGGCAGTGCGTCAGGCGTTAGATTTAGGTGTAGCACGTGGCGGTATTGCACCGACAGAATTGGATGATAATAACAAGGAAATTCCAAGTTATGTGATTTCCCTTCCACTGGCGGCAAAGGTGTCGAATAACAATAAAGGTAAGCGTTTATTGCAAGATGTGAAATTCTCGGCACGTTTAGCCGGTGCTATTCACTTAACAGAAATCAAGGGCAATCTGGCTTACAGTCTTTAATCATTAACAGACCGCTAAAGTGCGGTCATTTTTTAGGAGAATTTTATGGCTTTAGCAACTTATGCGCCCGATGAAGTAAGTATTGTGATCGGGGCGGTTATTGTTTCTGGCTTTGCAGATGGAACCTTTATTGATATTGAAGAAATGTCTGACGGCGTATCATCTGTTGCTGGTGCAGATGGCGAAGTAGCACGTGCAACCAGTGCCGATCCACGTAAAAAAGTCACATTAACGTTATTACAAACCAGTGATACCAATGATGTGTTAAGTGAACTCTATGCAGCGGATAAAGTGAGTAAAAACGCAACCTTTCCAATTGCGGTAAAAGACTTGCGTGGTCGCTCATTATTCGCTGCAAGCACGGCGTGGGTGGTTAAATCGGCGAAACTTGAGCTTGGAAAAGAAGTGGGTTCTCGCGAGTGGACGCTTGAAACTGCGGACGGTAAATTATTTGTAGGGGGAAATGACTGATGGCACGCAGTGAAATTCAAATTGGCGAAAGCACTTTTTTTGTGCAAAAGTTTTCGGTAATGGATCAGTTACGCATTTTTGGCGATTTGCAGAAAACCCTTGTACCGTCACTGGCGAAAGTAATCGGATTTAGCGATGAAAAACCGAAAGATGCAACGTCAGCTCAGTTAGCCGAATTAGCACAGAAAAGTGCGGCGAATTTTGCACAAGGTTTACAAGATTTAAGCCAGCAATTAAGCGGCCAAGAGTTAGTTAAACTAGCTGATATGCTAATCAAACCTGAACTAGTGACGGTGCAGCGTGATGATTTCAACAATGGGACAGATAAAAAACTTAGCAAAACTGATTTTGATTTGGTGTTTGATGATATGTCGGAGCTTATCGAGTTGGTAATTTTCATCTTACAACTTAATTTCAGCAGTTTTTTTACGAAATTTCTTGCCCGTCTTGGGTCGGTGCAAGAGCTTGTGAAGAAAGCGTAAGCGTTGGTAAATACAGCGAACAGACGCTAAGTGAGATGATCGCTTGGCGTCCTTTTTTAGCCGGTAAAGTTACACTAACAGAGCTTAATACGGCAGGATTGACGGATATGGGCGAGCTTTTGAAGATTAATCGCTTACTTGATGCGGTGGACGCGATGGAAGCAAAACAAATGGAGAAAAACCGATGAATGTTGTGCGTGAGCTGGTGACGTTATTGCGTTATAAAGTCGATAATTCCGGTTTAAAAGCTTATGTTGTTCAAACTCTACAGGCGGCAAAAGGCATTCGTAGTAACCTAAATAATGCAGTCGATGGATTACGCTCTAAATTCTTAGGGGCTGCCGTGAATGCGAAAGACGTCGGTAATAATCTGAAAGACGCTAAAAATCAAATGCTTTCTCTACGTAACCTTGTTGCTGGTTATTTTGCGATGATTGCTGGCGGCAATGTGATTAAGATTGCGGACGATTGGGCTGCGGTGGATAGTCGTGTGAAATTGGCGACAAAATCTGTTGAAGAACATAAATATGCATTGAGTCAGATTTTCGACCTTTCACAACGTTCCGGACAAGACTATCTCGCCAGTGCGGATTTATTTTCAAAAGTGAATCGAAGTGCGGGGGATTTGGGGTTAAGTCTTGATGATACGTTAAATTTAACGGAAATCATTGGGCAAACGATGACGATTAGCGGCGGAGATCAGGGGGCGCAGCAAGCCGCCTTGATGCAGCTTGGTCAAGCCTTAGGCTCGGGTGCATTACGTGGCGATGAGCTGAACTCAATTATTGAACAAGCCCCACGTTTAGCGAATGCCATTGCTGATAGTTTTGGCGTGCCGATTGGGCAATTAAAAGATCTAGGTAAAGAAGGTAAGCTCACATCAAAAGAACTCGCACAAGGTCTGCTAAAACAAGCGGATAAAATCCAAAAAGAATTCGATCAGATGCCGAAAACCTTTGGGCGCGGTATGACGATTCTGAAAAATAAAGCCGGTCAATTGATTGATGTGGCGGTCAATAAAGTCTCTAAACTCGGCGCGGCTTTCTATAATGCTGCTGAATGGGTGACAGAAAACATTCGTTTAGTGGGCTTTTTAGCTGGTACGGTAATCGGTGGTAAGCTGATGTTTGCGCTGGCAGCGGCGAAAAAGAGCTTGCATCAATTGTTTATGATGGGTGCAAGTGCGGCGGCACCTTACTTGGCGATGGCTGCGGCGGCTGGTGTCGTTGCCTTGGTGTTAGAAGATATTTATGGTTGGACGCAGGGCGATTTATCCTTTACTGGGGCATTAGTTGGACGCTATGAAGTTTGGGCGGATAAATTCGCCGCGCTAGGTAAACTGGCGGATAAGCTCTGGATCAATGTTCGTGGTTTATTAAAAGATTTAAGCCGAATGGCGGGCGTTGAGATTAATTTTGACTCTTGGCAGGCTTTTGCTACTGACGTTTTAGAATATATTATTGCCGCCGTGAGAAATCTCATTAATACGGTAAGCGGTATGGTGCGGATTATTCGCGCATTAATTAATGGGGATTATGCCGGTGCTTGGTCTAGTGCGGGCGATATGATTGATGGATTAAGCTTGAAATTCCTACCGCTTTATTCTGTTGGGCTAATGGTGCTGGGCGGTATTCTCTCCGCTGTATGGGCGTTATTTTTCCCATTCCGTGCATTTTTCGGATTGTTGAAAGGTGGATTTAGATCCGTAATGTTTGTAGCCAAACCTTTTATTAAGGTAGCGAAAGGGATTGCATCTCCATTTATCTGGGCGCAAAAACATTTTAAATTATTTTCCCGTGTCGGCAGTGGCGCATTCTCGCTTTTGAAACGTGGGGCGGTCAAATTTGGCGTGATATTTAAATCTGTCGTTGGCACTGTGGTAAAAGGTATTTTTGCGATCGGTCGCGCGATGTTTATGGCGGTAGCAAGTAACCCAATTTTGCTTGCGATTAGTGCGGTAATTGGCTTGGTTATCTTGCTTGTTGTGTATTGGGATGAAGTGAAAGCCTTTGCCATTGCCGCATGGGAAGCCATTTCCAAAAAAGCGGCGGAGATTTGGCAAAGTATCATCACTGGTGCAAGCGAGATGTGGGATAACATCACAAATAAAGCAGCGGAGAGCTGGGATAATGTAAAGAAAGATGCTGGCGAAAAATGGAATAGCGTGACGACGATATTTAAAAATGCGTGGCAAAAATCTATCGATACCGTGGTGGGCTGGTTTAATTCACTTATTCCGAGCTGGATTAGAGATTTGTTTTCTGACGGGGCGAAAGCAGAAGTTAAGCTGAGCGGCGAAGCCTTAACTACACCAGTAAGCGGTCACGTATCGCCACAGCGGTTAGGCTATGGCGGTCGTCCTATTTTTGCACCTAATCAGAATATGACGCAAACCAATAACTTCAATATTCAAGGTTCCGCTAATCCTAGCGGTGTGGCTAATGCGGTATCAGACAAATTAAGCCGTGGTTCATCTACATCGTTTGGAATGGGGGCGATTGAATATGCTGGGTAAAAAAGTGCGGTTGATTTTAACCGTACTTTAAAAAACAAACCCCGAACATTGCGAGTGTTCGGGGTTTTTATTTAGGCTTAAAAGTAAATTATGAGCATAGTAAACCTTTTATTTTCAGCCCTTTCGGGCAAGCGTACGACAATTGGCGTATTGGAATTGGACGCACTTTTAACCGAAAACACATCACTTTCTAGCCAAATCACGGAATATCCCATTGAAGACGGTACGGTAATTTCTGATCACATTACACGGGAAAGTGAGCGGTTAAGCCTTAGTGGCGTGATTACTGGCACAGGAACATTGTTTAATGTTGGCTTAGGGAAATATAAATTGATTGCAGCAAAAGAGACGTTGCGAGAATTACACGCTAAGCGAGAATTAGTGACGATTGTCACTGGTCTTGATGTGTATGAAGATTTTGCTATTGAAAGCCTTGAGATTGAGCGTAACAGTGATGACGGCGAGCGGTTAAATATTAGTGCGGAATTTCGAAAAATTCAAAAAGTGACGTTACGCAAGGAAGAAATTCCACCCGAAAAAGCCGCGCCAAACGCAAAAGGTAAGGCTGGGCAAACAAAAGCCAAAACTGGCAAAGCACAAACCGGCAAGCCGACAAATACGCAGGCACAAAAAATCACGAAGTTCGGCGAATGGAGTGGTAAAAAAGAATGATCACAATAAACCTTGCAAATAAAAACGATTTTATTACCGAAGTAAATCTTGATGATGAAGTCTTTTTTCTACACTTTTCTTGGAACGATACAATCGGATTTTGGTCGCTCACTATTGAAAATGCTTATAACGATGAACTGGTCTCAAGCATTGTGATTTTGCCGAATCGTCCTTTAATTGCACCAGTGCGTCGTGATGAATTACCACTTGGAGAATTGATTGCGGTGCGTGATGATAATTTACAAACGATTGGGCGTGATGATTTTATCAATGGCAAGGCGGTGTTGATTTATATCGGAGTGGATGAATGAGTTATCGCTTTTTACGTAGTTATAAATTGATGATTGGCAAGAAAGGGCAAAAAGATGCCATTGTGATTGAGCCGCCAATGCGTATTGAGTTCGATATTGAAAAAGATTGTGAAGCCGAGCCGAACGAAAATACCATTAAAATCTATAACCTTGCATCCACTACACGAAAAACTATTGAGCAGCCAGATATGCGATGTGTGTTGTATGCAGGATATGAGCAGGAAGGTAATGTTTTGTTATGCTCGGGAGATATTGCCACGGCGTATTCTTATCATCAAGGCGCAGATTGGGTAACGGAGCTTTATGTTTTAGATGGCTTGGTAGAAATTCGCGATACGGCGGTTTCATTAGGTTATGTCGGTGGCGTGAGTTCTACGCAAATTACTAATGATATTGCTGCAAAAATGGGCGTAACCGTAGTTGGTGCGGATAATTTGAAATCACGCACTTGGGCAAATGGTTTTAGTTTTTACGGTGCCGCACGTAAAGCGTTAGACAAAGTCGTTGCAGGAACGGGGCTTGAGTGGTCTATCCAAAATGGCGAACTGCAGATTGTAAACCGCAATGGCGTGACAAAGCGATCGGGTTATGTGTTAGCAAAAGATAGCGGGCTAATCGGTTTTCCTGAACGCACACGTGAAGCAGCACGCAGTAAGAAGCAGGATACGCCAAATAAAAAGCAAGATGAGAAATTTGCCTTTGATCGGCAAGCGAGGGACGGTTGGAATGTAAAAAGCCTGTTACTGCCTATGGTAAACCCTTGTGACAAAATCAAGCTGGAAAGTGTGACGGTAACAAATTGGTTCCGCGTGGAAAAAATCAAGCATTCGGGGGATAGTCATTCTAGTGATTGGCAAAGCGAACTACATTTAGTAGATCTAAACGCACCGACTAAAGCGCAGATGAAAACGCAAAGTAAACATCGTAAAAAACGTAAGAAAAAGGACGATTAAAAATGACGGATATTTTAACCGCACTTTCTGAAATTAATGTGTCATTACCTGGAAAAATTGTTAGTTATGATGCGGAAACGGTGCGAGCAACGGTACAACCCTCTATTCCTAAGCGGTTAGCCAATGGCGAAGTATTAAATGCACCGCAGATTGTAAACGTGCCGGTAATGTTCCCTATGGCAGACATTAACGGTGCGGTAGCACAAGTGACATTACCAGTGAAAGTGGGAGACGGTTGCTTGCTGATTTTTTCGCAGCGATCTCTAGAAAATTGGTTAAGTGGAAGCAATGATGCGCCAGATGATCCGCGAATGTTTGATTTATCCGATGCTTTTTGTGTAATGGGCGGTAATAGCCGCTCTCCAAATGCCGATGCTGAGAACCTTTGTATTAAATACGGTAACGGTAAAATCAAAATTGCGCCAAATGGCAATATTACGATCAATTCGCCTGATGTAAGAGTAACAACGGATAATTTTACTGTGACTGCGCCAACCAGCACCTTTAACGGCAATGTAATTGTAAATGGCGGTATTTCAACGGCAGGTAACAGTGGCAGTGTATCCGTTAGTGGTTCTTTAACGACAACTGGCGATGTTATGGCAGATGATGTGTCATTACAAAGTCACAAGCACAAAGGCGATAGTGGTGGTACAACAGGGGTACCATTATGATCGATTTAAAATTGAGTGGACAACACGATTTGATGATAAAAGATCGTAAACTAGTACTCGTAGATGGCGTCAATCAAAAAGCACAACAGATTAAGGTTGTGCTTTTAACGTTTTTAGGAGAGTGGTTTTTAGATACAACAATTGGACTGCCTTATTTTGATGAAATTTTGACAAAGAATCCTGATAACGCACGTATTCAATCCATTTTTCGCAAAAAGATTATGGGTGTGAAAGGGGTTCTAGCGGTAGAGCGTTTATCTCTTGAATTTCATCTAAAAGATCGGGTGTTGGCGGTGCAATTTTCAGCACGAACCAACGAAGGTGTAGTAAAAGACAAAGTGAGTATAAAACGAAATGGCTAATTATGGATTAATGCGTAGTGGCTTTGTACGTAAGCGTATGCCTGAGCAGTTAAAAGAGCTTTATGAAAATGCGAAGAAAATGTTTGGAGAAGATATTGATTTGTCACCTGAAACTGTGATGGGAATGATATTAAACATTGAATCAGAACGCTTTGCCGCCTTATGGGAGCTTATCGAAAGCGTTTATAGTGCAATGTATCCGATGAGCGCAACCGGAGCAAATTTAGATCGCGCCGTTTCTTTTACAGGAGTCACTCGTTTACAAGCAGAACATTCAACGGTGCCAGTGATTTTTTACGGCAATGCAGGCGTTGAAATCCCCCAATATACTGCAGTGCGCAATGCAGCAACACAGACTTTATATCATTCAGATGAAAACGCACGCATTGATTCAAATCAAGCCGCTTATGCGCGGATTGAGCTAAATTCAAATACCATTAATACGGGCGATGTATTTTCAGTCGTAGTTAATGGTGTGACGTATCGTTTTACAGCAATGCGTTCATCAAGTGCGAGTATTATTCAAGGTTTAGCCAATCAATTAAAAGCGATAAGTTATGCCGATGTGAGTAATGATAATGTAATTATTGAGATTTCGGCACAATCTATACCGCACTTTTCTATCTCCGTTAGCCAAAATCTTACGATTTCTCGCTTAGGCGTGCGTTGTATGCTTTCCACTGAAAGCCCTAGTGAAGATAAAGCCGATATTGGGCAAATGATTGAACTGGTAAATATGATTGATGGCGTTGTTGAAGTGAACAATGTTGTTGAAGGTGCATCCGGTCGTTTAGAAGAAAGTGATATTGAATTATATCAACGTTATCATCGTGGTGTTTGGCAAAATGGAGCCGGTACAATTGATTCACTTTATGCCAATTTAAGCAAGGTGGCGGGCGTTCATTCATTGAGAATTTATGAAAACGATGCAGATCAGACGATTAATGGTATTCCTAAGCGTTCACTGTATGCGGTAGTCAAAGGTGGTTTAGATACGGATATCGCATCGACATTATTAAAATTTAAGCCTTTGGGTATTGGCACACACGGGCAAACCGAAGTTACCGTGCGAGACAGTCAAAACCAACCGCACTTGATTAAATTTAGTCGTCCGACTAAATGTTACATTTGGTTAAAAGTTACCATTGAAACCTTTGTTGATGAAGATGAAATTGCGAGAGCTGGTTACATTGTAAGTGCACTCAACAATATCTTGAAATATGGTAAATCACTTGGCGTGGGAGCAGATGTAATTCATCAACGCCTTATTGCTGCTTGCATTGCGGTTCAAGGCGTGGGAAAAGTTACCGTTCAGATAGGTAAAACGAATAATATTACCGATCCAGAGCCAAGATATCAAGAACAGAATATTACCATCGCACCTGATGAAGAAGCGATTTTTGATCCGTCTATCATAGTGATGAGTTAGGAGAAAATATGAAAGATATTTTAACCGCACTTAATGATGATTTTAAGCAGTTAGGGCGAGAGCGATTACTTTCTCAATTTAATTACTCGCCTAACTTAAACGCATTTTTATCACTTCTTCTTTTACCGCATCACGAAATTCAAGCAACCTTAAAGCAAATGCTTACAGAAAGGCATATTGATACCGCTATAGGAAAACAACTTGATGGAGTAGGCGATATTGTCGGTATGCCACGCCCTTTCGCTAGAGTAAATGGCGATTGGTATTTCGGTTTTTCTGGTCAATCAAAGGCAAAACCCTTTAGTCGAGCCCCTATTCGTGATTTAGCCACACAAACTCATTCTAGAGATTTTAATTATATGCTCGATGAGCATTATCGACGATTAATTAAATGGAAAGTTATCGCCAATCATTCACATGGCACCCTTGATGATGTAATCGAAGCCTGTAGGGCTATATTTTTAGCAGAGCGTGTTTCAATCACAGAAGGACAGGATGCGGATGTGCATATAGCGATTACACGAATGGCAAAAAATAGATTAGATGCAGTAGAACAAGAGCCGGTTTTGTGGGTTCCCACGGCAGCAGGTGTAAAGGTAACGGTAGAATTTATAAACGCATAAGGATAACAAATGAAGTTAAAACTAATCGATTTATTCAAAAGAATTACTTGGGCGAAAAACGGCGATTTAACCGATTTCTCTCAAACTAATTATGAAGCAGGCTGGGCGCATTTAGGCGATGATACGCCAACAGTGCAAGACTTTAACTATGTTCAACAAATGAACGACAAAAAAGACCAGTGGTTGTTTAATCAATTAAAAGCCGTGTTGGAAAAAGCCAATATCGAGCCAACAGAAGAAAATGTTAATTCATTGCGTGATGCGATTTTGGCATTATCAAAAGGCTATAGTCATCCGAAAAGTCTAACGGCAGACACAGTGAATTTTGTTGATGAGCAAGGTCACACTCACGAAATTGCTAAAGCAACCTTGCAACAACAAGGCATAGTCCAACTTACCAATGACACGGGGCTTGAAACTGAATCTCTTGCACTCACTGCGAAAGCGGGGAAAAAACTCGCTCAACAAACTGCACAATTGCAGTTAAATGTCTCACAAAATTACATCCCCAATAACAAAAAATCCTCTGCAGTAAATAGCAGTAGTTCAGACACCGTTGCAACCAGTGCCGCAGTGAAAACCGCCTATGATAAAGCGGTAGACGCCAAAACTAGCGTAGACAGATTACAGTTAAATGTCTCACAAAATTACATTCCCAATAACAAAAAATCCTCTTCAGTAAATAGCAGTAGTTCAGACACCGTTGCAACCAGTGCAGCCGTGAAAACCGCCTATGATAAAGCAGTAGACGCCAAAACTACCGCAGAGCGCAAAGTGGGATTAAGGGGCAATGAATCGATTCAAGGTACCAAAAGTTTTGAATCTAAAATCATTGGGTTTCGTGGCATTGGGTTAGCTGATTCACAAACTTATGCAAATGCTAATCATCTCTTAAATATGGGGGCAAATGATGGCGACGGCTGGATAGAGTATAAAAAAAGTAACCGAGCTATCGGCACCATTCGCATTCGGGCAAATGGGGAATTGTCATATAACAATCAAAAAATCTATCATGCGGCGGCAAAACCGCAATTTAATACGGATATTGAAGGCAAGCCTAATACACTTGCAGGCTATGGTATCGGGAATTTTAAAATAGAGGAATTTCGTGGAAATTTAAACACCCTTAAAACCGATGGGATTTATGCGATTCGCCAAGCCTCATTGACACAAAATTTGCCGGTTTCGACCAGTTGCCATATTCAAGTTATCGCAGGGGGAAATGGCACTTGGTGTCGTCAATTGGCTTATGTGGCATACAGCACAGATATGTACGAACGGCATCAAACAAGCAGCCAAAGAGACAGCTGGTCGGCGTGGAAAAAACTCAATACGGACGGCGTGCCTATTGGTGCGGTCGTGTCATTTCCCCGTGCGGTAACTAATCCCGTTGGTTTTTTACGTGCTGATGGTTCAACATTCAGCCAACAAACCTTCCCCGATTTATACCGCACTTTGGGAAACCACAACCAACTCCCTGATTTAACTCGTAGCGATGTAGGGATGACGGCTTATTTTGCCGTGGATAATATCCCTGCAGGCTGGATTGCCTTTGATGAGATAATGACCCAAGTGACCGAACAACGCTACCCCGAGTTATATCGTCACTTAATCGACAAATATGGCACAATGAATCGTGTGCCAAGAGTCGCAGATAGATTTTTACGTAATGCGGGCAATGGCTTGTCTGTAGGGCAGATACAAGAGGATGCAATTCGAAATATTATAGGCGAACACCTTGTTGATGTTAATGCCGAACAATCAGCCCCTACAGGCGCATTTACAATAAAGGCACGATCAGGTGGTACTGGATATAGCAATGGTGGTCAAGCTAAAACGGTTCAATTTGACGCATCTCGAGTCGTTCCTACTGCAAACGAAAACCGCCCTAAATCGCTTATTCTCAAACTCTGCATCAAAGCCCTGAATAGTTTTGATGATGTAGTCTTTTGGATTAAATCCCACGGTGAGGTAACTAATGCTGGTGCGCTTGATGCAGGGCGATTAGCGCAAGGGTTACAAGACAAAGCAGACCGTAATCATACGCACACGGTTAGTCAGATTACGGATTTTAATCAAGCGACCTCTCAAATTATTAATGCAGCCATTACCTATCAAAGAATTGGTAATGTTGAAATTAGAAAATATCCAGACGGGACGATGATACAAACAGGGCGAATTGTTTTTACTCGAGGCAATACTGCAGTGCATACAGATCTTGTTCTACCGATTGCATATATAGATAAAGAATATCGATGTTTTATTACCGAACGATACGAATCAAGAGCAAGCGGTAAGGGACAATATAACTGGGTATTTATGCAACCTAAAACGAACACCACAGCGACAATAACAAACTGGTATTTAGGGTCTGCAGATTGGATGACTATCGGACGTTGGAAAAGATAGCCTTATCAACGAATTATTACCGATACGCCAATAGCCTAGAGGGAGAACTTTATAACCATACCTAGGCTTACGCCTAGGTTACGCTTGCTGAAAATGATTAAACAAAATTAGCGACTTCAAGCTGAGTAGAGGAAAGTTGCTGGTTTTGATAAAGCCAATTTGCCACTTCTTTCCAAGAGTAAAGAGCTGAACCACTTGCTACCCCATAGACAGGCATCGGGAAGCCTTTTGAACGTTTCCCATTAGCATAATTTGATAAAGCAGCACGACTTAATCCTGCACGAGCGGCAATTTCACTTAATGAACTCACGCCACTTTCTTGTAAAACTAAATCGTGAAAACCTGCTTTTTGGATGTCGGCAAAGGCGGAGCTAATGGCTTCTTTTGCAGAAGCAGCTTCACGGTCAAATTCTAAATAGGCGGCTTGATTGTAAAAACAGATTAACGCATCTTCGCAACCAGCTTCAAATAAGCGGTCTTCTAAATCGCTTAAATGTGCGTGAGCATCGCGGATTAAAACAGTGAAATGGTAAAGATTCATTATTACTCCTTACATTCATTAACTTTACGAATGATTTGTTTGGCGTGGTTTTCAGGGGCTTTAGGCGTACTCCATACACTCATTTGATGTTCGCTGTGTCCTCGTAAACAGCGTAAACGGCAAAAACTGTGAGCTGACTTTCCTGATTGCACTATTTGCCAGCCGTGTTGCTCTGCGTATTGAATTGCCGCTTGAATGTGCTTATTCGGATGTTTTGCCATAATCGCCCTTTTTTTAGGTATTATAGGCAAAATGATAACAAATGTAAACAAAAAAAGGAAACACAATGACAATCTACTACAAAAACGGCTTTTTTGATGACACCGACGGCGGTTTTGTGCCAGAAAGTGCGGTAGAAATTAGCCAAGAAACCTACCTTGAGCTGCTTAACGGACAAGCCCAAGGCAAGCAAATTATCGCAAACAAAACAGGGCACCTTGCGTTGATTGAGCCACAACCTAGTGCTGCACATGAGTTAAATCTTGATACCCTCACGTGGGAAATTTCAACCGAAAAACAGACCGCACTTTTTACACAACAAAAAGAAAACTTACTCAATAAGTTATCAGACAAAGCCGACCAACTTAAAAATAGCTTACTAGCAGGCTATCCACAGACAGAAATTGAAAGTTTTTACCGGCAAGAAAAAGAAGCGTTAGCGTGGCAGGCGGATAATTCAACAGAAACCCCAATGCTCACACAAATCGCCCAAAATCGTGGTGTACCGTTTGAAATATTGGTGGAAAAAGTGATTGAAAAATCTGCCCAGTTTGCCGTCGTGATTGGCATCATTATAGGACAACGTCAAGCCTTTGAAGACCGCTTACTGGCGTTAAAAACCCCCGAAGAATTAACCGCACTTGAACAGGAGATTAAACAATGGCAATTAAACGCAAATTAACACGTTATGGCTATCACGTGATTATCGCCATAGACCAACTGTTTAACGCCCTCACAGGGGGCGCCGCAGACGAGACACTTTCCAGCCGTACTTATCGAGGGGCAATATTAGCCGAGAACCCGAAAAAACGTTGGCAGGTGTTATATCGTGTCATCAACGGTATTTTCTTTGACCGCAATCACTGCAAAACAGCTTATGAAAGTGAGGTTTCAGGCAAACAGCACGATGCACGATTTAATAAGTTATCAAAAATCCAGTAATTGTTTTTCAAATTAAAACGGCGGGTAATTCTGCCGTTGTTTTTACTCTTTTCTCCGAATGATATATTATTACCCGAGCTACTTAGGGATTTATCAATTATTAAAATGATACAACGTAACAAATAGCAGTAAAATGTACATATAAAAAATATATACCACGCCAAAATTACGCCAAATTTAAATTTTATATTTTAAAATCAATATCAAGAGAAACAGACCCTAGGCACCATAAAAATAAAACCAACCGTGTTAATCGCGGTTTTTTTATACATAATTAAAATGTATTAATGCTCGTGTAGAGCTTAATTTTGCAATATTTTCCCTTAATTCTTTCTATATTTCTTTATTATTTGCACATCATCTTTGTTCCTCGTAGAATACAAGCAGTCTTCCCCTTAAAGTGCGGTGAAAATTAACCGCACTTTTCTTACAGTAAACTATCCTGAGAGATAAACGAGTATGTATCAATTACTCCGTCAAGGCATTTTCCAAATGGATGCTGAAAAGGCTCATAATTTCACGATTCAATGCTTGAAATTAGCCGGTAATCCTTTATTTCAACCGTTCTTAAAATCTTTTATTCGCTCCCCCAAAGGCTTTCCGAAAAAGGTAATGGGTGTGAATTTTCCTAATCCTATTGGATTGGCGGCTGGGGCGGATAAAAATGGCGATGCGATTGATGGTTTCGGTGTATTGGGTTTCGGTTTTCTCGAAGTAGGAACTGTCACGCCCGTTGCACAAGATGGAAATGTAAAGCCACGTCAGTTTCGCTTGATTGAAGCTGAAGGCATTATTAACCGTAATGGATTTAATAATAATGGCATAGACTATCTTATAGAAAATGTGAAAAAAGCCCGTTATAAAGGCGTGATTGGTATCAATATTGGTAAGAATAAATTCACACCTTTGGAACAAGGCAAAGATGATTATATTTTCTGTTTGAACAAAGCCTATGACTACGCTGGTTACATTACGGTAAATATTTCATCACCCAATACACCAGATTTGCGTCAGTTACAATATGGTGATTATTTCGATGATTTATTGCGAAGCATCAAGGATCGTCAAGCTATTTTGGCAAACCAATATAATAAATATGTGCCGATTGCGGTAAAAATTGCACCAGATTTAACGGAAAGTGAATTAGTGCAAATTGCGGATACGTTGGTTCGTCACACAATGGATGGCGTTATAGCAACGAATACCACGGTTTCTCGTGATACGGTTATGGGGATGAAAAATGCGGAACAGCAAGGCGGATTAAGTGGAAAACCGTTGCAGCATAAAAGCACGGAGATTATTAAGCGATTACATCAAGAACTGAAAGGTCAGATTCCAATTATTGGTAGCGGTGGCATTGATGGGTTGCAAAATGCACAAGAGAAAATTGAGGCTGGCGCCGAGTTGTTGCAAGTTTATTCAGGATTGATTTATCACGGTCCAAAATTAGTAAAAGAATTAGTACAAAATATTAAATAATGACAAAAAAATACGACTTACATTGCCACAGCACCGCATCAGATGGGGTGTTGAGCCCAACTGAATTAGTGCATCGTGCTTATGTTCAAGGCGTGAACGTGTTGGCATTATGCGATCACGATACGATTGCAGGTATTGATGAAGCTGAGACTGCAGCTAAAGAAGTAGGCATTGAATTAATTACTGGAGTAGAAATTTCGACAAATTGGGAAGGGCGGGGGATCCATATTGTAGGGTTAAACTTCGATAAAACTCATCCCAAAATGACCGCACTTTTGCAAAGCCAAAAAGCATTACGTGAAAAAAGAGCGGTGGAAATTGGCGATAAATTAGAAAAAGCAGGTATTCCTAATGCTTATGAAGGTGCGAAAGCTTTAGCCAATGGCGAAGTGACGCGTGCTCATTACGCACGTTATTTGGTGCAGATTGGTAAGGTATCTAATGATGGTCAAGCCTTTAAACGCTATTTAGGGCAAGGAAAATCGGCATTTGTCAAAGCAGAATGGACAGATATTCCCACCGCGATTGAGACAATCCATGCAGCAGGCGGTATAGCCGTTATTGCACATCCATTACGTTATAACATGACGGGAAAATGGGTGCGTAAGTTGATAACCGATTTTAAGGCTTGGGGCGGTGATGGCATGGAAATGGCGGATTGTGGTCAGACAAAAGATCAACGTCAAATGCTTGCTCGTTGGGCAAAAGAATTTGAGCTAATGGGATCCGTTGGTTCTGATTTTCATTTTCCTTGTGGCTGGATTGAGTTAGGAAAAAATTTAGATTTAGTTGATGGCGTTATCCCTATTTGGGAAAAATTTTAACAAGCCATAATGCATAAATACCTGTTTCCTTGATTATAAAATTTATTTGGAAACAGGTATTTTTTATGGTTCAAAATATAAAAACTGAATTTATCCTTCGGATTTTTTCTGATTATCTAATAAATAATGTGGCGGTAATTCAGGCATTGACTCTTGTTCATCAAAGGATTCAATTTCAGATTTGAGATAAAATTCAGCCGCTTCATGATTGCTTTTAGTTTTACCTAATAATTGTGGCTGAAGTTTTACAAAAGTGCTATTCGGTGCAAGCCAGATGCCGATAAATGCCTGATTAAATTTAGCATCAAAATCATGTTCCAAAACAGTGTCATTTAATACAAAGTAGCCTCTATCTGGTAAGGCAATATAGTTCAAAATATCGTTAGGGGAAAAATCAGGAAAGGTCGCTTGCATTTCTTTAAGCCAACTTTGAGTATCGCCATCATTAAGTTTTAAGGTTTCGATTTCTTTAATCAGGGTAATCGCAAAATTTTTTCCTTCAATGGGTTTTTCATATTTGAACGAGAGCATTAATGGGCGTTCATTTTCTTGATAAGTGCCAGTTTCTGAAAATAAACCAATGGTATAAACATGGAACGGTCCCCAAGTGTATTCGGCATTTCCGATGGGTTGCCAATGAGCAAAAGGTGCGGCAGAAAAAAACGTTATCATTGCCACAAAAAGAGATTTCATTTTCATAATAAATTGCCGTGAATAAAATTGTGTTGATTATAACAAACCGCATTAAAAAACAAATGATAAACGAGTAAAAAGGCGAGTAATTTTACTCGCCTTTAATATCAATGGTGTAATTTGTGCAGTGAATTATTTTAAGCTACCCACCATATCTTCTGGGCGAACCCATTTATCAAAATCTTCGGCAGAAACTAAACCTAAATTAATTGCTTCTTCACGCAATGTTGTGCCATTTTTGTGCGCCGTTTTTGCAATTTTAGCTGCGTTTTCATAGCCAATATGCGTATTAAGTGCGGTCACCAACATCAATGAATTTTCAAGTTGTTGTTTAATTCTTGGATAGTTTGGTTCAATACCTACAGCACAGTGTTCATCAAAAGATACGCAAGCATCGCCCAATAATTGAGCAGATTGTAAGAAGTTTGCAATCATCACAGGGTTGAATACATTTAATTGGAAGTGACCTTGTGAACCCACAAATGCGATGGTGGTGTCGTTACCAAATACTTGTGCGCAGACCATTGTCATCGCTTCGCATTGAGTTGGGTTTACTTTACCTGGCATGATTGAAGAACCCGGTTCATTTTCAGGAATTAAAATTTCGCCAATTCCCGAACGAGGGCCTGATGCTAATAGACGAATATCGTTCGCAATTTTAAATAAACTCATTGCTAATTGACGTAATGCACCGTGAGTTTCAACAATCGCATCGTGTGCTGCTAATGCTTCAAATTTATTATCTGCGGTAACAAAAGGGAGAGTTGTGAATTTTGCAATGTAATCTGCCACTTTCACATCATAGCCTTTCGGCGTGTTCAAACCTGTGCCAACCGCAGTTCCACCTAATGCTAATTGACTTAAATGCGGAAGGGTGTTTTTTAATGCTTTTAAGCCGAAATCTAATTGAGCTGCATAAGCTGAAAATTCTTGACCTAATGTTAATGGGGTAGCATCCATTAAGTGAGTGCGGCCAATTTTTACCACGTTTTTAAAAGCTTCAGATTTTGCCGCAAAAGTTTTTTGTAAACGTTCAACACAAGGAATGGTGTGTTCAACTACTTTTTTATATGCCGCAATGTGCATTGCCGTTGGGAAAGTATCGTTTGAGGATTGTGATTTATTCACATCATCATTTGGATGAATGATTGATTTTTCGCCTAATTTTCCACCGTTTAGCACATGCGCACGATTTGCAACCACTTCGTTCACATTCATATTGGATTGTGTACCAGAACCGGTTTGCCAAATAACGAGTGGGAATTGATCATCTAATTTATTTGCTAAAATTTCGTCACAAACCTGAGCAATTAAATCACGTTTTTCAAGAGGTAATACACCCAAATCATGATTAGCAAATGCGGCTGCTTTTTTCAAATAGCCAAAAGCTTCGATAATTTCATGTGGCATTGATGCGGCAGGACCAATTTTAAAGTTATTGCGTGAACGCTCAGTTTGTGCAGCCCAATATTTATCTTCTGGAACTTGAACTTCACCCATTGTGTCTTTTTCAATACGAAATGCCATTCTGTACTCCTATGAATTGAATGAAAATTAAAACGCAAGTGATTTTAACACTTCCGAGTTATGAGTGGAACGTAACAAAAACGTTAAAAATCAATTTTGTGACATAGATCATAAAAGTGCGGTGGATTTTCAGACATTTTTAATAATATCTATTTAATTATTTATCTTCTAAGGTTTTTTCGTTAAAATCCTCAACTTTGTATGGGGCTAGATTGAGAAAATAACGGGATTAAAATGGCAAAAACTGCGCAATTTTATATTCTTACTGAAAATTGTACTTTAACTGTCGAAGAAATAGCCTGTAATATTGCTGCCTCAATATGGCGTTCAGGGAAAAAAGTACTAATTAGTTGCGAAAGTGAGAGCCAAGCATTAGAAATTGATGAACTTTTGTGGCAACGAGATCCTAATGAATTTGTACCACATAATTTATCGGGGGAAGCCACACAATATCCCACACCGATTGAGATTTCATGGCTTGGGAAACGAAATTTACAACGCCGTGATGTGCTAATTAATTTGCAACAAGAAATCCCAGACTTTAGCCATAGTTTTACCCAAATTATTGATTTTGTACCGAAAGATGATGTCTTAAAAACACAAGCTCGAGAACGTTATAAACAGTTAAGAGCGTTGGGATGGGTTCTTTCCACCGAAAATATAGCATAACAAAATGGAGTAATTATGAAGAAAACCAAATTTTGCTTAGGATTATTAGGAATAGCAGTATTGATGATTTCAGCTTGTGAAAAACAAGAAAATAAAGTTGAAGCCACACCTAAAGTTGAAGAAACTCAAAAAACGGCAGAACAGAATGTTAAAAAGGAAGCTGCTCTTTTAGAAGAAAATAAAGAGAAAACTTCCGTCGTAGATCATAAATCTGAAGCTATTGAACAAGAAAAAATGGTTGAAGCTGAAAAAACAGTAGAGATGACTACTCAACAAAAAACGCAAGAAGCTCAAGTTTCTAAAGTATCGCCAGCTCCAGCTAAAATAAAGCAGAAGAATGATCCAAATACAGAAAAACGAAAAATATTACAAATACTAGAACAACAATATCAGCAAGTTCGTTGTACTAGTGAAGGAGAAAAACTCAGTTCTGAGAGTTTTTGCCATCAAGAAGAATATCGTCTATTAAATGAAATTGATCGTTTAAAGAAAAAATTGAGATAGTTTTATAAAACTTTCTAAAATCCAACCGCACTTTAAGGATCAAAATGCAATCCAACGACATCACTTTTTACCAACGCTTCGAAGCCGATATTCTCGCTGGGCGTAAAACGATTACCATTCGGGATGACTCCGAAAGCCATTTTAAAGCAGGCGATATTTTACGAGTGGGACGGTTTGAAGATAAGCAATATTTCTGCACCATTGAAGTGTTAAGTGTTTCGCCGATTACTCTTGATAAACTGACGGAACAGAATGCGAAGCAGGAAAATATGAGTTTGGCAGAGTTGAAAGAAGTGATTAAAACAATTTATCCAAATGAAAATGAGTTTTTTATGATTAACTTTCACTTGTTATTTACTATGTAAGAGAGACTATTAAATGTGCAAATCATCACTTTTATCTAAACTTAACTTTATATTATTAATATTTTGTACAGTATCTTTTTTTGGAATAGTTAAGCCTAATAGTATTGTTGGTCAATTATTTGATAATCTGGGTTGGGAAGTTAAAACGCCGATAGATAAGTTGGAGTTAGAAGTCAATAATGGATTGGTTGATATTAAGACGAAGATAAATTCTTATCTTAAGGATGTTGATTCTATAAATAAAAATATATCTAAATTAGATTCTAAATCTAGTTTATACGAAAATAAGCAATCTCAGATTTTTGATTCGATCAAAATATTAAATAATAATGTTATTTCACTTGAAAACGAACTTAAGTTAATTAAAGGTGTTACAAATCTTAGTAAAGAGCTTGCAAAATGGGATAGAGAATATTCCAACAACAGCTGTAATTATCCAAATGATACTAATTCAAATATATGCAGAGAGATCAGAGAGATAAGAACTTTATTGCAACAAAAACTACCTTACTGACAGAGAAAATATAAATGAGACAAAAATTCGAAATGGCAGACCGTTTTAATCCGTCTGCGGTAGAACAAGCCCTTTATCAACATTGGGAAGAGAGCGGTTATTTTAAACCGTCTGAAAATGAAAACGTGCCGAGCTATTGCATTGCGATTCCGCCACCGAACGTCACAGGTTCTTTACATATGGGACATGCGTTCCAACAAACCTTAATGGATACCTTAATCCGTTTTAACCGTATGGAAGGGCATAACACCTTATGGCAAGCGGGGACTGACCACGCGGGTATTGCAACCCAAATGGTGATAGAGCGTAAAATTGCGGCAGAAGAAGGCAAAACTCGCCATGATTATGGTCGTGAAGCGTTCATCAACAAAATCTGGGATTGGAAAGCCTATTCAGGCGGCACAATCAGCCAACAAATGCGTCGTTTAGGAAACTCTATCGACTGGGACCGTGAGCGTTTCACGATGGACGATGGTTTATCCAACGCAGTAAAAGAAGTGTTTGTTCGCTTGCACGAAGAAGGTTTGATTTACCGTGGTAAACGCTTGGTAAACTGGGATCCAAAACTTCACACCGCGATTTCTGATTTAGAAGTGGAAAATAAAGAGAGCAAAGGCTCCCTTTGGCATTTCCGCTATCCGTTAGCAAATGGTGCAAAAACGGCAGACGGTAAAGATTATTTAGTAGTGGCAACCACGCGTCCAGAAACCATGTTGGGCGATACAGCGGTGGCGGTTCATCCTGAAGATGAACGCTACAAAGATTTGCAAGGTAAGACGGTAATTCTACCGCTTGCAAACCGTGAAATTCCGATTATTGCGGATGAATATGTGGATCGTGAATTCGGTACAGGTGTAGTGAAAATTACGCCTGCGCACGACTTTAACGACTACGAAGTCGGTAAACGTCACAGCTTGCCGATGGTTAACGTATTAACTTTAAACGCCGATATTCGTGATGAAGCGGAAATTATTGGTACTGACGGCAAACTGCTTGCTGGCTATGAAGCGACAATTCCTGCGGATTTCCGTGGTTTAGAGCGTTTCGCTGCACGTAAGAAAATCGTGGCAGATTTTGAAGCACTTGGTTTATTAGACGAAATCAAACCACACGATTTGAAAGTACCTTATGGCGACCGTGGTGGCGTGCCAATTGAGCCGATGTTAACTGACCAATGGTATGTTAGCGTGAAACCACTTGCTGATGTGGCAATCAAAGCTGTAGAAGACGGCGAAATCCAATTCGTGCCAAAACAATATGAAAACCTTTACTTCTCTTGGATGCGCGATATTCAAGATTGGTGTATTTCTCGCCAACTTTGGTGGGGACACCGTATTCCAGCCTGGTATGATGCGGAAGGCAACGTTTATGTTGCGCGTAACGAAGAAGAAGTGCGGTTAAAATACCACTTAGATTCTGCGGTTGAACTCAAGCAAGATGAAGATGTATTAGATACATGGTTCTCATCAGGCTTATGGACGTTCTCAACTTTAGGCTGGCCAGAGCAAACCAAAGAACTCAAAATGTTCCACCCAACGGATGTATTAATTACGGGCTTCGATATCATCTTCTTCTGGGTTGCGCGTATGATTATGTTTACGATGCACTTTGTGAAAGATGAAAATGGCAAACCACAAGTACCATTCAAAACCGTGTACGTAACGGGATTAATCCGTGATGAGCAAGGTCAAAAAATGTCGAAATCAAAAGGTAACGTACTTGATCCAATCGATATGATTGACGGTATCAGCCTTGAAGATTTACTTGAAAAACGTACCGGCAACATGATGCAGCCGCAATTGGCAGAGAAAATTGCCAAAGCAACCCGTAAAGAATTTACGGACGGTATTGCTGCTCACGGTACAGACGCATTGCGTTTCACATTAGCTGCGTTGGCTTCAAACGGTCGTGATATCAACTGGGATATGAAACGTTTAGAAGGCTACCGCAACTTCTGTAATAAATTATGGAATGCAAGCCGTTTCGTATTAACGAATGACAAATTAGATTTAAGCGAAGGCGAGATCGAATTTTCATTAGCGGATCGTTGGATTCAATCGGAATTCAACCATACAGTGGAAACTTTCCGTAATTCATTAAGCCAATATCGTTTTGACCTGTGTGCCAATGCGATTTATGAATTCACTTGGAACCAATTCTGCGACTGGTATTTAGAATTGACTAAACCAGTATTTGCCAACGGCAACGCAGCACAAATCCGTGCAGCAAGCCAAACTTTGGTTCACGTATTAGAAAAATTATTACGTTTAGCGCATCCGCTAATTCCATTTATTACCGAAGAAATTTGGCAAAAAGTGAAAGGATTCGTGGACATCACTGCTGACAGCATTATGTTACAACCTTTCCCACAAGTGGAAGAGAACGGCTTTGATCCAGAAGCAGAAGCTGAAATTGAGTGGTTAAAAGAAGTGATCGTTGCGGTGCGTAATATTCGTGCAGAAAGCAACATCGCACCAAGCAAAGGCTTAGATCTGTTATTCCGTAATTTAAGTGCAGAAAACGCAAAAATTCTTGAAAAACAGACCGCTCTTTTAAAAGCCATGGCGAAATTAGACAACGTTCAAGTGTTAGCGGCAAACGAAACCGCACCGCTTGCGGTAGCGAAACTCGTGGGCAATGCTGAATTACTCGTGCCAATGGCTGGCTTTATCAATAAAGAAGCAGAGCTTGCCCGTTTAACCAAAGAGATTGAAAAATATCAAAACGAAGTTAAACGCATCGAGAATAAACTTAGCAATGAATCTTTTGTGGCTAAAGCACCTGAAGCAGTGATTGCGAAAGAACGCGAAAAACAAGCGGAATACCAATCTGGATTAGAAAAAATCCAAGAGCAGTATAAGGCGATTGAGGCATTGTAACAAAACATAAAAAGTAGGCATTATGCCTACTTTTTTATTTTTGATTTAATCCTAAAAAATCTCCAACTTCGTGTTTGAGTTGGCTCATTGTGATCAGAGCCTCTTGGGTTTTCTTGGCTTCATCTTCATCAATAACACTCATTGCAAAGCTCACATGAACAAGCACCCATTTGCCAAGTAAATCTGCTGGATTTCCCGTACAGACTAGTGAAATATTTACTTCACGCTATACACCACATACATCTACTGTGGCAAGTTGAAGAGAATTTTCATCAATTTTGACAATTTGATCTGGAACGCCTAAACAAATAATATTTTTATTCCTATTGGCATTTAAGCTGAAATATAGATTTATTTTACTATTAGGTAGAATAAATTATTACGATCTGGATCAACAGTTGCTCATTTCGGGTTATTTAGTGATTTCTATGTTATTAAAATTAATAAATATTATTAAAAACTAACCGCACTTTTTCTTGATCTTTTACGCCCGCGGAACTTTCTACTCCTGAATTAATATCCAAGCCTAAGCAATTTTGTTGAATGGCTTGTTTCACATTGTTTGGCGAGATGCCTCCAGCTAAAATAATCTTGTGCTTAAGATGTTCGGGAATTAATGACCAATCAAAGGTTTTTCCTGTGCCACCTTGCTGGTTGGCTGTTTGGCTGTCAAAAATATAACGATCCACATTCAAATCATCAGTAAAATTGACCGCACTTTGGGTTTCAGTATTGACAGAAATCGCTTTCCAGATTTGCGTGTTTTTTGGTAGTTGCTGGCGAAGTGCGGTAATAAATGCTTCAGTTTCTGCACCATGTAATTGTACCGCATAAAGCTGCAACTGGCTGGCTATTTTTACGATAAAGTCAATTTCTTGATTCTGAAAAACACCAACAAATCGAAGTGGAGCAGCGGTTACTAATTCTTGCGCTTGGCGTAAACTCACACAACGTTTTGAATGTTCTACGAAGATTAATCCGCCGTAAAGTGCCCCGTTTTCGTAAACGATTTTGACATCTTGCGTGCGTGTTAAACCGCATACTTTATTTTCTCCAAAAATTACCGAGCGAACCGCATTATTCAAATCTTGGTTGCCCATTAAACTACTCCCAATTAAGAAACCATGTGCCACTTTTTGTAATTGATGAATTTGCTTGTGATTGTAAATGCCTGATTCGCTAATAATACGTACATCAGCAAGGATACGATCTGAGAATTTTTCAGTGAGTTCAACAACACGATTTAAATCCACAGTTAAATCGTGCAAGTTACGATTATTGACACCAATAATTTTCGCACCAAGCGCAAGGGCGCGTTCAAATTCTTGTTCATTGCTGGTTTCTGTCAATACGCCCATGCCAAGAGAATGTGCAAGATCTGCCAGTACACGATAAGTCTCATCGTTTACCACAGAAAGCATTAATAAAATCGCATCCGCTTGATAGTAGCGAGCAAGGTAAACCTGATATTCGCTGATCATAAAATCTTTGCAAAGAACAGGTTGGCTCACGATATCGCGAACTAAAGGTAAGAACTCAAAATTGCCTTGGAAGTATTTTTCATCTGTCAGAATAGATACCGCAGAGGCATAATGTTTATAGACATTGGCGATTTCTTCTAAATTAAATTCAGCACGAATTAATCCTTTGGAAGGGGAGGCTTTTTTACATTCCAAAATGTAAGCGGGCTTTTGATGCGTGCCTTTTGATAACGCATCATAAAAAGAGCGGTCAGATTTTTGAATGTTTTGTTTAAACTGAGAAAGGGGAAATTCCTTTTCTTTTACTTTAACCCATTGCACTTTGTCTAAGACGATTTTTTGTAGCACCGTAGCAGAGTCAATCGGTTTTGTGAAATCTTGGGTAATCATAGTTTTCTTCTAGTTATAACAACATTAATATTTCGTTAAGTTTTGTAGCGTTTCAAACACTTTACCTGATGCAAGATGCGCCAATACATTTTGTACATTTTGTTTTAAGTCATCATGCCCAAATAATTTCAATAACAATGCCGTGTTTGCTGCCACAGCATTTGCGTGTTCAGCTTTTCCTTTGCCTTGTAAAAGTGCGGTGAGCATTTGGGCATTTTCTTGCGGTTCCCCCCCACGAAGGCTTTCGAGAGATTGCGTTTTTAAGCCAAAATCTTCAGGTGTTAAAGTGAAATAGTCAATTTTGCCATTTTTAATTTCTGCCACTTGCGTTTCACCGTGTAATGCGACTTCATCTAAGCCAGAACCATGTACAACAAAGGAATATTGATGTTCTAAGGCAACCGCAGTTTCAGCATAGGTTTTCACTAATTCAGGTGCATATACGCCAAGTAAATGATAAGTCGGGCGAGCAGGATTGATAAGCGGCCCTAAAATATTAAAGATCGTGCGCGTTTTTAAAGCTGCACGGACTGGCGCAACATGACGGAAACCAGAATGATATTGTTGAGCAAATAAAAAGCAAACACCAATTTCATCTAATGCTTGTCGAGCTTGCTCTGGTGTTGCATTCACATTAACGCCCAGTGCAGTAAGCACATCGCTAGCACCTGATTTACTTGATACGCTACGATTGCCATGTTTTGTCACTTTTGCTCCCATTGATGCTGCCACAATCGCACTGGCAGTGGAAATATTAATAGTGTTTTGACCATCGCCTCCTGTTCCTACAATATCCGCAAAAGGGTAGTCTGGATATGGAAATGCTTTGGCATTTTGTAAGGATGCTGATACCGCACCACTTAATTCATCAATGCTGACACCACGTACTTTTAACGCAATCAGCATAGCTGCAATTTGTTCGTTATTGAGTTCGCCTTGCATAATAGCATTAAAAATGACCGCACTTTCTGCTTTATTGAGTGTTTGTCCGTTGTAAAGTTGTTCTAAAAGTTGTTCGTGTTTCATCGTTTGTTCCTTGTCTTATTTTTCTAATTCCTTGGCTCCACCCGTTTACGGGGGAGCTGCCGAAGGCTGAGGGGGGAACATATAATCCTTTCTGTTCATCTTCCCCCGTAAACAGAAGAAGGCTAAACATAAATATCATAATCTAAATCGCGCGCCTCATCGCCAGTCATTCCACGGAATCCCCAACAATGCGCAGGTTGTTCTTTAATCGTAATTTCCACATCGTGAGCTCGAATGCCGAGTTTGTACTCTAGCTCGCTAAACAGCATTTTTATCAAGCGTTTTTTCGTACCTTCCATACGACCAGCCATCAGATTAATTTCGATAACCGTGTAATCATCGCTACGGTCAAAAGGGTAGTAAAAATCGTCTTTTTCTAAGCATAAAAAACGAATTGCGTGTTTGCCTTTTGAAATGTCTAAGCCAAGATGAAGGCTGTTATAAATGACTTCTGCCAGTTGTTCACGACGTGGCTCGAGTTTGGATTTAAGTCCGAATACAGTGATCATATTTTCTCCTTTAAAGTGCGGTTAAAAATTACCGCACTTTTTTCTGTCTTATCTATTTAACAACCATTCAATGGATTGTTGTAATAATTGCGAACCTTGCACAGTTAAAATACTTTCGGGATGGAATTGGAATGCACAAATGGGTAAATCGCGATGACGAATTGCCATGATAATACCATTATATTCCGCATTGACGATAAATTCTTTTGGTAAATCTTGTCCCATTAAAGAATGGTAACGCGCCACAGGCATTGGGTTAGCAAGATCTTTAAACATAGCTTCGTTATCATGAGATATACGAGAAACTTTACCATGCAATACTTCGCCAGCGTGAACAACCTTACCACCAAAGGCTTGAATTAATGCTTGATGACCTAAACAAATTCCAATAATCGGCACTTGATTTTTTAAACGTTCGATCAATGGCAGTAAAATCCCTGCTTCTGATGGTGTTCCTGGCCCTGGAGAAAGTGCAAGAATGGTATCAGCTGTATTGAGTGCAGTTTCTACCAGTTTTTCTAAATCGCAATCATTGCGGTAAATTGTGACGTTGTGACCCAACATACGAAATTGATCCACAAGATTGTAAGTAAAGGAATCGAAGTTATCTAAAAATAAAATATTAGCCATAATAATTCTTCCTTATTTTGCTTGTGTATTAACTTGACGAATTGCTTTTAAGACAGCCGCAGCTTTGTGGCGTGTTTCATCGGCTTCCATTTGTGGATCAGAGTCCAATACTTCTCCGCAACCTGCTTGTACATGGGCTATCCCATTTTGTACGAAAGCAGAACGGATTACGATACAGGTATCAAAATGTCCATCGGACGTGAGATAACCCACCGCACCACCGTAACTATGGCGTTTTTGTTGCTCAAATTGATAAATAAGCTGCATTGCTTTGATTTTTGGCGCACCAGTTAATGTGCCCATATTCATACAGGCTTGATAGGCGTGAAGTGCATCTAACTCAGGGCGTAATTTACCCACCACGCGAGACACCAAATGCATAATGTGAGAATAACGATCCACTTGCATTAATTCAGCCACTTTACGGGTACCGCTTTGACAAACTCGAGCAATATCGTTACGCGCTAAATCAACCAACATCAGATGTTCTGCTTGCTCTTTGTGATCAAGGCGAAGTTCTAGTTCTAAACGTGCATCTAATTCAGGATCAATGTTGCCGTGAGCGTCAAAACCACGAGGGCGTGAACCTGCGATGGGGTAAATTTCTAACTGACGATTTTCTGGCGAATATTTCAGCGCACTTTCTGGCGATGCACCAAACAAAATAAAGTCTTCATCATTCATATAGAACATATAAGGGCTTGGATTATTTTGTTTGAGTTGAGCATAACTGGCTAATGTATTCGGGCAAGCAAGGGAAAAACGTCGAGAGGGCACAATTTGGAAGACATCTCCAATATTAATATGGTGTTTTAAGGCTTTCACAATGCCAGTAAATTCAGGATCGTCAAAGTTTGTTTTAACTTCATCACTTGCCGCTTTGATAGAAAGAACGTTATCAATATTTTTTAGTTTTTGCGCGATAGAAAGCGAGGTTTTCGCAATATTGACTTGTTCTTCTTGAGCAAAACAGAAACTTTTGAGTGTCGCTTGTTGATTTTGATGATCGATAGTAATGAGGTGCTCGGCAAGATAGAAACTGTAATCAGGGCAGTTGATACCATCATGTTGTAATGTAATGCCATCCATTGGAATGAAATTTGCGACGAGATCGTAAGCAAATAATCCACCTAAGAAAATAGGCGTTTGGCTATGTTGATAAAAAGTAGAAATAACACGCAGTCCATCAAAAATAGTAGCAGACTGTAATTTGCTATCTTCATCAAGTTGATTATCAAGTGGCGAAAATTGTACAGAAAATTCTTCTTCAAAATTGACCGCACTTACTTTTCCAAGTGCGGTTAATTTTGGATGAATTTCTTTTAAAACTTGTTTTCCATTCTCGTTTAATGCCTTAAATGTGACGTTGTGACCTAAGCACGTTATTTTAACCGCCGCATTGACTAAGATAAGACTTTGTAAACTGTTTTTACTCCCGATTTCGGCAGAGTCGAGTAGGAGAGAATTTGAATTGGGTTGGCAAAGTGTATTAAAAATAGCGGTAGTGTCAGCATAATAGGGAATGGGTTGCGCTGTCACTGCAATAAAGGCTTGAGCTTGAATATTCATATTTATTTATCCTTTTGGAAATTTTGTACTATTAAACTAGTACAAAAGGAATAAGTCAAGTCTGATTTTAATTTTTTATGTTTTTTGATTAAAAAATGTGTTTTTTATTCCTTTGCCCAAGGGCGACCTCCATAATATTCTATATTTTGCTGATTTATCACTTCTAATATTTTTGCAGAAATATTATTGTTATCTTCATCTGACAAAGATAATTGAGGAAAAACACGACGATAAGGTAAGCAATATGTTTTGATAAGATTGGAAATAAAGATTACGCTCTGTAATTATCTAATAGAAAATATTTTTAGAAAATTTGGAATTAAAATAATCTGGCAGACACATTTATTTTAAACAAAAGCTCTGCCAGATTTGATGATCTATAATTAAGCTTCAGTAGCGAGATTACCTAAATCCTTGTCGATTAAGAACAAGCCTTTGCCATCTTCTCCAAGAAGATTTAATTTATCTAAAATACTACTGAATAATTTTTCTTCTTCATGTTGTTCTTCCACATACCATTGTAAGAAATTAAATGCAGAGTAGTCTTTTTCTTCAAAGGTTTTACCTACTAATTCATTGATTTTACTGGTAATTAATTTTTCATGCTCATAGGTAGTTTCAATTACTTCTTTTAATGATTTATATTCATGTGCAGGTGCTTCAATTGCAGAAATTACAGCAAGTGAGCCTGTTTCATTTAAATAAGTAAATAATTTACGCATATGTTGCATTTCTTCAGTTGCATGAACTGATAAGAATTTTGCCGTGCCTTCAAAGCCTTGCTGATCGCACCAAGCACTCATTTGTAAATATAAATTAGAAGAATAAAACTCTAAATTCATTTGATCGTTTAATAGTTTTACTACATTTTCTGATAACATACTATTTTCTCCTATCTATTCCAAAGTTGCTAGTTCACGATCAATAAAGAATAATCCTTTGCCATCTTCGCCAACAAGATTAAATCTATCAATAATTCCACTAAATAATTTTTCTTCTTCATGCTGTTCTGCTACATACCACTGCAAAAAGTTAAAAGCAGAGTAATCTTTGCTTTCAAAAGTAACTTCAACTAATTCATTGATTTTTGACGTGACTAATTTTTCATGTTCTAAAGTTATTTCAAAAACTTCTCTTAATGAAGAATAATCATGTTTAGGCGCATCAATTTTTCCTAAAATAGGCATACCACTAGTTTCACTTACATAATTAAACAATTTTTGCATATGTTCTAATTCTTCATCAGCATGACGAAGTAAGAAGGCAGCAGCACCCTCATAACCGTGTTTTGAACACCATGCACTCATTTGTAAGTAAACATTAGAAGAGTAGAACTCTAAGTTAATTTGATCGTTCAGCTTATTTATGATTATTTGATTAAGCATAACTAATTCCTTTCCGTTTTGATTGATAAAATGCAATAAAGCGTAATTTGCGGCAATCATTTTAAATTCACAAATGATAATTGCAAGTTTTTTATCAAAAATTTTGATATAACTAATTAATTTTAAAAAGAAAAATAAAAAACAATTATTATCATTTACATAATGATATACAAATCAAATATGACGTTGTCACAATGAAACTAATAAATTTTAAATTAGTATTAGATATGCCTTTATTTTCCTCCTTAGATTTGGATGAAAATTTAGATTATCGAGTAAACATGAAAGAGTTCATACCCATTTTCAGCCTGAGCCCAATAACTATTTGCATATCTGTCACGCAAAGTCCTATTTAGCTTTGGTTTGCAAAATTTATTTCTTATTGCACATACGATCCGAAACTTTAGGCAAAAATCCAGCAGATTGACACAAAGTAAAAGGCAGCATTCATTAAGTTTCGGATGCGTATAATCATTCTGCTGAGTTTTCACTATGTCAAATCTGAGTGTAGAAAATGACATTGAAAGGTGATAGAATCAAATTCTATAACGATAAATAATGGCTGCGGTAAACGCTAAAAACTCTATTACATCCGAATGGCTTGTAACTTTTCAGATGTGGAAACAGGAAAGTAAGATAATTATTCAAGGCATTTTAAAATTGAAACCGACTGAACAAAACTTACCCACTTTTATTAAACCTAAAGATCGTTATCAATTAATTGACAAATGTAATATCATTCTGCTAGAAAAACACGGTCAAATTTACCTGTACTTTTCTTATAACTACTTTCTTTTGATTATCCATTTAAAATTTTTCATATTGTCATCAAACTGTCACAATTATTTTCTACACTTCACTACGCAATCTAAATAACACTCAAGGAGAATTTGTTATGTTTATGCATAAAATGAAAAAAAATCTTATTATCGTTTTAACCTTAGGTACGTTACCTTTTGCTCAAGCTAGTAGCATCACTGGTGCTGGAGCGTCTTTCCCTTATCCAATTTATGCGAAGTGGGCATCTTTATATGAGAAAGAAACTGGGAATAAAGTTAATTATCAATCCATCGGTTCGGGCGGCGGACAACAGCAAATTATTGCAAAAACGGTTGATTTTGGTGCCTCTGACGATCCAATGAAATCCGAATTATTACAACAACACCAACTAGTCCAATTCCCTGCGGTTATCGGTGGTATAGTGCCTGTTGTTAATTTGCCTGAAATTAAATCTGGTAAATTAAAGTTATCAGGTAAGCTGTTAGCAGAAATCTTCCTTGGTAAGATTAAAAAATGGAACGATCCTGCCTTAGTTGCATTAAATCCAACGCTTCCTTTACCAAATAAAAACATTATTGTGATTCATCGTTCAGACGGCTCTGGAACAACATTTGGCTTCACTAATTATCTATCTAAAATTTCGAACGATTGGAAAAATCAAGTTGGTGAAGGTAAATCAGTGAAGTGGTTAACAGGTCAAGGTGGAAAGGGGAATGAGGGAATTGCTTCTTATGTTCGCCAAATGAAATACACCATTGGTTATGTAGAGTATGCCTATGCCAAACAAAATCAGCTTGCTTGGATTTCATTACAAAATCAAGCAGGGCAATTTGTACAGCCTTCTAATGAAAGTTTCATGGCAGCTGCAAGTCACGCAAAATGGCACGAAAAGGCGGGAATGGGTGTTATATTAACCAATGAAACGGGGGAAAAATCTTGGCCAATTACGGCAGCGAGTTTTATTTTATTAAATAAATATTCTGACAATCCTGAAACAACTAAAAATGTATTAGCCTTTTTTGATTGGGCATTCTCAAGAGGGCAAGATGCGGCAACTGAATTAGATTATGTGCCAATTCCTGCTGATGTGGTAGCTACCATTAAAAGTCAATGGAAAACAGAGCTAAAACAATAAAATCTCTTTATTTTATACCGCACTTTATACAAAACCTGGCACTTGACATTAATAAAGTGCGGTTATCTTAAATAATTTTGGAAAATACTTATGCTCACAAAAAGTCGGAAATATTTTAATCAAACATGGATTGAATCATTATTCAAACACACTACGGCATTGTTTGCTTTGCTTGTGTTTATTTTGCTTGCTGCTATTTTAATTTCTTTAGTCATAGGAAGTTGGGAGAGTATTAAACGTTTTGGTGGGAGTTTTCTATTAGAAACATATTGGGACCCTGTACAAGAACAATATGGGGCAATTATTCCTATTTTAGGTACGCTTATTACGGCGAGTATCGCATTATTTATCGCAGTACCCATTTCATTTGGTATTGCGATCTTTTTAACGGAGCTAGCTCCCAATTGGCTAAAACGTCCTATAAGCATTGCAATTGAAATGCTAGCTGCAATTCCTTCTATTATTTACGGAATGTGGGGGTTGTTTGTTTTCGTTCCATTATTTCAAGAACATATTCAGCCTGTACTAATTGACAATTTGGGTAATTTACCTGGATTAGAGTTATTTTTTTCTGGCGTACCTTTTGGTGTTGGTTTATTTACGGCTGGATTAGTGCTTGCCATAATGATCATTCCTTTTATTGCATCCGTAATGCGGGATGTCTTTAGTGTAGTACCTCCAATGTTAAAAGAAGGTGCTTATGGATTAGGTGCAACCACTTGGGAAGTGGTTCGACAAGTGATTGTACCACACACTAGAATAGGGCTTGTTGGGAGTGTGATGCTAGGATTGGGAAGAGCATTGGGCGAAACAATGGCTATCACTTTTATTATAGGTAATGCGTTTCAATTGCCTAATTCCTTATTTTCACCTTCTACCTCAATCGCATCTGCTATTGCTAACGAATTTAATGAAGCAGGTGGATTACAAAAATCTGCATTGATGGAATTAGGATTACTCCTCTTTGTTATCACAACTATGGTATTGATTTTATCAAGATTAATGATTACAAAAATGCAACAAACAAAAGGGAAATAAGATGAAAACTAATCAAAACTTGCGTTTTTATTGGCGTAAAACACACAATAAATTAATGTTAGGGCTTTCCTATATTTCAGTAATTATCGGCTTATTTTGGTTGTGTTGGATATTATTCACTCTAATTACCAAAGGCATTCCAGCTTTATCAATTGATTTATTCACACAATCTACCCCTGCCCCTAATGAAAAAGGGGGATTGTTAAATGCACTGATTGGTTCGTTTTTTATTGTCGGTGCGGGTACATTGATAGGTACTCCTATGGGGGTATTGGCAGGGACATATTTGGCAGAATATGGTCGTTATAGCCGTTTCGCACAAATTACCCGTTTTCTTAATGATATTCTTCTTTCTGCCCCTTCTATTATTATTGGTTTGTTTGTTTACAGCTTATATGTATCAAAAATCGAGCATTTTTCAGGGTGGGCTGGAGCATTCGCATTAGCTTTATTGCTTATTCCTATCGTGGTACGCACTACGGACAATATGTTATTACTTGTACCAAATAATTTACGTGAAGCAGCGGCAGCTCTTGGTTGCTCTCAATGGCAAGTTATTATGATGATTTGTTATCGAGCAGCTAAATCAGGGATTTTAACTGGCGTGCTATTGGCAGTTGCACGAATTTCAGGAGAAACTGCACCGCTATTATTTACCGCACTGTCTAATCAATTTCTATCTTGGAATATGAATGAACCTATCGCAAATTTACCTGTAGTTATTTATCAATATGCAGCAAGTCCTTTTACAGATTGGAATAATCTAGCTTGGGCAGGTGCAGCTCTAGTAACATTATTTGTGCTTTGCTTAAACATTTTCACTCGACTCTTCTTTCAACATAAAAAATAATGAGGCAATATGATTAGTCTACAAGAAACCAAAATAGCTGTGCAAAATCTAAATTTCTACTATGAGGATTTTCATGCATTAAAAAACATTAATTTACGTATCGCTAAGAATAAAGTGACTGCCTTTATTGGTCCTTCAGGTTGCGGTAAATCTACTTTATTGCGGAGTTTTAATCGGATGTTTGAGCTATATCCAAATCAAAAAGCTACTGGTGAAATTAATTTAGACGGTGAAAATTTACTCACAACAAAGATGGATATTTCTCTGATTCGTGCTAAGGTTGGTATGGTTTTCCAAAAACCAACGCCATTTCCAATGTCGATTTATGATAATATTGCATTCGGTGTTCGTTTGTTTGAAAAATTATCAAAAGAAAAGATGAATGAACGAGTAGAATGGGCATTGACTAAGGCCGCTCTTTGGAATGAAGTGAAAGATAAATTACATAAAAGCGGTGATAGTTTATCTGGCGGACAACAGCAACGCTTGTGCATTGCTCGAGGAATTGCTATTAAACCTAGTGTGTTGTTGCTCGATGAACCTTGTTCGGCATTAGATCCTATTTCGACTATGAAAATTGAAGAACTCATTACGGAGTTAAAACAAGATTATACTGTGGTTATGGTAACTCATAATATGCAACAAGCTACACGTTGCTCCGACTATACGGCATTTATGTATTTGGGTGAATTAGTTGAATTTGGTCAAACACAACAAATTTTTGATAGACCTAAGATACAACGTACAGAAGATTATATTCGCGGTAAAATGGGGTAGTTAAAAAGTAAAAGTTTGGTGAGAATGTATTATTTCTCACTTCACTTTTATGCCATAAATCAAATGAAGGAGTATTATGACGAGAAAAATTCTGATAGTTGAAGATGAATGTGCAATCCGTGAAATGATCGCACTGTTTTTATCTCAAAAATACTATGATGTGATTGAAGCGAGCGATTTCAAAACAGCGATAAACAAGATAAAAGAAAATCCTAAACTAATATTATTAGATTGGATGCTACCTGGTCGTTCAGGTATACAATTTATACAGTATATTAAAAAGCAAGAAAGCTATGCTGCGATTCCCATTATTATGCTCACAGCTAAAAGTACAGAAGAAGATTGTATTGCCTGTTTAAATGCAGGGGCTGATGACTACATCACTAAACCTTTTTCACCTCAAATTTTATTAGCTCGCATTGAGGCAGTATGGAGGAGAATTTATGAACAACAAAGTCAATTTATACAAATCGATGAACTTTCCATTGATGAAAATGCTCAGAGAGTGTTTTTCCAACAGCAGGAAATTAATTTAAGTAGTACAGAATTTAAATTGTTACATTTTTTTATGAGGCACCCTGAAAAAGTTTATTCTAGAGAACAATTGTTAAATCGTATTTGGCATAATGATCTAGAAGTTGAATATCGCACTGTTGATAGCTATATTCGCCGTTTACGCCGCAATTTAGCCCCTTTTCAATGTGAACATTACATCCAAACAGTTCGAGGATCCGGTTATCGATTTTCTAGTTATTTACGAGATAAACAATGAAAAAAATATTGAATTTTATTGTTGAAATAAATTTGGCAATCATTATTTCCTTATTTACTTCTGATTTTATTCTTTGGTTTGCAATAATACTTTTATTAATTTTAGCTTGGCATCATATTAATGAATATCGTTTACTCAAATATCTCAATTTAAAGCAAGATAATAAATTCTCTTTATTACAATTAGGAACATTCTCTCAAACTGAAGCCTACCATCGTCATCGAATTTACAAAGAAAAATGTGCAAGTTTACGTTTGTTATCTCAAATAAATAAAAATATTAAGTATTTACCAGATGCAATTATTATCTGTCAGCATAATGGTAATATTTCTTGGTGTAATTCTATTGCGCAACAGATGTTTGATTTTTGTTGGAATAAAAAAGTCCAGAAAAATATTTTTGATGCTATTTTTTATGAACAATTTAAACATTATTTTTTTCAGTCAAAAAAAAGACGACCGTTAGTACTATTAACTTATAATCAACGTTATATTGAGGTGCAGTCGCACGCTTATAATTCTCATATGATTTTAGTTGTCGCTCGAGATATTACAGATATGATTAATTTACTTAATTCACGCCAAAAATTCTTGAGTAACATTAATCACGAGCTACGTACTCCATTAACCGTATTACAAGGTTACTTAGAAATTCTTGCAGATAATAATACTCAGAACCCTCTACAAAAAAAAGCTATTTTTGCAATGCAAGAGCAAAGCCAACGAATGGAACATCTATTACAACAATTTAATTTTTTAGCAAAAATAGAAACAACTTCAGATAAGGATTTTCGTACATTTGATATGTCAGCCATGATAAATTCTTTAAGAAAAGATACAGATATATTAAATACTTATAATCATCACATTGAATTTATTATTCAGCCTAATATCATTATTTTTGGAAATGAATTTCAACTAAGAAGTGCCGTTTCAAATTTAATTTATAATGCTATTAAGCATTCTGGTAAACAGTGTCATATTCAAATTCAATGGGAAACTTGTGAACAGGGTATTAAATTTAACGTGATAGATAATGGTGTTGGCATATCACCACAGCATATTCCACATTTAACAGAACGTTTTTATAGAGTTGATGAATCTCGTAGCCATTTAACTGGTGGAAGTGGTTTAGGACTAGCTATTGTGAAGCATACTTTATTACAATATCATTCTCATTTAAATATTGAAAGTACTGAAACGAAGGGTAGTAGTTTTTCATTTATCATACCTAAACGCTTTGTCATATCAAAAAAATAATAAAGAAATTCAATGATAATACACGTTGCAAGTATTAGCTGACACGGTAGTAAATAACACATCAGAAAATCGAAAATAGTGGGCTAGTGGAGAACTTAGATACATAAAAAACACAGCTTGGTAGTTTTTCACCCATCTAAACTTTTACTATGGAGTTTGATTGCTTGATGGAAAACGTATTTTATTTATAAGTTAAAAGTTCTAAACAGGAAACTTATATTATTTAGATTATGTAGCAGTGGCTAAATCACCTAAATCTTTATCAATCAAGCATAAATCTTTAAATGCTGCAGCACTTTCACACCCATGAATGTAAATAAACGTCATAGTATGGCTCTAAATTAATTTACTCGTTCATCTTATCTGTGATGATTTGATTAAATAACTAATTAAGAGAGGAGAAATAATCTCTTTATAACCTATAATTAAAGTTACTTTGCATTTTTATAATTTAACATAATATACATTATGCGAAATTAGTTATCGGGTTAGCGGAAACTACGGATTAAATAAATCACACAGTTATACACAAGTTACAAGTACTAGCAAAACAAGACAAAATAAGGCTAGATAACACGTTGTAACGTGCTATTTTATCGTTTTATTGAATGGTTAGGTTAAAATGTCAATAAAATGTAAAGATTATCTATGTTCAAGACTAAGCTTACAACTTGATAGAAAAACCTACATTTATATATAATATCAACTTAGTTAGATAGAAAGGAGTCAGCATGACTAATAATAAAAATGAAATTATTAAATGCCCATTCTGTTTTACAGAGTCAGAAAGAGGTATTAAGGTTTGCAGAGGTTGCCAAGCTACCGTTAAGTATGGTGAAAGTTTAATGCCTTATTTCATCATCTCATTAATTATCAGAGTTATAGGTGCTTATTTCACCTTACGTTTCTTGGGTGAACATATTTTTACGTCTATACAAAATCTAAGTGGATCTGCAGGCTTTAGCCTTTTTGGTATTTTGGCATTTATTCTGTTTGTTTTATCTACGTACATTTTACTTATTTATGTTAGAAGTCCTGATTCAAGAAAAAAAGTGATGTTCTATTGAAAAATGTCTAAATAAAATATAGATTCGATCGTTTCCCATTAAGGCCTGTAGATAATTCACTATAGCTTCATCATCTACAGGGCGAATTAATGTGGTGATTTTTAGCACAAGATATTGATTTATTAAATCAATATCGCTAATATCGTCTCTATAGTTGCTGCTTCTTACCATCAGGGAAAATGCACAGTATTTTTCTCCAGCCTAAAGGTGCTATAACAATGAATGCTGAATTTAAAAATTGACTATAATACATTAAATAATTTTATTTTTAACTCAATACAAGGAGAATTAAATGAGAGATCACAATTACTATAACCATAGTGAAAATCATGAAGCACAATATCATCTTAGAAAAAATAACTTAAAACAAACACAGAATAACATAGATATTCTTAATAAACTTACTCCTTCTTATGCAACTCATAAAGAAGTGGATAAGATTATTAAAAAAAATTTGAGTAAATTTGAAAAATAGTAAAATAAGAATGAAAAAATCATTGAATAATTATATTGAAAATTTTTAGCCACTTGCTAGATGTCTTTTTTTAAAAAATCAGATAATACAAAGTTTTATATATAATTATATGACAGCAAATTATACTCTAAAACTAGCAAATATTTTCCCTGTATCAGCGATGCTTCAATTAAACTAATTTGATTTAAAGGCAACGTGATGGGATTCAGTGGGATCTTTTCGACCATAGATTTTAACAGATGAGAACTAATGGCATTATTTTACAAAATTTGAAGTCACAAATGCAAAAAAAGGACGCTTTTCAGCGTCCTAATTCTTCTTTATCTAAACTTTAAAAAATTAAAGTGCAGATTTTGCTTTTTCAACTAATGCAGCGAACGCTACTTTGTCGAATACAGCGATATCAGCAAGGATTTTACGGTCGATTTCAACAGATGCTTTTTTCAAGCCGTTGATGAATTTGCTGTAAGATAAACCATTTTGACGAGCCGCAGCGTTGATACGTGCAATCCATAATTGACGGAATTGACGTTTACGTTGACGACGGTCACGATATGCGTATTGACCAGCTTTGATCACCGCTTGGAAAGCAACGCGATACACGCGTGAACGTGCACCATAATAACCTTTAGCAGCCTTAAGAACTTTCTTATGGCGTGCTCTTGCAATAACACCACGTTTTACACGAGCCATTATTTAATCTCCTATGTAATATTTTTCTAAAATGAACTAATCGTACGTTTTGCTTAAATAACGGCTTATGCGTATGGTAAGCAAGCTACTACTAAAACTTGGTCTGCTTTCGCAACCATTGATTTATGACGTAAATGACGTTTACGTTTAGTTGTTTTTTTAGTCAAAATATGACGTAAGTGAGATTGTTTACGCTTGAAACCACCAGAAGCAGTTTTTTTGAAGCGCTTCGCTGCGCCGCGTACTGTTTTGATTTTAGGCATTGTTAAAATAACTCCGCATTTTTCGTTTAAAACAACATAATCAGGCGAACTTAAAAAGTTACTTGGAAGCACTGATCATTTCCATCATAAGGCAAATTAAATTGCCTTTTCAAAAGCAGTTAGGCTGCGTAGTTTGCCCAACGTGCAGTTGTCTTTTCATTTAAGTCAAACTTAAACAAAAAGATTTGCTGAGAAATCTCAGCAAAATTCTTATTTTTTCTTCGGTGCTAACACCATTACAGCCTGACGGCCTTCTAATTTACCTGGTGCAGATTCAACGACAGAAATTTCAGCTAAATCATTTTTTACGCGCTCTAACACGTCAAAACCGATGTCTTGGTGAGCCATTTCACGACCGCGGAAACGCACGGTAATTTTTGCTTTGTCACCGTCTTCTAAGAAACGGATTAAGCTGCGTAATTTAACTTGATAGTCACCTTCGTCTGTGCCTGGACGGAATTTAATTTCCTTAACTTGCACAACTTTTTGTTTTTTCTTTTGTTCTTTAGCGGTTTTACTTTTTTCGTAAAGGAATTTACCGTAGTTCATAATACGGCAAACAGGCGGTTCAGCATTTGGGCTAATTTCAACAAGATCAAGTTCTGCTTTTTCTGCCATTTCTAGGGCTTGTTGAATAGAAACAATCCCTGCTTGTTCACCATCTTGGTCAATTAAACGAACTTCTTTTACACGAATCTCTTCATTGATACGGTTTGGGCGATTTACTGCCGGCGCTTTTTTTACGGTTTTAATAATCGTATTCCTTCTATTGGTTAATAGTAAAAATCTTTTCGCTAAAAATAAAAGATTTCAAATTTGTTGCCCGTTAAGGAACGGGAAAAATCTTGCGGATTTTATAGTATTCACACCACTTATGCAACAAAATTTAGCCTTTAAGCGAAATTTCTACGCTTAAACTTTCGCCAAATTCAAGTAAATGATGAATGCGAGCTGTTTCTAAGCACAACATTGTTTGATAGCCTGTTTCAGTCATTCCACTCGTCTTTTTGTGCCAAGGATTCCAAAGGACAAATTGGCTTGCATTATGATGATGCAGTGCAATTGTACGATTTAAACTTTTATCTACGATTTGATTCTGCATTTTTTCTGCGGAATAAATGCAATCAACATTTTCAGAAATGTGACGCGGTGACGGAACGTTTTCTTGTTGTTGGTTTAAGCTATTAAAACAAGTTCCAGGTAAACCTTGTACTTCCACTCGATTAATATCCCCAATATTGAAATAGGTATGCAATGCGGCTTGTGCAGGTTCTTCGCCATAATGTGTGAAAGTTAAATGACATTTGTCTGTAAATACCATTACAATTTTAGCTTCGATAATGTTTAAATCAGAAAACAACTCAAATTCTAACCGCACTTTATGTGATGAAATATCGTAATGACTCAACTGCCATAAGCGAATACGAGCTGTGCCGTGTGCAGGTTGTTTTACGCCACCAAACCAAGGATAACAAATCGGTACACCACCACGAATAGCGTTGCCATTTTCAAATGGTTCTACTTCACTTAGCCATAATACATCTTGAGCCACGCCTTGTGGTTGCCAGCTAAGAAGTTGCGCGCCTTGTAAGGCTATTTTTGCTGTACCAACAGCGTGTTTTAGATGAAGAATGGGAATATCATTATGTTGAACAAGATGAAGTTCTGGTGTAAGTGTTTTTAGTAATGTTGTTTTCATGTTTATTCCTGTGATTTTAAAAGATAAATAAGGTAAAGAGATAACAAAGGGCGTATCAAATACGCCCTTAATCTACGACTTTGGTTAAATTTCGTCAATAATTCGATAAACCCAATTTTCCAGTGGATCATTCAAACGTTTCATCTCGGTGCGCATTTCTTCCAACATCTCTTTTTTTATGCTGTTGTATTGCGGATCATAAAACAAATTGTGCATTTCTTCAGGATCATTACGTATGTCATAAAGTTCACACACATCGATCGCATTAAATACGAGTTTGTAATCTTTACGACGCCACATACGTTGTTCAAAATACACAAAATACCCGCCAAGTACGCCACGCATAAAGATAATATAACGCCCTCTAAAGGGTTATGATAATTGTCATATTAAGATTGTGAGGTGGATCACAAAAATGATAATTGAAGATAAATTTGATGGTTTTTATTTTTGTCAGTTTAAAAATGAATAAAAAATGCTGGAAAATTCCAGCATTATATTTTCTAAATCCGTCTGACTTGCCAGAAGGCTTTCGACCAATAAGGGTTATTCATTGAAGAATAGACGACTCCCCCTCTGGTGGAAGCATGAAGGAATTTATCTTCTTTTACATAAATCCCCACATGATAACCATTAGGGCCTCTGCCAGTTTTAAAGAAAATTAAATCGCCAATTTGAATCTCTTCTTTGCGTACATGTTTACCATAATTAGCTTGTTCAACAGTGCTTCTAGGCAAACGAAGATTAAAACGATCGAAGAAAGTTTTCTGCACAAATCCAGAACAATCTACGCCTCGATGCGAAATACCGCCAAGCACATAAGGTGTGCCCGCCCATTCATGTTGTTGTTCGCTCAACATGGCTATGGCCATAATAGGATCGCCGATTTGACCTTTATAGTTCATCGCATAATCATCGTTTTGAAAACTAGAACAAGCGAATAAAAACAACGAGGCAATAGCGATTAAAAATGATTTATATACTTTCATACCTTTTCATATGAAAAGTGCGGTAGAAATTCACCGCACTTTTTGTTCCTTGCTATTTAGTTTTTTCTACACGAGCACGTAACTTTTGCCCTGGTTTAAATGTCACTACTCGGCGAGCAGAAACTGGCACAACATCACCAGTTTTCGGGTTACGCCCTGGGCGAGATGACTTATCACGTAGTTCAAAATTACCAAATCCTGATAATTTTACATCATGACCAGATTCTAGCGATGAACGAATCTCTTCTAAAAAGTTCTCCACCACATTTTTCGTATCTTGTTTAGATAAGTGATATTTATCACTTAAATATTCAATAATATCAAGTTTAGTTATCGTAGCCATATTAATCCCTTAATTCAGCATTAAAGCGTTGTTTTACCTCCGCTAATACTGCTGAAATCACTGCATTAATTTCTTCATCTTCAAGTGTTTTTTCATTATCTTGGACTGTTAAGCTAATCGCTAAACTCTTATAGCCTTCAGCGACGCCCACACCTTGATATACATCGAACAAGTTCACTTGCACCAATTTTTCGCCGCCTGCTTGTTTACAGGCTGCGATTAATTCCCCTGCTGGTACGCTATCCGCGACAACTAAAGCTAAATCACGACGGTTTGCTGGGAATTTAGAAATTTCTTTTGCTTGCACCACATTACGTGCCGCAATTGCATTCCAAAGAATTTCAAATACAAAAGTTTTGCCATTTAAGCCAAGTTTTTGGCTAATAGATGGATGAATTGCACCAATAAAACCAATTTCTTGACCATCTAATTCAATAACAGCAGATTGTCCAGGGTGTAATGCATCAAATTGTTTTGCAACAAAACGAACTCTATTACCACCTTCTGTTAAAGAAAGTACTGATTCTAAATCGCCTTTAAGATCAAAGAAATCTACAGACTCTGCTTTACCTGCCCAATGTTCAGATTTTGCCGTTCCAGTAATCACCGCACTTAAAACAAATTCTTGACGTACACCAAATTCAGCATTGGCATCTGGTACAAAACGTAATCCAGTTTCAAATAAACGAACACGAGATTGTTGGCGATTTTGGTTATAAAGCACCGCACCTAATAAACCGCTGATTAAAGACACACGCATTGCTGACATTTCCACAGAAATAGGATTTGGCAATACAAGTGCTTCTTGATGTGGATGTAATAAATTTTGAATTTTTGGATCCACAAAGCTATAAGTAATGGCTTCTTGATAATCAGTATCCACAAGTGCGGTCTTAATTCGAGCTAAATCTAAATCAGATTCTTTGTGATCACGTATGCGGAGATGCGCTAATGGCGCATTGTTTGGAATGCTGTTATAACCATAAATACGCGCCACTTCCTCAATTAAATCTTCTTCGATTTCAATATCAAAACGCCAGCTTGCAGAAGTTACAGTCCAAATATCATTTGCATAAGTAACATCGAAACCAAGACGGTGGAAAATTTCTGTTACGCTTTCTGTTTCAATATGATGACCTAAAAGTGCATCTAATTTACTACGGCGAAGTTGAACTGTATTGACTTTAGGAAGATGAGTTTCACTGCTTGCTTCGCAAATTTCCCCAGCTTCTCCACCACAGATTTCAAGTAATAATGCGGTTGCTCGTTCCATTGCTTTACGGGCTAATTCAAAATCCACACCACGCTCAAAACGGTGTGATGCATCAGTATGTAAACCATATTGTCTTGCACGGCCTGCAATCGCTAATGGAGAGAAAAATGCGGATTCTAAAATGACATCTTTCGTTTCGCTATTCACGCCACTCGCTGCACCACCAAAGATCCCTGCCATTGCTAAAGGCCCATTTTGGTCGGCAATTAATAAAGTATTTGATTGAAGTTTTGCGATTGAGCCATCTAATAATACTAATTCCTCCCCCTCTTTCGCGAAGCGAACTTGAACAGGTTGTGTGACTTTAGCTGCATCAAATGCGTGCATTGGCTGACCAAGCTCAAGCAAAATATAGTTAGTAATATCAACAATAGGATCAATAGAGCGAATACCACAACGACGCAATTTTTCTTGCATCCACATTGGCGATGGTGCTTTTACATTGACGTTCTTTATCACACGTAATAAATAACGAGGGCAGGCTTCTGGTGCTTGTAAATCAATTTGAACTTTATCAGAAATTGTTGCTGGCACTGCTTCAAAGTGCGGTTGATTTACGAGTTGTTTATTTACCACGCCAATTTCACGCGCAATACCTGCGATGCTCAAACAATCCGCACGGTTTGGCGTTAAGCTAATTTCGATGGCATTATCATCTAAAGCTAAATATTCACGTAAATCAGTACCAATTGGTGCATCAAGTGGCAATTCAATAATACCATCCGCTTCAACATCAATACCTAATTCAGAAAATGAACAAAGCATCCCTTCTGATGGCTGACCACGTAATTTAGTTTTCTTAATTTTGAAATCGCCAGGTAATACCGCACCTTCTGTTGCACAAGCCACTTTTAAGCCTTGACGACAATTTGGTGCGCCACACACGATATCCAATAAACGATCACCGCCTACGTTCACTTTAGTTACACGTAATTTATCTGCATCTGGATGTTGTGCACATTCCACCACTTCACCAACAACGACACCATTAAATGTACCCGCAACGCTTTCCACACCATCTACTTCTAAGCCAAGCATGGTAATTTGCTCGCATAATTGCTCGGTGGACACCGCAGGGTTCACCCATTCTCTTACCCACTGTTCACTAAATTTCATTTGTTGTTATCCTTTTAATTCAAATCCGAGAAATTACTTAAATTGTTTTAAGAAACGTAAGTCGTTTTCAAAGAACGAACGTAAATCTGTTACGTTATAACGTAACATTGTTAAACGCTCAACGCCCATTCCCACGGCAAAACCAGAATATTCATTCGGATCAATACCAACATTACGCAAAACATTTGGGTGCACCATACCGCAACCCAACACCTCTAACCATTTACCGTTTTTACCCATCACATCCACTTCGGCTGAAGGCTCTGTGAATGGGAAATAAGATGGGCGGAAACGCACTTGTAAATCTTCTTCAAAGAAAGCGCGTAAGAAATCGTGCAATAAACCTTTCAATTCTGTGAAATTTGCTTTTTTATCCACATAAAGGAGTTCAATTTGGTGGAACATTGGCGTGTGCGTTTGATCGTAGTCATTACGATATACACGTCCTGGAGCCATAATGCGAATTGGTGGCTGCATTTTTTCCATAGTACGAATTTGCACGCCAGAGGTTTGAGTGCGGAGTAATAATTCTGGATTAAACCAGAAAGTATCGTGATCCGCACGTGCTGGATGATGTTTAGGAATATTTAAAGCATCGAAGTTGTAATAATCACTTTCAATTTCAGGGCCGTTTTCAACTGAAAAGCCAAGTTCTGAGAAAAATTTTGTTACACGATTAATCGTCATGGTAACTGGGTGTAAGCCACCGGTTTCAACTTTGCGACCTGGTAAACTGACATCAACACGTTCTTTTTCTAATTTTGCGTTAAGTTCAGCCTGTTCCCACTCCGCTTTTTTTGCATTTAAAAATTCTAACGCAGCTTGTTTTGCTTCGTTAATTTTTGCGCCCATAGCTGGACGTTCTTCAGCTGACACGTTACGCAATTCTTGCATTAATTGAGTAAAATGCCCTTTCTTACCAAAATATTCGACACGGATTTCATCCAAAGCCGTTAAACTTTTATCCTGAATGGATTCAATCGCTAATTTCGCTTTCTCAACAAGCTCGTTCAGATGTTGCATAGTTTCCCCTGCTTCTCTTTTCTCTATAAAATAAAAAACCGAGTAATGATAATACCAAGTCCTTAAAAAGTAAAAGAATAATACGAAAAATCATTGGTTTGTCGCAGATAGAACGAGAAAATATTTGCCCTAGGGAACTTTGCTTTCGATTATACTCTCTAATATTTGGTAATGTCATTAAAGAAAGTGAAAGCTATTCACTGCTTTCTCAAGATACAGTATTAGATGGAATTGATGAGAGTTTGATTTAAATTTCTTAAGGGATAATGGAAGGTTTTGAAAGAGCGGTGAATTTCACCGCTTAGATTACAAGATTGTGACGATTTACTCGGATTTTCAGCTCGAATGATTAAAACTCAAATTTCAAGCCCATTTGACCTTGTTTATTTTTGTCACGATGTTTTCCTGATTGCGTAGCGAATGAAGCCCAAAGTTTAACCTTATCTTTTAGTTTAACATCGGCACCCATTTCAAACTCAAACGCTTTCTTATTATTATCAATCAATCGTTTTTCGCCGTCCATTGATACGCCAAAACCTTTGTTTTGGTAGAGGCTATTTATCGCCACAAAAGGCGCAACTTCGATATGATTGATGAATTTAGCGTCTAAATACGCTTTAATTCCAGCCCGACTTTGTAAATTATCTTGTCCGAGTGGTTTTATTTGCGTACCGTTTTGCTCGACATGATGACCTTTTACTGCCATATAGCGCATTTGCAATTGAGGCTGAATATAAACGCGATATTGGTTACCGTTTGTTGCAGTTTTATCTAATACTAAGAAATTATAACCTGCTTCAATGGAGGCAGTGAGACCGCGGCTACCATATTCTTCGCGGAATTTATTGCCCGAAACACGGTTTTTAAACCAATTGTAGTTTAACCAGCTATCGACATAAGCGCCCGTGTGATTTTCGTTATTTTGATACCAAGTGCCATATACACCAAGACTATAACCTTTCACTTGACCGTTTACCACGATAGCGGTTTCATGATTAACTGCCGTTGATTGATATTTGGCATAGCCTGCCATTAATCCCGCTAACACATTACCGTGAGGCGTTTGTTTGTGGTAGAGATTGCCACCAAGTTGCACACCATTCCGCACGCCTTGAAGCCTACTTTCTCCACCGATGAGTTGTTGGTTATGGGTTGAGCGAATTGTACGAAGCCAGACTGCTTGGCTTTTATTAGGTTGCATAAACACATTGCCGAGACGGTCATATAAACGCAAAGTAAACATGTTATTTGCTGCCTCTGAATTTGCCGCATAAACCACACTTTCTGTACGTGGTTTTACGTAAGTACACCACCCTGTTGGGCATTTACTCAACACTAATTCCTCAACGCCTTTTAAGTGGCGACGATAGAAAGTTGCGTGGGCATCATTGTTTTGAGGGATATTGATAAGCTGTTTGCCATGTGCTTTTTTAAAGGAGCCATCGCCCACATCATAGATTTCAACTTCAAAATTCCCCTCCCAGCCCTCTTGAAATGTAAGGGTGTTTTTGGCTAGATTAACATCATCCGTGCTTAAATCTGCATAAAGCCCAAATATTCCATTGCCACTGACTTTATCTATCACCCTTAATTCGATATCTTTCCCTGCAAAGTAAACTTTACCTTCATCTAGGGTTAATTTTTTTAATTGATTAAAAAAACGATTATTCTCTCCATGGCCTTTGACTTTCCATTCCGAATGAGATTTTAAGGTCAAACGATTCTGATAATCATTATAATAATAGTTGAAAGCACCTGATAATTTACTGTTATTTTTAGCGATAATCTCTAGTGGAATATCATGAGGTTGAGACCAACCCTCAGTATCCCCTAGAAGATATTTAACTTTATCAGTCATTATCGTATTGATTAGTTCAATTGTTCTAGGAGAAAGATCATACTGACTAATAGTAGAACCATTAAACCCAAAGGCTGATCCCGTATCAATAAGAGAATCATTAATAAAGATTTTTGTTAGTTTATTGTGTCCATTTGGATAGATACCACGTAAACCAACAGCTGCAGCTTTATCTTCCCCTGTTATTGTAGAACGATTAATGGTTAATGTCGTATCATAGTCAATCACCCATATAGCGGGATATATACTATCGTTTGTCCTTTCTTTGTCTGATACTGTTATGACAGAATCATTAATTGTTAATTTTCCTCCTATATGGTCATTTTGACTTGAATATTTATAGTTCATACTAATAGGAACTACGGAAGAACGCAGTGTTGCATTATTAATAGTAAAATCTATATTTTTCTCAGCTTGAATTACTACCTTATCACCTATATAAGTCCCACCATTAATTTCACCTTTATTGGCGTAAATCAATGCAAATCCTTTCGTTTCAACTTCATACGCTTTATCGTTTTTAATAAACACTTTCGCATTTGGATTATAACGATAGTCAATTAAAAGGTTTTTTAGCTTAGTGGAAACATTATTTAAGTGTAGTTCATGAGATTCATGACCATTTGTTGCTGAAAAAATGGTTTTGGTTGTAGTCCTACCTTCGCTTTGTTCCTCACTGCTCAAGTGATAATTTTCAATTTTAACGATGGATTTTTTATCACCGAAACTCACTTGATTTGAACCATCAGCAAAGTTGATACGACCGGGTGCTGTTTTTTCTGCCTTTAATTCCAGCGTACCCCCATTTAAGCGGGCTAAATGTTCGTTTTCGCCTAAATCTATATCAGATGCGCCATTAACAACAGCTAATTTTCCATTTTCTATATTAAAAAGAGGATCTACTGAATTATCCTGTCTTGATTTATTGATCGCCTCGTGTTCACCTTCAGTAATTGGTGCGGCATAAGAATAATTTGAAGATATTGCAATAAAAGCAATTGCAATAGGTGAAAGTTTAATTAAAATTTGCTTGCTTGCTTGCTTGCTTGCTTGCTTGCTTGCTTGCTTGCTTGCTTGCTTGCTTGCTTGCTTGCTTGCTTGCTTGCAGAATTATAATAAAACATTTTATATACTCCTAGCATTAAAATAAATGGGAGCCTAACTCTACTTTAAATAAATTGATATGTAAAGGAAATACGATTTTTTCGTGCAAATTCTACTATTTAACTTTAAAATACCTGCCAATGAACAAATGTTCATTATAAATAATGGTCACAATATTTATTTTATAAATAAAAAAGTGCGGTTAAAATCATCCGCACTTTTTAGTTCGTAGAAAGGAAAATTCAATGTTTAAAATGAAAAATATCACGCTTGCTTTGTTGATGTCTGGTGCATTAGTGGGATGTGCCAATATTGGCGATTCTTATCAAGCAAGCCTTGAAGATTATAAGCAATATGAAGCAATTACTAAGCAATATAATGTAAAAGAAAATTGGTGGTCATTATATAACGATGCGCAATTAAATCGTGTTATAGAGCAAGCTTTAACAAACAATAAAGATTTAGCCAAAGCTGCTATAGCGGTAAATCGTGCACTTTATAGTGCGAATTTGGTGGGGGCAAATTTAGTGCCCGCCTTTAATGGCTCGACAACATCAGGCGCACAACGCCCTATTGATACCAGTGCAAACTCCGCTATTTCACACAAAGGTTCTTTAAATGTGAGCTATACATTGGATCTGTGGCAACGTTTAGCCAATGCCGCTGATGCTGCGGAATGGTCGCATAAAGCAACCGCTGAAGATATGGAATCAGTTCGTTTATCATTAATCAATTCTGTGATAACAATTTATTATCAAATTGCGTATTTAAATGATGCAATTAGCACAACCGATGAAACAATCAAATATTACACGGATATTGGCAATATTATGCAAATGCGTTTAGCCCAAGGTGTGGCTGATGCAGCTAGCGTTGATCAAGCACAACAAGCCATATTAACTGTGCGTAATAACAAATTAAATTTTGAAACCCAACGCAAAACAGCAGAACAAACGCTTCGTAATCTTCTCAACTTAAAACCAAATGAAGCATTAAATATCACTTTCCCACATATTATGAATGTGAAAACGGCAGGCGTAAACTTAAACGTGCCTGTGTCTGTAATTGCAAATCGTCCTGATGTAAAAGCAGCACAATTCCGTTTAAGTAGCGCATTCAAAAATGCGAAAGCAACTCAAAAAAGTTGGTTCCCAGAAGTTAATTTAGGTGGAAGTCTATCTTCAACCGCAAGTACTGTTGGCACGGCGTTACATAACCCTGTGGCTGCTGGCACAGTCGGAATTAGCTTGCCATTCTTAAATTGGAACAGCGTAAAATGGAACGTTAAAATTTCTGAAGCGGATTATGAAACCGCGCGTTTAAATTACGAACAACGTATTACCACGGCCCTCAATAATGTGGATACCAACTATTTCGCGTTTACCCAAGCGCAAAGTACATTAAGTAATTTACAGCAAACCCATAGTTACAATCAACGTATCACACAATATTATCGAAATCGCTATAATGCGGGCGTGTCAGGATTACGCGAATGGTTAGTTGCAGCCAATACGGAAAAATCATCACAACTTGCAATTTTGAATGCAAAATATCAAGTGTTGCAAAGTGAAAATGCGGTATATAGCTCAATGGCGGGATATTATTTGTAAAATTAAAATGAATTAATCTATAAAAAATCCCTGTTAAATTTCTTTAACAAGGATTTTGTTATTTAAATTAAACCTATTATTTTACCGCTTCTTTAACAGCATCTACTGCTTGAGTTGCTTTTTCTGAAACGGCATCTTTAATTTCGCTTACTTTTTCTGATACAGCCTCTTTCATTTCACTTGCTTTTTCTGATGCTGCTTCTTTCATTTCACTTGCTTTTTCTGATGCTGCTTCTTTCATTTCACTTGCTTTTTCTGATGCAGCTTCTTTCATTTCTCCTACTTTTTCTGACACTGCTTCTTTCATTTCTCCTACTTTTTCTGACACTGCTTCTTTCATTTCTCCTACTTTTTCTGATGCAGCTTCTTTCATTTCACTTGCTTTTTCTGATGCTGCTTCTTTCATTTCACTTGCTTTTTCTGATGCAGCTTCTTTCATTTCTCCTACTTTTTCTGATACTGCTTCTTTCATTTCTCCTACTTTTTCTGATGCAGCTTCTTTCATTTCTCCTACTTTTTCTGATACTGCTTCTTTCATTTCTCCTACTTTTTCTGATGCTGCTTCTTTCATTTCTCCTACTTTTTCTGCTGCTTTATTTTTCACGTCTGTAGAAAGCTCTTGTGCTTTTTCTTTTACTTCTGCCATTTTATTTGCTGCAGCATCTTTTGTTTCTGATGCAACTGATGCTACAGTTTGTTTTATTTCCTCAACTTTTTGTTTTGTTTCTTGTTTATCAAAACAACCTGTCACGGCTAAAGCTGAACTTAAAACTAATGCGAGTGTTAATTTTTTCATTATTTTCTCCATAGAATAATCTGATTATTACAAAGCCCTATTACTTTGATGTAGTTTAGTTTACGGGAATTTTCATAAAAAGAAAAATAGTAATAGTAAAACTTTACCTTTCTAAAAAAGATTACTTCACAAAACAAAACCTAAGATATTGATTTTAAATGATTTTTATAAAAGCTATAAAAATTTTATTTTTTTGTAAAAAAAGAATAATTTATTTTAAATAAATTATAGGAGATGCTTGATGAATCAATATCTCTGATTTTTTGCCATCCCATATTAATTGAACAATGGTTGCAGGATAAAATGGTATTGGGTTTCGTTTTCCATACAATTCAGCAACAATTTCTCCCACTAAGGGTAAATGGGAAATAATCAATACAGATTTAACACCCTCGTTTTTTAGCACTTCTAAATAATCAATTACGGAATGTGTATATCCATAAGGCGTAATCCCCTCCCAAGTCTCAAGTTTATTTTCTAACTCCAAATCAAACGCTTGATTTACTTGATGAAAAGTTTCTTGAGCTCTGGCATAAGGGCTTACTAAAATACGATCTAGTGAATTAATGAATAGCGTACTTAAATGCTGTTTTAACCATTGCCCTTGTAAAAAAGCCTGTTTAGAACCATAAATAGTTAAATGGCGAGTTTTATCGCTATCAGCCATTACGTCCGTTTCGCCATGACGCATAATAAAAATGTTCATTTTGCTTTCCTAAAAACTTTATAAAAATAAACCGCACTTAGTAAAGTGCGGTCAAAAATTAATTAATTTTTCTTCACAGCTTCTGCAATTTCTTCTGCACATTGTTGTGCAAGTTCAGCGTCTTGGCATTCCACCATAACACGGATAAGTGGTTCCGTCCCCGATTTACGCAATAAAATACGCCCTTTGCTTTCTAAACGTTTTTCAACCTCTGCGGCAACTGATTTTACAGTGTCACTTTCAAGTGGATTTTCCCCACCTGTAAAACGTACATTGATTAACACTTGTGGGAATAATTTAACCGCACTCGCTAATTCATTTAATGATAATTTATGCTGAGCCATCGCCGCCAATACAGCTAATGACGCAACAATGCCATCGCCCGTTGTATTTTTATCTGCAATGATAATATGACCTGAATTTTCGCCACCAAGCGTCCAATCATTTTCAACCATTTTTTCCAACACATAACGGTCGCCCACGTTTGCACGTAAGAAAGGAACGCCAAGCATTTTCAACGCAATCTCTAAGCTCATATTACTCATTAATGTGCCAACGACACCGCCTTTTAATTGACCTGAACGCAATGCTTCACGCGCAATAATAAAGAGAATTTGGTCGCCATCGACTTTATTTCCTAAATGATCGACCATCATAATGCGGTCACCATCGCCATCATAAGCTAAACCAACGTCAGCTTTCGTTTCAACGACTTTAGCTTGCAATGCTGTCACATCCGTTGCGCCACATTTTTCATTAATGTTCAAACCATTTGGATCCGTACCTATTTCAATAACTTCCGCACCTAGCTCTCTCAACACGTTAGGTGCAATGTGATAAGTCGCACCGTTGGCACAATCAACCACGATTTTATAACCCTCCAAGCCTAAGTGAGCAGGAAATGTGCCTTTACAAAACTCAATGTAGCGTCCTGCTGCGTCATTAATACGGCTTGCTTTACCTAATTCAGCAGATTCCACACAATCCATCGGTTGCTCTAACATCGCTTCAATGGCTTCTTCAATTTCATCAGGTAATTTTGTTCCTTTTGCTGAAAAGAATTTAATGCCATTATCATAATAAGGATTATGTGAAGCCGAGATCACAATACCCGCTTCAGCACGGAAAGTTCTGGTTAAATAAGCAATGGCTGGTGTAGGCATTGGGCCTGTAAAGGCAGCAGATAACCCCGCAGCGGCTAAACCTGCTTCAAGGGCTGATTCCAACATATATCCAGAAATGCGAGTATCTTTACCAATTAAAACCATTTTAGAACCTTGAGAAGCTAATACTTTTCCCGCAGCCCAGCCTAATTTTAATGCGAAATCAGGTGTAATTGGATAAGTACCCACTTTTCCACGCACACCATCTGTTCCAAAATATTTACGATTTGCCATAATAAAATTCCTTTAATTTTTTATCGTTATAAAACCATCAGGCATTTTCTGTTGCCTGCCAAATTTTGAGCATATCTGATGTTGCTGCAACATCGTGTACACGTAAAATTTTTGCACCCTTTTGTGCTGCAATAAGCGCACCTGCCACACTACCAATTACTCTTTGATCAACAGGTTTATCAAGCACGGTGCCAATCATTGATTTACGAGATAATCCTGCTAATACAGGATAGCCATTCTGACAAAATTCATTCAGATTTTGTAATAATTGATAATTATGCTGTACAGACTTACCAAAACCAAATCCCATATCCCAAATTAAGTTTTCTTTTTTAATACCAGCAGAAAGGCATTCATTAGTACGTTTTTGTAAAAAAGCCAATACATCTTGCACGACATTTTCATAATAAGGATTTGCCTGCATTGTGCGAGGTTGCCCTTGCATATGCATAATACAAACAGGTAAAGCCAGTTTTACCGCCGTTTCTAACGCATTTGGCTCTTGCAAAGCACGAATATCATTAATCAAATCCATTCCAACATTTGCCGCTTCACGCATCACAATTGCTTTTGAGGAATCAACAGAAATCCAACAATCAAAACGGCTTCGCACCGCCTCCACCACGGGTACAACACGATACAATTCCTCTTGTTCCGAAACTTCATCTGCATTCGGACGAGTGGATTCTCCGCCAATATCAATAATTGTCGCCCCCTCTTCTAGCATTTTTTCAACTTGAAAAAGTGCTTTATCTAGACTAAAAAACTGTCCGCTATCAGAAAAAGAATCAGGCGTAAAATTAAGGATCCCCATAATTTGAGGAACGCTTAAATCAAGACATTTATTATTTGCGTAAAGTTTCATAAAGTGCGGTTAATTTTTAGAGTGATTTTGGTGGGCGATTATAACGAAATACATCCAAGAAAAAAATCATTAGGAAAAAATAAAGCCTTTCCGAAGAAAGGCTTTGATAAGTTAAACATTAAAATCGTCGGTATTTTCTACCGCACTTTCAGGCTTTGTATCATTCGTTGTTGAATTTGCATAAGCAGCCTGTTGAGTTTTCGGCTCTTCCCAACCTGATGGCGGTGTGACGGGTTCGCGATTCATCAACTGTTTAATTTGTTCTTCTTCAATAGTTTCATATTTGACTAACGCATCTTTCATTGCGTGCAAAATATCCATATTATCAGTCAAAATCTGTCTTGCTCTCGCATAGTTGCGATTTACAATTGCACGCACTTCTTCATCAATAGAATGTGCGGTTTCATCTGACATATGTTTCGCTTTTGCCATTGAACGACCTAAGAAAACCTCGCCCTCATCTTCAGTATAAAGAATTGGCCCTAATTTGTCAGAGAATCCCCATTGTGTCACCATATTACGCGCGATATTAGTTGCCACTTTAATATCATTTGATGCACCCGTTGAGATATTTTCTTCGCCGTAAATCAAATCTTCCGCTAAACGCCCTGCATACAAGGTAGAAAGCTTACTTTCTAATTGTTTTTGGCTAATACTAATTTGATCGCCCTCAGGCAAAAAGAATGTTACACCTAACGCTCTGCCACGAGGAATAATCGTCACTTTGTGAACAGGATCGTGCTCAGGCACTAAATAACCCACAATAGCGTGACCTGCTTCGTGATAAGCGGTTGATTCCTTTTGCTTATCCGTCATAATCATGGTGCGACGTTCTGGCCCCATATTGATTTTGTCTTTTGCTTTTTCAAACTCAAGCATGGTTACCGCACGTTTATTGACTCGAGCAGCAAATAAGGCAGCTTCATTGACTAAATTTGCTAAATCTGCACCAGAATAACCGGGTGTACCACGCGCTAATGTCATTGCATCAACATCTTGCGCAATAGGCACTTTACGCATATGCACTTTTAAAATTTGCTCACGACCTTTCACATCAGGCAAGCCAACAACTACTTGTCGGTCAAAACGACCTGGACGAGTTAAGGCTGGATCAAGTACATCTGGACGGTTAGTCGCTGCAATAACAATTACACCATCATTACCGCTAAATCCATCCATTTCAACCAACATTTGGTTTAAGGTTTGTTCACGTTCATCGTGTCCGCCGCCTAAACCCGCCCCACGTTGGCGACCCACAGCATCGATTTCATCAATGAAGATTAAGCAAGGTGCATTTTTCTTAGCCTGTTCAAACATATCACGTACACGAGATGCACCAACGCCCACAAACATTTCTACGAAATCAGAACCAGAAATAGTGAAAAATGGAACTTTTGCCTCCCCTGCAATCGCACGAGCAAGTAAAGTTTTACCAGTACCTGGAGGCCCAACCATTAAAATACCTTTTGGAATTTTACCGCCCAAGTTTTGGAATTTATTCGGATCACGCAAGAAATCAACGATTTCGCCCACTTCTTCTTTTGCTTCATCGCAACCAGCCACATCCGCAAAAGTCACCTTAATCTGATCTTGATTCAACATTTTGGCTCGGCTTTTACCAAAGCTCATCGCTTTGCCGCCACCGCCTTGCATTTGACGCATAAAGAATACCCATACACCAACAAGGAATAACATTGGGAACCAAGAAATTAAAATTTGGGATAAGAAACCACGTCTCTCAAATGGCGTGCCTTCCACTTTGACTTTTTTGCTTAATAAATCATCAAGCAATTTTTTATCTTCAAGTGGTGGCATTACGGTTGAATATTTAGAACCATCGGTTTTCGTTACCGTAATTTCATTGGCATCAAAACGTGCCGCTGTCACTTGTCCGTTGCTTACATCGTAAACAAAGGTTGTATAATCAGTAGAATTTTCTACCGAAGATGAATTGAAACTTTGGTATGCTGTCATCATAATGACTGCCACTACCACCCAAAGCACTAGATTTTTGACCATATCGTTCAAAGTCTAACCTACCTTTCCTAAGTTAAAAAATTTCGTCACAAGATACTACACATCATTAGCAATGAAAAGCTATCAAAGCAATTAACCTTTATAGCCTGTTGCCACAATATATACTTCACGAGATCGTCCACGTGATGCTTCAGGCTTACGCACTTTCACCACATTAAATAAAGAACGAATTTCTCTTAAATATTCATCAAAGCCTTCCCCTTGGAAAACTTTAACAACAAAACTTCCTTTGCTTGCCAAGACTTGTTTACACATATCTAAAGCAAGCTCGACCAAATACATTGCACGTGGAATATCCACTGATGGCATTCCACTAAAATTTGGTGCCATATCAGACATCACAACATCAACTTTATCTTCGCCTACACGTGCTAATAAAGCATTCAAAACGTTTTCATCACGGAAATCGCCCTGCAAAAAATCAACGCCTACAATGGGATCCATTTCCAAAATATCACAAGCAATTACACGACCTTTGCCCCCAATTTGACTTACTACGTATTGTGACCAACCACCTGGTGCTGCGCCGAGATCGACAACAGTCATTCCTTGTTTAAATAATTTATCCGTTTGCTGAATTTCATCAATCTTAAAATAAGCACGTGAACGCAACTTTTGCTTATGCGCTTTTTGCACAAATTGATCACTGAAATGTTCATTTAGCCAGCGAGAAGAACTCGCTGAGCGTTTTTTCTTTCCCATAATCTTCTATTTTTTGTAGTCGTTTCGCCTATATTTGGGTACAATCTGTCAAATTCAAGCCAAGGCTGATTGAAATCAGTGAAAAACATTGAGAAAATCAACCGCTCTTTTTTATTAGGAATCCTTATGACAACCTTATCAACCAAACAAAAACAATTTTTAAAAGGTCTTGCGCACCATCTTAACCCAGTCGTAATGCTTGGTGGAAATGGCTTAACCGAAGGCGTACTTGCTGAAATTGAAAATGCACTTAATCATCACGAACTTATCAAAGTCAAAGTTGCTGGAGCCGATCGCGAAACCAAACAACTTATTATCGATGCAATTGTGCGTGAAACTAAAGCGACACAAGTACAAACTATCGGGCATATTTTGGTGCTTTATCGCCCAAGCGAAGAAGCAAAAATTCAGCTTCCACGCAAATAACATCAAAAGTGCGGTCATTTTTAACCGCACTTTTTTATTTAAATATAATTCACTTCAATAATATCAAACTCAACGACACCGCCAGGCGTTGTAATATTAACGGTATCATCTAATTCTTTACCAATTAAACCTCGCGCAATAGGAGAATTAACCGAAATCAAACCCGATTTAATGTCAGCTTCATCATCGCCTACAATGCGATAAGTGACTTCTTCGTCTGTATTGGTATTTACAAGTACAACTGTTGCACCAAAAATCACTTTACCGTTATTTGGCATTTTTGTGACATCAATAACTTGAGCATTACCAAGTTTTCCTTCAATTTCTTGAATACGGCCTTCACAAAAACCTTGTTGCTCACGAGCCGCGTGATATTCTGCATTTTCTTTTAAATCTCCATGCTCACGTGCTTCTGCTATGGCTTTGATAATTTCAGGACGACGTACATTTTTTAAGAAGTCCAATTCTTCACGTAATTGTTCTGCGCCACGCACAGTCATTGGAATTTGTTGCATTGTTTTTCCTTTTACTAAATAAAACAAAAACCACGGCAAAATCCTAAAATCTCGCCGCAGTATTATTAAAAATAAACTTGAAATGAGAAAATGATTTACTCAATTTCATTCGGGGCTTATTATTGTTCGTCTAAAAAAAAATAGCAACCATAACAAACCTAATATGAAAAAATTATCTTCAATTTCTACCGCACTTGGATCCTTTTTACTTTCAGTGAGTTTTAGCCTGCCAACTTTCGCCAATATTAATGTTTCAGATTTAACACAAAAATTGCCTGAAGGCTCTAGTGTAGGTTTCATCACAAAAAATATAAATCAAAACCAAATTATTGCGGATTATAATGGTTCAACCTTTATGCTTCCTGCAAGCACACAAAAAGTTTTTACTGCCGTTGCCGCTAAACTTGCATTAGGCGATCAATTTCAATTTGAGACCGCACTTTTGAGTAATGGGAAAATTCAAAATGGGAATTTAGATGGCAACTTAATCGTGCGTTTCACTGGCGATCCTGATCTCACAAGTGGCCAGCTTTATACCTTACTTGCAGAATTAAAAAAACAAGGTATCAAAAAAATTAATGGCGATTTAGTATTAGATACCTCTGTTTTTTCCAGTCACGACCGAGGATTAGGTTAGATTTGGAACGATCTGACCATGTGTTTCAACTCTCCCCCTGCAGCGGCAAATATCGATAACAACTGTTTTTATGCAGAACTAGATGCCAATCTAAATCCCGGCGAGACAGTAAAAATCAATGTGCCTGCACAATTTCCAATTCAAGTGTTCGGATAAGTTTATATAGCAGATAGCAATGAAGCGCCTTATTGTCAGCTCGATGTTGTTGTACACGACAATAATCGCTATCAATTAATCCGTCAATCTAAAAATTAAAACGCATTAGCCCGAAATGATTATTCTCAGAGTAGGTCATCGTAGTACATTACAGCTATTTCATAATAAACAACTCAAATTAAATGTATGTTTACTATAAAAAAACCCTCGAAATTCGAGGGCTTGACTTTTTACTATCGTAATAAAAATTAGCGACGTAAACCTAAACGAGCGATAGTGCTTTGGTATAAAGCAAGATCAGTACGTTTTAAGTAGTCTAAAAGTTTACGACGACGAGAAACCATACGTAATAAACCACGACGACCATGATGGTCTTTTTTATGCTCAGCAAAGTGAGTTTGTAAGTGGTTGATTTGTGCAGTTAATAATGCAATTTGAACTTCAGAAGAACCAGTATCTTTCGCATCACGACCAAATTCAGTAACGATTGCTGCTTTTTTTTCAGTACTTAGAGACATTTTTTACTCCTAAAAGGTAGTGTTGTTAATACATCATTCGCCGATCTCTAACTCAGCGATGACAAGAGGCCTGCATTCTAACGATGAATAAGCTCAAATGCAAGATAAAGATCAAACTAACCGCACTTTTCATTATTAGAAGCGAATACCAGATCCGATTCCCACACCTAACCCTACGCCATTATTTCCACCACCAGCACTAACACCACCACCCATAGTACAAGCAGCTAATATGCTTGATAATACAAAAATAAAAAATATTTTCTTCATCATTTTTCCTTTGTTAATAAAATTTTAAATAAGTGATAAATTTCAATTAAGTCTGTCTTAGAAATAGATTTAAAAGGCAATAAAAGATAATACACTCAGAGGAAAACTTGTAAAAACGACATCATATTTTGCCAATTTTTTCGCTTCTCAATGTGATTGATAATGTAGCGTTTGAATAAAAGTATCCGAAATATCTTCTTCTCGACATAAACTACTGAAGAAAAATAACATATCCCGAACGATTAAGCAATTTTGATTTTGGCTATTTGAACGAGATTCAAAATTAAGAAAAGTAACCTTTCCTTTATCCCAAGTAATATCTCGAATAGCAGGACGACCATGCACTAAATTTTTAGCATGCAAATCAATCAAAGCAAGACAAGCATCATAAATAATTAAAAATTTCTGTTGTTCATCTATATTTTTATTACATAGCCATTGTGATATGGTAAGTCCCACATTCTCTAAAACAAAAAAATGATCACTATAATAAAAGACTTTTGGCACTGGCGCATTTTGTTCAAAGTGCAGTGAAAATCTAAGAAAAATTTTTACCGCACTTTTGTATGAATTAATAAAGAAAAATTAAAATGCTGAGGTATCTTGGAATAGTCCTACTTTTAAATCTGTAGCGGTATAAATAACACGACCATCTACTTCAACTTCGCCATCAGCCATTCCCATAACTAGTTTACGATTAATTACTCGTTTCATATGGATTCTGTAAACTACTTTTTTCGCTGTCGGCAAAATTTGTCCTGTGAATTTTACTTCTCCAACCCCTAATGCTCGCCCTTTTCCTTTGCCACCAATCCAGCCTAAATAAAACCCAACAAGCTGCCACATCGCATCCAATCCTAAACAACCAGGCATCACTGGATCGCCAATAAAATGGCAAGCAAAAAATGGCAATTCAGGCTTAATATCAAGTTCTGCCTCAATGTATCCTTTACCGAAAGCACCTGTTTCTTCATTCATTTCAACAATGCGATCCATCATCAACATTGTTGGTGCGGGTAATTGTGGCCCTTCTTTACCAAATAATTCGCCGCGACCTGACGCGAGCAAATCATCATAAGAATAGCTACTTTTTTTATTAAGTGTACAAGCGTTTTGCATTTCAGATTCCTTTATATATGATAAATCCAGTTTATAACTGATATATGTATTTTAAAAGGAACACAGAAAACTGTAAATAGCTAACACTTGTTCGCAAAACTTGTCGGAGCAGTCACTCTTAGAAATTATAGAAAAAAACAAAAGCGAAAAAATGCTCGCTTTTCTCTATTAGGAGCGGAAAAAACGCCAAAAACTTTTTCGTTCAGAATCGGCACGTCCCACAATACGACGTTGAATAAGACGAGATAAAGGCTCAGTTTTTTCTGTATAATCTTTGTTCTCATCTAACAAATCACGCTCAAATAACAATTCACAAGCCTGATAAATATCTTCCACAGGATAAATAAAAAACTCGCCATTTTTTACCGCACTTTTCACTTCATCAGATAAACTCAGTTGCTGGATTGTTGTCATTGGAATGATTACACCTTGTTTTCCAGTCAAACCGCGACGTTGGCAAATAGTAAAAAAGCCTTCAATTTTATCATTTACACCACCCACAGAATGAACAAGTCCAAATTGATCAATCGATCCTGTAATTGCGATATGTTGAGGTAAAGGTAAATCGGCTAAAGCACTTGCTAGCACACAGAAAATCGCCAAAGATGCACTATCGCCATCAATTTCTCCATAAGACTGTTCAAACACTAATGACGCAGAAAATGGCAATTGCGAGGGCAAATCTAATATATTGGAAAGACAAGCTTGCGCAATCATCATTCCTTTACCGTGAATATTTCCCGCTAGTTCATTTTTTCTTTCAACATCAATCACTTCTCCATCGCCAAATTGCACAATACAACTAATACGCGAAGGTTCGCCGAAACATACTGGCGTACCAGGATATTCAATTACCGAAAGCCCATTAATTTGTCCAACAATTTCGCCTTGCGTTTCAACATAAACTTGCTCATTTAAAATATCGACATAAGTTTGTTCTTTTAGGAAACCATATTGCGCCAATTTTTGTTGAAAAATATCCTCAAAATCCTCCGCACTTAATGCTGTTTTTTCTGCAAAAGTTGAAGCATCTTGTAATATTTCTTTTAATTTGAGAGGAGATGCATTAATTAAAAAACGATCTTCACTTTCACGCACCAATAATTGATAGAGTTTATTTAACGCCGAAAAATCTAGCTCAATATTTTGCTCTTGAGCCATTTGTTGTACATAACCCGCCCAGTTTTTTTGTTCCTCCACTTCAGCCACAGAAACATAACTTTCAATTTCAGCATAATCGGCGAAAGAATAAAGGTTTTCTTCTAACTCAGCTAAAGTGGCTAATTCGGTACGATTACCAAGTACAATCACTTTTAAGTTCAGCGCATAGCTTGGTATATCACAAGGTAAATTTTTAAATGGATGGGCTGAATACCAATCAAAAGTTTGGGTTTGCAAAATTTGTTTTAATCGCCCCCATAAATCAAATTGAGATAACAATGTTGCTGCACTTAAAATCAAAACACCTCCATTAGCTTTATGTACTAATCCTGGCACTAATTGAATATCTTGTGAACTTGGATGAATCCGAAAACTGCCAAAAAGCTGGAATTGATCGCAATACAATGCGCTTAACGCCTTCCCTTGACTAGCAAAATTATCATCTAAAGATTTTGCTGGCTCAGTATAAACATGAGGAAAAGAAAAAGAGTCGCCCTGCTCTATCACATAATTCACACCGAAAATTGACCGCGCTTTATGATGGTTTTGCGATATAAGATTTTGCAATAACTCCGCATACTCAACCGGCTCACCGACTTTCATCATCAATAAGGAACGCGTTGGATGGCGTAAAAATAAATCAATAGCCTGCGTGGCATTCGATTGTAATGTCCAGAAATCCACTGGTTCTAAAGGAAAATCTTGAATTGCCAAATCAGGTTGTAATGCCTGCCAATTTAAAGATTGCTCAATAGCTTGTTGTTGAGAAAATGATGAACTCACGACTGGTCTCTTTCTAGAAAAATTGACCACATTATCGCATATTTAATAGCCTTGTGAAAATCCACTAGAAAATCGGCATAAAAACACGTATATTAATACAGTTACCACGTCACTCAATGATAAAAAATGAAATACCAAAAACTCGAAAATCAAGAAGCTAATTGGAAATGGATTTACCTAATTCGTAAACATCGCGAAGGGGAAAATATCACGCGTTATGAAGAACGCAGTTTGCAAGAAGCTAAAGCCCAAGAATTATTAGAATCCCAAAACTACCCAGAAAAAATTGAAGAATGGATCAAGAATCATCTTTCTCCAGCCTTACCAATTAAGCTTGATCAAGCCATTCGAGCTCGCCGTAAACGATTTTTTAATGGGGAAAAACAACATACCAAGAAAAAATCCATTGATTTAGAATATGCGGTGTGGCTACGTCTTTCTAAATATTCTCGAAAAATGAAAATGACGCTTTCGGAAACAATTACCTATATGATTGACGAAAGGGAAAGCAAAGCACAATTTGAAAATCAAATGGCTGCAATGAAAACCAGTTTGAAGAATTTATTAAAATAATCTTACCCAAAAGTTATTTTAAATGGAGATTATCTGATTGATTTATCTTCCAAATTTACCGCCTTTTACTAATTTAAATCTTCCAATAATTTATCCAATCCACTCTGGCGTTTGACGGTCTGGCGAATCGCTGTTTTCCATATTTTTTCATTGGCAAATACAGTGAGTTCTTTTTTTGCACGAGTCACGCCCGTGAAAACTAATTCTCGCGACAATACTGGATTTACTTCTGTAGGAAGCACCATGACGGTATGTTCAAATTCTGAACCTTGAGATTTATGAATCGTCATCATAAAAGCGGGTTCGTGTGCTGGAATTCGGCTTGTCAGCACTTCTCGATTTCCAAACCATACTTTGCCATTTGCCAAGCAAAGTCCAATATCTCCGTTATAAAGGCGAACGTTATGATCGTTTTCAGTAATCATAATTGGCTTGCCGATATACCAATCTTGTTCATTACGGAACCAAAGTAATTTTTCTTCTCGCAACGCTAACGCGATTTCTTTATTGAGATTTTCAACACCTAAATCACTATTACGAAGTGCGGTTAAAAATCTCACAGAATTAAATTGTGCTTGAATAGCTTCGGCATAGGAAATGCCTTGTTCATTTTTAGCGTTAGGATCCATTTTTTGTTTACGTAAATCGTCCAGCATTTTTAAGAAATTGCGGTAATTTTCCACCGAACTTTTTACTACTTGATTAACCGCATCGCTTTCATCATTTAAGGCATTAAAGTGCAATTCTTGTGAATAATGTTCAAATAACCTAAGGCTATCGTCTGCTTTGCCTTTTTGAATAAATTCAGCCAACTTGCCAATACCTGAATCTTTATCAAAACGGCGGCTTTCTGTTAAATGGCATAAACAATCACGTATTGGATTTGAACAATCAGCACCTTTTACTTCGTATCCTGTCGTCGCTTGCAAATATGCGGCTTGTTCATGACTATAAGGTTGAGTAACAAATTGGGCTAATTCTCCCAATACTGCCCCCGCCTCAACAGAGGCTAATTGAGCCTGATCGCCTAATAAAATTAATCGAGTTTCGGGTTTTAACGCATTGATAAGTTTTGCCATCATCGGCAAATCAATCATTGATGTTTCATCAACAACTAATACATCTAACTGCAAAGAGTTATGACTGTTATAGCGTGTGTAATCATTAAAGGCATTCACGCCCAGTAAACTATGCAAAGTGCTGGCTTTTTGTGGAATCGCATTGAAAAGTGAATCGGATAAATTCATTTTTTCTTGCATAAAACCTAACGCATTTTTAATTGATTCTTCCAAACGAGAGGCAGCCTTGCCAGTCGGCGCAACCAATTTGATGTGTAATTTACAATCAAATAATTCTTGTAGAACGAGCAATAAACGCGTAACTGTCGTGGTTTTTCCTGTTCCTGGACCGCCTGTAATAATCGAAAATGGACTTTTAATCGCCGTTGCCACTGCCACTTTTTGCCAATCTGTTTTTTCCTGTTTTTCAGGGAAATATTTATCCAATTTTTGACGAATTTCATCATAAGAAAAGGCTAAAGTGCGGTTATTTTTTAAGGTGTTTTTTATATATTGCGCGATGCGATATTCATCTTGCCAAGCGCGATAAAAATACAACGCACCAAATTGAAATGCCATTGGCGCAATTTGATTGACGGGATCTTGCGTAAATGCCATATGCCCGCACAACGTATTTTGCCAATCTTCTACAGCTAAATAACCAATCTTTTCACGAATTTCAGCTAAGTAATCTTCTTCCGTTGTACGATAAGCCAAGCCAAATAAATTATGTTCTAAATAGCGATCTAATTGGCTGCAAGTATTTCCCTGCGTATAACGCCAGCTACAAAGTGCGGCTAATAATATGGCTAAATTTTTGACTGGTTCCGCATAATCCGTATGACATTGTTTATCAGCTATCAACTTAGCAAAATAATAATCACCTTGAGAAAGAATGTCCTGCTCTTTAAGTTTGTGTAATACGGATAACATTAAAACACCCCGTCTAATTCTGTGATTAATTCAACGCTTGGACGATCATAAAATACGCCAGATTGTGGCTCACCGTTCATTCCACGTAAGAAAAGATAAAATACCCCGCCGAAATCTCGCGCATAATCATACTTAGGCACAACGCTTTGCAAATAACGATGCAATGCCAGCGTATAAATTAAATATTGCCAATCATAGTGACTGTGTAACATTTCTTTTTTCAATGCCTCTTGATTGTAATCAGCAAGAGTTGAACCTAAGAAATTAGATTTATAATCAACAAGATAATATTTCCCATTATGGCGGAAAACTAAGTCAATCGAACCTCGCACCATGCCTTGAATTTGCTCAAATTGAAGTGGCTCGCTTGGCAAATGATGATGGGCTTTCAACGCGCGATTAAACGCATCAACATCAAAATGTTCCCGAATAGACAGATAAAATGGCATTTCTTTAATACAATCTTTATTTGCCAAATCAGCTAATGCTATTCCTATTTCATTAGAAAGTGGCGTATGTGAAATCTGTTGTAACCAATTTTGTAGCGGTTCCGTAAAGGTTTCATCTAACTGTAAGGATTGTCTTAATTTGTCAATTTCTTCTGTATTTGCCAAGTCAGAAAAATAGCAATTTTCAAAATGGCGATGCAATGCCGTCCCGACTTGTTTACCTCGTGGTAAATCTAAAATGTTTGATTTATTTTCGTTTAAAAGTGCGGTAGACATTTCAATAGCATTTTGGCTATCGTAATCTTTTACATCATCAAAAACAGCGTGTTTTTTACCCGCACTTTCAGTGAAATAATTTTGTCTGCGATGTGCTTGTTCAATTGAAGTAAAACTGGTTATTCGCCAATCTTGCTCAATATTGCCCGTAAATTCTGCGGCTTTAAGCTCATCATTTTTTGTATTGATTGATAAAGCCGGAAAAGCATCTAGATTTGGCTTAGTACAAATTTCCACATTATCTTGCATTTTTTCTTTAAAGGTTTGCAACAATGTTTCGGTATCTTTAGAATCCGACAAATTTATTTCTTTGCCTATTTCGCCTTGGCTTAATACATAATGTAAGGCATTCCATTTTTTATCAAATTGCGTAGGCAAAGAGAATGCCATTTGATATTTGGCACGGGTTAAAGCCACATAAAGTAAACGTAACTCCTCCGCAAAAGTTTCTTCATAAAGTGCGTTTAAATTACGATTTTCCATATCCCATAAGGTTTCATCTCGTTCTTTAGAATAATAAATATTGATGTCTTTTTTACTTGGATCTTTGCTCGGCACAGCTAAAAATGGTAGCCAAACTAAATCGTATTCTAAGCCTTTAGATTTATGGATTGTCACAATTTTTACCAACTGGCGTTCACTTTCTAAACGAATTTGAGCCTCTTGACGACCTTCTCCTTGAATCTGTTTTTCAAACCAACTGAGTAATGCCGCTTCACTTTCGTGTAGCGTGGCAGCTTGTTGTAAAATTTCAGACAAATGTAGAAAATCCGTTAAATCTCGCTCGCCCGTGGCTTGACTTAATAATCGCTCTGAAATACCTTGCTCCAATAAAATTTGATGTAACATTGCTAATATCCCTTGACGCTGCCAAGTTTGTTGGTATTGAGCAAAGCTATCAGCCCAACGTTGCCAGTCTGCCTCATTTTGCTGAATTTGATGAATATCCGCTGCATTTAAGCCAAAAAGTGCAGTCGCAATTGCGTTCAAAATTGGACGTTCTGCCACATTCAAACAGGCTTTAAGCACCCAAGCTAATTCTTTCGCAACATTGCTATCAAATACGCTATTTTGATCAGAAAGATAAACTGATGCGATCCCCAATTTTTGCAATTCATTTTTTACTAAAGCCGCTTCATTTTTATCACGCACCAATACGGCAATATTTGCCGCTTGTAAGGTTTTACAAGTATCTTCATTTTGAAAAACTGCCTGATTTTCTACCGCACTTTTTAGCCAATGTTGAATAGAAATAGCACATATTTTTGCCATTTCAGTTTTATTGACTTTGTCACTTTTAGTTAGATAAAAACGATAAGCTGGTTCGGCTTTGCCATTTAAATAAAATCGCAGATGATCATCACGAGAATCAACAGTAGTAAAGTTAATATTTTGATAAATAAATGGCGATTGAGGAAAATCGAATAAAGCATTTACGCCATCAACCAAATGCTTCTCTGAACGATAATTTTTAGTGAGTTCAAAGCGAGATTGAGCTTCGTCTGAGGCTTTTAGATAAGTAAAAATATCTGCGCCACGGAAACGATAAATCGCCTGCTTCGGATCACCAATCATAATAAAACCAGTATTTTTTTCGGGATTATCACGATAAATTTTTGAAAAAATAGCGTACTGTTGTGAATCAGTATCCTGAAATTCATCAATCATCGCAAAAGGATATTGGAAACGAATCATTTCCGCTAATTCATCTCCTTGCAAACCTTGCAAGGCTTCACAAAGCAAACGCAATAAATCATCAAAGGATTTTTCTTGATGATTAAGTTTATAGTCTAAAAGTTTTTGTTGTAGGCCTTGGCGATAATGATAAAGAGTGAGTTTGCTTAGTAAATCTGGTGTCATTAAGGCATTAACGCGCTTTTCAAGCTCTGCAAAAATCGGGAAATAAAAAGGCGTTGCGGGTTTTTTATCTTTATTTTTATCCGTTGATTCTTCGCAATTTTTCTCAATAGATGATTGTAGGAAATAGTCTTTCAATGTGGTATTAATTTGATAATCTCTAGGATTATTTGACCATTGATTGATTTTATTAATCCAATCCCCTAAACGCTTTACTTGGTACTTTTTACGATTTAACGATTTCAACTGATCTTTTGGATAATCTTTCTCCAGTTCATTGGTAATAATCGCTAAAATTTCATCCGCACTTTCTAACCAAAATGCCTTTAATTCATTCAACGCCTTTTGATAACCACCAAGATATTGCGGTAAAAAGATTTGTATTGGTACAGATAACGCCTGTTTATTTTCAATCTCCACCTGCAAATCTTTACCTAAATCCGCTTTCAACAAAGACAACACCTTTGCTGGTGATACTAATTCTGTCGCGATAAAATTCGCAGATTCAAAATCCAACGGATAAAAATGTTCTCGCCAAAATTCATTAGCAAAACGAACCAGCAAGTCCGATTGATCTTTAATTAATTCTAAATTGAAGTGAATGCCAGAATGGAAAGCATATTGCATCAACATACGGCGACAAAAGCCATGAATGGTATAAATCGCCGCCAAATCCATATTTTGTTCAGCTAATTTTAAGCGATGAATTGCCTCAAAAATATCTAAATCCTGAGAAAGTGCGGTAAGAAATTCATCATTTTTAAATGAGGATTTATCTTTGGTTTCTGCAAAGGCTGTGAGTTTATCAATCGCATCTGTTATACGCTCACGAATTTTTTTCTTGAGTTCTTCTGTCGCCATTTCCGTAAAGGTTACCACCAGAATTTCTTCCACATTTAACGAACGAGAAAAGTTATTTTCTCCCGCCTTTAATAAAAGTCGGAGATATAAAGAACCAATAGTGTAGGTTTTCCCCGTACCAGCGGATGCTTCGATTAAGCTAATTTGATTTAAAGGCAACGTGATAGGATTTAGTGGGATTGTTTCGGCCATAGATTTTAACAGATGAGAACTAATGGCATTATTTTACAAAATTTGAAGCCATAAATACAAAAAAAGGACTCTTTTTAGAGTCCTAATTCTTCTTTATCTAAACTTTAAACATACAATGGCTAAAATTAATCTAACGATTATAGAATCAGATTAGGTTTAATCTTCTAGAAATTATTTTTATATGGTTCACATAAACATTAATACATATCCTCCCTAATACAATATAGGTAAAAATATTTAAATTATCATTGGGATATTATTTTAATATGAGTTATAACTTCAAGTGCCTTAATATTGAATTAAGGCATATTAATAACCATTTTGAGGAAAAATTTTATGAAATTGAAATCATTAGTATGTTTATGAGCGGTTGGCCTTCTTTCAGCTTGTACAGCTCGAATTGGTGACTTCACAGCTCTAACCACTAAAAACATTAACTTAGATTCTAAAAACTTCGTTGTTAAACGCAATACTCGAGTAACTGGTGAAGATATGAAGTTCTTAGGTATTCCTAATATTAAAAATGCTGTAGATAACGCAATTCAAAAAGACAAATGTGCAGTAGGTTTATCTGATGCTGTATTAACAATTAAATCGTTCCCATTCTATCAAGGTTATGTTACTGAAGGTAACTTAATTATCGACCGTGGTTTACCGGGTTGCCGTTAATATTTAATAATAACATAATACTTCTAATCTGCACCTCAAAAGTTGGACTAAACAACCAACCGATTAAGGTACAGATTTTTTATGACTAAATTCAACCAATCCTTCAAACAACAAGTGATCGATTTTTATCTTCAACATGGTAAAAATCCTTCCCTCACCAGACAGCATTTTCAACTTGCAGAACAAACATTAAATCGTTGGATTAAACAATTCAATCACAATGGAAACAATGGGTTAGAAGTCAGAGGCAAGAAACAAACATATTCTCCAGAATTTAAACTCTCGGTTGTTCAAATGGTTAAACAAGGAAACTGTTCTGCAGAATCTGCTTGTCTGCATTTCGGTATTGCCAATTCAAGGATAATCAGTCAATGGCTACAAGCTTTCGAAAGACAAGGTATAAACGGTTTAATGCCAAAACCTAAAGGTCGTCCTAGTATGAAACCAAAATATCCCAAAATGCCTCCTAAGCCAAAAACACGAGAAGAAAGCGTTGGAATTAGATAACCTCAAACTTCGTGTGGAGAATACTATTCTAAAAAAGTTTCAGGTGCTCAACCAACAAAAAATGCAGAAAAAGCCGCAATCGTCAAAGTGTTGAGGATAGACTTTCCATTTCAGATATTGCTAGATTTACTAGGGTTGGCACACAGTGTTTTCTTTTATCATTTGAAAGAAAACACCGATAAAGATGGCACAATTTCACAAGAAATTATGCGGGTTTATCGTGATAATCATGAATGTTACGGTTATCGTCGTATTACTTTGGAACTCAGAAAAACCTTCAACATCAATCATAAGAAAGTTCAACGTCTGATGAACGTATTAGGCATTAAGGGAAAAAGGAAAAATAAGAGAAAAAAATACCGCACTTACCAAGGTGAAATAGGTCGTATTGTTGATAATTTATTAGCACGTAACTTTACTGCAAACCGACCAAACTAAGGTAAGCTGTATTTGTCGCCCATTAAAGACTTATTTAATCATGAAATCATTGCCTATGATTTATCAAGAAGCCCGAATTTTGAGCAAATCTCTCGAATGATGGCGCAAGCGGTAACAAGGCTTAATGGGGAAACGCCGATTTTACAGATAGCAATATCAAATGAGAGGGTATCCAATCCTCTTAAAACACGGTATTCGACAAAGTATGTCGAGAAAAGGAAATTGTTTAGATAATGCAGCGATGGAGAGTTTCTTTGGGCGGTTAAAAACGGCGTGCTACGAGGGGAAACAGTTTGATACTTTCGAACAACTCGAAAAACGATTCATAAGTACATTCATTATGACAATCATGAGCGTATTCAGTGTAAACTAAAGGACTAAGCCCTGTGGAATACGGAACTCAGTCCTTGAACTAAATCAGTCTAGCTTTTTGGGGGCAGATCATGATGACTTCCCTTTTTTCTGTTACTTTAACACTCGCATTATTCGGTAGCGAAGCACCTAATTAAGTAGCACTTTATGGCAGCTTACGCCCTTGAACATAACATAAAGTTTTTACCTACCGATTGCAAGCATAAAAATAAAATAGCTACCACCTCCCTGAGGTCGTTGCTGAATCCCCAAAGAACAAAACAGACTATGCTAGTTTTTGCCCTTTTGGGATTTCCATTTATAGGGAAAAGCCCTTAGCCTTTTGAGCTTGAAGTTCTTGCGTTTTAGGCTCAATTTTGGAGCCTGTGGCGTTAATTGTTCTTGCTTCAGATCGGTTTACCTTAAATTCATTATTCAGCATTAACGGCTGAATTGCCCCTGATTTTAAGGCTTCTACGGTTATGCCTTTTTGTTGCATATCCTTGTGCGTTGCCAGCCCCTCAAGAGCTTTTGAAAGCTGGCTATCTTTCTTTAGTAGCTCGTCAGCCCTTACTCCATTTACTAAAACATCATAAGATTTTTGACCTAATTTTTCAGATTCTTCTTTATTGAAAGAGAAATCCATTTTGTACTCCTTTTCTGAATTTAGATATAAAGGAGTTAGCCCTTTCTCGATAATGCTCTCAAGCCCCTTATAATCACATCTATGAGCTTGAATTGAAGCATTTATCATTTCCTCTTGAGTTGCTTTACTTAACGTTAATTCAAAACCAGCCTCTTTTGCTAATTGAGCTATAAAAATTCTTTGTGTACGCCCATCTCCCTCTCTAAAAGGGTATATCGCATTTATTTCTCCCATATAATAAGCTAATCGCCCAGCTATTTTAGCTGGCTCTGTTTTTTTTAAAAACTGTTCATTTTTTAGCTGGGTAAATAATTTTTCAGCCTGAGGGATAATACGATAACCCATAGTAAAATCTTGCTGACCTTTTTGTAAATATCCGTCCCTAATTTTCCCCGCAAAAGGGTAAATATCACCAAATAAATGTTTGTGAATATCTTGTAAATGCTTTAAATCAAATTTGCCTTTAATTGGGTTATCTTTAAAGATAGACTCTTTATAATAGGTAATATCTCTTTCTGCTGCCTCTAGTTTACCTTGATCTTTAATCCCTAAATAATTTTTCAAGACTCCATTTTCATCAACGTGGGAATCGAAGCCCGTGTATTTCATAAACTTTTCTCCCAAATTCTTCATTTGTCAAAATTCCATTAACCCAATTTTGAGCAATATCTATAAACACTTGGCTTGGTTCTAATCCCTCTAAACGATTATTATCAATAGCGAATTGAACTGATTTCTGTCTGCTTAGTTTTTCTTCTTCAGTAATCATCATTTATCCTTATAAATCATTGATTGAACAAAATAGTAGAGCATTTCTTAATGCAATCGCTGCATTTGAGTAACAGCCCTCATAACTATCAAATTTAACGACCTTTTTAGCCGTTCCTGTTGGTGTTTTTTCAACCTCAATACGAGATTAATATATGAAACGTATCGACTAACCTAGTAGTTTTATACCGTATTCATATACTTGTTGCAGTAAAGATAGTTTTTCAGGGTTATCTGAATGTTCCTCAGCTAAACGTTGTAAACTTGATTCAAAATCTACCGCACTTTTTTCAAGTTTATTCTGTCGGTATTTTTGCCATTTAATTTGTTCAGTGCGTGTGAGGGTTTTATAAAAATGGCGCGCTCGATAATGGAATAATAATTCAGGGATACGTTTATCTTCAAAAGCTAAACCATGTTCAGCTAATTCTTCTGCAGGTAAACTACGTAAAATAGACATATTATTTTTATCAGCATTGCTGAAAAAGCCATTGTATAGCTCAGTTTCCACATTATCATTTGATTCAAATTGACGCTCTTCATTAAAAATATCCGTCACTTTTTCACGAATATCAAAAGATGCTCGTAATTTTGCAAGATTATCCAAGCATAATTGACGATCAATACCCAAGCGATTTGCTGTTTCTGACAACAAGGTTTTAGCTGGTGCTAAAATAGGACATTTATTAATATGTATGAGTTTTAATGGAACAGATGGAACTCCCCTTTCTTCTAATTCCGATTTTTTGGTATATAAATCTGCTCGTAATTCATCCGCACTTTTGGATAATAAATTATCGATATCGCCAGTTAAATCACACACAATAAGCGCATTTTGGTTTGTAGGATGCCAAGCTAAAGGTGCAACCCAAGTGCAATTTCCACGATAATTTCCTAGCATCCCAGAAACATGCACTAAAGGCACCATTACGCCTGTATCAACCAATTTTTCGATTTCTTTTTTACCTCGGTTTTCAAAGAAATATTGGAATAATTTAGGCTGTTTTTCTTTAATTAGTTTCGCCATAGCAATAGTTGCATATACATCCGCCATGGCATCGTGAGCATTTTCATGCTCAATACCATTTGCTTTAGTGAGTTTTTCTAAACGGAAGCTTGGCATTCCATCATCGTCATAAGCCCAATTAATACCTTCTGGACGCAAGGCATAACAGGCTCGCACTAAATCTAACAAATCCCAGCGTGAATTCCCGTTTTTCCAGCTGTATTCATAAGGATCAATAAAATTACGATAAAACGTATAACGCGTCATTTCATCATCGTAGCGAATATTGTTATAGCCCATGACACAAGTATTGGGTTGGGAAAATTCTGCTAAGATATTTGCGGCGAATTCAGGCTCAGAAAGCCCCTTTTCATTACATTCTTGTGGTGTAATTCCTGTCACCATTACCGCTTCAGGAGCCGGTAAATAATCATTGGTTTGTTTACAATAAAACATTATTGGTTCACCAATGATATTAAAATCAGAATCTGTACGAATACCCGCAAATTGCGCAGGACGATCTGTTGCTGGATTTACACCAAAACTTTCATAATCGTAAATAAAAAAGCTGAAATCTTTTGCCATGACTACTCTCTTTTACGCAATAATTTTATCTAAATAATATAGGCAGAAAATAGCTGATAAACTAAAAATAATACCTATCCAATTTAGCTTACTGATTTTTTCTTTAAAAGCTAATGCGCCAGTTATAGTACCTAAGCAAATTACGCCAATGTTCATTCCCGCAAAAACAAGCGTCGGATTTCCAGCTAAACTTTGATGTGCTTTTATATAGAATAAAATATTAAAGAAATTCAATACCCCTAAAACGATGCCGCCAATTACACTTGATGTTGTCCATTGGGCACGTTTTAAGAATAAATAGATAAACATAACGCAAGCTGCAAGCGAGAAGGAAATAAATAATGTTGCAGGAAATGCACCGCCGCTTTTCGCAACTTGCTTGAATAAAATATCAATAATGCCATACCCAAACCACACGCCAATTAATCCTAAAACACCTTTAAAATTCACCGCACTTTGCCCTTGATTTGGCTTAGTTAATAAACAAAATAAACCAATAAAGGCTAACACAACGCCAATGATTTTAGATTGGCTTAGTGTTTCATGAAAAATTAAAAATGCCGCTAAAATGGGAAGAAATAACGAAAGACGTTGTGCAGCATCAGAACGTACAATTCCAGCAAACTCCACCGCTTTTGACATAATAATAAACACGCTAGGTAGCAATAAACCTAGCGCTAAAAAAATGGGAGAATTTTCACTTTGTACAATGTAATCAGTAAATTCTAAGCCTTTAAAATCAGGTTTGAGTAAGAAATAACTAAAAGTAATGGCCGTGATGTAATTGAATGCAATCGCTTGTTCAATAATAATATTTTTTTTACGTGCTATTTTAAGCAAGACTGAAACAGCTACGCTGCAAAGAATGGCAAGAATAAGATTGTGCATTTATTAATCCTTAATAGCTTGTTTAATTAAACTCATAATGTATTCAAGATATTGGGTACTTTCAACGGTAATTTCATAATCCCCATTCCCCCAGTGACCTGTATTAGATACATTTTTTGCTAAATTTTTAGGATCATCTAACTCTCCATAAGGAAGATTAATCCAAATTTTTAAATTCTTTTGTTGGATACGAATATCTGCAATATTTCGATCTTTTTTGAATGCAATGTAAAGTTTTCTAGTATTAATTTCGATATCAGGATCTAAATTTAAAATGCCTTGTTTAAAATCTTCGTATAGTTCTTGAATAAAATCTGGTTTATCACTTAAGTGATCAGATTCTTGATAAACTTTTATTTCTTTTAATGTAGAAAATTCTTCATTTTTTTCAATAGAAACAGCTTTAATATTCGGTGCTGATTTTGATTTATTAATAATATTGAGCGTAATAATATCATTATCAAAGCGATTAACTTCCCATAATTCAATAGGTAAATCTTTAAAATTTGTGGCTTGAATTTGGAAATCATTAAAAGTAGGTGAAACAAAAATCACCTTAGATTGTGACCAATCCACACCATTTCTTTTAAGTGGGGCTTTTTGCTTTTCATTATATTCCACAATAAAATCAGCTTTATATTCAAGCATCAAATTAAGATAAGAAATCCCTTGATCAACCACACTAGAATTTTGTTGTCTTTTATATTCAATAATGACAAAGGCTTGAGTTTCAGGATCAAAAGCTAAGGTATCAATACGTGAATTTTTAATAGAAAATTCTGAGCGAATAAAAATATAGCCACTTAATAAGGTAAGATTTTCTTCAAATAAACGCTGAATATCCTTTTCCAGCTTAAATTTTTGCTGCTTAAGCTGTGATAATTGTCCTTTTTTTGATGTAAAGATTTTCATTATTCCTTCCTTAAAAGCTTAAGTGCGATCAAAAACACCGAAGTTTTCAACCGCACTTCTCTGCTCTTTATATTATTATTCTGTCGCACCGAATCCTCGTAGACCAACAACGTGTACATGTTCTTGGTTGCCTGCGATTTTACGCACGAGTTTATAGGTTGTACCTTTTTCTGGGCTAATGTTTTCTGGCGCAGCAATAAGTAACTGCATATCTAAACGTTCGCAAAGCTCAAATAAGGTAGAAATAGATTTACCGTCTAAACGCGCTGCTTCATCTAAGAACAACAAGCGACAAGGCACAATATCTTTACCACGAATTCGACGGCTTTCTTCTTCCCAGCTTTGAACAACCATTAAGAGAATTGACATACCTGTACCGATAGCTTCACCAGTAGAAAGTGCGCCACTTTCGGCACGTAACCAACCATCTGCGCCACGGAATACTTCCACTTCAAGTTCAAGATAATTACGGTAATCTAACAATTCTTCGCCGATTGTTTGTGCTGTGCGTTGTCCCATATCAATATGTGGATTAATGCGTTGATAGAGCTTCGCCATAGCTTCAGAGAAAGTAATGCGGTTGTCGTTAAATAAGTCTTGATATTCATCTTGCTGACCAGAAAGTGCGTCCAACAACATGGCATGGGTATCACGAATATTCACTACCAAACGAACAGATTTTACTTGACCAAACGAGATGTTTTGCAAACCTTGATTGAGCATACGAATACGATTTTGTTCACGCTGAATCGTTTTACGCATAATATTTGCAACACTTTCAGAACTGATAGCCAATTTTTTCTCACGGCCAGTTAATTCAGCCGTTAAACGAGAAAGCTCAATTTCCATTTGTTCAATGGCATCAATCGGATCATCGGTTTTAATAATGTCTTGGCGAATACGTTCACGTAAATGCTGATACACCGCAATAAAGAACCGCACTTTATTTTCAGGTTTGCGACTATCTTCCGACACTCTTAGGCTATCACGTAGATATTCATTATCTGCCACCGCTGTACGCAACGCACCTAATGCTTTATCCGACATTGAACGTAACTCATCTGCAGATAAATAAGCGAGCTCTCGGCGATTGAGGCGTTTTTCCATATCAGAATTACGTGATAGACGTAAAACTACACACCAACTCACTTTCGCTGCTACCACTAATTCACGTTGAGTCTTATAATCGCGTTCAGTTTTGCGGATTAGACGATTTAAGTTGTCCGCTTCACTTTCAATTAATGTGAGTTGTTTTTCTACATAAGAACGACGCTGACGGCTCGTTGAAAGTTGTTGATGTAATTCATCACGACGGATACGCGCGCGTTCTTCAACACCATCATCAGCTCTCACGCCAAGATCGCTAATTTCACTAATCAATTCATTTAAAAGCTGATATTTACTATCGTAAGAGCTTTGTAACTGAATCAATACGCGATTATATTCAGCAAATTGACTTTGTTTTTGACGAACTTGCTCACGTTGCGTATCTCGCTGAGCCTGCATTTGTTCTAAACGTTGGCGAAGTTTTTCGTTGAGTTCAGAAGTTTTAGCCTGCCCTGCATCTTCATAACCAAAATGATGTTTACGTTGTACAACATCAGCTAACGCAAATACACGTTGTTGAACTTGTTTTTGACGCTCAATCGCTTGAGTTAATTCATTTTTTAAGCCGTCGTAATTTTCTGGATCACTTTGTAAACTATTGGCAATCGGCTCTAATTGTGACAACGTTACGCCATATTGACGAATAAAATATTCATCTTGCTCTGCAATATCTAATTGCTCGCGACATTCTTCAATACGATCAATTAAATCCTCATCAGCTAATACATTTAGTTGCGGAATCAACTTGTTGAGTAATTGCAGTTTTTCTTTTGCATTATCTAATTGAATGCGTAATTGTTGTTCGCCGCTATTAAATTGGTTTAATTCACGATCAATTTCATTGCGTTCGCGATTAATTTCAGACATTAACGCTTCTGGATTTGGCTGGAACGCCAGCGCCAAATGCAACCCAACAAATTGGCTGAAATGTTCGTGTAAACGTTGGCATTTTTGTACATCAAAAGCAATTTGGGCATGTTGTTCTGCCACTTCATCACGTTCAATTTGTAATTCTTCTAAACGTTTTTCACGTGCTGCGCGCCCAAATAACGGGATTTCAGGGAATTTTGAATAGCGTAATTCACGATCTGAAACTTGCACGACAACACCTAGCTCAAGTTCTTGTGCGGATAATACGCTGTCGTCAAATGCGGTAGGATCACCTTCAATTAAATACAAATCATCAGGGCAATCTTCTAATTGCGCAAGTTGTTCACGCACAGTATTGAGATCACGCACAACAATAGCATGACGTGCAGGCCCATAAAGTGCGGAGAAATAAGGTGCATCTTCAATGGTTACATCATCGTAAAGCTCTGAAAGCAATACCCCACCAAAACGTTCTGCTAACATATTTAAACGAGGATCTTCTGAACCATCTGGCTGACTTAAACGAGAAATTTGTTCATCTAATTGCAAACGTTTTTGTTCAAGTTGATCACGTTGCATCGTGAGTTCACGTTCTTTCACAAGTTGTGATTGCATAAAATTCATCACATCTTGGCTATGTTCAAACGTCTCGCCGCTTTGTTGCTCTAAACGTTCTAATGCAGCTTGAGCCGTCAGCCATGCTGGGGCTTTACGCGCATTTTCATCATAAAGTGCGGTTAAATTTTCACGTTTTTGACGAAGTGTAGAACGATTTTCCACTTGTTCTGAAAGTTCAGCAGAAATATCTTCAATCAAAGCTTCTTGCTCGGCGTGATAATCCTCTAATTCTTCTGCCGTTTGTAAACTTAAATTAGCACGTTGATTAAAATCATTAAGTAATTTGACCGCACTTTGTTGTTGTGCATAACGTTGCTCAAGTTCATGTAATTTTGTGCGAAGTTGTGGCGTTTGTTGTGCCTGCAATTTTTGGCTTGGATATTCACGTAATAATTCTTTGGCACTTTCCCACGCCGCAGAACGAGGCATTTCCCCCGCAATTTTGCATACTAATTGGTACGCCTTATCGAACTGAGATTTTGCTGCTTCAGAAATAGACATTTTGTGCTCAAGCTCAAGTACGGTTTCCGTTAAACTTTCAGCGTGTGCTTCAAATTCTGAATGATAATCTTCTACATTTTTAACACTTAAATCTGCTAAACCACATAATGTTTTCGCTTTTTCAAGCGCAGCAATAGCTTGTTGATATTGAAGTGCGCGAGTTTGTTGGGCATCTAATGCTTGTTGATAGTCTGCTAATTGGGTCCGCACCGCATCAATTTCAATTTCAGTTTGCTCAAATTGGGCTTGGCTTTCTTCTAATGTATCATTCGCATCTTCAACCACCATTTTTTGTTCTTCTAAACGCTCGGTGAGTTCTGCAATATCTTCTTGATAACGTGTGATTTTTTCTTGGTGACGTAAAGCATTTAATACTAAGTTAAGATGATCAACTGCACTTTGGTGATCAACTTCTAAAGTACGTTCATTTTCTGCCAATTCAGCCGCTTCTCGACTTAAATCAACTAAACGATGTTGAGATAAATTCTGCTCTGCTTTTGCTTTATACCACTCGCGACGAGATTCTAATGCAGCCTCAATATTGCCACGGCGTTCATTCGCATTACGCATATAGTCCGAAGCAACATAATTAGTGGTTTCAGTAATTAAATGTTTGAATAAATCGCGATCTGATTGCGTGACCTTAATCGCCTCTAAAGTCATACGGTTCTCACGCAATGCACTTTCCATATCTTGGAAAGCTTTGCGTACGCCTAAATTTTCTGGCAATAAATAGTCACGTAAAGAACGTGTGATTGCACTGGAAATACCACCGTATAAAGACGCTTCGATAAGTTTATAGAATTTGCTTCGATCTGATGCTGAACGTAAACGTTTCGGAATAATACCTAAATCGAACATCATGCCGTGATAATCGGTGATGGAATGATATTGTTTGAATTGCGCACCAATGTTTTCAATTTTATCTTTAAGTTCGTTTAAATTAAGTACGCGTGCTTGACGTTCGCCCACGGTTTCTGTGAAAAGTGCGGTCGGATTTTGAGATAATTCAACGCCCTGAATTGAGAACGTTTTTAAATCAACTTTTTTATCACGACCCGCAATTTGCTGCAGACGCACACCAACAAGAATACGTTGATGACGTGAGTGAATGGTATCTAATACCGCGTAACAAACACCCGGACGCAATTTACCATGTAAACCTTTATCGCGAGAACCGCCTGTGGAGCCAGCCTCTGTTGTATTACGGAAATGTAAAAGAGTTAAATCGGGAATTAATGCTGTCACAAATCCAGCCATTGTGGTTGATTTACCCGCACCGTTACCCCCAGAAAGTGTGGTAACTAATTCGTCTAAATCAAAAGTACGCGCAAAAAAACCATTCCAGTTAATTAAGGTTAAAGAACGGAATTTACCACGCTCTACACCATTATTTGTCGTCATGCTAAAAGGCATAGGTGCTTCAACGATTTCTTCGACGTTTTCATTTTCCATAATGACTTCATCGCTCTCTAATTCGATTTCATTTTCTAATCCAAAAACATCAGACATTATTCTTGTTCTCCGTCAAATTCTTCGTCAATTTCATCCGCACTTTCTGCATCGTTTTCCATTAATTGTGCTTGTTTTTCCAACGCTAAAGATTCAGGTGTTGCCGCTTCCCCATCACGAATGAGTCGAGCTTGAGCCTCTAATGGATCATCTCCGCTACGCACTTCTGCACCAAAACGAAATACAGATTCAGAAATCGTAAATTTCCCACTATTTTGTTCGCCAACAGTTTGAATCATACCTAAACGACGTAAACGACCAATTGCCGCCCTCACTTTCTCTGCCAATTTTTGTTTATCTAAGTCAGAACCACTTGAACGCTGATTAACTGCTTTTAATAATTTTCCTTCATCGGCAAGATTTAATAATTCATCATACACTTCTTGCGTACTAAAAATGCCCTGTTGGGCTAAACGTTCTGGGCTTAAATAAAGATAACAAAGTACTTTACCAACAAGCATTTCCAACTCAGAAAGTACTGAACGCGCAATTAATGTCGTTGCTTTCGGGCGAAGATAGAAAAATCCTTCTGGCGCACGAATTAGTTCCACGTTATAGCGACGATAAAATCCGTCTAATTCATTTTGGAAATCCATTAAAAATGAGTGATTATCTAAGTGCTCCGTGCTGATATGGCGACCGGAACGTAACAGGCTATCTACCGCTGGAAATATTGGATTTGCAATCGCCACAGCGAGTTTTGGGGAAATTACATCTTGAAGGTTGTCTGTCATAGGTTATTTCTCTATTAAAACTTTATTCAGTTACTTTCTTCGTTAATCATTATTGCCAAATCTCCCCTAGCCCCTCTTTGCTAAAAAGGGTTTGGGCATATTTAACAGAAGTAATTCCGTCGAAATTAGCTTTTAAATTATCTTAAAATCAATACTTATCAATCACATGCGCTTGCACTTCTGCGCCACGTTTATTAATTGCTTGCCAAGCTGGATAAATACCCGATAAATCATCATTTGCCATACCAAGACGTACGGCTTGATCAACAATGATTCGAGCCACATCAAAATGACGAGAAAGTGGATAATTTTCCAGTTGTTCTTTTAACACTAAACTCAAATCAATCGGACGGTTATTTTCACGATAAGCAATCAGTAAGCCTTGCATATGCTCTACAATTTGATCGTGTAAATCAGAAAGGGATTCGTATTGCAATTCTTCTGGCAATTCGCCTAAAGCATCATCTTCACGCAACACCATTTCTTCATCACGCAGATCGACTAAACGCTCAGCTTGTGCTGTCCATAAGAACCAAGGATGCTCAAAATAATGATGAATAGAATTACGTAAACGTTGTGAGAATACACGATTTTTATCCATATCAATGGCAGTTCGGATAAATTTATGCACATGGCGGTCATAACCAATCCATAAGTCTATGGCTTGTTGTCCCCAGCTAATAATTCGGTCAAGTTTAGATTGTAAATCGGTAATTAATTGATCAATAAAATACAAATCATCTCGCCCAATCACACAATCTTGAATACGCAATAATTGCGCTTGAAGTTTATCCCCAGCGGCATTTAGCGTATCTTGCAATTCGCGTAAATTCCCAGATGTTTCATCTAATAAACGTTCACAGCTTGAAATTGCCGCTTGCCAATCTTTAGTAAGAAGCTCTGCAATTTCATTTTTAATACTTTGCTGGTTTTCATCCATAATACGTTGTGAAAGATCGATGCTATCAAAAATCTCTGCAACGGAATATTTTAATGGCGCAAACACATTACGACGCCAATAATGTTCATTTTCATTATTCTCCACGCCTTCTTCCGCAGAATCAGAAGCGCGTTGAATTTCATCTGCCACAATGGAAAGTTGCACTGAAAGACGCAATGCAGAAAATTCACGCTGACGAATGTAATAATCAGACACGCCAACACCTAATGGCGTTAAACGATAAATCGCCAAGCCCTCAGTAAATTCACTACTAAAACGGTTTAATAAACGTTGTTTCACCAATTCGTTAATTGCATTATTCGCTCGTGTTGCAATGGCATCGGTGGATTGCTCAAAAGCATTCATCGTGTGTCGGAAAATATCCACAAGATCGGCTTCTAACATTTCGCCGTCTAAACGTTCGTTGTTATAAATTGCAATCGCTAGCAGGAAAACCAAGCGTTCGGTAGGTAAATTCAAAGAAAACTCGCGATCTTTTGCCCAAGAGACGAGTTCAGGAATAGTTTGGGATGTTTCAATCATTGAATTGCAAAGCGTTAAAATTGAACAAAAAATTGGAAAGATTATACAGGATTTTTTGCGGATCTTAAAAATCTTCTTTTGAATTGACCGCACTTTTCCTATTTTTCACGTATAATGTGCGCCTTTCATGAATAACTAAAGATAACAGAATGAGCGAATTAACCCAGTTAGCCCAACAAGAAAAAAAACAAACCTATAATTTCAATAAATTACAAAAACGTCTTCGCCGTAACGTAGGTAATGCCATTGCAGATTTTGGAATGATCGAAGATGGCGATAAAGTCATGGTGTGTTTATCCGGAGGCAAAGACAGTTATACGCTTCTCGATATTTTGTTGAATTTACAGCAAAGTGCACCAATTAAATTTGATATCGTGGCAGTGAACCTCGATCAAAAACAACCAGGGTTTCCAGAGCACGTATTGCCTGAATATTTAGAAAGTATTGGCGTAGATTACAAAATTGTACAAGAAAATACTTACGGCATTGTGAAAGAAAAAATTCCAGAAGGAAAAACCACTTGTTCGCTCTGCTCTCGCCTACGCCGTGGAATTTTATATCGTACTGCCACAGAACTTGGTGCAACCAAAATCGCTTTAGGACACCACCGAGACGATATGTTAGCGACACTATTTTTAAATATGTTTTATGGCGGCAAAATGAAATCCATGCCACCTAAATTAATTTCTGACGATGGTAAACAAATTGTGATTCGTCCGCTTACTTACTGCAAAGAAAAAGACATTGAAAAATATGCCATCGCGAAAGAATTTCCGATTATTCCTTGTAACCTATGTGGCTCACAACCAAATCTTCAACGCCAAGTTGTAAAAGAAATGCTTAATACTTGGGATCGCCAATATCCGGGACGCTTAGAAACCATGTTCAGCGCAATGCAAAACATTACATTGTCACATATGTGTGATCCGAAATTATTTGATTTCAAAGGAATCAAACACGGACAAATGATTAATGGCATTGAAGGCGATACCGCATTTGATGAAGAACAAATCACGCCAATGCAATTTGAAGATGAAGATCAAACGGATTTTTCAAACAACGAAATGATTAACTTTAAAGAAGTAAATTAATATGTTGAATACCAATGGAATTGAAGTTGAAACTGATAAAGATGGTTATTTGCTCCATAGCCAACAATGGAATGAAGATGTCGCTCGCTCTATTGCACAGTTAGAAAGTATTGAATTAACAAATGCCCATTGGGAAGTGATTTACTTTGTGCGAGACTTTTATCAAGAATATAACACCTCCCCTGCCATTCGTATGTTGGTAAAAGCCATGGCGGAAAAGCTTGGTGCAGATAAAGGTAATAGCCGTTATTTGCAACGCTTATTTCCTGAAGGCCCTGCAAAACAAGCCACAAAATTAGCAGGCTTGCCGAAACCTGCAAAATGCCTATAAAAGTGCGGTCAATTTTCCAAAAGTTTTTAAACACTTGCTTTTTACTGACAAAATTATCTAACCAAATAGTCTAGCCTATAAAAGTATCAGTTATTTACATTAGAAAGTCTTAGATTAGCTGGTTTTCTTAGAAAAAATTGATAAGATTGAGCAAGAATTTTTTATAATCAAAACTCCCTCAAAATTATCATACCAATAAAAAACGCTCTCAAATATTATTGAGAGCGTTTTATCTTATTGCCTAATGATTATTACCATTGATAACCAATTCCAGCACCTACAGCATAATCGCCTGCACTGGTTGCAGAGCCGCTTAATTTGAGGTGTATACGATTGTTATCACTTGATTTGCTAATACCTATCGCTAAGGCATTTTGACCTTTGAAGTTACCAAAGGCTAAGCCAATCATTGTGCCTCCTGGGATACTATTGGTTGGGATATTTGCGATAGCAACCGCACCTGCAATACCTCCACGGAGTTTCTTATCTGTTTGTCTTAATTCATGACGAACTGAATTAATAGAACGATCAACATAGCGTTTATTCGCCGCATCAGTTAAACGTCTAGGATCTTGAACATTCGTAATACGACGCTCATTCCCCACCGTTCCCACTGAAACTGTGCCTTTTTCTTTAGCGACGGAACCGTTACCTAATGCCACAGAATTATCTGCTTCCGCTTTCGCATTATGACCAACAGCTGTAGCCCCCTCTGATTCAGCTTTAGCAGTATTCCCTAAAGCAGTAGAAGCATTTGCTTTTGCTTGAGCACTATTCCCGATCGCAGTAGAATCTTCTCCTGCAGCTTCCGCACCATAACCTATTGCAGATGAGTTTTTACCTGAAGCCTTAGCACTTTCGCTACCGCTTGAGTTATCACCAGACAAGGAGGTTTTGCCATCTTTGCTTATCAAGCCTGAATTTTCGATACGGGTTTGAATCGCTTTGGTTGCATTTTCAGAAGCTTTTGCTGTTGCAGCAGATTGAGCAGCTTCAGTCTTCGCTTGGTTTGCTTCTTGCGCTGAAGTATTTGCATTTTGTGCTGCAGTTTCTGCATCAGCTTTAGCTGCTACCGCTTCAGTCTTCGCTTGGTTTGCTTCTTGCGCTGAAGTATTTGCATTTTGTGCTGCAGTTTCTGCATCAGCTTTAGCTGCTACCGCTTCAGTCTTCGCTTGGTTTGCTTCTTGCGCTGAAGTATTTGCATTTTGTGCTGCAGTTTCTGCATCAGCTTTAGCTGCTACCGCTTCAGTCTTCGCTTGGTTTGCTTCTTGCGCTGAAGTATTTGCATTTTGTGCTGCAGTTTCTGCATCAGCTTTAGCTGCTACCGCTTCAGTCTTCGCTTGGTTTGCTTCTTGCGCTGAAGTATTTGCATTTTGTGCTGCAGTTTCTGCATCAGCTTTAGCTGCTACCGCTTCAGTCTTCGCTTGGTTTGCTTCTTGCGCTGAAGTATTTGCATTTTGTGCTGCAGTTTCTGCATCAGCTTTAGCTGCTACCGCTTCAGTCTTCGCTTGGTTTGCTTCTTGCGCTGAAGTATTTGCATTTTGTGCTGCAGTTTCTGCATCAGCTTTAGCTGCTACCGCTTCAGTCTTCGCTTGGTTTGCTTCTTGCGCTGAAGTATTTGCATTTTGTGCTGCAGTTTCTGCATCAGCTTTAGCTGCTACCGCTTCAGTCTTCGCTTGGTTTGCTTCTTGCGCTGAAGTATTTGCATTTTGTGCTGCAGTTTCTGCATCAGCTTTAGCTGCTACCGCTTCAGTCTTCGCTTGGTTTGCTTCTTGCGCTGAAGTATTTGCATTTTGTGCTGCAGTTTCTGCATCAGCTTTAGCTGCTACCGCTTCAGTCTTCGCTTGGTTTGCTTCTTGCGCTGAAGTATTTGCATTTTGTGCTGCAGTTTCTGCATCAGCTTTAGCTGCTACCGCTTCAGTCTTCGCTTGGTTTGCTTCTTGCGCTGAAGTATTTGCATTTTGTGCTGCAGTTTCTGCATCAGCTTCCGCACCATAACCTATTGCAGATGAGTTTTTACCTGAAGCCTTAGCACTTTCGCTACCGCTTGAGTTATCACCAGACAAGGAGGTTTTGCCATCTTTGCTTATCAAGCCTGAATTTTCGATACGGGTTTGAATCGCTTTGGTTGCATTTTCAGAAGCTTTTGCTGTTGCAGCAGATTGAGCAGCTTCAGTCTTCGCTTGGTTTGCTTCTTGCGCTGAAGTATTTGCATTTTGTGCTGCAGTTTCTGCATCAGCTTTAGCTGCTACCGCTTCAGTCTTCGCTTGGTTTGCTTCTTGCGCTGAAGTATTTGCATTTTGTGCTGCAGTTTCTGCATCAGCTTTAGCTGCTACCGCTTCAGTCTTCGCTTGGTTTGCTTCTTGCGCTGAAGTATTTGCATTTTGTGCTGCAGTTTCTGCATCAGCTTTAGCTGCTACCGCTTCAGTCTTCGCTTGGTTTGCTTCTTGCGCTGAAGTATTTGCATTTTGTGCTGCAGTTTCTGCATCAGCTTTAGCTGCTACCGCTTCAGTCTTCGCTTGGTTTGCTTCTTGCGCTGAAGTATTTGCATTTTGTGCTGCAGTTTCTGCATCAGCTTTAGCTGCTACCGCTTCAGTCTTCGCTTGGTTTGCTTCTTGCGCTGAAGTATTTGCATTTTGTGCTGCAGTTTCTGCATCAGCTTTAGCTGCTACCGCTTCAGTCTTCGCTTGGTTTGCTTCTTGCGCTGAAGTATTTGCATTTTGTGCTGCAGTTTCTGCATCAGCTTTAGCTGCTACCGCTTCAGTCTTCGCTTGGTTTGCTTCTTGCGCTGAAGTATTTGCATTTTGTGCTGCAGTTTCTGCATCAGCTTTAGCTGCTACCGCTTCAGTCTTCGCTTGGTTTGCTTCTTGCGCTGAAGTATTTGCATTTTGTGCTGCAGTTTCTGCATCAGCTTTAGCTGCTACCGCTTCAGTCTTCGCTTGGTTTGCTTCTTGCGCTGAAGTATTTGCATTTTGTGCTGCAGTTTCTGCATCAGCTTTAGCTGCTACCGCTTCAGTCTTCGCTTGGTTTGCTTCTTGCGCTGAAGTATTTGCATTTTGTGCTGCAGTTTCTGCATCAGCTTTAGCTGCTACCGCTTCAGTCTTCGCTTGGTTTGCTTCTTGCGCTGAAGTATTTGCATTTTGTGCTGCAGTTTCTGCATCAGCTTTAGCTGCTACCGCTTCAGTCTTCGCTTGGTTTGCTTCTTGCGCTGAAGTATTTGCATTTTGTGCTGCAGTTTCTGCATCAGCTTTAGCTGCTACCGCTTCAGTCTTCGCTTGGTTTGCTTCTTGCGCTGAAGTATTTGCATTTTGTGCTGCAGTTTCTGCATCAGCTTTAGCTGCTACCGCTTCAGTCTTCGCTTGGTTTGCTTCTTGCGCTGAAGTATTTGCATTTTGTGCTGCAGTTTCTGCATCAGCTTTAGCTGCTACCGCTTCAGTCTTCGCTTGGTTTGCTTCTTGCGCTGAAGTATTTGCATTTTGTGCTGCAGTTTCTGCATCAGCTTTAGCTGCTACCGCTTCAGTCTTCGCTTGGTTTGCTTCTTGCGCTGAAGTATTTGCATTTTGTGCTGCAGTTTCTGCATCAGCTTTAGCTGCTACCGCTTCAGTCTTCGCTTGGTTTGCTTCTTGCGCTGAAGTATTTGCATTTTGTGCTGCAGTTTCTGCATCAGCTTTAGCTGCTACCGCTTCAGTCTTCGCTTGGTTTGCTTCTTGCGCTGAAGTATTTGCATTTTGTGCTGCAGTTTCTGCATCAGCTTTAGCTGCTACCGCTTCAGTCTTCGCTTGGTTTGCTTCTTGCGCTGAAGTATTTGCATTTTGTGCTGCAGTTTCTGCATCAGCTTTAGCTGCTACCGCTTCAGTCTTCGCTTGGTTTGCTTCTTGCGCTGAAGTATTTGCATTTTGTGCTGCAGTTTCTGCATCAGCTTTAGCTGCTACCGCTTCAGTCTTCGCTTGGTTTGCTTCTTGCGCTGAAGTATTTGCATTTTGTGCTGCAGTTTCTGCATCAGCTTTAGCTGCTACCGCTTCAGTCTTCGCTTGGTTTGCTTCTTGCGCTGAAGTATTTGCATTTTGTGCTGCAGTTTCTGCATCAGCTTTAGCTGCTACCGCTTCAGTCTTCGCTTGGTTTGCTTCTTGCGCTGAAGTATTTGCATTTTGTGCTGCAGTTTCTGCATCAGCTTTAGCTGCTACCGCTTCAGTCTTCGCTTGGTTTGCTTCTTGCGCTGAAGTATTTGCATTTTGTGCTGCAGTTTCTGCATCAGCTTTAGCTGCTACCGCTTCAGTCTTCGCTTGGTTTGCTTCTTGCGCTGAAGTATTTGCATTTTGTGCTGCAGTTTCTGCATCAGCTTTAGCTGCTACCGCTTCAGTCTTCGCTTGGTTTGCTTCTTGCGCTGAAGTATTTGCATTTTGTGCTGCAGTTTCTGCATCAGCTTTAGCTGCTACCGCTTCAGTCTTCGCTTGGTTTGCTTCTTGCGCTGAAGTATTTGCATTTTGTGCTGCAGTTTCTGCATCAGCTTTAGCTGCTACCGCTTCAGTCTTCGCTTGGTTTGCTTCTTGCGCTGAAGTATTTGCATTTTGTGCTGCAGTTTCTGCATCAGCTTTAGCTGCTACCGCTTCAGTCTTCGCTTGGTTTGCTTCTTGCGCTGAAGTATTTGCATTTTGTGCTGCAGTTTCTGCATCAGCTTTAGCTGCTACCGCTTCAGTCTTCGCTTGGTTTGCTTCTTGCGCTGAAGTATTTGCATTTTGTGCTGCAGTTTCTGCATCAGCTTTAGCTGCTACCGCTTCAGTCTTCGCTTGGTTTGCTTCTTGCGCTGAAGTATTTGCATTTTGTGCTGCAGTTTCTGCATCAGCTTTAGCTGCTACCGCTTCAGTCTTCGCTTGGTTTGCTTCTTGCGCTGAAGTATTTGCATTTTGTGCTGCAGTTTCTGCATCAGCTTTAGCTGCTACCGCTTCAGTCTTCGCTTGGTTTGCTTCTTGCGCTGAAGTATTTGCATTTTGTGCTGCAGTTTCTGCATCAGCTTTAGCTGCTACCGCTTCAGTCTTCGCTTGGTTTGCTTCTTGCGCTGAAGTATTTGCATTTTGTGCTGCAGTTTCTGCATCAGCTTTAGCTGCTACCGCTTCAGTCTTCGCTTGGTTTGCTTCTTGCGCTGAAGTATTTGCATTTTGTGCTGCAGTTTCTGCATCAGCTTTAGCTGCTACCGCTTCAGTCTTCGCTTGGTTTGCTTCTTGCGCTGAAGTATTTGCATTTTGTGCTGCAGTTTCTGCATCAGCTTTAGCTGCTACCGCTTCAGTCTTCGCTTGGTTTGCTTCTTGCGCTGAAGTATTTGCATTTTGTGCTGCAGTTTCTGCATCAGCTTTAGCTGCTACCGCTTCAGTCTTCGCTTGGTTTGCTTCTTGCGCTGAAGTATTTGCATTTTGTGCTGCAGTTTCTGCATCAGCTTTAGCTGCTACCGCTTCAGTCTTCGCTTGGTTTGCTTCTTGCGCTGAAGTATTTGCATTTTGTGCTGCAGTTTCTGCATCAGCTTTAGCTGCTACCGCTTCAGTCTTCGCTTGGTTTGCTTCTTGCGCTGAAGTATTTGCATTTTGTGCTGCAGTTTCTGCATCAGCTTTAGCTGCTACCGCTTCAGTCTTCGCTTGGTTTGCTTCTTGCGCTGAAGTATTTGCATTTTGTGCTGCAGTTTCTGCATCAGCTTTAGCTGCTACCGCTTCAGTCTTCGCTTGGTTTGCTTCTTGCGCTGAAGTATTTGCATTTTGTGCTGCAGTTTCTGCATCAGCTTTAGCTGCTACCGCTTCAGTCTTCGCTTGGTTTGCTTCTTGCGCTGAAGTATTTGCATTTTGTGCTGCAGTTTCTGCATCAGCTTTAGCTGCTACCGCTTCAGTCTTCGCTTGGTTTGCTTCTTGCGCTGAAGTATTTGCATTTTGTGCTGCAGTTTCTGCATCAGCTTTAGCTGCTACCGCTTCAGTCTTCGCTTGGTTTGCTTCTTGCGCTGAAGTATTTGCATTTTGTGCTGCAGTTTCTGCATCAGCTTTAGCTGCTACCGCTTCAGTCTTCGCTTGGTTTGCTTCTTGCGCTGAAGTATTTGCATTTTGTGCTGCAGTTTCTGCATCAGCTTTAGCTGCTACCGCTTCAGTCTTCGCTTGGTTTGCTTCTTGCGCTGAAGTATTTGCATTTTGTGCTGCAGTTTCTGCATCAGCTTTAGCTGCTACCGCTTCAGTCTTCGCTTGGTTTGCTTCTTGCGCTGAAGTATTTGCATTTTGTGCTGCAGTTTCTGCATCAGCTTTAGCTGCTACCGCTTCAGTCTTCGCTTGGTTTGCTTCTTGCGCTGAAGTATTTGCATTTTGTGCTGCAGTTTCTGCATCAGCTTTAGCTGCTACCGCTTCAGTCTTCGCTTGGTTTGCTTCTTGCGCTGAAGTATTTGCATTTTGTGCTGCAGTTTCTGCATCAGCTTTAGCTGCTACCGCTTCAGTCTTCGCTTGGTTTGCTTCTTGCGCTGAAGTATTTGCATTTTGTGCTGCAGTTTCTGCATCAGCTTTAGCTGCTACCGCTTCAGTCTTCGCTTGGTTTGCTTCTTGCGCTGAAGTATTTGCATTTTGTGCTGCAGTTTCTGCATCAGCTTTAGCTGCTACCGCTTCAGTCTTCGCTTGGTTTGCTTCTTGCGCTGAAGTATTTGCATTTTGTGCTGCAGTTTCTGCATCAGCTTTAGCTGCTACCGCTTCAGTCTTCGCTTGGTTTGCTTCTTGCGCTGAAGTATTTGCATTTTGTGCTGCAGTTTCTGCATCAGCTTTAGCTGCTACCGCTTCAGTCTTCGCTTGGTTTGCTTCTTGCGCTGAAGTATTTGCATTTTGTGCTGCAGTTTCTGCATCAGCTTTAGCTGCTACCGCTTCAGTCTTCGCTTGGTTTGCTTCTTGCGCTGAAGTATTTGCATTTTGTGCTGCAGTTTCTGCATCAGCTTTAGCTGCTACCGCTTCAGTCTTCGCTTGGTTTGCTTCTTGCGCTGAAGTATTTGCATTTTGTGCTGCAGTTTCTGCATCAGCTTTAGCTGCTACCGCTTCAGTCTTCGCTTGGTTTGCTTCTTGCGCTGAAGTATTTGCATTTTGTGCTGCAGTTTCTGCATCAGCTTTAGCTGCTACCGCTTCAGTCTTCGCTTGGTTTGCTTCTTGCGCTGAAGTATTTGCATTTTGTGCTGCAGTTTCTGCATCAGCTTTAGCTGCTACCGCTTCAGTCTTCGCTTGGTTTGCTTCTTGCGCTGAAGTATTTGCATTTTGTGCTGCAGTTTCTGCATCAGCTTTAGCTGCTACCGCTTCAGTCTTCGCTTGGTTTGCTTCTTGCGCTGAAGTATTTGCATTTTGTGCTGCAGTTTCTGCATCAGCTTTAGCTGCTACCGCTTCAGTCTTCGCTTGGTTTGCTTCTTGCGCTGAAGTATTTGCATTTTGTGCTGCAGTTTCTGCATCAGCTTTAGCTGCTACCGCTTCAGTCTTCGCTTGGTTTGCTTCTTGCGCTGAAGTATTTGCATTTTGTGCTGCAGTTTCTGCATCAGCTTTAGCTGCTACCGCTTCAGTCTTCGCTTGGTTTGCTTCTTGCGCTGAAGTATTTGCATTTTGTGCTGCAGTTTCTGCATCAGCTTTAGCTGCTACCGCTTCAGTCTTCGCTTGGTTTGCTTCTTGCGCTGAAGTATTTGCATTTTGTGCTGCAGTTTCTGCATCAGCTTTAGCTGCTACCGCTTCAGTCTTCGCTTGGTTTGCTTCTTGCGCTGAAGTATTTGCATTTTGTGCTGCAGTTTCTGCATCAGCTTTAGCTGCTACCGCTTCAGTCTTCGCTTGGTTTGCTTCTTGCGCTGAAGTATTTGCATTTTGTGCTGCAGTTTCTGCATCAGCTTTAGCTGCTACCGCTTCAGTCTTCGCTTGGTTTGCTTCTTGCGCTGAAGTATTTGCATTTTGTGCTGCAGTTTCTGCATCAGCTTTAGCTGCTACCGCTTCAGTCTTCGCTTGGTTTGCTTCTTGCGCTGAAGTATTTGCATTTTGTGCTGCAGTTTCTGCATCAGCTTTAGCTGCTACCGCTTCAGTCTTCGCTTGGTTTGCTTCTTGCGCTGAAGTATTTGCATTTTGTGCTGCAGTTTCTGCATCAGCTTTAGCTGCCATTGCTGCCTGTTGAGCTTGCTCCGCCCTACTCGCCGCTTCATTAATTTCAGTTAGTTTAGCATTGACAGTATCTGCAGCATCCTTAGCACCTTCAATTGCTTGTTTTGATTCATCGCTTAACTTATAAGTTACTGCTTCCTTTTCATAAGCAACCGTTAAGCCGTCTCCAGCTTTGAAATCAAGTTTATTATTTATAGTATTTTGTTCACTTGTTCCCTTATTACCCATAGTTTTTGCAGTATTACCATTCACTGTAAAAACATATCCCGTTTTGGCAATTTCGTCGACAGCTTTAATCACACTATAAAGTTGTGAACCAGTAATAGCATCAGTGGAATTTTTAGAAATATTACCAGCTGCAACGTTTTGAATTTGTCGTTTGACAGTGGAATTACCAACACTCACTACACCTACATTTGGGGTTGTAACAACACCTTTTTCGAGAATTTGATCACCTATTGTAAGAGTACTTAAATTATTTGGCGTAGACGTTTCTGAATTTTGACCAATCGCAATATCTTGTGCGTGACTAGTCACTGCATTAGTACCTATGGAAATAGCACCTAAAGAATTAGCAAGAACTCTGGCGTTTTTACCAATACTGATCCCTTGATTTGAACTCACTTTTGAATCACTACCTAAAACAATAGAATGTTGTGAGTTTATATCTGCAATTGAACCATTACCAATAACAATTGATGACCTAGCCCCTGTTTTTGATTGCGCCTGTTTATCACTCCCTCTATCTCCTAATCCACCAATAACAATTGATCTACTTCCGTATGCCTTTGCTTCTGCACCGATTGCTAAGGTTCTATCGGAATTTGCATCCGCATAAGCACCGATGGCGATAGTTCTTTCTTGTGAAGTTTTTGCATTTTGACCAATCGTAATTGAGTTATTTTTTGCTGATTGTACATTTACACCTATGGAAACAGAATTCTCCCCTGCTGTATCTACATTTTTACCTAAAGAAATAGAATTTCGACGTCGAACAGTTGCTCTCTCACCAATAGCAATAGCATTATTTGCACCAACACCTTGACCTCCATCTATAGCGGTAACATCCGCTTTATTACCAATCGCAATGGCACTGCTTGCACCGATGATTTTACTACCGTAACCAATGGCAACAGAATTATCTGGAGAAAGAGCGAATCCTTGATAATGAAGAATTTCAACACCTGATCCAAGAGCAATAGAATTTCGTCCATTTTCAACTTGTGCTTGTTTACCAATAGCAATACTATTTATTGCGTCATGTCCTTGCCCTCCCCAATAGTTATTTACGTTCGCTCGTGTACCAATAGCAATAGAGTCTGTAGCAAATGCGTTAGCATATACTCCCGATGCAATCGCACGCTTACCTTTTGCACCAGTGTTAGACTTATTTGCATTAGTACTAAATCGAATACTACCACGTCTCTCTGATATTACTTTTGAATCGTTAGCTATCAACCAAGCATTCGATGCTTCAGCTGTATTACTCCCGTTTTGATTGACATTTAAATACTCCTCTGCATGGACAAACCCTGTTGCCAATGCGGTAGCGGCGGTTAAAATAGACAAAGAAAGTCCTTTTGTGACTTTCTTCGTTTGATTAGTTCCAAAGGTGGAAGCGGACGTAGAGGTATAAGTGGAAGTAGCGGTAGAACTAGCTTTCACAACACCTTTAGCTAATTCTGAAACAACTTCGGTTCTCCCCGTACTTTTGTTCCAAATAATTTTAAATATGTGATTCATAAATATAAACACTCTATTTTGATGAAAAAAAAACAATCTTCCATCTTTTAAACATACAAGTTAAACATCGAAAGATTGCAGCTAAAATGCTTCAGCATTGTAAAAAAAAAAAAAAAATGTCAATGATATTTTGCAGAAAATAGAAACAATTTGAGAAGCTAGATATATCAAGCCTTGGGGAGGATCAGGAGGTGTTTGAACGAGGAAAAATTAATCAGGGAAAGAGCTGAGGAAATAAGCTAATGATGTGTTTGAAAATAGGGGTAAGTTTCAGTCCAAAGTTTTATGGCTAATAACGGTGTCGCTTAAACGATCACCGTTAAATTGAAATCACGGTTTAAATAGTAAATTATATTGGTTATTTTCGAGAATTATTACTCTTCATTCAATAACTTTAATTCACGACTTCTTACTTGATTTTTCAAGATTTCCGCAAATTCTTCCACGGTAAATGTACCTAAATCAGCACCTTTACGGGTACGTACAGCCACTTTTCCTTCTGCGATTTCTTTATCACCGCAAACAAGCATATAAGGCACACGGCGTAAAGTATGTTCACGAATTTTGAAGCCCACTTTTTCATTTCGGAGGTCTGCTTTAACACGTAAACCTGCATCAGATAAGGTTTTAACGACTTGTTGTACATAGTCGGATTGGCTATCAGTGATATTCATTACAACTGCTTGGGTTGGAGCTAACCACGCAGGGAAGAAACCTGCATATTCTTCGGTAATAATACCAATAAAACGCTCAATTGAGCCTAAAATCGCACGATGAATCATTACTGGGGTTTTACGGCTATTGTCTTCTGCCACATAAGTTGCATCTAAACGACCTGGTAACGCGAAGTCTAATTGCACTGTACCACATTGCCACTCACGACCTAAACAATCTCGTAGTGCAAACTCAATTTTTGGGCCATAGAATGCGCCTTCGCCTTCTTGGATTTCATATTCCAAGCCGTTATGTGCTAATGCAGCTGCAAGACCTGCTTCCGCACGATCCCACATTTCATCTGAACCGATACGATTTTCAGGACGAGTAGAAAGTTTTACTGCAATATTAGTGAAACCAAAGGTGCTATAAATGTCGTACACCATTTTGATACAGCTAGTTACTTCGCTCTCAATTTGATCTTCAGTACAGAAAATATGCGCATCATCTTGAGTAAAGCCACGCACACGCATTAAACCGTGTAAAGAACCTGATGGTTCATTACGATGACAAGAACCAAATTCAGCCATACGGATTGGTAAATCACGGTAAGATTTCAAACCTTGATTAAAAATTTGAACGTGACCAGGGCAGTTCATCGGTTTAATTGCATATTCACGGTTTTCAGATTGAGTGGTAAACATTAAATCTGCGTAATTTTGCCAGTGACCTGTTTTTTCCCACAATACACGATCCATCATAAAAGGACCTTTTACTTCTTGATAATCGTATTGTTTTAATTTAGTACGCACGAAAGTTTCAAGCTCACGGAAAATTGTCCAGCCATCGTTATGCCAGAACACCATACCTGGCGCTTCTTCTTGCATATGATATAAATCTAATGCTTTACCAATTTTACGATGATCACGTTTTGCCGCTTCTTCTAAGCGTGTTAAATATTCAGCAAGTTGTTTTTTATCCGCCCAAGCCGTACCATAGATACGTTGTAACATTTTGTTTTTGCTGTCACCACGCCAGTACGCACCAGCGACTTTTTGTAATTTGAAATGCTGACAGAAACGCATATTTGGCACGTGTGGACCGCGGCACATATCAATATATTCTAAATGATGATATAACGCAGGCGTTGCAGTACGTTCAATGCTTTCATCTAAAATTGCCATTTTGTATGGCTCGCCGCGTTTTTCAAAGGTATCACGCGCTTCTTGCCAAGTAACACGTTTTTTCACGACGTCATAATTGGTTTTTGCCAATTCCAACATACGTTTTTCGATTGCATCTAAATCTTCTTGCATTAAAGAGCGATCTAAATCTACATCATAATAGAAGCCATTTTCAATGGTTGGGCCAATTGCCATTTTTACATCTGGGAATAATTGTTTAATAGCGTGTCCGAGCAAGTGAGCGCAAGAATGGCGAATAATCTCTAAACCGTCTTCATCTTTTGCAGTAATAATTTCTAACGTTGCATCTTGGTCGATAACATCGCATGCATCGCGACGTTCTCCGTTTACACGACCTGCGATAGTGGCTTTAGCAAGACCCGCACCAATATCTTGTGCGACTTCAAGAACAGAAACAGGATGATCGAATTGACGTTGGGAACCGTCAGGTAAAGTAATAATTGGCATTGTTTTTTCCTTATACAGTGGTCACCCATACGAAAGGTGACGTGTTCATTAAAAATTCTATAAAAATTAACCGCACTTTTGCCCTACTTGGCTTCATTCCTACCATTGAACAAGCGAAATTAGGCAAAAAATGCGTGGCGAATTCTATCACTTTCTTAAGGTATTGTTAAATAAATGCACATATTTTACAAAAAGGAAATAATGTTTTTCTGACTAAAGGATTTATGTCTTCAAAATAAAGGCTAGAATAACCGCACTTTTAACTAGGTAGCAAGGAATAAAAATGAACAACGTATTAGTATTAAAATCTAGCATTTCAGGAAATAACTCGCAGACTAATCACTTAGCTGATTATGTCATCGAAAAATTACAAGGTAATCACATTGTCGTACGCGATTTATCCCAACAACCTCTTCCATATTTTGATACCGCAGCTGCAATTGCTGTGCGTGGAGAACCAAAAACAACAGAAGAAAAACAACTTCTTGCGTTGTCTGATGAATTAATCGAAGAATTAAAAAACGTACAGACATTAATAATTGGTGCACCAATGTATAATTTAAACATACCAACACAATTAAAAAGCTATTTTGATTTTATCGCACGTCCACGCGTTACTTTCCAATATACAGCAAACGGTCCTGAGGGTTTATTAAAAGGCAAAAAAGCCATTGTGTTATGTGCATTTGGTGGGTTGTATGATGAAGAAAATTTAGTAACACAATATATGAAATCAATTTTAGGTTTTATTGGCATCACAGATGTGCAATTTGTTTATGCACAAGGCATTGGATTAGGTGCTGAAGCCATTGAAAAAGCACAATCATCTGCGAAAAATAAAATTAATGAACTTATCACAAGCCTTTAATTCTCAGATAATCTAAAAAATATAAGAAAATGTATTACAAACAAAAAAGTGCGGTAATTTACCGCACTTTTCTTCCTATTTTTTCCGTTCAACCCATTTTCCATTGATGAAATCAACCATCCATTTCGTTGCTTTTCCATTTTTTTCAGAAGTCACATATTGTTTCTTCTCTTTACGACTAAAACGAACAATCGCTTCATTCCCTTCTGGGTCTTTTTGTGGTGCATCGGCTAAATAAGCTAATTTTTCAGGTAAACGCTCGCGATATTGCACTAGTTCTGCGATTTTAACTGGACGTGTTTCACGGGATTTCGGGAAGTTATGCGCTGACATAAATACACCACTCGCACCATCACGCAATACAAAGTACGCATCAGATTTTTCACATTTTAGCTCAGGAAAATGTACTGGCTCTTCTTTCGGTGGTGCAACTTCGCCATTTTTCAAAATTTTGCGCGTGTTATCGCAATTTGTACATCCCATATACTTGCCAAAACGACCAAGTTTTAAATGCATATCTGCACCGCATTTATCACACTCAACAACAGGGCCATCATAACCTTTAATTTTGAATGAGCCTTCTTCAATTAAATATCCATCACAATTTGGATTATTACCGCAAATATGAATTTTACGATGGGCATCGATTACATAACTGTCCATTGCCGTTCCACATTTTGTACAACGTTTACGATCCATTAATGCTTTGGTTTCTGAAGATTCATCTAAAACATTCAATAATTCTGCTTCAGGAATTAAATTAATCGTTGTTTTGCACCGTTCTTTTGGCGATAACGCATACCCAGTGCATCCTAAAAACACCCCTGTACTTGCCGTGCGAATTGCCATTTTTCTACCACAAGTTGGGCATTTAATATCGGTTTCCACGAGATTATTCGGACGCATACCGCCTTCAAGTTCATCTAATTCAGCTTTAGAAAGTTGGCTAGAAAAATCCTTGAAGAATTGATTCAATTCGCTTTTCCAATTTACTGAACCAGAGGCAATTTTATCTAAAGTATCTTCCATATTCGCGGTGAAATCGTAATTCATTAATTCGCCAAAAGATTCATTGAGACGATCAGTTACAATTTCGCCCATCTTTTCTGCATAGAAACGACGATTTTCAGTACGAACATATCCACGTTCTTGAATAGTAGAAATAATTGCCGCATAAGTGGAAGGTCTGCCAATACCACGTTTTTCCAATTCTTTTACTAAAGCCGCTTCAGTAAAACGAGTAGGTGGTTTAGTAAAGTGTTGAGTTGGTTGTACTTCTTTTAAAGCAAGTTTTTCTGACACAGTAACTGAAGGCAATTCTTGATCTTCAGGATTTTTGCCTATCTGTGGCAATACTTTTGTCCAACCGTCAAAACGTAAAATTCTGCCTTTTGCTTTTAAGGTATAATCGCCTGCTGACACAGTCAATGTACTGCTATCATATTGTGCAGGCGGCATTTGGCAGGCTAAAAATTGACGCCAAATTAAATCATAAAGACGTACCGCATCTTTTTCCATCCCCTCTAAAGATTCAGGCAATGCTCGAATGTCTGATGGACGAATAGCCTCATGCGCCTCTTGCGCATTTTCTTTACTTGAATAGAAATTTGGTTTTTCTGGTAAATATTGCGCCCCAAAATGATTTTCAATGTAGCTACGAGCCATATTCAACGCATCTTGACTTAAATTGGTTGAGTCTGTACGCATATAAGTAATGTAACCCGCTTCATATAAACGTTGGGCTAACATCATTGTTTTCTTAACGCCAAATCCTAAACGAGTACTTGCCGTTTGTTGAAGTGTTGATGTAATAAATGGCGCACGGGGGCGAGAACTTGTTGGCTTAGTGTCTAAATTTGTGACAACGTAATCAGAAACATTAAGAAAATCTACCGCACTTTGTGCTTCTTTTTGATTCTTTGGATCAAATTTTTTGCCTTTATAATCCGTGACATCCAAACGTATAGATTGTTTATTTTGATTGTTCGTAAGGACGGCAACTTCCCAATATTCTTCAGGTTGGAATGCTTTAATTTCACGCTCGCGTTCTACTAGTAATTTAACCGCAACCGATTGAACTCGACCAGCAGAAAGTCCGCGTGCGACTTTTTTCCAAAGCAATGGCGATACCATAAAGCCCACTACTCTATCTAAAAAACGACGAGTTTGTTGAGCATTAACACGATCTATATTAAGTTGTTCAGGTTTTTCAAAAGCTTGTTTTATTGCATTTTTAGTGATTTCATTAAACACCACGCGACTAAAACGATCATCGTTACCGCCAATCACTTCACGTAAATGCCATGCAATCGCTTCCCCTTCTCTATCCAAGTCGGTTGCGAGATAAATATGATCTGCTTTTTTAGCAAGCGATTTTAATTCGGAAACTACTTTTTCTTTACCAGGCAAAATCTGATAATTTGCTTTCCAATCGTGATAAGGATCAATCCCCATACGTTTAACTAAGGCGTTACGTTCCTTTTCTGCTTTAATTTTTGCTTTTTCTTCGGCATCCATACCTTTAGTTGAAATTGGTTTAGCTTTTTCGCCTGTACTAGAACCTACAGTTGGTAAATCACGAATATGTCCGACGCTCGATTTAACCACATATTGGCTACCTAAATACTTGTTAATAGTTTTTGCTTTTGCTGGCGACTCCACAATCACTAAGGATTTACTCATTTGATTACCTAATATTACTAGAATTTTATAAAATTGCGGGTATAGTGCAAAGTTATGTAGGCAAAATCAAGCATTTTTTCAAAAAAGGTCTATAAATGGATAAACTCAATGCGATTTCTATTTTCTGTAAAATCATTGAAACCCAAAGTTTTACATTGGCAGCAAAGCAGCAAAATATTTCTGTAGCGATGGCAAGTAAATTAGTTTCACAATTAGAAGAACATTTAAAAACACGATTGTTACAACGTACCACCAGAAAAATTATGCCTACCGAAGCAGGAATGATGTATTACCAACGCTGCCAAGGCATTTTGCTTGATTTAGATGAAGCAGATTCCAGCATTACTCAGCTTACCAGTTCATTACAAGGAAATTTACTGATTTCTGTTCCTCGGGATTTTGGTTTACTTTTTATTGCACCAAATTTACCCACTTTTATGGCTAAGCATCCTCATTTGCATATTGAGGTCGAATTTAATGATAAGAAAATCGATTTATTATCCGAAGGCTATGATCTTGCTCTTCGTATTGGTTATATGGAAGATAGCTCGTTGGTTTCACGTAAAATAGGAACTACTACTGTTCATTTTGCAGCGTCGCCTAATTATCTTGAAGCGAATGGTATTCCACAAACGCCTGATGATTTAGAACATCACAATGGCTTACTTTATAAAAATGCAATGAATCAAGTGAATTGGGTTGGTTCACGGATAAATCAAACCCAACGTTTCAAAATCCAATCCAAAGTGGTAAGCAATAGCGGTTTTGCCTTATTAAATATGGCAAAAGCGGGATTGGGTATTGCTAATTTACCAAAATTTATTTAGGTAGCGCCTTTGAAAAAGGCGAGCTTATCGAATTATTGCCAGAATATAAGCAACAAAAATTAGAAATTCATGTGGTCTATCCAAACAGAAGACATTTGCCAATAAAAGTGCGGGCATTTATTGAATTTTTATCTGGCTTAGGCTTGTGTTCAGAAATTTTGCAAAATCCTGAAGATAGTCACTAAACGCTATAAAAAAATACCGCACTTAAGCAACCCAAAGTGCGGTTATTTTTATGCGTGTTTTTATAATGCTTTTAAAATATCTTCAACGCGATCTTTTGCATCACCAAAGAGCATTTGCGTATTCTCTTTGAAGAATAATGGATTTTGTACGCCTGCATAACCCACAGCCATTGAACGTTTGAACACAATCACATTTTGTGCTTTCCATACTTCTAACACTGGCATTCCTGCGATTGGGCTATTTGGATCTTCCATCGCAGCTGGGTTTACTGTATCGTTCGCACCGATAACCAATACCACATCAGTATCAGCGAAATCGTCGTTGATTTCATCCATTTCAAGTACCACATCGTAAGGCACTTTTGCTTCGGCTAACAGCACGTTCATATGACCGGGTAAACGTCCTGCAACAGGATGAATACCAAAACGAACGTTCACACCACGTTCACGCAATTTTGCCGTAATATCAGCGACTGGATATTGTGCTTGTGCCACAGCCATACCATATCCCGGCGTGATAATTACAGAACTTGCATTTTTCAACAATTCAGCCACTTCTTCTGCCGTAGTTTCACGGTGTTCGCCTTGTTCTTCGCTTGAAGAAACTTGAACATCGTTACCAAAACCACCTGCAATTACGCTCACAAATGAACGGTTCATTGCTTTACACATAATGTAAGAAAGGATTGCACCAGAAGAACCAACAAGCGCACCTGTAACGATGAGCAAATCATTATTCAACATAAAACCTGCCGCCGCCGCTGCCCAACCAGAATATGAGTTAAGCATTGATACCACAACTGGCATATCTGCCCCACCGATTGATGCCACTAAGTGCCATCCAAATGCAAGCGCAATCGCTGTCATTAATAACACAGGGAAAATGCTTTCTGGATTATTCAAGAATGCAACCATCAATAATGCAGATACCACAAGTGCGGCTAAATTTAATTTATGGCGATGCGGTAACATTAATGCTTTTGAATTAATTTTTCCGCTTAATTTACCAAATGCGACAACAGAACCAGTGAAAGTTACTGCACCGATAAAGATACCTAAAAATACTTCGACATTATGAATATTCGTTAATACTGCTTGCTCTGCTACAAATGCGGCTTGTGCTGCTGCATCTAATCCTTCTGGCATTAACGCCTCATGGTGTAAACCATAGCTATTAAAACCTACGAGTACAGCCGCTAAACCGACGAAACTGTGAAGAATCGCCACAAGTTCTGGCATTTCAGTCATTTCTACTTTTAATGCACGTTGAACACCGATTGCACCACCGATGATCATTGCAATAATGATCCAAAATGTTCCTTCAGAATGAGGTCCAAAAATGGTTGCGATCAGGGCAATTGTCATACCAACAATACCGAACCAACAACCCGCTTTAGCAGTTTCATGTTTAGAAAGTCCTGCCAAGCTCATAATGAAAAGTAATGCTGCTAAAATATATGCAGCCTGTACTAAACCTTCAGACATTGTACGCTCCTTAACCTTTTCTAAACATTGCTAACATACGTTGTGTGACACGGAAACCACCAAAAATATTGATGCTTGCCACCAAAATCGCCACAAAAGCTAACGCATCGATAAATAGATTGCCTGTTGGCTGACGAATTTGTAATAACGCCCCAACAATAATAATGCCTGAAATTGCATTTGTTACTGCCATTAATGGTGTGTGAAGTGCATGGCTAACATTCCAAACCACGTAATAACCCACCACACAAGCTAAAACAAATACGGTAAAATGTGATAAAAATGCAGCTGGTGCAACAGAAGCTAACCAAAGGAATAACACGCCAACACCAGCCATCACACCGTATTTCACACGAGGATCTGTTGGTTTAGATTCTTTTTTCTCTGCCACTGGTGCAGCTTTGGTTTCTTGTTTTGGTTGTGCAGACACTTGGATTTGTGCTGGTGGAATTTCTTCCCCATCACGAACAACGGTTACACCACGAAGAACCACATCTTCAAAATCAATATTGATATTGCCATCTTTCTCTTTGCACAAAAGTTTTAATAAATTAACTAAGTTTGTGCCATAAAGTTGAGAAGATTGCGTTGGTAAACGGCTTGGGAAATCTGTATAACCAATCACTTTCACTTGGTTTTCAGTTGTAACAACTTTCCCTGCTTGCGTATATTCACAGTTACCGCCAGTTGCAGCGGCTAAATCCACAATTACCGAACCTGGTTTCATTGAATCCACCATTTCTTTGGTAATCAAACGAGGTGCTGGTTTACCTGGAATGGCTGCCGTAGTAATAATAATATCGACTTCTTTAGCTTGTTCTGCGTAAAGCTCCATCGCACGACGGTTAAATTCTTCCGACATCACTTTCGCATAACCATCGCCACTACCGCCTTCTTCTTTAAAATCAATTTCTAAGAAGCTTGCACCCATACTTTGAACTTGCTCTTTCACTTCAGGACGAGAGTCAAAAGCACGAACAATCGCCCCAAGGCTATTTGCCGCACCAATTGCCGCCAAACCAGCCACTCCCGCACCAATTACCAACACTTTTGCAGGCGGAACTTTACCTGCAGCAGTAATTTGCCCGGTAAAGAAACTACCGAATTCATGCGCAGCTTCAATGACAGCACGATAACCAGAAATATTCGCCATAGAAGAAAGTGCATCCAATGCTTGCGCACGAGAAATACGAGGCACCGCATCCATTGCTAACACATTAATTTTCTTCGCGGTGAGTTTTTTCATTAACTCAGGATTTTGCATACGCCAAATAAAGCTTACAAGCGTTGCGCCTTCCTTCATTTGAGCGATTTCTTCATCTGTCGGTGCATTTACTTTGAAGATAATATCCGATTGCCAAATTTCAGCCGACGTACCGATCTTCGCGCCCGCCTCTAAAAATGCTTGATCTTCAAAACTAGCTTTAAAACCCGCATCGTGTTCCACGATCACGTCAAAGCCCAATTTCAATATTTGCTGAACCGTTTTCGGCGTTGCCGCCACACGGCTCTCATTCTCAAGCAGCTCTCTAGGTACACCAATTAACATACTGTTTCCCTCTGATTGATGATTGGGTTGATGAGATTAATGAACAAACCTTCGCCTATTCATCGTTAAAATGACAAAAAGTCAAACGGGTACAACTGTATCATTAATTGAATCAAAATGGATAATATTTTTTGAGCTAAATAAACATTACAACGTATACGTAGTTTGTTTAGTTATGTCCCTTCTAGGCTTATGCTCATCTTACCGAAGAAATGCGATTTTATTTTATTGAAAATCACCGTTCTTATCACACCAAATAATGATATAATCTTCTAGTCTCAATAATTAATGAGGAAATCATTATGACCATTTTAGTGACAGGTGGTGTTGGTTATATCGGTTCTCACACAGTTGTAGAATTATTAAATGCTGGCAAAGAGGTGGTGGTATTAGATAATCTTTGCAATTCATCGCCAAAATCCCTTGAACGCGTAAAACAAATTACGGGCAAAGACGCAAAGTTTTATGAAGGCGATATTTTAGATCGTGCTTTGTTACAAAAAATCTTTGCAGAAAATGAAATTAACGCTGTTATTCACTTTGCAGGGTTGAAAGCCGTAGGGGAAAGTGTTCAAAAACCGACAGAATATTACATGAATAATGTCGCTGGCACCCTTGTATTAATTCAAGAAATGAAAAAAGCGGGTGTTTGGAACTTTGTGTTTAGCTCATCTGCAACGGTTTACGGTGATCCAAAAATTATTCCAATTACAGAAGATTGTGAAGTCGGCGGTACAACCAATCCTTATGGCACATCTAAATATATGGTTGAACAGATTTTACGCGATACAGCAAAAGCGGAACCAAAATTTAGCATGACCATCTTGCGTTATTTTAATCCAGTTGGGGCGCATGAAAGTGGCTTGATTGGTGAAGATCCAAATGGCATTCCAAATAATTTATTACCTTATATTAGCCAAGTTGCTATCGGTAAATTAGCACAACTTTCTGTATTTGGTAGTGATTATGACACTCACGATGGAACTGGGGTGCGTGATTATATTCATGTGGTTGATTTAGCCATTGGGCATTTAAAAGCGCTTCAACGTCATGAAAATGATGCTGGTTTACATATTTATAACCTTGGTACAGGCCATGGCTATTCCGTATTAGATATGGTAAAAGCCTTTGAAAAAGCCAACGATATTACAATTGCATATAAACTTGTAGAACGCCGTGCTGGCGATATTGCCACTTGTTATTCTGATCCAAGTTTAGCTGCAAAAGAGCTTGGTTGGGTGGCAGAACGTGGTCTTGAAAAAATGATGCAAGATACGTGGAACTGGCAGAAAAATAATCCAAAAGGGTATAGAGATTAATATTCTCTAATATTTGTTTTTCTTTTTTAGGAAGAAGAATGCTAAACATTGGGGGGAATGATTAAAAATCCCCTAATTTTTACAAAAATCCTTTAATTGAAAGGCGAAGTTTCTAAAATACAACCAAAATTAACTACACTTTATGTCAAATATCCTTTCTTCTCAAATTTTTACGCGCAAGATGTTAATTTGCGTATTCACAGGTTTTAATTCTGGTTTGCCATTATTTGTGTTATTGCAAATGTTGCCTGTTTGGCTGACAGATAAACATCTCTCAATTGAGCTTATTGGTGCAGTAACTGGTGTGATGTTGCCTTATGGATTGAAATTTTTGTGGGCACCATTATTGGATCGTTATTTCCCGAGTTTTTTAGGGCGTCGTCGTAGCTGGATGTTACTTTCACAAGTGGCATTATTGATTTTACTTTACATCATTAGCCTGTTTGATCCGCTCACACAACTGAGCACAGTGGCAAATATTGCGTTGCTTATCGCCTTTTTTTCAGCCACACAAGATATTGTGTTAGACGCCTATCGTCGTGAAATTTTGAGTGATCATGAATTAGGTTTGGGAAACACTATTCATATTAATGCTTATCGAATTGCGGGATTAATTCCGGGTGGATTATCGCTCTATTTGGCGGCGATTTATCCTTGGGAAACAGTCTTTTTATGGACCGCACTTTGTATGTTAGCGGGTATCTTTATGACGTTATTTTTAGCAAAAGAGCCAAAAATAGACATGCAGCAAACTAATCAGCCGTTCTATCAAGCATTTTGGATTCCATTACAAGAATTTTTCCAGCGTAAGGGCGTTATTCAGGCTATCGGTTTTTTACTGTTTTTGTTTTTGTATAAGTTCGGGGATTCTTTTGCCACAACGCTACAAACCAAATTTATTTATGACATGGGATTTAGCAAAGAGGATATTGCTATTGTTGTAAAAAGTACCGCACTTTGGTCAAGCATTTTATCTGGGCTTGCTGGTGGTGTGATAATGATAAAACTGGGTATTAACCGTGCATTGTGGCTATTTGGGCTTGTACAAATGGTAACAATTGGTGGGTTTATTTGGTTGTCTGCTTTCGGTCATTTTGATGTTATTACATCTGCCGAGTTATGGAAACTAGGTGTTGTGATTGCCGCAGAATATATCGGCGTTGGACTTGGCACCGCAGCTTTTGTGGCTTTTATGGCGCGTGAGAGTAATCCTCTTTATACTGCAACGCAACTTGCACTTTTTACAAGCCTTTCAGCTTTGCCTAGTAAAGTTTTAGGTATGCTTTCTGGTTATGTAGTGGGAGCAGTGGGGTATTATCAGTATTTTTGGTTTTGTTTATTTTTAGCGATTCCCGGCATGCTTTGTTTATTTTGGGTAGCACCTTGGAAGCAAGAAAATAATAAGACCAGCTCTGTATAAAAGTGCGGAAAAAATTATAAAAAATTTGACCGCACTATGCTTTATCAGTATCTTAATCACGTTTTTTATTAATGGAGATTTTTTATGAAAATTATTCTTTTAGGTGCACCGGGTGCAGGTAAAGGCACTCAAGCACAATTTATTATGAACAAATTTGGTATCCCGCAAATTTCAACTGGCGATATGTTTCGTGCTGCAATCAAAGCGGGGACTGAACTTGGCAAACAAGCTAAAGCATTAATGGATGAAGGTAAATTAGTACCAGATGAATTAACCGTTGCACTTGTAAAAGATCGTATTGCACAACCAGACTGTGCAAATGGTTTCTTGTTAGATGGTTTTCCTCGTACTATTCCACAAGCGGATGCGCTGAAAGATTCAGGTGTTAAAATTGATTTTGTTTTAGAATTCGATGTGCCAGACGAAGTGATTGTTGAACGTATGAGCGGTCGTCGTGTACACCAAGCATCTGGTCGTTCTTACCACATCGTTTATAATCCACCAAAAGTGGAAGGTAAAGATGATGTAACTGGAGAAGATTTAATTATTCGTGCAGATGATAAACCAGAAACTGTATTAGATCGTTTAGCCGTATATCATAAACAAACTAGTCCATTAATTGATTATTACCAAGCAGAAGCGAAAGCGGGGAATACTCAATATTTCCGTTTAGACGGTACACAAAAAGTTGAAGAAGTTAGCCAAGAGTTAGATAAAATCTTAGGCTAAAACAATCAAAAAATTAATCTCTGCTCCCGTCTGCGAATTTTGGGAAGCTTAACCGTAAAAATGAGAAATCTGAAATTTTGACTGATTCTATTTTAAGCAGTTCAAATTCGCTAAATTTGAAAAATAAAACGCCCTTGAAATCTTATCTGCCCCCAAAAATTGGAGCAAACAACCTAATGAAAAATGGACAACCAACATTACCAAGTTCAAATGTGCTGAAGATAAGATCTATTTATCCCCAATTAAGGATTTATTTAACAATGAAATTATTGCTTATGATTTAGTGCGAAGCCAGAACTTTGAGTAAAGTAACTAAATGATGAAACAAGCTGCTGTAAAGAGTTTTAGTAGTACGAATATTCCCTAGTTAGAAAAGATCCTACTCAATGTACTCCTAAAATTCTAGGATTAAATGGCATTTTATAGTGACGTATAGGAAAAAAAGCCCTGATTTCAATAAAATCAAGGCTTTGTAATGTCTTATAATGATGTATGGTTTTGATTGTTATTTGGTGGAGCTGGCGGAAACTGATCTAGATATATATCATATTATTTTTAATAAAGATATTTTATAAGTAAATCAGCTTTACTACTATGCTTACTACCATAAAAAACAAGACGCTAATTCAGATAATATTTTCTCTTTTAGGGACGGCGATTGTATCATCAAAACTTGCATTTACTTGAGTAATTTTGCGTTAAAGAATTTGATAATAAGGATCTGAATGGCGGTAGATCTGAAAAGGGTTCGGAAAGGATCTAAAATTGCGTTGAAATCGACATCTTTAGTGTGCGGGCGTGGCGAGGTTTGACTGCGATTTTTCATGCGTACAATTGGGCGAAAAATCGGGCTGAAATAAGGATTTAAGATTTGTCATATTGATTGATTTGATATAATACACTGGGGCGGTACTAATACTATATAGGACAAAAACAGCTCTTTTAGCAATAAAAAACCCGCATTTCTGCGGGCTGTTTATTTTTGAAAGGATCTAATTTAGCAATTTGTAATCGGAGAACGTGATCACTTCTTCTCCTACCCAACTATTAATCTCTTTCAAGCGTTCTTGCAATGGGATTATCTCATTGATAAAAAACACTCGCGTTGCCTTTTCAACGTCACCAAAGCCGCCTGTATTATTCGGCACAATCCCCATTAATTGAGGTGGCACACGGTGCGCAGCTAACACATCATCACGGCTAGCGTTCTTAATGTTTAGGAAGTCATCTTTAGCAATAGCATCAGACAGAGGAATAACTTGCATTCCATCTTTCTTCCCATTTGGGATATACACAAACAAATTTTTAAAGTTGCCAGTGCCTTTTGTTTGTCTGATTTGCGTTTTGATTGCTTCAATATCGTCTTGGTTCTGTGTTGGGTCAGTCATATAAATGATTGACCCAGCATGCGCACCGTTCAAATAATATTTACGGCGGAACAATGTGGCACTTTCATTTAAAAAAGCAGATTGTAACGCTGCCAAATATTCTGGCACGCCATAAATCTCTTGATTCACATCGGGATTAATCAAGTTAAAGACAGCACCTTTTTTAAATTCATATTCATCAAATCCATTCACAATCTGATAAAACACACCTGTTTCAACACCGATACGCATATATTTAGCAAGAGGGGATTTTAACGAGACAACCTTACCAAACGAATTTACAGTTTTCTCAACATAAGCATTGCCAAAGACCAAGTAATCTTGCACCAGTTTTTCTAATTGGGTACGAGGTAAAAGTGCGGTGGTTTTGCATGTTGAAAGTAAAATATTTTTCTTCACGGTAATCGCACTGTTATGATGGGCTGAGGCATTTAAGGCTTTAGCCAAGTAACTTAAATTAATTGGCGGATTGTAATATTTTTCATACATCAATACGCTTTCGAAATAATTCAGTACTTCTGCACGGTCAATCACTGGAATAGGCTCTCCAAAGCTGAATGCCTGTGCTTGATTTCCAGTTGAAAGTGCGGTGGATTTTTTTGTGTTTTTGCTCATTGGATTATCCTATTCAAAGGTAAATATTGTTGATTTGTTGCTTGATACATCGCCGCCGAAACCATAAGGCACATTTAAAATGCAGTTCATAATCGCCCATGATAAATCGCCGTGGCTTGCATCTTCTGAACGGTCAGAAACATAAGTAATCTTACCTGTTCCGGTAATACGTTTTTTTACGGTCATAAAACTACTCACGATGTCATTGTCTCCACTATCAAATTTCAGGCGACGTTTTTGAATTAAATTTTGTGTTTTTAACACCATTTCATTTTTAAGATCGGCGTTATACTCTAGGCCCTGTGCCATTGGATAAAATTTTCTCACTTCCTGATAAACGCCCGATCCCATACCCGTTTTATCAATCACGATGCGAGTCACATTGTAATCATCACAAAACTGCTTAATGCGACTTGCTTGTGTTTCGTAATCCATACCGTGAAAAGTTTGTTTATGTAAAACGCGATAATCGCCCCCTTCCACTTTCGGCGGTGCAACAATCACTAAGGCTGCACGGTCGCCAGTAAAAGCAGGGTCATAACCTAACCACACTTCACGATTACCGAATGGGCGTTGATAAAATGGCTTGTAATCGTGCCATTCTTCTAAGCTATCCACTTGGCAAAGTTGCAAGTCCGAAAACTTGAAAGCAGAACTATTATCATCGGCAAATTGGCACAAAAACAACTGTTCAAATTCTTCTTTGCTGTTTTCTGCAATTAGGTCGTCAATGTTGAATAGATTGCACCCGCCTTCCATTGCATCATAAATACTCACAATCTGTTTCCATTGCCGGTCGGCACAAAGTTTCCCACTCTTTAAGTTTGCGTGAGAAATATCGATTTCGATTTTTTCTGATTTCGTACGATTGCGATTAAATGCCTTGCCTGAAAAGAACGCATAAGCAGGGTGTGCAATTGTGGTTGGTGTGGAAAAATACGTTTGGCGATACATCTTTTGAGCCGCCATACCCGATGCCACTTTACGCATCACATCAAATTTAGGCACCCAAAACACTTCATCGAAATACAAATTGCCGTGGTAGGATTGAGCTGTGGCGGAGTTCGTGCCAAGGAAAATCAATTCAGCCCCATTTGGAAGTTTGATGGTTTCGCCTTTTAAATCTACATCTGCCGTTTGCTTGGCGTAATTCACAATGTACGAGCGAAACTGTAAGGCTTGTTTTTTACTAGCAGAAAGAAAAATTTGATTGTGACCCGTCGTCAAAGCATCAATAAAGGCTTCATGGGCAAAATAGTAAGTCGCCCCAATTTGTCGGCTTTTTAAAATATTTCTGATTCGGTGTTCTTTCGCCTTGTGCCAAATGCGTTGATAATTAAACATCCCATCAAGAAAGCCATTAATCAGCAATTCTTCTTGCTCTTGGCTAATAGCATTAGGTTCGGCTTTCTTGCGTTCGCCTTTGTTACGATTAGCCAGTTTGGGATTCAAATCTACTTCATTGCCATCGCCAAAAGAATATTTTTTCACTCTCGCCATCCGTTCCATTTGGCGACCAAGTAAATCAATTTCTTTGTAATCTGAACCGCTCTTTTCTTCTTTTGCGATGAGCAGATTCAATCTTGTCTCTAATGCCAATTCAACCCGACCGACAGGCGCAATATCGTCCCACTTTTCTCTGTCTTTCCAACTGGCAATCGTTGATGCAGGAATATTTAACTGGCGTGAAATTTCAGCGATTTTATAGCCGCTAAAATACATTACTTGCGCCTGACGTTTAGTGTCAGCTGTAGTTTCTGATGAGATATTATTTAATTCTTCCATTATAAAAATCTTGTATTGTGTGTATGCTTGTGTATAATTTATCGTGATTAAGACGACAAGGAGCGACTATGTTATTTACCATCGGCATTGAAACCCCAACAAATGAAAATGAAGCCTACGGCATCACTGTGCCAGCATTATTTACTGAAGAATATTCCTGCTTTAGTGCCGCTGATACCCTTGAAGAAATCCCAACGCAGGTAACTGATGCCATTCATTCCATCTTAGAAATAATGTTTGAAGACGGAATAGATATCAACGAACTTCAAGACAAAGGCTATCGTCACTACCAAACGCAAGAAGATTTCAACTATTGCGATACTTGGTTGTTGCTTGATGTAGATATTTCCGCATATCAAGGCAAACGCCACCGTATTAATATCAGCTTGCCTGAATACCTTATCAAACGTATTGATAGCCGTGTTGCAAGCAACCCCATTTACAAAGACCGCAGCCATTTTTTAGCAGTTGCTTCACAAAAAGAGCTACGGCAATAATTTCCCCTACGCTTGACAAGCCCCGCTCTCAAGCGTAGGATACTGCTTACAGGGTCTCAAAAGCCCTTTTCACAAACGGTAACTCACCCCGTCAGCGTGATTTTTTTGTACCCGCAAAAAGTGCGGTCAAAAACAACAATTTTTTATCAATGGTCGAGAGTGCGAGGAATACAACACCGCAAGGGAATAACTCCGCTCGATTTGTGACGAGTTTTGAGCTCTCGACCGCCCGATTTTCGGGAACGCCCTCAAAAGGAAATCACAAAATGACAACTCAAATTTCTACCTTCAACTTCAAATCCTTTCCAGTTCGTATTCAATCTTTCAACAATGAACCTTATTTCTGTTTATCTGATGTTTGCCAAGTATTAGGCGTAAATCGTAGAAGTGCTGAAGCATTCCGATTGAATAAAGAGGGATGCAATAAAATTGCAACCCTTACAGATGGAGGTCATCAAGAACTTACCTTCATCAATGAACCCAACCTTTACCGCATTATTTTCCGCTCCAACAAAGCCGAAGCGATAGAGTTTCAAAACTGGATCTTTGAAGAAGTCCTCCCGCAAATCCGCAAAACAGGAAAATATGAAATAAGCCAACCTGCCTTGCCTATGCCAGAACCCACTTATGCGCAATCTTTTTCCCAACAAGATATTGACAACCTAGTATGGTTATTGTTTTCCCACGAAAGAATGCGTTTCTTATTGGAAAATCTGTATAAGCCGTTGGCATTATTCAATTCTCCTTTTGCTCCGCAAGTATATGGTAACGTCACTGAATACAAACGAGTTCATAAAATCGCCAAACCGCTCATTAAAAAACTGCTGGATAAACTCCAATCAGATAACCCTGAAAAATGGCGTCATCTCACACGCTATCTCAATAACGAAATTTGCTAATTCTCAACCGTACTTAGGTGCGGTTTTTTCTTGCCTGTCATCATAGAAATTCAAAGTGCGGTCGTCTTTTGGGGCGTTTTGTGAAAGGGAAGACAACAACGGCAAGCCGTAGCAACGCCTTGAAAACTCTTTCAGAATGAGCGCAATGATTCACTCATCGAAAGGATAGAAAGCCAATGGCAAAAAAATCTAAATGGGTGGTTGTGGCGACAGAAGGCGCAACCACAGACGGACGCACTATTCAGCGCAACTGGATTTCAGAAATGGCAGAAAGCTATGACCCGAAAAATACCTACGGCGCACGAATCAATTTAGATCACATCAAATTTTCAGTTTATCTGCCAGAAATGGCTAATTCACAGTGCTTTGGCGATGTGTTAGCTGTAAAAACAGAAGAACGTGAAGACGGCAAATTACAACTTTTAGCTCAATTACAGCCAACTGATGCACTTATTGCCTTAAACAAAGAAGGGCAAAAAGTTTACACATCCGTAGAAATCGACACCAATTTTGCAGATACAGGCAAAGCCTATTTGGTCGGTTTAGCCGTTACCGACAACCCAGCAAGTTTAGGCACAGAAATGTTAAGTTTCTCGCACAATGGCTTAAATTCCCGCAAGTTAAAAGCGGACAACATTTTCACAGCCGCTATTGAAACTGAATTGGAATTTGTGGAAGAAACACAAAGTATCTTTGAAAAAATCAAAGGTTTGTTTGCGAAAAAAGAAAAATCAGACGATGAACGCTTTGCTGATCAAACACAAGCCATTGAACTTTTAGCCGAGCAAACCAAAGAAACCTTAGAAAAATTAACCGCACTTTCTGGCGATTTAGCCAAACAAAAAGCCGAAATCGAAGAAATGAAAGCAGGTAATGCAGAAATCCAAGCAACTTTTGCAGAACTCCAAAAACCTGTAGAACCCGAAAATCCTCGCCCTTTAGTTTACGGTGAACAACCTGAAACTGATGGCCGCTTCTTTTAATTTATCGTAGGAAAAAACCAAATGAATAAATTTACCAAACAAAAATTTAATGCTTACCTTTCTGGTGTTGCACAAGATAACGGCGAAGATGTGGCATTCGTTGCGAATGGCGGTCAGTTTACCGTTGAGCCAACTATTCAACAAAAATTAGAAAATGCCGTGCTTGAAAGTTCTGGTTTCTTAAAACGCATCAATGTCGTGATGGTGCAAGAAATGAAAGGTTCCGCATTGCGTTTAGGCGTGCTTTCTCCTGTGGCAAGCCGTACTGACACCAACACCAAAGCACGTGAAACTACAGACATTCACAGCTTGCAAGAAAACTTATATTCTTGCGAACAAACCAACTTTGACACGCATTTAAATTATGCAACTTTAGACAGTTGGGCGAAATTCCCTGATTTCGCCGCACGTGTGGGCAAACTCAAAGCCGAACGCATTGCATTAGACCGTATCATGATTGGTTGGAATGGCACAAGTGTAGCCGCAACCACAAACCGCACTGAACATCCATTATTGCAAGATGTGAATAAAGGTTGGTTAGTCCAAATTGAAGATAAAGCCAAAGCCCGTGTGTTAAAAGAAATTGAAAAAAGCAGCGGCAAAATCGAAATCGGTGCAGGTAAAACCTACAAAAACCTTGATGCCCTTGTCTTTGCATTAAAAGAAGATTTCATCCCAGCGCAATACCGTGACGACACAAAACTGGTTGCCATTATGGGTAGCGACTTATTAGCCGATAAATACTTCCCATTAATCAACCAAGAAAAACCAAGCGAAATTTTGGCAGGCGATACCGTCATTAGCCAAAAACGTGTGGGCGGTTTACAAGCCGTATCTGTTCCATTCTTCCCGAAAGGCACAGTGTTAGTCACATCGCTTGATAACTTGTCAATCTACGTGCAGGAAGGCAAAGTGCGTCGTCACTTAAAAGATGTGCCAGAACGCAATCGTGTGGAAGATTATTTATCGTCAAACGAAGCCTATGTTGTAGAAAACTACGAGGCAGTCGCCATGGCGAAAAATATCACCATTCTTGAGGCACCTGCGCCTATTTCGCCAGTGGCAGCATAACGGAATCAATTATGCGCCCAACTAAACGCCATTTTCTGGAAGTTTCTGCCGCGATTGCTAATGCGGCAGAAACCGAAGATCTAAGCGACTTTACGGAATATGACAAAATGTGCCGTATTCTTGCTCGCCATCGAAAGGATTTAAAAAACATCCAATCGACGGAACGCAAAGCCGCATTTAAAAAGCAAATTTTGCCTGACTATCTCCCATGGATTGAAGGGGCGTTATCGGTCGGAAGTGGTAAACAAGATAATGTCTTAATGACATGGTGCGTGTGGGCAATTGACTGTGGTGAATATCATCTCGCCTTACAGATTGCCGATTATGCCGTATTTCATGATTTACGCTTGCCCGAGCCATTTACCCGAACACTTGGCACCTTGTTAGCAGAAGAATTTTCCGACCAAGCCAAAGCCGCAAGAGCAGCTAATAAACCGTTCGACGAATCTTACTTAGCGCAAGTCCAACGCATCACCGCTGATTGCGATATGCCCGATGAAAGCCGTGCGCGATTATTGCGTGAATTGGGCTTGTTATTGGTTGAAAAGCACCCTGAACAAGCACTGGCATATTTAGAACGTGCTTTAGGTTTAGATCAAAAAATTGGCGTAAAAGGCGACATCAAGAAACTAAAAAAACAATTATCAACGACTGAATGTTGATGTTGTTTTAATGCCCCGTCTAAATCGCCTGACCGACTTGGCATTTTTAGGAAAATTTTTCTTGTTTGAGCCTAGCGAGTTAAAAATTTTCCGTTAAGAAAATGACAACAAAGGGCAGAAAAGCGATTTAATCGGGGTGTATTCTTTGGTTCTTTCTTGCACAAGCAAGAAAGAATATAAACCGAGCAAACCACGCAGCCGTCGGGCGGATTAAAAGTGCGGTCAAATTCTGACGGATTTATTGGCCGTGCTTAATTTAATCCTCACCCGACTTTTTTATAAGGGTAAATCAATTAGCGACGGTGCAATATCAGTCAAACTTGCCCCTGATTATGAAATGGGCGAAGTACAGCAACAGTTAAATGATGACGATACCTTAGATGACATTATCAGTAATGATGGTTTCTTCCCCGATATGTCACTTTCTCAATTTCGTAATCAATACCGTGCAGACGGCACCATTACCACACAACGTTTACAAGATGCCTTGATTGAGGGCATGGCAAGCGTCAATGCGGAACTCTCCACGTTTAAAACACAAAGCAAGCGCGACAGTTTAGAACAGATCACAGCCCCCTCCATCAATGGCGAAAGCGTGCTGATTTATCGCTATAAACGTGCGGTAAGTTGCTTGGCACTAGCAAACCTTTATGAACGCTATGCAAGCTACGACAGCACCAATGATGGCGAAAAGAAAATGGCGCAACTCAAAGACAGCATAGATGAATTACGCCGTGATGCACGCTTTGCGATTAGCGACATATTGGGCAGAAAACGCGTCGATGCGGAGTTAATCTAATGCAAGTTTACGCACAACAAAATGACAATTTAGACGCCATTCTTTATCGCCATTTTGGACGAAGTGAAGGCTTACTCGAAATAACCTGCGAACTCAATCCACATTTAATGGATAAGCCCATTATTCCCATTGGTACGGTAGTCAATTTGCCAGAAGCCGATACAGAAAAAATCAGTGTGGCAAATGACACAATTCAACTTTGGAGCTGATATGCACGACACACCATCAAGAGCGTCTTACACATCAGGAATATTCGCTTTCTTAATTGGACGCATTGCCGATATGTTCTCAAATGTAAATTGGGCTGATGTCGCATCGATTACAGGTATTGTGATAGGTGTCGCCACCTTTCTTGTGAATTGGTATTACAAGAAAAAAGACTTTGAATTAAAAGAAAAAGAACTTAAACAACGGAGCCATTATCATGATTAAACGTTCTGCCAAATACATCTGTGCCATATCCGCTGTTGTTGGACTTGTGATTGCCACTTATGGAAATGATATTCGAACCTCGGAAAAAGGCTTGTTACTGATTGGTAATGCAGAAGGTTGTATGAAAAAGCCTTATCAATGCCCTGCTGATGTTTTAACAGTCGGCATAGGCATAACCGATGCTATTGAAAAAATTGACCGCAATAAAATTTACACCTTGCAAGAAATTGCCGAGTTATACGTAAAAGGCATTAAACAATCAGAAAAATGCGTTAATCAATATGCCAACGGGCAAACCATGCCACAAGGTGCATTTGATGCCTTAGTGTCCATCACCTTTAACGTAGGATGTGGCAAATTAAAAAATAGCTCACTTTTTAAAATGGCACGCCAAGGCTACAGCAAAGCCATGTGCAGTCAATTTGAACGTTGGATTTACGCTGCAGGGAAACCGCTAAAAGGATTGATTGAACGCCGACAAAAGGAGAAAGCCCTATGTTTAATTTCTTAACCGCGAAAGAAAGAAGCATTTTACTTATCGGGCCAATACTACTTGTACTCCTGATTATGTTTCTGGGATTTGAGGCGAATTATTGGCGAAAAGAAATGCTCAAAGAAGAACAACTAAAACTGAAATGGCAAAATGCTTACATTGAGTTAAATCATAGCGTTCAAAATTTTGCCGAACAGCAAGCACAGCTAATCCAAGCCGTAAACAACCTCAAAGAAAAGCAAAATCAACAAACACAGGATTTAAAAAATGTACTTAAATCAAATCAAGATTGGGCTGATAGCCCTTTGCCTGATGATGTTAAACGCCTGTTCAACTCAGCAGGAAATCATTAAATCGCCGATTCTTTGTCCGCAAACCACAGAATGCAGTGCGTATTCGCCACAAATTCGCACCAATGGCGAATTAGCCGAAGCCTATTTACAGACACAGCACCACCTTGATTTGTGCATTATCGAGAACTCAAGTTTAAAAAAATGCATGGAAGAATTTAACAAAAAGGAACAGCCATGACAGATCAATTCGATCGAGCACAGCAGCTTGAAGAAATGCAACGTGAAATCGCCCTGAAAAAACACCGCACTTTTAAAGCAGTAAGCCGCCTTTATTGTGAAGATTGCGATGCACCCATCCCAGAAAAACGCAGACAAATGATTCAGGGCGTAACACGTTGCGTGACTTGCCAAGAACAAGAGGAAAAACGGCAGCGGCAATTTAGAACATAATGCCTTGGGTAAGTATACCCAAGGTTAATTGCAACGGTTCCCCAAAGGGGAAGCACTATAAACGATAACTAACCGTGGGTATACCTACCCACGGTAACGAGTGAAGCAATGAAAAAGCCCAACCAACTGCGCAAAATCCTTGAACAAAGCCATCCCGATTTTGTAAAAAATCCCGACCATCTACAACTTTATGTGGACGGTGGGCAAATCATCGCAACGGGTGCTGCATCATTTAGTTTTGAATATCGTTATACACTCAATGTTGTGGTAACGGATTATGCAGGCGATATTGCCGCCTTGATTGTGCCAATGCTGGCTTATCTACGCACAAATCAACCTGAAATATTCGAAAATCCGCAAATTCGAGAAAATGCCTTTAAATTCCAAGTAGATTACAACAATAACCACACCGCTGACATTAGTTTCGAAATCCAACTTACTGAACGTGTCATTTCTAAAAAAGAGGGTAATAACGTACAAATTCATTACGCAAAAGAACCAACCGCACAGGAATGGGAAAGATTAGGGAAGATAAGTGTCTATTTAGGCGAAATTACAGATGAAAATTTAATTTTTTAAAGTGAAAAATAAAAATGAGCGATGGAATTGAACAAGTAAAACTCGCATTTACAGATTTATTAAAAAATATCAGTAAACCACGGAGACGGTTACTCTATCAACAAATCGGGCGGGAATTAGCAAGAAATCAGCGTAGAAGAATTAAAGCACAGCAAAACCCAGATGGAACACTATTTGAGCCTCGTAAACTAAGAAAACAATTTGGCAAAAAGAAAGGGCGAATTAAACGCCAATTAATGTTTAGAAAATTGGTCACGCCAGCTCACATGAAATTACGTTACCAAGAAAAAGGAATTTCACTCGGTTTTTATGGTGGAGATGCTGCGATTGCTGCAGTGCATCAATACGGGTTAAGTGCTAGCCCATCTAAAAATAAAGATTTCAAAGTGCAATATGCCCAGCGTGAATTGCTGGGCTTTACAGAAGAAGATATTGAAATGATTGAAAGATTTGTGCTTAGAGCTATAGCGGGTAAAGAATTTTAATTGGGTTAATTTACAATTTATGCTCTTTAGCAATACGTTTACGTTCAATTTCTGCTTTGATTTGTTCGGTATCGCCACCAAAAAACCAAGCAACAGTAAAGAAAATAACGATTGCAGCCAAAAGCCAAAATAACCAACTATTTAAATAAATAAGAGGTGCAAGCAAAACAAGCATTACTGCTAACGTGATATACCAGAAATTAATCGCTAAAGATAATGCGCCAACAAAAATATAACTAAATGCGGCTAATACTGCAGTACCAAATGCAATAAGTAAACCAACAATAATTGGCAAACCAATGAGCAAAACAAAAATTTCCATCGTTCTCTCCCTGTTAAGTTTGTTCATTATTTGTTCCTTATTCCTAAAATGTCAAGAAAAAGTGGGTAAAAATGAAAAATTTAGAGCTTAAAGTAATTCTAGGTGCAGTTGATAAACTCACAGCCCCTTTAAAAGGTGTGCAAAAACAAATGGATAATTTGCAATCTAAAGTAAAAGGTGCGACCAATGAACTCAATAAACTAAAACAACAAAATAAAACCGCTGATTCATTTAAAAATTTGCAAAACTCACTGCAGCAAAATAATCAGAAATTAATTGAAGCACGAGAAAAAGCAAAAAAATTAGCCGAACAACTACGCAATACTGCCGCACCGACAGCCGCACTTAAACGCCAAGTCACAGAAGCACATAAAGCAGCGCATAAAATGGCACAAGCACAAGAAAATCAGCGTAAACAATTAAATAAACTCCGCCAAGAATTAAAACTTGGTGGCTTTAACACATCAAAATTTAAGGAAAGTCAGGAAAAACTTAAACAACAGCTTAGTCAATCCACAGCCGCCATTGAAAAACAAAATGCAGCCATGAAAAAACTGCAACAGCGACAAGCAAGAAACTTAGCTTATCGAAATAGCGTAGATAATTTAAAAACGAAAAGTGAGCAATTAAAGGGATTTGGGCAATCTGCCATGATCGCAGGAACAGCTGGCAATGCGCTCACTGGTGTAATGCTCAAACCTGCATTAGATTTTGAACAAGATTTTTCTAAGGTGCAAGCTTTAACTGGGTTAAATAAAACTGATCCAAAGCAAGCGGAACAACTTGCACGGCTGCGCCAACAAGGGATTCATCTCGGTGCAACAACATCCTTTACATCAGGAGAAGTCGCACAAGGTCAAGGTTATTTGGCGATGGCGGGATTCAATGCAGACCAAATCGAAAAATCAATGCCTGCTATTTTAGCAATGACAAAAGCCGCAGGCATCGAAATGGGGCGAGTTTCAGATATTTCATCAGATATTTCTTCTGGTTTTAAAATTTCCGCTGACGAAATGGGGCGTGTAGCAGATGTGCTTACTGCAACATTTAGTGGTTCCAACACGACTTTAGAAGGTTTAGGCGACACAATGAAATATTTAGGTCCAATTGCCACTGCAACAGGTCAAGACTTTGAAACCATGTCAGCGATGGTTGGATTATTAGGTAATGTTGGGATAAAAGGTACTCAAGCGGGGACATCATTACGTTCTGCCATGCTCAGACTTTCCGCTCCACCTAAAGCGGCAGCAAAAGCATTGAAAAAATTAGGCGTATCCGCAAAAGATAGTCGTGGCAATATGCGTGCACTTACCGACATTTTAGTTGATGTAGAAAAGAAAACTGCCAAAATGGGATCTGGCGACAAAATGGCTTATTACAAAGACATTTTCGGTACAGAAGCTGCGACAGCTATGGTTGAATTAGTTGGACAAGCGGGCGTCCACGGCATTCAAGAAATGACGGAAAAATTAAAAAATTCCGCAGGTCGTGCAGAGCAAGTCGCGCAAGTTATGGCGGATAACTTAATGGGGGATATAAAAAATCTAGAGTCTGCGCGTGAAGCCGTAGGCATTGCGATCTATGATACTATTTCAGATGATATTCGAAGCGCAATACAGTCGGTAACCGAAATAGTGCGAAAAGTGAATGAATGGATAAAAGCGAATCCTGAACTTACTCGACAAATTGTTAAATGGAGTGTATCAATTGCAGGAGGTATTACAGCATTAGGTGCATTAAGTATGGCATTTAGTTTTCTGTTTTATCCTGTTGCACGCATTTTATTAGGTGTCGGGCGTTTTACAGGCATTAATCATTTATTAAGTCAATCATTAAAAAAAGTCTCTGTTGAAAGTTTAAAGGCAAATAAACATTTATTTTTTTATAAAACCACCCTCAATTCAGCGAAAACAGGAACCGTTATGTTTTATGGCGGATTGAAAAAAATGCCGAGTGTCTTTGTTAAACTCATTAAAAATATGAAACACCTATCATTTTGGCTAAATGGACTAAAAACAATACTTCGTATTGCTTTTGCACCTATTAGAATGCTCTTTATGGGATTAACGTCAATCATCGGTTTTCTCCTTTCTCCAATAGGTTTACTCGCTGCTACATTTGTCGCGGCAGGTGTGATGATTTATCGATATTGGGATAAAGTGCGGTCATTTTTTGGCGGTTTTTGGGAGGGCTTAAAATCAGGTCTCGCCCCCGTCCTTGAAAAATTCCAACCGCTTGGCACCGCATTTGGTGTGGTCGTCGGCTGGATTGAAAAAGTGGTAAAATGGTTTACTGATTTATTGTCTCCAGTACAAAGCACCAAAGAAGATTTAGATGCTGCAGCCAGTGCAGGTAAAAAATTCGGAAATGGAATGGCGAAAGCGATTGAGTTTATTCTGACGCCATTAACACGATTAATGGATGGTATTAAGTGGATTTCTGAAAATATGCCAAGTTGGGAGGGAATTAAAAATAGTGTATCTAGTGCATGGGAAAGCACAAAAAACACTTCGAGCAACGCTTGGCAATCAACAAAAGAAACGGCAGGAAGTGCTTGGGAATCATTTAAGGATTTCACTGGCTTTGGTTCAAATGGCAAAAAATTACCGAGTCAAAATTGGTCAGGCGGCTACACTGGCAATGGTGGCAAATATGAACCCATGGGCATTGTCCACGGTGGCGAATACGTGATGACCAAAGAAGCCACATCACGCCTTGGCGTCAATACACTCAACGCCCTTAATTACGGCAAACAAGCACTGATTGCGGGCGGATTAGGGCTCAGCGTTGCGACTGCAGCACCTGTGCAAGTTGATACTCGTGCGCCCATTTCTGCTCGTCCAATGATTGCACAAACCAGCCAACCAATGAGCGTAAATATCACTATCCATGCCGCACAAGGTATGGACGAACGAGCCATTGCACAACAAGTGGCAAAAGAAATACAACGCATCGAAAACCAACGCCAAGCAAGAGCAAGAAGTTTAATGTGGGACAGAGCATAATCAAAGGGCGAAAGCCCTTTTTTGTTGTTTATTGTAAACAGAAGTGCTAGGATCGGCGAAAAATAGGAGGGTATCAATGAACAACAATGCACCTTTTATTCGTGAAATTATTGACCGCACATCGCCAATAAAAGGCGAACCTGTGAAGGGTAACAATGCCAAAGAAATTAAGGCAAATGTTCAAACCATTTTAAAAGCGCAACTTAGAGCCACACAATTAAATGCTAGAACGCAAACATATTAAATTTGTCGAAATCCATCATCTTTTTACGCAAATCAGTCTTGCATTGGGATTTACAGAACAAGATATTGATAAACATTCGACTAATCTCGCTGAATTAATCGCATTATGGCAGCAACAAGAATTTGTTGAAGTGTATGTTGAAAATAAAGACCGTCTATTCGGACGTGCAAAAGACAGTAGTTTAGCCTATGGCGCATCGCCTTATTATATTGGTTTATATCACGCTCGCTTAAGTTATGAAGAAAACGATCCTCTTGTGGTGCTGACATTTAATTATGAAGATAACCCAGAGCAAACCACAGTATCGGTTCGTTTTATGGTTGATCACGATACCTTATTCGGGACAAAAGAAGAAAAATTCATTCAACAACGAATGAAAGATATTCGTAAACGTATTGATGATTTTATTCAATTAGGTAATAAAAAATAAAAGGGCGAAAGCCCTTTTTTGTTACCTACTATTCCACACACGCCCCCACTCGCCACACCACACAATATTGCCAACAATAAGGCATTTTCTTTAACTGTGAATGCCTATGTCTGCTGAATTACAACGAAAACTAGATAACATTATCCGCTTTGGAGTGATCGCTGAAATAAATCACGCCACCGCACGTGCTCGTGTAAAGAGCGGTGACATTCTGACAGAGTTTTTACCATTTATTACATTTCGAGCGGGTACAACCAAAACATGGTCGCCGCCGACGGTGGGCGAACAATGTGTGATGTTATCAGTTAGTGGCGAATTTACTACTGCCTGCATATTAGTCGGGCTTTACACACAAAACAGCCCAAGCCAATCGCCCGACGAACACGTTATTGAATTTGCTGACGGTGCCAAAATTACCTACAACCAAGCAAGTGGCGCATTGGTTGTGACAGGTATCAAAACCGCCAGTATTACTGCCGCTAATCAAATTGATATTGACTGCCCCACTATCAATATCAAAGGCAATGTGAATATTGACGGTTCTTTATCAACCACAGGCACAAGCACCACAAAAGGCAATATCAGCACGCAAGGCAGTGTGACCGCAAGTGGCGATATAAAAGGCGGAGCGATTAGTTTACAAAACCACGTTCACGTTGAACAAGGCGATGGCCAACGAACCTCTAATGCAAAGGCATAGTATGAACCGATACACTGGCGAAATATTAAAAAACGAAAGCGACCACATTAAACAATCCATTGCCGATATTTTGCTAACCCCAGTTGGCTCACGTATTCAGCGGCGTGAATATGGCAGCTTAATCCCAATGCTAATAGACCGCCCAATCAGCCACACATTATTATTACAACTGGCAGCTTGTGCTGTTACAGCGATTAATCGTTGGGAACCACGAGTACAAATCACACAATTTAAACCAGAATTGGTTGAAGGTGGCATTGTGGCAAGTTATGTCGCACGCAGTCGTAAAGATAACCAAGAAATGCACAACGAAAAACTATTTTTAGGACATAAACAATGAGCGAATTAGTCGATTTATCAAAACTAGATGCACCGAAAGTGCTGGAAGATTTAGATTTTGAAAGTTTGCTCGCAGACAGAAAAGCGGAATTTATCGCACTTTTCCCACAAGATGAAAGAGCATTTTGGCAAGCTAGATTAAGTTTAGAAAGTGAGCCTATCACGAAATTATTACAAGAAGTGGTTTACTTGCAGTTGATGGAAAGAAACCGCATCAATAACGCGGCAAAAGCCACAATGTTAGCCTATGCAAGCGGTTCAGATTTAGATGTGATTGCCGCCAATTACAATGTAAAAAGACAGATCATACAAGAGGCGAATAATAATGTTACGCCTAAAATCCCCGAAATTTTAGAAGATGACACCTCATTGAGATTGCGTACGCAATTAGCCTTTGAGGGGCTTTCTGTGGCTGGGCCTCGTTCTGCTTATATCTTCCACGCACTCTCTGCACACCCTGATGTTGCAGATGTGTCGGTGATTTCCCCTCAGCCCGCCAATGTTACCGTGACAATTTTAAGTCGCAATGGACAAGGCGAGGCAGAGGAAAGTCTTTTAAATGTGGTTCGGGCAAAACTTAATGATGATGACATCCGCCCTATTGGCGACCGCGTTATTGTCCAAAGTGCGGTGATCCAATCTTACGAAATCCGTGCCAAATTACATCTTTATCGTGGCCCAGAATACGAGCCAATCAAAGCGGCTGCTCTAAAAAAATTGACGGCTTACACCGAAGAAAAACACCGTTTAGGGCGAGACATTAGCCTATCGGGTATTTATGCTGCCTTACATTTAGAAGGGGTACAACGAGTAGAGCTTATCTCGCCTATCGCTGACATTGTGTTACCAAGCTCAAAATCAGCCTACTGCACGGCAATTAATTTGGAGATCGTGACAAGTGATGATTACTAATCATTTATTACTGCCGATAGGCTCAACGCCATTAGAAAAACGTGCGGCTGAAATTCTAAAAAGTGCGGTAGAAAATCCTATTATTATTGCAGATTTAATCAATCCTGAACGTTGTCCCGCTGAATTACTCCCTTATTTAGCTTGGGCGTTTTCGGTGGATAAATGGGATGAAAACTGGACGGAAGAAGTTAAACGCATTGCGATTAAACAATCTTATTTTGTACACAAACACAAAGGCACGATTGGCGCAGTAAAACGTGTGGTTGAGCCAATAGGCTATCTTATTGAACTAAAAGAATGGTTTCAAACCAACCCACAAGGCACACCAGGAACATTTAGCTTAACCGTAGAAGTGTCTGAAAGTGGTTTAAATGAACAAACCTATAACGAACTAGTGCGACTTATTAACGATGTTAAACCCGTCTCAAGACATCTCAATCAGCTCGCTATCGCCCTCTCCCCAACAGGGACACTTAGTGTCTTTGTTGGTCAGCAGTGGGGCGAAATCATCACGGTATATCCACAATAGGAATATTTATGGCATCACAATATTTTGCAATCTTAACCGACTACGGAACACGGGCTTTTGCTCAGGCATTAAGCCAAGGGCAGCCATTACAACTTACTCAATTTGCTGTGGGCGATGGCAATGGGCAAGCGGTTACACCAACAGCAAGTGCCACAGCACTTGTGCATCAAACGCACATCGCACCTGTAAGTGCAGTTTCTCTGGATCCTCGCAATAATAAACAAGTCATCGTTGAATTAACCATTCCTGAAAATATCGGTGGTTTTTACATCCGAGAAATGGGCGTATTTGACGCACAAAACAAACTCATTGCCTACGCAAACTGTCCTGAAAGTTTTAAGCCAACAGAAAGTAGTGGCAGTGGTAAAGTCCAAGTACTACGAATGATTTTAAAAGTAGAATCCTCTAGTGCAGTGACATTATCTATTGATAACAGTGTGATTTTTGTGACTCGCCAACAAATGACACCTAAAACCATTACTGCCACAACGCAAAATGGATTTGATGAAAGTGGTCATACCCACGAAATCGCTAAATCCAGCATCACGCAACAAGGTATCGTCCAACTTACCAACGACACGGGGCTTGAAAGTGAATCTCTTGCACTCACTGCAAAAGCAGGGAAAAAACTTGCTCAACAAACTGCACAATTACAGTTAAATGTCTCGCAAAATTACATCCACAACAGCAAGAAATCCTCTGCAGTAAATAGCAATAGTGCAGACACAGTTGCAACCAGTGCGGCGGTTAAAACGGCTTATGACAAAGCAGTAGAAGCCCAAACTACCGCAGATGCAGCACAACGCACCGCAAATAGCAAACAATCCCCCGCCACAACCTTAGCAGGCTATGGCATCGGTAATTTTAAAGTGGAAGAGTTTCGTGGCGATATTAACACCCTTAAAACTGATGGTGTTTATGCGATTCGACAAGCCTCATTATCACAAAACCTACCGGTATCAACCAGTTGTCACATTCAAGTAATCGCAGGTGGCGACAGTTCTTGGTGTCGTCAGTTTGCTTATGTTGCATATTCTTCTGATGTGTACGAGCGACATCAGACTAGCTATCAAACGGATAATTGGTCAGAGTGGTTAAAAATTAACGACACGGATTCATTACGTCGTTCTTTGAGTGTTGATAAATCTGATGCGGTTAATAGTTTATCTTCAACTACGGTTGCGACAAGTAGAGCGGTAAAAACCGCTTATGATAAAGGTGTGGATGCGAAAAATGCGGCAGATAATGCTCAACGTACGGCAAATGATGGTGTATCGAAAGCGGATGCGGCACAACGTACAGCAAATAATGGTGTATCGAAAGCCAATGCGGCACAACGTACGGCAAATGATGGTGTATCGAAAGCGGATGCGGCACAACGTACAGCAAATAATGCACAATCAGCAGCAAATAATGCACAATCAGCAGCAAATGCTGCCAATTATAATGCAAATGGAAGAATACCGAAATCAGATATATCTCATCTAACAAACGGTTCAAATAAGGCTAAAGTTGCAAGCGAATTTGCTTTAGGAGAAATTAATAAATTAAAAGCTAATTTAGCTGATTTTAGCTACCAAAAAATCGGCAATTTTGAGGTGCGAAAATATCCTGACGGGACGATGATACAAACCTATTTTGTAGATTTTTATGATGTTCATGCTTCAGACAGTGGGCTTGGAGGCACAGGGCAAAAGCAATTAACGTGGGCGACTTCATTTGTCGGGAAACCGTTAGTTTGGGGGAATATAACATCATCCTTTGAAGATTACCACGATGTTGGAGTCAATATATTAACAAAATCAACAGCGACAACATTGTATTGGTACAACTATGAACATGGTCATCCTGACCAAGGGGCGTGTAGTTTACAATTCTTAGCAATCGGGAGATGGAAAGGGGAACCTTATCAACGAATTATTCCCGACGCACCATCAGGACAATCAGTGCGCATTAGACATAGAGTTGAACACAACTACCATAGTCGTGATGACTAAAACAGGAACAAGTCTTTCTTCTTTTGCTAAAGAGAAAGACATTGATATGTTTATGATGGGATTACTGGAAATGATTAAACAAAATTAGCCACTTCAAGTTGGGTAGAGGAAAGCTGCTGGTTCTGATAAAGCCAATTTGCTACCTCTTTCCAAGAGTAAAGAGCTGAACCACTTGCGACCCCATACACAGGCATCGGGAAGCTATTGTAGGGTGGGCGTAAGCCCACGTATGATAAGCACGATTACAACTGAGAAGAATATTGACGCAAAACTTCATTGATACGAGTTTGCCACCCCTTACCTGTGGCACGGAATTTCTCGACCACATCGGCAGACAAGCGAATAGTGACGATTTGTTTAGGAATTTTTCGCGTATTTTGTTTTTGCATCACGCCTTTTTCTTCCAATTGTTCCTGATGGGAAAAAAGCATTTGAGCCAAATCAGTAGGCAGAGCTTCAGCAACAGGTTGTGCAAGCGCAAAATCTTCAGTGGTAAGTTCTCTCACTTCGCCGTTAGCATTGGTTAAGGATTGACGTTTCATATTTTTTAACCTCTCTTTTATTCGCTTTGCGGAAACTAATAACACGGATGCCGTCTTTTATTGGGGTAAAACAGACAATGTACAAACGCTGAGTATCGCCTAAATAACCTGCTGCGACATAACGTGGCTCAGGGTAATCAAAGCGAACATCAGGCACAATAACAGCCGTTGTCCAACGCATTTGTTCAACTAATTCAAAGGGTAAATTTCGCTCTTCAATATTACGTTGATTTTTATTAGGGTCAAATTCAATTTTCATTGCGATTTATGATGTATTTTGTAAATACATTATAGGCAGCAAGAAAGAAAATGTAAATACAAAAAAAGGAAAAACAATGACAATCTACTACAAAAACGGCTTTTTTGACGACACTGACGGCGGTTTTGTGCCAGAAAGTGCGGTAGAAATTAGCCAAGAAACCTACCTTGAGCTGCTTAACGGACAAGCCCAAGGCAAGCAAATTATCGCAAACAAAACAGGGCACCTTGCGTTGATTGAGCCACAACCTAGTGCTGCACATGAGTTAAATCTTGATACCCTCACGTGGGAAATTTCAACCGAAAAACAGACCGCACTTTTTACACAACAAAAAGAAAACTTACTCAATAAGTTATCAGACAAAGCCGACCAACTTAAAAACAGCTTGCTGGCAGGCTATCCACAGACAGAAATTGAAAGTTTTTACCGGCAAGAAAAAGAAGCGTTAGCGTGGCAGGCGGATAATTCAACAGAAACCCCAATGCTCACACAAATCGCCCAAAATCGTGGTGTACCGTTTGAAATATTGGTGGAAAAAGTGATTGAAAAATCTGCCCAGTTTGCCGTCGTGATTGGCATCATTATAGGACAACGTCAAGCCTTTGAAGACCGCTTACTGGCGTTAAAAACCCCCGAAGAATTAACCGCACTTGAACAGGAGATTAAACAATGGCAATTAAACGCAAATTAACACGTTATGGCTATCACGTGATTATCGCCATAGACCAACTGTTTAACGCCCTCACAGGGGGCGCCGCAGACGAGACACTTTCCAGTCGCACTTACCGAGGGGCAATATTAGCCGAGAACCCGAAAAAACGTTGGCAGGTGTTATATCGTGTCATCAACGGTATTTTCTTTGACCGCAATCACTGCAAAACAGCTTATGAAAGTGAGGTTTCAGGCAAACAGCACGATGCACGATTTAATAAGTTATCAAAAATACAGTAATTGTTTTTCAAATTAAAACGGCGAGTCATTCTGCCGTTGTTTATTTTCTCCAATACACCGTGATCTTGTTAGTTTAAAGACCACAACGCCAAGCACTACCACTGGCTTTTAAATCCTTACAAAATAGCCCTATCTCTCAACAACAGGGCTAACATTATGACTGATGAATATCTCCACGGAGTCAAGGTAACGGAAATTTCCGAAGCCTTGCGAACACTCACTACATCATCCACTGCAGTTATCGGTTTAGTGGCAACTGCACCAGATGCAGATGAATCGGTTTTCCCGCTTAACAAACCTACGCTTTTAACTGGTATTACTGCTGAACTGCAAGCCAAAGCAGGTAAACAAGGCACGTTATCTCGTGCATTAGATGGCATTGCGGACATTGTGAATTGTAAAGTTGTCGTCATTCGTGTGGAAGAAAACGATGATGAAAGCACCATGAAAGCCAATGTGATCGGAACCGTAGATAACGAAGGCAATTACACTGGCTTAAAAGCGTTCCTCGTGTCTGCTGCAGTTTGTGGCGTTAAACCACGTATTTTCTGTATACCGAAATATGACAGCCAAGATGTGACCACTGAATTGTTAAGCGTAGCGAAAAAACTCAATGGCTTTGTGTATGCCTCTTGCGGCACAGCAAAAACCAAAGAAGAAGCAGTGACATACGGTCGCAATTTCTCACAACGTGAATTAATGCTGATTTTCGGCGATTTCTTATCGTTTAACCCAAACACCAAACAAACCGAAGTGGATTATGCCGTTGTTCGTGCTGCCGCAATGCGTGCATATCAAGATAAAGAATACGGCTGGCATACCTCAATCTCAAACAAAGGTTTAACTGGTGTGACTAGTGTCACCAAGCCACTTTCATTTGATATTAACGACAGTGCAACAGACGTGAATTATCTCAACGAACAAGGCATTACTTGTTGTGTAAACCACAATGGCTTTAAGTTCTGGGGATTACGCACTCGTTCGGCAGATAAATTATTTATCTACGAAAACTACACTCGCACGGCACAAGTGTTGAAAGACACCATTGCACAATCCTTTGACTGGGCGATGGATAAAGACATTTCCGTGAATCTTGTGAAAGAAATCGTGGAAGCGATCAATGCAAAATGGCGTGAATATGTGGCGCAAGGTTATTTAATCGGTGGGAAAGCATTTATCAATGCCAACTTAAACACTGCCGCAACCTTGAAAGATGCAAAATTGCTTGTGTCTTATGATTATTGCCCTGTGCCACCGTTAGAACAACTTGGTTTCAACCAATACATTAGCGATGAATACCTTGTGGAATTTGCCGCAAACATTGCAAAAGTAGGAGCGTAAAAAATGGCATTACCTCGTAAACTCAAATTAATGAATTTTTTGGCTGACGGTAATTCTTACCGTGGTCAAGTTACCGAAATTACCCAACCTAAATTAGCCATGAAACTGGAAGAATACCGTGCAGGCGGTATGTTTGGCGCAGTAAAAGTGAACCTTGGAGTGGAAGCTCTTGAAGCACAATTCAAGATGGGCGGTTATATGACCGAACTTATCAAAGAATTTGGCGGAAAAATTGACGGCACAGCATTACGTTTTGCGGGTGCCTATCAACAAGACGACACCGAAGAAGTGGTTTCAATCGAACTGGTTATGCGTGGTCGTTTCGGAGAGATTGACAACGGCACAAGCAAATCGGGCGATGACACCGAACAAAGCTACACCGTGCCATTAACCTACTACAAAATCATCGAAAACGGCAAAGACCTCGTGGAAATTGACTTAATCAATTCCGTTTTCATTGTCGGTGGGGTTGATCGCCTAGCAGAACATCGCGCAGCAATCGGCATTTAATTTACACACACCTTGCCCCGAAAGGGGCTTTTATTAAATCCCCTCCCTCTTTACAAAAAGAGGGATTTTAAAGGAAACATAAAATGAAAACAGAAAACACCAAAATCATTAGCTTAACCAACCCTATTACTCGTGGCGAAAATCAAATCACGGAAATCACTGTTAATAAACCAACGGTGCCTGCATTAAAAGGCTTAAAAATGTTTGATGTGTTGCAAATGGATGTGGACGCATTACAAGTGTTACTTGCACGTGTGACTACCCCTGTTTTGCACAAATCTGATTTTGTCACAATGGAAGTCGCGGATTTTACCGAGCTTGCTGCGGCGGCTGTCGGTTTTTTAGGGAAGAACTCGGAAGTGGAAACCGAAGCGACCGAGTAATGATTGCCGCAACCGTGGAAGATGCTATGGCAGACATTGCCATCATCTTCCACTGGCAACCACAAGCCTTTGAGCAAATGACATTTTCCGAATTAATGCAATGGCGAGAAAAAGCAAGGGAACGAAATGAAACAGAAACTGATTGATTATTTATTAAATATGCCACGGCATATTGTATGGCGTGGAATCTTTATTCTTTCCATCACCTTTTGGTTGCTTGTGATTTTCGGCATTGCATTTCTCTTTCGCTAATCCATCAAGTGCGGTCAGAAATCATGGGATTTTTTGACCGCACTTTTCTTTAGGATAGAACATGAAATCAATTTTAATCTTATTTTTCTATTTTTTATCAATCATCGCCGTCACAGGGTGTGCTACGTTTTTGATGTATCACAACATTAACGGGTGGGGTTGGATTATTTTTATTGATGTTTTATTGGCATTAATGACAGTCAAAGTTAAGGAAGAAAAATAATGCTCCAAAACTTCGCACTTGCCACATTGGGCATGTTTGTGTTCACTCGGCAAACCATACCTTTTCAAAGTTTAGACCGAACATCAAATTGGCGACATCCAACCAATGCCATTGTCGGGGCAATGCCAAAAACACAATTCACCGGTAAAGAAAGCGAAACTGTGACGATTAGTGGCAGATTAATCCCAGAAATCACTGGTGGCAGATTTTCCATTAAAGCCCTGGAATTAATGGCAGACAGTGGCGGTGCATTTCCGCTGATTGACGGTGCAACCTTTGAAATTATTGGTTTTTTTGTAATTGAAAGCGTACAAGAAACCCGAACAGAATTTTTTGGCGATGGTGCACCTCGTGCGATTGATTTCAGCATGAGCCTAAAACGCACCGATGACCCCATGTTAATCGATATTGCTGAATCTATCATGGGGATGTTTTAATGTTTAATTTTGATAAAACCCACCCCATTCCACAAGTGCATTTAACGGTTCGCCCGAAAGAGGAAAAAGGCAAAAAAGAGGATATTTCCCTTTTAATATCTAGCCGTTTGATGAGTTTAACGCTTACGGATAACCGCGGTTTTGAAGCCGATCAGCTCGATATCGAACTAGACGATAGTGACGGCAAATTAGCCCTCCCAGCACGCGGTGCTTTATTATCACTAGGTATGGGGTGGAAAGGGGCACCGCTGATTTTTAAAGGGGAATATACCGTGGATGAAGTCGAACATAGTGGCGCACCAGATAGCCTCACCATTCGGGCTCGTAGTGCGGATTTGCGCGGTTCACTAAAAAACCACTTTGAGCGCAGTTTTCATCACACCACATTAGGGCAAATTGTTCGCCAAATTGCCCAAGAAAATCAACTCACTGCGCAAATTAGCGAAAGCCTCGCGCAAATTGAGATTTCTCACTTAGATCAAACCAATGAAAGCTCGCTCAATTTATTACAACGCCTTGCGGAAGCCTATGATGCCATTGCTGGTGTAAAAAATGACTACTTGCTGTTTATGAAAGCTGGTGAAGCCAAAACCGTGAACGGAAAGCCCATACCTACGTTGATAATTACGCGTCAATCGGGCGATAGTCACCATTTTTCCATTGCAGAAAGAGAAAACTATGATGGTGTGAAAGTTTATTGGCACGATAACAACACTGGCAAGCGTGGCGAAGCACTTTGGGATAAACATTCCCAACGCGTTCAAATCAAAAAAGCCACAATGCGAAAAGTAACACGCGCCCGACGCAATCAACAAGGCGAACTTATCAAAGGTGAAAATGGCAAAAGCATTAAAGACACCCGCTATCAAGCTGGAAAGGGCAGAATGATTAATGATGTAAAAGGCACACAAATCAAAAGTGATGCCGAAACCATTAAAACCTTACCACACACCTATGCCAGCCGAAGCTATGCCATTCAGCTTGCAGAAAAAACCTTCAAAAAACTGAAACGAGGCACAGCAAAATTTAGCCTGAATTTAGCTCTAGGCAATGCAGAACTGATACCAGAAATGCCAGTTGAAGTAAGTGGATTTAAAACAGAAATTGATGGTTCTCTCTGGCTAATCACACGGGTGACACATAACATCACACCAGAAAACGGCTTCACCAGCCAAATAGAATGTGAATTAATGTTAGAGGAAATGAACGAAAAAGCATAGTAGGGCGAATCTTCGCCCTAGAATTGACGAAACCGTTCACGCCCTAAATAACCTTTTTCAATTTGAACATCAGAATAATCGCCCACCATAATTTTCTTGCATTCCTCGCGGCTAATTTGCCATTTCACGCCCTGATTGCCAGATAAATTTTCCACACGAATGCGATTAAACTGCACATCACGCCATTCATCAGAAAGTCCAGCAATTTCACACGCGCCAAAGGCATAATATTTGCCTAATTGTTTAGAAAGGCTTTCGTGCGTCGTATGCACCGTCAGCTCCCTATGCATTAATGATACATCTTCCACGCGTTCAAATTCATCAAATTCCGCAATCGCCGCATTGGGTAGAATCGCAGCGTGCGAAACAAACGGCAGTAAGGCAAAAAGTGCGATGAGTTTTTTCATGGGTTTTCCTTGTAAAAAAGCCTACGTGTTACGTAGGCTATCTGTTACCAAGTATTCATTTGGAATAATCTTCCTGTATTATCTTCTGCATCATTTAATGCAAGAATAATTTCATCAGGTTTAACGCCCTCATCTAATAACGAAACAACTTCATCTGACAATAATGTAATAAAGTGCTGAATACCAAATTGTGAATACTCACGAATAACATTTAATAAATTCCTTTTAGGATTATTATCAAGCGATTCTAAGATCCCATCATGATAAATAAAAGAATGATAACCTTGTTCAGCATAATAACGAGCGATTGCCATATCAAATGCAATACATAGTAACTTTTTAAATGATGTTCCTTTATCTTTATGATTTTTTATACCTTGATTCTCGAAATAAGCATCAAAATCAATATATCCTTTTGTATTTTGCTCAACCTTAATAATTGCCTGCTCTCCAACGACAGACATAATAATTGAAACAAAATAATCCCGAATTTTGATGAACTGACTATTTGAATCATTTCGCACTTTATATGTTAGGTCTTGTTCAATAGATTGAACCAAATCACCACGTTTCTGTTTTTCTTCAGTTAAAATAGTATTTGCATTAGAGAGATCTTCAATAACGCTTTTTTGCTGTTCTAAAAGAATGAGCTCAGCTCTATTTTTATCTAAGAACGCAGATGTTTGTTTATATTTTTCAAAAATTTCCTTTTCATTAAGAAATGATAATTTTTCACTTCTTTCTTGATTTAGTTCCATCAAGCGAGATTGAATACTTCCTATTCTAGAATTTGTTTTTTCCAAATCATTAGATAAGTATTCATTTCTCTCTTGGTTAATAGCCTGATTAAACCTAATCAGTTGATCAAAATCTTTTTTCAACTGATTAGAAAAAAACACGCCGGCTTCTTTAAAAAGAGAGTCAGCCTCTGTTGTATCAAAAAGGATCTTTGTTGGCTTTAAGGAGCTTTCAAGGCGTTGCTTTCGCCCTTCTAGTTGGTACAACTGAGCATTTAATGAAACAATATTATCATCAATATTATCGACCAATTTTCTAATGCTTTCTTTATCTTCGATTCCAAAATCGAGTTTTGACAATGCAATTTCAGCATTAGAAATTTGTGTTTTAATAAATGCAATTTGTGCCTCAATTTCAGAAAATCCTTTATGATCTATCCGATTAATTTTTTTTCTTAATTTAATTTCTTCATTTAACGCCTTGATTTCATCTTCTTTATTATACAGACGGCTCAATAGCTCATCATCAAACCCCAACAAACGAGATAGAAAAGGTTTCCAATCCTTATCTTTTGAACGGCTATTACGACTTAATTTGAATACATCTGTAAAATCAGACTGCGTACGAAGCAAGTAAGCAAAAAATTTACGGTAAGAATATCCTCTTAGAAATTTAAATCCTAACAGACCTTCTAAATAGCTACGAGCCTCCCTAAAACTTAGTTGATAAGCTGACCACTCATCCGGCATTAATCCCCGAAAATCTTGATTGGGGGAAGTATGTTTCTTAAAACTTATTTTTGAAGGATTACGCACAGTTCTACAAATTGTTAAATACTGGGGGATTTCTTCCGTTTTTGAATCATTTAAGTATATTTCAAGGTAAAACTCAAAGTCATTAAGCTTATCTACGGATAATAAAACATGTTTTTTATGCTCACAAATCAAACAAAAATCAATAATTTGGGCTAATGTAGATTTACCTAGATTATGGGAATGCTTTTTTCCATCATCTAAATATTTCTGTTTACTCATAACTGTTCCAACAACTGCATTGACACCGTTATTGAACATTAAGGTTTTAAAAATATTCTCTTTATTTGAGTAAAGCTTCATTAATCGCATTTTATTTTCCTATATATTCAAAGGAATCATTTGTTGAGTGATACTCAACCAAACCCAATAAATAAAGTAAATTTATTGCTGGCATAAATAAAACATAATCGCAATCCGTTGCTTTTTTTACAACGGAAAGTAATTCATCAAAAGAGATGTATCTGCCTGCCTTTAATGATTTCAACATTAAAGTTGCAGCATACATAACTGATTTGTCAGGATCCGTATATTTATCAGGTTGAATTTTTATCATATCCTACTCTTTGCGACCTATATCACAATTCCAATACATATAATAAACCAACACTCGAACTTTTTTCTCAAAATCTTTGCCATGGCTCTTTTCACTTTCCACAAAATGAGAAATTAAATCTTCCAATCTTCTATTTATATAATTATCACTATAAAGGGCTTCAAGTTTGGCTTTAGTATCTAAAACAAGATCTTTATAGTCTTCTTTTAACGTACTATTCTCTGGATTGCGTAATACATCATCAATCTGTTTAATGTAAGGGTCAAAATAATGCATCATTATTTCAGCAAAATTAGGTGACGCATTGTTTTTTTCGTTCTTTGTGGCTAAATCACAACGTTCTAACAGGCTGTTATCGTCTTGCGTTTGACTATTTGTTAGTGCAACTAATAACTTACATTTTCTTATTACATCTGCAATATGACTGGTTGTCAATAACTCCGCATAAACTTCAATTAAGTGCTCAAGCCCTGCTTCCCTGATAATTTCTGGATAGCTACTAATTAAACGATCAAGATATTCTCTGCCTAATATTGCAATATTTTCATAAGGTAAACCGGTTTGTTGGTGAATAAGATTAATTAGCTCTGGATGAGATTTCCCCGTTTCTTTTCTATTTGTCATTAATAAATAGAAACCGATGTTCTCACTTTTCACCATTTGTTTTAACTTAGGAAGTTCCCCTTCAATAATATCTCTAAAATCTTTAAGCCCTGTCGTGAGGTTTAATTTCTGGGTGTGTTTTGCCTGAATCACAACTATCTTACTTCCTTCTGTTTTCCAAGGTTTGGCTGTACTTGGAAAATTATTTGCTGTTCCGGAAAAGGTGCCATCACGCCCACCATCAGGACCTTTAGAAAATCCAGCTACGCCACGCCCAAGAATCTTAGCACAACAAGCAATCGCAAAAACCTCAAAATCAGCATCATTTTTAATAAGTGAAACAAAGTTCATTTTCTCTATCCATTTTTATCTTTTGTTATGTCGATGATAATTTTCCCCTACAAATCCCTCGGATTAATCGCTACCACTTCTTCATCTTCATTGGCAAACTAAACACCACGTGATTTAATCCACGATAGCAGCTGTTTTACCCAACTTGTCCGTTGTTGTTCAGCCAGTAAATCACGCAAGTGGCAGGCAAATTCGTGCATTGCTTGCAACTCGGTTTCTTTCATTTCTTTAAAATAGTGTGACCCATAACATTTATCGGCATGCGTATTGATCACAAATTTAAGGTGCGCAGAACAATTACGCACAGCAAGAATTTCAGCGACTAATCTGGTGCGCGGAAAAGGGGCACCTTCTTTATGATAGATATTCGTGATGTTCACATCTCGCCCAGCAACCGTATTGTTATCGCCGACAATATGGTTTGACATGGCTTTATCTTTTAACATCTCGCCCTGCGACAATATTATTGTGTCCTATGATGGTATTATCTTTAGTATGAATGCTGTCATTGCCTTCATTTAAATCAAATACCTGAACACGTGGTTGCTCCATTGCACTTTTACCGCTAAAAAAAAGTGTATCAATTCCCATCTGTTCTAACTTCATTAAGACAGATCTTTTCTCATCCCCATTCAGATTTCTGAACTTTTTTAATAATGCCCTTTCCTCATAATTTTCTGCAACAACAGACTTTTGGTTAGTTAACAAATAAAAAATATCAACCCCCAAATACCATAGTTTTATTAAAGTATCTGCATCAGGAGAACGTTTACCTAATTCATAATTAGAATAAGTGTTATATGCAATTTCAGCTTTTTCAGCCAATACTTTTTGACTAAATCCTAATCTGGAACGTTCCTCTTTTAAACGTTCTCCGTAAGAAATACTCCAAATATCTCCAAACATAAACAATTTCCTTTACAATACCTACGAATGTGGGTATTATTATTTCTAAAATATAAAGATCAATGATTGTTACTGATGATAACCAATTTAAGGAGCGTTGTATATGAGTGAAATTAAAGAAAATGCCACTGAGAAGCGGATGAGAAAAAAATTAGTACAGGTGCAAGTAGGGCTTTCCGACGATATTCGCACCGTCTTGCAGGAAAAATGTGCCGAATTGGGACAAACCGAAGCCGCATTAGTGCGGATGTTGGTGATGAAAGGACTGCGCGAAATGGGCGCGATTAGTTAATCACGGCGCAGTGAAATCCGAAGATTTACCCCCGATGTGGATTGGGAAACAAAACCACTAAAAACGGATCGTTTTGATAAATATTTCAACAATAGCAACAAACTTAGGAGAATTCAAGATGAGTAATCGATTTGATGAGTTGGCACAAAGCACCATGAGCGAGCACGATTTAGATATTGTAGGCTGTGTGTTTAAGGCGATTGCCAAATATGGCTTAGAAGGGGCGAGATCGGTGTTCGCGTTTGAACGTGCCAAACGCGAACTATTAGCGGCTTATGAGCAGAAGATGGATGTAATTGTGAAGGTTGATCGTCAATTAGCAAAAGAAACCTTTACGCCGCAGGATGTAAAAATAATGAGCTACGCACTGGCATACATTAAAAAAGCTGGCATAACCCAATTTGAGAAAGAGTTTGAGCAAATTAAGCAGGCTGTTCAAACAGAGAATCATATCCCTGTTTAGCTTCAATCTTAGTTAAGCCAAGCGAAAACAGAAAATTATCGCACCCACCCCATTCGGTTAAGCCTTCTGCAGTGAGGCGACGATATAAAACGCCGTTATGATAGATGCCGATGTAGCAATTTGTTGAACCCCAAGGGTCTTCTCCTTTTTCTTCAACATATTGGGTTATTTGAGCATCAAAGGCGGGCAATTCAAAGGTGGTTGGGTCAATAAGGTATTTCGATTTCATTTTAAGCTCCTTTTTAAGTAGCGGAGTTGAAAATATAAACAATACAAGAGGATATGTCGATATGGCAGAAAGTAATAACGTTCACAAAACAAAACGTAAACCAAGACCAACGCGAGAAGTGTCTGTGGCATTTCATATGACGTTAAACGTAGAAGAAGGCGAAGTTTTTGAACGCAAACGGGAAAACTTGGGATTAGCAACCAAAGCCGCATTGGGGCGGATGTTGATTCGTCAAGGATTGGGACTAGCAGATTAATAACCGAGGCAATCCATATTGGGGAATGTGGAGAGCGTAGAACAAAAAAGAAGGTGTGTATGTGTGAAACAGCAATTCAAGCAAGCGGGAAATTCTTTCTTCGCAAAACAAAAGACGGCAAATACCGTCTTTCATTTACGTTATTTGATAACGGTTCTACTTCTGTAGAAAAGATTCAAGCGCGTCAAATACTGCTTCAATCTTTTCTGCTTGATCTTCATCAAGAGAAAAATTGTTTAGATGTTGGTCACGTATGTATTCGTAATAGCGATGAAGTTCTTGCTTCTGTGCATTCGTTATGTGATGACGAAAGAAAGCAAGCAAATCTTCAAGCGCATAAATGCGGAGGTTCTTTTCTGCATTATCTGCAACAAGTTCATCAATCTGATCTTCAATCATAGTCTCGGTTCCTTTGTGAATCGTGAATAAATCAAATTGAGTATAACAAATTAGGAGGTAAAGAGTGAATGTAGATCACAAATGTGCAAATTGCGGGAGTAATAACATCCGTGTACGAACTTCAGAAAAAATTGGTTTGTTGTTAATCGACGTGTTGGCTTACTGCAACAACTGCGGCACAGAATTAAAAGTGCAAAGCCAAATTACAAGAGTAAGAACACCAATTTATTACGATCGCCCAGAAGCATTAAGTGCGAACAAGCCGTTAAAGCAGATTGATGAGCGTCAGCAAGAAATCGACATCTAATCTTTAATTTCCATCAAGATTTTTAAAACAGTCGTTTGAAGAAATTCATGCGACAGGATTTTTGCAACCAAAATTTAGGAGTTTGAGCAAATGACAAGAAAAAAATATGTGTACAGCAAAGAAAAAAACACGCCGCGTAGCCGTGTGAATGTGTGGCAGTTGCAACAAAAATTGAATGAACAAACGCGCCATATTTTACTTTTACAACGGGCTATTTCGCACCAAGCAGGCGTGAATGCCCAGCAAGTATTGCTGAATGAATCACTCAGTGATCGCATTGAATTACTTGAAAAAGCACAGTGGAAACGTGAACAAAGTATTTTCCAACGCTTTGCACGGTGGTTCCGTAAATAAATGAATGGGGGTGAGTGATGGCCTTAATGCCTTATTGCTTTGATGATGAAACGGAATCTGCCGCTGAAAAATGGTGCCGTGTAAATCAAGTAAAGGTGCCTGAAATCCGAAGTTTTGATGATGTGCTGCACTCGTTAAGTAAAAGCCAATTCCGTGTAGAACGAGAGTTTGACGGTTTACAACAAGGCTTTCGAGAAATGCTGTTGGAATTAGCCGATTTAGATTTTTCAGATTTACGTGCAGGGCATTTAACAGGCACTAAGCTCCATCACTACACAGAACAAGGACAACGCAAAATAGCCCGTGCACTACGTAAAGTGCGGTTACTTTCGGGAATGTTTTCACAAGGCGTAACAGAGCGGGAATTTACTCAAATTGATAAAACGATAGGGGAATAACAAATGGCAGCAATAATTTTAAGCCGTGGTGCTTTGTCTTTTTGTGCAAAAGATGTTTATCACAAGCTAGATAATGCGCAAGAACAATTGTTCGCTTATTTCTACCACTTAGATAAGGGCGATGAACAATCAGCAAATACGGCATTTAGTGAATATATCCGTTTGGGCGACATTGCAATTCAAGCGAAACGAGAATTAATGAAAAAGCACGCCGAATGGGCGAACTGGAGAGAGAAAAGAAAATGACAAGTTGTTTAGTGATGTTTTTCGTGGTGGTGTTTGCCGTTCTTGGCGTGGCTGTGACGGTAATGGGATTAATTGAGTTTATTACAGACGTGCTAGATAGCCGTTGGTAAAGGAGAAAAAGAATAATGGAAAACAATATTTGTATCGCTCTAGATTGTGGCGCAACGCTAGAAATTTTACCCATCGGCACTCGCTTTCAAGTGGTTGAAGTGATTGGTGATCAAGATAGTTGGTATGGCAAACAAAAAACAAGAACGGTGGGCAATTTACACAACACAATTTGGGGCGCAATCGAAGAAGTACGCCGTTATGACTTAGCCCAATATGAAATGTTGAGCTTGGAAGAATTACTCAGTGCAGTGAGTTCGACCAACAACAAAATCAAAGAATATTTTGAATATCACAGTGAATATTTAGCCCATACGGTAATGTAAGGATGCTTGATGATGAACTGGGAACTTGAGTGCAATGCCAATCTTGCTAAGCGTGAGCAAGCGATGGCAGATGCACGTGCAGTGATGATGCAAAGTGCGGTGAATTTTGACCGCACTTTCGATACTGCTCAAGCGACATCTGCGCAAATGGAATTGTTTTCTGTTGCGCCGCACCAGTTCGATTATGTTGAAAAACTGCTTTCTGCGCTCCCTCGCAAACGCCAACGTGAGCATTTTCGCTATGTTTGGTTGCGTGCGTTCAACGGTGTGAAAGATGATGGTTCTATCGGGTTTAAATTTGGTAATAAACAGGCAGCGTATGCCAATACCTATTTGCGTGAAATCCTCACTAATCGCTTGAAAGCCGTTTTTCAACATTATCAGATTAGCCTTGATTGGTTAATTGAGCGTGATACGCATTCACAAGTGGTCGCACTTTCTAAAGGCAAAAAGGCGGCTAACTTTCCGTTTTATTTATTAAGTGATCATCAGCTAAAAGAAATGGCAGACAAATTAGCCCTGTTGTTTACAAAATTACAGTCTGATTTTGTCACTGAACAAGCGGAGCGGAAAGAACGTGGGGAAATATCTTTTGATGATTTCGCCGCACTTTCTCGTGACCTTTATCGCTTAGTGGGCGAAGTGTGTGCGGATATTGGTTTTCCGTTAAAACACTGGTTCGCTTATCAAGATAACCGTTTCTTAGATGTAAATGACATTGAGGTTGATCTGAATAAATCAGTTTGCCCAACACATTGGAAACGCCAACTTACTACGGCACAAAAACGATTGAAAGAACATGTGGAGATTGGCTGTGGTGCAGTATCGGCAAAAGTGAGTCCTTATGTCTCTCAAACTGCATTTAATGACTATCGTGCGCAACGTGCAGATAACCTCGAATATCTGCAACAAATGGTGTTGGAAAATCTAGACGATAGCACCGAACAAATGCCGTTGATTGAAATGTGGAAAAAATCGGTGGCAAATCCTGCTATCCGTTTCCAGGAAACCATGAACCGCTTGCGTGGTATTGATGAATGGGCGATAGAAAATTCATTTGTGTCACTCTTTCTTACGCTGACTGCCCCATCCTCTTTTCACGCGACGCATGAAACAGGCAAAAACAACAAAAAATGGCAAGGCGCAAGCCCTCGTGATACGCAACGTTACTTAAATAAAGTGTGGGCACAGTTACGTGCACAGTTTGCCAAACGTAGGATCGGTTTTTTTGGCTTTCGTGGCGTTGAACCCCATCACGACGGCACACCGCATTGGCACTTGCTGATGTATGTAAAACCTGAACGTAAAGATGAGGTTATTCAATTATTTCGCAAGAAAGCGTTGGAATTAGATGGCGATGAATTTGGGGCGAAAAAATACCGTTTCAAAGTAGAAGAAATTGACCCGACAAAAGGTTCTGCCATTGGCTATGTGGCGAAATACATCGCCAAGAATATCTATGCAGGTAAGCAAGGCAAAGAAATGTCCGATGAAGTAGAAAATCTGACATTACTTGAAAACGTACAACGTGTCAGTGCGTGGGCAAATCTTTGGGGCATTCGTCAATTCCAGTTTTACGGTACACCGTCAATTTCGACATGGCGTGAACTTCGCAAAATTGATGATGCCATGGCAGCAACTGCGGACGATGAAGAATTGGATATTGGTCGCACGGTGGCTGATGTGGGTTGCTTTGCAAGTTATATCAAGGTGCAAGGTGGCGCAATGACAGAACGTTGTGTTCAACCAATTTGTATTGAGTATGAGGAATGCAAACCGAATAAATACGGTGAGATTCGTAAGAAAATTGTGGGGGTAAAAAACAGATTCACAGAAAAGAAAATCATCACCAAATTAAAAAACTGGGTGATTAAATCAGCGAAAAGTGCGTTGGGTTCCACCGCACTTCATTCGGAGCCCACCGAAACAAACAAGGCGCATCGCGCCGCTTGGACTTGTGTCAATAACTGTAACCGTTCAAAAATTGAACAGCAAGCTAATTTATTGATGTTGCCTATTGGTTCGCCATTAAAACCGTCACAAATTGACCTTTTAATGCGCCATGGAAGGTTACGGCTTAATGACTATCGGTGGATTTGTTGTGAAAACGATGAAGTTTTCATTAAAGAAGAAAAAATTCCGTTGGCTCAAGCCTTTGGTTGGGGCGAGAGCTTGGGGGATTTTAGGGTTAATTAATTAAAAGTGAGGTTAAAAATGAGTAAGTTTTTGAAATTAAATGCAATTGGAGCTGATTTGTTTACAGAGGAGATTATTTTAAATTCCGATTATGTTATTGCAGTGGAAAAAGAAGTAAATATCAATGAAGATGAAGAATTATCAGACTTTGTTGAGCGTGAGAAATGGGATATATCAGCTGCATCATTAATAATAAAACAGGATGCAATTGATTTTATAGATTATGTTTGTGAGAGAACTTGGGACTTAGTGCCAGATAAATTTGCCGCCTGTCCAGCCGACCTTAGTGCATTATGCATAGGAAGTAACAGATTATGGGTTACAAATTCAAAAGAAGATATTTTGGCACAGTTGAATGGGGTGTTTGTGAGAAAGGGAGATGTTTAATGGAACGATACTTTTCAATCAAAGAGATTGTGCAGACGGGGATTTGTTCAGAAGCAACAGTGAAACGTTGGATTGCTAGTGGAAAGTTAAAGTCTTATAAATTTGGTCGCTCCCGCAAAATTGCGGAAAGCGACTTGAACGAATTTATTAAGACTTGTCGGCGATAATTTCTTTAAATAGACCATTTGCACATTTTTCAACATAGTTGGCCCATTCTTGAAACGTCTTTAATCGGTAAGGCAAATATTCAGCCCGATTATAGGCGTTTCGTATTTCATCGGAATTCAAATGGCTTAGGCAAATTTCGATGATTTCCTTATCCAAGCCAAGTTCTAGGCGATTATCATTGCAATAACTACTGAATAACGACCGTATGCCGTGATTTGTCATTGTGCCTTTGTATTTGCCGCCGTCCATTGTTTTAATCACTTCATTCGGTGTTTGGCTGTTGATATACTTTTTATTTCTCGCTTTTGATAAGGTAGACGGGAATAAATATTCTTTACTTGCGTGTTGTTTGATGTATGAAAGCAAGGTTTCTGCCTGTTTACTTAACGGCACAAGGTGCAATCGATCTCCTTTCCCGCCTTTTGAAACTTCCACTTGCCACACTTTACCATTGGGCAAATGTTCGTGTTCAATGATGTCAGAATATTTTGCACTGACGGTTTCGCTCGCCCTTGTAGCGTTGAGCAAACCCCACAAAATCGCAAGGCGAACAGTTTGTGATATGTTGGCTCGAGCAAGGCTGATCATAAATTCCGGTAAGGCTTTGTAATGAATTGACGGGTGATGTTTATTTTTATTCACTGCAGGCAAATCATCGCCAAGATATTTCCATTTGTTGATTTCCCAATATTCAAAACGTTCAGCATACTCAGCGATTGACTTTAAAACCAAATAACGCTTTTTCAATTCAGCTGTTGCCCCAGATTGGCGATAAGGTTCAAGCACGGATAAACCGTGTTTTAGAGTCAATTCTTTAAATGGCACGCCACCAATTAAGTCAATAGCGGCTTTCGTGCGTCTTTCTGTATCAATTTTTGTCTTTTCTGTGTAATTGCCTTGTTCTTTGCCAATTTTCGCACGATAGAGCAACCATTCATTTGCAACATAGGAAAATGTACTCTGTTGTTCTTTTAGTGCGTCTATGGCTTGTTTTCGCTCAAATTCGTGTGGGTCAATTTTATTGGCTAAAAGTTGGCGAAATTCAAGTGCTTTTTGACGTGCATCTTTAAGCGATACCGCTGGATATGTGCCGATAGTTTTTTCGGTGCGTTTTAATGTGTAGGGGCGTTTGTAATTAAATACCCACGTTTTCACACCGTTTGGCTTGACGACGAGTTTTAACCCGTCACCGTCAAATAAATAATAGATCTTTTCCGCCGCTTTGGCGTTGTTTACCTGCGCAATGGTTAGCTGCTTGATGATTTTTGCCATGGTAGGAATTTCATAAAATGGTAGTAAGATTTTTGCATTGTAAGTTCTTACTACTATTTTTACTACAAAAAATTGTGATATTTCGTGAAATCCACTGATCTTTTATATACCTATAAGATACTAAATAAAAACGGTCAAACCATTGATTTTTCAATAAATTTAACCGTTTGTGAACTTTTATGATCTTGTTTAGTGGTGGAGCTGGGGGGAGTTGAACCCCCGTCCGAAATTACTCTACCTTCAGTACTACACGTTTAGTCTCGTCTTTAATTTCACTTAAGCATGCGGACAGACACGCTAAACTTAAGCTAGTTTGATTCAATTTAGTGCTTCGATCCTCAAACGGTGGCTTCCACACGATCTCGTTTTGGTTTGACTCCGCGTTATCCCCGTCTTACGAGCGGAAGCTGAGGCGCAAAGGCTAAATGCAGGTTATTAAGCTGCTAAAGCGTATTGTTCGTCGTTTGCGACTATTTTTTGCGGTTTATTTACGAGGCCTACCGCACCTCGACGTGCACCTTGGGCTTCACTAATCCCGTCAAATCCAAAATCAGCCCCAAAATTCTTTGCCAGTTTAACAAAAAAAGAAAGGTAGGGAAAGTAGAGATTGATTGAATTTTTATATGAAAGCAGGCTAGATCACATTTCCCCAAAATTTATGATCTAATATATCCTCAATATCGTATTGTATTTTAAGGATTATATAAATATCTTTGGTTTTTCAATTATTTACAAAATACTAGACACATAATCAACAATACAATTTCCTCGATATTGTTTTTCTTGTCATGACCTATGTATATCAGAAGTGGACACTTGGAAAGGTATTAAACTCTTTGGTTATTATCATCTTAATTGGTTGAGAAAATACTGTTCTTTTGAATAAAGTATTCCTATTGATAACTGGATAGCTCGAATTATAAAACTAATTTAGCCACTAGCTTTTAATAAAATTTTTATCAATTTTATCAATGAGATAAGCTTACAATAAGGACGTGAATTAATCTTCATAGATGGAAAAAACTTGCGTCACAGTTTTAATCCTGAAACGCAAAGCACCTTACATAGCATTGCTGTATAGATTAAAACTCGGAGACTTGTGCTTTGTCGAAAAAATCAGTCAGGAAGAAAAATGAATAGTTTAATGTATTAGAAATTTTAGATAGACTGAGTTTAAAGAGGGCGATTATTTCTGTCGATGTGATGAATACGCAAAAGAACACAAAAATGTATTATGCGTTATTCATGATTTAATTGAACAAAACTTAGTCATTCAAATTTAGCCACTAAAATTTTAGTATAGAAATCAATGGGTTGATTATTATGAATTAAACAAGCGAAATACGTTTGTTGTTGTAGCTCACTTATCGCCTGAATTTACTGCAGTTAAGGTCTATCGTTGGCAAGAATTGGAAAATCAACAAAAACCAACCGCACTTATTCCGCAATCTTTTTCTGAGGCGTTGATGTTAGCCGCTCAGTTACAAGCGGAAAAAGAGCGTAATGCGCCTAAAGTCGCTTTTGTTGATCACTATGTGGAAGTAGAGACGAGTAAAGCATTTCGTAAGACGGCGAAGATTTTAAAAATGCCTAAGCGCGCATTAATAAATCTCTAGGTGAAAGATAAATATTTGTATCGTCAATCAGGTGTTCTTTTGCCTTATCAATCGGCGCTCACGAAAGATATTTTACGGTTAAAACAGATACTGCTGAATACGGTCACAATTATACAGAGACTTTCGTAACAAGTAAAAGTATTAAATTTATCAAGTCACACTATGCTTCGGAGTTGATGTTATGAGTATGTTATTAATGGTTCAGGCAATGAATTGTAAAGTTGGCAATCCTGCTAGAAAATCTGTGCTTTTAAAACTCGTTGACAATGCCAATGATGGAATTTGTTTCCCAAGTTATCAGCAATCACATTGAAGATTTAATCAAAATGGGATTAGTAAGCAAAAAAGAACGTAAAAATAAAAATGGATTAATCTCAAATTTATACTTTTTACACCTTAAATAAGGTAGTGAAAAGTCTGCACCCATAACCAGTCATTGAGCCTAAAAAAACTACGCAAAAAAGCGAATCCGAAATTTTGCTTGAACAGTTTGGGATTACCAGACAACTGGCGAAAGATTTTATCGCACACCGCAAAGCCAAAAAGGGCTTAATTAATCAAACGTAACTCGGCCGTCTACAAAAACAGGCGGACAAGGTGAGCGAATTAGCCTATTAGAGGGAATAAATTTTTTTGAAATAGTGGCTAGGTATTCATAGTATAAATCAACTAAATATTAGGAAATCTAGTAAGAAATGGCGATATTCTACTCATTACGTAATAAAAACTCAATTCCCATCGAATTTTACTAAGCTTTAAACTATCCCCTCATTTTTTCTAGTAAGATCAGCACAATTTTTGTATGCTAAAAAGGGAATAATAAATGACAACTCAACCCTGTAAAATTTTAGTCACTTACGCCTTGCCTTATGCCAATGGGGCGATTCATTTAGGCCATATGTTAGAACATATCCAAGCGGATATTTGGGTGCGTTTTCAACGTGTGCGTGGCAATAAAATCCATTTTGTCTGTGCAGATGATGCGTACGGCACACCGATTATGCTGAATGCCGATAAACTTGGCATTACACCTGAAGAATTAATTACCAAAGCAAAAGCCGATCACCTTCGTAATTTAATGGCTTTATTAAGAGTAAAGTCATTTCTCAGTTATTCGACCCTGAAAAAATATGTTCTTGCCTGATCGTTTTGTGAAAAGCACTTGCCCGAAATATAAAGCAGAAGATCAAACTCAAATTTTATGAACTAACTGAAAATGGCGATGTTGTTGCTGAGCATATTTTTACGCCAGAAAGTGATATTCCTTTTGTGGAACCTCAAGCATGGCATCGTGTTGAAGCCCTTTCTGATGATTTAGAATGTACCCTAGGTTTCTATTGCAAAAAAGAAGATTACTTCAGTAAAAAATACAATATGACTGCCACTCACGGCGATGTGGTGGATGCAGCAAAAATTATCTCGCCTTGTAAAGTATTAGATTTAGGTTGTGGACAAGGGCGTAATTCACTTTATTTAAGTTTATTGGGTTATGATGTGACCTCTTGGGATCACAATGAAAACAGCATTGCCTTTTTAAATGAAACCAAAGAGAAAGAAAACCTTAATATTTCTACCGCACTTTACGATATTAACTCTGCCAACATTCAAGAAAACTACGATTTTATTGTTTCAACAGTGGTGTTTATGTTCTTAAATCGTGAACGTGTACCGTCAATCATTAAAAATATGCAAGAACACACCAATGTTGGCGGATATAATTTAATCGTTGCAGCAATGTCCACAGATGATGTGCCTTGCCCACTTCCGTTCTCTTTCACTTTTGCTGAAAACGAATTGAAAGAATATTACAAAGATTGGGAATTCTTAGAATATAACGAAAATATGGGCGAATTACATAAAACCGATGAAAACGGCAATCGCATTAAAATGAAATTTGCTACGATGTTAGCGAGAAAGAAATAATCTGCTAATTTAAAAAATCACCGCACTTTGCCTCAATAAGAAAGATAACTTAGAAAATATCTTTTGCCTTGCGAAGTGCGGTAAATTCTTCAAGTGTTTTTGCTTGTAAAAACGGATTAATTTCTCGCTCTAGTTTTAATGTTGTCGGCAAACTTGGTTTATTTTCAGCTCGTTGTGTTTCAACAAAAATACGTTGTTTTTCCACCGCACTTTTTTCTACCGCACTTTTCTCCATCAGCACCGTTTCTGCAAATGCTAAATTCCCCAAGGTATATTCGTGAGCAGGGCAAACAATCGTCTCGTCCGGCAATGTATTCAAACGCTGTAAACCTTCAAACATCTGCGCATAATTACCTGTGAAAACACGTCCGCAACCAGCTGAAAATAACGCATCGCCACAAAATAAATGATTATCCACTAAAAAACTAACGTGCTGTTTAGTGTGACCACCCGTCGGAATGACATCAATTTGATAATGTGCGGTAAGGATCTTCCCTTCGTTCACAATTTGAGTTGCGCCTTTTTTCTCACATTCTTGCGGCCCATAAATCGGCACCGTTGGATAACGTTTTTTAAATGCCGACACACCTTGTGTATGATCCTCATGTTCGTGAGTAAGCAACACCACTTCAACTGTTGCGTTTTGCTTATCTAGCCATGCAAACAGCTTGTCCGTTTCAGGCAAATCGACAATAATAAGCGGCAGATTTTCTCGTTGATAAAGCCAAATGTAGTTATCATTTAGCACAGGCAAAGCAAATAACATAATCGTCCTTTTCATTTGTGATGGAGGAATAAAATGATTGTAAACTGGAATGCCAACGCGACCAAATTTTTCTTTTTTGAGTTATCCTAGATAACAACTAAAAACTTATTGAGCGATTTATAATAAGTGTAACAGCTAGAGAAACATTTCCTTAAAACAATAAAAAGCGGCAGATTTATCTGCCGTTAAATTCATTCAAACACTATTACCAATTAAGCAAATAGTTGTAACTCAGGATTAATCGGTGTTTCTGCAAGATTATTCACATAATTACAAAGTGTTGATAAACTTACCCCTAACACAACATCAATCGCTTGCTCTTGCGTATAACCTGCACTAAAGAAAGCATTTAATTGCGCCTCTGCTAATTTTGCTTTTTGTAAAATTACTGCAAGGGTAAAACGAGCTAAAGCATCTAATTTATCATCACTTTCGATGCGAGCCGTTGCACGAATTTGGTTTACTAACTCTTCTTCTAACTTCAACACTTTTAATGCGATCTTGGTATGACCCGCTACACAGAATCCACAACCATTAACCACTGCGGCGGTAATCTGCACGACTTCACGTTCTGTTGCAGTTAAGCTATTACGACCATTGATTCCACCTACGGTACGATAAGTTTCTAATGCTGTTGGTGCATTGGCTAATACACCAATTAAATTTGGAATAAAACCATTTGTATTTTTTACCGCAGTTAAAGCCTTGATTGCGGCTTCAGGTGCAGTTTCAACAGTATGAATTTGAAATTTAGACATTGTGTTTCTCCTAAATAAATATAAATAGATATGTTTTGTGTGAGAAATAATACGAAGGTTTTTTAATAAATAAAAAGAAATAAAATGCACTTTATAGATTAGAAAGTTATAACTAACGATCAAATTTTGCTAGAATACGGCAATTTTTAACGATATTAATAAGGTACTTTATGTCTGAACAAACATTTATCCTTGGCAAAGATGCCGCATTGGAAGATAGCATTGCAAAATTTCAGCAAAAATTGACCGCACTTGGTTTTAATATTGAAGAGGCATCTTGGCTTAATCCTGTGCCAAATGTGTGGTCTGTGCATATTCGCGATAAAGACTGCCCGCAGTGTTTTTCCAATGGTAAAGGCGCAAGCAAAAAAGCAGCGTTAGCCTCTGCCCTTGGCGAATATTTTGAACGTCTTTCCACTAATTATTTCTTTGCTGATTTCTATTTAGGGCAAAAGATTGCAAACAACGATTTTGTGCATTATCCCAATGAAAAATGGTTCCCGATTGAAGATGATGCTTTACTACCTAATGGCATTTTAGATGATTATTTATTGGATTATTTTGATCCTAATGCCGAGCTTACGCCTGAATTATTAGTCGATTTACAATCTGGCAATTATGATCGCGGGATCGTGGCAATGCCTTATATTCGTCAATCGGACGAACAAACCGTTTACATTCCACAAAGTATTATTGCCAACCTTTATGTCTCAAATGGCATGTCTGCGGGCAATACAAAATTTGAAGCACGCGTGCAAGGCTTGTCAGAAGTCTTTGAGCGTTATGTGAAAAACAAAATTATCGCTGAAGCAATCAGTCTGCCAGAAATTCCAAAATCTGTGATGGATCGCTATCCATCTATTCAGGCTTCCATTGCAAAATTAGAGGAAGAAGGCTTCCCAATTTATGCGTTTGATGCTTCACTTGGCGGAAAATACCCTGTTATTTGCGTCGTGTTATTAAATCCAAATAACGGCACGTGCTTTGCCTCTTTTGGTGCACATCCAAATTTCCAAGTGGCATTAGAACGTACGGTGACTGAACTTTTACAAGGTCGTAGTTTGAAAGATCTGGATGTTTTCTCTCCTCCATCTTTCAATAATGATGATGTGGCTGAACACGCTAATTTAGAAACTCACTTTATTGATTCGAGCGGTTTAATCTCTTGGGATTTATTTAAACAAACACCAGATTATGAATTTGCTGACTGGGATTTCAGTGGTACCACGCAAGAAGAATATAACAATCTAATGGCGATTTTCCGTGCAGATGAAAAAGAAGTTTACGTAATGGATTACAACCATTTGGATGTCTATGCGTGCCGCATTATTGTGCCAGGTATGTCTGATATTTATCCTGCAGACGATTTAATTTACGCCAACAACAATATGGGCATGGACTGGCGCGAAATTTTACTCGATTTACCAAATTGGCATCACGATGCGGAAACCTATCAAGAATTATTAGATGAATTAGACGGACAAGATATTGACGATGCAACTCGCGTGCGTGAATTTATCGGTATCGTTGCCCCTAAAAATAGCGGCTGGACAACCTTACGCGTGGGCGAATTAAAATCAATGCTCCATCTTGCATTAGGCGAATTAGAACAGGCATTAGATTGGGCAAACTGGACGCTGAATATGAACAGTTCTGTATTTACTGTAGAACGTGTGAATTATTACCGTGCATTAATTTCCATCATTGAATTACATTTAGATCAAAATCGCGACCCAGCACAATATCGTGCAGTGTTTGAGAAAATGTATGGTAAAGATGCGGTTAAACAAGCTTGGGCTGCTGTCTCTGAAGATGGCAATCCGTTCTACAATCTTCCAGCAAGTGATGAAAATTTGGAAAACTTTAAGGAGCATCAGGCGTTGCTAGAGGCTTATGGGAAGTTGCAGAAAGCCAAAAAAGAAAATTGGAAATAAACTCACTGCTACGGGTAGGTATACCCGTAGTTAATTATCATTATAATGATTCCCCTTTGGGGAAAATTAAATCTACTCTAACAGAGTAGTATAAAAACTAACCTAGGGTATACTTACCCTAGGTACTACAGATTCGGGTCTCATATAAACCGAAATCCTAATGTAAAAAACATACCTTTATGCTATAATCCGCCACAATTTTTGATCAAAAAAGGAATACCAATGACGGATTCAATCCAATCATCTATTACCCCTGTCAATATCGAAGAAGAACTCAAATCTTCCTACCTTGACTATGCGATGTCGGTTATCGTTGGGCGTGCATTACCTGACGTTCGAGATGGTCTAAAACCTGTTCACCGCCGCGTACTATTCTCAATGGATCGCGAAGGCAATACCGCCAATAAAAAATACGTAAAATCAGCGCGTGTTGTGGGTGACGTAATCGGTAAATATCATCCTCACGGCGATTCCGCTGTGTACGATACAATCGTTCGTATGGCGCAACCATTCTCACTTCGCTATATGTTAGTTGATGGGCAAGGTAACTTTGGTTCAATTGACGGCGATGCACCCGCTGCAATGCGTTATACCGAAGTACGTATGCAAAAAATCACGCAAGCATTGCTCACGGATTTGGATAAAGAAACCGTCAATTTCTCGCCAAACTATGATGGCGAATTAATGATTCCAGATGTATTGCCGACTCGTATTCCAGCACTTTTAGCAAATGGTTCTTCTGGTATTGCGGTGGGGATGGCAACTAATATTCCTCCTCACAACTTAAATGAAGTATTAAATGGTTGTTTGGCTTATATCGACAACAATGAAATTACCATTGATGAATTAATGCAACATATTCCAGGCCCAGACTTTCCAACTGCGGCATTAATTAATGGTCGTAAAGGAATTGAAGAAGCCTATCGCACTGGCCGTGGCAAAGTGTATGTTCGTGCTCGTGCAACGGTAGAAACCAACGAAAAAGGACGCGAGCAAATTATCGTGTCTGAATTGCCATACCAAGTAAATAAAGCAAAATTAGTCGAGAAAATTGCCGAATTAATTCGCGAGAAAAAAATCGAAGGTATCAGCAATATTACTGACCTTTCAAACAAAGAAGGGATTCGTATTGAAATTGATATTAAACGTGATGCAGTAGGGGAAGTGGTATTAAACCATCTTTACTCGCTTACTCAAATGCAAGTAACCTTTGGTATCAATATGGTAGCATTGGATCACGGTCAGCCACGTTTATTTAATCTTAAAGAAATCATTGAATCCTTTGTTTTACACCGCCGTGAAGTCGTTACACGTCGTTCTATCTTTGAGCTTCGTAAAGCGCGTGAACGTACGCATATTTTGGAAGGTTTAGCGGTTGCTCGTTCTAATATCGATGAAATGATTGCGATTATTCGCAACTCTAAAAACCGTGAAGAGGCCACAACAGCAATCAGTTCACGTTCTTGGGCATTACATAGCGATATTATTAATCTTCTTGATGTTTCTGCTCGTCCTGATGAGTTAGAAAAAAATCTTGGCATTCAAGGCGAACAATATTACTTATCGCCAGCGCAAGTAAACGCAATTTTAGAACTTCGCTTACATCGTTTAACTGGCATTGCCTTTGAAGAAGTTGTAAAAGAATATAAAGAATTATTAGTTAAAATTGCGGATCTTCTTCATATTTTAAGTAGCGCAGAACGTTTAATGGAAGTGATTCGTGAAGAATTGGAAGAAGTGAAAGCACAATTCGGTGATGATCGTTTAACTGAAATTACCGCTGCTTCTGGCGATATTGATTTAGAAGATTTGATCGCACAAGAAGACGTAGTTGTAACGCTTTCTCATGAAGGTTATGTGAAGTACCAACCACTAACTGACTATGAAGCACAACGTCGTGGCGGTAAAGGCAAATCTGCGACGAAGATGAAAGAAGAAGATTTCATCGAAAAATTACTGGTGGCAAATACTCACGATACGATCCTCTGCTTCTCTAGCCGTGGCCGTTTATATTGGTTGAAAGTATATCAACTTCCGCAAGCCAGCCGTGGGGCACGCGGGCGTCCAATTGTAAATATTCTTCCGTTACAAGAAAACGAACGTATTACTGCAATCTTGCCAGTTTCTGCTTATGAAGAAGATAAATTCGTGGTTATGGCAACTGCTGGCGGTATTGTGAAGAAAATCGCCTTAACCGAATTTAGTCGTCCACGTTCAAACGGTATCATCGCATTGAATTTACGTGACGAAGATGAATTAATCGGCGTGGATATTACTGATGGCTGCAACGAAATTATGTTGTTCTCATCACAAGGTCGCGTGGTACGTTTTGCAGAAAATGCCGTGCGTGCAATGGGGCGTTTAGCAACAGGTGTTCGCGGTATCAAACTAGCTTTAACAAACGATATTTCTGACGATGAAAGTGCGGTAGAAATTGAAGATATTTCTGATGACAACGCTGAAGCATCATTAGACTTAAATATCGATAAAGTGGTTTCTCTTGTTGTGCCAAAAGGCGAAGGTGCCATTTTAACCGCAACGCAAAACGGCTACGGAAAACGCACACAGTTAAGTGAATACCCAACTAAGTCACGTAATACAAAAGGTGTAATTTCGATTAAAGTGAGTGAACGCAATGGTAAAGTAGTTGCCGCAACTCAAGTAGAAGAAACAGACCAAATTATGTTGATCACTGATGCAGGAACCCTTGTTCGCACACGCATAAGCGAGGTAAGCATTGTAGGTCGTAACACGCAAGGTGTTCGTTTAATTCGTACTGCAGATGATGAACACGTAGTAAGTTTAGAGCGTATATGTGATGCAGATGAAGAAGATTCTTTGGAAGAAAGCGGTTCTGAAGAATAACCTATTATAAAAGAACCTATTATAAAAGAAAAAGTGCGGTGAAATTTCACCGCACTTTTTTATGCCTAATTACCCGCTAAACCATCTCTAATTCGTTTTTCAAACTGATCATAATCCACTAAAAACGCATCGTGTCCGTAGTCTGATGGAAATTCGTAAAAATGTAGATCGACTCCACTTTGTTCTAAAAGCTGTTTACTTTTATAAAGATCCACTGGTTTAAAAAGCTGGTCCGTAGTCACAGAAACCAACGTATAGCGTGCTTTAATGCGTGACAATGCCTCTTTAATATTTTCATAGCCCAAACTGGGATCATACATATCTAACGCACGCAATAAATGCAAATAACTATTGGCATCAAAACGTTCTAAGAATTTTTTTCCTTGATAAGAAAGGTAGGATTCCACTTGAAAGTAATCGCCCCAAAAGCTGCCATCTGATTTTGTGGCACGCCCAAAGGCTTTCGCAAGTTGTAAATCGGTGCGGTAAGTCAGCATACCTAGCATACGCGCAATAGATAGCCCTTGATCTGGCGGTGTACCATCATAATAATCGCCACCGTTAAAATTAGGGTCATTAATGATCGCTTGACGCATTACGTGGTTAAACCCAATGGCTTCAGCACTAAAATAAATGGATGAGCAAAGGTTCACGATATTATCCATAAAATCAGGATAATCAATCGCCCATTGATTCGCTTGCATGCCACCAAAAGATCCGCCAATAATCGCTTTTAAATGGCTAATGCCAAGATGATCAAGCAAGGCTTTTTGTACTTTGACAATATCTTGCACGACAATATTAGGAAATTGGCTACCATAAGGTTTACCCGTTTGCGGATTAATTGATGAAGGCCCTGTCGTTCCCTTGCAACCGCCTAATACGTTCGAGCTAATAAAAAAATAACGATCCGTATCCAATGCTAAACCTGCGCCCATAAAATTCTGCCACCAGCCATCACGACCATCATCGAAATAAGGCTCAGCATCGCCAGTTAGCGCGTGGCAAATTAGTACCGCATTATTTTTCTCGGCATTGAGTGTGCCATAAGTTTGATATGCGACATTAATATGGGAAAGTTTGCCGCCAAGCATCAGAGTTAAAGGCTGTGTGTCAAAAAGCACTACATTTTGCACAGACATTGAAAACCTATCGTAATAATCAGAATGGCGTTTAAACTATCAGTAAGTCGATTAGCTTGTCAAGAAATTTTAGCCGTCTAAACGGCTAAATTATCGCACATCAATGCGATTCACAAAATCCATCAAATTCCTCTTGAAGTGCGGTCGATTTTTCATTATGTTTACCGCTATGCTAGTAAAAAAATTCTCCCCAAAATTCACCGCACTTTTTCGCGCCCTACTCTACGCAATCTTTGCATTAATTATACTTTGCTTGCTAGTTGATCGAGGCGTAAGTTTTTATGTTCGCGATAAAATATTCACAAATATTGATGAACTGCCCTTTCGCCCTTACGCCCTTGTGCTTGGCACATCAAAATACACCGTCAGCGGAAAACCGAACATTTATTACGATAGCCGCTTAATGGCAGCTAAAAACCTAATCGAACAACAAAAAGTGAATTATCTTTTATTAAGTGGCGACAACCGAACGTTGCAATATAACGAACCAAGAGCAATGTTTCGCGATTTACGCAAAATGGGCGTGCCAGAAACTTTAATGTTCCGTGATTTTGCTGGTTTCCGTACGTTAGATTCCGTTATCCGCGCCGATAAAATTTTCCAAGTGCAAGCATTTACGATTGTCAGTCAAAAATTTCATTGCGAACGCGCACTATTAATTGCCCAAGCACATGATATTGATGCGATTTGTTTTGTAGCAAAACAACCTGAATTACATCTATCTACTCGAATAAGAGAAGTTTTTGCCCGCATAAAAGCGGTTTTTGACTTGATATTAGGGGTTGAGCCTTATTTTTTAGGTGATCCAGAGCCACTTCTAACAGAAAAATTTTCAGTGAAATAATCGCTGAAATCTAATCAGTATTTCTACCAAAAATTTCCGCTAAAAATTTGCAAGCCTACTTAAAATTGGTTAAAATCTACACTGTTTTGCAAAGAATGTTACGTATTACGTAAAGTCCCACGTTCAAATCCTTAAATTAGCAAAATTTATCAGGTGAATTATGAAACTCTCCCAAGCAAGCAAAATTGTAAAAAAAACTTCTTAGTATTCTAGTCTCTTCTGCGCTTTCTACTACGGCTTTTGGCGATATAACTCCCCAGTCTATTTCTGAAAATAAAACTAACTCAGGTGAACCTATTGGTTTTGAGTTTAATGATACAAATACTACCGTTACTGGAAATGCTGATATTACTGTGATACCAGCAGATAGAACACAAAATTCTCGACCAAAAGGTTTGCTAATTCGAGGAGATCGTAGTGCTGAAATTCAAGGAAAAACTCAAATCGATATCATTCTTGCTAGTGAAAGTGATTACCATCTAACCCCCGATAGTAATGCAGCTTATGGTATTGCAGTGGGATATGATCACTCAGGGTATGGCTAAAAGAAAACAGAATTAACGTTAAAAAATGATACCAATATAAATGTTTATAATACTGAGGGTACAGTATTAGGTACTAAAGATTTGTTCGGAGCTACAGGCGTATTTAGACAACAACTTTCAGGCGTGCGTATTTATAGATCAGACAAAAACAAACCGGCTGCTGTTTTTAATTCTGAAGAGAAACTAAATATTAATGTAGAAGATAAATCAACAGCGAAAATAGGAAATTATTTGGTTGGTATCTATATTAGTGGGGATGGAACTGAAGCTAATTTAAAAGACAGTAATATTACTGTCAAAGCGAATGGTGAACATTCTGCTGCATTGAAAATTGGTAAAGCTGAACTGCCTAACACAGATAAATTTGATGATTACAAAGGCGCAATGATCAACTCAACAGGCAATATGGTGCTTGATACTTCAGAAACAAAAGATTCAGCTACAGTACGTTTATTTGGCACAAAATCCCGTTTAATCGCGGATAGTGAAACCAGCACAGGAATAATCAAATCAGGTAATTCGGCTATTGTATTTGATACAACGGATTACGCTACGATGTAACCCTTTTTATAACTGTTCCCGTTTCCCGTAATGAACCCAATAAAAATCAAGAAGTGAGGTTAAATAATACTAAAATATCAACTACTTATGAAAATTCATCCTTAATTGTTGCTAATGCAAAAATGAAAATAGTATTGCTACAAGTCTTGAAGGGGATGCTGTGAAAGATAAATTTAATAATGGGGAATTTTTTTCCGAAAATGCGAAATTCTTATTAAAAGGTCAGCAATCCAAAGCAAAAGCGACAACTAAAGGTTGGTTAATTGAAACAAAATTAGCAAAAACCAAAGCCTCAGATCTCATTTTTATGTTGGATAATCAAGCCAAAGCAATTGGGCTTAACTCATCAACAAAGTGAAGTCTCATAAACTCTAAACTTGATGTTGTAATCAAAAATAAAGCCATTTGTGGGGACTAGCACCTAAAGATGAGTCAGTTCAATGTGCTATAACTTATGATACTGTGCTTGGTGGTGGTACATTAGATGCTTCAAAATATTCTATGGGGGTAGGAACAGATTATAAAGTACCCCTAACTCACTCTACGAATGAACAAAATATAAAAAAGAATATTACTAATGGCATAGTACAGGCTAAAAGTCTATTCAAAATAAAATCAGGTGCTCTATTAAAAACAGATGGCACAAGAACAATCATATGATAGTAAATTCAAATATGTTCGTTTTCCCCTTTCCAAGGGGCAAAAATAGCACTATTCCAAATTTTTTCTACGCTGTCATAGGCTTTCACGATGCCATTTTCCATCAGTACGACCCGATCAGCTAAACGCAACAGTTCATCCAAGCTATGGGTAACATATAAAATCGGGATATTAATTTCTTTAGAAAGACGTTCCAAATATTGCATTAGCTCACATTTGCGGGGAACATCAAGGGCTGAAAGTGGTTCGTCCATCAGTAAAATATCTGGATCAGTCAGCAGCGCACGCCCAATTGCCACACGTTGTTTCTCTCCGCCAGAAAGTGTAAGCGGATAACGTTTTAATAAATGGGTAATACCGAGAAGATCTACAATATAATTAAAATCATCTTGCGAGACATTTTTCATACCATAACGCAAATTGCCTTTCACACTGTAGTGAGGAAATAAGCGCGCATCTTGGAATACATAGCCAATTTTACGCAAGTGGGTCGGCAATGATTCTTGTGTATCCATATCCACTAAAGTGCGGTCATTTAAACGGATGAATCCTTCGTCTGGTTGTATCAAGCCACTGACAAGATTAATCAACGATGTTTTGCCTGAGCCAGACAAACCAAAAATGGCAGTTACACCTTGATCTGGCACTTGTATATTCGCTTGCAAGGCAAGTTGCCCGAGCTGTTTTTTCACATTAATCTGCAACATTTCCTTGTCCTAATTTTTTCTGCATTCGCTTGCTCAACCACTCTGACAATAGCAAAGAAATCAATGAAAGAATGATAGCAAATAAACATAAGCGAGCAGTTTGTTCTTCTGCTCCCGGTGTTTGAATAAAAGAATACATCGCAAGGGGAATGGTCTGAGTTTCGCCTGCAATGTTCGATACAAAGGTTATAGTCGCACCAAATTCTCCTAATGATCGTGCAAAACCAAGCACCAGCCCAGCTAAAACCCCTGGTAAAGAAAGCGGCAAGGTTATTGTAAAAAATACACGCCAAGAGGAAGCACCCAACGTTTGTGCTGCTTGCTCCAATTTAATATCAATATTTTCTAAAGAAAGTCGAATCGCACGAACAACCAATGGAAAAGCAACCACAGCAGAGGAAAGCACCGCACCTTTCCAACTAAAACCAAAAGATAAGCCAAACCACTGATATAAATACTTGCCAATGAAACCATTACGCCCCATTGCCACAAGTAATAGATAACCGATAACCACTGGTGGCAACACTAAAGGTAAATGAATGACGCCAGTAATCAGGGATTTTCCATAGAAGTTTTTACGCGCTAAAAGCCACGCAACAAAAATAGCTAACGGCAAACTCCAAAGCATAGAACTGACAGCGACACTCAAACTTAAATTAATCGCTGAGATTTCCATTGGCGTCAAATTGAAAAATGAAAAAAATTGGGTAATCAAATAAATAGCCTCTGTTTAAATGCCTGATTGATGGGAAAATTCCCACATTTTCTCGAGAGATATAATAACGCTAATAACAAAGGGCAGAAATATCTGCCCTTAATAAATGTTAAAATGCCACCTTATTTTGCAGAGAAACCATACCCTACAAGCACTTTCTTCGCTGCATCTGATTCTAAATATTTCAAGAAATCGCGAGAATCCGCATTATCATGACCTTTTACAATAGAAACAGGATAAACAACTGGTTTATGACTATCCGCTGGGAAAACCGCAACCGTTTTAACTTGTTGGCTTACTTTTGAGTCAGTGCTGTACACAATACCGTAAGGTGCTTCTGCACGTTCAACTAAAGCTAATGCGCCACGCACATCTTTTCCACGCGCTAAACGATCTTTTACCTTATCCCATAAATTTAATTTGGTTAATGCTTCTTCTGCATATTGACCAGCAGGCACGTGCGCAGGATCGCCAACAGATAAATAACTGTCTTTTAACCCATTAATCCATTCGCCTTTTGCAATATCCACAGAATTTACCGCACTTTTTACTGGTGCGATTAAGACTAAATCATTACCCACTAAAACTTTTTCGGTTTCTTTCACGGTTAAGTCTTTTTCAGAAAGATATTTCATCCATTTATTGCTTGCAGATACAAAAATATCCGCTGGCGCGCCTTCCTCAATTTGTTTTGCTAAAGTTGAAGAAGAAGCAAAAGAAAACACCACTTCATTTTTCGGATTTTGTTTTGCGTAATCTTTTGCTACTTGTTGTAAAGCATCTGTCATTGAAGCCGCTGCAAATACAGTCACTTTAGCGGATGCCGCAAAAGAAAAGCCTAATCCTGCGATTAAAAGTGCGGTTGAAATTTTCGTTAATTTTTTCATAAATCATCTCCTATGATTAAACGTTATCTACTTAATTATATATTGAAATAAATAACAATCATATAGCAAAAGAAAAATTATTTAGTAAAATATATAACGCTTAGGCTTACCACTTAGGATTACTTAAGGACAGCAAAATGAAAAACACCGAAATTTTACTCACGATTAAACTTCAACAAGCACTTTTTATCGATCCAAAACGAGTACGTTTACTCAAAGAAATTCAACAATGCGGTTCGATAAATCAAGCAGCGAAAAATGCAAAAGTGAGCTATAAAAGTGCGTGGGATCATTTAGAAGCCATGAATAAAATCAGCCCTCGCCCATTGCTGGAACGAAATACAGGCGGAAAAAATGGCGGAGGCACGGCACTTACTACTTATGCCGAACGTTTGCTACAGCTTTATGATTTATTAGAACGTACGCAAGAACACGCTTTTCATATTCTACAAGATGAATCCGTGCCATTAGATAGTTTGCTCACGGCAACCGCACGTTTTTCTTTACAAAGTAGCGCACGTAATCAATTTTTTGGGCGAGTGGTACAACAACGAATCATTGACTCTCGTTGTGTCGTGGATGTGAATGTGCAAGGCTTGCCAACGCCGTTGCAAGTTTCTATTACCACCAAAAGCTCAGCGCGTTTGAAACTGATTACAGAAAAAGAAGTGATGCTGATGTTCAAAGCCCCTTGGGTCAAAATTAGTGAACAACCATTAGCAAATCAACCGAACCAATTCCCTGTAAATATCAAATCACTCAATGAAGAAGAAACCATCCTTCAATTTGCAGAAAGCGATATTGAATTTTGTGCCACAGTCCACCAGCCAAATCAATGGAAAATCGGACAACAGGTTTGGATTTATATTGACCAAGAACAAATTATATTGGCAACGCTGGGGTAATTCTGATGTATGACACGTAAATTTAATACTTATATTTTGCATTGAGAATTTTCACTTTAATATTATTATTTATCAGATTAGGTTTAATCTATTCTGCAAATATTCCAATACTCAATGCAAAATAATTAAATTTATGCCAATTTTTAAAAGAACATATTTATTGTTTTCTGAACTAAAATAACCTCAAATCAAACAAGATTTTAAACACCATATTCAATTTCATCGGATTTCCTATTTACGTAAAAAAGTTTGATAAAGGTTTTTCAATAACGAGGTTGGCAATAAACGGGAACCAAAACGCAATGCGAAAGTAAATAATCCGGCTAACAAACCTTGAATACCCAAACGATATTTTAATTTGAACAAACGCCATTCTGCTTTGGCTTGATTGACCCCACGGCGGCGACTCACCATGCCATTTCCGACTCGTGCATAAACTAAAATATCAGGCAAATTAGCCACATATAAACCTTGTGCGACAAGTTTTATCCACAAATAATAATCTTCTTGAAGATCTTCATATCCACCACAATTAATGACCGCACTTTTTTGATATGCCACCGTCATATGATTAAACGGACAACGTTTTTGTGTGAATTTGATAATTTCTTGAGCCGACGTTGGCACATTACGATATGCCACAATATCATTTACATTTTCACCAAATTCAGCAATTTGTCCGCCAAAAATGATGGTTTCAGGGTTCTGCTCAATAAATGCCACTTGCTTTTCAAAACGCTCAGGCACGCAAATATCATCGGTATCCATACGGAACACCCAGTCATAAGCACAATGCAATAAACCCTCGTTTAAGGCTTTGCCTAAGCCTCGATTTTGCGGCAATTTAACTAATTTTAATGGCAGTTTTGTTTCAAATTCTGCCACAACAGATTCTAATTCTGGCGTTACTGCACCATCAAAAACCAATACAATTTCATCTGCTTGACGAGTTTGTGCCACAAGACTTTCAAAACACTCCCGCAAGAATTGAGGATTTTCCTTAATATATAAGGACATTAGGACTGAAAATTTCATTTTATTTTCCTACATAAACCGTTTTAAATTAATGGCTAATTTTGGCGAAATTAAAATAACCAACGTAATAATGAATTGCTTAATGCTTTTTGTTTTCTTAAAAATATCAAAGTAATATTTTGCCGCTTTACGCGATAAATTCATGATATGGGGATAAGCCAAAATATAGCTTGCGTTAATATCAAAATTACGAGCTTGCTCTACCGTTTTCACATAATGCTTGCGAATATAATCAATGGCTTTTTGCGTATTGGTAGTATCCGTAGACACACTTGAACGTTTAGTATAGAAAGTACAATAAGTCAGTGGCTCATTAATTTTATAAGGTTTAAAACTCGGCTCTTGTAGTAGTTTTAATAAGAAATCATAGTCTTCCAAAGAACGAAGTGCGGTGGATAATCCACCTATTTTTAGAAACATCTCTTTTTTAATCGCAACCATTGGCATGCCACCAATCTTATTGGCTAACAAAATACGTTCTGTCGAGATTTCTTGCGGTTCAATCGGTTGAGTCACATAAGTAAACCTTTCATTGACCATTTCACACTTAGCTGGATGATAAATAAAATTAATGTCTGGATTTTGCTCAATCACTTGTAATATTTTTTCACATTTTTCTGGCATAAACCGATCATCATCATCAAGAAACAGCAACCAATCTCCCTTTGATGCACGCGCACCAATATTGCGACTTTCCGCTGCACCTTGATTGATTTCGTTACGGATGACCTTTACCACAAATGGATAAGATTGTGTCACTTCAACGGGGTCTTTTGAGCAATCATCCACAATAATCACTTCAAAATTACTCGATGTTTGTTGAGTTAAACTTTCTAATAAAGCTGGCACTTCTGCTTTTCGATTATAAGAAGGCACAATAATGCTTAACATAATCCCCTCCTTTAATTAGCCAAATTTCTCTTAATCGCAAAGATTTTTTTCAATGGATATTTCATTAATTTTTTAAATAAATTATTGGATAAAGATCCACGAACACTTTCTAAATTGCTTATCAATACAGGATTTTCAATGACCATGAGAGGGCGAACCACTTTATTTTTTATATTAAAATCCTGTTCAAAGAGTAAAAAATCATCCGCTAACCAAAATGGTTTATTTTGAGAAATTTGCTGGATAAATCTTCTTGCAGCTGATTTTTTAATAAGATAGCCCACCGTGCCAGCAAAATAACTTTTATAAGGAAAAGCGTAATTTACATTGCCTGTTTTTTTGCATAAAAAAGAAAAAGTTGTGGGATAATTAATTTCTAAATCGTAATTATTAAAATCATTAATTTTGGACTGTCCAAGCAATATAATTTCAGCCTCAAGTTTTTCTGATAAAAGTGCGGTTAAATTTTGCTGAAAATTTGGGTGGAATAAAGCATCATCTTCACAGACTAATGCGTAGCTATCTTCAGAAATTTCGTTGTCTTCAATAATTTTTTGGTACACAGAAAGGTGGCTTAAGGTACAGCCGATTTCGCCCTTAGTGACATTACGTCCATAATGTGCTTTAAATTGTTCAATATTAAAAATATCAGCTAATTCATCCCAATCTTTTTGCATGGTATTAATGGCAGAAAATACTTGGAAATCCTCAGTGTTTTTTTGAGAAAAGAATAATTCCCGACGTTGAATATCTTTATCTAAAGAGATCAAATATTTTTTTAACATAAAATTATTCCTTATAAAATCACTTTCCATTCTTCAATAATTTTCTCAATGCCATAATCTTCACTGATTACACGAGATTTTTCTGACATCTGTTGATAAAGTTCAGGATTATTGATTAATAAATCTAAAGCATTAACCATTTCTTCAATATTATTTTTTTCACAAAGAAAACCATTTTTTTTATTTTCAACTAATTGCTTTACGCCTGATGAACAATTAAAAGCAACAACAGGTAAACCAAATGCCATCGCCTCAATAAGCACTAGAGGCAAGCCCTCTGTTTGTGAGGGTAAACAATAAATTGAACTATTTTCATAATAAAAAGAAACATCATTGGTACGAGGAATAAAATTAACGGAATCTTCAATATCCAATGCTTTAGCAAGATCTTTTAAATTATCATCTTCCTCGCCAGAACCCACTATTTTTAAATTCCAATCTGGATATTTTTTTGCCAAAACTTGCCAAACTTTTAATAAATAATCAAAACCTTTATAAGAAAATAAATGCCCTACAGATAAAATGGTTTTATTTTCCCATTTTGCTAATTTGTTCTTTGGCAAAAGCGTATTTGGATTAGCAATACTAATTATATTGTTCTTTTTAAATTTTTCTTGCCATAGTGTTTTTTCTGCTTCTGTCAATGTAACTATTTTATCGCAAGTTGTTACAGCTAAATATTTACCGAGTGTGCGAACGAGACGATTTCCCGTAAAATTAAAAGAATAATGCTCCCATAAAATATGCTTTATATTTAAATTAACCAACGCCAAAGCAGAAAAAAGCATAATCGCACCATCAACCACAATTAAGGTATCCAGCTGCAATTCTTTAACCAATTCTCTTAATTTTTTTGTGATAGAAAAATAATCTTTTTTCAATGAATAGGGCAATTTATTCATTGCGTAAATATTAATTTTTTCATCGACTTGGAAAAAAGGCTTATTACCGCCAATGCTAATAAAAGAAACATCATATCCCTGTTTAACAAGAGCATTAGCAACACTAATAGAAACGCGCTCTGTTCCACCCGCACTTTCGATATTCATAATAAAGAAACCAATTTTTTTCATTTTAAATTTCCTTATAAATCGTTAATCCAAGGTCTGGAAATGAATCGTAACAGAATTGCCATCTTGGAATACTCGTTCTAATAAAACGAATTTCTACATTAGGATGACTTAATAAATTAAATGCAACAGAACTGAAGAACGTATAAATAATTACTTTTTTATTTGATAAATGTTTAAATACGTAATCTTCAAAAATTAATTCAGATTCAACATAATTTATCCCATCCACTCGATAATCTTCTGCTGGATGGGGGAAATAATAATCAAAAGGAATTTGTTCTTTTAATTTTTTAATTAATGATACATTTTCCTCTTTTGTATTTAACAATGGTTGCCCTATAAAAAATGAAACTTCGCCATCTATCTCACCATCTACTTTATTATCCCATAAGGAAATTGGTTCAATATTAGGAACAATATTTTTATAATTAGGATAAACCGTATAATGTTTTTTTATTTTGTTAAATAATTTATTTACACTATATTTATCGCCAATAAAAGCTTTAATCAGTTTGTATTTAAATGTATCAGGCTCTCTCAATAAATTAGGATGTGGAAAAATATTATCCGAGCCATCATCAAAGGTATAAAGCTCTTTAAATGAAACATGACTAAGATAAGTTTGTAGCCATAATGAATTAAGATTAGCGAGAAAAACCTTATCAAAACTTTTATACGTAATTTTATTCTTTAACTGACGCATTAATTTTAGGGAGTCAAAACCTTTTAGATCTTTTCCCGTATCAATATTTACAGCATTACAACAAACCTCCGCTAATTTACTCGCATACAAGGTTCTTTTTTTATCCCATACCCCACCAAACATAACGCCAAAGAATTGCTCGTTAGGATGTAATTCAATTATTTTTCTCGCAATTAATACTTGCAATGGTGTGCAACAAAGAATAAGGTTCATAGGGTTTTACTCACTTTAGATGTCATAAAATAAAGAATAGGAATAATGGAAAGCGAACCAATAATTCCAGCATAAGGGATATATTTAATTTCTGTAAAAGTTAAAGCCACAAGGCTTGCCACATAAATTATTGTAGATAAAACGGAACATTGGGAAATCAGTTTATTTTTTCCATAATAGAAAAGATAATTAACTAAAATCAAATAAGGAATACTTAATGTGGTCGAAATTAAAAATAAAATAAAATAATATTTCGTTCCCATAAATTGGCTACCTAAAATCCAAACTAACACATCCTCAGGAATAATCCACATTATTAAGGCAGGAATAGGTATCAGCAAAAAGGAAAATAACGCCCATTTATGTAATTGTTGAATTACTAATTTTTTTTGTTTCAAGGCTTCATAAAAATAGGGAATAATCGCTTTATTAAGTGCTTGAATTGTAATAGAAAAGATTAAAGCAAGTTGAGCCCCCATGGCATAAAGCCCTAAATCTGTTTCACTGAATTTGTGATAAATAAAAATACGGTCTAACTGCCCTTTTAAGAAAAAACTTGCATAATGTAAAATAAGCGGTAATCCAAATCCTAAAATATAAAATAACGCAGATTGATAATGTTTAAATTGATATTTTTTAGATGTTGCACTCTTTCTGTAAAGAAAATAAGAAAAAAACCAAACAACTAAATTGCTCAATAAAATTGCCAAAATTCTTTTTTCAACAAGGTCATTTTGATAATACTCGAGCAATACAACGGTAAATACAGCTCCCGTAACAGTAAGTGAAATTTGAATAAAAGCATAAGACCAAGCCTTTTTCTGGCATTGTCTTACACTTAGCTGTACATTTAAAAAAGACTGAAAAATTGAGGAAAGTGCGGCATAAAATAATATTTCAGACTGAGCAATCCAACAACCAATTAAAATAATGCAACCAATTATCGTGGTATAAGCATAGCCAGTATTTACTACTAAATTTAATGAACGTTTTCCGTAAAAATAAAAATAACGGGAAATTGCGCCCTCTTGAGTTAAAGAAACCACAATTAAAAATAAACTTAAAAAAGTTTGATAATAAGAAAGTGAGCCATAACCCTCTACGCCTAATTTACGGGATAAATAAGGCAAAAGTAAAAAAGGAACTAACTTTGACGATAATTCCCCAACAAGGTAAATGACACTGTCTTTAAAAACTTTCATAAATATCACCGCACTTTTGATAAATTTAAGCGTTTTTTTATCGAAAATAAGGGGGATTATTTTAACAAAATCAACATAGACAAGCTATGACTAATCATTATAATGAAACCGCTCTATATCAAGGATCTTATCTATGTTAGAACTCGGAAAACTTCTTACCGCACTTATCGCACCACCTCTCAATACCTTTGTATTACTTATTATTGCAGTGATTCTATATCGTTTTCATTTCAAAAAATTAGCTAAATTTATTGCGCTTATCAGTTTCACGTGGCTTTATGTCATGAGTGCGCCTTTTACTGGTTTATTGCTAACAGATAATGACGACATTCCAGCCCTTACCCTAGATGACTATAAACAAGCTCAAGCCATCGTCATATTAGGCGGTGGATCTTACCCAACCAAAGAACTGTATTCAGAAACAGCTTCTGGCGCACCGCAACTCGAACGTTTACGTTATGCGGCATTTTTACAAAAAGAAACGGGCTTGCCTGTTTTAACAACGGGCTATTCTTTGATAGGTATTTCTGAAGGCGACTTAATGGCAAAAGAACTTAACCAATTCTTTAATGTGCCAACGCAATGGATCGAAAATAAAGCCCGTAATACAGAAGAAAATGCCAGTTTCACTAAAAATATTTTAGTGAAAGATCATATTCAAAAAATTATTTTAGTAACAAATCAATGGCATATGAAACGAGCCAAATATCTTTTTGAAAAACAAGGATTTGATATTCTTCCTGCTGCTGCGGCAAGCTACGGCAGCAAAGGAAATCTCTCTGCAAAATCTTTTATTCCTGACTTAGGTGCATTGAATAGCAATATGGTTTTATTAAAAGAGTGGATTGGTTATTGGAAAGCCCATTACGCACAATAATTTGCTTATAAAAATCCTCTTTTCTAAATGTAAATAAGCAAAATAGACATAAAAAAGACCGCAAAGTGCGGTCAATTTTTTTAGAATTCTTTTGAAATTAAATTTTCGGCTAATTGCAAATCAAGTGTGGAATCAATATCAATGGAACGATAGGTTGGCATTAAATAAAAACGCATTGGGGCAATAAAAAAGCGTTTTTCTTCAAAGAGACTTTCGATGTCATTAATATAAATTGCACCATTTGCACGATAAGATTTCGGTAATTTTTGGCGAGGGGCTTCAAAATCCGTTAATTCGTGAATAGGCTGAACTTCGGTGCCTTCTAAAGTGAAGGATTTATAAGGATGATGCTCACATTCGCAAGCGGAAACCACTGATTTATATTTGCCGCCAAGGAAAATTTCCATCGCATTACGAATATCTAAAGCATTACGCAATGGGCTAGTTGGCTGCAAAAGTACAGTCGTACCTTGTGAAATATTCAGTGTTTCTAAGCAATGCAAAATAGCATCAATGGTGCGTGTATCACTTTGCGCCAAATTTTCAGGGCGTACCACTGCTTTTGCACCATATTTTGTAGCTTCTTTTAAAATGTTTTCGCCGTCTGATGTTACGACAATTTGATCAAACATACCCGACTCTTGCGCTGCCAAAATCGCACGCCCCACTAAAGAAACGCCACCAACAAGCTGTAAGTTTTTATCTTTAATGCCTTTAGAACCCGCTCTTGCAGGAATAATCGCAATTCTTGTCATCATCTTTACTCTCTATGATAAAAATGCTAACTATTTTAGAACCTTTCCCTTGCTTTAGCAAAAACTAATCTTTAGTATGGCGACGCATTTTTGTTTAAAAAAAGAGGAAATAAAATGACTCAACTTACTCGTGAACAAGTTCTGGAACTCTGCCATCAACGTAGCTCAACACGTTATTACGACCCAACCAAAAAAATCAGTGATGAAGATTTTGAATGTATTTTAGAGTGCGGTCGATTATCTCCAAGTTCTGTTGGCTCTGAACCTTGGAAATTTTTAGTGATTCAAAATAAAACCTTACGCGAAAAAATTAAGCCTTTCAGCTGGGGAATGATGAATCAGCTTGATGATTGCAGTCATCTTGTCGTAATTCTCGCGAAGAAAAATGCCCGTTATGACAGCCCATTTTTTGAGGATATCATGGTGCGTAGAGGCTTGAACGCAGAGCAACAACAAGCTGCCCTCGCCAAATATAAAACCTTTCAAGAAGAAGATATGAAATTGCTCGAAAGCGACCGCACTTTATTTGATTGGTGCAGTAAACAAACTTATATCGCTCTTGCAAATATGCTCACTGGCGCTGCCGCCCTTGGCATCAATTCTTGCCCAATTGAAGGTTTTCATTACGATAAAATGAATGAATGTCTCGCCGAAGAAGGATTATTTGATCCTCAAGAATATGCCGTTTCTGTCGCCGCAACCTTTGGTTACCGTTCACGCGATATTGCGAAAAAATCCCGTAAAGCGTTAGATGAAGTAGTGAGATGGGTGGAGTAAAAATCCCATTAAAAAAGGGCTGCAAATGCAGCCCTATCTTTTTTTCGATTATTTCACTTCTTTAAATAAAATCTCACTTGGGATGACAGAACCTTGCCAATAAAGTTCTGTAGAGACTTTTTCTGCGAGTTGTAGGAATGCTTGTGAAATTTCATTTTCAGGCACTCGCACAACAGTCGGGTTGCCCGCATCTAAATCTTCACGGATACGAATGTGTAAAGGAAGTTGAGCTAATACTTTTACATTGTATTTTTCAGCCATTTTCTCAGCACCGCCTGTGCCAAAAATCGCTTCGTGGTGACCGCACTTGCTACAAATGTGCATTGACATATTTTCCACAATGCCTAACACGGGGACAGATACTCGCTCAAACATTGAAATACCTTTCACCGCATCAAGCAAAGCAATATCTTGTGGGGTTGTCACTACCACTGCACCAGTCACAGGGATTTGTTGCGATAAGGTAAGTTGAATATCGCCAGTGCCCGGAGGCATATCGATAACAAGATAATCTAAACTATCCCATAGGGTTTCATTTAATAATTGGCTTAATGCGCTGCTCGCCATCGGGCCACGCCAAATTGTTGCACTGTCTTCATTCATTAAAAAGCCAATGGAATTTGCAGATAAACCATGTGCTTTAATTGGAGTGATATGTTGATTATCTGGCGAAGTTGGACGTTGATCCGCTGCGCCTAACATATGTGGAATGGAAGGGCCATAGATATCCGCATCTAAAATCCCAACACGAGCGCCTTGTGCTTGTAATGCTAAAGCTAGATTAACAGAAACCGATGATTTCCCTACGCCACCTTTACCAGAACTCACCGCAATAATATTTTTCACACCTTTTACAGCGGGTTGATTATTTGCACGTTTAAGTGTGGCGATTTGATAAGTCACCGCCCATTTAATTACGTTGCAATCTGTTGCTTTCAATAACGCATCTGAAACCGCTTGCTTTAACTGTTCTGCACCAGAATTCCATGCAAAAGGTAATTTCAATTCAATGCGTAAAGTATCACCGCCCTTTTCCACTTTTTTCAAAGTATTAAGCACAATCAGATCCTTTTGCAGGGTTGGATGCTGAAATTGTTGAATAATCTGCTGAACTTGATTTTGCTGCTCGGCAGTCAAATTATCAGAAAAGTAGGTTGCCATAATAACTTCCTGTTTAGTAGAGTAAATTTGTCGGGCATATTTAATCACGGAAAGTGCGGTATGTTAAGTTAAAGTTTTTCAAACCGAATAAAAAACCTGTTTCTGATAACCAATTTCAGAAACAGGTATTTACTCAAATAATGGACTAAACTCAAATTATTCCATTATACAAGCTGTTTTTAGCCCTTTATGACAAGCCTGTTTAAATTTTTCTTTTGCCACCTCAAGGTTTTTTGAGAGATGTTGTCCGTTATAATATTGCGCTGCAAGATAGAAATCAGCATTTGCACAATTTTTCTCACTCGCCTTAATAAATAACTCAAAAGATTGAGCGTATTTCTTATCTTTATAAGCTGCCACACCTAATTGAAAATCAGATTTAGCTTGTGATGAACAGGTTTCAACATCTAATGCCAAAGGCGAAATCATTGCAGGAAAGGTAATATCTTCATTAGAAGTACAAGCCGATAATACAGAAAGTGTTCCAACCAAAGAAACCATAGTAATCAATTGTTTTTTCATAATATTTTTCCCTTATTTCTTATTGTAACTTTTTAAAGCTTCACAAGCTTCCTCTGAACCTTGTTTACAAGATTTCTTAAATAATTCTTTGGCTTTCACTTTATTTTGTTTAACGCCTAGTCCATTAGCATACATATCGCCTAAGAAAAATAGTGCCATGAAATCTCCTTGCTCTGCAGCCTTGCTATACAACTTTATTGCTTCAGCATAATCTTTTTCTACACCTTTTCCAAATCTATACATTGAACCTAAGCCTACTAGACCTGCTACACTCCCCTGCTCTACAGCCTTTCTATACAGCTTTATTGCTTCAGCATAATCTTTTTCTACACCTTCTCCATTTTCATACATCTCACCTAAGAAAAGTAAGCCATACTCCTCCCCCTGCTCTGCAGCTTTGCGATACCATTTTGCTGCCTCAACATAATCTTGCTTAAAAAATTCCCCCTCATAATACATTCTCCCCAAAAATAATTGCGCTTTAGCATCTCCTCTCACTATACCTGCATCTTTAAACTGTTCTGCAGCCTGTGCGAAATCCTTCTTCCTATAAGCATCTATACCTACTTGTGTTCCAAAATCCATAGCTGCCACAGTTGAATGAAAAGAAAGAATAGAGGCACCTAACAATGCGCTGGTAAGCAGTATTTTTGTTAATTTCATATAATAATCTCTTAAGTTGATTTATAAAAAATACCAAATTTTTTGTTTGGCAATATGTTTTGTTAGTTTCTCTGTAAAGAGAAACTAACACCCAGTATACTGGGTGCGAAATGATTAAATTTTAAACTTTTAAAATAGGTAATTTTAAATAAAGTGCGGTGGATTTTCCTTCCATTTTCAAACTAGAAAAAATCCCCTATTTAAAGTAAGATAAGCACAATTTTTGTATGCTAAAAAGAGAATAAAAATGACAACTCAACCCCGTAAAATTTTAGTCACTTGCGCCTTGCCTTATGCCAATGGGGCGATTCATTTAGGCCATATGTTAGAACATATCCAAGCGGATATTTGGGTGCGTTTTCAACGTATGCGTGGCAATAAAATCCATTTTGTCTGTGCGGACGATGCGCACGGCACACCGATTATGCTGAATGCCGATAAACTTGGCATTACACCTGAAGAATTAATTGCTAAAGCAAAAGCCGATCACGTGCGTGATTTTGCAGGTTTCAATATTAGTTTTGATAACTACCATTCTACTCACAGCGAAGAAAACAAAGAGCTCACAGCAGAAATTTACAATAAACTCAAAGCCAATGGCTTTATTAAAAGTAAAGTTATTTCTCAGTTATTCGACCCTGAAAAAAATATGTTCTTGCCTGATCGTTTTGTGAAAGGCACTTGCCCGAAATGTAAAGCAGAAGATCAATATGGCGATAACTGCGAAGTGTGTGCTTCAACTTATAGCCCAATGGATTTAATTAATCCTCGTTCAGCTGTTTCTGGTGCAACACCTGTTGTAAAAGAATCTGAACACTTTTTCTTTGACTTACCTGCATTTGAAGGGATGTTAAAAGAATGGACACGTTCTGGCTCACTTCAATCTGAAATTGCGAACAAAATGCAAGAATGGTTTGAGAGCGGTTTACAACAATGGGATATTTCACGCGATGCGCCTTATTTCGGTTTTGAAATTCCTGGCGCAAAAGATAAATTCTTCTATGTTTGGTTAGATGCACCAATCGGCTATATGGCGTCATTCAAAAATCTATGCAATCGTGAAGGCATTGATTTCAATGAATTTTGGGCGGAAGGCAGTGATGCGGAGCTTTATCATTTCATCGGTAAAGATATCGTTTATTTCCACAGTCTATTCTGGCCAGCAATGCTTGAAGGCAGTGGCTATCGTAAACCGACTAATGTGTTCACTCACGGCTATGTCACGGTGGATGGGGCGAAAATGTCAAAATCTCGCGGGACTTTCATTCAAGCCAGCACTTATTTAAATCATATCGATCCTGAATGTTTGCGTTATTACTATGCGGCAAAATTAAATGATCGCATTGAAGATTTAGACTTTAACCTTGACGATTTCGTACAACGTGTAAATACGGATATCGTAAATAAATTAGTGAATTTAGCTTCACGCAATGCCAGCTTTATTGCGAAACGCTTTGAAGGCAAACTTGCAAATAAACTGGAAGATGAAACATTATTTGCAGAATTTACCGCACAAGCCGAGCAAATCGCCGCTTATTACGAAAGCCGTGAATACAATAAAGCCATTCGTGAAATCATGGCATTAACAGATAAAGCCAATAAATACATTGATGAAAAAGCCCCTTGGGTGATTGCAAAAGAAGAAGGCAAAGAGGCAGAATTGCAAGCCGTATGTTCAATGGGAATTGAGCTTTTCCGTGTGTTGATGTCTTACTTAAAACCGGTTCTTCCAAAACTGGCAGAACGTGCAGAAGCCTTCTTACAAGCTGAATTACGTTGGGATAATATTCATCAACCATTACTTGGCCATACTCTTGCACCGTTCAAAGCCTTATTCTCTCGTTTAGAGAAAAAACAAATTGATGCCGTTGTGGAAGAAACCAAAGCCTTATTTGCAGCAGCCAATAAAGCAGCAGAAAAAATTGAAGCAAAACCAACCGCACTTTCTGCCGTTAAACCTATTGCTGAAACCATCACTATTGATGATTTCGCTAAACTTGATATGCGTGTAGCAAAAGTGCTGAAATGCGAAGCGGTGCCAGAATCTAATAAACTTTTACGTTTTGAATTGGATCTTGGCGATCATACTCGTCAAGTCTTCTCTGGCATTAAAGCAGCTTACAATAAGCCTGAAGAATTAGAAGGTCGTTTTGTGATTATGGTGGCAAACCTTGCACCACGTAAAATGAAATTCGGTGTATCTGAGGGAATGATTCTATCCGCAGGAACAGGCGGTAGTGATTTATTCTTGTTATCTGCCGATAGCGGTGTTACAGCAGGTATGCAAGTAAAATAATCAATTCAATCTAAATGAGGGCAACATTACGTTGCCCTTTTATTTTCTTGTTGAAAATAGGCGACTTATAACCTACTATAACACTCAACTATTTATCTATTTGGAGAATATTATGAAAAACGAATTAATTTGCTATAAACAAATGCCAGTGTGGACAAAAGACAAATTACCACAAATGTTCCAAGAAAAACACAACACAAAAGTCGGTACTTGGGGGAAATTAACCGTATTAAAAGGCAAACTCAAATTTTATGAACTAACTGAAAATGGCAATGTTATTTCCGAGCATATTTTTACCCCAGAAAGCGAGATTCCTTTTGTCGAACCTCAAGCATGGCATCGTGTTGAAGCCCTTTCTGATGATTTAGAATGTACCCTAGGTTTCTACTGTAAAAAAGAAGATTACTTCAGTAAAAAATACAATATGACTGCCACTCACGGCGATGTGGTGGATGCAGCAAAAATTATCTCGCCTTGTAAAGTATTAGATTTAGGTTGTGGACAAAGGCGTAATTCACTTTATTTAAGTTTATTGGGCTATGATGTGACCCTTGGGATCACAATGAAAACAGCATTGCCTTTTTAAATGAAATCAAAGAGAAAGAAAACCTTAATATTTCTACCGCACTTTACGATATTAACGCTGCCAACATTCAAGAAAACTATGATTTTATTGTTTCAACAGTGGTGTTTATGTTTTAAATCGTGAACGTGTGCCGTCAATCATTAAAAAACAGATATCGGTGTCAATGCATGGAAAGTGTGTGATTTAGCCGCAAAACTTCCACCAAACAAACGAGTGTACATTCTTGCGAATACACAAAGTGACGATTATGGTCGCACTAAAATAAAAACCATCGAGAAAATGCTAGATGAAAAAATCACTTTGTAAGGTATGTTTACAATTTGTTTACGTACTGTAGTGAAAGATGGTATGTACCAATTTTCCACCCAAAATAACGGTTCTGATACCGTAAAAAGCCCGATGGGTTTATTTGATAAGCCGTTACTTTAACTAACCAAAATCAAGGTGTGGTTGCGGGTAAACAAGTGGAAGAGGCGATTACGAAATCAGTCTTTGAGCTTGGTTTGGCAAGTGAAGCTGATGCGAAAGCTACAAAGAAAAAGCCTTGTCTGATACTAAAGTGGAAACAGTGAATACCAACGATAAAGTCCGTTTTGCTGATGGTCCAAATACCAAAGTGAGCGTGGCAACGCTGGAAAGCACCAATATCACTAATGTGACGGTAGTAGAAAATAAAGTTGATGGTACAACTACGACTAAAGTCTATAACAACGTCGTGATGGGCGAAGAGGGTAAAACCCCATTATTGACCACTTGTAATGTGAAAGGCAGAAAAGAAGTTATCACTAATTCAGTGGTTGAAGCCATCTACAATATGAATGAACAAGGGATTAAATTCTTCCATTTCAATAACGGCACTGCCAAACGTAAAGTGGAACGAAGCAATGAAATCGATTCCAGCGCAAGTGGCAAATACGCGACAGTGATTGGTACGAAAGCCAATGCGGCAGGCGAAAATGCCATTGTCTTCGGCTACGACTCAAAAGCTTTACGTGATAACACAGAGGCGATTGGTACGGGCAACGTTGTGAATGCGGATAAATCTGGTGCATTCGGCGATCCGAACTACATTGAAGACGGCGCAAGCGGTAGCTACGCTTTCGGTAACGATAACCGTATTACTTCTAAAAACACTTTTGTGTTGGGTAATAGTGTTAATGCGAAACGTGATGCAAATGGCAATGTACTGACCGAAGAAAAAGAAGTGGTTGGAAAAGATGGTACGAAGACGAAAGTAACTGTGCCGCAAGCCTTAGGCGAAACCATAGAAAATTCTGTTTATCTCGGTAATGCTTCAACTGCGACAAAAGATACAGGTAAAAACCTGAAATCTGATGGCACGGCGGGTAACACTACAACTGCTGGTGCAACGGGTGCGGTAAAAGGCTTTGCCGGTGCGACAACGCACGGTGCGGTTTCTGTCGATGCAAGCGGCGAAGAAAGACGTATCCAAAACGTCGCGGCAGGCGAAATCTCTGCTACTTCCACCGATGCGATTAACGGCAGCCAGTTGTATGCTGTGGAAAAATGGGTAACAAATCTTGCTGGACAAGTGAATAAAGTGGGTAAACGTGCAGATGCAGGTACTGCAAGTGCATTAGCCGCTTCACAGTTACCACAAGCCACTATGCCAAGTAAATCAATGGTTTCTATTGCGGGAAAGCTATCAAGGTCAAAATGGTTTAGCTATCGGGGTATCAAGAATTTCCGATAATGGCAAAGTGATTATTCGCTTGTCAGGTACAACCAATAGTCAAGGTAAAACAGGCGTTGCAGCTGGTGTTGGTTACCAGTGGTAAGGTTTGATTATCTCTCTTAAAAAGCGGCATTTGCCGCTTTTTTTATGGGTGGTTGTTATGTATCGTTTCAACCAAATGAATTTGTGCTAAATTTTCTTTTGATGATTAAAGCGCAATGTTTTTAAATTGAATTAAAAGATGAAAATAGAAACTTGACAAAAGCTATAAATATCCTTTAAAAGAGAGCTGTAACAAAAAAATAACAAATTACATAACATCATATAAAGGGTATATTATGAATATCGTTCCGATCAGTGAGTCGGCGGTGGTTTGCTCTTTGCCACCCCCAGCTTCCATTCAACAACAACGCCAATTATGGGCGTTTGCTCGTCAATTGCAATCAGAACAAGATATTGTAGAAGTTGTCTTGGGAATGAATAATCTGACGGTTTTTACCGATTTTTTCGTGGATTTTAAGCCACTTGTGCAACGTTTAGAACAACGTTGGGCTGAATTGAAAGTATCGGATTTTCAAGGACGCCATATTGAAATTCCTGTTATTTATGGGGGAGAGCGAGGTCAGGATTTATCTGATGTAGCGAAATTTCATCAGACAACACCAGAGCGGATTATTCAGATGCACAGTGAGCCTATTTATACTGTGTATATGATTGGTTTCCAAGCAGGCTTTCCTTATTTGGGTGGTTTACCTGAAAACTTACACACGCCACGCCGTGCCACGCCAAGAACGGTTGTTCCTGCTGGTTCTGTTGGTATTGGTGGGACGCAAACGGGGATTTATCCTTTTTCTTCGCCAGGTGGGTGGCAGTTGATCGGTTATACTAAGCAAGCACTTTTTGATAAAAATCAATCACAACCCACCTTATTACAAGCTGGCGATACTGTGAAATTTATTGTGGAGGGAATTGAACTATGATTGAGGTGATTGATGTGCAATCCCGTGCGACTATTCAAGATTTAGGGCGTTTTGGTTTACGCCGATTTGGCATAGGCCATTGTGGGGCAATGGATAAATTAGCATTACGTGCGGGCAATATTTTATTGGGTAATGCAGAGAATGTTCCTGCTATTGAAGTGCCTTTAGGCGGCATTACATTGCAATTTCAGCAAGATATGAATTTTTGTGTGACTGGTGCTTTTTATGAAATGACGTTAGATGATAAGCCTGTTTTTGCTTATTGGCGTTATCAAGCACGAGCCGGTCAAATATTAAAAATGACCCGTGCAAAAATTGGAATGTATGGTTATTTATGTGTTCAAGGTGGTTTTGTTTTGCCTCAAGCATTGAATTCTTGCAGCACGGATTTAAGAGCGAAAATAGGGGGCATTGAGGGGCGTTGTTTGCAGGCGGGCGATCGACTACAAACGGCAAATGATCATATTTTGCGTAGCGAAATTGGTATTGCGCCCATTCCGCTTAGCGATGTTATTCGTGCTTTGCCATCTTCTGAATATCAGGCGTTTAAACGAAAATCCCAATATTATTGGTGGCGAAATGAATGGACGTTGCAAAGTAATAGTGATCGTATGGGGTATCGTTTTCAAGGTCAGACATTAGAATTAAAGCAGCCGTTGGAAATGCTATCTCACGCCATTCAGTTTGGTACTGTGCAAGTGCCACCAAGTGGTCAGCCTATTATTTTGATGGCTGATGCACAAACCACAGGCGGTTATCCTAAAATTGCTAATGTGATTGATGCCGATCTTGGGGCTTTGGCACAGGTGCGTTTAGGTTCAACGATTAAATTTGAAGCGGTTAGCTTACAAGAGGCTGCTAAATTACGCCGTAAAAATGAAATATACCTTGATCAAATTAGGAGAATTGTTGATGAAAGAAATTGATTTAAATGCAGATATTGCAGAGGGTTTTCCTTTTGATGAAAGTTTGTTGCAGTTGCTTTCTTCTGCAAATATTGCCTGTGGCTTACACGCTGGGGGTGCAAAGGAAATGCAAAGTGCGGTCAAATTTGCGAAAGAAAATAAAGTGCGTATTGGCGCTCACCCTAGTTTTCCTGATCGCGAAAATTTTGGTCGTACGGCAATGGTGTTGTCTTCACAGGAATTAATCGCCCATTTGCGTTATCAATTGGGCGCATTAAAAGCAATTTGTGATGGCGAGGGGGCGGTAATTAGTTATGTTAAACCTCACGGTGCGTTATATAACCAAGCGGCAAAAGATGAAAAAATAGCGCGTGTAATTGCACAAACCGTTTATCAATTTGATCCGAATTTGAAATTAATGGGGTTAGCAGGCAGTTTAATGTTGCGTATCGCAGAGGAAGAAGGGTTGCAAACCATTTCTGAAGTGTTTGCTGATCGACATTATATGCCTGATGGGAGTTTAGTGCCTCGTTCTCAACCAAATGCAATGGTAACATCTGATAAGGAAGCCATTCAACAAGTGTTACAAATGGTAACAAAGGGGCAAGTCAATGCCATTGATGGAAGCCTCGTGCCTGTAAAAGCAGAAAGTATTTGCTTACACGGCGATAATCAATATTCTTTACACTTTGCTGAACGCATTGTGGAAGAATTAGAAAAAAATCATATCAAAATAACGGCATAAGCCGAATAAACACATAACATCAACTTAACAATGGAGGTGCTTTATGGCATCAATTACTCACAGACGAAATGCGGTTTTAGGGGCAGCTTTCTTAATGGCGACATCCGCCATTGGGCCTGGTTTTTTAACTCAAACCGCAACCTTTACCAATACTTTATTAGCGAGTTTTGGCTTTGTTATTTTATTATCAATTTTGTTAGATATTGGTGCTCAACTTAATATTTGGCGAATTGTTATTGTGTCTGGCAAACGTGCGCAAGATATTTCTAATGCGGTTTTTCCGAAAGCAGGGTATTTTCTTGCTGCGTTGATTGTGATGGGCGGACTGGCTTTTAACATTGGTAATGTTGGCGGTGCGGGGCTTGGTTTAAATTCTATTTTTGGTATCGCACCAGAAATAGGCGCAGTGATTAGCGGTATTATTGCTATTTTGATTTTTTTGCGTAAAGAAGCAGGCTTATTAATGGATCGTTTTGCACAATTAATGGGCTTTATTATGGTTGCGCTCACGTTTTATGTAATGTTTAAAACTGAACCGCCTGTGGCTGAAGCGGCATATCATTCCTTTATTCCAGAACAAATTGATCCCATTGCTATTGTTACATTAGTGGGAGGAACCGTAGGCGGTTATATTACTTTTGCAGGCGCACATCGTTTATTAGATGCGGGCATTCAAGGCGAAAAAGCAATGGCTGAAGTGAGCCGTAGTTCTGTTTCAGCTATTTTAATTGCTTCAACGATGCGTATTGTATTATTTCTTGCGGTACTTGGCGTGGTGTCAAAAGGTGTGTCTCTTAATCCTAAAAATCCAGCTGAAACGCCTTTTGAATATGTAGCAGGCAATTTTGGTCAAGTGTTATTTGGGGTGGTTATTTGGGCTGCGTCTATCACATCGGTTATTGGTGCGGCTTATACCTCAGTTTCTTTCTTAACGACCCTTTGCCCAACCATTGAACGCAATCGTAATCGTTGGATTATTGCCTTTATTGTGATTTCTACTGTTGTTTTAGTCACTGTGGGAAAACCTGCTGCGGTATTAGTTTTTGTGGGAACATTAAATGGCTTAATACTGCCGATTGCATTGGCATTAATTTTGTTAGCCGCTTATCGAAGCGATATTGTTGGCACTTATAAACACCCTGTTTTTTTAGCTTTTTCAGGCTGGTTTGTTGTGATTATTATGGCAATATTAAGTGGAAAAACGATTATTTCTTATGTTTCTAGTTTTTTTAGCTAACTGATATTTTGTGAAAGGATCTGCATTTCATGATGTTAAATAATCAATCATTGAAATGCAGATTTTATTTTATGATTTATTTTTTGCCTAATTGTGGTAATACGGAATCTTTAACTGCGTTTAATAAACCTGTTTGTGCATAGATACCAAGTTTACCTCGGGTGTCTGACACATCTAAATTACGCATGGTTAATTGACCGATACGATCAATAGGATCAAATGGTGCATCTTCCACTTTTTCCATACTTAAACGTTCTGCTTCGTAGGTTAAGTTTGGCGATTCGGTATTTAAAATTGTGAAGTCGTTACCACGACGAAGCTCAAGGGTTACAGTGCCTGTAATTGCTTTTGCTACCCAACGTTGAGCTGTTTCACGCAACATTAATCCTTGCGGATCAAACCAACGACCTTGATATAATAAACGACCTAAACGAATGCCATTAATACGATATTGTTCGATGGTATCTTCATTGTGAATACCTGTGACTAAACGTTCGTAAGCAATATGCAATAATGCCATCCCTGGTGCTTCATAAATACCACGCGATTTGGCTTCAATAATACGGTTTTCGATTTGGTCAGACATTCCTAAACCGTGACGTCCACCAATACGATTTGCTTCTAGAATAAGATCAACCGCATTATCAAAATGTTTACCATTTAATGCCACAGGCACGCCATCTTCAAAAGTCACTGTGACTGTTTCAGGTTTAATTTCTACCTTTTCATCCCAAAATGCGACACCCATAATTGGTTTCACAATTTTCATGCCAGTGCTTAATTGCTCTAAGTCTTTTGCTTCATGGGTTGCACCCAGCATATTGGAATCGGTCGAGTAGGCTTTTTCAACGGACATTTTGTAGTCAAAGCCATTTTCAATAAGAAATTGAGACATTTCAAGGCGACCGCCAAGTTCTTCAATAAATTGTGCATCCAACCAAGGTTTATAGATTTTTAAATTCGGGTTCGTTAATAAGCCATAACGATAGAAACGCTCAATATCATTCCCTTTGAAAGTTGAGCCGTCGCCCCAAATGTTTACATCATCTTCTTTCATTGCTGCAACAAGCATTGTGCCTGTAACAGCACGACCTAGTGGTGTGGTGTTAAAGTAGGGAATGCCACCTGTCGAAATATGGAACGCACCACATTGAATTGCGGCAATTCCCTCGTGAGCAAGCTGTGCGCGGCAATCAATTAAGCGTGCATTTTCTGCACCATACGCCATGGCTTTTTTAGGAATTGCGTTGTAATCGTCTTCATCTGGCTGACCTAAATTGGCTGTGTAGGCATAAGGCACTGCACCTTTTTGACGCATCCAAAGTAATGCTGCACTGGTGTCTAAACCACCAGAGAAAGCGATCCCCACTTTTTGACCTTTAGGTAAGCTCTGTAAAATAGTATTTGACATATATTTTCCTTACTAATAATTAGGATTGAATAAATAATCGTTTTTTGTGAATAAAAAGTCGATAAAATATAACCGCACTTTTCCTCTTTGTCTAGTGTTTTGTAGATTAAAAGCAAAAATCTTTATTTAGCTTTGTGCATAAAAAATCCTAATTTTCATTTTGTTAATAAATTCAGTGCTTCTTGATATTTATCAACGGTTTTCTGAATAATATTTTCTGGCACTTTTGGTGCGGGGGCTTGTTTATTCCAGCCGCTATTTTCTAACCAATCGCGTACAAATTGTTTATCGAATGATGGAGGATTTGTTCCTGCTTGGTAAGTCTCCACAGACCAAAAACGGCTAGAATCTGGTGTTAATACTTCGTCCATTAAAGTGAGCGTGCCATTTTCATCTAAACCAAATTCAAATTTTGTGTCGCAAATAATAATCCCTTTAGTCAGTGCATATTCTGCAGCCACGGTATAAAGTGCGATGGCTTTTTCTTTTACTTGTGCGGCTAAATCTGCCCCGATAAGTTTTTCACATTCTGCATAGCTGATATTTATATCGTGATTACCAACTTCTTCTTTGCTTGATGGTGTGAAAATAGCTTCGGGTAATTTGCTGGCTTCAACTAAGCCTTCAGGCAATTTTAAACCGCAAATCGTGCCTGTTTGTTTGTAATCTTTTAAACCACTGCCAGTTAAATAGCCACGTACGATAGATTCAATTTTAATCGGAGTTAAACGTTTACACACGACGGCACGATCTTTGATTAAATCTGCTTCTTCTTTGGGTAGTACATCATAAACGCTGTCGCCAGTGAAATGATTGGGCATAATGTGAGCAAGTTTATTAAACCAAAAATTGGAAATTTGAGTTAAGATTTCGCCTTTTCGTGGAATGGGATCATCTAAAATCACATCAAAGGCAGATAAACGATCAGAGGTAACCATTAGCATACGTTTATCATCGATTTCATAGAGATCGCGTACTTTGCCAGAATAGATTTTTTTTAGACTTAGAGTGGGAAATTGTTGTGTCATCCTTTTGCACCTGTATGAAAAAAACTGGCGCGTATTGTACCGCACTTTTAATGCAAATAAAGCAAACGTTTGCTATTTTTAAAAAGAAATAAAAATCCCCTGAAATGTCAGGGGAAGTATAGGGGAAAATGTTTGTTATTGGAAATTTAGTAAATCCTGCGGCTTAATTATTGAGCGGGTGGATTGGGATTATCCAATACGTCCCACAGACTTTCTTGTGGTGGTGTAGTTGTTTCTGTTTCAGTTGGCGTAAAAGACGGAGATGCTATTTCGCCACAGAAATTCTGACCATTATTTAGCCAAACAGGAATTGTTCGATAACTCTCGCAATCCCAGCCACCGTATTGATTTATCCCCACCCATTTCACTGTTGCAGGAGGCTTAATTGCTAATTTTTCAATATTCGTACGGCTTAAATAATCTTTATAAATTTGCAATGCACCAGAAGCACCAGTGAGTTTGGTTTCGCCATTATCATCGCGACCAAGCCAAACTGTGCTGATATTTTTTCCGTCAATTCCCACAAACCACGTATCGCGAGCTTCATTGGTTGTGCCTGTTTTGCCTGCTAAATGTAAATCAGCGTAATCTTTTTGCAAACTACGTGCAGTGCCTCGTTCAACAGTTTGTTGCATTGCAAATAATGTTTGGAATGCCGCTTCTTGTGGCACCACTTGTTTTACGCTTTTATCGTGTTGAAAAATTAGGTTACCTTGACGATCAGCAATGCTATCTACGGTTGTGAGCGAAATTCGCCCCCCTTGATTGGCAATAGTTTGATAAAGTTTTGTGACATCATAAGGCGAGATGGTATAAGAACCGAGCAACATCGCAGGCACTTTAGGAATTTCTACATTATCCCAGCCCATCGCTTTTTGTGTGTCAATAACTTTACTCAAGCCGACTTTCATTCCAATATTCACCGTGGGAATATTTAAAGAATGCGCTAAGGCATCCATTAACATTACTGAACCACTATATTTTTTGTCATAGTTGCGTGGCTGCCAAGGTGGGCTACCTTTGACATTAATTGTTATTGGTTGGTTATTAATTGGGGTATTTAAACGGAACTGTTCTGGATTAGAAAGTGCGGTCAAATAAATCGATGGTTTTACTAAAGAACCAATCTGACGTTTTGCCATTAATGCACGATTAAACCCCGCATATTGGGTTTGTAAACCGCCAACCACGGCACGAATTTCGCCTGTGCGATAATCCGTTATAATCATTGCACTTTCTAAATGGGGATTTTTCGTTTTCAGTTGTAATTGCGAAACGGTATTGACCACTGCATTTTCTGCTTGGGCTTGTTGTTTTAAATCCATTGTGGAAAAAATACGTGCACCAAGTAAGCTGGAGATTTTATGTTCGCCCAGTTCACGGCGTAAATCTGCTTGTAAAGTTTGAATAAACGCAGGGTATTTACGCGAGATTTGCCCTTTCTTTTGTACACCTAAAGGTCGCTGACTTAATAATTGATAAAGTTCATCGCCGATCATTTTATGCTCAAGCATTAGCTTTAAAACAATGTTGCGACGTTCGAGGGCGTTTTGCGGATTTCGCCACGGATTATAAAGTGAAGGCCCTTTGACCATCCCCACTAAAAGGGCAATTTGATCCAAACTAATTTCACGAATTGAACGCCCAAAATAAAATTGGCTGGCTAATTCAAAACCGTGAATTTGCGTATCGCCATTTTGTCCGAGATAAATTTCATTGAGATAGGTTTCGAGAATACGGTTTTTATCGTAACGCCAATCTAACACCAAAGACATCAAGGCTTCGTTGGCTTTACGGGTAATGGTGCGTTCACGAGATAAAAATAAATTTTTGACTAATTGTTGAGTGAGTGTACTGCCGCCCTGTACCGTTTGACCTGCACGAATATTGGCAATTAATGCGCGTAAAATCCCCACGGGATTAATGCCATTATGTTCATAAAAGCGGCGATCTTCCGTTAAAATTAAGGTATCAATTAATAAACGGGGATAATTTTGCAAAGGAATTGCAAGACGATCTTCGTTGTCTGATTGCAACATCGCAATCAACTTTGGTGCAAGACGAAATTCATCAACAGTTTTGACTGTGACTAAATCTTCAATGCGAGATAACTTATTATTGTTAAAACGCAATCGCAAAACTCGCTGTGGTTCTGCTTTATCGGGGAAAGGAAAAGCACGGCGAAGTACTACAATGCTATCATCTTCTAACTTGAAATCGCCAGGGGCGGCAACCATTGTGGTTTGGCGATATTCATTATCTAATAAAATTTGAATGACTTCATCAAAAGCGAGATCATCAGCAATTCTCACGCTTTCTAATCGACTATAAACTTCCGCAGGCAAATGCCAAATTTGTCCATCCATTTTAGAACGAATTTGCCAATCAAGATAACCTCCATAAAAAATCGTTAAGACAAGCGCAGTGAAGCTGAATTTCAGTAAAAAACCTTTAAAAGTGCGGTTATTTTTTGGCGTGTTTTTCGATGATTTTTTAGCGGCGTGTTGAGAAGTCATAGTGAGTTAAGCAATAAAATCAACATAAGATTGGAGAAAATGAATAAAATCTTGCGTACCGCAAAAAGCAAGGCTTTCTTCATCATAATAGTGGAAATCTTGTTCTAAAATTTCATCTGATTCAATGGCGAGATTGTTGGCACGCACCATTACTTCATCAGCATTTAAAAATAACGTATATTCCGCACCGATTAAAATTTTTTCTTGATTTTCAATAAGTGATTTTGCAGAGGAAAGTGCGGTTAAAATCTTGTCTGAATTTGACCGCACTTCTGTATTGAACCAGTTAGCAAGGGCAATGTGTTCCATTGAACATTTGACGGATACATTGCCTTGATAATGTGTAAATTGGAAATCCATCTTAGATACTAAAGGATGAACCACAGCCACAAGTGCTGGTGGCATTTGGATTATTTACAGTAAAGCGTGAACCCTCTAAACCCTCAGTATAATCGACTGTACCGCCGATTAAATATTGTAAACTCATCGGGTCAATCACAAGTTGAACACCTGATTTTTCAATGGTTAAATCGCCGTCATTGACTTTTTCATCAAAGGTAAAACCATATTGGAAACCGCTGCACCCCCCCCCTGTGATATACACACGTAATTTCAAATTAGTATTTTCTTCTTCGCTGATTAAACTTTTTACTTTATTTGCTGCTGCATCAGTAAATGTCAGTGGCACTGCAATATCATCTATCATAACTATTTCCTACTTTCCTAAAATTTCAATCCTGCCATTATCTAATAACCCTTTACTCCATTCAAGTGTAATCCAGTTTTTTCCTAGAAATCGTGCTATAATCTCGCAAAGTTTTTTTCAAAAAAGTGAGATAAAAATGGCTATTCCAATTAGAACTGAAAAAGAAATTGTAAAATTACGCGAGGCATGTAAATTGGCTTCCGATGTGCTTGTGATGATTGAACCTTACGTAAAAGCAGGCGTAACCACAGGCGAACTTGATCGCATTTGCCACGAATATATGGTAAATGAACAAAAGGTTATTCCCGCTTGTTTGAATTATCACGGTTTCCCAAAGGCAACCTGTATTTCCATTAACGAAGTCGTTTGTCACGGTATCCCAAGTGACGATAAAGTGCTTAAAAATGGCGATATTGTGAATATTGATGTTACCGTGATTAAAGACGGTTATTTTGGCGATAACTCAAAAATGTATATTGTGGGCGGCGAAACGAATATTCGTAGTAAAAAATTAGTGGAAGCTGCACAAGAGGCATTATATGTTGGGATACGCACTGTAAAACCCAATATTCGTTTAAATGAAATAGGTAAAGCCGTGCAAAAATATACGGAAAGCCAGACTTTCAGTGTTGTGCGTGAATATTGCGGACATGGTGTTGGTACAGAATTTCACTGCGAACCTCAAGTATTGCATTATTACGCAGATGATGGTGGCGTGATTTTAAAACCCGGAATGGTGTTTACCATTGAACCAATGATTAACGCAGGCAAAAAAGAAGTGCGCGTGATGGGAGATGGTTGGACAGTAAAAACCAAAGATCGTAGTCATTCAGCACAATATGAACATCAACTTGTTGTCACGGAAACTGGTTGTGAAGTGATGACTATCCGCGATGAAGAAATTGCAGAAGGTCGAATTTCACGGATTATGATTAATGTGTAATTAATATTAAATTGTAAGTAAGGGTGTATATGATCTGCCCCAAAATTAGACTTATTTAGTTCAAGGACTGAGTTCTGTCATTCATAGGGCTCAGTCCCTTTAGTTTCCCCTGAATGAGCTTATGATTGTCATAATGAACGAACGCATGGAGCGTTTTTCTAGTTGTTCGAACCTATCAAATCTTTTACCGTAATAACATTCCGTTTTAATCGTCTAAAGAAGCCTTCCATCGTACTGTTATCTAAACAATTTCCCCTCCTTGACATACTTTGTTGAACGCCATTCTCCCTAAGGATGTTTTGATAGCCTCTCATTTGATACTGCCAACCTTGGTCGGAATGTAAAATCGGTTTTGCTCCATCAAGCCTTTTTACAGATTGTTTCATCATTAGTCTGTGTTACGCATAAAATCGCATTGTAATAAATTATCCACAACACACCCGACTTCACCTTGATAAGAACGATACTTTTATGGGTTGATTTTAATGGTTTCTCTTAACTTAAAAGTCACACGGCGATAACCGCAGTTTCCGTGATTATCGTTAATAAATAACGGCAATTTCTTGTAATAATGCTACATTTTTATCGCTTTTTACTTTTAAATGGTAAAAGAAAAAACAAAGGGCTACCCCCATTAAATTAAGCAACATTTGAAGCGGAAAATGAACGCATAATGCCTTTACAATAGCGGCTTTTTCTGTATTTTTTGTTAGTTAAGCTCTTGCAGAAATTACCCATTTTTAACCGCTTGTATCACATTAAGTTTAAATTCAGATGAGTAATTTCGCTTCTTACCCAGTACAACTAACCCATTGATTCCACTATGATTAAATTGGTTAATCCAACGTCACAATGTCCTGATAGAAAGTTGAAAATATTTACGGGTAAGTGAACAATTTTTACCATTTTGAAGATAAAATTCAATGACTTGTTGTTTGAAAAGAAAATTGTATTTGGTCATAAAAAATCTGCACCTTAGTTAGTTGATTATTTAGTCCAACTTTTGGGGTGCAGATCATATTTTATTAACATATCTCTGAGAAGAATCAGCCGATTCTTCTCAAATTTGCCTTTCTATTTTCTTCAAAAACTAAAAAATATTGCTATTTCTTCAGTATTTTCGTGAATTTTACATTATTTTCACACAATTCTGTGAAGTGATTCACAAATTCTAGAAAAAAGCATTTACTTTTCCCTCTGTTGATTTTATGTTCATTAACAATCTTGTAACAAACAACAAGGGGTGATTACCATGTCCTTCCAACTTTCTAAAACCTACCGTCCTGAACGCCAACTCATCACCGAAAACTATCGCTTAGATGAGAAAACGGCAGTAGATAACTTGCTTAAAACCTTAGATTTTACCCAAGAACAAGAAAAACGCATTACTGACAATGCGATCAAACTTATTAATAAACTTCGCCATCTTAAACAAAAACAATATGGTGCAGATGCCTTAATGCAAGAATTTTCATTAAGCAGTGAAGAAGGTGTGGCACTAATGTGCTTAGCTGAAGCGCTGTTACGTATTCCTGATGCAGAAACCCGCGATGATTTGATTTATGAAAAATTACGTGATGGTAACTGGAAATCTCACATTGGTAACGCTAACTCATTTTTTATTAACGCAGCTAGTTATGGCTTAGTTTTCGGTAAAAAAATTAGTGAAAATTTAGACGAAAAAAGCCTCGCAAATGCGTTAAGCCGTAGTTTTGCTCGCTTTTCTGCCCCGATTATGCGTACGCTCATTGTAAAATCCATGCAAATCTTAGGGAAACAATTCGTAACTGGCGTTACCATGCAAGAAGCACTAACGAACATTAAACCTCGTTATGAAAAAGGCTTTACCTTCTCTTTTGATATGCTTGGTGAAGCAGCCATGACCCAAGCGGATGCAGATCGTTATTTTAATGATTATCTCCATGCCATTGAAAGTGTGGGGAAAGATGCTGCAGGTCGCACTATCTATAATGCTAACAGTGTTTCCGTTAAACTTTCTGCTATCCATCCAAAATATTGGCGTGCGAAATATGATCGTGTTATCGATGAGCTTTATCCGCGCGTAAAAGCACTTTTTTTACTCGCCCAAAAATATAACATCAGCGTAAACATTGATGCAGAAGAAGCTAGCCGCTTAGAGCTATCTCTGGATTTAGTAGAAAAATTACTAGATGAGCCAGAACTCAAAGACTACAAAGGTATTGGCTATGTTGTTCAAGCCTACTCTAAACGTTGCCCATTTGTGTTGGATTACTTAATCAATCTTGCCCGAAAAAAAGACGGTTACTTAATGATTCGCCTTGTAAAAGGAGCTTATTGGGATAGCGAAGTAAAATGGGCGCAAGCGGATGGCTTAAATGGTTTCCCACTTTATACTCGCAAAAATCATACCGATATCTCTTATATTGCCTGTGCGAAAAAATTACTTGCTGCTCAAGATGTGATCTACCCACAATTTGCTACTCATAACGTACAAACCATGTGTACGATCCACGAATTAGGTCAAGGCAAACAATTTGAATTCCAATGCTTACATGGCATGGGTGAAAACTTATACGACAACATTGTTGGCAAAGAGAATTTTAATCGACAAGTCCGTGTTTACTCCCCCGTAGGTACGCATGCGACCTTATTAGCTTACTTAGTTCGCCGTTTATTAGAAAATGGGGCAAACTCATCATTTGTTCATCAATTGGTCGATGAAAATATTCCGGTAGAACAATTAGTGATTCCGCCTTGGAAACTCTATGAGAAATCTAATGGTGAACCGAATAAATTGGTACGCAATCCACTTGAGCTATTTAATGATCGTAGAAACTCTGCAGGTTTTGATTTAAGCAACGAATTTGAGTTAGCTAAATTAGAACAAGCATTAAACGAAGCACCTATCGAAAATGCGCAATCACTCACGGTGCTGGCTAATGCAGAAAACTTAGCTGCACATACCATCGTCAATCCAGCTAATCTGAAAGAGAGCTTAGCAGAAGTTGCTTTCTTAAACCCAACTGAAGCACAAGCTGTGTTTAATGTGGCAAATAATGAGACATGGGCAGCACAAAGCGCAACTGAACGAGCAAATGTATTACGAAAAGCCGCAGATTTATATGAAGAAAACTTCGGCTTATTGATGAAACTTGCCATTGTTGAAGCTGGTAAAACATTACCAAATGCAATTGCAGAGCTACGAGAAGCGGTCGATTTTCTCAGATATTATGCAAATCAGCTTGAATATCTCGCAAAAGATCAACACTTGGGTGCACCACGTGGAAAAGTTCTCTGTATTTCGCCTTGGAACTTCCCTTTAGCTATCTTTACTGGACAAGTCGCAGCAAGCCTTGCGACAGGAAATGCGGTAATTGCCAAACCAGCAGAACAAACTTCTCTTATTGCATATGCAGCAGTAAAACTTTTACACCAAGCAGGCGTACCAAAAGAGGCATTACAATTGGTGCTTGGGGCAAGCGATTTAGGAGCGGCATTAGTACAACAAGCTTTTGATGGCGTTGTGTTTACTGGCTCAACTGAAGTTGCAAAATTGATTGAAAAACGAATTGCACAAGCGGATAACGATCCTGTTTTAATCGCTGAAACTGGAGGACAAAACATATTAGTATCTGACTCCTCTGCATTACCAGAACAAGTTGTTGCAGACGTTTTAAGCTCTGCATTTGACTCTGCTGGTCAACGCTGTTCTGCGCTACGTATCTTGTTATTGCAAGAAGATGTCGCAGATCCTTACTATAAAATGATTACAGAAGCGATTAACGAATTTAGCCTTGGTGACCCTCATTTACTTTCAACAGACATTGGCCCTGTAATTGATCAAGAAGCGAAACAAAATCTAGAAAACCATAAAGCAAATATGCGAAAAGTCGCTCGTGCTTATGTCGAATTAGAGGCTCCAACCAATGGTCATTTTGTCGCACCAGCAGTCTATCTTTTAGATAATCTTAACCAATTACAACGTGAAGTGTTTGGACCTATCTTACACATCGTGCGTTATAAAAAAGAGAACTTGGTTAACGTACTGAATGAAGTTAACGCTAAGGGTTATGCGCTAACTGGTGGTTGCCATAGCCGTATCCGTAAACAGATGGACTTAGTTGAAAAACACCTCCACTGCGGTAACTTCTATATTAACCGTAATATTGTTGGTGCAGTTGTGGGCGTACAACCATTTGGTGGTCATGGTTTATCTGGTACAGGTCCGAAAGCCGGTGGCGAATTCTATTTGCAACGTTTAACAAAAACAGACCGCTACTATAGCCAATTCGGTGATGAAAACACGCTGGGTAGTGCACAACCTGTTTTAGACAGTATTACTGGAGAACGTAACTCATTAGCTTACCTGCCTTCTGAAGTAGCAATTTTAAATGGCGATTTAGCTGCATCAGAAAAAGCTGCCAATAAACTATTGACAAAAGGCTTTACGATTTTAGTTGAGCCAAGTCATCCATTAGCTAAATCTAGTAAAGCGGGCGTAAGAGTTGATACTAAATTAGACCACTGCCAAAAAGGTATCTACCTAGCAGAATTAAGCAAAGAACGACGCCAATGGTTAGCTGAAAACAGCTCAGCTATTTTTAAATGCTATGATTGGCAAACTACCCAAGATATTTTACCGTTATACGATGAGTTCTCTCGCAGTTACAATACCACAGCTGCTGGCGGAAACACCTCGTTAATGTCTTCTGAAGAACATTAAAAAGGAGTGATTTATGCAAATCTACATTACCTTTGGGCTCTATTTGCTCGTTATTTTAGGCATTGGATTATATGCCTATCGTTCCACACAGAATTTTGACGACTATATTCTAGGTGGTCGCAAAATGGGCAGTTTTGTTACTGCTATGTCTGCTGGTGCATCAGATATGTCTGGCTGGTTATTAATGGGATTACCTGGAGCAATTTTTCTCTCTGGTTTATCTGAAGCTTGGATTATTGTTGGGTTATCTATTGGTGCTTATTTGAACTATCGTGTTGTTGCTGGTCGCTTGCGTATTTTTACTGAAAAATATAGCAACGCCTTAACGTTACCAGAGTTCTTTGCACAACGTTTTCCTCGTCAGAAAAAGGCACTGAAAATCATCTCTTCAGGCATTATCTTGTTCTTCTTCACCATCTATTGTGCTTCTGGAGTAGTGGCTGGTGCAAAATTATTCCAAAGCCTATTAGGCATGGATTACACTACCGCACTTTGGTTTGGTGCGATTGCGACCATTAGCTACACCTTTATTGGTGGGTACTTAGCAGTTTCTTGGAGTGATACCATTCAAGCTTCATTGATGATTTTTGCTCTAATTCTTGCACCTGTGATGGTTATTCTCACGATCAGTTGGGATGATCTCACAATGGCACTTGAAGCAAAATCTGCTGTAACAGGTATTCCTTATAGTAACTGGTTGCACAACGTTTCTGGTATTGGTGTGGTGTCTGCCTTGGCATGGGGGTTAGGATACTTCGGACAACCACATATTTTGGCTCGCTTCATGGCTGCAGACTCTGTTGCTTCTTTAAATAAAGCACGCCAAATCGGTATTACTTGGATGATCCTTTGCTTAGGCGGTTCAGTTGCAGTCGGTTATTTTGGACTAGCTTATTTCACTGAAAGAAATATCGACCTTACGAATGCAGAAGCTGTATTCATTGAATTATCCAAAGCTATGTTTAACCCTTGGGTTGTCGGCATCATATTATCTGCAATTCTTGCCGCAATTATGAGTACCTTATCTGCGCAATTATTGATGTGTTCTGCGGCCATTACAGAAGATTTCTATAAAGGTTTCTTCCGTAAAAATGCCTCTAGCACAGAATTAGTTTGGGTTGGTCGCTTAATGGTATTACTCATCTCTGTCATTGCTATCCTTATCGCACATGACCCTAACTCAAAAGTGATGGGATTAGTTTCCTATGCTTGGGCTGGCTTTGGCGCTGCATTTGGACCAGTTGTGATTCTTTCTCTCTTTAACCGTAACATTAGCTCAAAAGCTGCATTATGGGGAATGCTATCTGGTGCTATCACCGTCGTTGCATGGAGCCCACTCATGCGCTATCTAGGCTGGGACGATTTATCCAAACTTTATGAAATTATTCCTGGTTTCTTAGTTTGCTCATTTATTACTTTGACATCGTCTGTCTTTGCACCTGTTCATCCAAAAGTGCTACAACAATTTAATGAAGCCCTAGCAGAATTTGAAACAAGACGACTTCATTTAACAAAAAAACTAAATAAAACGTGATCTGCCCCCAAAAAAGTTAGACTTATTTAGTTCAAGGACTGAGTTCTGTCACTCACAGGACTCAGTCCTTTTAGTTTCCTATGAATACGTTCATGGTTGTAATAATGAATGTACTCGTGGAGCGTTTTTCTAGTTGTTCGAACCTATCAAATCTTTTACCGTAATAACATTCCGTTTTAATCGTCTAAAGAAGCCTTCCATCGCACTGTTATCTAAACAATTTCCCTTCCTTGACATACTTTGTTGAACGCCATTCTCCCTGAGGATGTTTTGATAGCCTCTCATCTGATACTGCCAACCTTGGTCGGAATGTAAAATCGGTTTTGCTCCATCAAGCCTTTTTACAGATTGTTTCATCATTAGTCTGTGTTACGCATAAAATCGCATTGTAATAAATTATCCACAACACCCCCGACTTGATAAGAACGATATTTTTATGTCTTGCATTTTCCCCTTAAGCCCTAACACTTGCATAAGTCGTTGCTTTTTTATGGTTGATTTTAATGGTTTCTCTTAACTTAAAAGTCACACGGCGATAACCGCAGTTTCCGTGATTATCGTTGATAAATAACGGCAATTTCTTGTAATAATGCTACATTTTTATCGCTTTTTACTTTTAAATGGTAAAAGAAAAAACAAAGGGCTACCCCCATTAAATTAAGCAACATTTGAAGCGGAAAATGAACGCATAATGCCTTTACAATAGCGGCTTTTTCTGTATTTTTTGTTAGTTAAGCTCTTGCAGAAATTACCCATTTTTAACCGCTTGTATCACATTAAGTTTAAATTCAGATGAGTAATTTCGCTTCTTACCCAGTACAACTAACCCATTGATTCCACTATGATTAAATTGGTTAATCCAACGTCGCAATGTCCTGATAGAAAGTTGAAAATATTTACGGGTAAGTGAACAATTTTTACCATTTTGAAGATAAAATTCAATGACTTGTTGTTTGAAAAGAAAATTGTATTTGGTCATAAAAAAATCTGCACCTTAGTTAGTTGGTTATTTAGTCCAACTTTTGGGGTGCAGATCATTCTAAAACGGTGTGGAATAGATCCTTTTTTCACTGCGTCACTAAACAAACAAGGTTACTAAATTTCACTCATAAAAAACCGCTATGCTTTTGGGTTCGGAATTGCCGCTTTGGATTAAGGTTTTGAGATACTGAGTAGAATAGTAGAGGAAAATTTGGAGAATGTAAAGTAAAATATTTAAATAAATACTTAAATTCTTCTTGCTTATTTCTAAGTATATATTAAAATATATCTGTTTTCACAATAGGGCGGAAATAAGAAGCCCGGCTTTTACCGGGCAATCACTAAGGAATAAGAAAATGAATATCCAACTATTCATTCTTCTAATTATCCTGATATTGGTAAGCCTACCAGCTTACTAGGATAAGCGTAAGTCCTAGCGGTCGCACCCGCTAGGCAGCTCCTTAACTATATAATATAGCGTGTTAAATTGCAACAAAAGGTAGAACAAAATGGGTCGTCGTAAATCAGATATTCCGTTTTCAGTCCGTCAAAAAATCTCTGATCAAAAACGTAGCGTACGCCTACAATCTTACAAACTACACGAAGATATTATCAAATTACTTGCTGAACTTTCCGAGAAAACAGGCAAATCTAAAACGGCGATTGTAACGGAAGGGATTTTAGCGATGGAGAAAGCCTATAAAAATTAGGGCGTGAAATTAATTTGTCTAAAAAATGCGGTCAAAATCGACCGCACTTTTCAGGCAATAAATAAACATTGCTTACCTTCTGTTGATAATAGCAATAAAAGTGATGTTTTTACCATTTTCAATCGATTGAAATACTCACGCCGTGAAATATGTAAATATCGCCAAATTTCTTGTTTTTCCCATCTCTTGATATAAGTTAGAACGAATACATCATAAAGTTCTGGTGTGACTTTTCTAATTACACCAAGGTAGCCATCAATTTCCATACCTAATTCATCGCTTATAGGACGCATACGATATTTTTCAGCATAACGTGCATCACATTTCATTTCTGCAAACCCTGCGGCTACACGTGGAAATTCAGTCTCATAACGAGATGTAGCCCAATAACCAAATTCAACTGAAATCTCATCAATATTCACGTAAGCTCCTTAATTTTTGCCTTGTAATACTTAATAATCTCCTTGCAATCTTCAATGGTGTATTTCTTTGGTTCGTGGTCTTGGCGTTCTAACCACGCCACCTTATCTGCACCGATTTTATTGACGAGATTGATTCGATATTCAATGACATTACCGCTTTTATGCTGATTGCATGGTACGCACTGCTTAAAACAGTTAATTTCGCAAAATCGTAATTCAGGACAGGCCCCCACACTCCGATAATGCCCAGCGTCATATTTGCCTTGATGATACCGACCGCAACTGATACAGGGTTCATTTTTATCTCGTAAACGGATAAATTTATTAAAGACCGATTGCGCCTCTTTCAGCCATTCTGAGCGGCTTTTTAATTTAGCCTTACGTTCCCTTTGCTTTTTCTTTTCTGCTCGTTCTTGCGCTTTTTTCGCATTATCTCGGGCTAATTTAATCGCACATTCAGGCGAGCAAACTTTCTGTGTCGAGCTAAAGGTTTTTACAAACGGTTGGCCGCAAACTTTACATTTATATTCTTTAACCATTAGCCAAACACCATCTGAAAAATTACCCAAACTGCCACAATCCAAAGCACGATTTTTAATTCTAGAATCTCGTCATCATTTAAGCGTTTCATTTAAAGCCCCCATCTATCGTTAAACCTCACGCCATTTTGCACGCCCCAACAGGTAATGTACTCTATTAGGCTTGCTAGTCGTTTTACGCTCATTTGAGCGGTGCTTTCTCGTAGATTGATAACTTCCCCCTCAAGCCCGATTACCATTTCAGCCTGACCGCCTGTTGCAATTTTGTGAGCCGATACCATAATCATTTTCCACGTGTCGATGTCTCGCTTTTTACCGTTAAATTCGAACTGTTTGCTAATATCGCTTAGTAGTGCGTGAAGTTTTGAGTTCTGCTCAAGTGAGCGTGTTATTGGTTGGATTTTGACTACCAATGGCTTTTTATCGTCTGTTGGTAAGCCTTGAATAAACGCTTGGCAATTTGACCGCACTTGCTCATTGCGTAAGAAAAATGGCTGTTTATCCATTACTGAATAGCCCCTTTCCCATAACTTTTAGCCGCATAAGTTTTGGCTTGTTGCTGTGGTTGCTCGTTGATGAATTGATACGCTTGTGCCTGATCGCAATCGAGGAGGTGACCTTTATCAAATTTCATATAGGCTGTGCCTAATCCACCAAATCTATTCTTAGTAACAATGGCTTCGGAGTACGGATTGTCACAATCTGCCTTGTAAGCATTTTCTCGATACAACATAATCACTTGGCTGGCATCTTGCTCGATTGAGCCTGAATCACGTAAATCAGAATACGTTTTTATGCTCTTTATGTGTAAGCTCTGCAATTTCCCGACTGCTCATCGTCAAAGTGCTTATGTTTTCTTTCGTAATCGTTAATAATTCATTCATAGAAATAATTCCTATACTGAAATTGCCACGGTACCTACTGTGGCTTTTTTATTTACCCAAATACTTCTCACGTAACCGCTTATCAAAGCCTTGTGACACAAGGAGTAACATTTCAAATTCACTTTTCTCAATCGCAATGTGCGTATCCGTATCAAAAACACCGAATTGACAATCGGCGATAAAGTTAAATGTCTGAGTAAAATCTTCATTACTAATAAAGCGACTAAGTGTGCCAGGCGTGGTTTCCTACCCTCATCCACTTCATACTGCTTTTGCGAGTAATATTTTTCGATAACCTGATCCGAAAGCACTCTTGCGGATCACGTTAATTTATTGCTTGCCATTGCGTATTCCTGTTGGTAAATTAGCTTTGAGACGGGAACACGTCCTCAATACAAACTTTTGCCCCAAGTGAGGTTCAGTGTTTGAACAATCTTCTGAGCAACACTTAACAATGGCGAACGTAATCCAGTCTCATAATTAGCAATTCGTGGTTGGCTCCATCCGATATGGTTGGCTAGTTGTCGCTGAGTAATCCCAAGCTGTCCTTGAAGTTGTGAAAGGTTATTCATTGATAAATTTCCTTTTGTTATTATTTAAACTAAAAGAAGGAGAAATAAAATGGCTACACTTGGCGAAAGAATAAAAGCGTATCGAGAACAGTTAAAAGTCAGTCAAAAAGAATTAGCTGAAAGATGTAATAACGTTGATACCAAAAGTGAGAATGTGCGTTGGGGACAACCGAGAATTGCTAATTATGAAAAGGTAATAGAACGCCTGATCTCGAAGATATATCTATCATAAGCAAACACTTAATATCTTGCCTGAGGTTTTAGCCTTTGATTCAAACATAAGCGAGATCAAAGAGTCAATTTGCCGTTATCCATTATTAAGCCCAATCCAAGCAGGATTATGGACAAACATTAGATCGCTTGAGGGGTTTGACGGTTACGAGATGATCCCAAGCACAGTCATAGCCTCTGAAAACTCTTTTTATCTACGAATTGAAGGTAAATCTATGTTTCCTCGATTCAACGAGGGCGATCTGGTTTTAATCGATCCTGATATTGTTCCAACCCTAGGAAAATTTGTGGCGGCAATCAATGGCGACAACGAGGAAACATTTAAACAATACAAAGAGCTTGGCACAAGAACACCAGAAGGCATACCGCACTTTGAGCTTGTTCCGCTTAATCCGATGTTTCCAACATTAAGCTCGCTCAACCAAGAAATCCGTATCATTGGTGTGGCAAGAGAAAGGGTTGAAACGTTATAGTTAAGGTTAAATATTACTGATTTTAATAATTAAAAAGAAGGATATATGAAGATAGCAAAGCTATCCATTAAGCATTGGCTAAGGATGGTAAAAAAAAGAACACTTCGAAGCATCTTATCTAGAAAGAAACACAAGAGGAGACCTTTTACAAATAAAGTTTCTACAAAAGGGATGACGGTTATTGCACCTAAGGTATTATCTTTAGGCTTACATTATCATGAGAGTTTTGTTAGTTTTAAAAATACACTTGAAAAACTATGCCATGAAGCGAACCGATCATCTCAACAAGTCAGAATAAACTTTAGAGAGACTGAAATCTTATCTGCAGATGCTTGTACTATTTTAATAGCCACAATCGATACTATTAGATTCCTATACCCAGACTTAAAATTTAGTATAATTCGCCCTAAAAATAAACCTAATGATTACAGACTGCAAAATAAAATGAAATATGATGTAGATGCAGTATTTTGTCATATAGGGCTTTATAAACTCTTAGGATTTAACTATACTAGCCATACATCCAAGCAAAATGTTTTATGTTGGCATTATATTCAGGGCGATGAGGCTGATGGGGCTATTACAAAGCCTTTAAAAGATGAGTTAAAAAATATGGGTATATCTACTTCTGGTTTATATAGAACCTGGATTGAAGGAATATCTAATGCGGTCGAACATGCTTATGATACGAAAATCCCAACAAAACGCTTTTTCTCGATTAAACGTTGGTGGATGCTGCTTGCCGTATTGAATGATGAAATGTCTATTTTTGTCTGCGATTTAGGGCATGGAATCCCAAATACTTTAGAATATACTCAGGATGAAAACTTTTTATTAAAATTATGGAAAGATGTACTAAAACTAACAAGTAAGCCTACTAATGATTGTCTGTACATTAAAGCTGCAGCAGCAATAAAAGAATCAAGAACAGAACTTGAGTATAGAGGAAAAGGCTCAACAGACATAAAATCTTTAATTAAAGAAAATGATGGAAGTGTTTTATTTATACATTCAAATAAAGGTACTTACACATTTTCCCACAATGGAAATGAACGTTGTTATGAAAACAGATCATCAATAAATGGCACAATCATTCAATGGAACATTCCACTTAATAAGGCATAATATGAAAACTATTTACGTAAAAGATTTTAATGAGTTCCCCGGCCCACGCTACCGCCATTTAGGAAAAGCTAGCGGTGAAGAATTCAGAGAAGATATTCTGCTCCCTAAACTTAACCAAACACCTGATTGGATTATTAATCTTGATGGGGTAGCAGGTTATGGCTCATCATTCTTAGAAGAGGTATTTGGCGGTTGTATCCGCTCTGATATTGCACCTAATGTGATGCTAAAAATTGTTGATAATTTAGTATCTCAAGAGGACCCAGATTTAATTACTGAAATCAAAGGTTATGTAGAAGATGCCATTTCCCGTAAGGTAAAAAAATAGTGGAAACATCTGATATTATAGCTATTTCTTCTCTATTTATTTCTATAGCTGCTGTTCCTGTTAGCTATTTTTTTGGGGGGCGTAACGCCTTATGTAGCTCATATAATACATCGGTAGATGAATTGGAGAAACTTTGTCAGAAAATCTTTAGTGAATCTCTGGCAATTTATAAAAATAACGATTATAGTGAAACAAACTACCATTTAATGATTGCGAATCACAAATTACTACAAGCCAAATGCACTCGCATTAATAACTTAATAAAGCAAAATTACCCTAGAGCAGAATTACTAGAAATAAAGCAGGTTATTACTGACCAGCTTTTCTCCGAAGAAAAAGAACAATAGGATACAGCAATTCGCAATTTAATTTACAAATTAACACCTCTTATTGAATTTTATCCCAAGAAATTCTATTAAAAAAACCGCTAATCTGGCGTTTTTTTTATTCACCACCTTCCACCTTGCTTAAATTCACCAAATCTTGCTTATATCCTGCCAAAATCTCTGCACCCTTGATAAATCTAGCCTAATCCCCCTTGCTCAATTAAGACTAAAACTTGCTTACGCCCTTCAAAACGCTCAAAAAATCCACCGCACTTCTTTTCCCGATAATTCCACTGAACAAAAAATAAGCAATTAGTAAATTTTTTCGATCTGAATTTACTTTAAAAACAACTATTTAAAACTATACCTATACAAAAACACTGAAATTATAAAACTAAAGCTATTTACGTAAAGCTTTAGCCATATCATACACCCATAAAAACGAGATACACATAACCAATATCTCAACGCTCTTTAACAATTTATCTTACAGAATCACAATGCATAACGGTATTAAGCAGTCGTTAGATTAAAAGCCCTAACCTACTTAATAACACTGTGGTTTAAAGTCTGCCCATGCAAAGCCAGTGAAAAACGGTGCAGTTGCCGAAAGTGGAGCTCAAGCAGGTGAATAAGCCCTGATAGCAGGGTTTATTTCAAAACACATTTGCTAGTACAAAGACACAACGGCATGTGAAACCGTTGCGAATGATATATGAAGTGTGTTTTGAAATGGCAGACAAACGAGGTTAAAAATGGAAGAAAAACAAGAAAGTAGCCTATCTGAAAGAGATAAAGAGCAAATCAAATGGGCTGTATTAAGAGCAATTGAAAACGGTTGTCTAGAACCTGCATTAATTGCCGATAGATGTTGTTCCGCGTTAGCACGAATTAATCACTATCGTGAACAAACTGGTACTGGGCGTGTTGGAATAAATATTACCAATTGTCCTGAATATATTTAGCGACATTAGGATAGATTCCAAACCAATCACAATCAATCATTTCACAAACAAAAAGACTATCATTTTTATCAATGAATAAACTTAAATAATCTTTGATAACAGTAGCTGTTTGATTTGTTTTTATATACCAAACAGAACATTGAATCTTGCCGTAGTATTTATATGATTCAATTGCCTGAATTAGCGAATCATATACCTGACCTGTTTTATTTAAGTCATATGCGATTAAGATGTTTTTCATAATTTAATCCTTATTGTGTTGTGAGAGACAATAAGGGCTTGAGCCTTACAAGCATAAAGAAAGGCACCCTATTCTAGATAAAATCAGCACAGACTGATTGCACTACTCCACTTACCGCTCGAAAGGGCTGTATTTTTTTAAATCTTTGACACCGCCCCTACTTCAAATTAGGATAGTACTACTTTCAACTGCCTATTTTAGAGTTTTTTTATACCCAAAGCGTGGAATATAGCAGAATTATTTATTGAATCTGAATATTATTCAATTCCTCATCAATTTGCTGAATTTCGTGTAGCAAATGTTGATTATATTATTGATTTCTCATCGGATAATGATGTGATTAAAAACCTCTTTTCTTTATATGAACGCTTAGAACCGCTATTAAAAAATCGTAAAACATACAGCGTCAAATTTGGTGTGAAAGAATACTACGAAAGCACCGACTCGAATATCGATTTATATGCGCCACCACTAAATCATCAACTTACAAAACAGATATTCAATACTTAAAAGAACAACTTGAAACACTACTCCACAAGCATTATTCAATTTACCAGCCTGAATGTTATTTTTTATTGCTGAACGCCCATCATTAAGCCGAATGTATCAAAAAATGTGCGGCAATCGCCATCCACTTATGATAGACTTTCAACCAATCGGGCAATTAGGCAATAATCAAGATTGCTTTATCATTAAAACCCCAAATTACAAGGAGTAAACATATGGCAGAAAATAAGCTAAGCGCAAAAGAGCTAAAACGCCAAGCTATGCTTGCTTCACGGTTAGCTTACCAAAAAGCAAGAAATCAATCATAAAACCCCGCCCCGAAAAAATCGGGGCTTTTTTATATTTTAGAGGTAAAAATGAACAGACTCTTTGCCCGATTTAGCAATGTAGAAGGAATGAATGTGCGTTCTAACGTGCTTGTCAGTCTGTTGTGATTGTTTTTTCTTACGCTTTGCTCAACCATAACTTACGGAATATGGGATGAAAAAGAAATCGTGCAATATATTCTGCTTGCCTTTCTTGCGGTTGAATTATTCACGATTATTGGCGTTTATGTCTATTTTGCCGTGAACAATCCCGATTGCCTGCGCAATGCGCATGCTTTACATCGCCGAAACAAGAGAAATGGATATTAGATAACTGGATTAATGACGAACCTGTTTTTTAATCCTCATACTTGACAACACCGCTCACTTCAGATCAAGATACCCCTACTTTAAACAGAAAGTCGGGATACTGTAGTTTTCCGAATATACTAGCGGTTAGAAAAGACGGACGCTCAATGACCTGCCCCCAAAAAAGTTGGACTAAACAACCAACCGATTAGGGTGTAGATTTTTTATGACTAAATTCAACCAATCCTTCAAACAACAAGTGATCGATTTTTATCTTCAACATGGTAAAAATCCTTCCCTCACCAGACAGCATTTTTAACTTGCAGAACAAACATTAAATCGTTGGATTAAACAATTCAATCACAATGGAAACAATGGGTTAGAAGTCAGAGGCAAGAAACAAACATATTCTCCAGAATTTAAACTCTCGGTTGTTCAAATGGTTAAACAAGGAAACTGTTCTGCAGAATCTGCTTGTCTGCATTTCGGTATTGCCAATTCAAGGATAATCAGTCAATGGCTACAAGCTTTCGAAAGACAAGGTATAAACGGTTTAATGCCAAAACCTAAAGGTCGTCCTAGTATGAAACCAAAATATCCCAAAATGCCTCCTAAGCCAAAAACACGAGAAGAAAGCGTTGGAATTAGATAACCTCAAACTTCGTGTGGAGAATACTATTCTAAAAAAGTTTCAGGTGCTCAACCAACAAAAAATGCAGAAAAAGCCGCAATCGTCAAAGTGTTGAGGATAGACTTTCCATTTCAGATATTGCTAGATTTACTAGGGTTGGCACACAGTGTTTTCTTTTATCATTTGAAAGAAAACACCGATAAAGATGGCACAATTTCACAAGAAATTATGCGGGTTTATCGTGATAATCATGAATGTTACGGTTATCGTCGTATTACTTTGGAACTCAGAAAAACCTTCAACATCAATCATAAGAAAGTTCAACGTCTGATGAACGTATTAGGCATTAAGGGAAAAAGGAAAAATAAGAGAAAAAAATACCGCACTTACCAAGGTGAAATAGGTCGTATTGTTGATAATTTATTAGCACGTAACTTTACTGCAAACCGACCAAACTAAGGTAAGCTGTATTTGTCGCCCATTAAAGACTTATTTAATCATGAAATCATTGCCTATGATTTATCAAGAAGCCCGAATTTTGAGCAAATCTCTCGAATGATGGCGCAAGCGGTAACAAGGCTTAATGGGGAAACGCCGATTTTACAGATAGCAATATCAAATGAGAGGGTATCCAATCCTCTTAAAACACGGTATTCGACAAAGTATGTCGAGAAAAGGAAATTGTTTAGATAATGCAGCGATGGAGAGTTTCTTTGGGCGGTTAAAAACGGCGTGCTACGAGGGGAAACAGTTTGATACTTTCGAACAACTCGAAAAACGATTCATAAGTACATTCATTATGACAATCATGAGCGTATTCAGTGTAAACTAAAGGACTAAGCCCTGTGGAATACGGAACTCAGTCCTTGAACTAAATCAGTCTAGCTTTTTGGGGGCAGATCATCTAGTGGATGGGAATAATTTTTGGACTGATACACAAATAAATGACTACATTGAAAGAATTGAATCAGGCTGCTATTCATCTTAACAGCCCATTAATGCTTTCCCATCAGATGCCTCTTCTACAAAATCCCCCCACCACTGCATATATTCGATCCGTTGTGGCATATACTTTGCTTTATTGTATGTGCCACGAACGGAAGAATATTCAAAATGAGCCAAGCACACCTCAATAATCTCACTGTTAAATTCAGCCTCATTCATAGCTGTGCTAAAAACAGATCGCAAACCATGTGCGGTCAAAATATTCCTATAACCAATCCGTCCAAGAGCTTTGTTTGGTGTCTCTTTCGATATAGGCTGTCTCGGATTTTTTTTGCTAGGGAAAACAAACTTACTATTGCAACGATTCAACTTCTGTAACAAGCGCAAAATCGTTACAGCTTGTTTGGATAATGGCAAGATAAAATCTTGTACTTTACCTTGTCGCCCCTTCATTTTTTCTTTCGGAATATTCAATAAGCTGTTTTCGAAATCTACATTTTCCCATTCTAATTGAGTAATAGCCCCAGCCCGACCTGCGGTAAGCAGTAGTAGCTCTAATGCACAACGAGTTTCAATTTCAAGGGTGCTATTCTGCAAATCTTCAAACAATTTAGGTAATTGCTCTGGGCGAATAGTAGGGTTATTTTCAGCTATTGGTCGAATAAATACCCTTCCAATATCTGCGGTTGCATTATAATTAATTACCCCTCTATTAACCGAATAAATCATTATTTGGTTTAAATAACCAATAATACGATGCAATGTATCCAATTTTCCTGCTCGCTCTAATGGTTTTAATTTCTCAATAGCAAGAGGAGCGGAAATCTCACTAATAGAATAATGCCCCAACACTTTAAACAAGTGACGTTCTAACCGTTTCCCAATATCAATAAAAGTCACTTCTTTTAATCGACCAGTATCAACTTCATTTTTCTTTAGGTATAGCCATTCCTTCCCCATTTCGATTAAGGTAAATTGACGTTCTTGGATAGCTTTTTGTTCTTGCTGTAAACGGTAATCTTGCGGATCGATATTTTTCGCCAACAAAGAACGATATAAATCCCGAATCTCTCGAGCGTCTTTTAATGAAATCTCAGGATAAACACCAAGACTAATTAAAGTTCTTTTTTTGGAAATTGGTTTATAATATTGAAATCGCCAAATTTTCGAACCATTCATTCTTACGAGCAAGAAAAGACCTTGACCATCAGACAGTGAGTAGTCTTTCTCTTTAGGTTTAGCATTATTGATTTCTGTAATGCTTAATGGTTTCACTAATACAGCCATCCTTCTCTCCATTTGGTATTACGAAAATAATTTTGGTAAGCGTGATTTTTTAGTATTTTTATGGATTTTGGTATTACGATACCTAAAAAACCCAAATCATATTACCAAATATAATACCAAAAATGTGAGTTAGATTAATATGGATTGATATAGATTGACTTTATAAAATCAGATAACGCTTTGATTTACTAGGAAATTTGATTTGATATGGATTGAGAGGGATTGAAAAGAAAATTTGGTGCGACTAGCTGGACTCGAACCAGTGACCCCCACCATGTCAAGGTGGTGCTCTAACCAACTGAGCTATAGTCGCACTGTGTGAGGTAGTCGTGATTATAGATATTTTTAACTTGAACGCAAGTATTTTTCTTAAAACCCGATATGACTGGCAAAAAAGTAAACAAAACCAGCTTAAATAACTGAGCCGTTTTTGATTTCCAAAAGTTTTAAGCGTATAATGAGCACCGATTTTTTATCTGGCTAATAATATGTAGCGAAGTAAAATAACACCTTTAAAATTTTGTAATTATTGACGGAGTAAATAATGTCTAGAAGACTAAGAAGAACGAAGATTGTATGTACTATGGGCCCATCAACTGACCGTGATAACAATCTTGAAAAAATTATCGCAGCGGGCGCAAACGTAGTTCGTATGAACTTCTCTCACGGTACACCTGATGACCATATCGGACGTGCTGAACGTGTACGTTCTATTGCGAAAAAATTAGGTAAAACCGTGGCAATCTTAGGTGATTTACAAGGTCCTAAAATTCGTGTTTCTACTTTTAAAGACGGTAAAATTTTCTTAAACGTTGGCGATAAATTCATTCTTGATGCAGAATTACCAAAAGGCGAAGGCACTCAAGAATCCGTTGGTTTAGACTATAAAACGCTTCCTCAAGATGTTGTGCCGGGCGATATTCTTTTATTAGATGATGGCCGTGTTCAATTAAAAGTATTATCAACTGATGGTGCAAAAGTTTTCACTGAAGTTACTGTTGGTGGTCCATTATCAAATAATAAAGGTATCAATAAATTAGGTGGCGGTTTATCTGCGGATGCCCTAACAGAAAAAGATAAAGCCGACATTATTACCGCTGCACGCATTGGTGTTGATTTCTTAGCCGTTTCTTTCCCTCGTTCAAGTGCAGATTTAAATTATGCACGTGAACTTGCTCAACAAGCAGGTTTAAATGCAAAAATCGTTGCTAAAGTTGAACGTGCAGAAACCGTTGCTAATGACGAAGCCATGGACGATATTATTTTAGCATCCGATGTAATTATGGTTGCTCGTGGTGACTTAGGTGTAGAAATCGGCGATCCTGAATTAGTCGGTGTACAGAAAAAATTAATTCGTCGTTCACGTCAATTAAATCGTGCTGTAATTACAGCGACTCAAATGATGGAATCAATGATTAGTAACCCAATGCCAACGCGTGCTGAAGTAATGGACGTTGCAAACGCAGTATTAGATGGAACTGATGCAGTTATGCTTTCTGCAGAAACAGCAGCCGGTCAATATCCTTCTGAAACAGTGGCAGCAATGGCTAGCGTATGTTTAGGTGCAGAAAAAATGCCAAGCATTAACGTTTCTCGTCACCGTATGGATAAAGAATTTGAAACCATTGAAGAGTCTGTTGCGATGTCTGCAATGTATGCAGCAAACCACATGAAAGGTGTAGCGGCAATCGTCACTTTAAGTAGCACAGGCCGTACTCCATTATTAATGTCACGCATTAGCTCTGGCTTACCAATCTTTGCTTTATCTCGTCATCAAGAAACCTTAAACCGTTGTGCATTATACCGCGGTGTAACCCCTGTTTTCTATGGTGAAGATAGCCGTACTGAAGCTGGTGCAAAAGCTGCACTACAATCATTAAAAGAAAAAGGTTATTTATCTGTAGGCGATTTAGTGCTTCTAACGCAGGGTGGACAAGGTGCGACAGAAACTAACGTTTGTCGCACATTAATTGTTGAATAATCAATAATCTGAATACTTTAAATAAAGAGCGGTGGATTTTCCACCGTTTTTTATTTCCTTTTTTTACCGCACTTTTCACTTAAACCCAATAGATATTTGCGGTATTATAGGCGACATTCTAGTATCGAAATAAGTCCTATGGCATCACAACCTCAAATCAAATCTTCTGACAAAAAAACGGCACAAGTAAGTATTCCCCCGCACTCAATTGAAGCTGAACAAGCTGTATTGGGTGGCATTCTGCTGAGTAATCAACATTGGGATAGCATTGCTGAACGTGTTATTGCTGACGATTTTTATACTTTTCAACACCGTCTGATTTTTACAGAAATGGAACATCTAATGCGTAATCAATCGCCTATTGATTTAATTACGCTAGATCAAGCCTTAAGAAGCCGTGGTGTAAGCGATGAAGTGGGGGGGTTTGCCTATCTTGCAGAGCTTTCCAATAATACCCCGAACGCAATTAATATTTTGGCTTATGCGGATATTGTGCGCGAGAAAGCCATATTACGAGAACTTATTTCGGTAGGAAATCGAATTGCTGAAAATAGCTATTCTCCCAAAGGGCAAGACATCAAGTTAATTCTTGATGAGGCTGAGCGTGAAGTATTTGCGATTGCAGAAAAACGAACAACTTCTAGCGAAGGCCCGCAAAATGTTATCAATGTGCTAGAAAGTACGATTGAAAAAATCGATATTTTGAGCAAACTTGAAAATCATTCAGGTGTAACGGGCATTACGACAGGTTTCACTGATCTTGATAAAAAAACGGCAGGTTTACAGCCTTCTGACTTAATTATCGTTGCGGCACGTCCATCAATGGGTAAAACCACTTTCGCAATGAACCTTTGCGAAAATGCTGCAATGGCAAGTGAAAAACCTGTTTTAGTATTTAGTTTAGAAATGCCCGCAGAACAAATTATGATGCGTATGATCGCTTCCCTTGCTCGCGTTGATCAAACCAAAATCCGCACAGGTCAAAATTTAGATGAAATTGAATGGAACAAAATTGCCAGCGTAGTGGGAATGTTCAAACAAAAAAATAATCTTTTTATCGATGATTCTTCAGGTTTAACCCCTACCGACGTTCGTTCGCGCGCACGCCGAGTTTATCGTGAAAATGGTGGATTAAGTATGATTATGGTGGATTACTTACAATTAATGCGCGCACCCGCATTTTCAGATAACCGAACACTAGAAATCGCAGAAATTTCTCGCTCCCTCAAAGCACTCGCCAAAGAATTACAAGTGCCAGTGATCGCCCTTTCTCAGTTAAATCGTACTTTAGAACAACGTGCAGACAAACGCCCTGTAAACTCAGATTTACGTGAATCAGGCTCTATTGAACAAGATGCTGACTTGATTATGTTTATTTACCGTGATGAAGTCTATAACGATAACTCGGAAGATAAAGGGGTTGCAGAAATTATTATTGGTAAGCAGCGTAACGGTCCAATTGGCCGAGTGCGATTAAAATTTAATGGACAATTCTCACGCTTCGACAATCTCGCTGAACAACGTGAATATCGAGATGATTATTAAGGAAAAATAATGAACGTAAAACCGGCGACAGCGAAAATCAGTTCGCACGCCTTAAAACAGAATTTAGAAATAATTAAACAAAAAGCACCAAATAGCAAAATTATTGCTGTGGTTAAAGCAAATGCTTATGGTCACGGCGTTGTGTTCGTTGCTTCAACCTTAGAACAAAGCGTCGATTGCTTTGGGGTAGCGCGTTTAGAAGAGGCTTTAGCATTACGTTCCAATGGTATTACTAAACCGATTTTATTGCTTGAAGGCTTTTTCAATGAACAAGATTTGCCCATCTTAGCAGTCAATAATATCGAAACTATCGTACATAATCGTGAACAATTAGAAGCATTAAAACGTGCGAATTTACCAAGTCCAATTAAGGTTTGGTTAAAAATAGATACGGGCATGCACCGCTTGGGCGTTGCTCTTGATGAAGTGGATTATTTTTATCAAGAACTCAAAAAACTCCCTCAAATTCAACCGCACTTAGGCTTTGTCAGCCATTTCAGCCGTGCCGATGAACTAGAATCAGACTACACCCAACTTCAAATCAATCGTTTTTTATCCGCCACAAAAGATAAGCAAGGTGAACGTACTATTGCTGCTTCTGGTGGCATTCTTTTCTGGCCAAAATCTCACTTAGAATGTATCCGCCCGGGCATTATTATATACGGCATTTCTCCAACTGATACTATCGGTAAAGAGTTTGACTTAACGCCTGTAATGAATTTAACCTCGTCATTAATTGCCGTTCGCCATCATAAACAAGGCGATCCTGTAGGTTACGGCGGTATTTGGACAAGCCCACGAGATACAAAAATTGGCGTGGTCGCAATGGGTTATGGCGATGGTTATCCGCGCGATGTGCCTGAAGGTACGCCTGTTTATTTAAATGGCCGTCTTGTACCAATTGTTGGACGTGTGTCAATGGATATGCTCACTGTTGATTTAGGCGCAGATAGCCAAGATTTGGTAGGCGATGAAGTAATTCTATGGGGTAAGGAATTACCTATTGAAACCGTAGCTAAATTCACAGGCATTTTAAGCTACGAGCTAATTACAAAATTAACACCTCGTGTTATAACTGAATATGTTGATTAATCACTGCATTTTTTGAGCAAAGGGAGGCATTCTCCCTAATAAAAATTCCAAAAGTGCGGTTAAAATTTCAATTATTTTTAATGAAAGGAAATACTATGAAAAATATTAACCCAACTCACACCCAAGCGTGGAAAGCTCTTGAAGCACATAAAGCTGAATTGTCAAACACCACCATCCAAGATTTATTTAAACAAGAAAAAAATCGTTTTGACGATTATTCTTTAACATTCAATGACCAAATTCTTGTAGATTTTTCTAAAAATAACATCAATCAAACAACCCTTTCACATCTTCGCCAACTTGCTCAAGAATGCGAGCTTGATAATGCAAAAGAAGCGATGTTTACTGGCGAAAAAATCAATCGTACAGAAAATCGTGCCGTGTTACATACCGCACTTCGCAATCGCGCTAATACGCCAGTGCTTGTTGATGGTAAGGATGTTATGCCTGAAATCAATGCGGTGCTAGCTAAAATGAAAGATTTTTGTCAGCGTATTATTTCTGGCGAATGGAAAGGCTATACAGGTAAAGCCATTACTGATGTAGTAAATATTGGTATTGGTGGCTCTGATTTAGGCCCTTATATGGTAACCGAAGCACTTCGCCCGTATAAAAATCATCTAAATATGCACTTTGTTTCAAATGTCGATGGTACACATATTGCGGAGACCTTAAAAAAAGTCAATCCAGAAACCACTCTTTTCTTAGTGGCATCGAAAACCTTTACCACTCAAGAAACCATGACAAATGCACAAAGTGCGCGTGATTGGTTACTGAAAGAGGCGAAAAATGAAAGTGCGGTTGCAAAACATTTTGCAGCATTATCAACCAATGCTAAAGATGTAGAAAAATTTGGTATTGATACCAATAATATGTTTGAATTTTGGGATTGGGTTGGCGGTCGTTACTCTTTATGGTCTGCTATTGGTCTTTCAATTGCACTATCCATTGGCTTTGAAAACTTTGAAGCGTTATTAAGTGGCGCACATGAAATGGATAAACATTTCCGCTCTGCTCCAATCGAAAAAAATATTCCAACTACTTTAGCCTTAGTTGGTTTATGGAATACCAATTTCCTTGGTGCCCAAACAGAATCGATCTTACCTTATGATCAATATTTACATCGCTTTGCGGCTTATTTCCAACAAGGTAATATGGAATCAAATGGTAAATATGTGGATCGTGATGGCAATATCATTAACAATTACCAAACGGGCCCGATTATTTGGGGAGAACCAGGTACAAATGGACAACATGCGTTCTATCAATTAATTCATCAAGGCACCACTTTAATTCCTTGTGATTTTATCGCACCAGCCCAAACCCACAATCCATTGGCGGATCATCACAATAAATTGCTTTCAAACTTCTTTGCACAAACAGAAGCATTAGCATTCGGAAAAACAAAAGAAGAAGTCGAGGCTGAATTTATAAAAGCGGGTAAATCTTTAGATGATGTAAAAAATATCGTTCCATTTAAAGTATTTACGGGTAATAAACCGACTAATTCGATTCTCGTTCAAAAAATCACGCCATTTACCTTGGGGGCATTAATTGCTATGTATGAACACAAAATCTTCGTACAAGGTGTGATTTTTAATATCTTTAGCTTCGATCAATGGGGTGTAGAACTAGGCAAACAACTTGCAAATAGAATTCTTCCTGAATTAACCGATTCTGAAAAAATCTCAAGCCACGATAGTTCAACAAATGGATTAATTAATCAATTTAAAGTATGGCGTTAATCATTTAGATTTGAATAATTCCAAGTTTATCTAAGGACTAAATTCTAATTTAGTCCTTTAAATTTATCTTAAATAGACAATAAATATATATTTTGAACAAATTTAATTATAAAAAAATCAGTGCCTCACTAAGTTAAGACACTGATTAATCATATTAGACTTTAATGCTATTAGTTATAACACAGAAACATTTAAGTTTGAGCCACCACCAACAATACGAACTCGACGACCAGCTACAAAACTGCTGTCAGCCTTTTGAACAACAACGATCTCTTGACCATCATCTTTCTTAATTACAAGTTCAGCACCGTTTACTTGACTCATTTTTTCTTCGATTTTGCTTCCAGCTACTGCACCACCAATCGCACCAACTACTGCTGCGATAGCTTGACCACGACCACCGCCAATTGCACTACCCGCAATACCACCTAACGCACCGCCACCAAGCGTACCAACTACACCTTGATTATCAGCTTGGATTTTAACAGGACGTACAGAAACAATCGTACCATAAGTAATTGAACGCGCTTCCTTTGCTTGAGATGCACTATACACATCGCCGCTAAAAATATCTGTATTCGTACATCCAGCCACACTAAAAATAGTTAAAATAGCCAATACTAGTGTTTTCTTTTTCATATCTATATCCTTAATTTAAAAGAATTAAAATGGATTTCTTGGCGAAAATGATGAAATATTCTTTACTTGGCTATTATTAGACACCGTCACACAAGCCCCAACAGCAAGAGTTGAATCATACTTATGCACAATAATAACTTCCTCTCCTTTTTGCTGGTTACCAGAACAATCATTTTTACGAACAGTTAATTTTAGATTTTCGCCTTCCATTTGGCTAAAAACGATTTGACCTTTATAAGCATTTTCATCTTTTTGGAAAGAAGAACAAGCACTCAAGCCTACTGTTGCTAAAACAACGAATGCAAGTGATAATTTATTCATTTTTACTAAACCTCAAGTATTTTTTTAATAGAATAAGGATGAACCTTAATGCAAGTATGATTTACTGTTTTATCCGTAAAACTTACTGCAATAGATGGATTTGGTAATCTTTCCCCATCCACCTTAGGCTCGCTCACTTTAATGGTTAATTGAGTTAATTTGTCCCATAAAAAATACATACTAACACGGTCAATCCATTCATTTATCGATTCATTCGGTAAAAATGGCACTACAATCTCAATATGTTCCCAACCTTCAATTGGATATTTTTTATTTTTAGGAAGTGGAAGTTCAATAATATCCACAAATTGATTGGCAAATTTAACTGGTTTTTCTAATTCAATAAGATAAATCTTACGACCATTAACAATATTATCAGATAAAATTCTACCGCACTTTAATAAAAGTATCAGCCAATTTTTAGCACTTTGCTCAGTATTTACCCGTAATGCAAGATGATCGATTTCATAGTGAGACAGATCTATTGTCATTTCTTTGGCTAAATGCTGAATTTTTCTTTCAAATGTTGCTAAATCTGCTGAAAGTGCGGTCAAATTTTCCTGTAAATTTGTCATTTTGTCCCTTTGAGAAATATACAAAGAACGGTATCATAACCGATTATTTTTATTATTCAATTTGAACATAGGAAAAAACGTGAATATTCAATCTATTCTATCCGATAAAATTAAACAAGCGATGATTCTTGCAGGTGCTGATCAATCTTGCGATGCGCTTGTTCGTCAATCAGGCAAACCACAATTTGGCGATTATCAAGCCAATGGCATTATGGCTGCAGCAAAAAAATTAGGTTTAAATCCACGAGAATTTGCTCAAAAAGTTTTAGATAATCTTCAACTATCTGATATTGCAGAAAAATTAGAAATTGCAGGTCCAGGTTTTATCAATATTTTCTTAAATCCAACTTGGCTAGCAACTGAAATTTCAGCTGCACTTTCCCACAAAAATTTAGGTATTCAAGCTACCAATAAACAAACAGTTGTGATTGATTATTCCTCTCCAAACGTAGCAAAAGAAATGCACGTAGGTCATTTACGCTCTACAATAATCGGCGATGCTGTAGCTAGAACCCTTGAGTTTTTAGGTCACAATGTCATCCGCGCTAATCACGTAGGCGACTGGGGAACGCAATTCGGAATGCTTATTGCTTATCTTGAAAAAATGCAAAATGAACACGCCAGTGAAATGGAATTACAAGATCTTGAAGCCTTTTATCGCGAAGCCAAAAAACATTACGATGAAGATGAAGTATTCGCAGAAAAAGCGCGTAATTACGTCGTGAAATTACAAAGTGGAGATGAATATTGTCGAGCTATGTGGAAACGTTTAGTCGATATTACTATGCAACAAAATCAGCATAACTATGATCGCTTAAACGTCACTTTAACCGAGAAAGATGTAATGGGCGAAAGTCTTTATAATCCTATGTTACCACGCATTGTAGAAGATCTTAAAAAACAAGGTTTGGCTGTAGAAAATGATGGTGCATTGGTTGTTTATTTAGATGAATTTAAAAATAAAGATGGCGACCCAATGGGCGTGATCGTTCAGAAAAAAGACGGCGGTTTTCTTTATACTACAACTGATATTGCTGCAGCAAAATATCGTTATGAAACATTAAAAGCTAATCGCGTACTTGTTTTTTCAGATACTCGCCAAAGCCAACATATGCAACAAGCTTGGTTAATTACTCGTAAAGCAGGTTATGTACCAGACAGTTTCTCATTAGAGCATAAAAACTTTGGGATGATGCTTGGTAAAGATGGCAAGCCATTTAAAACTCGTACTGGTGGCACGGTAAAATTAGCCGATCTATTAGATGAAGCCATCGAACGCGCCACTGTATTAATTAATGAAAAAAATACAAATTTATCTAATGATGAAAAAGAAGCCGTGATTGAGGCTGTCGGTATTGGATCGGTGAAATATGCAGATCTCTCCAAAAACCGTACTACTGATTACGTTTTTGATTGGGATAATATGTTAAGTTTCGAAGGTAACACTGCACCTTATATGCAATATGCTTACACCCGCATTCGTTCGATCTTTAATAAAACTAATATAAATTCGACCGCACTTTTGGCTGCACCTTTAACTATTAAAGATGATAAAGAAAGAACGCTTGCAATCAAACTTCTACAATTTGAAGAAGCCGTGCAAACTGTCGGAAAAGAAGGCACACCACACGTGCTTTGTGCTTATTTATACGAACTAGCAGGCATCTTCTCGTCATTCTACGAGCATTGCCCAATTTTAAATGCTGAAGATGAGGCCGTAAAATTAAGTCGTTTGAAATTAGCATTATTAACGGAAAAAACCTTGAAACAAGGTTTAGAGTTACTCGGTATTAAAACCGTAGAAAAAATGTAATTTCGATAATTAAATCCCTTTCTTACGAAAGGGATTTTTTATTCTGTAAATAAACATAAAAAAAGTGCCCCAATGGGGCACTACTCGGAAAGCAAAATAGATGTCGGCTATTTAAGATAGCACTTGTTTTTAGTGGTTTCAGAATAAAGAAATCCGATCAGTTATGCAAATACATATTTTTAGATTTGTGAACTTGGTCACGATTTTTTTATTAAAACCTTAAAACAACAACGTTTTTAATAAAGTGCGATAAAAATTTTATTAAAATATTTCCACACTTTACGCCCCTACTTTAGAGAATATTCTTTTCTCCACGAGATACACTAATCAAGCCAGAACGAACAATTTCTAATAATGTGGTTTCTTCTTTCAGTGCAGAAATAAACGCATCAACTTTATCATTTGTACCGCTTAATTGGATCGTATAAGATTTAGGTGTAACATCTACAATTTGACCACGGAAAATATCCGCTAATCGTTTAATTTCATCGCGAGATGATCCCACTGCTCTTACTTTCGCTAAAACAATTTCTCGTTCTATATGTTCCTGCTCACTTAAATTAACCACTTTGAACACATCCACTAATTTATGGAGTTGTTTTTCGATTTGCTCCAATGCCTGAGCATCGCCCACCGCTTCAATAGTCATTCGGGAAAGCGTTGGATCATCCGTTGGTGCCACCGTCAAACTTTCAATATTAAAGGCACGTTGAGAGAATAAACCAACAACACGCGACAATGCTCCCGATTCATTTTCGAGTAAAACAGATAAAATTCTACGCATTAGTTTGTCTCCTCTTGAGGTTTACTTAAAATCATTTCATTCATTGCGCCACCACGAATTTGCATTGGATAAACGTGTTCAGATTCATCTACATTAATATCCACAAATACTAATTTATTTTTAATACTGAATGCTTCTTGCAATTTGCTTTCAAGTTCATCGGGGGTAGCAATTTTTATTCCTACGTGACCGTAAGATTCAGCCAATTTCACAAAATCAGGCAAGGAATTCATATAGGTTTGTGAATGACGACCAGAATAAATTAAGTCTTGCCATTGTTTTACCATTCCTAAGAAATGATTATTCAAACAAATAATGACAACAGGAATGCCATATTGGGTTGCGGTGGAAAGCTCTTGAATATTCATTTGAATACTACCATCGCCAGTAACGCAAACAACAGTTCCTTCAGGATGAGCTAATTTCACACCTAGTGCCGCAGGAAAACCAAAACCCATTGTGCCAGCACCGCCAGAATTAATCCAATGACGAGGTTCATCGAATGGATAATGTAACGCAGCAAACATTTGGTGCTGACCTACATCAGAAGCGACATAGGCTTGTCCTTTCGTGAGGCGATATACGGCTTCTATTACTTGTTGTGGTTTAATCACGCCAGAAGTGCGGTCAAATTCCAAACAGTTTTTTGCTTTCCATTGGTTGATTTCTTGCCACCAACTTTCAAGATCTGTTTGCGATCTCAAGCCTTCTTCATTCAATAAACTCAAAAATTCTTCCAATACATTTTTCGCATTTCCGACAATTGGAATCGCAGCTGGCACATTTTTAGAAATCGAAGTTGGATCAATATCAATATGAATCACTTTTGCATTTGGGCAATATTTTTCTAAATTATTTGTCGTGCGATCATCAAAACGAACGCCAATCCCCAAAATAAGATCACTTTCGTGCATTGCCGTATTGGCTTCTAAAGTACCGTGCATACCCAACATACCTAAGAATTGTTTATCTGTACTTGGATAAGCTCCTAATCCCATTAATGATGAAGTCACTGGCAAATTTAAACGTTGTGCAAATTGAATTAACTGTTTACTACATTCAGCAGCAATCGCGCCACCACCGACAAAAAGTATTGGTTTCTTCGCCACTAAAAGTGCTTTTAACGCTTTTTTAATTTGACCTTTGTGTCCATTTACTGTGGGATTATAAGAGCGTAACTCTACAGATTCTGGGTATTCATAAGGATATTTAAAATTCGGATTTACAGTGTCTTTTGGAATATCCACCACAACAGGGCCTGGACGACCCGTTGAGGCAATATAAAAGGCTTTTTTCAAGGTAGTTGGAATATCTTCCGCTTTTTTTACAATAAAGCTATGTTTAACAACGGGACGAGAAATACCTAGCATATCGCATTCTTGGAAAGCATCACTGCCAATTAAATTACTCATAACCTGACCCGAAATGATAACCATAGGAACGGAATCTGTATAAGCCGTTAAAATGCCAGTGATAGCATTTGTTGCACCAGGTCCCGAAGTCACAAGTACACATCCAACTTTACCCGTTGAACGTGAGTAACCATCCGCCATATGCACCGCGGCTTGTTCGTGGCGAACTAAAATATGTTCAATACCACCTAGTGTATGAATTGCATCATAAATATCTAATACCGCCCCACCAGGATAACCAAATACATACTCTACGCCTTCATCGCGTAAAGATTGAACCACCATCTCTGCGCCAGATAACTTCTTCATTTTTCACTCCTTAAATTCACCGCACTTTTAAAAATACGAACAGGTTATGTCGATGTTTCACATCATACAAAGTAAAAAAAATTTGTCTAGCCACTAAAACAACAAAAAAATTAATTAAAAAAATATAAAAAACCAAAAATAAATGAAAATTTAGTTTTTTATAAAATCTTTTATTAATAAAAATAAAAAAATGCGACAAAATGCCGCATTTTATAAAATAGTAAAAATATTATTTTTTATTCAATTTTTTGAATTAGATCACACTTTTAGCGTTTTTTAACTGCAAATACAATGACAATCAATGAAACTGCCGTTGCTACAAAACCAGCTAAACCTGAATAAGTAAACCCTACAACAATGTAACCAATAGCTGTTGCTGTTGCAACTGTAGCAGCATAAGGAAGCTGAGTAGTAACGTGATCAATATGATTACATTTTGCTCCCGTTGAAGACAAAATTGTTGTATCCGACACTGGCGAGCAATGGTCTCCACATACAGCCCCTGCCATTACTGCAGATAAACAAGGGAGCAATAATTCTGGTGCCGCATTCGCTGCCATTGCTGCAGCAATTGGTAACATAATGCCAAATGTCCCCCAGCTCGTACCTGTTGAGAACGCCATCGCTGCACCAAGAACAAAAAGTATAACAGGCAAAAATTGCATTGGAATATTACCTGACACAAGAGAAGATAAATATTTACCTGTTTGCATATCGCCTACGATTTTATTAATTGTCCAAGCAAAAAATAAAATTGCGATTGCGCCTGACATTGATTTAATTCCCACAATCCAAGAACGTGCATATTCAGGAACACTCACTTGACGATCAAGGATAATTAATAAAGTAGAAATAATAATTGAACAGAATCCACCTACAACCAAAGATGTTCCTACTACTGTGTTTTCAAATGCACCTAAAACACTAAACACTTTGCCATCCGCAGCCAATGCCTCAGCTCCCGTGTAAATCATCATTGAAACTGTAGCAATAATTAAAACTAAAATAGGTAATATAAGATTACGCACGTGACCTTTTGCACCCGTTTCTTCTTCCAACTGATCTTCTGCATTTTCCAAAGCTAATTTTTCGTGACGCACCATTGAAGCAATATCAAAAGAAAAATATGCCACAAAAAACACCATAATAATGGAAAAAATTGCATAGAAGTTCATTGAACTCATTGCTACGAATGCACCAATTGGCGTATATTCTGTAATGGAATAAGTCGCTAATAAACCACCTATTAAAGTAATAATATATGCACCCCAACTTGAAACAGGCATCATTACACACATCGGTGCAGCCGTTGAATCTAAAATATAAGCAAGTTTCGCACGAGAAACTTTAAAACGATCTGTCACAGGACGAGCAATTGCGCCTACGGCGAGACTATGGAAATAATCGTCAATAAAAGTAACAAAAACCAATGATGCCGCTAATAATTTAGCACCGCGACGACCTTTAATACGGCTTTGCGCCCATTCAGCAAAGGCACGATTACTGCCTGATACGGTTAAAAGTGCGGTTAAAACACCAAGCAATAATAAGAACAAAACAATGTTCATATTTGAATTGATTTCACCATCAGCATAAACCAAAGAAACCACATTTTTTACCAAATAATTAAATGCGCTGCCGATTTGCCAATCGCTTAACATTAATGATCCAATAATAATCCCCGCACTAAGGGAAACCAAAACACGGCGAGTTGCTATCGCCAAAATTATCGCCAACAAAGCAGGGACGATTGACCAAACAGATGATGAAAAATCAATAAGTTCCATTAAATAATACCTATAATTAATGGAGAGAACGGAAAGCACAGGACAGAATAAGACCAGAACAACCGTAGCGCTCCATAGTTAATCAGAAAAACTATGACAGTGCCGCCCCTTTCGAGTACGCCACCAACCAAACAAAATGACTTTTATTTGATTTCGGCAACTATTCCTTTCTTTTTTCTTCTTCGTTATCCACTCTGAAAAAATACTTATAATAATTGCGCCTCTACTTTTGTAGTAAGTCGAGAGATTACCGTAAAACAAACAAAATGCCAACAGATTTTGTAAAAAATTTATAAACTCGAATAAAAATATAAAGAAAATAAACACAAAAAAATATAAATATATATCTGTTTCGACTATTTATTTAATAATAGATATTTACAATAAATTTTATTTTCTCTATTATTAAATAAATTTCCCACATTGAATGTTATTTATTGAGGTTTATTATGAACGAATTAGTAAGAGGTTTAACAAATCTTCGTAGTTTACGCGCAGCTGTACGTGAATTAACGTTAGAACAAGCAGAAAATGCCCTAGAAAAATTACAAACAGCTATCGAAGAAAAACGTGCTAATGAAGCAGAATTAATTAAAGCAGAGACAGAGCGAAAAGAGCGTTTAGCTAAATATAAAGAATTAATGGAAAAAGAAGGTATTACGCCTGAAGAATTACGCGAAATTTTTGGTACAACAACTGTATCCACTCGAGCAAAACGTGCTCCACGCCCTGCAAAATATGCCTTTATTGATGAAAATGGCGAGCATAAAACTTGGACGGGTCAAGGTCGCACACCACGTCCAATTCAAAATGCATTGAACAAAGGTAAATCATTATCTGATTTTGAAATTTAATTTTTCTATTTGAAACTAGAACTCATTTTTATGGGTTCTATTTTTTTATCTAAACATAGCACACAACATTATGATCGAAAAAAAAATATTACTCACTGATTGCCCTGATGATAAAGGCTTAATCGCAAAAATAACTAATATTTGTTACAAACATCAACTAAATATTCTGCATAATAATGAATTTGTAGATTTTGAAACCAAGCATTTCTTTATGCGTACAGAATTGGAAGGTATTTTTAACGAAACTACTTTATTAGAAGATCTAAAATATAGCTTACCCGAAGGAACGAATTGTCGATTAATTAGCACCCAATGTAAGCGAATTGTAATTTTAGTCACAAAAGAAGCTCACTGCCTTGGCGATATTTTAATGAAAAATTATTATGGTGCGCTTGATGTAGAAATTGCGGCAGTCATCGGCAACCACGATAATTTACGTGAACTTGTTGAACGTTTTAATATTCCATTTCATTTGATTAGCCACGAAAACTTAACCCGTGTGGAACACGACAAATTACTGGCAGAAAAAATTGATGAATATACGCCAGATTATATTGTTCTCGCTAAATATATGCGTGTGTTAAATCCTGAATTTGTCGCGCGTTATCCAAATCGAGTGATTAATATCCACCATTCATTCTTACCTGCTTTTATTGGTGCAAAACCTTATCAACAAGCCTATGAACGAGGTGTAAAAATTATTGGCGCAACTGCACATTTTATTAATAACGAATTAGATCAAGGCCCAATCATTATGCAAAATGTGATTAATGTAGATCATACTTATAATGCAGAAGCGATGATGCGTGCTGGTCGTGATGTGGAAAAAACCGTGCTAAGTCGCGCCCTTGATCTCGCTTTACACGATAGAATTTTTGTTTATAAAAATAAAACGGTGGTGTTGTAATGGAAAAAATTACTCTTGCACCAATAAGTGCGGTTGAAGGAACAATTAATTTACCAGGTTCTAAAAGTTTATCAAATCGCGCATTACTTTTAGCCGCCTTAGCGAAAGGCACAACAAAAGTAACCAATTTATTAGATAGCGATGATATTCAACATATGCTTAACGCCCTAAAAGCATTGGGCGTACGCTATCAACTGTCTGATGATAAAACTATTTGTGAAATAGAGGGATTGGGCGGAGCATTCAATATACAGGACAATCTTTCGCTATTTCTTGGCAATGCGGGGACGGCAATGCGCCCATTAACCGCTGCGCTTTGCTTAAAAGGAAGTACCGAAAGCGAAATCATCTTAACTGGCGAGCCTCGTATGAAAGAACGGCCTATTCTTCATTTAGTCGATGCTTTACGCCAAGCGGGGGCTAATATTCGCTACTTAGAAAATGAAGGTTATCCCCCGCTCGCAATTCGCAACAAAGGGATAAAAGGTGGAAAAGTCAAAATTGATGGTTCAATTTCATCTCAATTTTTGACCGCACTTTTAATGTCTGCGCCACTTGCAGAAAATGATACAGAAATCGAAATTATCGGCGAATTAGTTTCTAAACCCTATATTGATATTACGCTTGCAATGATGCGAGATTTTGGTGTTCAGGTTGAAAACCAGCACTATCAAAAATTCTACATTAAAGGCAATCAATCCTATATTTCGCCTAATAAATATTTGGTAGAAGGGGATGCCTCATCAGCCTCTTACTTTCTCGCAGCTGGAGCAATTAAAGGCAAAGTGAAAGTAACAGGCATTGGCAAAAACTCTATTCAGGGCGATCGTTTATTTGCTGATGTATTAGAAAAAATGGGGGCAAAAATCACTTGGGGAGAGGATTTTATCCAAGCCGAACGTGCTGAATTGCATGGCATTGATATGGATATGAACCACATTCCAGATGCAGCAATGACAATTGCAAGCACGGCTCTTTTTGCCAACGGCGAAACCGTCATTCGCAATATTTATAACTGGCGTGTGAAAGAAACAGATCGATTAACAGCAATGGCAACAGAGCTACGTAAAGTTGGTGCTGAAGTCGAAGAAGGCGAAGATTTTATTCGTATTCAACCGCTTGCACTCAATCAATTTAAACATGCCAATATTGAGACCTATAACGATCACCGTATGGCAATGTGTTTTTCTCTAATCGCACTATCAAACACACCAGTGACGATTTTAGATCCAAAATGTACTGCCAAAACCTTTCCAACATTCTTCAATGAATTTGAAAAGATTTGCTTAAGAGATTAACTAAAAAAAGTGCGGTCAATTTAAAAAAAGTTTTCAAAATTGACCGCACTTTCATTCCATTTTAAAAAATCCTAAATTAAAATTATTTATACCGTTTTTTCACCGCACTTTTATCTTGCTCACGTAATCGTTCTAGTTTTTCCTTAATCTGAATTTCCATACCTCTATTTGTCGGAAAATAATATTGAGTGTCTTTTAATTCAGGCGGGAAATAATTTTCGCCTGCCGCATAAGCGTTAGGTTCATCGTGGGCATAACGATATTCAGCACCATAGCCAAGCTCTTTCATTAAATTAGTCGGCGCATTGCGTAAATGTGGGGGAACATCATAATCTGGCAAATCTTTCGCTTGCTGTTTTGCAATATTAAACGCAGTATAGACCGCATTACTTTTTGGAGCAACCGCAAGATAAATAATGGCTTGAGCAATGGCTCGCTCCCCTTCATAAGCCCCCACGCGAGTAAAGCAATCCCATGCAGCCAATGCGACTTGCATAGCACGAGGATCTGCATTTCCCACATCTTCTGAAGCAATAGCAAGTAATCGTCGAGCAACATACAGAGGGTCTCCCCCTGCTGTTAAAATTCGTGCATACCAATACAATGCAGCATCTGGTGCAGAACCGCGAACAGATTTATGTAGTGCAGAAATTAAATCATAGAAACGATCGCCTTGTTTATCAAATCTCGCTTGGCGTTCGCCTAAGACTTCTTTTAATAAAGTGCGGTCAATTTTCTTTCCATTTCCCGTTTCATCCGCCATATCCACCATTAATTCAAGGCAATTCAAGGCTAATCGTGCATCCCCATTGACATATTCGGCAAGTACTTGCAGTAAATTCTCTTCTAAAATTAACCGCTCTTTACCTAATCCTCGTTCAGGATCTTCCACAGCTTGCTGCAAAACTTGTTCAATTTCAGCCGTTGTAAGTGATTTCAGTACATACACTCTAGCACGAGAAAGCAACGCATTATTTAGCTCAAAAGATGGATTTTCTGTTGTCGCCCCAATAAAAATAACGGTTCCGTCTTCAATGTGCGGTAAAAATGCATCTTGCTGGCTTTTATTAAAACGATGCACTTCATCCACAAACAAGATAGTTTTGCGATCCGCAAGACGATTTTGTTTTGCACGATCAATCGCTTCACGAATTTCTTTGATACCACTCGTCACCGCAGAAATTCGCTCCACTTCTGCATTAATACGTTGCGCTATGATTTCTGCGAGCGTTGTTTTCCCCGTACCTGGTGGTCCCCACAAAATCATTGAATGAATATGGCCAGCTTGAATCGCTTTTCGCAGTGGTTTACCCTCGCCAATTAAATGGCTTTGCCCAAAATATTGTTCTAGACTCGTTGGACGCATTCTTGCCGCCAGTGGACGAAAATCATTTTCGGCAAAATCAAAATTGAGGTTAGACATTTTTATTTCTCACAAAATTGAAGGGCGTATTTCTACGCCCTTATTTAAAATGATCATTTGTTATTTTTTACGTTGATCATCCACTTCAACGCCTTTTTCTGGCTTGAATTGGAACAAACTATCAGACAACGTTTGATTAGTAATGTTACGTAAAACATAAAGATTGGTTTGACCATCTTTCTCGGTCGTACTGAAATTTCTTAATACGCCATTGGCATCGACACGAATATCAAATTGCTTAATGTTGCTTGTTGATAAGGTTGGTTTTAACACAAAGGTGTCCGCTTGTTGTGTTACCGTATATTGATACCAATGGGTCTTATCATCACTGGTAAGCAACACGAAAGGCGTGTTATTTACCGCATCTTTAACCCATTGTGCCGTTACTTGTTGCACAAATGGATCATAGAACCATAAGGTTTTACCATCAGAAATAATCTGGGTTTCTTGAGGGGTTTTAGTCTCCATACGGAATAAATTTGGGCGTTTAATTTGAAGTTTGCCACTTCCTTGTTGAACATTTTTGCCACTTCCAGAAGTCACTGTTTGCACAAATTCTGCGCTTAAAACATCGACTTTATCCAAACGCATTTGCAATTCACTTGCCGCATCAGCCAATGCAAAATTACTCAAACCAAGTAAGGTAAGTGCGGCAAATTTTAAGGTTGTTTTTTTCATTTTACTTTCCTTTTAAATTAATATTCTAGACGATGCGATAAAATCTCACGCTTACCATTTTGCATTGGGCTTACAATCCCTTGTTCTTCCATTTGATCCATAATGCGAGCGGCTCGGTTAAAACCTACGCTGAATTTACGTTGAATAGAAGATACTGAAGTTGTACCAGTATTAATAACAAAATCCATTACTTCATCAAAGAGCGGATCTAATTCTCCACTGCTTGATATCCCTTTTTCTGTACTTTCCTCATCCTCTGCGCTTTCTAAAATGCCATCAATATAATCAGGTTTACCACGTGCTCGCCAATCATCCGCAATATTAATTACTTCGTCATCACTCATATAGGCTCCGTGTACGCGAATTAAATCAGATGAACCTTGTCCAGAATAAAGCATATCTCCACGACCCAAAAGAGCCTCTGCGCCACCTTGATCAAGGATAGTGCGTGAATCAATTTTACTTGCAACGGTAAAAGCAATGCGACTTGGAATATTTGCTTTAATTAAACCAGTAATCACATCCACAGAGGGGCGTTGTGTGGCTAAAATTAAATGGATACCAATAGCTCGCGCTTTTTGTGCCAACCGTGCAATCAGTTCTTCGATTTGCTTACCCGCCACCATCATTAAATCAGCAAACTCATCGACAATAACCACAATATAACTCAATTTTTTCAATGCGGGGGGCATTGCATCCATTGTATCACCCTGTCGCCAAATTGGATTCGGCACTGGCATTCCCATTGCTTCGTATTCATCGATTTTTTCGTTAAAACCTTCAATATTGCGTACTCGTAGAGCAGAAAGCAACTGATAACGGCGTTCCATTTCATCTACACACCAACGCAACGCATTAGCCGCTTTTTTCATATCCGTTACAACTGGTGTCAGTAAATGCGGAATATCATTATAAACAGAAAGTTCGACAACTTTAGGATCGATCATGATGAATTTCACATCTTCTGGCTGAACACGATAAAGTAAACTTAAAATCATCGTATTCACACCAACAGACTTACCCGATCCCGTGGAGCCTGCTACCAACAAATGTGGCATTTTCGCTAAATCAACAATCACTGGTTTGCCGCTAATATCTTTACCTAAAGCAATAGGTAAAGTTGCCTTGCTATCACGGAATTCATTACTATCTAACACATCATGTAATGGAACCATTTGACGATGAAGATTTGGTGTTTCAATACCAATATAAGGTTTACCCGGAATAACCTCTGCCACACGAATAGAACGAAACATCAATGCTCTTGCTAAATCGGTATCGATGCTCGTGACTTTTGATGCTTTCACACCCGGCTGTAATTCTAATTCATAACGCGTAACAACAGGGCCAACAAGCACATCTTTTACGCTCGCTTTTACATTAAAATTGCGTAATTGCTGTTCAATACGCTGTGAGGTTTCCATTATTTCATCTGGTGTAATGCGTTGTTCATTTGGCGGATATTTTAAAAGCAAATCCAAACTAGGTAATGGTGTACTCGGTTTTTCACGTTTTGTTGTTTGCAGTTGGAATGCAGGATGAATCAAGCTACCGCTATAACCTTTATAATTAGGCTCTTGATTTTTGTCTAATTGAACTGCACCCGCATTATCCTGTAAGGAGGATACGTTAAATTTCACTTCATCTTTTTCTAAATCTACCTTTTCATCAACTTGAGTAGCAAAATGATTATTTGCCATTTCAGTATCAGAGGTTGATTTTAATGAAACTGTTGGCATTTCATCATTTGCCAGCAAAGAAACTTGCGTAAAATCATCCGCACTTTGATTAATTGCTAAATCTTCTTGAACAACTGTTTTTACAGGCTTATTCCAAACTGCGACAAAATCATTTTTACTTACTGTTTGTCCATGCGCGTCGCTCGATAAATTCACACTAGGCAAGCTTTCAGACTCAAACCCAAAAGAAAATTGCGGTTTTTCACTATCTTCGTTAGCAAGTTCATATTCTGATTTTATAGAAACCTCTGGATTTAACCCGCTAATATTAATTAAATGTGATGAAGATGCGTCAATTGAAATATTTTCTGCTTCTAATGATGGCTTTACTGTTTCTATTTCACTGTTTTGTTCTACATTGAGATGATTTTGATCTAGATTTTCTGTTTCTGAACGATCTGATTTTACAATCACAATTTGCTCTAATGCTTCTGTTGATTTTTCTTGTTCAGCTTTTTCTGATTGCTCATTCTTCATTGTTAGCCAATAATAAAATGCAACAATTAATCGAATTAATGATGCGCCAGAACAAAAAATAAAACCAATTAAAGCAAACACAAAACCAATTAAAATTGAACCGAATTTACCTAATACAGGATAAAACCAATTTACAACAAGCGATCCTCCCAATACGCCGCCACTCAAATAAAAAGTATTACTTGATAAAAGCAACATACTCACTACACAAAGCCCAATAATCAGCATTGTAAAGCCAAAACTACGTAAAATAATTCGAGTACAGGAAAGGTGTTTAACTGCTTTTGTTTTCAATAAATAAATAGGCACGAGAAAAGCGGTGAAAGGAATAATATGGGCGACATAGCCAAAAAAAACAAAAAAAAGATCGATTATCCACGCTCCAAATGTCCCCACTTTATTAATTGTGTTTCCATACGCGCTGGCTGTAGCCCAAGAATTATCAAGGGGCGTATAACTTGACCAAGCAACAATCAAATAAAGTCCAAAAAGTGCGGTCAATCCTAGCAAAAATTCAGCTAAATACTGTCTTGGCGTAAATCGTTCTGTAATTTGTTTAATCATATTATTTCAATACAAGGAAATTGGTTTGTTTTACTTCTTCCATCACAACATAAGTACGGGTATCATTTACACCTGGTAAACGCAATAATGTCGTCCCCAGCAATTTTCGGTATTCAGCCATATCTGCCACACGAGTTTTTAATAAATAATCAAAATCGCCCGATACCAAATGGCATTCTTGAATTTCATCTAACTCTTGAATCGCCGCATTAAATTCTTCAAACACATCGGGCTTACCCCGTACTAATGTAATTTCAACAATTACTAGTAATGGCGCATCCAATAATTCTGGATTTAACAGCGCGCGATACCCCATAATCACACCTTGTTTTTCCAAACGTTTAACTCGTTCTAAACAAGGCGTTGGCGAAAGCCCCACTTTTCTCGACAAATCGATATTAGAAATTTTACCGTTGCGTTGTAATTCATTCAGAATTTTTATATCTATCGCATCCAATGCTTTATTTCGTTTTTTTTCCATTTTCTTTATTTCTTTACACATAAAAAGGAACAGCTATTCTACAGAATTTCACTTTCATTTTCAGTAGGCAATGATTTTTTTATAAATTATCTAACACAGCGAGCGCATCCGTGAGTTTTTTTACAGTAAAAACCTGCATATTTTCGACCGCACTTTTCGGCTTATTACCAAAAGGAACAATAGCACGTTTAAAACCGTGTTTTGCAGCCTCGCTAATACGTTCCTGTCCACTTGGCACAGGACGAATTTCTCCCGCTAATCCAACTTCGCCAAAAATCACTAAATCTTGTGGCAAAGGGCGATTACGAAAACTAGAAATTAATGCAAGCAACAAAGCCAAATCCGCACTTGTTTCACTAACTTTTACACCACCAACGACATTTACAAAGACATCTTGATCCGCCATTTGCAAACCTCCGTGTCTATGTAAAACCGCCAATAACAACGACAAACGATTTTGCTCTAATCCCACCGCAACACGGCGAGGATTCGCCAACATTGAATGATCTACTAAAGCTTGAATTTCAACTAAAAGAGGGCGGGTGCCTTCCCAAAGCACCATCACGGAACTGCCTGATGTAATCTCATCTCCACGACTTAAAAAGATCGCCGATGGATTTTTCACTTCTCGCAAACCTTGTTCGGTCATACCAAATACACCTAATTCATTCACTGCACCAAAACGGTTTTTATGGCTACGCAAAGTACGATAGCGAGAATCGGCCTCGCCTTCTAATAGTAATGAACAATCAATGGCATGCTCTAACACTTTCGGCCCTGCAAGGGTACCGTCTTTCGTTACATGCCCCACCATAATAATGGCGACTTGTCGGGTTTTAGCATAACGAGTGAGGAAAGAAGCACATTCACGCACTTGTGCCACACTGCCTGGCGATGATTGAATATCCGCCAGATGCATTACTTGAATCGAGTCTACCACTATAATTTGCGGTTTTAACTGATCCGCCAAATTACAAATCTGTTCCACAGAGGTTTCTGACAACATTTTTAATTGATCCTTTGGCAATCCCAATCGACTTGCACGCATCGCAACCTGTTGTAATGATTCCTCTCCCGTCACATAAAGTGCGGTCATATTTTTCGCTAAACCACACATAACTTGTAGTAATAAGGTACTTTTCCCTGCACCAGGATGCCCACCAATTAAAATCGCACTGCCCGGTACAACTCCACCGCCCAGCACACGATCTAATTCATTAAAGCCACTGGAAAAACGAGGAGTTTCTTGCAAACTAATTTCAGAGAGCGTTTGAATTTTTGCCTGAGTTTCCCCCGCATAGCCACTAAAACGATCATTTTTTGATTTTGCCGTGGAAATTAACCGCACTTCCGTGATTGTATTCCACGCTTTACAAGCCGAACATTGCCCTTGCCAACGAGAAAACTCTGCACCACAATCGTTACATACATAAGCTGTTTTCGGGGCTTTAGCCATTTCATTCTCCGTATTTGCTGTGGGTAAGTATACCCACAGTTAATTATGGTTATAGTGGTTCCATCTGGGGAACATCAAACTACCGCAAAGGGATAGCTCTTCCCGTGGGTAAGTATACCCACGGTTAATTTATGTTTATAGTGGTTCCCCTTTGGGGAACATCAAACGACCCCAACGGGGTAGCACTGAGACTAGCCTAGGATATACCTACCCTAGGTCACTTTATATATCCATAATTAATTATGGGTATACTACCCCCTTTGGGAAACATCAAACTACCCCAACAGTGTAGCACTGAGACTAGCCTAGGGTATACCTACCCTAGGTTACATTAAATCCCCTAAGTTAATTATGGTTATAATGCTTCCCCTTTGGGAAACATCAAACGACCCCAACGGGGTAGCACTGAGACTAGCCTAGAGTATACCTACCCTAGGTTACATTAAATCCCCACAGTTAATTATGGTTATACTAGCCCCCTTTGGGGAACGTCAAACTACCGCAAAGGGATAGCTCTTCCCGTGGGTAAGTATACCCACGGTTAATTTATGTTTATAGTGGTTCCCCTTTGGGGAACATCAAACGACCCCAACGGGGTAGCACTGAGACTAGCCTAGGATATACCTACCCTAGGTCACTTTATATATCCATAATTAATTATGGGTATACTACCCCCTTTGGGGAACATCAAACTACCCCAACGGGATAGCACTGAGACTAGCCTAGGGTATACCTACCCTAGGTTACATTAAATCCCCTCAGTTAATTATGGTTATAATGCTTCCCCTTTGGGAAACATCAAACTACCCCAACGGGGTAGCACTGAGACTAGCCTAGAGTATACCTACCCTAGGTCACTTTATATACCCATAGTTAAAGCCCCCTTTGGGGAACACCAAACCACCCCAACTGGGTAGCACTTAGATTAGCCTAAGGTATACCCACCCTAGGTCATAAGATAATTCCATTAATTTGATCATTCGCTCAAAATAAACTCGACTTTTCAAAAGTGCGGTCAATTTTTCAATAGTTTTTTCATTGTCTTTCGTTTCACTGTGGAAACGAATTAAATCACGAATTTCAGCAAAGATTTTCTGATTGCTTTCTAACAAAGCTGGTAAGAGCGTTTCTTTTTGTTTTTCTGTTGCCACCGCTTCTAGGATTTTTCCATTTTCATCATAATAATGATAAAGATTAAAAAATGCCCCAACTCGCTCCACTGTTTTCATAAAATCTTGGCTAAAAAGTGCGGGAGAAAAGGATAAAGTTTCTTCCAAAAGTTTCTGTTCCATTTTCAACACGGAATTAAATTTTACATAAAAATCTACCGCACTTTCTTCTCGTTTTTCTTTTAAGAAATCACGCCATTTATTCAACCAATCTGTTAAAAATTGTTTTGAGCCCAGCAAATAACCACGCTTCGCTTTACTTGCACTACTAAAATAAATATCTCTTTCGAAAGGCAAGGTTTCTACAAAATCAAAAAGATCCTGCACATTGCCAGATTTCAATTCAAACTCAATTTCACAAATCGGTTGCTCAGATTCGCCTGCAATAATTTTGCCTTGATCGAACGCCACTTCAATTTTGGATTGTTGAAATTCAACTAACCAAAAAGTGCGGTTAAAATCTGTGGAGAAAATAGGTTGTAGTGTAGAACGAGGTAATTGTTCAAAAGGATAAAGCTCTCTTAATTGCGCATTAGTTGGCGTTTCTTTTTCGGTTAATAGTAAATTATATTCTGGGCGACTATGCAATCCACCAACAACTTTACCGTTGGTTTTAAGCGTTAATGTAAGTTCTTGCTCTTCTTGACGAATACGTAATCCCATTTTTTGTTTAGCAAGAAAATAATCGGGATAATCATAATAGGTGTTGCCCAAAAATAAATTTTGATGTTCTAAAATCGTAAATTTTGCGAGATATTGTGGCAATTCAATACCTATTTGTGGCGAAATCGCCAATTTTAATTCAATTTCTTGTAGCATAATATTTCCCCCACTCAAATAAACTGGTTAAATATACAATACAATAGAAATAAATCAAGATTTTTGTGGTATTTTACTCTACATATTAAACAGCTATAAATGAATTTTTATTTATTGTGATTAAAATATTGCGACTAAAAATACAAAATAATCCGAAAAACATACAACAAATTTCATCGGATAAAATTGATAAGTTTAAATAACAAAGCCAGATTAAAATGTGAATATTTGCTAATCTAAATTAGCAATAATTGCGAAATATCAATAAAAAATAAGATGAAAATATGAATATTTTCATCTTACTCAGCATTTTCAAAAATTTTATCTTTGTTCGGGATAAATTACTTCAGATGTAACCCATTTCATCCATACTTGCTCTAATAATGGGATTATTGAGGTACTGTCTTCAACCATTGTATTAAGTGCAGACAAAACATTTTCTAATGAATTTGGTTGTTCTTGTAGATAACTTAACAACCAGTAATCTAACTCTGAAAGGATTTGTTGCTGAATCCTAAAATCACTATCACGCCATATAATAACTTGAATGGGCGTATCATCAAATTGTTTAAAGTCACTTGATAAAAAATCAACTTCATAACTTTTTAAATAAGCTGCACCAGATAATTGCATTACGCTATGTCTATCCCACTCAAATTTTTCAGGCACTTTGGCTAAAGAAACTTCTGCAAGTAATTGTGTATTTTCAAAATCCATCAATGCCAATATATTTGCATCAAATATCTCTTTTTCTTGACAAAATAAGAGAAATTCTCCCGCAATATCTTGGAAATAAGGAGAATGCGCATTACCATTTTGTACAAAATTTTCTTTAGCATTTTTCCAATACTCTGGCTCAATATGCAATGGTGCTTCAACAAAACAACGATCAATAAAACCAAAAGCATTATTACGAACTAAACGTGTATATACCGCTAAACGGTTTGCAGCATAACTATTTAAAGGATCTGCATTTCCTAACCGAATAGCATTTGCCAATGCTTGCTGAGTTTCTTTCAGTGATGACTTAGGCTGCATAAGACATTACCTCTGTGTGAGCGTATTTTTGCTGTAATTGTGCAATATGCTCAACTTCGGCGTAAAGTTCTGCAAATGGAGGGAAGTTGAAATCACGCTCCAATAATGTTGGGGGAATCGTAGGTAGTCGTTGATAGGCATATTCGAGTAAATCCCATACAGTGCCTTTTACAGCTTCTCCGTGTGTATCAATTAATAATTCAGGTAAATGGCGATATGCTCCTTTTACTTTATTAAATGATTCATCTGCTGAATTCTCTACAACTTGTGCAGCAGAATGTTCTTCATCGTGCCCTGCAATATGAATGTAATTAACACGTTTAACATCCACTTGATCTAAAAAGACATGAGGATCAAGCAATCCGTGATTAACACCATTAACATAAATATTATTCACATCTAAATGAATGCCACAATCAGCCTCTTGTGCAATAGCATTTAAAAATTCCACTTCATTCATTGTGCTAGTAGGAGAATGCAAATAATAAGAAGTATTTTCTAATGAAATTTGCAATCCTAAGAAATCTTGCACATCACGTATTCGTTGCGCAACGTGTTTTACAGCTTCTTCTGTAAATGGCATAGGTAATAAATCATATAAATGCCCTTCACATTCACAATAACTTAAATGTTCAGAAAAGAAAGATGAATTATATTGATTCATTAGTGCTTTAGTATTACGGAGCAATTCGCGATCAAGTGGTGCTTGCCCACCTAAAGAAAGTGAAAGACCATGTACTGCTAATGGAAATCTTTCTGCTGCTTGATCAAATTGATAACGTGCCACTCCACCCATTTTACTCCAATTTTCTGGTGCAACTTCAATAAATTGAATAGCATTGTTTGGGGGAAGTTGTAAAAAATCCTCAGCTAAATTCCGACGATAACCTAATCCAGCACCTTGTAATTTCATAATTAACTCCTTTTTTAATAAAAGCTGGCATAAATTGTTACGCCAGCATAATTATTATTCTTATTTAGAACCGCATTTACCTTCGCCACATTTGCCTTCAGCAGCTTTCGGTTTGCTCGCACCGCATTTACCCTCGCCACATTTACCTTCAGCAGATTTAGCTTTGTCTGCACCGCATTTACCTTCACCACATTTACCTTCTGCTGCTTTCATTTTGACACATTTATCGCCCACGCAAGGTGTTGCTGTATTATCAGTATTGCTTGACTTTGATTCAGCCTGTGCTGCTGTCGCTACTGCCATCGTTAATGCACTTGCTAATGCTGTTAATGTTGCTAATTTTTTCATTTGAATAATCTCCTAGAGTTTGAATTTTGAATAAATAATTAGAGAAATTTCAACCAGCTTTTAGTTGGATAAACCTTCTTAATAAGCGTGTCTAAAGAGAGTTTCCCCGCTCCCTGCGTAATTAAAATTAATAAAGTCACCACATAAATCAATGGTAATTTATAACCATTATCACATACGTTATAACCTGAATCGGCGTGAATGCTATACCACGCGACAGAGATTAAAATCGTTAAACTTAATGCACTAAAACGTGTTAGCACCCCAAATATCAGCAAGAATGGGAAAATTAATTCAGATCCCATTGCAACGTGCCAATTAATATCAGCTGGAATAAGATTAAATGGAAAAGGAAAACGATCTTGTATTTCAGCGAACCAATTTTGTCCATTCCATTTTTCTAATCCTGCTTCAAAAAACTCCCACGCAAGAAAAAAGCGTAAAATCAATAAACTTACGCCACTGCCGATACCTTGCATCTTACAATCCTTCATTTTTTTACCTTTCAAATTTTCTCGCTTTTAAAGCGAAAAGTGTATTGAGTTACTTATCTTACTACACTAGGAAATATTACCCAGTTACTTAGTTAGTCGAAGATAAACCTTTTTTCTTACAAATTTTTTTGAAAAATTTTAACTATCAACAAAAATCAGGTAATATGCGCACGAATTTTTAACCCCTTAGTTTGGAGTAAATCACTTATGGCAATGAATAATATTCTCGGATTATTTGCCCATTCGCCTCTCAAGCCGTTACAAAAACACTCTGAAAAAGTGACCGAATGTAGCGATCTTTTGATTCCTTTTTTTCAAACGACTTTCTCAAAGAATTGGGAACAAGCGGAAGAAAAACGCTTAGCAATTTCTCAATGCGAACGTGAGGCAGATAGTTTAAAACGCGAAATTCGGTTGAAATTGCCACGTGGTTTATTCTTACCTATCGATCGTACTGATCTTTTAGAATTAGTCACGCAACAAGATAAACTTGCCAATTATGCCAAAGATATTGCAGGCCGTATGATTGGTCGTCAATTTGGTATTCCTGAAGAAATGCAGGAAGAATTCTTACATTACGTAAAACGTAGTTTAGATGCAATTCATCAAGCCCACCGAGTAATCGAAGAAATGGATAAGCTATTAGAAACGGGTTTTAAAGGTCGTGAACTCAAATTAGTCAATGATATGATTCAAGAACTTGATTCAATTGAAGATGATACAGACCAAATGCAGATTAAATTACGTAAAATGCTTTACACTATCGAAAGCCGTTACAATCCAATTGATGTAATGTTCTTATATAAAATTATTGAATGGATTGGCGTCTTGGCTGACCAAGCACAACGAGTCGGTTCGCGCATTGAATTAATGCTGGCGCGTTCATAATCAACAAAACATAGGAAATTAACTATGGAAATTATTAGTCAATATGGTTCTTGGTTGGTGTGGATCACAGCAGCCTTTGGCTTTTTTATGGCGTTCGGAATTGGAGCGAATGATGTCTCAAACTCAATGGGAACATCTGTCGGCTCGGGTACCGTAACAGCCAAACAAGCAATTATTATCGCATTAATTTTTGAATCTGCTGGGGCCTATTTAGCTGGTGGAGAAGTAACACAAACCATAAAAAGTGGTGTAATCGATCCAATGAAATTTGCTAATACACCCGATATTTTAGCCTTAGGTATGCTTTCAACCTTATTTGCATCGGGTGCTTGGTTATTTATTGCAACCAAAATGGGATGGCCTGTTTCTGGAACTCATACTATTATTGGTGCAATTATTGGATTCGCCTGTATTACAATTGGTCCTAGCTCCGTAGATTGGTCAAATATCGGCAACATTGTAGGAAGTTGGTTTGTCACACCAGTTATTTCTGGTATTTTGGCTTATGGTATCTTCGCAAGCATGCAAAAACTTATTTTTGATACTGAACAGCCATTAAAAAATGCACAAAAATATGGCCCTTATTATATGGGGATAACCGTGTTTGTACTTTGTATCGTAACGATGAAAAAAGGCTTAAAACACGTAGGCTTAAATCTTTCAAACAGTGAAACTTTAACCATTTCACTTGCCATCAGTCTTATCGGAATGTTTTTCTTCCATTTCTATTTTAAAAGCAAAACCTTTACTCAATCAGCAAACAAAGGCACTTTTGGTGCAGTAGAAAAAGTCTTCAGCATTTTAATGTTATTAACCGCTTGTGCGATGGCTTTCGCTCATGGTTCAAATGATGTAGCTAATGCTATAGGTCCTCTTTCTGCGGTGGTCTCTATTGTAAATGAAGGCGGTAAAATTGTTTCAGGCGGAGCCTTAACTTGGTGGATTTTACCCTTAGGCGCATTAGGTATTGCAGTAGGATTAATCTCTATGGGGCAAAAAGTAATGGCGACTGTTGGATCTGGGATTACTGATTTAACGCCAAGCCGTGGCTTTGCCGCTCAATTTGCTACTGCGATGACGGTTGTAGTTGCATCAGGTACAGGCTTGCCGATCTCAACAACACAAACTCTTGTTGGGGCAATTTTAGGTATCGGTTTTGCTCGTGGTATCGCAGCACTGAATTTAACGGTTATCCGAAATATCATTAGCTCTTGGATTGTCACATTACCAGCAGGTGCATTTTTCGCCATCATTATTTTCTATGTGCTAAGAACTATCTTTAATTAATTGATCTCAATAAAAAGTGCGGTTAATTTTAACCGCACTTTTGTTGTGATCTTTAAGGGGAAAAAATGAAAAAGATCTATAAAGCCTTAATCTCATCTTTACTTTTAAGCACTTCAATAAGCATTGCTTATGCTAAAACCCAATATGTTACTGAAAATCTAAGCACGTTTTTACGTCGCGGTGCAGGGGAGCAATTTAAAATTGCAGGTTCAATTCAAGCGGGCGAAGCGGTAAATGTACTAGAACGTCAAGGTAAATACACACTCATTCGCGACAATAAAAATCGTGAAGCTTGGATTTTAAATTCAGACTTAAGCAGTACACCAAGTAGTAAAGAAGAAAATCCAAAATTAAAAGCTCAAATCCAAGAATTAACCTTAAAACTTAGTCGTTTAGACGGGGATTGGCAACAACGTACCGTCGAAATGCAACGTCGAACTAAACAAGCGGAACAACAAAGTGCGGATCTTTTAGAACAAAATTCACAATTGAAACGTGAACTTGAAATGACCAAAAATAAAAATCGTGATTTAGAAGCGATACTTGATGCGGGTAAACGAGAAATTGCGATCCAATGGTTTATTTATGGCGGTTCAGTATTGGGCGTAGGCTTACTCTTCGGCTTGCTTATTCCTTATGTTTTACCAAAACGCCGCCGTCGTGATGGCTGGGCATAATCGTAAATGAAAGTTTATTTGGTTGGTGGGGCTGTTCGCGATCAATTATTGGGTTTACCCGTAAAAGATCGTGATTGGATTGTGGTAGGCGCAGAGCCTGCGACGCTACTCTCTCTCGGTTATCAGCAAGTAGGCAAAGATTTTCCGGTTTTTCTCAGTCCTAAAACAAAAGAAGAATATGCGCTTGCCCGAACAGAACGTAAAGCTAGTGCAGGTTACACGGGCTTTATTTGTGATTTCTCCCCAACAATTACATTAGAACAAGATTTAATTCGACGAGATCTCACTATTAACGCCATGGCTCAAAGCAAAGACGGTGAAATTATCGATCCTTATGGCGGAAAACAAGATTTAGAAAATCGAATTTTACGCCATATTTCTCCCGCTTTTTCAGAAGATCCTTTACGAGTATTACGAGTAGCACGCTTTGCAGCCCGTTATCATTCTCTCGGTTTTAAAATCGCATCGGAAACATTGGCTCTAATGGCAGAACTTGCCCTATCGGGAGAATTACAACATCTCACGGCGGAACGCGTTTGGCTAGAAACAGAAAAAGCCTTAAACGAAAAAAATCCTGAAATTTATTTTGAAACCTTACATAAAACAGGTGCATTAAGCGTTTTATTTCCTGAAATCGATGCCCTTTATGGTGTGCCAAATCCTGTAAAACATCATCCCGAAGTGGACAGTTTTATTCATACCATGTTGGTATTAAAACAAACAGTTCATTTAACTGAAAATAACCATAATCTAAACAAAAGTGCGGTTCGTTTTGCCGCCATTTGTCACGATCTTGGCAAAGCTCTTACGCCTCAAAATATTCTTCCCCATCATTACGGACACGAGCAAGCTGGCATAAAACCGACTAGATCATTGTGCAAACGCTTGAAAGTCCCAAGTTATTTTCAAGAACTTGCAGAACTAACTTGTGAATTTCACACGCATATTCACAAAGCCTTTGAGCTTCGAGCTGAAACCGTCATAACGCTGTTTAATCGTTTTGATGTGTGGAGAAAACCTCAACGCTTTCAAGAATTTCTACAAGTCTGTCTAGCTGATACTCGAGGTAGAACAGGTTTTGAAACTAAAGACTATCCACAAATAGATTACATCAATCAATTATTACAAGCGGCAAATGAAGTAGATGTGCAACAAGTTATTGCAGATGGATTTGAGAAACAAGCAATCAGAAATGAATTGACGAAACGAAGAATCTTAGCGGTTAAACAAACAAAAGAAAATTACCCAAAAAATTAACAAATAAAAGTAACTTTACTCAATTAAACTAAATCCTTAAAATATGCGAGCTTATTGATTTAATAAATAATATGAAAACGTTTAAATTTCTCACCGCACTTTTTGCCACTGCTATTCTAACCGCTTGTACATTAGATATGGATCGACCTACAAATGTGCAATATATTGATAAAACAGATGCTATATGGCAACAGCATTTACAAAAGATTCAAAAAATTCAATCCTATCAAGCTAAAGGACAAATTGGTTATATCAGTCCTACAGAACGTTTTTCTAGCCGCTTTGAATGGCAATACCAAAATCCAAAATCTTATACGCTTAAACTCTATTCTTTAATCAGTAAATCTACCCTTTGGATTCAAATGCACCAAAGTGGGATGACAATTTCAGATAATAACGGTAATCAACAATCTGCAGCCAATGCCAAACTACTATTACAAGAGATCATTGGAATGGATGTGCCATTAGAACATTTAGCTTATTGGTTGAAAGGCCAACCGGCAATGAATGCAGATTATCAAGTGGGTATCAACCATTTACTTGGTGCATTTACTTATCATGTGGATGGCTCTCAATGGACAGCAGATTATCTCACTTATCACTCAAACAATTCGATGCCTGAAAATATTCTGCTAAAAAATGACAGCACGAAACAAACCTTAAAAATTCGCGTAGACGAGTGGATTTACTAATGAATACATTAATGAAATCACATCAATTTTCTACCGCACTTTGTCAAAACACAACTCAATCAAATGGGAAGTCATTACGCTTCCCTAGCCCCGCCAAGCTGAATTTATTTCTTTATATCAACGGAAAATTGCCGAACGGATACCACGAATTACAAACGCTTTTCCAATTTTTAGATTTCGGCGATTGGTTAGAAATTAGTATCCGTGAAGAAGATAATCAAATTGTTTTAACCCCAGAAATTCCAAATCTAAAAACAGAAGATAATCTAATTTATCGAGCTGCAAAACTTTTACAAGAAAAAGCCAATATTCAATTTGGTGCAAATATTCATTTAGATAAAATTCTTCCAATGGGAGGCGGTGTTGGTGGCGGTTCATCCAATGCAGCAACCGCATTAGTCGCGTTAAATTATTTATGGCAAGCCAATTTATCCATTGATGAACTGGCAAAATTAGGATTAACTCTAGGCGCGGATGTGCCAATATTTGTACATGGACAGGCTGCTTTTGCTGAAGGTGTCGGGGAAAAAATCACTTATTGTGAACCTACCGAAAAATGGTTTGTTGTATTAAAACCCGATGATTCCATATCAACAGCTGTCATCTTTCAAGATCCAAATTTACCACGTAATACGCCGAAAAAATCCCTGGAACAACTTTTGAGTGAACCTTATAAAAACGATTGCGAAAAAGTTGTGATAAATCATTATTCAAACGTTGAAAAAGCGTTAAACTGGTTGCTACAATATGCGCCGGCAAGATTAACAGGAACGGGAGCATGTGTTTTTGCTGAATTTGATAATGAAGCAGAAGCGCAAGCGGTATTTAGACAAAAACCAGAAGCATTTTTTGGCTTTGTTACGAAAGGACTCAATGTTTCTCCCTTGCACGCAATGTTGAAGCAGCTATCATCAATTCATATTCATCAACAATCTAAACCTGAGGTTTTATAAAATGCCTGACATTAAACTCTTCGCGGGTAATGCAACACCTGAACTTGCAAAACGTATTTCTGAACGTTTATATATTTCACTAGGCGATGCGACGGTCGCACGTTTCAGCGACGGTGAAATCCAAGTTCAAATCAATGAAAATGTGCGTGGTGCGGATGTATTTATCATCCAATCAACTTGTGCGCCGACTAATGATAACTTGATGGAATTGATTGTGATAGTTGATGCGTTACGTCGTGCATCTGCTGGTCGTATTACTGCCGTCATTCCTTATTTCGGCTATGCTCGCCAAGATCGTCGTGTTCGTTCTGCTCGTGTACCAATTACTGCTAAAGTTGTAGCAGATTTACTTTCAACTGTTGGTATTGACCGCGTATTAACCTGCGACCTACACGCAGAACAAATCCAAGGTTTCTTTGATGTTCCCGTAGACAACGTATTTGGTTCTCCAGTTTTAATTCACGATATTTTGAAAAAATCTGATCTTGAAAACCCAATCGTAGTTTCCCCAGATATTGGCGGCGTTGTACGTGCTCGCGCTGTGGCTAAATTATTAAACGATACGGATATGGCTATTATTGACAAACGTCGCCCTCGTGCAAACGTAGCACAAGTAATGCATATTATCGGTGATGTTGCAGACCGTGATTGTATTTTGGTGGATGATATGATTGATACTGGCGGTACACTTTGTAAAGCGGCAGAAGCATTAAAAGAACGTGGTGCAAAACGTGTATTTGCTTATGCAACTCACGCCGTTTTCTCTGGTGCAGCAGCCAAAAACTTAGCTAGCGATGCCATTGATGAAGTTGTTGTTACCGATACTATTCCTCTATCAGAAGAAATGAAAGCGATCGGTAAAGTTCGCGTGCTTACGCTTTCTTCCATGCTGGCAGAAGCCATTCGTCGCATTAGCAACGAAGAATCTATTTCTGCGATGTTTAACTAAATTAAAACTTCAATAAAAAATACCGCACTTTTATTACCAAAGTGCGGTATTTTTTTACCTATTTTATTCAACCGTTACACGCGCAAATTTTCGTTTACCCACTTGGTAAACATTTGTGCCTTTTGGTGCATTGTCTTTTACGTTATCGACTTTTTCTCCGTTGATTTTCACGCCGCCTTGTTGAGCAGAGCGAATTGCTTCTGAAGTGGAAGGAACAAGTCCCGCTTCTTTTAATAAAGTAGCTAAACCTATTTCGCCAGAGAAGGTAAATTCAGGCATTTCATCAGGCATTGCGCCTTTTTGGAAACGATTAATAAATTCTTGTTCTGCAGCGTTTGCTGCCTCTTCATTGTGGAAACGTGCAATTAATTCTTTTGCTAATAAGATTTTTACATCACGTGGATTTTTGCCGTTTTCTACTTCCGATTTTAATTGTGCAATTTCGCTTAATGGGCGGAATGAAAGAAGATTATACCAATCCCACATCAGTTCATCGGAAATGGACATCACTTTACCGAACATATCGCTTGGTGCTTCTGTTACGCCGATATAGTTACCAAGTGATTTGGACATTTTTTTCTCGCCATCTAAGCCAACGAGCAATGGAAGTGTAATCGCAACCTGTGGTTTTTTGCCTGCTGATTTTTGTAGTTCACGACCAACAAGTAAGTTGAATTTTTGGTCTGTACCACCTAGTTCCACATCTGCATCTAATGCAACGGAATCGTAGCCTTGTAGTAATGGGTAAATAAATTCATGGATGGCAATAGGTTGGTTATTGCCAAAGCGTTTTTTGAAGTCATCCCGTTCAAGCATACGCGCAACCGTGTAGTTACTTGCAAGACGAATCATACCTTCTGTACCAAGTTTGCTTAACCATTCAGAGTTGAAGACGATTTTGGTTTTTTGTGGATCGAGAATTTTATAAATTTGCTCTTTATAGGTTTCAGCATTACGCAATACATCTTCACGGCTGAGTGGAGGACGCGTCGCATTTTTACCTGATGGATCGCCCACCATTCCAGTGAAATCACCAATTAAGAAATAGACTTCATGACCGAGTTGTTGAAATTGACGTAATTTGTTTAATACAACAGTATGTCCTAAATGAATATCTGGTGCGGTTGGATCTGCGCCTAATTTTACTTTTAATAGGCGATTTTCTTTCAGTTTTTCGATTAAATCCGCTTCTGAAAGGATTTCATCAGTACCACGCTTTAGTTCCGCGAGAACGGTATTAATGTCAGTCATTATTATTTCCTAAATTATGTTTTAAAAGGTTTTATTATAGGGATTCTTAGCAATTTGTGAATAAAAAAAACGCCTATTTGTGGGGAAATAGGCGGGAATGTTGGAGTGATTATCTAATATTGTTGTTGGAATGATTAGATGATAATTGTTATCAATAATCTTGTCAATAACTAAATGAAAATAATTATCAAAAAAATATTATTTTATATAAGGCACCGATTCTGTCAAAGAAAGTGCGGTAGGAATTTCATTAGAAATTTCAAATTGTCCCGCATAAGCATAGGCTTCAACACCTTGTTCCATTGCTTCTTTTAATAAGCGATCATATTCAGGATCGATATATTCCGCAATTTTGAAACGATCAAACCCATTATGTAACCCAGCAAACAGCACTACTGCTCGATGACCTTGTTTTTTCATTGCCAATAATTCTCGAACGTGTTTTTGTCCACGCGTAGTAACCGCATCGGGGAACATACCTAAATTGCCTTTTACAAGCGTGATTGATTTCACTTCTACATAACAATCAGGCAAACCCTCGCCTTTTAGTAAGAAATCAATGCGGCTATTTTCCTCGCCGTATTTCACTTCAGGGTAAATTTCATCATACATTGCCAATTCTTTGATTTGCTTATTTTGCAATGCTTCAAAGACAAGCTGATTAGAACGATGGGTATTGATACAGCAAAGTTGTCCATTTGCGAGTTGAGTAAGCTCCCAAGAATGGGGATATTTACGAGTTTGACTATCGGAATGTGAATACCAAATTGTGTCGCCTTTCTCTCCGCACCCAGTCATCGCACCTGTATTGGCACAATGAATTGTCATAACATCACCAGTTGGCAATTCAATATCCGCAAGAAAGCGTTTGTAACGACGAATTAATTTTGCCGATTGTAAAGCTGGAAGTTGCATAAAGTTCCTTATTTAAGTTTTTCTAAACGTTGTAAAATAGCGTTGTCGTTCATAGCTTGCATTTTTTTCATTCTCAAAGAAAGTAAGATCGCCGCAAAAGTGAGCGAGACCACAAAGGCAATCCAGAAACCTTTCGCATCAATGTGTGGAACAAGCCAATCTGTACGACCTAGCGTATAACCAAGTGGTACACCAATTACCCAATAAGAGAAAAGAGTAATATATAAAATCATTTTGGTATCTTTATAACCACGTAAAATGCCACCAACCACCATTTGAATAGTATCTGAAAATTGATAAAGTGCGGCAAATAATAATAGATTTGCTGCCATGGCGATGACAATTTCATCTGTTACGAAAATAGAGGCAATTTCATAACGGAAAAAAATCGTAATTAATGCAGTAATAATTGTCACAGTTAGCCCTAATAATAATGCGGCATAGCCAATTTTCTTCGCATTTTGTGGAGAACCTGCACCCAATGCTTGTCCAACTAAAATCGTCGTTGCCATACCAATCGACATAGGGAACATAAAAATAAAAGAACTGGTATTCAATGTGATTTGATGGCTTGCGACAATAGTTGCCCCCAGCGGAGAAAGCATTAAGGACGTAAGTGCAAATAATGCCACTTCGCAACAAATTGCAATGGCAATGGGTAATCCTAAACGCAGTAATTTTTTAAGTGTTTTCGGATTTGGCATTTCAATTAATTGACTAAATACTTTTAGTGAACGTTCTTGAGCATTGGTGTAGGAATAGAAAATCATCATTAAGCACATTGCCCAGTTCACAATAGCTGTCGCAATACCACAGCCCACCGCACCAAAAGCAGGTATGCCAAATTTTCCATAAATAAAAATGTAATTAAGCGGAATATTCAGCAGTAAACCTAAAAAAGTAATGACCATCGCAGGCTTGGTTTTAGCAATCCCATCATTTAAACAACGAAAATTAATCATCATCAAATAAGCTGGCAATCCCCACAACATGGCATGTAAATAATCGCGTGCTAAATCTGACATTTTGCTTTCCATTTGCATATATTGCAGCGGAATTTCACAGAAATAAATCAGCAAACCTAAAGGAATACTCACACCTAACACAAGCCAAATACCTTGACGAACTTGATGCGCAATGCGATGACGTTGTCCCGAACCATTCAAATAAGAAATGGTAGGCGGCAATGCCAACAATAAACCTTGTCCAAAAAGCATCAATGGCATCCAAATTGAAGCACCAATAGAAATGGCTGCCATATCAGTGGAACTCACTCGCCCCGCCATAATGGTATCCGCTAATCCCATTGAGTTTTGTGCAATTTGCGCTAATAAAATAGGCAAGGAAATTTTAATCAACTTTTTAATATCAGCGTGGTATTGAGATAAAAGACGAAAATTCATAAATTTGATATACTGCTAAAAATTTTTAGAAAAGGAAAAAATTATGTTTACTGGAATTGTCCAAAGCACCGCCCCCATCCACTCCATTAAAGAAACGGCTAATTTTAGAACACAAGTAGTAAAATTACCACCTGAAATGCGTAAAGATCTGGAAATTGGCGCATCAGTAGCAAATAACGGCGTATGTTTAACTGTAACTGAAATTAACGGCGATCTGGTTAGCTTTGATCTGATGCAAGAAACTTTAAAAATTACAAATCTTGGCACAGTAAAAGTGGGCGATTATGTAAATATCGAACGTGCTATGCAAATGGGAACGGAAATTGGCGGACATTTATTATCTGGTCATATTTATTGCACCGCAAAAATTTCAGATATTATCGCTAGTGAAAATAACCGACAAATTTGGTTCGAGCTACCAAACGCAGATGTAATGAAATACATTTTAACGAAAGGATTTGTTGCGGTAGATGGCATTAGCCTCACTATTGGGGAAGTAAAAAGCACACAATTCTGTGTGAATTTAATCCCTGAAACTTTGCAACGAACCTTAATGGGGCAACGTAAAGTGGGCGATATTGTGAATATTGAAATCGATCCTCAAACGCAAGCCATTGTAGATACGGTAGAAAATTATTTGCAGTCAAAAAATTTTTAGTTCATTTAAAAATATTCGGTAATTGAATAGAGAATAGGCATAAAGCCTATTCTCACATCATCAAGTATTACTGCAACGCTTTCTCAATTTTTTCAAATAAATCTTTTGACAGATTTTCTACAACGCTTAGGCGTTCTAAGGCACGTTTCATCAACGTTTGTCGTTGAGCATCAAAGCGAGAAAAACGAATTAATGGTTCGATTAAACGTGCAGCCACTTGCGGATTACTTTCATTTAAACGGATTAACACATCCGTTAAGAAACGATAGCCTGATCCGCTTACGTTATGGAATGCTTTTAAGTTGTGATTTGCAAAGCTACCTACTAATGCACGTAAACGGTTTGGATTATTAAAGTTAAAACCTGGGTGATCCATTAATAACTGAATAATTTCCAACACATTTTCATCTGGGCGAGTGGCTTGTAATGCAAACCATTTATCCATCACTAATCCATCGTGTTGCCATTTTTGTTCAAAATCAGTCAATAACACATCTCTGCAAGGTAATGCCGCTTTAGTTGCAACACTTAATGCAGCCAATGTATCTGTCATATTATTCGCATTATTGTAGTGTTTTTGGACTAGGTTGTTGCCCAAATTGGTGTAAGCCAAATAAGTTAAACAAAGATTACGCATTGCACGCAAGGCGATGTCTTGTTGCGTAACTTGATACTCATTAAGACGAATATGGGTATAAACACGCAAGAAATCATCTTTTAAAGTCTCGGCAATTTGAGCTTGCATAAATGCTCTTGCAGCTGAAATGCCATCAGGATCGATAGTTTTGAAACCCTCGGCAAATTCTATTTCTTTTGGTAAAGTGAGAATTAAGGTTGCCAGTTCAATATCTTTCTCATAATGGTTCAGAACGTAAGAAAGTGCGGTCAAAATTTCAGGCGAAATTTCTAGTGGCTCTCCTTGTTGGAAACGCACAACATTACGACGTAATTCTTGCGCAAATAACATCTGAGCCGCATCCCAACGGATAAATTGATTATCTGCAAATTTCAGCAAGCCTAATAACTGTTCCGTTTTATAATCATAATCCAGTTTTACTGGCGCGGAGAAATCACATAGCAATGCGGGAATTGGGCGACCATAAATGCCGTGAAACTCGAAGACTTGATCTTTTTCAGTAACATTTAATACGTCACTCAACAATTCGCCATTATGTTGCAGCATTTGTTTCGTGCCATTTGCATCATAAAGCGCCACTTTTAATGGAATATGTAAATTCACTTTTTCCATTTGATCAGCGGTTGGCGGTGTGGATTGTGAAACCGTTAAACGATAAGTATGCGTTTTTTCGTCATAAGCATCGCTAATCAATAATTCTGGGGTACCAGATTGGCTATACCAACGGCGGAATTGGTTTAAATCGAGGTTATTTGCCCGTTCCATCGCAGAAACAAAATCTTCACAGGTTGCGGCTTTGCCATCATTTTCAGCAATATAAAGTTGCATCCCTTTTTGGAAGCCTTGCTCCCCTAATAAAGTGTGCAACATACGAATGACTTCTGCCCCTTTTTCATATACCGTCACAGTATAAAAGTTATTCATTTCAATCACTTTTTCAGGGCGAATTGGGTGCGACATTGGGCTTGCATCTTCAGCAAATTGCACGGTGCGTAAAAATTTCACATTATTAATGCGATTAACAGCACGAGAGCCCGTATCTGAAGAAAACTCTTGATCACGGAAAACCGTTAAACCCTCTTTTAAACTTAATTGGAACCAATCTCGGCAGGTTACACGGTTTCCTGTCCAGTTATGAAAATATTCGTGTGCAATCACACTTTCAATGGCAAGATAATCTTCATCTGTTGCCGTTTGTGGATTGGCTAATACAAATTTAGAGTTAAAAATATTCAACCCTTTGTTTTCCATTGCACCCATATTGAAAAAATCGACAGCAACGATCATATAAATATCTAGGTCGTATTCTAAATTAAAGCGATCTTCATCCCATTTCATCGCTTTTTTCAGACTTTCCATTGCCCAAGTTGCACGGTTAAGATTGCCGCAATCCACATAAAGTTCTAATGCAACTTCTCGTCCACTTTTAGTTACAAATTTATCTTGTAATAAATCAAAATCTCCCGCCACTAAAGCAAATAAATAGCTTGGTTTTGGGAAAGGATCATTCCATTCCACCCAATGGCGACCATCTTCTAATTCGCCACTTGCAATACGATTACCATTTGAAAGTAAGAATGGATATTTGCTTTTGTCCGCCGTAATTTTGGTTGTATAACGTGCCAGCACATCAGGACGATCAAGCATATAAGTGATTTGACGGAAGCCTTCCGCCTCACATTGCGTACAAATACCCTCGCCAGACTGATACAACCCTTGTAATGACGTATTTTCAGCTGGCACAAGGAACGTCACAATTTCAAGCTCAAATTCTTCCGCACTTTTGTCTTTTAAATCGAGCGTTAAACTCTCGCCATCTTGTTGATAATCAGAAAATGGCTCGCCATTAAATTTAATAGAAGAAAACTGAAAGCTATGCCCGTCTAAACGCAAAGCAGTCGCTTCATTATTTAAGCGTTGGAATTTTGTAGTTGCGGTTACCACAGTATGTTTAGGATCGAGTTGAAAATCTAAATAAATGTCAGTGACCGTAAAATCTGGTTGTTTGTAATCTTTTCTATATTTTGCTTTGGCTAACATAATTTGACCTATTCTTATAAAAATTGTGCTTAGGATAAAATTTTATCCTTAAAGTTGCAATGGTATTTTCCTATAAAAACCATTTAGCAAACGTTTGCTCGATATATGTAATCTATGCTATTCTACGCCACGTTTTTAATTAGTTGTAGGGTGGGCGTAAGCCCACGCAGAATATATAAAAAAGTCCGTAGGGTGAGCGTAAGCCCACGCAGAATATATAAAAAGTCCGTAGGGTGGGCGTAAGCCCACGTGTTTGTTATATCCCTCCACGCCACGTTTTTAATTAATTGTAGGGTGGGCGTAAGCCCACGCAGAATATATAAAAAGTCCGTAGGGTGGGCGTAAGCCCACGTATTAAAGTGATTATAGGTAACGCGTGGGCTTATGCCCACCCTACGTTATTATTGTGCGATGGCGTCGCCCTCTTGGTCGGCACCGTAATCATTAACCAACACCCATTTCAATTTATCATCGGTGTTTGTTATATCCCGCGTGGGCTTACGCCCACCCTACATTATTATTGATATGACATTGTGAAAGTGGCAGCGGCATTGACTTTTCCTTCTTTTAAAGCGCCTCTTGTTTTGTCTTTTACGTAATAGACTTTGAAAATTTCTCGGGCGTTTCTATCAGCTTCACTAGGTTGTTGGTGTACTGCAAATTGTCCAGGATTATTCATATTGGCTGAATCAGGTCCATATTTAACCGAATCGCCATTACCACTATCACGTTTGATTTTCAAGCTAACGCCTTTGGCTTGTCCGTCGCCTGTTTGTGTTTTGAGCAAGTCGCTTGAACCGTTATTGACAGTGTCTTGTTCGCCTTTGAAAGTAATCATTACACGAGGGAATAACCATTGTTTGTTTATTTTGTTGTTTTCTTCTTTATTACAAGATACTCTTAGTTTAAACTCGCCGCCCTCAATTTCATTTGTGTTATCAAATTCGCTTTTTTTGACTTTTTTTAATGTAACAATAGAGGGTACACCTCCATTATTCGATAGATAACATTGGCGTTGTTGGTGTATTAAACGGATTTTTGGTGGTTGTAAATGAACAGCTATACTTCCATTATCCTTTACGATAAATCTCAAACCTTTATTATTTACGGTTTCAGTTTGAATTAATTGAATATGCCCTAAATTTAAATCTGTCAATGAAATATCTTGCGTATTATTTATTATATTATTGCCAAGAACGTGTAATCTAGCACGAAGCAAAAAAACAATTGATACATAATTTCCAAAATATATTTCAATCTCGCCAATTCTTGCACTGTTAAGCCCATCAAATTGCAACGGTGGTAAATAAGCAGTATTACCTTGATGTTGCGTGCCTAGTTGAAAAGATACCCCTAATTCTGGATGTTCTTTAAGCTGAAAAATGGTATCTCCAGTATCACTAACTTGATCGGTTTTAGTTAATTTACCTTGATTAAAATAAAAATCTAATGGCAATGTCATTTTAGGACACTGAGTGCAAGAAAAACCTTTAAAAGCATAGCCTGAATCCCCTGTTACCGTGGTGTTAATCCAAGTGCCTAGTGAGTTAAATGGCGTGAATGAACCATTTATAGTGTTACTGGAAAAAGTATCGTATTTGGTATTATCTCGAGCTTTGGAAAAAAGAACTACTTCAGGTTGTGAAGATTTTGCAATCAAACTACTATTCCCATTAAATGTAAAGGTTTTTGTTTTATTTCTACCATATAATTTATCTTCTGAATGAGCCTGCTTCGGACCTGCCATTGTTGGATATGCGGAAAGAAGAAATAGTAGCCCCATAAGATAGGGTAAAAGAGAGAGGTGGAGCGGGCTTGATTTTAATGTTTTCATTTTATTTGCCTATTAAAAATTACTTATACTGCACTTGAAAAGTTGCAGTGGCTTCAACGTCGCCTGCGGTGGCGGCACCTGTGGCGTAATAATGTGCGAAGTAGTCAAAACGGGGTTGAATAACTGTGCCGTTTTGCTCTTTGCCTGTGTCGGGGGCTTTTTCGCTGTTGGCTTGGCTGCCGTCCACTTTAATGGGCGTGCCTGTGCCATCGGCTTTGACAATTTGAATGCCCACGTTGTTGGCTTTGCCGTTGCCTGTGGCATTGGAAAGATATATCTGCCCTGTTGCTGCCCCGCTAAATAGCAGATTGGCTTTTTCAGCATCAGCTATCTTGCATTCTTTCAGCGTGATAGAAAAAGGCACCGGGGCGGCGGTTTGCCCTGCGATGCGTAAATTGGCTTTCCCCACTGTTGGCAGGGTAACGGTGCGATTTTTGCTGTCTGTTTCAATTTTACAAGTGCCATCACTTAAAATCTCCCCTTGAAAGGTCACTTTGCCGTCATAGGCATAAGCAGGCAGTGCCACAATGCAATCAAGCAGAGCCACGCAAGCAAGCAGAGCCAGACGATGAAGCCTAAAGCATTTTGAGCCACTATAATTCGAGCCACTATAATTGGTTCCACTATAAGAAGCGGTGGATTGTTGATGGCAAAGTGCGGTTAATTTTTTGGGTGTTTTTTGCATAAATCCTCTTCAATTATTCTGCGGTTTTGCATTGAATATCGTGGTTTTGTATTTGTGCATTATCCAAATCAACTTGATATTGGAAGCGGCATTGTTCGCTTTCTCGCTCGCCCCATTTGACGATTAACTCGCCTTTTGGCTGGGTAAGTTTATTAGCGAAAAGCACGCCCCCTTGCACCACATCGCCCACAAATACCCCTTCGCTATCTTGTGCGGTGGATGCCATTGGCACTGGCTCGCCATTTGGCAAAGTGAGGTTAAATAACACCATTGTATTTTTGCCTGTGCGGAAATCCACTAAGCTAATTGAATTTGCACGAGGAATAATTTGGCGTTCAGTGGCTTCAAATTCCACATTCGCCTCCGCATCAGATGGATTGATACCAATATAATTGATTTCATATGGGCTGGTGTAAGGCACAACCGCATTGCCGAAATAATCAAGGCTGACATTGGCACCTGATTCCACTTTTGCCCCTGCGGCATCTTTAGCGTGAATAATGGCAAAGCTTTCGCCAACAGGTTGGCTTAAGGTAATACCGTGTTTGTGTGCCACGACAGCACCACTTACGCCTAATGAAGTAGAGCGATTTTTGAGGCTGTCACGGGAATAAGAAGCACGATAGCTACCAATGCTATTGTTATGTGCAAGGTTTGCATCATAACTGCGGTAGCCTTGATTATTGCGTGAAGCGTTAATGCCGTAACTCCATTGATGACGTTCGCCAAAGGAGCCATTTACGCCAAGTCGTTGGTTAATGTCGTTACCACTACGAGAATAACTACTGTCTGCAGAATGGTTATCGCCTAATGGCAGGCTGAGACTTAAATAAATGCTGTTGTCACGTTTGCCTGTTTCTTTATCAATGCTCTGTGAAAGGTTTACAGAGTAATTGAGAATATGGAAACGATTTGCATAAGCCAGTTGATATTGCGTATTCGTGCCACGTTTTTCCCAATAATTATAGGTTTGCCCTGAAAGATAGAGATTGCCCCAATTCCCCAGACTTTGGCTTAAACTCACTTGAAACTGATTTTTTGGGCGGTAAATTTCAGGCAAATACGCCCCGCTAAATTGTTTAAAGGTGCGGTTAAGATTAATGGTGTCGCTTAAGGTGTAAAAATCACGGGAAGAATAGCGATAAGCTGCCAACGTGAGATTGGTGCCAATTTCGTTGAAGTTAATGCTATAACTGCCGTGCAAGCTGTAACCGTTTTTGCTCACATTTTTTAGTGGAAATTCTGCGTGCGACCAAGTGGCATCGGCAGAAAACGCCCCAATCGGCGTGTTTAAACCAAAACCAAATAGCCCTGCACGATAATGGCGAGTGTAAAGCAGGCTTGAATTCAGCGTCAGATGATTAGTTAAACCATATTGCAACACGCCTTGTAACACCCGTTCATCAAAGGTGCGGCTGTCGATGCGGTAACGTCCTCCAGCTAATTGATAACGCAAATGCCCCACACGCATTAACGGGGCAAGGTTAGAAAACGGCACAATAAATGACCGCACTTTGCCATCACTTTCTTGGATTTCCACCGTTAAATCGCCACTGTAACCACTGGCATACAAATCATTAATCACGAAAGGCCCTGCAGGCACAGTGATTTGATAAATGGTATAGCCATTTTGTTTGATGCTGACTTTGGCGTTTGTGTTTGCCACGCCACGCACCACGGGGGCAAAACCACGTTGTGATGGGGCAAGCATTCTATCATCAGAAGCAATACGCAAACCACGCAGACCAAAATTTTCGCCAATACGGGCAGTGCTGAAAAAATCCCCAATAGTGACATTACCACGAAGCAGGGCGAAATCTCGTTGTAAATAGGTATCGCCACGTTCGTAATGATTTTTGCCTTTATCCGTAAAACCTGAACTACTGTGGTTTTCAAAACGGCTAAAACTGCCATTATGCCGCAAAGCCCAATTGCCTAAATTCACACCACCCCGCAAGCCCACATACAAACTTTCGGATTTTACTTCGGGATTACCAGAACGATAATAGTTGATGTCGTAATTTGCAAAAGCGGCATTGGTGCCAGTTTGCCAGCGAGACGGCGCAATATAGCCTCTTGGGCGGCGAATGGTTAATGCTTGAGGGATTTCAAGTTTCAATTTCATGTCGCCGCTTTGATAATCAAAGGTGCCTTTAGGAATAGCCTCAGAAGCAAACACACAAGTGTCATCTTCTGCATTGGGCGATTTCACAATGGCTTCATCCATCAAATCCAGCATTTCTTGAAGTTTAGGCGTAAAGCATAATTCTGCCCAACCTGTGGCAGGATTATCAGCAAAAATAATATCGCTTTCTCCTTTTTCTTCATTATTTACATAGATTTGCGCTTCATAACGCCCTGGTAACACGGCATTTTTTACATTAAATCGAGCAAAATCAATGCCCAACACCGAGCCGCCTCCCCAAAGAGAGGCATCAAATTGGTCTTCTGCCCACGCCACAGGATTAGCCAGTAGCAAGGTGCAAGCAAACGCAATTTTAGTTAAGGGAAAATTTTTTGTTTTCACGAATTAAAATTCTCGTTGTAGTGATTGTAGGGTGGGCGTAAACCCACGCAGTGGCTGTAGGGTGGGCATAAGCCCACCTTTATTATGGTTAATCGGTGGGCTTACGCCCACCCTACGTTATTTACGTTATTATTGTGCGATGGCGTCGCCCTCTTGGTCGGCACCGTAATCATTAACCAACACCCATTTCAATTTATCGCCAGAACGTACTCCCTTGGCTTCAAATACCGCTTGAGAAAAAGGCGCAACCATTTTGACATTTTTCGCAGGTTTATTTTGATGTAACAAACCAATGTAGTTCATATAATAAGGTGTTTGATTATCCACCAGCACACCTTTAGGCGTGGCTTTAAACACCACTTTTTTCATCGCATCAAACGGATCAAGCGAAAGTTTCGCAGGGCGATAAAACAACTTCAAACGTGAACGAATGGCAATTTGCATAAAACTGCCGTGTTTTGCCAGAAATTCCGCATCAGGTTTCGGCGGTATATCTAACAAATTAAAATAAAAGAGGCTTTCACGATCGTCAGGCAAAGGCTCGCTGCCTGTGAAGGTAATCCGCAAACTTTGCCCTGATTTCGCTTCCACCCGAGCAACAGGCGGGGTAATCACAAAAGGGGTTTTGGTGTATTTTGGATCGGCATTTAGATTGCCATTATCAATCCACGCTTGCACCAAGGCAGCCGAATCATCATTGTTTTCTAACTTCACGATAACATTTTTCTGCCCAGCAGGATAAATCACTCTGGTGCCAGTGATAATCACATTTGCATTGGCTGAAAATGCACAAAGTGCGGTAAAAAATAGTGCGGTAAAAAATAAACGTGTTTTTTTAAACATTCTGTTTCCCTATTTCAACATAATTAAATCCGTGAGGTGGGCTAAGCCCAGCCTACAAATATTTTTTATGTATATCCACGTGGGCTTACGCCCACCCTACAAATTTTTTTTATGTGTATCCGCGTGGGCTTACGCCCACCCTACAAATCTTTTTTATGTGTATCCACGTGGGCTTATGCCCACCCTACAAATCTTTTTATGTGTCTCCGCTAATCTCGTAGGGTGGGCTTAAGCCCACGCGTTAAAAAAGTGCAATGCCTCGTGTTGTAAGGTTTTCTCGTCTTTCCCACGTAAGCTAAAGCCAACCTACGCGAATTAATTCAAAATAAAATATGAAATTTTTCAAAAAGGGCTTTAATTATATATATATATATAATGGAAGCGTTTTTTACTTTTTTTGGGAAAACAAAGTTTGCTGTTTATTAAGCCTTTAGCATTTTAATAAACGGTTTATATTAATCTTTTTGCCTTATTTATAAGGCACAAACCTCTTTATGGAGCAATTTATTATGAAAAAAACACTTCTTGGTAGCTTAATTTTATTGGCATTTGCGGGAAATGTGCAGGCGGCACAGAATGGTGGAGCTGATCCAGAAACCGCTGGTACAGTTACTTTCTTTGGTAAGGTTGTTGAGAATACTTGTAAAGTGAAAACAGAAAATAGAGATATGAGTGTAGTATTAAATGATGTAGGTAAATCCCATTTTAAAAGCAGGGGGGATACCGCAATGCCTACGCCATTTACTATTACATTACAGAATTGTTCTGTTAATAATCCAGGAACTAATTCAGCAAATAAAGTTGGACTCTATTTTTATTCTTGGGAGAATGCGGATAAGGAAAATGACTATACATTGAAAAATATGACAGGTGATGATAAAGCTAAAAAGGTTAATATTCAGATTTTTAAAGAGAATGGTGTAGATGCCATTAAAGTGGTAGATAAAGAAACAGAAGATTTCACTTCTCAAAATACTAATAATGGAGCAACCGTACCAACTTTGACTAATAAACATATTTCAGGAAGTACACAATTAGCCGGTGTTACTGAACTTCCTCTCCACTTCATAGCTCAATATTATTCAACAGATGCTACTGTTACAGCAGGCAAAGTACAAACCTCAGTTAATTTCGAAATTGCTTACGAATAATTCCTAATGTAACGCAATCTAAGCCCACGCATTTGTTATATCCCGCGTGGGCTTACGCCCACGCTACGTGATGAAAGAAAATGTAAATACGTTTTGTTATCTTAAACTTGGTTTTTCACGAAAAATTTTTTCTTGAATCGCTTCCGTAACAAAAGCATTAAGAGAACGATCGCCTGCTATGATCGTAGCTTCTCTATGCAATTCCTCGCCAATTCGTACATTAAATACACCTTTAAAAGGCTTATTCGGTTCTTTACCTAATTCCAAACAATCTTGTAAATATAAATCAACAGATTGACGAAATTCTTTTTCTAACTCAGATAATGACTCTGCTTCATAAGTCACTAAATCACGAATGTAAGCAAGTTTGCCAAACAATATATTGTTTTCTAAATCCGCCTCAATCGTGCCAACATAACCTTTATAATTTAATAACTTCATAGAATACCTACCTGTTTTAATGATTCTTTCACTGACTTTAAAGCACCGCCTTTAATATAATTTTCAGGGTGAGGCTTGTGTAACAAAATCGTATGTTCGAGTGTTCTATTATAAAATCTCACTCGAGAGCCTGCCATTTCTCGCTTTCCATAACCTTGTTGAGCTAACAAAGAAACTAATTCATTCCAATTAAATGTAGATTTTGATTGTGCGAGCTTATCTAATAATTTTTCAGTTCGTCCCATATAAACTATCGTCCATTAATTTGGTATCAAGTATAGTTACTAAAATTTAAAAATCAAATAATTATAAAATAATCCCCATTAATACGTACATAAATAGCAAACGTTTGCCTGATATATGTAAGATGTGCTATTCTGCGCCACGTTTTTAATTAAAAAATTGAGAAAAATAGCATGTCAAAAACTGCACAAATTGCCGTTGTAATGGGCTCAAAAAGTGATTGGGCTACTATGCAAGAGGCTACTCAGATTTTAGATGAATTAAACGTGCCTTATCATGTGGAAGTCGTCTCTGCCCATCGTACGCCTGATAAACTTTTCGAATTTGCCGAAAATGCACAAAAAAATGGTTACAAAGTAATTATTGCTGGTGCAGGTGGTGCGGCACATTTACCTGGTATGATCGCAGCCAAAACGCTTGTGCCAGTGCTGGGGGTGCCAGTAAAAAGTTCTATGTTAAGTGGCGTAGATAGCCTTTATTCAATTGTGCAAATGCCAAAAGGAATCCCAGTCGGAACATTAGCTATTGGCCCTGCAGGTGCAGCAAATGCTGGATTGTTAGCCGCCCAAATTCTAGCAGGTTGGGATTTAGAATTGCTTTCACGCTTACAATCTTTCCGTGAAAGCCAAACTCATGCTGTACTGGACAATCCCGATCCACGCACATAAAAACATCTTTAGATCTGACCGCACTTTTAAAGTGCGGTTGTTTTTTTCGTAAATTTAACGAGAAATATTATGCAAAACTCCACCTTATACCCAACGGTTTATGTACTCGGCAACGGACAACTCGGCAGAATGTTACGTTACGCGGGCGCACCTTTAGATATTTATGTTGAACCCTTAGCCTTCAATGCGCCAGTTTTTGACTTACCTGAAAATGCGATCATCACGGCGGAAATTGAACGCTGGGAAAAAACGCCTTTGACTGAATTACTCGGCAATCATAAAAACTTCGTCAATCAACATGTATTTGGATTATTAGCCGATCGTTTTACTCAAAAATCCTTGCTTGATGAACTGAATCTTTCTACCTCGCCTTGGTGTTTATTAAAAGATAAAAATCAATGGAATGATCTTTTCCAAACTGTTGGCGAGAAAGTCGTCGTTAAACGCAGAACAGGCGGATATGATGGGCGAGGTCAATGGATTATCAGCGATGAAAATAAAGCGGACATCATCGATGACTTATTCAGTGAAGTAATCGCAGAAAAATTTATTCCTTTCGATTATGAAGTGTCTATTATAGGCGCAAGATTTAAAAATGGCGAAAAACGTTTTTATCCCGTTACGCATAACCTGCAACAAAACGGTATTTTACGTTACAGTGTGGTTGATAGTGCGTTTCCTCAACAATCCGCACAACAAAAACAAGCGGAAGCCATGCTCAGCAAAATTATGGATAAATTAGGCTATGTGGGTGTCATGGCAATGGAATGTTTTGTTGTAGGCGAAAAATTGCTGATTAACGAACTTGCGCCTCGTGTACATAACAGTGGGCATTGGACACAACTAGGCTGTGCTATTAGTCAATTTGAATTACATTTACGTGCTCTACTTGATTTGCCAACACCTGAATTACAAACGTTCGCCCCAAGTGTGATGATTAATTTAATCGGTACCAATCATAACCCTAAATGGCTTAACATACCTTTTGCACAGCTTCATTGGTACGGTAAAGAAGTCAGAGCAGGGCGTAAAGTTGGGCATATCAATCTTTCCCATCCAAATAGAGCAGTCATTATTCAACAATTAGAAAAACTTCGCTCTGAATTACCAGAAGATTATCAATCTGGATTAAATTGGGCGATTGAAAAACTAAAATAATGTAAAAAATGACCGCACTTTTTGATGAATATTTAAAAATATCAAAGCGTGGTTAATTTTTATAAAATCTTTCTTGATAAAATAAAATGACTGAAGTATAAAACTATCCATCACACAACACATACATAAGGAAAAGCTATGTTTGAACATATTAAAGCGGCACCAGCCGATCCAATCTTAGGCTTAGGCGAAGCATTTAAATCCGAAACTCGCGAAAATAAAATCAATTTGGGTATTGGCGTTTATAAAGATGCGCAAGGCACAACCCCGATTATGCGTGCAGTAAAAGAAGCCGAAAAACGCTTATTTGATAAGGAAAAAACCAAGAATTATCTGACTATTGATGGTATTGCGGATTATAACGAACAAACAAAAGCGTTACTTTTCGGTAAAGATTCTGAAATAATCAAATCTAATCGTGCAAGAACAGTACAAAGTTTAGGCGGAACAGGTGCATTACGTATCGCAGCAGAATTTATTAAACGCCAAACTAAAGCACAAAATGTTTGGATCAGCACACCAACATGGCCAAATCACAATGCTATTTTCAATGCGGTGGGCATGACGATTCGTGAATATCGTTATTATGATGCTGAACGCAAAGCCCTTGATTGGGAACACTTATTAGAAGATTTAAGCCAAGCAAGCGAAGGCGATGTAGTGCTGTTACACGGCTGCTGCCACAACCCAACGGGTATTGACCCAACCCCTGAACAATGGCAAGAATTAGCCGCACTTTCGGCTAAAAATGGTTGGTTGCCACTCTTTGACTTTGCTTATCAAGGTTTAGCCAACGGATTAGACCAAGATGCTTACGGTTTACGTGCTTTTGTAGCAAACCACAAAGAATTATTAGTGGCGAGTTCATTCTCGAAAAACTTTGGTTTATATAATGAACGTGTGGGCGCATTTACCCTTGTGGCTGAAAATGCAGAAATTGCATCAACCGCATTAACCCAAGTAAAATCAATTATTCGCACCCTATACTCTAACCCAGCGTCTCACGGCGGGGCGACCGTAGCAACCGTATTAAATGATGCTCAACTTCGCCAAGAATGGGAAAATGAATTAACTGAAATGCGTGAACGCATCAAAAAAATGCGTCATTTATTCGTTCAGTTACTAAAAGAATATGGTGCAGAACAAGATTTCAGCTTTATCATTGAACAAAACGGTATGTTCTCTTTCAGTGGATTAACAGGGGAACAAGTGGATCGTTTAAAAAATGAATTTGCCATTTACGCTGTTCGTTCTGGTCGTATCAATGTGGCTGGTATCACTGAAGACAATATTCGCTATCTATGTGAAAGTATCGTGAAAGTACTTTAATTAGAGTTAGAAATCATCTCTAACCTAAAATAGAGCAAATATAAATAGTTAAAGCCTTGATTATCAAGGCTTTAATTTTATCTAATCATTAACAAATTCTTGGCAATGGTTCATTTGTTGGTAAATCTAATAATCGACTTTGCCTAATGAATATGAAATCATAAACTGATAATTTCTGTGGCTAATTCGTTAATAAATCCATGATGATGGGATGAAATCAAAATGGGTAAGGAAAGTTCACGCAAAAGTGCGGTCAATTTTTCAGTATTTTTTCGATCTAATCCATTGGTGGGTTCATCTAATAATAAGATTTTGGGCTGCATCGCTAAAACACCCGCAAGTGCAGTGAAATTTTTTTCCCCACCAGATAGGGTATGTACCATACGATCTTTTAAACGTGTGATACCAAGACGTTCTAATTGCTGCTCTGCGATATGATACGCCTGCTCTCTAGGCACATTTTGGTTTAATGGCCCGAAGGCAATATCATCCAATACTGTTGGGCCAAAAAGTTGATCATCGGCATTTTGAAAACAAATACCAATCGTGCCACGAAATGGCGCAAAATCTTTTTCTTTACGACAAACTTTGCCAAATAGTTTAATTTCCCCCTTGGTTACTGGAACAAATCCCAACAAAGCAAGCAGTAAAGTGGTTTTTCCTGAGCCAATTTCCCCTTGGACGAAAAGACGTTTTTGACCTTCCAAGGTAAAACTTAAATCTTGAATAATCGCTCTACCATTGCGTTCTATATAAAGATTATTTACAGCTAACATATTATTTTTCTCTCTTTTTGCCGAACTGAAAACCACGACATTTTAACGCCATTTGCGCCGTTTCGGCTTTTAATAGGGCATGAATCAATAATAAAGCGACACTTTGAGCGGTCACATAAAGGGTTCGGCGATTAAGCCCACGACGAAATCCACGAGAGTGCATGGCAATATCCATTTTTTGACGCAATTCTCCAAGCAGTGCAATGTAACGTACGGTCAGCACAAAAAGTTGAATTAATTTTTCTGGCAAAGGCAATTTACCAATGGCTTGAACAAGCACCGCATCATTAATATTCCATAAAAAAAGCCAAAGAGAAATTAACAATAAATGAGTACGCAAACTCAATTTTTCTGCTAATTCTATGCCTTGAAAATTGAGTTCAATGCCATTTTCGCCAATTTGCCAACTTAATGTCGCCCACATTAAAGCAATAAAAATGATTAAAGCAAACCAACGTTTAAGGTAAGGCAAAAAAGATTTTTGACTGAGCTGCAGTGAAATAAAAAAGAGAGAAACTGCAAGCGCATTAAGGGGGATAAGCCAAGTGAGATCACTCAATCCACTGATGATTAGCCCCCAGATAAATAGGTAAATCAACCTAAAGTGCGGTTGAAATAAGCGATGAATTTTCATTAAGAGACATTCTCGGTACGATTCATGACTTCAGGATACATTTTACCAAGCAAGGTAATCACTCCTACGCTGATAATACTATCCAAAATAAATACCGGAATATGAGAGACTAGCAAGAGCCAAACAAGATTCAGATAACTTTTTCCACCATCTAACATCAGCACAAAAGAAGCAAGTGCGCCTGCCCCGCCAACGCCAATTACGCCAGCTCCAATACCGACGAATAAGCGATCTTTTAAAGCTATGTGCGGTTGTAAACGAGAACGGAAAAGATAATGAGCAATCACTGCAGGCGTTGCCATCACGCATAGATTGACGCCTAACACTGCAAATCCGCCAAAAGAAAAGAAGATGACTTGCAATAAAAGGGCGATAAGAAACGCAGGAAAAACAGCCCACCCAAGGAATAAACCAGCCATACCATTTAAAATTAAATGCACACTACCAATTCCTACGGGTATATGAATAGTTCCAGCCACAAAAAATGCAGCGGCAAAAAGTGCGGTGAGCGATAAACGTTCTGATTCTAAACGACGTAACCCCACAGCAATGCCCGCAACAGCAAGCACTGCACCAGCTAATAAAATAGGCGTATGTAACACGCCTTCAGATAAATGCATTAAATACGTCCTTGTTTAATTTTATGCGCATTACGTAAAGCAATAAGTCCAGCAATACCAACGATATAACCGATTCCACCTAAAATATCATGCAAATAAATTTTATCTTTTAAATGCGCAATATCTTCACGAAGCAGCATTAAATCTGCACCGCTTTGATTTTCGGCAGATGTATGAGCAGCAACAACGGACGCACGGTGTCCTTCATCGCCTTCCACCACCACTTTTAAGGTTGTATGTGGCACATCAGCAATAGAAAGCTTAAATGTGCCTTGGCGATCTGTTTTTCCAGTTAAAACAGGATCAGAAACGCCTGAGCGGAAAACTTCTAAATAAGTTTCAGCTGCTGGGGTCATATCAGAATAATAGGATTTGCCAGAGAGTGTTTGCCCATCATATTGGGCAAACACATAAAGTGCGTGGGCATAAGCATTCGGGAGATAGCAAGCCGCAAAAAGTGCGGTTAAAAAAGCAAATTTTTTCATCCCAAATCCATATTATTGTGCGTCAAAAGTTAGCATATATTCCACAGTTCGACGATCGTAATCCGCATTATTTGTTACGTTTTCCTCAAACTCTGCCCATACTTTGTTGAAGCCTTTAGTTGGGGTAAATTGAGCGATACCTTTTTCATTGGTTAAATTGAACGGTGCATCTTCACTCACGCCCACTTTTATGCCTTGAACGGGTTTACCATTATGTAAAACAAGGATAGAAAGTGGTTTGTTCGCTTGTGGTTTTTCTTGAGGAATCAATTCGTAAGCTTGTTGATGAGATTTGAAAGATTCAGCATCCCATTTCAAAATCGCTTTACCAAATTTAACAGGATTGGTACTAAATTCAGCAGTTGGTTCTTCACGTTTTGTTTTTTCAACGTATTTACCGCTTGGTAATTTTGACCATACACCATTATCGAAATGAACGAATACTAAATCAGATTTAGGCATAAGATAGGCTTCGCCATTTCTGAATTGGTAATCAACGGCAGTTAATTTTCCTTGCGCATTTAAGGCTTGGATAGATTTAAGTTTAGATTCTGGATAGGTTTCAGTTTGTTCATGTCCAAATTTCACTACGTATTCATCTTGTGATGAAGTAGGCTCAAGCCAAACATTGTGTGCGTTAGCAACAGACATACCTAAAAGTGCGGTTAATCCCACTGCGATTTTTTTTAATTCCATTTTGGATACTCCTTGTTTGTTTAAGAAAATCTAGGCGTATGATAAAATATGAAGTAACTTTAGAATCAAGTCATTTTTTAAGGAAATTGATGAAAATTGGAGCACTTGCTAAAGCCCTAGGCTGTACCGTAGAAACCATTCGTTATTATGAACAACAAGGTTTAATCCCTCTCCCCAAACGCACTTTAGGCAATTTTCGCCAATATAATAAAGAACATTTGCAACGTTTATCATTTATTTGTAACTGCCGAAATTTAGATATTTCATTAAATGAAATAAAAAGCCTACTGAATTTAGAAAATGCGTCAAAACAACAAGCAGAAGAAATTAATCGCGTGTTAGACAAACACATTAAAGAGGTGGCGACAAGGATTCACGAACTTGCCCATTTACGAATGAAATTAATGGAATTACGTGAGAAAACAGTCTCGAATGATGAAGATCCAATGAAATTGCTATTGCAACATAGTGGCGTGAAATTTGTGCGATTAAAATAACCGCACTTTTAGATTATGGCTGGCTAGATAAACGCTGTTTTGCTTCCTGATTACCTAATTCAGCAGCTTTCTTCAGCCATTCCAATGATTTTTTAGGTTGGTTTTGTGAGCGATAAATATTACTTAACATCATCATCGCATCCGTATCTTTAGCCCGAGCTGTACGTTCAAAAAGCTTAATGGCCTGCTCTGTATTTTGTTTAACATAATCGCCACGCAGATACATAACGCCAAGATTATTTAGCCCTTTCACGCTGCCCTTCTCTGCGGCTTCGCTAAACCACCAATAAGCCTTTTCATAATCTCTCGCTGTGCCACGCCCGAGATTATATAACATACCAAGATTGCTTTGAGCTGTTATATTTCCTTCCAACGCCATCGGATACATAATATCGAAAACAGAGATCCATTGCTGTTTATTGGCAAACTCTTGCGCCAAGTTCATTTTAGCTTGATCATCCATTTTCAAATTTGTTGTAATATCAACGGTTTTCATCGCCAAAATAGGCAAACTACAACAAAGTAATACTGTATGAAAAAATAACTTCAGTTTCATTTATAAGGTTGCTATTAAAAGTAAAATAAAAAATACAGCAGTAATCGCAAACTCGGTTAATCCAACTTGCATAACAGAAAGCTTTTTAGTGGGCAAATAAACCGCTCGTACTAATCCAGGGACAAAAGCTAATGCTAAAATAAATTGTTGCGAAACCACAAAAATCAACACACATAACAAGTGAAAAATCACTGATGCCCAAAAATAACGTGGATTTTTTCGCTCACGCATCATGGATTTCACATAAAGTGTTGTTCCAATAAAAAATAATGTTGGATAAATCGCCACCCAAAGTATTTTTTCATCAAAAGTGCGGTCAGAAAAATAATAAGATCCCATTCCAGCTAGCGCAAAAATTAAAATTCCTACCAAGTCATTCCATAAATTACGTTCATCTTTTTTCTTGGTGAAATAAATGTTCACTGCGACAAACGGTAGCATGGCAAACATAAAATACAGCACTTGCCAATTATAAATTAACGCGGGAATCGCAAAAATCACAGCGGCAGCAAAATAAATCACAGACCATTTTTTGTATAACTCAAGATTTTTATCTTTAAATAAATTCAAAAAAGGATAAGTCATCAAATAAAGCGAAAACCATCCTAATAATAAAAATACGTGCGCCCATACTGGATTAGCAAGTAACATGCCGTAAATAAAAGGCACCAATGCCATAACAATAGCACCGTGCTGATTAGAAATAAGCAATTTCATAATCATTAAATAATTGAGAATAACTGTCGGGTATTCTAGCTTAGTAAAGAGGATTTTACAAAGCAGTAAAGGCTATTTAGAATAGAAGAAAATACCCCAAAGGAGAACCCTATGACAATTCAACGCATTTTACCCAGTGCACGTTTAAGTGAAGTTTCAATTCATAACAACCTCGCCTATTTTGCAGGGCAAGTTCCAGAGCTAACCATCGAGCAAAATGCCTATGAACAGACCAAAGAAGTATTAGGTTTAATTGATAAATTGTTAGCAGAAATTGGCTCCAATAAAAGCAATATTTTAACTGCACAAATTTTCTTGGCAGATATGCAAGATTATGCACAATTCAATCAAGCTTGGGATGAATGGGTCGATCGTGTTAGCCCACCAAGTCGAGCGACAGTCGAATCTAAATTAGCGGATCCTCGTTGGAAAATTGAAATTGTTGTTATTGCAACTTGTTAGTTTTTAAGCCGAATAAAAAGGAGAATATTATGGAAAATTGGACAAATGAAATTTGGGTAGCAATTGGTATCGCTTTTATTGTTGGATTATTTATTGGTTACATTGCCGTGCGTTTAACCAAAGGCTCCGTAAAACATCAAGCTAAAACAGAAGCTGAATTAAAACAGTCAAAACTCAACTTGATACACAAAAAGCACAAATCGAAAAACATTTCGCAGAAAGTGCCGAATTATTCAAAACCTTAATTAACGATTATCAAAAACTTTATCGCCACTACGCAACCTCCTCCAATAATTTACTGGGCGAAAAAGATCACAAAGGTTTATTCACCCAACAGTTAATTACTGCGACAGATAAATCTCAAAATGAACAACCAAGAGATTATTCCGAGGGTGCATCGGGTTTGTTTAAAGAAAAGAAAGAAGAAAATTAAAAAAGTGCGGCTAAAAATAGCAATGTTTTTAGCCGTTTATTATTCTATTATTGCACTGATTTTTTTAGATTTTTTCCATTTCCAAAAAAAGAATACTACAAGTAAACCAACAAATATATAAATCACGATTTGACCTTTTTGAATTTGTGTATGTAGCCAATCTAAATTTTTAGCCCCTAATTCCCCAAGGTAAACCCAAATAGGTACAGAAATAATCGCAGCACAGAAATCTATTAAAACAAAACGAACATAACTTACACGGCGTGTAATACCTGATACCATATAAATTGGAGCACGTAAACCGGGTAAAAATCGTGCAACAAACAGTACTCGATTGCCATATTGACTGAATTTTTCACGCACCATTCTTAAACGCTGTAATGTTACGATTCTACGTATTGGTCGGAAACGTAAAATTTTCGTGCCATAAATTCGACCAAGCCAATACATACAGGAATCGCCAGCAAGCACACCAATCATACTAACCAGCAACATCAAATGAGAATTGACATTTTCTGGATAAAGCCCTGCAATGACACCACCTGAAACTAATGTTATATCTTCTGGAATAGGTACACCAAATCCACAAATAATTAAAACAAAAAGAACAGCCCAATAACCATATTCAGTAAAAAATCCAATTAAAAATTCCATTTGTTCCTGCTTTTTTATTAATAGATGTGATAAAAAATTGGTTCACATTTTAATCTTTTCAAATCAAAAAGCCTAGAAAAAAGTTTGATTTGAAAATAAGGATATTCTATAATCCACCGCTCTCAAGGCTTGTCTTTGAGCGGTTTTTAGGAAAATTGCTGGGTCGCCTGCAATTTTCTTTCTTTTAACATTAATTTAAAGAGAACATTAAAATGGCATTTAAATTTAACGCTGAAGTTCGTACAGCGCAAGGTAAGGGTGCGAGCCGCCGCCTGCGTCACAATGGTCAAATTCCTGCAATCGTTTATGGTGGCAGCGAAGAACCGGTTTCAATCATCTTAAACCACGATGAATTAAACAACGCGCAAGCACACGAATCTTTCTATTCTGAAGTGATTACATTAGTGATCGGTGGTAAAGAAGTTGCAGTTAAAGTACAAGCAATGCAACGTCACCCATTCAAACCAAAATTGGTTCACATTGACTTCAAACGTGCATAATTCTAGTTCACACATTTAAATAAAATAACAAAAAAGCTAAGACATTCATCTTAGCTTTTTTCTTACATATTCATTGTTTCTCAATAAATATCTAAACTTTAATTTTTTATCAAATAACGTTTTAAGTTTTCACCAACAAATTCTAATTCTGCTTTTCCATAGTTCGGCTGAAATTCTAAAAAAATCACCCCAGCCTTTCGACAAGCCTCCCGTTTCACTGCGTCACGCTTCGCTGCATTATCCTGATAATGTCCCAGCCCTTGATATTCAATTACTATTACGGCATAACCTTTCTTATCCACAATTAAAAAATCTACTCGTTTACTATTTATCGCAAAATGGGCCTCTTTATCTATTGATTCTAAAAACTCTCCCATTGAAACCTGAGTAAATAAACGGAACTCTTGATAACCTTTAGACAACAAGTTTTCTAAACGAAGAAAAAGTTGATATTCACTCTTATTCATCAAAGCTTTTCTTTTATACTTGCTCAATATAACGACATCAAGATGATCATTTTTATTCACAATATTAATTTTGTTTTCTGTCGAAAGATAAAGACGACTCTTCTTTGCATTACGACGAGTTGATCTTGATTTAGATGAAAATAAGCCAATTAGAAATAAAATAACAAAAATGAAAATAATGATGTATTGTAAAGAAAATTCCATATTGCTCTCCTAAATAAACAGGAAAACAAGATAGCATTAATAGAATATTACTTCATATTACAAATAAGCGTGTTTGGGATCTGGATCGCAAAAACAGCCTTAAATAAGACAAAAAACTAACTTTTGTTAGTACTATGGGAGCTAAAAATATGGCTGGGGTACTAGGATTCGAACCTAGGAATGCTGAGATCAAAACCCAGTGCCTTACCGCTTGGCGATACCCCAATTAGATAAATCTTTGATTGGATATAAAGAAGACTTTTTTGATAGTATGGCTGGGGTACTAGGATTCGAACCTAGGAATGCTGAGATCAAAACCCAGTGCCTTACCGCTTGGCGATACCCCAACGACTATTTGAATTACAAAGCGATAAATGGTGCGGGACGAGGGACTTGAACCCACACACCTCTCGGCGCCAGAACCTAAATCTGGTGCGTCTACCAATTTCGCCAGTCCCGCAAATTTGGTGGCTACAGCGAGATTCGAACTTGCGACCCCAACATTATGAGTGTTGTGCTCTAACCAACTGAGCTATGTAGCCATTACTTAATTTGCTTAACCATATCGGCTTTGCGGGGCGTATTATGCTGATTTTGACGATCCTCGTCAAATACTTTTTTACAAAAAAAGCAATTTTATGTTTGTTTGCTTATTAATGAAGCATATCACTTATTTTTTATTCATTTATACAACTTATATGTTATATGGCTTTCTCAACGACCAAATTTTTCCTAATCCTATTGTTCTTTTATCCGTTCATTTATTGTTAATTAAAATTTATTTGACAAAAAATGATGAAATCGTTATTTCTATACCTATTATTCTAAAAAAACACAACATCTAGGAGTATCTTATGTCCCATCTCTCGGTCGCCAAATTTGGCGGAACATCCGTTGCTAACCACGATGCAATGACAGCTTGTGCAAAAATTATCATTGCCGATCCAAATACACGAGTAGTCGTGCTTTCTGCATCAGCTGGTGTAACAAATTTATTAGTGGCTTTAGCAAATGGTGTAGAAGCGACAGAACGTGAAAAATTAATTGGCGAAATCCGTAAAATTCAAGAGAATATTCTAAATAAATTAAAAGACGATAGCCGTGTTCGTCCGATTATTGAAAAATATCTTGAAAATATTACCGCACTTTCTGAAGCAGCGAGTCTTGCAACCTCCCCCGCATTAACCGATGAACTTATCAGTCACGGCGAAATGATGTCTACTCAAATTTTTATTGAGATTTTACGTGAGCAAAACGCATCTGCGACTTGGGTTGATGTGCGTACAATTGTTGCAACCAATAACCATTTTGGTAAAGCTGCGCCAAATGATGAACAAACCCAATCAAACAGCGATAGCATTTTAAAACCATTAATAGACCGCGGCGAATTAGTTATTACCCAAGGTTTTATCGGACGTGAATCAGGCGGTAAAACAACCACATTAGGTCGTGGCGGTAGCGACTACTCTGCTGCTTTATTAGCCGAAGTATTAAATGCAAAAGACGTTTTAATTTGGACTGATGTAGCAGGCATTTATACAACCGATCCACGCATTGTTCCAGCAGCACAACGCATCGACACAATGAGCTTTGCTGAAGCTGCTGAAATGGCAACCTTTGGGGCTAAAGTACTACACCCAGCCACATTGCTCCCTGCCGTACGCAGCAATATCCCTGTTTATGTGGGTTCAAGTAAAGCACCTGAAGCGGGCGGAACTTGGGTTACTCGTGATCCTCAACCGCGTCCAACTTTCCGTGCAATTGCATTACGCCGAGATCAAACTTTACTCACTCTTTCGAGCTTAAGTATGTTGCACGCGCAAGGTTTCTTAGCAAATGTATTTAACATTTTAGCTAAACATAAAATTTCAGTAGATACCATTACTACGTCAGAAGTCTGCGTTGCATTAACATTAGATAAAACAGGCTCTGCATCTTCAGGTGCGGAATTACTTTCAACCGAATTATTAGATGAACTTCGTCAATACTGTTCAGTAAAAGTCGATACAGGATTATCATTAGTTGCATTAATCGGTAATGACCTGCATATTACTTCAGGTGTGGCAAAACGTATTTTTGATACTGTTCAATCTTATAATGTGCGAATGATTAGTTATGGGGCGAGTACCAACAATGTTTGTATGTTAGTACAAAGTGAACATTCTGATGAAATTGTACGCTCATTACACAAATCCTTATTTGAATAAAGCTTAAACCTAAAGTGTGGTGAAAAATCACCGCACTTTTTCTTTTATATCATTGAGATTAAAGTTGAAAAATAGTAAAGTAAACGGCTGTTTATTTGACTAATTTAACCGAATAAAAGGCGGAAATTATGGGAAAAAGCGTTGTTATCTTAGGTGCACAATGGGGCGATGAAGGTAAAGGGAAAATCGTTGATCTTCTAACGGATCGCGTAAAGTACGTGGTTCGTTATCAAGGTGGTCATAACGCAGGGCACACACTTATCATCAATGGTGAAAAAACCGTATTACGTTTAATTCCATCTGGTATGTTACATCCAAACGTAACTTGCTTAATTGGTAATGGTGTTGTGGTTTCGCCTGAAGCATTAATGAAAGAAATGGGCGAACTTGAAAGCCGTGGTATTAAAGTTCGTGAACGTTTATTAATTTCTGAAGCTTGTCCTTTGATTCTGCCTTATCATGTGGCGATGGATCACGCACGCGAAGCAGCCCTTGGCAAAAAAGCTATAGGTACAACGGGTCGTGGTATCGGTCCTGCTTATGAAGATAAAGTGGCTCGTCGTGGTTTACGCGTAGGCGATTTGTTCGACAAAGAAGCTTTTGCCGAAAAACTCAAAAATATCCTTGAATACTATAATTTCCAATTAGTGAACTACTACAAAGTTGAACCTGTCGATTATCAAAAAACCTTAGATGATGTAATGGCAATTGCCGATGTAATCACGGGCATGGTGGCAGATATCACTACAATTCTTGATACCGCGCGCAAAAATGGCGAGCATATTTTATTTGAAGGTGCGCAAGGCACAATGTTAGATATCGACCACGGTACATATCCGTATGTCACTAGCTCAAATACAACGGCTGGTGGCGTTGCAACAGGTTCTGGATTTGGCCCACGCAATCTTGATTATGTACTTGGTATCATCAAAGCTTACTGTACTCGTGTAGGCGGTGGCCCATTCACAACAGAATTATTTGATGATGTGGGTACTGAAATTGCACGTAAAGGTAACGAGTTTGGTGCGGTAACAGGTCGTCCACGTCGTTGTGGTTGGTTCGATGCTGTTGCAATTCGTCGTGCAATCCAACTTAACTCTATTTCTGGTTTCTGTATGACTAAACTAGACGTGTTAGATGGTTTTGATGAAGTAAAAATCTGCGTTGCTTACAAAATGCCAAATGGCGAAATCGTTGAATATGCACCGTTAGCGGCAAAAGATTGGGAAGGTGTAGAACCAATTTATGAAACATTACCCGGTTGGAAAGAAAATACTTTCCGCATCACAGATGTAAATAAATTGCCACAAAACTGTATTAACTATATTAAACGTATTGAAGAAGTGACTGGCGTACCTATTGATATTCTTTCAACTGGTCCTGATCGTGTAGAAACTATGATTTTACGAGATCCGTTCGCAGCTTAATTTCTTTTGATTTTCAGACCGCACTTTCAAAAGTGCGGTCTTTTTTTACAGCATTTTAATTATTCTTCGATAGAACGTAATAATTCGTTAATACCCACTTTACCTAAAGTTTTCGCATCCACTTTTTTCACGATCACGGCACAGTATAAGCTATATTTTCCACATTTTGACGGAAGGCTACCAGACACCACCACAGAACCTGCTGGTATGCGACCATAATGAATTTCGCCTGTTTCACGATCATAAATTTTGGTTGATTGACCAATGAATACGCCCATTGAAATAACACAACCATCTTCTACAATAACACCTTCAACCACTTCTGAACGTGCGCCAATAAAGCAGTTATCGCCGATAATGGTTGGATTAGCTTGTAATGGCTCTAACACGCCGCCGATACCTACACCGCCAGATAAATGAACATTTTTACCAATTTGCGCACAAGAGCCTACTGTCGCCCAAGTATCCACCATGGTGCCTTCGCCAACGTAAGCACCAATGTTTACATAAGATGGCATTAATACGCAGTTTTTAGAAATATATGCGCCTTTACGCACCGTTGCAGAAGGCACTACACGGAAACCTTCTTCAGCAAAACGTTCTTCGGTGTAATCCGCAAATTTTAATGCCACTTTGTCGTAATATTTGGTTTCTGCACCATCAATGATTTGGTTGTCATTAATACGGAATGAAAGTAAAACCGCTTTTTTTAACCATTGATGTGTTACCCATTCGCCATCAATTTTTTCTGCAACACGGTATTTACCAGAATCTAATCCTTCGATCACTTCTTCAATTGCTGCGCGCGTTGCTGCATCAACGGTTTTTGGTGTAATTTCTGCACGTTTCTCAAATGCAGCTTCAATAATTGTTTGTAAGTTTGACATAGAACTTCCTATATGTTGTGAATAAAACGGCGTTAGTTTTACCATATTTTGAACGGGCAAGCAAAACACCGAAAAAAATCACCGCACTTTGTAGAAACAAAACTGCGGCGATAATAAAAAGTTGGTTTGATTAAAAGATTGAAAGTGCAAGCCCCACGACAACAGACATACTAAAAACTACCATAATCATTGCATAACCAAAATCGCTCATTTTGTTCTCCTCATAAAAAATAATGCTGACATTCTAGCAAGAATAATACGAAAAAATCACTTCTTTTTATAAAAAATTTGCAATAAAGATGACTAAATTCTCAACAAACCTTATATAATAGGAAAAATTTTTTAGGGATTTAAATATATGGCAACAATTAAAGATGTGGCAAAAATGGCTGGCGTGTCCACCACAACCGTATCTCACGTAATTAATAAAACTCGTTTCGTTGCAAAAGATACGGAAGAAGCGGTGTTATCCGCAATTAAACAACTTAATTATTCCCCTAGTGCTGTGGCACGCAGTTTGAAAGTCAATACCACAAAATCCATCGGGATGATTGTGACGACCAGTGAAGCACCCTATTTTGCCGAAATAATCCATTCTGTTGAAGAACACTGCTATCGACAAGGTTATTCTTTATTTTTGTGTAACACTCAAAATGATCCTGAAAAAGTCAAAAATCATTTAGAAATGTTGGCAAAAAAACGGGTTGATGGCTTGCTTGTAATGTGTTCTGAATATACGCAAGATTCATTGGATTTACTTTCATCATTTTCCACTATTCCAATGGTTGTAATGGATTGGGGCCCAAATGCTAATACCGATGTGATTGATGATCATAGTTTTGATGGCGGATATTTAGCAACCAAACACCTCATTGAGTGCGGTCATAAAAAAATCGGGATTATCTGCGGCGAACTCAATAAAACTACCGCAAGAACTCGTTATGAAGGCTTTGAAAAAGCAATGGAAGAAGCTAAATTAACCATCAATCCATCTTGGGTACTAGAGGGTGCATTTGAGCCTGAAGATGGTTATGAATGTATAAATCATTTACTGGCTCAAGAGGAATTACCGACAGCCCTATTCTGCTGTAACGATGTGATGGCACTCGGTGCAATATCTGCACTAACAGAAAAAGGCTTACGTGTGCCAGAGGATATGTCCATTATCGGCTATGATGATATTCACGCCTCACGTTTCTACGCACCACCATTAACCACCATTCATCAATCAAAACTACGTTTAGGCAGACAGGCAGTAAATATTCTGTTAGAACGAATTAGTCACAAAGATGAAAGCGTTCAAAAATATGGTCGTATTGATATAGCCCCCGAGCTTATCATTCGAAAATCCGTTAAATCGATTTTATAAACTTATCAAAAATAGACTGTACTTTTTAAACAATCCCTAAAAAGTGCGGTTTATTTTTAGCTATTTTTTAGTTTTTCTTGATTATTTTCAAAATTTCTCTGAATAGCATTTGCCCTCCACCCTATTTTTAGTTATATCTATCGCCAACTGACAAATTTTATTTTTTACTTTTAGGAGTTCCTATGACACAAGAGTACGCCACTCTACGCAATAACATTAGTATGTTAGGGCGTTTTCTCGGAGAAACAATCAACGATGCCCAAGGTACCGATATTCTCGAGTTAATCGAAAACATTCGTAAACTTTCTCGCAATTCTCGTGCTGGCGATGATAAAGCAAGACAAGAATTGCTCGACACACTTAGTAGTATTTCTAATGAAAATATTATTCCTGTTGCACGTGCTTTCAGCCAATTTTTAAACCTCACAAACATTGCTGAACAATATCAAACGATTTCCCGTGAACATTCTCTTGCAAAAACCTCTTCTCAATCCTTAAGCGAACTTTTCAAACGTTTAAAAGAACAAAATACCTCACTGGAAGAGGTGCATAAAACCGTCGAAAAATTATTAATTGAGCTTGTTCTGACTGCACATCCAACAGAAACGACACGTCGTTCATTAATTCATAAGCACATTGAAATCAACAAATGTTTAAGCAAATTAGAGCATAATGATTTAACTGAAAAAGAACGCAATATTATTGAGCGTCTATTACTTCGCTTAATCGCTGAGGCTTGGCATACCAACGAAATTCGTACTGTTCGTCCAACGCCATTTGATGAAGCGAAATGGGGCTTTGCAATGTTGGAAAACAGTTTGTGGCAAGCCGTGCCAGAATTTTTACGCCAGCTCAACGAAACTGCCCGTGAATTTTTAGGTTACGATTTACCCGTAGGATTAAAACCCGTGCGTATTTCCTCTTGGATGGGTGGCGACCGTGATGGAAACCCATTTGTTACTGCACAAATTACCAAAAAAGTACTTTATTTTGCCCGTTGGAAAGCGGCGGATTTATTCTTACAAGACATCAGCAAATTAGCCGATGAACTTTCAATGATGAAATGTAGCGATGAATTTCGTGATAAATATGGCGAGCATTTAGAACCCTATCGTTTCGTAGTAAAAAATTTACGCAATCAACTTACAGCAACCTTAGCTTATTTTGATGATCACTTATCTAATCGCACACCACGCGTATCTGAAAGCGAAATTATTTTGGAAGATAATCAACTGTGGGAGCCGCTTTACGATTGTTATCAATCTTTAATTCAATGCGGTATGCGTATTATTGCAAATGGTTCATTGTTGGATATTTTGCACCGTATTAGTTGTTTTGGCGTGACACTTTCTCAGATGGATATTCGCCAAGAAAGCACTCGTCACACCGATGCCATTGCTGAAATCACGCGCTATATTGGTTTGGGCGATTACGCTCAATGGACGGAAGATGATAAACAGGCTTTCTTAATTCGGGAATTAAGCTCACGCCGTCCATTAATTCCGCAAAACTGGACGCCATCGCCTGAAACCAAAGAAATTTTAGATACTTGCAAAGTCATTGCGCAACAAAAACAAGGTGTCATTGCTTGTTATGTTATTTCAATGGCGCGCAGTGCCTCTGATGTTTTAGCCGTTCATTTACTCTTAAAAGAAGCTGGCGTGCCATATCATATTCCTGTCGTGCCATTATTTGAAACCTTAGACGATTTAGATGCAGCCGAAAAAGTGATGACTCAACTTTTCAATGTGGGTTGGTATCGTGGCGTGATCAATAATCGTCAAATGGTAATGATTGGTTATTCAGATTCGGCAAAAGATGCGGGAATGATGGCAGCCTCTTGGGCGCAATACCGTGCACAAGAAGCCTTAGTGAATTTAACGGAAAAACTTGGCATTGAACTCACTTTATTCCACGGACGTGGTGGCACCATTGGTCGTGGCGGTGCGCCAGCGCACGCAGCGTTACTTTCTCAACCGCCTCGTTCACTAAAAAATGGTTTACGTGTAACAGAACAAGGCGAAATGATTCGCTTTAAACTGGGTTTACCCGCTGTGGCGGTAGAAACCTTTGATCTCTACGCTAGTGCCATTTTAGAAGCAAATCTGTTACCGCCACCAGAACCGAAACCAGAATGGCGAAACATAATGGACGAGCTTTCCACGATTTCTTGCGATATTTATCGTGGTGTGGTGCGTGGCGATAAAGATTTCGTGCCTTATTTCCGTAGTGCAACGCCAGAACAGGAGCTGTCCAAATTGCCGCTTGGATCTCGCCCAGCAAAACGCAATCCAAATGGCGGTGTGGAAAGTTTACGTGCCATCCCTTGGATTTTTGCGTGGATGCAAAACCGTTTAATGCTGCCAGCTTGGTTGGGGGCTAGTGCAGCTATCCGTCAGATTATTGAACAAGGCAAAGGCGATATTATTCATGAAATGTGCGAAAACTGGCCGTTCTTTTCAACGCGAATCGGAATGTTGGAAATGGTATTTAGTAAATCAGATACCTGGCTTTCCCAACAATATGATCAACGATTAGTGAAAAAAGAACTTTGGTATTTAGGCGAAAATTTGCGTAAACAACTTAAAGATGATATTCAAACTGTGCTTTCACTTTCTCATCAAAGTGAATTGATGTCTGATTTACCTTGGATTGCAGATTCAATCGCATTGCGTAATATCTACACGGATCCACTCAATCTACTACAAGTAGAATTACTTCACCGTTTCCGTGAAAATCCAGAGCAAGTCAATCCCGATGTGGAACAAGCATTGATGATTACCATAACAGGTATCGCAGCTGGGATGCGCAATACAGGCTAGAAAAATAAAAAAGTGCGGAAAAATTTTCCGCACTTTTTTATTCAAATCGATCACTTAATAAAAATTGTAAAACCGCATCCATTCTCAAATGGGGAATAGTTTCTCCTTGTTCTAAAGGCTGAGGTTCAAAACTATCGAAATCAAAATGCGGTTGTTTTTGCCAGAATTCTGATCTTGGTAATTTACTCGGCACTGTTCCTGGATAAAGCGTAATTAGTTGTTTATCAATAGAACGAATCCCTTGAATTGCTTTAATTTCTTTTCCTTGCTGATTCACAATCACTTGCTTTGTGGTACGAACAGCCGCAATGGCGGTATATTCTTTGTCAATTCCTTCAAATTCCACATAACGACCACCCTCTTGCACAATTTGGCGCATTAAACTCACTAAATTAGGAATTTGATCACGAGTAATATGATCCGCCTTCGTCGCAACAAACATTAATCGATCAATTCTTGGAGAAAACAAACGATGAAGAAAATTTCTGCTGCCATAATGGAAATTATTAAATAACTGATTTAAGCCCATTTGCATATCTAAAAAGGCTTGCTGACTATGATTTAAAGGCGTTAAACAATCCGCCAAAATAACTTGACGATCAAAGGTAGAAAAATAATTTTCGTAAAAACCTTTTACAATTTTATTGCGATAATAACCATAACGTTTTGTCAGCACGGCAAAATAGCTATTCGATTTGGCTGTTTTTTTCAAGGTTTTCCACTGTTCTTCCGAAAGATGCATCAATGGGAAAAATTGTAATGCGGGCGCACCGTCTAAATCACTCGGCAATACAAATCGCCCAGGCTGAATAAATTGCATTCCTTGCGACTTACATTGGTATAAATAATCCGTATAACTTTTCGCTATCTTGGCTAAAACATCTTCATTTGCAACCGCACTTAAATCCAAATCCTGCAACATAGCAAGCCAATTTCGCGCTAATTCTTCGCGAATACCTGTGGTTACCTTTACTTGTTCTTGTGACCATTGTTGAAAATCTAGATTTAACAACGGCAAATCGATCAACCATTCCCCCGGATAATCAAAAATATCCAGATAAAGCGTGCCGCGTTCTTTCAAATGACGTAGCAAGCCAGATTGGTGTTGAAAACGAATTACTAAACGTGTTTCACTCACGCCACGAGTTGATTGAAACCACTGAGGCGGATTTTGTAACAAATCATTTAAATTACTTTCATAATCAAAACGTGGCACGCTGAGATCTTGTTGGGATATTCGTTTGACTGCCAAAATTGAACCATTTCTAGCCGCTTCAAACAAGGGCAAATGCTGTGATGAATTTTGATTAATAGAGAGAAGTTGATTGATTAAACTTGTAATAAATGCCGTTTTTCCACTTCGACTTAACCCTGTTACCGCCAAGCGCAAAGTGCGGTCAAAAACACGATTAATGATTTGATTAATTTCCTTTTGAACTTGATTAAACATTCAATATCCTAGCCATTTTTGCCAATATATTTTATAATTCGATATATAATTTATCACAAAGCATTTGTTATGTTACGTCTAAATCTGAGATTTTTATCTTTTCTGCTCTGCATAAGCCAAAGTGTAGAATTACAGGCTGCGCCAAGTATTCCAACATTTTTAACTGAAAATGGCTTAACTTATTGCACCCACGCTTCAGGTTTTTCATTTAATCCGCAAACTACAGATGCGGGAACCAGTATGAATGTGGTCACGGAGCAAATTTATAACAAGTTATTTGATATAAAAAATCACAGTGCAACATTAACACCAATGCTTGCGCAATCTTATTCCATCTCAGCTGATGGTAAGGAAATTTTATTAAATTTACGTCACGGCGTAAAATTTCACCAAACCCCTTGGTTTACTCCAACACGTGATTTTAATGCGGAAGACGTAGTATTTTCGATTAATCATGTATTAGGACATAATACTTATTTACCAACCTTAGCAGAGGCGAATGTTACTTATAGTAATCCACAATATAAAGTGTTTCACGAACAAGCAAGAAAAGTGCGTTTTCCTTATTTTGATAGCATTAAACTTAACGAAAAAATCAAATCTGTAACCGCACTTTCGCCTTATCAAGTAAAAATTGAATTATTTGAGCCAGATTCCTCCATCTTGTCGCATCTTGCCAGCCAATATGCGATTATTTTTTCACAAGAATATGCCTATCAATTAAGCGCAGATGATAACCTTGCTCAATTAGATACTCATCCAGTAGGCACAGGGCCGTATCAAGTAAAAGATTATGTATATAATCAATATGTTCGCTTAGTGCGTAACGAAAACTATTGGAAAAAAGAAGCAAAAATTCAAAATATTATCGTGGATTTATCTACTGATAGAAACGGGCGACTCGTCAAATTTTTCAATAATGAATGTCAAATAGCCTCTTATCCTGAAGTGAGCCAAATTGGCTTATTAAAGAGCAACGATAAGCACTACTATATGCAATCCACTGACGGAATGAATTTGGCATATCTTGCCTTCAATTTTGAAAAGCCATTGATGCAGGATCGCACCATTCGAGAAGCTATCTCACAAAGTTTGAACCGCGCACGTATTATTCACAACATCTATCACAATACTGCGACAGTGGCGAATAACATTATTCCTGAAGTATCTTGGGCTTCAAGTGTCAATACGCCAGAATTTGAGTTTGATTACAATCCCAAAATCGCCAAAAATAAATTAGCAGATAAAAACCTTTTGTTAAATTTATGGGTAATTAATGAAGAACAAGTCTATAATCCTGCACCTTTTAAAATGGCTGAAATGATAAAATGGGATTTAGCTCAAGCGGGTGTGAAAGTTAAAGTGCGTGCCGTAACTCGTCCATTTTTAACTGCGCAATTACGCAATCAATCGGAAAATTATGATTTGATTCTATCTGGTTGGTTAGCTGGTAATCTTGATCCTGATGGTTTTATGCGTCCAATTTTAAGCTGTGGAACAAAAAATGAACTCACTAATTTATCTAATTGGTGTAATGAAGAATTTGATCAATTTATGGATCGCGCCATTACCACCTCACATTTAAGTTCACGCGCAAAAGCCTATAATGAAGCCCAAGAACTCGTTTTACGTGAATTACCCATTATTCCTATTGCCAATGTAAAACGAATTTTAGTCGCGAATAGTCGTGTGAAAGGAGTAAAAATGACGCCTTTTGGTAGCTTAGATTTTTCCACCTTATATTTTATTCAGGAGAAACACTAATGTTATGGTCGGTTCTTCGCCATATTCTGTGGGTGGCATTATTATTACTCGTATTATCGCTATTAGGCTTTGTCATTTTATTGCGCGATCCTCTTAATGCGAATCTTGTTACACAAAACATTTATATCGGCTATTTCCATTATTTAGGCACCTTGTTACAAGGTGATTTTGGCATTACCTATAACGGTGGAAAATCATTAATGAACCTTATTCTTACGGTTCTTCCTCCCACATTGGAACTTTGTTTCATTACATTGTTTTTGGCATTTATTTTTGGTTTGCCACTTGGCATTATAAGTGCGGTCAATTCTGAACAAGTTTTTGCAAAAAGTTTACAGAGCCTATCTTATGTAGGGCTATCTATTCCAATATTTTGGTTAGCCCCTATTTTACTGTATGTTGCCGCGCTCTCACATTGGGAAATTGCCGCTATTGGACAATATAATTTGCTTTACGAAATTAAATCCATTACGGGATTTCCTGTTATTGATATGTGGTTTATGGAAGTGCCTTATCGTACAAAAATCGTACAAAATATATTGCAACATTTAGCCTTACCAACATTGGTATTGTGTATTTTGCCAACAATGGAAATTATCCGCATTATTCATCAACGAGCAGAATATATTTTGAATCAAAATTTTTCTAAAGTAGCGACAACACGGGGTTGGTCAAAATGGAAAATTCTCCATCAATATGTATTCCGTAATACTTTTCCCCTGCTTGTTCCACAAGTACCACGTGTATTCACATTAGTATTAACGCAATGTATGTTGGTAGAAACGGCTTTAGGTTGGCCTGGCATTGGTCGTTGGTTAATTAATGCCGTAAATGAACAAGATTACAACAGCATTGCCGCAGGTGTAATTGTTATTGGTGTATGTATTATTTTGATTGATACATTCACTAAAATATTCACTTTTATACTCGATCCATTTAAAAAGAAAGGTTGGTATGCAAAATAAAGAACCTGATGAATTCCGCGAAAGCACCTCAATCTTTCAAATTTGGTTACGCTTTCGTCAAAATACCATCGCACTTTTTAGCTTTTATTTATTAATCGCATTAATTTTTACCGCACTTTTTGCTAGTTATCTTGCACCTTATGCTGATAATCGACAATTTATTGGGCAAGAATTAATGCCTCCTTCTTGGGTAGATAGAGGAAAAATTGCTTTTTTCTTTGGTACTGATGATTTAGGTCGCGACATATTAAGTCGTTTAATTATGGGTACTCGCTATACCTTAGGTTCTGCTTTACTGGTTGTCTTTTCAGTGGCAATAATAGGTGGCGCACTAGGAATTATTGCAGGATTACTGAAAGGTATTAAAGCTCGTTTTGTCGGGCATATTTTTGATGCTTTTTTATCATTACCTATTCTATTAATTGCCGTTGTTATTTCAACATTAATGGAACCAAGTTTATGGAATGCAATGTTTGCTACGCTATTAGCGATTTTGCCTTATTTCATTCACACCATATATCGCGCTATTCAAAAAGAATTAAAAAAAGATTATGTTGTAATGCTAAAACTTGAAGGCATTTCCAATCAAGCCTTATTGAAAAGCACTATTTTACCGAATATTACCGTTATTTATATTCAAGAAGTGGCTCGTGCTTTTGTTATAGCCATGTTAGATATTAGTGCGTTAAGCTTTATTTCTCTTGGCGCACAACGACCTACACCTGAATGGGGGGCCATGATAAAAGACTCTCTAGAACTACTTTATCTTGCGCCTTGGACAGTACTTTTACCTGGTTTCGCCATTATTTTTACTATTTTATTAAGTATTATTTTCAGTAATGGCTTAACTAAAGCCATCAATCAACATCAAGAATAGCTTATGGCACTTTTAGACATTTGTAACCTCAATATTGAAATTCAAACCTCCAATGGGCGTATAAAAATTGTAGATGGCGTCAATCTTTCTCTTAATGAAGGAGAAATCACTGGATTAGTTGGCGAATCAGGCTCAGGAAAAAGTTTAATCGCTAAAGTCATTTGTAATGCAATCAAAGAAAATTGGATTATTACTGCCGATCGCTTTCGTTTTCACGATGTCGAATTACTTAAACTCAGTCCTCATAAACGACGTAAGATTGTTGGCAAAGAAATTTCAATGATTTTCCAAAATCCCTTATCTTGCCTTGATCCAAGTCGAAAAATAGGGAAACAACTCATCCAAAATATTCCTAATTGGACATTTAAAAATAAATGGTGGAAATGGTTTGGGTGGAAAAAAAGACGTGCTATTGAATTGTTACATCGCGTAGGAATTAAAGATCATCGTGATATTATGGCAAGCTATCCTAACGAACTGACAGAAGGCGAAGGACAAAAAGTTATGATCGCAATGGCTGTCGCTAATCAGCCACGTTTATTAATCGCAGATGAACCAACAAATACATTAGAATCAACCACTGCCCTACAAGTTTTTCGTTTACTTTCCAGTATGAACCAAAATCAGGGAACAACAATTTTACTTACGAGTAACGATATTAAAAGTATTAGTGAATGGTGCGATCAAATTTCAGTGCTTTATTGTGGGCAAAATACCGAATCTGCCCCGACTGAAATATTAATCGAAAGTCCCCATCATCCTTATACCCAAGCCTTAATTAATGCAGTACCCGATTTTACTCAACCTTTGGGGTTTAAAACTAAATTGGGTACGTTAGAAGGCACCGCGCCTATTTTAGAGCAAATGCCAATTGGCTGTCGTCTTGGCCCAAGATGCCCTTTTGCACAAAAAAAATGTATGGAAAAACCAAGACGATTGAAAATAAAACAACACGAATTTTCTTGTCATTATCCTATTAATTTACGAGAAAAAAATTTCAAAGAAAAAACAACCGCCACCCCTTTTATACTTAATTGCAAAGGAAATGAATAATGCCCTTATTACAAGTGGAAGATTTAACTAAAACTTTTAAAGGTCACGCCAGTTTATTTGGTCGAAATCAATTCAATGCAGTGGATAAAGTGAGTTTTACCCTTGAACGTAAACAAACACTTGCAATCATTGGCAATAATGGCTCTGGTAAATCAACCCTAGTGAAAATGATAGCGGGCATTATTCCACCAACTTCTGGTCGAATTTTATTTAATGATCGAGAATTACAATATCAGGATGCCCAATCTAGCGCTAAACATATTCGTATGGTTTTCCAAGATGCCAACTCTGCATTTAATCCACGTTTAAATATTGGACAAATATTAGACGAACCATTAAGCCTAGCGACAGATTGGACAGAAACACAACGTAATGAAAAAATCTTTGAGACCCTCTCTCTTGTTGGGCTTTATCCTGATTACACAAATCTCAATATTAAGCATCTTTCTATTAGCCAAAAACAGCGTGTCGCTTTGGCACGTGCGCTGATTTTAGAACCTGAAATAATTATTATAGATGATGCAATTGGTAATTTAGATGCCTCGGTGCGCATTCAATTACTAAATTTAACCCTTGATCTGCAGCAACGTTTAGGTATTTCTTATATTTATGTAGGGCAAGATCTCGGTGTAATTAAACATATTGCAGATACGATTATCGTAATGGATGAAGGAAAAATGATTGAATATGGCAGCCCTCAAAATCTTTTTACTGATCCACAAACTGATGTTACTCGTCGCTTAGTCGAAAGCTATTTTGGCAAAATTTTAGATGAAACCGCTTGGGTAAAAGACAAAAACGCTCACTAAGGAAAGAAAAAATGAACACTCGTCCCTTTTATTTCGGACTTATATTTATCGCGATTATCTCTGTACTTGCTAACTATTTAGGAAGCACCGACTTTTCCCATCATTATCATATCAGTGCTTTAATTATTGCCATCTTGCTGGGAATGGCAATCGGCAATACCATTTATCCGCAATTTTCAACACGAGTGGAAAAAGGCGTTTTGTTTGCCAAAGGCACGCTTCTTCGCACTGGCATTGTGCTGTATGGTTTCCGCCTCACTTTTGGCGATATTGCCGATGTAGGATTAAATGCTGTTGTCACTGATGCGATTATGCTAATTTCAACCTTCTTTTTTACCGCACTTTTAGGCATTCGTTATCTAAAAATGGATAAACAATTAGTTTATCTCACTGGGGCTGGATGTAGTATTTGTGGTGCGGCAGCGGTTATGGCGGCAGAGCCTGTTACCAAAGCAGAATCTCATAAAGTTTCAGTGGCGATTGCCGTAGTGGTCATTTTCGGGACGCTTGCTATTTTTACTTACCCCTTGTTCTACACGTGGTCACAAGATTTAATTAATGCTCATCAATTCGGTATTTATGTTGGTTCTAGCGTGCATGAAGTGGCTCAAGTTTATGCGATTGGGGAAAATATTGATCCTATCGTGGCGAATACTGCCGTCATTTCCAAAATGCTCCGAGTGATGATGCTCGCCCCATTTTTATTAATGCTTTCTTGGTTATTAACACGTAGTAATGGAGTATCAGAAAATACGTCACACAAAATTACAATTCCTTGGTTTGCTGTACTTTTTATTGGCGTTGCCATTTTTAATTCTTTTGATTTATTACCAAAAGAACTCGTGAAATTATTAGTTGAAATCGATTCTTTCTTATTAATTTCATCAATGGCTGCCCTTGGCTTAACGACACAAGCAAGTGCAATCAAAAAGGCAGGATTAAAACCGTTTGTTTTAGGAACACTAATTTATTTATGGCTAGTGATTGGGGGATTTTTAGTGAACTATGGAATATCAAAATTAATATAAAATTCACTTAAAATTGACCGCACTTTTAAAGTGCGGTCTTTTTTTATGAAGAATATTTTCAGATATGGTGATTTAAAAGATGAAATTACGCTTTATTTCAAAGGACGATTTAATAAACCATCCTCTAAAAATAAAGGGCCAATTGGGCGTTTAGGAATATCAAACTTTTGTGGATAAATCACATCCACCAAATACAATCCATCGGGTTTTGCTGTTGGTGCGGCAAGCTGACGATTTTTCTGCTCAAGCAGCCATTGCATCCATTCAATCGGCTGATTTCCAGCACCGACCTCAATCAAACTTCCCACAATATTGCGCACCATATGATGCACAAAAGCGTTCGCCTGAATATCAACAATAATATATTTTCCGATACGAGACACATTCAAATGATGCACATTACGCCAAGGCGTATGAGACTGACATTGCGCCGCACGGAAAGAGGAAAAATCCTGTTCGCCAAGTAAACATTGCCCTGCCTGATGCATTTTTTCCGCATCTAAATCTAAATGACAATGTGTCATTCCTCCCGCTAAAATCGCAGAGCGTAATTTATTACAATAAAGAATATAACGGTAACGGCGTGCTGTTGCGGAAAATCTGGCGTGAAATTCATCATCGACTTGTTTTGCCCAAGCCACCGCAATGTCATCAGGTAAATTAGCATTTGTACCAAAAGCCCAAGCTTTCTCAGGACGAACCGCATTGGTTTCAAAATGAACAACCTGACCCGTTCCACTTACGCCAGAATCCGTTCGCCCCGCACAAAATATGTCAATTTTTTCATTTGCAATGTGAGAAAGTGCCTTTTCTAATTCTTCTTGTACACTGCGGACTTTTTCTTGTCTCTGCCAACCATAATAATTTTGCCCGTTATACTCAATGCCTAATGCAATTTTCATTTTTTACCTTTTGGCTTAATAAAGTGCGGTTATGGTAGCTCAAGTTTATTTGGAGCGCAAATGCATAAAAACACTCCAAAATTTATTCAAAAATAAGCGATAGTTTCTAAAAATTGCAGTAATAAAACTTTTTAAAATATTTGCAAGGATTTTAAGGCTAAATTAGCGGAATTTAACGGAGAAGACGATCACGTTCATTTACTTGTCGAATATCCTCTGAAAGTGATAGTTTCTACACTAAAGAATATCTTAAAAGATCTATCCAATCAAATGATTAGGAAGAAAAAAATCCCCATCCATCTGCAAAAAAACTTTGGGGTAATCAGCTTTAGTCTCCATCTTATTTTGCGAGTAATTGCGATAATGTACAAATTTAGATTATTCTCCAATACATTAATCAACAACAAACATAAAGGCTATCAAAGCACCGTGGGTGTGAAATATTCTTGGAAATAATCTTATAAAAAATAAGGGCTGATTTTAAAGATCAGCCCTTTGTTTTAATGGTAAATTTTATTCCAATACCGCCCAAAATTCGGCTACGGTGTGGAAAGATCCAAAGACTAAAACTACATCATTTTTTACCACACTTTTGAGTGCTGTATTCACACCATCCATAACAGAATTATCTGATGTAGCTTGAATATTTCGGAAATGACTTTTCAGTTTATCAGCTAATTCATCGCCTGACTGCCCTCGATAGCCGCCTAAGGTTACGCAATGCCATTCATCAATAATAGGCGTTAAATGCGCAAATACCCCATTTGCATCTTTATCTTTTAGCATCCCACATACGGCAATAATTTTGCCCTCAATGTTGCATTTAAGTGCGGTCAATTTTTCAGATAAATATTTAGCAGCGTGAGGATTATGCCCCACATCAACGATGATTGTTGGCAAGGTTTCAACTGGTACGCCAAGGTAATCCGCTAATTTTTCACGTTTATCTGCTTTTATTGCTTGAAAACGACCGACCAACTCCACCTCTTGCAAAGATTTTCGCAAAGTCTGTTCTGAAATATCAAAAGGTAAACATTGAACGGCTGCTAGAGCCGTTGCGGCATTCGCCAATGGAATCTGACAAAACGGCAAATTTTCTAACCGCACTTTTTTATTTTGCCATTGCCAATTTTCAGCATTTTGCTCAAACGACCAATCCGCATCGCGTCGAGCAACTTGGCAATGTAATTTTTCAGCCTGAGCTAACATTGTTTGCGGCACATTAGGTTCGCCAATCACGACAGGGCAATTTTCGCGGAAAATTCCTGCTTTTTCAAAAGCAATAGCCTCTCTGGTATCCCCAAGAAAATCGGTGTGATCAATATCGATGCTAGTAATCACGGCAAGATCGCTATCCACAATATTGGTCGCATCTAAACGTCCGCCCAGCCCCACTTCTAAAATCACCACATCTAATTTTGCTTGCTTAAATAAATGCAATGCAGAAAGGGTGCTAAATTCAAAATAAGTCATCGATTCTGTTTTGTTTTCATCAATAAAAGCAAAAGAAGCTGTATATGCTTCATCAGGTAAATCTTGATTTTGAATACGTACTCGCTCGTTATAACGTAGTAAATGAGGCGAAGAATATACGCCTACACGTAATCCGTGATTAAGCAAAATCGTTTCTAATAAGCGGCAAGTGGTGCCTTTACCATTCGTCCCACCTACCGTTATCACATAAGGGGCGAGATGAAGTAAACCCAATTTTTCTGCCACGGATTGAATACGATCTAAACCAAGATCAATAGGTTTAAAATGGCTTTTTTCTAAATAAGAAAGCCACTCAGCGAGTGGCGAAGTGGCTTTAAGTTGCATATTATTCATCTTCTGAAATGAGTTCAGGTTCTACAAAAGGAGATGGTTTATTCGTTAATTTACTCAGTACACTTGCTAAAGTTTGACGCATTTCTGAACGTTTGACGATCATATCAATTGCCCCTTTCTCAAGTAGAAACTCACTACGTTGGAAACCTTCTGGGAGTTTTTCACGTACGGTTTGTTCAATAACACGAGGGCCAGCAAAACCAATTAAAGCTTTTGGTTCAGCAATATTTAAATCCCCTAACATCGCAAAACTGGCTGATACGCCACCTAAAGTTGGATCCGTTAATACTGAAATAAATGGCACACCTTTTTCACGCATTTGAGCAAGCACAGCACTGGTTTTTGCCATTTGCATTAAAGAAAACAAGGCTTCTTGCATACGTGCACCGCCACTTGCAGAGAAACATACAAACGGACAATTCATTTCCATTGCTTTTTCAGCTGCTTTAACAAATTTTGCACCAACTACAGAACCCATTGAGCCACCCATAAAAGCAAAGTTCGATGCAGCCACAACAATTGGCATATTATAAAGTGTACCTGTCATAGTAATTAGTGCATCTTTCTCGCCCGTTTCTTTTTGCGCCGCACTTATACGATCTTTATATTTCTTTAAATCTTTAAATTTTAAAATATCTTTTGGTTCTAAATCTGCCGCAATTTCTTGGCTTGAACCTTCGTCCAATAATTTTAATAAACGCTCACGGGCGTCAATACGCATATGATGACCACATTTAGGACAAACATAAAGATTACGTTTAAGTTCTTCACTATAAAGTACTTGTTCACAAGCAGTACATTTTGTCCACACGCCTTCCGGCACATTTGCTTTTCGAGTGGAAGAAGAAGGACTTTTACTAAAAATTCGGTTAATCCAGCTCATTTTTTGACCTTTTATTGACTAGAAAATTGCACATATTAGAACATAAATTTATAGAATTTGCTACTTGTAAGGCCGTTTTTATACTGCTCCGATTTCCTTTTTAACAAGATAATTTGCTCTCCTCTTATTGAACATTTTTTCTATTTTTTTGTCTTATAGACCACGTTGTCTGAAATCTATTTTGGAGTATTTTATGAAAAAAACACGTTTTGTATTAAATAGTATTGCACTTGGATTAAGTGTATTAAGCACATCATTTGTTGCTCAAGCCACTTTGCCAAGTTTTGTTTCGGAACAAAACAGCCTTGCACCAATGTTAGAAAAAGTACAACCTGCCGTTGTCACTCTTTCCGTTGAAGGAAAAGCTAAAGGAGCTTCTCGTTCTCCTTTCCTAGACGATATTCCTGAAGAATTTAAATTCTTCTTTGGCGATCGTTTTGCTGAACAATTTGGTGGACGCAGAGAATCAAAACGTAACTTCCGTGGTTTAGGTTCTGGTGTCATTATTAATGCAAGCAAAGGTTATGTTTTAACCAATAATCACGTTATTGACGGGGCTGATAAAATCACTGTGCAATTACAAGATGGCCGTGAATTTAAAGCAAAATTAGTAGGTAAAGATGAACAATCAGATATTGCGTTAGTTCAACTTGAAAAACCAAGTAATTTAACAGAAATCAAATTTGCCGATTCCGACAAATTACGCGTAGGCGATTTTACTGTTGCAATTGGTAATCCATTTGGTTTAGGTCAAACTGTGACATCAGGTATTGTTTCTGCATTGGGTCGTTCAACAGGCTCTGATAGCGGTACTTATGAAAACTACATTCAAACCGATGCAGCCGTAAACCGCGGTAATTCGGGTGGTGCGTTGGTAAATTTAAATGGCGAACTTATTGGCATTAATACCGCAATTATTTCTCCAAGCGGTGGCAATGCAGGAATTGCCTTTGCGATTCCAAGTAATCAAGCAAGCAATTTAGTGCAACAAATTTTAGAATTTGGTCAAGTGCGTCGCGGATTGCTTGGTATTAAAGGGGGCGAACTCAATGCTGATTTAGCCAAAGCCTTTAATGTGAGCGCGCAACAAGGCGCATTTGTGAGCGAAGTTTTACCGAAATCTGCTGCTGAAAAAGCAGGTCTTAAAGCGGGCGATATTATCACGGCAATGAACGGTCAAAAAATCTCAAGTTTTGCTGAAATGCGTGCAAAAATTGCAACCACTGGTGCAGGCAAAGAGATTAGCTTGACTTACTTACGAGACGGCAAATCCCACGGCGTTAAAGTGAAATTACAAGCGGATGATGGCAGCCAACTTTCCTCTAAAACTGAGTTGCCTGCATTAGATGGCGCAACATTGAAAGACTACGATGCAAAAGGCGTTCAAGGCATTGAAATCACAAAAATTCAACCTAATTCGCTAGCTGCACAACGTGGTTTAAAAGCGGGCGATATTATTATTGGTATTAATCGTCAAATGATCGAAAACATTCGTGAATTAAATAAAGTGCTTGAAAATGAACCCTCCGCAGTTGCACTTAATATTTTACGAGGTAACAGTAATTTCTATTTATTAGTGCAATAATCTGCTTGATATTTTTAAGAAAAAAGTCCGATCACAATGAGCGGACTTCTTTTTATGCAGAAATCGTTCTTAACAAATCCACCACAAATTCTAACCGCACTTTGTTATCAGATAGATCTTTCATAAACTTAAATTTTAATGGGCCATCAAAGCGATACACAATAGGTTCTTTTTGAATTAATTGGATAAATTTATCTGGATTCACTTGTGCTTTTGCTGAAAACTCAATAAAACCGCCTTGTGTTCCAGCATCAATTCGCACAACTTTTAACGGCTCAACCAATAAACGCAACTCTGCAATTTGCAATAGATTTTTTGTCGCATCTGGCAATAGTCCGAACCGATCTATTAACTCAACTTTTAACTCGTCCAATTCTGATTTACTCTCTGCTGCGGCAATACGTTTATAAAAGGATAAACGCATATTCACATCACCTAAATAATCATCTGGCAATAAAGCAGGCACGCGCAATTCAATATCCGCTTGTTGTTGCGTCAATTCTTCTAATGATGGCTCTCGCCCTTCTTTTAATGCTTTAACCGCCGCATCCAATAATTCCATATAAAGCGAAAAACCGATGCTTTCAATTTGTCCGCTTTGTTCGTTTCCGAGTAATTCGCCAGCGCCACGAATCTCTAAATCATGAGTTGCCAAGATAAAACCAGCCCCAAGATTATCAAGATTTTCCAAGGCATCTAGACGACGTTCGGCATCTTTTGTCATCATTTTAGGTGGGGGCGTAAGCAAATACGCATAAGCCTGATGATGTGAACGCCCGACTCGTCCGCGTAATTGATGAAGCTGAGCCAAACCAAAATGATCTGCTCGTTCAATAATAATGGTATTTGCCGTTGGTACATCAATACCCGTTTCGATAATGGTTGAACAAACTAAGACGTTATAACGCTGATGATAAAAATCACTCATCACACGTTCTAACTCACGTTCTCGCATTTGTCCGTGCCCCACAATCACTCTCGCCTCTGGCACAAGTGCGGTCAGTTTTTCTGCTGTATTTTCAATGCTTGCAACATCATTGTGGAGATAATAAACCTGTCCACCACGGAGAATTTCACGCAAAATCGCTTCTCGCACAACAAGATCGTCATTCTGACGGACGAAGGTTTTAATACTTAATCGGCGCGCAGGAGGCGTAGAAATAATGGAAAGATCACGAATGCCATTCATCGCCATATTAAGTGTTCGAGGAATTGGCGTTGCCGTTAGGGTAAGAATATCGATATTTGCACGAAGCTGTTTGATTTTCTCTTTTTGCCCCACACCGAAACGATGTTCTTCATCAATAATCAACAAACCAAGATCGCTAAATTTTACATCTGATTGAATTAATTTATGGGTACCAATCAGTATATCGACTTTGCCTTCTGCAAGGTTTTCCAGAATTTGTTTTTGTTCTTTTGCAGTTTTAAAACGTGATAACACTTCTACGTTCACAGGCAAATTCGCAAAACGATCTTTAAAATTCTCATAATGCTGTTGGGCTAACAATGTGGTTGGCACTAGCACTGCTACTTGTTTATGATTCATCACAGCCAAAAAGGCAGCACGCATTGCCACTTCAGTTTTACCAAAACCCACATCACCGCAAACAAGGCGATCCATTGCTTTTGGCTGACACATATCAGAAATTACCGCATTAATTGCCATTTCCTGATCGTAGGTTTCTTCAAAAGGAAAAGTTGCAGCAAATTGTTGAAATTCTTCACGATCATATTTAAAGGCAAAGCCTTTTTTCGCTTCACGTTGTGCATAAACATCTAGTAACTCTGCCGCTACATCACGAATTTTCTCCGCTGCTTTTTGGCGTGATTTCGCCCAAGCCTCATTACCCAGTTTATGTAATGGTGCACTTTCATCAGAACCACCAACATAACGGCTAATCAAATGTAATGAAGTCACTGGCACATAAAGTTTTGATTCATTTGCATAATTTAGTAGCAAATATTCTGCTTTAATACCGCCTGTATCTAAGGTGACCAAACCACCATAACGTCCCACACCGTGATCAAGATGCACAACGGGCTGCCCTATTTTCAGTTCTGCAAGATTGCGTACAAGCGTGTCAGGATTAATCGTTTTACGTTTATCTCTAGAACGTTGTTGAACACGTTCGCCAAGTAAATTAGCTTCGCCAATAATCGCAACAGGAAGCGATTGTTCAATTATAAAACCTTGTTCAAGAGAGCTGACTAACAAGCTAAATTTTTCATCTTGAGCCTGTTCCAAGGATTGAATTTGTTTTGGCTTGAGTTTTAACGCTGAAAGCAAATCAAGCAAAGTCTCTCGGCGACCTTCCGTCTCCACAGAAAACAGTATATTTCCTTTAAAATGCTCAATAAATTGGCGTAATTGCCCCAATGGTTCTTTTTGCTGGGATTGAATGGTCACTTCTGGTAAAGCGGCAACAGGTAAATTTTTCTGGCGTACCGATGACCGCACTTTTTCAGCCTTAAATGTAATACGTGGATAAGATTTCAATCGGCGATTAACTTCATCAACATTGAGCCATAATTTTTCAGGCGATAAAAGCGGACGCATCGGATCCACTTTACGTTGTTCATAACGCTGTTTGGCATCCTGATAAAAACGCTCGCCTTGCATTTGGTTGTTTTCCATATCCACAAACAGCGTTTGTTCTGGCAAATAATCAAATAAAGTAGCCATTTCAGAAAAGAAAAGTGGCTGCCAATATTCAATGCCAGAAATCAAAGTACCTTTACTGATTTGCTGATAAATATGTTCGGGATCTCGACGAATCTCCCCAAAAGTTTCACGAAATTGTGCACGGAAAAATTCAATCCCTTTGTCATCCGTTGGAAATTCGTGCGCTGGCAAAAGATTAATTGAGTTAATTTCATCAAGAGTACGTTGCGTATCCACATCAAAAGTTCGAATGGAATCAATTTCATCATCAAAAAAATCAAGACGAAAAGGCACCGCACTTCCCATTGGGAAAAGATCCAACAAAGCACCACGAACTGCGTACTCGCCGTGTTCTAATACTTGCTCCACAGCACGATAGCCCGCTGCTTCCAATTGTAAACGCATTTTATCGATGACCAAACGATCGCCTTTTTTAATCAGAAGCACATTGTGTTGTAAATATTGTGGCGGGCAAAGGCGTTGCATTAATGTCGAAATCGGCAATAAGAAAATGCCTTTTTTCGCATTTTGTAAATGGAAAAGCGCACTTAAACGAGAAGAAATAATTTCTTGATGGGGAGAAAAGGTATCATAAGGCAACGTTTCCCAATCAGGAAATACGCATACATTTTGACTGCTTAATTCTGATAAAATACGTGATAAACGCACCGCACTTCGTGTATCTGGTGTGACTACTACGGTTAAATTTTGATTTTGCTCTGCAATTTCACTAATCGCCAGTGCATCAGCACCTTGTAAGACATTGCCTAAAATTTTATGATCATTAGGTGAGGTTGGAATATCAGGTTGGAAAAAAGCCGTTTTCATAAATAATGCATCAATCTTGTATAAAAATTGACGCATAGTGTACTGGAATTTACCCTATCTTTCAATAAGTTTACTGTTTAAAAAAACAGTTAATATTTATTTCTTTAAAGAAGATTCTTCTTTCTTCAAATTACCATTTTCATCTTCTGTTGCTGACATAGGCACGCAGCTACAATTAGGTTGATCTAACCCCCATTCTTTAATGAAGTTGTCATATTTTTCAAGTGCGCGTTTAAACCAGCCTTTTGGTTTTGCGGTTTGTTCTGTCATAAAGTTCCTCGCGCTAAATATTGTTTAATTTCTAAACGCAAACATTCTACGCCTTTTTTCTTGTTAATGGGAAGTTGTTTTTTTGTTAAATAAGCGGAAATTAATGGAAAATTTTCTTTACCTGCTAATTTTAATAAACGCCTCATCGCAGGAACACTCGAAAATAAAGTGCGGTGAAAATTAGCGAAGTTTTTTAAGCTCAGCCAATCGAACTCATCAAGCTGCCAATCAAACTGATTTTGCTCAAAATTTATGGCGAACGGATGAAAAGATAAAGGGATATTACGCTGAAATTGTTTGTGTGCAGTATCAACTAAAGCCAAGCCTTCTTTGGAAAGACCTTTAAGGGCAATCGCTGAATAACAACCACTACTCGCTTCTTGATGTTCGCCTAAATGCACCAAAACAAAACCACACTTTTGCCAAAATTTTGCCAATTCGTCAGTGTAACCAAAACTTACCGAAAGAAAATCCACTTCTGAATTTTCCATAAATTTCATTAGATTTTGACCAATGCCCTTTTGCTGCCAATTTGGTTGCACGGCGATACGTGAAATGCGGAGTGAACGCAGTTTACAGGCTTGGGAAAGATTTTCATGGAAACATAACGCCTGCGGAACCAGATTCCCTTTCGGACGGCGTTTGCCTTGTTGAATTTGAATAATCAACTCATCATCAGCCATATTTCCTTCTTCTAATGCCCAAATTGCACCGAGCAAATTCTGTTGATATTCGGCAAAATAAAAACGTTGATTTTCTCCATCCAGTAAACGGCGAAGATCGAGTGGCGATGTGCGGTAGTGAGCAATCGTCATTAGCCCATAAAAATCTCGAAAGAAAAATTGATGACTATATTCCCCTTGGCTGCCCTTGCTTGTGAGGGGTGCTACCGAAGGCTGAGGGGAGCTGGCTATATCTAAGTCCCCCTTCCGCCCTACGGGCACCTTCCCCCGCAAGCAGGGGAAGGAAAGGTTTTTAGCGTTTTCCTCAATGTTATAAGTAATATCGCTATAGTCGAAGTGCTGAAAATCATCTTCGGCATTTAGCAACAAAAGATCATCAATAAAATCTTCTAACGGATCATTTTCTTGCCAACGTAGAGGCTGTTTAAGCTCAAAATGCTGAAAAGTGCGGTGGATTTTTCGTTTAAATTTTAATTCAAAGCCACGCCCCGTTCCTTCGTAGCTATGAATTGTAGTACTGAAGACAATATGTTGAAAATATTGAGAATATTGTTGCAATAATGGCAATGGGATCATCGCAGCTTCATCTACGAGCAACCAAGCGGATTGACTAAATTCAGATTCATGTTGTAACCGAATAGTCAGTTCATCGGGGGCGATAAATTCTATCTCTCGTTCTGAAAATTCAATAACCGAATGTACCGCACTTTTATTTGGTGCAGTGAGATAAACTGGTGCTTGAATTTGGTTAGTAAGTATCCCCAATAATGCCGATTTCCCTCTTCCCCGCTTTGCGGTTAGAAAATAAATATCCTGCTCAGCCTGTAAAATAGTCTCGATAATTTGTTGTTGCGCTAACGTGGCATTTTTGTGATGCTCGTTAGAATAAAAAACCGAAGGAAATTCAACCGCACTTTCCTCTCTGAAAATAGGGAAATGATAGCGTTCAATGCAATGTTTGAAATAATAAATAAAATTAGGCGTGGCGATTGCTGACTGATTTCCATTCCAACGTAAACTATCTTGATCAGGCTGCTGAGATAAATTTTCCCAATCGGATAAGACTAAACAAAGTGTGCCACCCATTTTCAGTGTTCCAGCTGCAATAGCTAACGCTTCAAGATGAATGCCATTTCGTCCATCAAATAAAATATGTTCAAATTCTTGTCCAAGCAAATTCGTTGCTTTCGAAAAAGCAATGCCACTTTCGCCGATAATCAAAACGTTATCAGGCACAAGTGGCAAAGTTTTACTGATTAAAATTTGAAGATGGCGAGATGGCATCGTGTTATTTTAAATAGGCAATTAATATCGCACCAATAAAACTTACGCAAGCAAGCAAAAAGAAAATAGGTTTTGGTTGCACAACCTTTTTACTGAAAAATTTCGCAGCAAACAGGATATACAAAATCAGTAATGCAAATTTAGCTATCAACCACCATTCAATATCAAAAACAAAGAGATATAAAATGACGGCACCAGAAACAATCAACAAGGTATCTGATAAGTGAGGTAAAATTTTTAATAATTTTATCGAACGCCAATTTTTACCATTAAGCTGCATTGCACCACGAATTACTAACAATGCCAAACTTAAAAAGGCGAAAAAAATATGTAAATGAACTAACATAATCACTCCCAAAAAAGTAAGAAAAGTGCGGTCAAAATCCACCGCACTTTCTCAATCTAAATTACTTCGCAATACGTTTATATTTAATACGATGTGGCTGAGTTGCTGCATCGCCTAAGGTTTTCTTTTTCCACTCTTCGTAGTCTGAGAAGTTACCTTCGTAGAACGTCACTTTACCTTCATCGCCGTAGTCTAAAATATGCGTTGCGATACGATCTAAGAACCAACGGTCATGGGAAATCACCATTGCACAGCCTGGGAATTCTAAGATCGCATTTTCTAAGGCACGCAAGGTTTCAACGTCCAAATCATTGGTTGGTTCGTCCAATAACAGTACGTTACCTCCACGTTGTAGCAGTTTCGCTAAATGTAAACGACCACGTTCCCCACCCGATAATTCGCCCACGCGTTTTTGTTGATCTACCCCTTTGAAATTAAAACGTCCAACATAAGCACGGCTTGGAATTTCAAAGTTGCCGATAGTGAGAATGTCTTGCCCATTAGAGACTTCTTCCCATACAGTTTTTTTGTCATCCATAGCATCACGGAACTGATCCACCGAAGCAAGTACAACGGTTTCGCCCATCGTAATAGAGCCATTATCTGGCTGCTCTTGACCTGACAACATACGGAATAAGGTTGATTTACCTGCACCGTTCGCTCCGATAATCCCAACGATTGCACCTTTTGGAATACTGAATGATAAATCATCAATCAAAGTGCGGTCGCCATAAGACTTGGTTAAGTTTTGCACTTCAATGACTTTATCGCCTAAGCGTGGACCTGGTGGAATAAAGAGTTCATTTGTTTCGTTTCGTTTTTGATATTCGCCAGAGTTCAATTCATCAAAACGAGCCATACGCGCCTTGCTTTTTGCTTGGCGACCTTTTGGATTTTGACGAACCCATTCCAACTCTTTCGCAATGGATTTTTGACGCGCATTTTCAGCGGCTTGTTCTTGCTCTAAACGTTTCTCTTTTTGCTCTAACCAAGAAGAATAGTTACCTTCCCAAGGAATACCCTCACCGCGGTCAAGCTCTAAGATCCAACCCGCTACGTTATCTAAGAAATAACGGTCGTGGGTAATTGCGACAACAGTGCCTTCGTAGTCGTGTAAGAAGCGTTCTAACCACGCCACAGATTCTGCATCTAAGTGGTTAGTTGGTTCGTCTAATAAGAGCATGTCTGGTTTTTCAAGCAATAAACGGCAAAGTGCCACACGACGACGCTCGCCCCCTGATAAATGCTCAATTTTCGCATCCCAATCTGGTAAACGTAACGCATCTGCGGCACGCTCTAATTGGTTATCTAAATTATGCCCATCATGCGCTTGAATAATGGCTTCAAGATTGGCTTGTTCTGCCGCTAATTTATCAAAATCTGCATCAGGATCCGCATAAAGCGCATACACTTCATCTAAACGAGTAAGTGCATTTTTCACTTCAGAAACCGCTTCTTCCACTGCTTCACGCACGGTTTGTTGCGGTTCTAATTTTGGTTCTTGCGGAAGATAACCGATTTTAATCCCAGATTGTGGACGAGCCTCCCCTTCAAACTCTTTATCTACGCCCGCCATAATGCGTAAAAGGGTCGATTTCCCCGCACCATTTAAGCCCAATACCCCGATTTTCGCACCTGGGAAAAAGCTTAAAGAAATATCTTTCAAAATATGACGCTTCGGCGGCACCACTTTGCCGACACGATGCATCGTATACACAAATTGAGATGACATTAATAATTCCTCACAAAAAAATTCGCCCTATTTTACTGGAAAATAGGGCAAAAATATAGGAAACAAGTGGACAGATTTTGCAAAAGTTTGGCGAAACCTAACCACTTGTAAATATTTAGAGTGAAGTATTCTCTAAATTAAATAGACACTTTAGGACTTAAATTACATTGCAAATGCAGAAGTGCCATGCCGATGTAGAGCGGACTTAACATTCGCAAGGCTTTGTTGAAAACGTTTATTGTGTTCAAGGTTCCATAAATCAATACGTGTTTGCAGATTAAGCCAAAACTCAGGCGTAGTATCAAATGCTTTAGCAAGTTTAACTGCCATTTCTAGCGTAATTCGTGAACTATTATTAACAATATTGCTTGCCGTATTACGATGTACATCTAAAATTTGAGCTAAATCATTAATTTTAAGACTTAAAGGTTCTAAAAACTCTTCTTGTAGAATTTCGCCAACAGAGGTGGGTTTTCTCGTCATCATATTATCTTCCTTATAAATTATAAGAATGTGGATCTAAATATAAATTATTTACTTCGTTATTCTCATATTTAAAAATTAGGCGATATTGTTTATTTACTCTAATGGAATAAATTTTATTTTCTTTTGGCTCAAGCAACTCTAAGTGATTAGCTGGAGGAGAACGTAAATCATTGATGTCTTCTGCAGCACTTATCATATCCAATTTTCTTGCCAATACTTTAGATAAATTAGAAGGAATCTTACTATGAGCATTACCATATTGATAAAACCTATAAAGATAATCATCTCTAAAATGCTCACGCTTTAAATTAAACATCTATTATTCTCTTGGTTATACTCGAGCTGATCATAATAAGAATAAATGCACAATGCAAGAGTGCATCTTTCGACTTAGATAAAAAAAACCACCCGAAACGGGTGGCAGGAAAGTAGTTTAGCTATATTTATCATTATTTTATTTAGGAACTTTATGAATATCAAGCAATCACTTGACGGGAGCTATTTTACTGAATATTGAAAGGCAAGGGAAATGCTATTGAGAGTTTTTTTGATTTACATCAACATTTTTGACAGAAAAATTCGTTTTTGCGTGTAGAATAAACAACTTCAAATTCTAGTGTTCAAAATAATAGGATTTTTTGTGAAAACGTATTCATTATTACTCGGTCTATTCATTAGTTGTGGTGTTTTAGCTCACCCTCACGCATTTATTGATATGCAAAGCACGCCCATTATAGAAAATAATCAACTTACTGGCTTTTCAATGAAATGGACGTTGGATGAACCAAGTTCGTCTGCGATTATTTATGATATGAAACAAGCTAGAACTAAAGCAGAGAAACAAAAACTTCTTGATGATGTCATGGGAAATATCGTCAGTGAACATTATTTCAGCTATTTATATGACAAGCAAAATAATAAAATCAAATATTCCCCTCGCCCAAAAAATTACGGCATTAACGTTCAAAACTTACAACTTCAATATTATTTTGATGTGCCACTCTCCCATTCTCAAAAGTTAGAAAAAAACACATTTAGCTTACAAACTTACGATTCCACTTATTATGTGGCGATGACTTACGCCTCAAAAAGTGCGGTAGATTTTTCCGCACTTCCGAAAAATTGCCAAGGAAAATTAATTGAACCTAATGTGGATGAAAAAATCCAAGCCTACGCATCTTCACTTGATAAATCCCAAAAGAACGAAGATGATTCCTTAGGTGTGATGTTCGCACAAAAAATAATAATTCAATGTGAGTAGAAATGAAAAAATATAAAACAGGGCTCGTGTTATTAGTGATTGCACTTTCCTTACTTGTCTATTTTTCCCCTTGGTTTTTCTTACATATTGCTGCATGGCAAAAAGATTTTAATCAACTTATTTCGGAAAATTTACATCAAATTCAAAATAATAGCATCAAGGCAGGTATCACGCTTATTTTCGCCAGCTTTGTTTACGGCGTACTCCATGCTCTCGGGCCAGGACACGGCAAATTTATTATCGCCAGCTATCTTTCCACTCATGAAAGCCAATTAAAGCAAAGTACTATCTTGAGCCTACTTTCATCTTTAATGCAAGGCATTGTCGCGATTACAGCAACCACGTTGCTCGTTGTAGTACTTAATCTATCATCACGTTATTTCAAATTAAGCCAGCTTTGGTTAGAACGAACTGCCTTGCTATTATTGGTATTTCTCGGCTGTTATTGGATTTGGCAAGGTTTACGTGCCTATCGTAAAAAAACTACATTATCCATTAAATCCCTAAATCCCCTCCCCCAACACGAAAAAAGTGCGGTGAAAAATAACTGCACTTTTCAATCAAACACCTGTGGCTGTGGACACCAACATTTGCCAAGCCCCACGCAAACTGCACAAGCAACCAATCTAAAATCACAATTTCTAGTCATTTTAACAATTGGTATGCGACCATGTAGTGGTGCAATTTTCGTTTTATTTTTAGCTTATATGCTTGAGCTTTATGGCTGGGGAATTTTAGCTGTCTTGGCTATGTCTTTCGGCACAGGACTTATGCTGTCAGCCTTCGCGGGAATTGTACGTTATGCACGAAATACCGCAATTCACTTAGGGCATTGGTATAGTTCAAAACATACGAAAGGAAAAAGCGAAAGCATCGTGAAATTAATAGCAGGTGGAATAATGCTATTTTTTGCCTTAAGTTTGTTGTATGGAACGCTAAACCCAGTAAATGGAGGCACTATTTTATTTGGAAATTAATAAGCTATTAAAGCTATTTTATTATCAAGAGATAATAAGTTGCATTGATATTTTATTAAATTATACACAACGGTCAGATATAAATTTTATTAGAAAATACCTCACAATCCGCACATCAACAGAAAAATGTATGTGTTGAACATATTTGAATTAATCTGGCACTTTAAACAATAAAAAAACTCCCTCAAAATATTGAGGGAGTTTTTGCTAATATATTGTTACCATTGGTACCCAATACCGCCACCAATAGCATAATCGCCTGCACTAGTTGCCGAGCCACTCACTTTGAAATGAATACGGTTATTATCACTTGATTTACTTAAGCCTACCGCCACAGCATTTTGGCCTTTAAAGTTACCAACACCTACACCAATCATTGTTCTACCTGCTCGGTTTGTTGTTGGAATATTTGCCATAGCAACTACTCCAGCTATCCCACCACGAAGTTTCCTATCTGTTTGTTTTAGCTCGTTACGAACTGAATTTACAGAATAATCAACATAGCGTTTATTTGCTGCATCAGTTAAGTTTTTAGGATCTTGAACGTTTGTAATTCGACGTTCATGACCAACATCACCTACTGAAATAGTATTTTCTTCTTTCGCAACAGAGCCTTCACCTAATGCAACAGAACCCACTGCTTTAGCTTCTGCATTATGACCTATAGCCGTTGAGCGATCTGCGTGTGCTTTAGCGTTATTACCTAGAGCAGTAGAGTGATCCCCTTTCGCTTCAGAGCCATATCCCATTGCAGTTGAATCTTTACCTGAGGCCTTAGCACTATTTCTACCACTAGTGTTATCAGCTGCAAATGCAGTTTTACCATCTTTACTTATTAAACCTGAATTTTCTATACGGTTCTCGATTATTTTAACGTTATTTTCAGACGCCTTCGCTTTATCTTCAGAGGCTTTAGCCGCATCTTCTGAAGCCTTCGCTTTATCTTCAGAGGCTTTAGCCGCATCTTCTGAAGCCTTCGCTTTATCTTCAGAGGCTTTAGCCGCATCTTTAGCGTTCTCTGCTTCGGCTTTCGCTGTTTCGGCCTTATCCGCTGCTGTTTCTGCAAGTGCAACAGATTGATTAATCTCGTTAAGTTTAGTCGTTACAGTTTGTGCCGCATTTTTAGCATCTGTAATTGCTTGCTTAGAATCAGCATTTAATTTATAAATTACTGAACCATCACTACCAGCTTCAACAGAAAGCCCATCCTCTGCTTTGAAGTTCAAAGTATTATTTTTGTTATTTTCACTTGACGCCTCGTTATTGCGCATAGTTTTAACTACTACATCTCCTACAGTAAACTTATATTCCGTTTTAGCAATTTCGTCAGTTGCTTTGATTACAGAATAAAGCTGTGAACCAGTGATTACATCACTCGATGTAGCAGAGATCTCACCAGCTCCAACATTTTGGATCTGGCGCTTAATATTACTATTACCAAAACTTACTGTGCCATTATCGGTTGCGACAACACCTTTAGATAGCGTAATGTCTCCGATTTTCATATCACTTACTGCATGTTTAGTAGATGTACTTGAAGATTTACCAATAGCAATATCGCCAGAATTATTAGCAACTGCACTTTGCCCTAAGGCAATACCATTATTTGCACCAGAAGCAACATTAGCACGATCACCAATGCTAATCCCTGTAGCTGCCTCTGTTTTAGCACTGTTACCTAAAGTAATAGAATAACTTGCAGCAGCTTTCGCTTGTGCACCATTACCAATTACAATAGCTTGATTTGCACCACTTTCCGATTTTGCTTTATTATTTTTTGTATCGCCCACGCCACCAATTACAATAGATTTTGAGCCATTGGCTGTTGCTTCTGGACCAATTGCTACAGTTCTATCGCCTCCTGCTGTTGCATGTGCACCAATAGCGACAACTCTTTCTCGTTCTCCTTTTGCATTTTGACCAATAACAACAGAGTTTTCTCTTTTTGCAGTAACATTTGTACCAATAGCAACGGTATTTTCTCTTTGTGCCTTTACACTACTACCGATTGCAACAGTATCTTCACGTTCAACTGTTGTTTTATTACCAATCGCAATACTGTTATCTGAGCCTTTCCAAACTCCACTAACAGCGTGGCTTCCTGTAATACTTGCATTATTACCTAAGGTAATAGCATTGCTTGCCCAGTTTACGGTGCTATTGTTACCAATAGCAATTGAGTTATCAGGTTTTAGTGAATAAGGAGTACTTGCCAGAAGTTTCGCATTGGTACCAAATGCAATTGAGTTCGTTGCACCTTCAACTTGTGCTTGTCTACCAATAGCAATTCCATTTAGTGCTTCACGATATTGATTTCCCCAGTAGTTATTAACATTTGCTCGAGAGCCTATAGCAATAGAATCAGCAGCTAAGGCATTAGCATATACGCCAACAGCAACAGATCGAGAACCTTGAGCACCAGATTTTTCTGTAAATTTACCCAAGTTATCACTAAATAACCCACCTGAGTTTTTTGTTTCAGCCTGTACTTTTGAGGTCTGAGCTGTAAGCCAATCTTCCCAAATACCGGTCTTATTAGCTTTATTACCTTCTGAATTAACATGCACAAAACCTTTATATCTCTCTAACATTCTGTTTAATGAATGTACTGCATCAGTAGCAGATAAAACTCCAAGGTTTTCTGTTCCTTCTAACGACATACTTCTTAAAATGCCACTATCTGCATCATAAACAATAGCTACGCCCTGCTTGGGAATATCTTCGTAATTTATTTTTGCTGCATAAGAAAAACTACTTGCAAGAATAGAGGTAACTAGTGTAGCCAGAATAGATATAGGGAGTGTTTTGTTATTTTTTTCCGAGCTAGATGTTGAGCTAGATGTTGAGCTAGATGTTGAGCTAGCTTTAACTGCACCTTTCGCTAATTCTGAAACAACCTCTAGTCTCTGTGTTGTTTTATTCCAAATAATTTTAAATATACGATTCATAAATAACCTTCATTTCAGGGATATAGATAACCCACATATTTTTTAACGCATTTTCTAGATAATGACGTTTAAATAAGTGTGAGATTGAGATAAAGGTTGGCTATTATATATATATATATATATATATATATATATATATATATATATATATATATATATATATATCAATATGTTTAATGCTTTTTTTGTAAGAATTTGTAAAGAAAGAAGAGATTCAAATTAACTTCTTGACATCCTCCTCGCCCTAAAGGTCGGGGATTCCTACTCGTTCCCACGCTTTGCGTGGGTTACTCTCGGTGGGTTCTTGTTGCTGACCTCTATTGAGATTCACTTCACAAGCTCGACGGCTATGTCCCAGCCTGATATTTTACGCTTGGACGATAGCTCGCCACGCGCTAAAACGTTTGACGCCCCGACCACATCCGCATTTTCTGTGTAGCCACATTCTACGCATTCAAAATCAGCCTGCGTTTGGCGGTTTTCCTTTGCGGTATAACCGCAACAAGGGCAAGTTCGACTGGTGTTCTGAGATGGAACAGCCACTAAAAAACCACCTAGCCATTGCGTTTTATAGTCCAATTGACGGCGGAACTCGAACCAAGATTGGTCTAATATCGCTCGGTTCAAACCTGATTTCTGTTTCACATTTTTACCATGTTCTTCCGCTGTGCCTTTGGCTGATTTAGACATAGCCAACACCGGTAAATCTTCAACGTAGATCATTTCGTGGTTTTTGCTGATTTTACTTGGAGTTTGGTTCAAGAAGTCTTTACGACAGTTGGCGATTTTGTGGTGCAATTTAGCGATTTTCGCCTTTAATTTCTGCCAGTTTTGACTAAATTTAATCTTATTTTTAAGTCGGCGTTGTAGTTTTGCTAGTTTGCCTTTGTGGGTTTTAAAGGCATTCAACGGCTTAAAATATTCACTGTTTGAAAGCGTTACAAACCGTGCAACACCCATATCTATGTCAATTTCTCCACCTTGATGTGTTGGGATTTCATATTCAAATTCCGTTTGAATACTGACAAAAAAACGACCGCACTTTTGGCTAACTGTGACGTTTTTAATTTCGCCGACGACATCACGGCTGTTGCGATAACGAACCCAACCGATTTTCGGCAGATACAAGCGATTATTTTGTTGTTCCAGTTTGCAACCTTGCGGAAAACGAAAGCGCTCTTTCAAGCCTTTTTTCTTGAATTTCGGGAAGTCAGCACACTTTTGAAAGAAGTTTTTGAACGCACTTTCAAGGTCTTTTAACGACTGTTGGAGTACTTGGGAATAGCAATCTTTAAGCCAAAGTAGCTCTTTTTTCCAGTTCGGAAGCAGATTGGCTATTTTCGTATAACTGAACTTGACGCTATTATCTTGCTCATATTGCTCATTCTGCCAAGCCAATGCCCGATTGAAGACAAAACGAGAGCAACCACAGAACTGCTTAATTCTGCGGATTTGTTCGCCGTTTGGCATTATTTCGAACTTAAAGGCTTTACGTAGTTGCATTGGCAAGGTTTAGAATATGATTCTTCTACATTCTACACTTGGTCTATGAAAAAAAGAAACTGAAATCAGACACGGTAGACATTGCATTTTTAATATGCACGTTCACTTAGTCTTTGTTACAAAATACCGCCGTGATGTTTTTACGAAAGCGATTTTAGATGATCTCAATTTGGTTTTCTAAAGCGTCTGCAATGATTTTGAAGCAAAATTAGTCGAGTTTGACGGCGAAGACGATCACGTTCATTTACTCATTGAATATCCGCCGAGAGTGGCAGTTTCTACGCTAGTAAACAGCCTAAAAGGTGTATCAAGTCGAATGATTAGAAAGAAAAATTACCCAAGTATCCGAAAAAAACTTTGGAGCAATCAGCTTTGGTCACCATCTTATTTTGCCGGTAGTTGCGGTGGTGCACCTATTTCAATTATTCGCCAATACATCGAGCAACAACAAACACCCGATTAGTTAGCTTTGAAACGGCTACGCCGTTTGTGCCTTATATCTCCGCCCTGAAGGACGGAGTTTTACTGCACAGGGCTGATAAACATAATGTGACAACTAATTATCAATTCAATAAATAAAATGTAAATTAAATTTACATTTTTATACATTTTGATTGACAAGGAATAAGCTCCTTATTAAAATGTACGACCCATTCCTTGTGATACAAAGTTTATTCCTCCTTAGTTCAGTCGGTAGAACGGTGGACTGTTAATCCATATGTCGCTGGTTCAAGTCCAGCAGGAGGAGCCAATTTTTCTTTTGGTTTAGAGTTTGTTTGTCTCCTTTTACAAATTCTAAATTAGCAACCAAAAGATTTTGAGCCCATCATGTTGATGGGCTTTATTTTTATCAGAATCATCTCTTTTTTTCTATCCACAGAGCCTGTGGATAACTTTGTGGATTAACTTTTTAAAATTTTGCGGATCCCTTGTTCTTACAAGGATTGTTCGATCTTGATTACAGATTAGCCTAAAATTAAATTTTAATTGAAAATCAATAAGTTATATTTTGTCTAGTAAAAAATTAAAGTTTTTTTTATGAATTTGTGAGATCTTTCTCTTGACATCACTAAGTCTGTGTAAAACTTAGATTTTTACCTGATCAATTTTCCCCATTAAATATGCTAAAATAGCCCCTATTCAAAATTATCAAAAAACCGACCGCACTTTATGTCTGAAAAAATCAACACAAAACCATTCATTCTGCATTCCGACTTTCGTCCTTCTGGCGATCAGCCACAAGCTATCGAAAAATTGGCTGAAAATTTAACAGATGGATTGGCACATCAAACTTTGCTCGGTGTAACAGGCTCGGGGAAGACGTTTACTATCGCCAATGTAATTGCTCAATTAAATCGCCCCGCAATGTTACTTGCGCCAAATAAAACCCTTGCAGCCCAACTTTATGCAGAAATGAAAGCCTTTTTTCCAGAAAATGCGGTGGAATATTTTGTGTCTTACTATGATTATTATCAGCCAGAAGCCTATGTGCCTAGTAGTGATACCTTCATTGAAAAAGATGCGTCTATTAATGATCAAATCGAACAAATGCGTCTTTCAGCAACGAAATCTTTTCTAGAACGTCGAGATACTATCGTGGTAGCTTCAGTTTCCGCAATTTATGGTTTGGGTGATCCTGATAGCTATTTACAAATGATGTTGCATTTACAACAAGGTGCCATTATTGATCAACGCCAAATTTTAGCGAAATTAGCGGAATTGCAATATACCCGCAATGATCAAGCATTTCAGCGTGGAACTTTCCGTGTTCGCGGGGAAATTATTGATATTTTCCCTGCGGAATCTGATGATCGTGCGGTGCGTATTGAATTATTTGATGATGAAATTGAACGATTAAGTTTATTTGATCCGCTCACTGGCAGTAGTTTTGGTGCTGTTCCACGTTTTACGATCTATCCTAAAACGCACTATGTTACACCAAGAGAACGCATTTTAGATGCGATAGAAAACATCAAAAAAGAACTGGTATCACGCCGTGAATACTTCATTAAAGAACATAAACTTTTAGAAGAACAACGTATCAGCCAACGTACCCAATTCGATATTGAAATGATGAATGAATTGGGTTATTGCTCGGGTATTGAAAACTACTCTCGCTATTTATCGGGCAGAAATGAGGGAGAACCACCACCAACATTGTTTGATTATATGCCCCCTGATGCCATTTTAATTATTGATGAATCTCACGTCACCGTGCCTCAAATTGGCGGGATGTATCGTGGTGACCGTTCACGTAAAGAAACCTTAGTCGAATATGGTTTCCGTTTGCCATCCGCCTTGGATAATCGCCCGTTACGCTTTGAGGAATTTGAACGCTTAGCCCCCCAAACTATTTATGTTTCCGCAACTCCAGGGCCTTATGAATTAGAAAAATCAGGCAGTGAAATCATCGATCAAGTGGTTCGCCCCACTGGTTTGCTTGACCCAATCATTGAAATTCGTCCTGTCTCAATTCAAGTGGATGATTTACTTTCCGAAGCTCGCCAAAGAGCGGATAAAAATGAGCGCGTTTTAGTGACAACACTGACGAAGAAAATGGCAGAAGATTTAACGGATTATTTGGATGAACACGGAATTCGTGTGCGTTATCTACATTCTGATATTGATACCGTGGAACGCGTTGAAATTATTCGTGATTTGCGTTTAGGAGAATTCGATGTGTTAGTCGGCATCAACTTGTTACGCGAAGGTTTAGATATTCCAGAAGTGTCTCTTGTGGCGATTTTAGATGCGGATAAGGAAGGATTTTTACGCTCCGAACGTTCTTTAATCCAAACCATCGGCCGTGCTGCGCGAAACTTAAATGGTAAAGCGATTTTATATGCGGATAGCATCACAAAATCAATGGAAAAAGCCATTACAGAAACCAATCGTCGTCGTGAAAAACAAAGTAAATACAATGAAGAACATGGCATTGTGCCACAAGCATTAAATAAGAAAGTCGGCGAATTGTTAGATATTGGACAAGGTGCAAATCAAAAAGCGAAAGCCAATAAGCAACGTGGAAAAATGGCGGCGGAACCAACCGCACTTTATAATGCACCGAAAAATGCCAAAGAATATCAACAACAAATCAAAAAATTGGAACAACAAATGTATAAATTTGCGCAAGATTTGGAATTTGAAAAAGCTGCGGCAATTCGCGATCAATTACATCAATTACGTGAACAGTTTGTTTTTGATAACTAAAAGAAACGCCAGTTTAAGCTGGCGTTATGTTTATTTATTTTCATCTGAAGAATACAACCGATTCTTATATAAATAGCTGCCTAATAAAGCGTGAGCCAATGCCTCTTTTTTCATTGCATCAGGCACCTCTTTTGGCGTTAAAGTTTCTGAAGCTTTATCATAATGATAACCTTGCGCTGCTTTATTTGGCATTTGAATTACTACATCATTATTGCCTTTCATCATTGCTTGAGTTTGATCGTATTGCATAAAGGCACGATCTGGGTTCACATCTTGCGTTAAATCAAAACCAATCATTGGATAATTACCACTTACACCTGCTAAAGAAAGTAACGTGGTTGGCATATCAATTTGGCTCACAAGACGGCTGTCACGACGTGGCATAATGCCCTCCCCGATAATCAAAGCTGGAATATGGAAATGCTTAATTGGAACAAGACTTGCTCCACCTACACGAGAATCGTGATCAGCAACAATTAAGAAAATCGTATCTTTCCAATAATTAGACTGTTTTGCCATTTTAAAGAAATGACCTAAGGCATAATCCGCATATTTTGCTGCATTATTACGAGTGGCTTTTGGTTGTTCATAAAGCTCAATCTTGCCATCTGGATATTCAAATGGATCGTGATTGCTAGAGCTAAACACTAAACTAAAAAACGGTTTACCTTCATTTTGTAATTTCGTGAAAGTTTCATTGGCTTTATCAAATAAATCCTCGTCACTCACGCCCCAAGTGCCAGTAAATTTTGGATTCTGGTAATCTTGTTGATCCCAAATATCTTTAAAACCATTACCGTAGAAAAAGCTCGCCATATTGTCGAAGTGCTTTTCTCCGCCATAAATAAAGGAAGTGTTATAACCTTGTTTATGTAATAAATCCGCAATAGTAAAGAAACCACTTTGAGCATTATTAAGTTTAACAACTGCACGAGCTGGCGTTGGCGTAAAACCTGCGGTTGTTGCTTCAATACCGCGTACTGAACGTGTGCCTGTTGCATAAAGATTTTCAAATAACCACCCTTCTTTTGCAAGCTGATCCACATTTGGAGAAAGTGGTTTGCCACCGAGCGTTCCAATAAACTGAGCACCGAGACTCTCTTGTAACAAAATCACGATATTTTTAGGCTTCCCCTGATAAGCCGCGACATTTTTCGTTAAAGTTGGGTATTTATCTGAAATGTAATCGCTGTCTGGACGGCCACGGCTGGCTTTAACAATACGAAACATTTCATCTGCATCCATTTTTCCGTACATCTCTGAAGATTTTTCTTCATCTTTAAATTGCTGTGCAGCATAAATCACGGAATAGCCCGAATTAAGCACCAAAGAATTCACTAACGCATCGGAAGAAAATGCCACCATGGCGGGATTAATACCGCGGTGTTGAAAACTTGAACGAGCTCCAAGAAAGCTCACTACAATCACAAGCAAAGCAATCACAGGGCGAAGTTTCCAACTGATTGATCGTAAATTTTTGACTGCCCAACCAGAAATTTTCCAATAAATCACGGCAGCTAAAACTGTGAAAACAAGGCTAAAAATTACCGCACTTAAATGCCCTTCTGCCAGCATTGAAAAAACTTCTTTCGGATAAATCAGGTATTCGATAAATAAACGATTTGGGCGGTAATCATAGGTTTCAATAAAAGCAGGTGTGGCAATTTCCATAAAGATAATGAACACGCTACCAAGGGTTAGCCAAAGGCGTAAAATTTTTACCCAAACTTTGTTGCTATGGAACAATGTTGTGAGCAATGCAGGTACACCAAATAAATAACAGAGAGCAACAATATCCATTCGTACGCCTTGCAAAAATAATTGCAACCAGCCATCTACGGCGGATACACGTTCTAATTGCCACACAGCAAGTCCCAAACGGGATAAGGAAAGGATGATGAGATTAATCAACACAAATGTGAAGATCGGGAATAAAGGGGAATGCGCTTTTTTCATTATGAAAACCACTAAACAACGGCATATAAGCCGTATTAAATTAAAGAAAGATAGGCTACTGTCTATCAGCTTCTTTTCGACAAGATAAAAACCTTAAAGTGCGGTCAATTTTCACATAATTTTCGTTAATCTCAAATGTAAACAATATGCCAAATTCTGTGTAGCATATTTTAGCTAATCACATTCAATAGAATGATAAAAATAAAGCCTCGAAAAAAATCGAGGCTTCATTAAATAAACGACAGAAATTTACCGCACTTTTTTCAATTACTCTTGTTGTGCTTTCACTGCTGCATAGGCAATCATATTGATAATACGACGAACAGATGCACCTGGATTAAGAATATGCGCAGATTTATTCATACCCATTAAGATCGGGCCAACGGTAATTGCGGTGGTTGTTCCACGTAATAAGCTATAACTAATACGTGATGAGCTCAAATCAGGGAACACTAATAAATTTGCACATCCTTTCAATGGACTATCAGGCATTAATTCTTTTCTGTGTGCTTCGTTCGTCGCTAAATCGCCACGCATTTCCCCATCGATCATTAAGTGCGGATTACGCTCTTTTACGATTTGTAATACTTCACGCATTTTTGGTGCGCCTAATGAATCAGATGAACCAAAATTAGAGTGAGAAAGCAAGGCAACCGCAGGTTCAATACCAAAACGATGAATTTCTTCTGCTGCCATTAAGGTAATTTCAGCTAATTCTTCTGCTGTAGGATTACTGTTTACGTGAGTATCAGTTAAGAATACGTTACCAGTCGGTAATACAAGACTATTTAAAGCAGCAGCAGTTTTCACGCCATCTTTTAAGCCAATAATATCGCGAATCGATGCAAGGTGTTTTCCGTATGAACCAAATAAACCACATACTAAAGCATCGCCATAGCCTAAGCTCAGTAACGTAGAAGCTAATACGGTAGTGTTAGAACGCACAACACGTTTTGCGATTGCAGGTGTAATGCCTTTACGTTTGGTAAGTTCGTAATAGTGTTTCCAACATTCTTCATAGCGAGGATTATCTTCGTTATCCACAATTTCAAAATCCACACCTGCAGTTAAACGCAAACCAAGTTTTTTAATTTTTTCTTCAATCACGCTGCGGCGACCAATTAGAATTGGATTTGCCAAGCCCATTGAAATCACTTCTTGGGTAGCGTGTAATGCTTTATTTTCCTCCCCTTCCGCTAAAATAATGCGTTGTTTCGCCGCTTTTGCTTGGCTAAAAATAGGGCGCATAAACAAATTAGTTTTGTAAACAAACTGAGTAAGTTGGTCAATATAAATATCCCAATTTTGAATTGGACGAGTTGCCACGCCAGATTCCATTGCAGCTTTTGCTACCGCTGGTGCAATACGCACAATCAATCGTGGATCGAATGGACGAGGAATTACATAATCTGCACCAAATGTTGCCCCTTCGCCGCCGTAAGCAGAAGTTACCACTTCATTTTGTTCTTCTAATGCAAGGTCAGCAATGGCATAAACTGCCGCACGTTTCATTTCTTCATTAATAGTGGTTGCGCCCACATCTAATGCACCACGGAAAATGAATGGGAAACAAAGTACATTATTTACTTGGTTTGGATAATCAGAACGGCCTGTACATACAATCGCATCAGGGCGAACCGCTTTCGCTTCTGGCGGGGTAATTTCAGGATTTGGGTTAGCTAAAGCAAGAATAATTGGATGTGCAGCCATACTTTTAACCATATCTTGTGTAAGCGCACCCGCCGCAGAACAACCTAAGAAAATATCTGCATTTGGCATCGCATCGCCAAGTGTACGCCAGCCATTATCTTCAATTGCATAATCTTTTTTGGTTTGATCCATTTTGTCATCGCGACCTTTATATACCACACCTTTCGAGTCGCAAACTGTGATGTTTTCACGTTTCATACCTAAAGAAAGTAATAAGTTCAAGCACGCAATAGATGCAGCCCCCGCACCAGATGCCACTAAGCGTACATCTTCAATTTTTTTACCCACAATTCTAAGTGAGTTAATAATCGCTGCCGCACTGATGATCGCCGTACCATGTTGATCATCGTGGAATACAGGAATGTTCATTCTCTCACGCAATTTTTGTTCAATATAGAAACATTCTGGTGCTTTAATATCTTCAAGGTTTACCCCACCGAAAGTTGGCTCTAACGAGGCAATAATATCAACAAGTTTATCGGGATCATGTTCATTCACTTCAATATCAAACACGTTGATGCCCGCAAATTTTTTGAACAAAACACCCTTTCCTTCCATTACGGGTTTGCCCGCAAGCGCACCAATATTTCCAAGCCCAAGCACCGCTGTACCATTAGAAATAACAGCGACCAAATTGCCACGTGCTGTATATTTATAAGAGGCAGCAGGATCTTTTTCAATTTCTAAACAAGGCTCTGCCACACCTGGCGAATAAGCTAAGGCTAAATCGCGTTGTGTTGCGAGTGATTTTGTTGGGGTAACTTCAATTTTTCCAGGAATTGGAAATTCGTGGAAATCTAAGGCTGCTTGACGTAATTGTTCGGTCATAATAAATGCTCCATTTTCTTGAAACAAGATTAAAATATTGCGTCGATTATATCTGTTTTTTATTCAAAAAATTGTGACGAACTGCAAACTTTTACAACTTTATAACAAAATTTTTTTGATGCGAAGCATTAGCTAGACTTTTCATTTTTCAGCAAAAAAGGTAGGATTTTCGCAACAAAGTATAAGGAATAAGAAAATGAATCCATTTCAAAAAATTAAAAGTGCGGTGAATAAATGCCAAAGATTTTTCATTAATCGCACTCTGCAACATAAACTAATAAATCAAGGTATGACTGTCATTTCTGCCAATTGCGTGGGGGCTTTTATCTTGCACGATTTACACCAGCCGTTTAATTCTCCATTTGTGAACCTCTATCTCTCGCCACAGGATTTTTTGCGTTATTTAAAAAATATAGATTTCTATCTCAATCAACCTATTACATTTGTGCAAACGGAAAAAAGTTATCCCGTAGGAAAACTTGCCGATCTTGAAATTCATTTTATGCACTATCACAGTGAGCAAGAAGCTAATGAAAAATGGCAACGTCGCACATCAAGAATGAATTTAGACAATCTTTTTATTATGATGACAGATCGAGACGGCGTGACAGAAAAAGACATTCAACTTTTTGATCAACTCCCTTTCAAAAATAAAGTGATTTTTACTCACAAACCCTGCCCTGCTTTTAAATCGGCTTATTATATAAAAGGTTTTGAGAAGCAAAATCAGGTGGGCGATATTTTTGAGTTTTCTGGCTGGAATGGAAGAAAATATTACGATCAATTTGATTACGTGAAGTGGTTTAATCAACCTTAACAGATAGAGGCTGCAGATTAAATGCAGCTTTTTTGTTTCGTTATAAAAGCAAAAACCTGTACAATGCCCAGCGAATTTTAACAAGAGAAAACATAATGAGATTAGATAAATTTATTGCTGAAAATACGGGATTAACGCGTTCTCAAGCAACGAAAGCAATCCGTCAAAGTGCGGTAAAAATTAATGGCGAAATTGTCAAAAGTGGTGCGGTTCAAATTTCACAAGAAGACGAAATTTATTTTGAAGATGAATTATTAACTTGGGTGGAAGAAGGTCAGTATTTTATGTTAAATAAACCACAAGGCTGTGTTTGTTCTAATGATGACGGCGACTATCCAACAATTTATCAATTTTTTGATTACCCTTTAGCGGGCAAATTACATAGCGCGGGTCGCTTAGATGTAGATACAACAGGCCTCGTATTGCTTACCGATGATGGACAATGGTCGCATCGTATTACTTCGCCAAAGTATCATTGTGAAAAAACCTATTTGGTAACTTTAGCAGATCCCGTAGAAGAAAATTATGCAGCGGCTTGTGCGGAAGGCATTTTATTACGCGGAGAAAAAGAACCCACTAAACCAGCAAAATTAGAAATTTTAGATGATTACAATGTAAATCTAACCATTTCTGAAGGTCGCTATCATCAAGTAAAACGTATGTTTGCCGCACTTGGGAATAAAGTCGTCGGATTACATCGCTGGAAAATTGGTAATGTAGTGTTGGATCAATCCTTAGATGAAGGGGAATACCGCTCATTGACTCAAAGCGAAATTGAAAGTTTGGTAAAATAATATGAGTCAGCAAAAATCGACTTTTTGAATAGCCGATTTGTCACTAAATTGAGCGGCAGAAACAATGTTACGGATAGCCCTCACAATTCAATTCCTTTCTGGAATGTGGCTAATTTTGACCGCATTTTTAGATCTCGGTTTTTGGCCAATAGCAATTGGCGTCGCCTTTTTCGTCGGTCCAAACCCTGTGATTTCATCAAATGCAATGGCATCAGCTTTAGAAAGATGTCCTCAAATGGCGGGAACAGCAAATTCTTTAATTAGCAGCGTACGTTTTGCAGTGGGTGCAATTATGGGAAGTTTAAGTTGCGTCAATGAAAATGGAGACTGCCGCACAAATGCTCTTTACTATGGGAGTATGTATTGCGATTTCCGTGTTGGCGTATTACTTTCTAACTAGACGAAATCTTAAAAGCCGTGGGTAAATATTCCCACGGCTTAATAATTATTTTCTTTGTATTAAACAAAGCGCATCCATAACGGCAAACAAGCAGCAATAAATAATAGGATAAATAAACTATTGGCAGATAATTTCCACTTTTGGAAACTATGTAAAATCAGAATAGCTGCAATAACAAAATGGCAAACAAAATAAATGATGTAAGCGAAAATACTGTCAGAATTAACCGCACTTTCCATGCCATTTAAAAGTAAAAATAAAAACATTGTCAAAGCATTTAAGGCGAGCAATATAATCATGGCTAAGGGCAACAATGCAATAAAACCTTGTAAACGATTTCGTGCAATAACAAGTGCAAGATTTGCCAAAATCACGCCAGATAAAATCGGTGCAAACGGGTTATATTCAGCAAAGGCACTCGCAGGAAGCACGGTAAAAATCATTAAATAACTCAAGCAACCTAAACCCGCAATTAATGCAGCCATCAATAAAAAGCTATTACGGATTTTTTCAGTTTTTGGTTGTTTCCAAATAAAATACACGACAGAAAGACCACATACACTCATCACGTTAGTAAGCGTGTGATTATTCTGTAATAGGCTTATCAGCAACCAGACCGCCCAATAAATAGCAAAAGTCAGATTCACTTTGATTAAACGACCACGTTGTCCTGGGCAAATTTCTCCGCGATAAAACACCAACAAAGAAATTAACTGTGCAATCAACACGCCTACACCTAAATGAGGCATTGTTTGCTTTTCAGCTTGCAAAGAAAAAATAAATAGATCGATGCCAAGCACCATTGAGATTGATAATACCGCAAGCAATGCCACGATATATTTAGAAGATTGTTCTGACATAATTTTGACGTCTAAAAAAATAATGCGCCATTATGCTAAAAATTCATTAAATTTTAAAGTAAAATGAAGCCAATTTTAACCGCACTTAGGTACATGAATGTTACTTAGCATTTTATATATCATCGGTATCACCGCTGAAGGAATGACTGGTGCACTTGCGGCAGGTCGTGAAAAAATGGATATTTTTGGCGTGATAATTATCGCATCCGTTACTGCCATTGGTGGCGGTTCTGTGCGTGATGTACTGCTTGGGCATTACCCTCTAGGCTGGGTTAAGCACCCAGAATATTTTTTAATGGTGGCAAGTGCGGCAGTAATTACCGTATATGTTGCACCGTTCATCAATCATTTTATGCGCTACTTTCGCACTATTTTCTTGGTGCTCGATGCGATGGGTTTGGTGGTGTATTCCATTATTGGCGCACAAATTGCGATGGATATGGGACATAGTCTCACTATTGTTTGTATTGCAGGCTGTATTACAGGTGCTTTTGGTGGGGTTTTACGCGATATGCTATGCAATCGAATTCCTCTTGTGTTCCAAAAAGAACTCTACGCCAGCATTGCGTTATTTGCCACGCTGACTTATTACGCATTAAGCACACTTCAAGTAGAACATACGCTTGCCGTGTTACTCACACTTATTAGTAGCTTTACCTTACGTCTTTTAGCTATTCATTTCGAATGGGGGTTACCCGTGTTTAATTACCAAGAACTCACATCAGAAGAACAAGATAAGCTGCCAAAGAAAAAGAAATAAATACAATAAAGGGAATAACTATGTTAGAACAAATGGGTAAACAAGCCAAAGATGCGGCATTTATCTTGGCTCAACTTACCACTGCTGAAAAAAATCGTGCATTATCCATTATTGCAGAACAACTAGAACAACAAGCACCGCTTATCTTAACTGAAAATGCAAAAGATATTGAACTTGCTAAACAAAATGGATTATCTGATGCCTTGATTGATCGCCTACTGCTCACGCAAGAACGTTTGCAAGGCATTGCTAATGATGTACGCCACGTTATTTCACTTACAGATCCTGTGGGTAAAATCATAGACGGCGGCACATTGGATAGCGGACTTAAAATCGAACGCATACGCACTCCGATCGGTGTCATTGGCACAATTTATGAAGCTCGCCCAAACGTGACCATTGATGTAGCAAGTCTTTGCCTTAAAACGGGTAATGCAGTGATTTTACGCGGTGGTAAAGAAACACTGTTTTCTAACAAGATTCTAATCGAAGTTGTACAAAATGCTTTAGAGCAAGCCGGCTTACCAAAATTTGCTGTGCAAGCCATTACCGATCCAAACCGTGAACTCGTTATGCAATTATTAAAACTGGATCGCTATGTGGATATGATTATTCCTCGGGGAGGTGCGGGTTTACATGAATTGTGCAAACAACATTCGACTATTCCAGTTATTGTGGGTGGCGTGGGGGTTTGCCATACTTTTGTTGAAGAAAGTGCGGATCAAAATAAAGCAATTTTTGTTATTGATAACGCTAAAACACAGCGTCCAAGCACCTGTAACACATTAGAGACGTTGTTAGTACAACGTTCTATTGCTGAAGAATTTTTACCCAAACTGGTCTCTCATCTCGCTGCCAAAAACGTAAAATATCATGCAAAATCCATCGCACTTAATATATTGAAACAAGCGGGTGCTGATGTCTGCGAAGTGACAGAAAAAGAATTGCACGAAGAATGGGGATCATTGGATTTGAATGTCGTTGTTGTGGAAGATATTCATGCTGCTATTGATCATATCCGCCAATATGGTACGCAACATTCTGAAAGTATTTTAACTTCCTCACAAAACCTAGCCCGTCAATTTATTAATCAAGTCGATGCTGCTGCCGTTTATGTGAATGCAAGCACACGCTTTACTGATGGCGGACAATTTGGATTAGGTGCAGAAGTTGCCGTGAGTACCCAAAAACTCCATGCTCGCGGCCCAATGGGATTAGAAGCATTAACAAGTTATAAATGGGTGTGTGAAGGCGAATATACTATCCGCAAATAGTGCCATTGAACAAAAAGCACAAAAAGTGCGGTAATTTTTAGAAGAGATTATTTGCATATAAAAAAGTCCGCAAAATGCGGACTTTTTCATTATCTTTATTTGTCAGATTTACCCAAGTTATCAAAGAATTTTTTCACACCATCTAAAAATCCTGAAGATTTTGGTGCGTGTTTACTTAAATCTTTACCTTGTAAACTTTCTTCAAGTTTTTGGAGTAACTCTTTTTGCTCGCTAGTTAAATTAACTGGCGTTTCGACCACGATACGGCAAATTAAATCACCCGCATAGCCACTACGTGTAGAAGCGACACCTTTGCCTCGCATGCGGAATAATTTTCCAGTTTGCGTTTCAGCTGGGATTTTAAGTTTCACTCTGCCATCTAAGGTCGGAACTTCAATTTCCCCACCAAGTGCCGCAATTGTAAAGCTAATTGGTACTTCGCAGTAAAGATTAGAACCATCACGTTCAAAAATATGATGTTCTCTTACGTGAATGACCACATACAAATCGCCAGCTTGTGCACCATTTTCGCCCGCTGCGCCTTTTCCAGCTAAACGAAGTTGATTGCCAGTATCTACGCCTGCAGGAATTTTTACTGAAAGATTTTCTTTCTTATGAACACGCCCTTCGCCGTGACAGCTATGACAAGGTTTTTCAATTTTCTTACCGCTACCATGACAAGTTGGACAAATACTTTCAGATACAAAGAAACCTTGCTGACGACGAATTCGACCCGAACCGTGGCAATGTGGACAGCTTTCAACTTTAGAGCCTTTTTCTGCGCCAGAACCACCACAACGATCACAATGGGCAAGAGTATTGATTTGAATATCTTTGGTTGTACCTTTTACAGCTTCTTCCAAAGTAATTTCTAAGTCATAACGTAAGTCTTCGCCACGAACAACGCGCTGACGACCACGTCCACCACCGCCGAAAATGTCTCCAAAAATATCGCCGAACATATCGCCGAAATCAGCACCACCAAAGCCGCCACCGAAACCACCAGCTCCACCACCTTGTTCAAAGGCTGCGTGCCCATATTGATCGTAGGCTGCACGTTTTTGATCGTCGCCTAATACTTCATAAGCTTCATTAATTTCTTTGAATTTTTCTTCCGCTTCTTTGCTACCTTGGTTTTTATCAGGATGATGTTTAGACGCTAAACGTTTATACGCACGTTTAATATCGTTCTCACTCGCCCCTTTTTTCAATCCAAGGACTTCGTAGTAATCTTTTTTTGCCATTTATGCTTCCATTTATTTTTAAATCAATTATATAGAAATATTACATATTCAATTTTTAAAGCAATATCTATCTTTTATAATTTCTTTCTAGTAAATATTTATCCTCTTGTTTTTGGAATTCTAATTGGTTAGTTAGCCATTGAAGCTCAAACCCCTGCATCATTTCTATAAATTTTTTTCTTATTTCTAAAATTTCTTTTCTTTCTTCAAGTGATTTAGCTTGTTCAAATAGTTGGTCTATCTTATTTAAGTGTTCATTTTCATAATAGTTAAATTCGAACATATTACAACCTTTCTACATTTCTATCTACTCTGTTAAGATGTTCATAATTGTCTTTAGCTTTAGTACGTAAACCTGTATCATCTTCTTCCACAATCTTTACAAATTCATTAATTTTATCAAGAACAGATTTTATAATTTCTATATTTTCTTCTAAATTTTCGATTTTATCTTCTAATGCGGAATTATAGTCTCCTAACACATCCCATATTGAATATCTAATAAATTGTTCTAATTTATCTTTTGTATAAAAAACCTTATTATCAGAATAAACTAAAATTAATTTTTCTACATATTTAATTGTTTCAAACTTATTCATTTCAGCTATAATATCTGCAGAATGCTCCACATTAATACCAAATACTGTTCCCATAACAAGTCTATCTTCAATTAACTTGATAAGATCTTAAATTAACAAGTAAGGATTTCTCTGTTTTTTAGTATTTCAGGCAATTCTTTCATCATCATTAACAATATATAAAGTCATATAAATTAATAAATTGAATTGCATAGCCATCGATTTTTACTCTTTGAACTGTCACTTATACCTTACTAGAGTATCATGTACTAAAGGGCGTATTTCTACGCCCTATTTTTATCTTACTCTTCTACCTGAGAATTTATGTATATCATCTAGATGCCTAATTATTATATAACTACGTTCTAGATATTCATTAATCTCTATCTTTTTCATTGAGCTTATAGATTTGTTTAATCCTTCTAAGCTCTCTTCTAACTGATTAATACTTTTGTATACATTATCTACAAATAACTCATATATAAGCTGTTTATTATCAGTCTCTAAGATTAAGACTACATACTCTTTCCCATTCTCATTTAATTTAATTTCTATAAAATAATCTACAATTTCATACTTAGACATGAAAGCTTATTTATTATCTTTCACTTCTTCAAATTCAGCATCTACCACGCCATCATCTTTTGCTGAAGATTGTTGTGGTTGCTCGCCACCAGCTTGTTGAGCTTTTGCTTGCGCTGCTTGCATTAACGGTTCAGAGGCTTTAATTACCGCTTCAATTTTCGCTTCAATTTCTGCTTTATCTTCGCCTTTTGCTGCTGTTTCAAGCTCAGCTACTGCAGCTTCAATTTTCTCTTTGTCCGCAGCATTCAATGCATCGCCAGCTTCTGCAATTTGTTTACGTGTTGCGTGAGCAATACCATCCGCTTGGTTACGCGCTTGAACAACTTCTTCAAATTTACGGTCTGCATCAGCATTTGCTTCTGCATCGCGTACCATTTGTTGAATTTCTTCATCAGATAAACCAGAAGACGCTTGAATACGAATTTGTTGCTCTTTACCCGTATTTTTATCTTTTGCAGATACGTTAATTACGCCGTTTGCATCAATATCAAATGTTACTTCAATTTGTGGCATACCACGCGGTGCAGGATTAATACCTTCTAGGTTGAATTGACCTAAAGATTTATTATCTGCTGCACGTTTACGCTCGCCTTGAAGAACGTGAATGGTTACCGCACTTTGATTATCTTCCGCTGTTGAGAATACTTGTGATTTTTTGGTTGGAATCGTGGTATTTTTCTCAATTAAAGTGGTCATCACACCGCCCATGGTTTCGATACCTAAAGACAATGGAGTTACGTCTAATAAAAGAACATCTTTCACATCGCCTTTTAATACACCACCTTGCACTGCCGCACCAATTGCCACCGCTTCATCAGGGTTTACATCTTTACGTGCTTCTTTGCCGAAGAACTCAGCCACTTTTTGTTGTACAAGTGGCATACGAGTTTGGCCACCCACAAGAATAATGTCGTGGATTTCACTTACACCTTTACCAGCATCTTTTAATACAGTTTTGAGTGACTCAATTGAGCTTGCCACTAAATCTTCTACTAATGCTTCTAATTTTGCACGAGTGATATTTAATGCCAAGTGTTTAGGGCCAGTCGCATCTGCTGTGATGTAAGGTAAATTTACTTCGGTAGATTGAGCTGATGAAAGTTCAATTTTTGCTTTCTCTGCCGCTTCTTTAACACGTTGTAATGCCATTGCATCATTACGTAAATCAATATTTTGTTCTTTTTTGAACTCATCAATAATGTAATCAATGACACGGTTATCAAAGTCTTCCCCGCCTAAGTGAGTGTTACCCCCAGTTGCTAATACTTCGAAAGTTTGTTCGCCATCAAAGTTATCAATTTCGATGATTGAAATATCGAATGTACCACCACCTAAGTCGTAAACTGCGATCACTTGATTCTCTTTGCTTGAACCTAAACCAAACGCTAATGCAGCCGCTGTTGGTTCATTGATGATACGTTTAACATCTAAACCTGCGATTTTACCCGCATCAATCGTTGCTTGACGTTGTGCATCGTTGAAGTATGCAGGAACAGTAATTACCGCTTCTGTTACAGTCTCTCCCAAGAAATCTTCTGCAGTTTTTTTCATTTTTTTCAATACTTCAGCAGAAATTTGCGGTGGTGCTAATTTATCGCCTTTTACATTGACCCAAGCATCACCATTGTCAGCACGAGTAATTTCGAAAGGCATAATTTTAATATCGCGTTGAACTTCTTCGCTTTCAAAACGACGACCAATTAAACGTTTAATCGCAAACAATGTATTTTTCGGGTTAGTGATTGCTTGACGTTTTGCTGGCTGACCCACTAAAGTTTCGTTATCTGTATAAGCAATAATTGAAGGGGTTGTACGCGCACCTTCTGCATTTTCAATTACGCGCGCTTTGTCGCCGTCCATTACTGCTACACAAGAGTTTGTTGTACCTAAGTCAATACCAATAATTTTTCCCATTTTGTACTCCTAGTAAAAATTTTAAAATTCGGGGTTGAACTTATAAATGTCTCAAAATAGCCTCTATCACAAATATTTTTGAAACATCTACAAGCCCTATTTATTACGAATTGTAAGATGTGGATATTCTTTCACATTTCAAGAGAAAATTTTAAAAATTTTTTATTTCTTAAAGTGCGGTAATTTCCGTTCTTGTTTTCAAGATGAGTCTCAAATGGTGAAGTTCAAGGGGTAAACAAAAATTTTCAGGCAAGAAAAAGAAATTTATGATAAATCTGGCGAAAATTTTTACTTTAAAATAGGAAAGAAATAAATGAAAAAATCAAAAATTGCTGCAGGCGTAGTCATTGCTCTTGCTGCCGCTTGGTGTGCTGGTGCATGGTTTACAGAAAAAAAGCTGAAGAAGAATATTTACATCAACTAAAACAGTTAAATCAACTATTTGCCAAAACAGATACATTAGAAAAAGGTAAAATTTTATAAAAATATAAACATAACACAAGCGGTAAACACATTAGTGAATTTCGGCACATTCACTGTTATTCATAAAAGCGATTTCAAAGCCATAAACTAGAAATGGCACATTACTGTGCCATTTTATCGAATTGACTAGAAACTATAAGTTACTTTACCCCAAAAAGTGGTTTTATCACTTTCAAATGCCTTATTACCATTTAAACTATCTTTATACGAATTAACTAAACGTCTTGCTACAAAAAAATCCATATTTAAATTTTTCACAAGCTCCGCTTTCACACCTAAACCTGCTGACGAAACAGTATGCGTATTCCCATCATAGATTTTAGCATTTTCTTTATTATAACGATATTGCCCTAAATCATAGAAGGCGTAAGGGCTAATATGATATTGGGTATATTTTGGCATCGTTAATTCATTTCGCCATACTAACCCGCGCTCCGCATTAACACCACTATATTTAAAACCTCGCACACCATATATCCCGCTAACAACGAAATGATCAAGACTATTTAAATCCTGACGACTATATTGACCGCTTAGTTGACTATTAAAGTTCCAACCATCAGCAAAATCTTGGTTATATCCAAGTCGAGAAACAAGTAAGTTATAACTACTATGATAATTTTCACCTAATCGTCTGCTATGTTTTGACCCAGGTAAGTTATACGCATAGTAATAATCGGTAAATTCAACACTAACTGTCGATGCTGCATTTAATTTTACCTCTCCACTTATCCCTAAATTAATACCTCCAAGAGAAAAATGTTTACTCGTATTACTTAGGTTATTTATGCCCGATTTTTGGTCGTAATAACGATAACTATAGCCCGCATTTAGTTTAAATTGATCTTCAATGCCCCAATCAAATTGCGGTAAAAAATAACTCCAATTTAGTCCAACAAAGGCGGTTTTACCACGTGATAATTTACGGTTAATTACACTCGCTAATCCATCTGTATCACTAGAATCTAAACGGCTTACCCCAGCTTGAATGTTAATAATTTGATGATTATCATAAAATGGACGCGAATATCCGATACCCAAAGCTGATGATTTTGAAGGAGCCTTAAAGTTAGTTAAAGCATTTATAGTTAATACATCGTCATTGCCTGTTAAATTCGCATTCATATGTCCCAATGTAATACGAGCGTAATTAAACTCTCGTAAACCATAGTTATCCACTGAAATAAAATTACGTGTTTTACCATATGGCGAAAATCCAGAAACCGTTAAGTTAGACGCTTTATTTTGAGAAGCTAATTCATAGTGCATTCGAGTAATTTTTAATGGATTTTCTTTTGTCATCGCAAATTCCCGACGGTCAAACCATTGACGACCATCTTCAAAATATTTGCCCTGTTTTAAAGAAGGAAGACTCTGTGCAATATTTTTTTCATCATAACCTTCACTACCTTTATAAAAAACTTGGCTAGTAGCGGGGGTATTATAGGTTAATTGGAACAAAACATTCCCATTTTTCACTCGTTGTTCAGGTAAAACAACTTCATATTTTCCTTTATTAAACGTATCTAATTTTGCTTGTAACGCTTTTTGAGCTTTTTTTAGGCTTGTCAGTGTTTGATGACCTTGATAATGCGCTAAAATTTCAGCTAATGAAATTTGCTCATTATCCGTTAAACCTTGAATATCGCCCAGTAATTGAAAACTATTCACTGGGAATTGTTGCTCTGCATTTGCCATTGATGTCATACCAAAACCAAGCAATAAAACAACTGCACTTAATTTAAATTTATTCATTTTGTTCATTTATTTCACCTAACATAAATAATTTGTAATATATCCTAAAATGAAGTGGGTAAGCCCACTTCATTTTCATATAATCAATGGCCTACCTTTTCAGACTGCTTGTGATATTGAGATTTACTTTTCTCATTTTCAGCAAGGCAAGAGGTTAACAGACGACCATCTGCGATGTTTTTACCTGCAGGCAATACCACTGAACATACCGAACCATTAGACATAATGCTTGCGACCTTATTCACAACACGTCCTTTATCGTAAAACATTAAACTTTTTGCATTGCTTGATGGATACTGCTCATTTTCAGCTGTGCTCAAGTTTGAACGTACAGTACGCTCCATATCGCCCAAAGTATTGATTAAATCCGACATTAAATTATCTTTACTTTGTCGTTCAGCTTCTACAACTGTCGTCCCCGTTTTACCTTGAATCAATCCGTTGTTGTCTAAAGTGCCATTTGTAATCACATCCACATCTCCTTCTGTTGAAATGATTTTTGCAACTTCGTGGTTCGTGACGTTTTGACCTGCAGTTACTGATGTAGCTTGCTGACCGTCGATAACGCCTTTATTATCCACGTTACCTGTTTCGGCATTCACCGTTACATCGCCTGCTGGAGATACAATTTTACCTGATTCTCCGTTGTTCACATCGGTCTTCGCTGCCACCGCTGTACCTGTTTTACCTTGAATCAATCCGTCATTCGCTACACTACCACCTTGTGCATTCACAGCCACTTTTCCTTCTGCTGAAGTGATTTCTGCACCTTCGTGGTTCGTAACGTTTTGACCTGCAGTTACTGATGTAGCTTGCTGACCGTCGATAACGCCTTTATTATCCACGTTACCTGTTTCAGCATTAACGGTCACTTTTCCTTTCGCATTTAAGTTACCAGTTGGTTGATTAGTGAAGTTTTCTTTTGCATTTACGTTCACATTACCTATTTCAGCCGTTACATTGCCTGCATTAATAATGTTTTTACCTTCTAAATTCACATCATCTGTCGTTGCCGTAACTTGTGCATTTCCAGCTACATTTAAATTTTCGCCAGCTTTCAAGCCAACACTGCCACCGCTTACTTTACTTCCTTCTTTAATTGAAAGATCGTTCGTTGCTGTAATGTTTGCTGCACCTGTTTCAGCCATCACTGTTCCCGCAACTTCTGCATTTTCTGCTGTAACCGTCACATTATTTTTACCTGTTAAGTTACCTGTCGCTGTATTGGTAAATTTCTCAGTAGCAGTCACTTCAACACCACCATTTTCAGCCGTCACCGTGCCGCTGTTAGTGATGTTATTTCCTGCTAATGCCACATCTCCATTCTCTGATTTTACCGTCGAGCCTACACCCGTGGTTAAATCATTCCCCGCAGTTAAAGACACTTTTTCTTTCGCCAATACATTAGCATTATCTTTCACTGTTAGGTCTTGTGTAGCCATAACACTTAATGCACCTTCTTTAGATTGAACGCCGCCCGCAATGTCTGCATCTTTTGCGTTCACCGTGACATTACCTTTACCTGTTAAATTACCTGTCTCTGTATTGATAAATTTCTCAGTAGCAGTCACTTCAACACCACCATTTTCAGCCGTCACCGTGCCGCTGTTAGTGATGTTATTTCCTGATAATGCCACATCTCCATTCTCTGATTTTACCGTCGAGCCTACACCCGTGGTTAAATCATTCCCCGCAGTTAAAGACACTTTTTCTTTCGCCAATACATTAGCATTATCTTTCACTGTTAGGTCTTGTGTAGCCATAACACTTAATGCACCTTCTTTAGATTGAACGCCGCCCGCAATGTCTGCATCTTTTGCGTTCACCGTGACATTACCTTTACCTGTTAAATTACCTGTCTCTGTATTGATAAATTTCTCAGTAGCAGTCACTTCAACACCACCATTTTCAGCCGTCACCGTGCCGCTGTTAGTGATGTTATTTCCTGATAATGCCACATCTCCATTCTCTGATTTTACCGTCGAGCCTACACCCGTGGTTAAATCATTCCCCGCAGTTAAAGACACTTTTTCTTTCGCCAATACATTAGCATTATCTTTCACTGTTAGGTCTTGTGTAGCCATAACACTTAATGCACCTTCTTTAGATTGAACGCCGCCCGCAATGTCTGCATCTTTTGCGTTCACCGTGACATTACCTTTACCTGTTAAATTACCTGTCTCTGTATTGATAAATTTCTCAGTAGCAGTCACTTCAACACCACCATTTTCAGCCGTCACCGTGCCGCTGTTAGTGATGTTATTTCCTGATAATGCCACATCTCCATTCTCTGATTTTACCGTCGAGCCTACACCCGTGGTTAAATCATTCCCCGCAGTTAAAGACACTTTTTCTTTCGCCAATACATTAGCATTATCTTTCACTGTTAGGTCTTGTGTAGCCATAACACTTAATGCACCTTCTTTAGATTGAACGCCGCCCGCAATGTCTGCATCTTTTGCGTTCACCGTGACATTACCTTTACCTGTTAAATTACCTGTCTCTGTATTGATAAATTTCTCAGTAGCAGTCACTTCAACACCACCATTTTCAGCCGTCACCGTGCCGCTGTTAGTGATGTTATTTCCTGATAATGCCACATCTCCATTCTCTGATTTTACCGTCGAGCCTACACCCGTGGTTAAATCATTCCCCGCAGTTAAAGACACTTTTTCTTTCGCCAATACATTAGCATTATCTTTCACTGTTAGGTCTTGTGTAGCCATAACACTTAATGCACCTTCTTTAGATTGAACGCCGCCCGCAATGTCTGCATCTTTTGCGTTCACCGTGACATTACCTTTACCTGTTAAATTACCTGTCTCTGTATTGATAAATTTCTCAGTAGCAGTCACTTCAACACCACCATTTTCAGCCGTCACCGTGCCGCTGTTAGTGATGTTATTTCCTGATAATGCCACATCTCCATTCTCTGATTTTACCGTCGAGCCTACACCCGTGGTTAAATCATTCCCCGCAGTTAAAGACACTTTTTCTTTCGCCAATACATTAGCATTATCTTTCACTGTTAGGTCTTGTGTAGCCATAACACTTAATGCACCTTCTTTAGATTGAACGCCGCCCGCAATGTCTGCATCTTTTGCGTTCACCGTGACATTACCTTTACCTGTTAAATTACCTGTCTCTGTATTGATAAATTTCTCAGTAGCAGTCACTTCAACACCACCATTTTCAGCCGTCACCGTGCCGCTGTTAGTGATGTTATTTCCTGATAATGCCACATCTCCATTCTCTGATTTTACCGTCGAGCCTACACCCGTGGTTAAATCATTCCCCGCAGTTAAAGACACTTTTTCTTTCGCCAATACATTAGCATTATCTTTCACTGTTAGGTCTTGTGTAGCCATAACACTTAATGCACCTTCTTTAGATTGAACGCCGCCCGCAATGTCTGCATCTTTTGCGTTCACCGTGACATTACCTTTACCTGTTAAATTACCTGTCTCTGTATTGATAAATTTCTCAGTAGCAGTCACTTCAACACCACCATTTTCAGCCGTCACCGTGCCGCTGGAGCCTACACCCGTGGTTAAATCATTCCCCGCAGTTAAAGACACTTTTTCTTTCGCCAATACATTAGCATTATCTTTCACTGTTAGGTCTTGTGTAGCCATAACACTTAATGCACCTTCTTTAGATTGAACGCCGCCCGCAATGTCTGCATCTTTTGCGTTCACCGTGACATTACCTTTACCTGTTAAATTACCTGTCTCTGTATTGATAAATTTCTCAGTAGCAGTCACTTCAACACCACCATTTTCAGCCGTCACCGTGCCGCTGTTAGTGATGTTATTTCCTGATAATGCCACATCTCCATTCTCTGATTTTACCGTCGAGCCTACACCCGTGGTTAAATCATTCCCCGCAGTTAAAGACACTTTTTCTTTCGCCAATACATTAGCATTATCTTTCACTGTTAGGTCTTGTGTAGCCATAACACTTAATGCACCTTCTTTAGATTGAACGCCGCCCGCAATGTCTGCATCTTTTGCGTTCACCGTGACATTACCTTTACCTGTTAAATTACCTGTCTCTGTATTGATAAATTTCTCAGTAGCAGTCACTTCAACACCACCATTTTCAGCCGTCACCGTGCCGCTGTTAGTGATGTTATTTCCTGATAATGCCACATCTCCATTCTCTGATTTTACCGTCGAGCCTACACCCGTGGTTAAATCATTCCCCGCAGTTAAAGACACTTTTTCTTTCGCCAATACATTAGCATTATCTTTCACTGTTAGGTCTTGTGTAGCCATAACACTTAATGCACCTTCTTTAGATTGAACGCCGCCCGCAATGTCTGCATCTTTTGCGTTCACCGTGACCGCATTTTTCGCAACTAAATTGCCATCAGGCAGGTTTTCAAATTTCTCTCTTGCATTAACTGTAACACCACCATTACCTGCCAATACCGTACCACTATTGGTTATATTTTCACCTGATAAGCTAACATCAGTCTCTTTCGCTATCACAAAGGCATCTTTGACAATATCTAACGCATTCTTCACGAGAAGAGCAACGCTACCTCCGCTAATCTCGCCAGCTATCGTCGCATCTTTAGCCTCTACCTCTACTTTTTGTTTTGCTTCTAAAATACCGCTCTCTGCGTTAACAAAAGTTTCTTCTGTGGTAACCTTAATATTACCTTTTTCTGCGTGAATCTCACCTTCATTGGCAGCATTTTTTGCATTCACTGCCACATCTGTTTTACCCGTTAAGTTACCTGTCACAGTATTGGTAAAGTTCTCAGTTGCAGCTACATTAACAGTACCTTGTGTTGCCGTTACCGTTCCACTATTGGTAATGGTTGTACCTTTCAGTGACACATCATCTGCTATAGCTGTTACTTGTGCATTTTCAGCGATAGTTAAACTGTTTTTGCCCTCAAGCTCCACATTTTGACCGCTTACGTTTCCTGTAATACTTGCGGTATTTTCAGCAATAACACTCGCCGTACCTGTTTCAGCCGTTACTTGTCCCGCAACATTTGCATCTTTTGCATTAACGGTTACACCAGCTTGGCCTTTCAATTGAGCCATTTCAGTGTTGATAAATGTCTCCGTTGCTGTCACGCCAACATTACCCGTTACAGAGATTAGATTTCCAGCATTAGTAATATTTTTACCTGTGACATCTAGATTCTTAATCGCAGCTGCTTGTACTTTATCACCTACTTTTAAGTTTTCACCTGCTTTTAACACAATACTATGACCATCCAATTTTCCACTGTATTCTATTGAAAGATCTTTCCCTGCCATTACGCTTATTGTGTTTTCTGAGAAGTTGTCCGTATTTAATGGCCCCTTAACTAATACATTATTCGTTGCACCAATCTCTATATTACCTGCTTCAGACTTAATCCCACCAATCGTTGCATCTTTGCTAGAAACCGTAACCCCTGTTTTTCCCATCACTTCACTATGCTCATTCTGGATAAATGTATCAGTTGCCGTTACATTAACTTTACTCGTTAATGCTGTAACATTTCCGCTAAGGGTAATGTTTTTACCTGATAAAACCGCATCGCCCATTGTTGCAGTAACTGTAGCTTTATTTTCCAGCTTCAAATGTTCAGCAGCTTCTAAATTAACGCTCTTACCTATTACCTCAACATTTTCTTTAATCTTAATATCCTTTGCAGAAATAATATTCACAGGACTAAAATCCGAATAAATATTCGCATTCACTTCAACATTGCCTGATGTTGATTTAATGCTTGTCTCGCCTTCACCTTGAATAGTGACATCGGCTGATACATCTACCGCACGATTACCATCACCTCGAGAACCATTTAAAATTATATGAGAACCTGCTTGTGCATCTAAAACAAGTGGATTTTTAATGGCTAATCCATCACGTGAATGAGACTTTCCTTCAAATTCTAATGTTGTCGTACCTTCCGTTTTAATTGTAGTTGATTTGCCATCACTTCTTTTATCAAAGTATATCCCTGCTACGCTATAGCCATTCGCACTCGCATCAAAGGTTACATGACCTTTTCCTTTTGCAGTAATGTCTGCGGCAACACTTAATCCTCTAGGCGTATTGTTATAGCCACGACCATTACCTAAATAAGGCTTAAGTTTAAAGGTTACAGTTGAATTTTCTGCAGTATCAAATGTTACATCTTGATCAATATTGACTAATTTGTAATCTCTATATTTATCATACGCATTATTAAAGCCTTGTAGATTCTCTTTTTCTAAAAATTCGAAACTACCGTCTTCTACTGTCAAATTCGCACGCCAATTATGCGTAGAAATACTCACAGCCATACTATCAGTAGGGTTTACTTTACGTTCAAAGGTGACTTTTCCTTTAGTAGTAATATTACCTTCCCAAGTCCCCACAACATCATATTGACCTTTCCACCAATCTCTACGTGGTGAGTTATATTGAAGTGTCAGCCCCTCTTCACCATAGCCTACAAATTTAGTATTCTTAATAGTAAAAATATTAAAAGCTTTTTTTTCGATACTATCTGTTGTAACAACAGGATGAAAAACATCAGGTCTACCATTAATCTGAACTTTGCCTTTTCCTTTCAAGACTGCACCGTCTATTAATGCATTATTCGCAGAGGCATTGATATTTAAATCCCCTTCATTAGTATCAATTTCCCCCTTTAACTCCAAACCATTACCCGAATTAATAGTAACATTAAGCTTTCCATTTTCTGATTTGATTTTGGTATTTTCTTTTTGGGTGAACTTATTATTGGCTGTTAGGGTTAAAGTCGCATCTTGCGTTCCTGTTTTAATAATATCCGCTTCAACAGTTAAATCACCATTTTTACGCTTTGTATCTATACCTGTGGTAACTTCAACATTCGTTCCCTTATTCAAAGCATTGGTAATTGTGGTATTGACAATAACCGCATCATCGGCTGTTGCTGTAAACAGAGATGTATTATTAGTAGTATTAGTAGTATTAGTAGTATTAGTAGTAGTGTTTTTATTTTCAGCCACAATTCGCACATTGTAAGGATCTAATAACCAGTCTTTCGCTTCAACTTTTGCTGTTTTGCCTATGCAAGATAATGCCCTGAAGTTTCGACAAAACCACTATTCTTTTTATCTTTACCTTTTGCGATAATTTCGCCATCAACTTGTGCACGGTCACCCCAAACAATCGCTTTACCGCCTTTTTCAGAGCCTGAAACATTTACGCTTGCGCCTTGTTTAATTTCGGTTTTTTCTGCTAATTGAATTTTGCCTTGTCCACGCTCATCGCCACCAATATAAACCGTACCACCTTGTTTACCTGTTAATTCCACTTTCGCACCGCTGTTTAACACCACTTTTTTACCTGTGATGGTTAAGCTGCCTGCTTTGAAGTTGGCATTGTTTAAAGTGACTGTGCCATCAATGTTCGCCTCGCCTTCTTTGGCTGAAAGGATGATTGCACCTGATTTATCTTTGCGTACGCTGTTTGCGTTTAATGCGCCTTTATTTACAACAGAACCAGCATGTATTTGAATCTTGCCATTTTTTGCAAAAATTGTGCCTAAGTTCACGGCTTCATTTTTTGGTGCAACAACGCTGTAAGTAATGGTTGGGTTAGTAATATCACTGATTGTGACTTTTTGACCTGCTAATAAAAGAATGTTGCCATCTTCAACTTTAATCACACCGTTATTTTTAACGCTGCCACCAATTAAATTTACGCTACCATTTTTTGAAACACTGATTAAACCATTATTCACAATTTGTGCCATGGCTTTATCTTTAGCCTGTTCAAAATTGAAATTGCGTGCTTTTAAATCTTTATCTGAAATGTTTAATGTTGATGCGGTAAAACCTGCAGCATTAATTACTGCATCCTTGCCCATGACAATCCCGTTCGGGTTAATTAAGAATACGTGACCATTTGAATTTAACGCACCTTTTAATTGCGAAATTTGATCAGAAGTCACACGGTTAAATACCGCAGAATTGCTATTTTCTTGCACAAAACGAACAAGCTCGTCTTGATTGATATTAAATTGCTTCCAGTTAATAATGGCATCTGGGCTATTGGTAATGGTGGTATTTTTACCATTTATTGACATTGATGCACTACCACTTACCACTTCCATACCTTGCAAGCCATTTGCCATCGCAGTTTGTGTCGCAAAACCGAATGAAAGCAGAGAAATTAAGCTTGCAAGTGGTTTTAATTTTAACCATTTTGTCATTTGAAAACTTGAAACTGTATCCACTGCATTTTGACAGCCGCTATGACGGTCGTGTCCAGCAGTAATTTCAGAAACAGCCACTAATTGATTTAAACGCTTACTAAATTTTAAACGATAAATTTTGTTCATATAAGAGCCCTATAAGTCATTAAAGGAGGTATCATTGGAAGTTGTCTTTCAACAATAAGAAACGCAATATCACTATCGCAAAAAAAAAGCATGAGGGTATCATTGATCCAAGTGTTTCATCATTCTCGCACTAAAAAATATAAAACGACAAAATAAGCACTTTCTATACAACTCAATCACCTTTTGAAACATGGCATGCCGCACTATGCAAGATGATGCGATGATGCGATGATGCGATGATGCGATGATGCGATGATGCGATGATGCGATGATGCGATGATGCGATGATGCGATGATGCGATGATGCGATGATGCGATGATGCGATGATGCGATGATGCGATGATGCTTATTATACTAAATAATAAAAATAATGCTACTTTTTTTCACAAATTTTACCCTTTATTTATCTTCACTTTAAATTAATACCTTTTACAAAAAAGACATGTATATGTGCCAAGCACTCAAACAATTATTTTAACGTTATTTTTTCTTAAATCACAAACTCAAACCAATCAATCACATCACGTTCATGAATACCATTTTTAATCAAAATATCCGCATTTTTTACAGAATGGGGAGAGCCAGAAATTGGCTTCAAGTTGTATACTGAATTGCATAATTGATTACATAGTGGATACAAATAAAATAGCACCTGAAAATCAGATGCTATCAAAAACACAATAAAAATTTACCGCACTTTATTGCTTCAATAAGTAAGCCCGTAGCTGTGCAAAATCATTATCCATTTGATCAGAAAGCAATGGCAGCTGACTATGTTTATCTAGAGCTTCTGGCAATGGTAACTGAATACCAAGAATACGTTCTACAGATTCTTTAAATTTCGCGGGATGCGCTGTACACAAGAAAATGCCTGTTTCATCTGCTTTAAGTTGATCTTTCAACACCTGATAAGCAATCGCACCGTGCGGTTCACAAACATAACCTTCAGCATTCATTGCTTTTAAGGTTTCTTCAGTTTGTGCATCAGTCAGCATCCCCGAACCTAAATCCGTTAAATTCCAATCATTTCGTTTAAACAATTCTTCCACTCTCGGCCAATTATTAGGGCGACTTACATCCATTGCGTTAGAAAGAGTTGCAACTGTCGTTTTAGGCTCCCAATTACCCGATTTCAAATAACGTGGCACTGTATCATTTGCATTTGTTGAGGCAATAAAGCGTTTTATCGGCAAGCCTAAGGTTTTTGCAATTAACCCCGCCGTTAAGTTACCAAAATTACCGCTTGGTACAGAAACCACGACATTATCACGTTTTTCTTTTGGCAATTGTGCGACAGCCTCAAAGTAATAACAAACTTGAGCTAATAAGCGGCTAATATTAATAGAATTTGCGGAGTTTAGTCCGATGGCTTGACGCAATTCAATATCATCAAAGGCTTGCTTAACTAAAGCCTGACACGCATCAAAATCGCCGTTAATCGCAACTGTGCGAATATTCCCACCTAAAGTACAGAATAGCTTTTCTTGCAATGGGCTGATTTTGCCTTTTGGATAAAGGATAACCACATTAATATTTTCTAATCCATAAAACGCATGTGCTACAGCAGCCCCAGTATCGCCAGAGGTTGCCGTTAAAATAGTAATTTTGCCATCGCCACGTACTGCAGCAAGTGCCTGTGCCATAAAACGCCCGCCAAAATCTTTAAATGCTAGCGTTGGGCCGTGAAATAATTCAAGTGCATAAATATTATCTTCCACTTTTTCCAATGGTGCGGTAAAAGTAAACGCATTTTTTACCATTGCATCTAACGTTACTTGTGGTAACTCGCCATCAATTAATGCACCTAGAATTTTTTGACTACGCTCAACAAAAGGTAATTCAAGTAATTCATTAATGTTATTAAGTTGAGGAATCACTTCTGGAAAGAATAAACCTTGATCCCGTCCAAGACCTTGGCGAACAGCCTGAGAAAAAGTAACTTGTTCTTCTGGGTGTTTGATATTGTATAAATTCATATTTAATCCGTTTTTAATCTACTTTTGTCTATTTAAATTATGCTTATTTAATTTCTCTTGCGCCTTCGTTATCAACCTTACATATATGCACAAAACCTTCATTATTTTGTAAATAATGATTCTCTAAATAAGTTGAAAGTTTAATAGCAGTTTGTAAGTCTGGAGCAATAGAGAAAATAGTTGGTCCAGAGCCTGAAATACCTGTGGCAAGTGCGCCTAAGTCTCGCGTAGCTTGTTTTACTTCAGCAAAATTAGGTAACAGAGATTCACGATAAGGCTCGGCAATGACATCTTTCATCATAATCGCCGCAAGGTTTTCCTGATGGGTATGGCAAGCATGCACAAAGCCACCTAAATGACGACCATGGGCAATCACGTCTTGTCGAGTATAGCTTTTCGGTAAAATTGCACGAGCTTCAGCAGTAGAAACTTCAATTCCCGGATAGGCTAATACCCAATACCAATTATCAAAAAATGGCAGTTTTTGACAAATATTGCCGAGCGATTGAACCATAAATTGTACACCGCCAAGATAGCAAGGTGCGACATTATCATAATGGATTGAACCAGAAATACGACCTTCCAATTCGCCCATCATTTCAAGCAACTCCATTTTCGAAAAAGGTTCATTATGAAACTGATTTAATGCCACTAATGCAGCAACAATAGAACAAGCACTAGAGCCTAAACCAGAGCCAATAGGCATATTTTTTTCGAGCGTTAAACGCAAAGACTTCAGATTTCCTCCGCGTAATTTTAATTGCTCACTAAATAACACATAAGCTTGGTAAACAATATTTTTTTGCGGTTCTTTCGGTAATTTACGAACAAAATAGCCCGCACTTTCTAACTCAAAACCACTTGCAATAGATTCTATTTGAACCACATCGCCTAACAAAGAACCATCAATAGGAGAGATCGCCGCACCTAAAGTATCGAATCCTACGCTAATATTTGCGCTGGATGCTGGAGCATAAATTCTTAACATCTGAAATCCTTATTAATGTTGTAATGTTCTTAAAATATCTGCAAAGATACCTGCCGCAGTAACTGCATTGCCTGCGCCATAACCACGTAATAAAAGTGGGATAGGTTGGTAATAACGAGTGTAAAATGCTAAGGCATTTTCGCCATCTTTTACTTTATAAAGTGGGTTATTCTGATCCACTGCAACAATGGATACTTTGCATTTACCTTCACAAATTTTCCCAACATAACGCAATACTTTGCCTTCTGCTTTAGCGGTGGAAACACGAGCTTTAAATTCTTCATCAAGCTGTGGCAACATTGCCATAAATTCATCTGCAGATTTTCCTTCAGAGAAGCCTTTCGGCAATACACCTTCAATTTCAACACCTGAAAGATCAAGTGCCATTCCAGCTTCACGAGCAAGAATTAATAATTTTCGTGCGACATCTTGTCCAGAAAGATCATCTCGAGGATCGGGCTCAGTAAAGCCTTTTTCACGCGCAAGTGCGGTGACTTCTGAAAGAGAAAATCCTTCTTCTAATTTACCAAAAATAAAGGAAAGGGAGCCAGATAAAATACCTTCAAAATACTCAAGCTCATCGCCCGCAGCAAGTAAGTTTTGAAGATTTTCAATAACTGGTAAACCTGCGCCCACATTAGTTTCATACAAGAATTTATGCTGGCTTTCTTGAGCGTTTTGACGTAATTCATTGTAATATGCTAATTCTCGTGTATTCGCTTTTTTATTTGGTGTGACCACATGGAAACCTTCTTTTAATGCGCGAGCATAAAGCCCTGCGACAGACTCCGCCGAAGTACAATCTACAAATACAGGGTTTACCACATGATGTAATTTAATGAAAGAAAGCAATACATCAAAATCTGATGGCTGAGTCGCATTTTCTAAATCGGTTTTCCAATCCTCTAAATTTAATCCATTTTCATCAAGTAACATACGATTAGAATTTGCTATAGCACAGACACGAATTTCAACATTCTTCTTTGCTAAATACTCCTTTTGGCTCTTTACCTGCTCTATTAATTCTCCGCCGACGCCACCAACGCCCACTAAAAACATATCCACGACTTTTTTATTATTGAAAAGTGCCTGATGGGTAGCTTTCACTGCTTCAATCGCTTTATTTTGCGGCACAACTGCAGAAATTGAACGTTCGCTAGAACCTTGTGCAATTGCCACAATGCTAATATTTGCCTGTGCTAACGCAGAGAAGAAACGAGCAGCAATACCTTTTGCTTTCTTCATTCCATCGCCCACCACAGAAATAATAGACAAATCTTTAATCACTTCAATTGGTTCTAATTGATGTTCGTTTAATTCATTAGCAAACTCAGTTTCTAACACGGTTTTTGCGACTTCTGCAGATTTCACTGGCACGCAGAAACTAATACTATATTCAGATGAAGACTGGGTAATTAAGATGACTGAAATACCTGCGCCTGACATAGCTGAAAATACGCGAGATGCCATGCCTACCATGCCTTGCATACCAGGGCCTGATACATTAAACATAGCCAAATTGTCTAAGTTAGTAATACCTTTAACTTGCAAACTTTCTGATTTCACATTGCCATCAATAGTCGAACCCGGCGCAGAAGGATTTCCTGTATTTTTAATGACACAAGGAATATTTTGAGGCAACAATGGGCCAATCGTACGAGGATGAATCACTTTCGCACCGAAATAAGAAAGTTCCATCGCTTCACGATAAGAAAGCGTTGGTAATAAACGTGCATCAGGCACTAAACGCGGATCGCAAGTATAAACGCCATCCACATCGGTCCAAATTTCGCATACGCTTGCGCCTAAACAAGCGGCTAAACAGGCAGCAGAATAGTCTGAGCCATTACGACCTAGCAACACCAATTCGCCTTTTTCATTACCTGCAGTAAAACCTGCCATCAGCACCACTTTATCTTGTTCGATATTTGCTGCATCAACACGTTTTGTTGATTCTTCAATTTCAACAGAAGACTCAAGATAACCGCCTTTTGCTAATAATTGTTTGACAGGATCCACAATATGTACGCGATAGCCACGCGCTTCAAACCAAGCTTTCATCATTGCGATAGAAAGTTTTTCCCCACGGCAATCAATGGTCGCTTTAACTGCATCTTCCACTTTTCCTGCCTGACGAATTTCTTCTAATAATTCTTTGATTTGAGCAAATTCAGCATCAATAAGGGCTTTGGTGCCATTTAAGTCGAATTGATTATTTTCGGTATGTAAACCATTGATGATGTTATAGAAAATTTCGATTGCTTCGTTGAAATGTGTATCGGTTGGTTGATTTAATGCAGCTTTTTCAGAAAGGGCGACAAGATGATTAGTTATTTTGGCTGGTGCTGATAAAACACCAGCAGCCTGCTCTTCTAAATGAGCTTGCTCGATCAATTTCGCAGCTTGGGAAAAACGTTCCGGATTTGCAAGCGAAGTGCCGCCAAATTTAAGTACGCGCATGATTGGTTCTCCTAAAGATATTGTGTTTTTGAATTTATAAAAAAACCCGCTATTCAGTTGAATCGCGGGTTTTCTGTATCCTGTTTTTTGCTGCACTAACCCGCACCATTAATTGTAATAATGGTAATCGTGCTAATGATTACGGATAAAGTGCGGTTATTTTTCATTGTGTTTTATCTTTAAAAATGAATGCGTAAAGAAATACCGAAATTTCCCGAGTTTGTCAAACAGAAAGTAACAAATTTTTCAGAAATTTTCTCCGTCAATAAATTTCGTGTAAACTAACCGAACTTTCATAAAGGAAAATCTATGAATATCCAACATAATCTCAACCTAATTCATCAAAAAATTGAAACGGCTTGCGAAGAAGCTAAACACAATCAAAATACCGTTAAATTACTTGCCGTATCTAAGACCAAACCTATTTCCGCTATTCTTTCGGCTTATCAGGCTGGACAAATAGCCTTTGGGGAAAATTATGTGCAAGAAGGTGTAGAAAAGATCCAATATTTTGAGTCTCAAGGTATTAACCTTGAATGGCATTTTATCGGCCCATTACAATCGAATAAAACCCGTCTCGTTGCTGAACATTTTGATTGGATGCAAACGCTTGATCGAGCAAAAATTGCAGATCGTTTAAATGAACAACGACCGACTAATAAAGCACCGTTGAATGTCTTGATTCAGATTAATATCAGCGATGAAGAAAGTAAATCAGGTCTCCAACCTGAAGAAATGCTAACGCTGGCAAAACACATCAAAAATTTACCGCACTTATGCCTACGTGGCTTAATGGCAATACCCGCGCCGACCGATAAAATCGCTGAACAAGAAGCCGTGTTCAGAAAAATGTCCGATCTATTTGAACAACTTAGACAAGCCTTACCCAATCAACAAATTGATACACTTTCTATGGGAATGACCGATGATATGCCGAGTGCAATAAAATACGGTTCTACTATGGTGCGTATTGGCACTGCAATTTTCGGTGCAAGAAATTATTCAAAATAAATCTAAAAAACTATTGAAAAAATTATCCTAAGAAAAAGCGAATCGCACAGAAAAGTGCGGTTCATTTTTATATTATTTTTGGCTACATACAGCAATAACAATGTAATAGAAAATTATACCTTACTGCATTATCCCACTTTGTTTTTGTGTCAATTCACTTTACAATATTGCACTTCAAAGATATTAACAATTTCTACATTAACGGGACAAATAATGACAACTCAACATAACAGCTACGATGAACTAAGATACTATTCAAAACCCTTTTCTTATACGAGTATTGCGCTTTTGGAAGGGAGTGCGACATTTTGGGGATTAACACCGCCAGCACTCAAAGGGGCTAAAGTATTAGAATTAGGTTCTTCTTTTGGTGGTAACCTAATTTCTCAAGCAATTTATTATCCAGATACGGAATTTGTTGGCGTGGATTTAGCAAATAGTCAAATTACCCAAGGTAATGAAATTATTAAATCAATGGGCTTAACAAATGTTCGTTTAGAAACAAAAAATATTCTTGATATTACGCCTGAATTTGGCATATTTGACTATATTATTGTGCACGGCATTTATTCTTGGGTGCCTGATAATGTGAAAGATAAAATTCTTGCAATTTGTCGTGAAAATTTAACTCCGAACGGTATTGCTTATATTTCTTATAATACCTATCCTGGTTGGAAAAGCCGTGAAGTTGCACGGGATATTATGCTTTATGCCAATAAATATACGCAAGATTTGCCGCTTGCAGAACAAACTCGTCGTGGTAAAGTGGTGGTTCAATTATTTTCTGATGCGATTAAATCAATTGATTCTGAAAAAATAAAAAATCATAGCCGAGTGGATAATTTTGATAGTATTCAAACACATAGTGATCATTATGTTGCACACGAATATCTTGAATACCACAATCATCCAATTTATCTTCATCAATTTGTGGATAGTCTTAATCAACATCAATTAGCTTATATTGGCGATACCAGTTTCCAACTTTCCTATATTTCTTGGATGCCTCACCATTTGAGAGAAATGATCGATCAATTATCTGAGACTGATTATGTCGCCCGTGAGCAATGCCTTGATTATCTTTACGATGTGGCATTTAGACGAAGTTTGTTATGTCATCAGCATTTACAAGAAAGTATCAATCGTACAGAAAATGTTGAAAAGCATTTGTTAGATAAATTTACCTTTATAAATACCAATAATACAAATAATCTTAGTCATCAATTTAACAATCAAGCACTCGTTCGTTTGCTTGAACATTTTATCTATCAAGTTGGTTCATTTACCATTCAATCTTTAACACAGCATATTGAGGAAAATAAAGAATTTGCCAATATTACGGAAAATGAATTGTATTCCGCCGTATTATCTTCGGTCGTTTTAAATTATGTCTATGTTTATCTTACACCATATCCAATTTATTCCTTTGAGGATAATAAAACTTACATACCGAAACGCTTTACCCAGTATGTAAAAGTAATGTTAGAGGGAGCGAATCAATATATTGGACTAGGTGATATGTATAACAAAAGCATAGGTGATTGGGAATCTCCTCAATTGTATCTTTATATGATGTCTCAAATGGAAAAACCGACAACCAAAGCTAAGTTAAAATCAGCATTGCAAAGCTATTTAATTCAAAATGAATATAAAGATATGAACAACAATGATAAATTGATTGATGAAACTTATGATTGTAGTGAGTTATTTAATGCGCTTTGTGATGTATTAACAAATTTAGGTTATATCCAGCCTGCAAACCTATAATCTGTGGACGGTGCGTGTTATGTACCGTTTTGTTTTTCATCTAAATATCAATTTAAATTGAGAATTATTTGCATTTAAATAAAATTAGGCATAGAATAGCTGCAATTCAGGCTTAACTGAATAATTTGCACTCAACATAAGGAGCTTTTCAATGCAATTTAAACATTTCAAACTTGCTACCCTTGCTGCAGCACTTGCTTTTTCTGCTAATAGTTTTGCTGATATTACCGTTTATAATGGTCAGCACAAAGAAGCCGCTGCTGCAGTGGTAAAAGCCTTTGAACAGGAAACAGGCATTAAAGTTACGCTAAATAGCGGGAAAAGTGCGCAACTTGCAGGTCAATTAAAAGAAGAAGGCGATAAAACACCCGCCGATGTTTTCTATACTGAACAAACAGCGACTTTTGCTGATCTTTCTGAAGCAGGGCTTTTAGCACCAATTTCAGAACAAACCATTAAACAAACTGCACAAAAAGGCGTACCACTTGCACCGAAAAAAGACTGGGTTGCATTAAGTGGCCGTTCTCGCGTAGTGGTTTACGATCACACTAAATTATCTGAAAAAGATATGGAAAAATCAGTGCTTGATTATGCAACACCAAAATGGAAAGGCAAAATCGGTTATGTATCAACTTCTGGTGCGTTCTTAGAGCAAGTTGTTGCTTTAAGCAAAATGAAAGGGGACAAAGTTGCGCTTAATTGGTTAAAAGGCTTAAAAGAGAACGGTAAACTTTATGCTAAAAATAGTGTGGCATTACAAGCGGTCGAAAATGGTGAAGTGCCTGCTGCGTTAATCAATAACTATTATTGGTATAACCTTGCAAAAGAAAAAGGCGTGGAAAATCTAAAAAGCCGTCTTTATTTTGTTCGCCACCAAGATCCAGGTGCGTTAGTTAGCTATTCAGGTGCAGCAGTATTAAAAGCCTCTAAAAATCAAGCTGAAGCACAAAAATTCGTTGATTTCTTAGCAAGTAAAAAAGGTCAAGAAGCATTAGTGGCAGTGCGTGCAGAATATCCATTACGCGCTGATGTGGTTTCGCCATTTAATCTTGAACCTTATGAAAAATTAGAAGCACCAGTGGTATCCGCAACAACAGCTCAAGATAAAGAGCATGCGACCAAATTAATTGAAGAAGCTGGATTGAAATAATCCAAATATTGCGTGTGTGGATTTGAAAAAATTCACGCACGCGTTTACAATTATCTACCAAAATTAACCGCTTGCGTGCGTGAACTGAAATGTTCACATTCCTAAAAGGATTTAACTTTGCCTCGCAGACCGCCATTCTGGCTTACTTTACTTATCATCTTAATCGGACTTCCGTTATGTTTGCCGTTTCTGTATGTCATTTTACGTGCAACAGAAGTGGGAGTTATGCGAAGTGTTGAGCTATTGTTTCGCCCTCGAATGGCTGAATTATTAAGCAATACAATGCTTTTAATGGTTTGTGTAACTATCGGTGCTATTTCACTTGGCACTCTTTGTGCTTTTTTACTTGAACGTTATCGCTTTTTCGGCAAATCATTTTTTGAAGTAGCGATGACGTTACCCCTTTGTATTCCCTCTTTTGTAAGTTGTTTTACTTGGATCAGCCTCACATTCCGTGTTGAAGGTTTTTGGGGAACAATTGGCATTATGACGCTAAGTTCTTTTCCACTGGCTTATTTGCCCGTTTCCGCCATACTAAAAAGACTTGATCGTTCTCTTGAAGATGTGAGCCTTTCGCTTGGTAAAAGCCCTGTGTATACCTTTTGGTATGTCATTTTCCCACAACTTAAACCCGCCATTGGCAGCAGTATCTTACTGATTGCCTTACATATGTTGATCGAATTTGGTGCAGTGTCAATTTTAAATTATCAAACCTTTACCACCGCCATTTTCCAAGAATATGAAATGTCTTTTAACAACAGCACTGCTGCATTATTATCCGCCGTTTTAATGGCGATTTGTGTACTTATTGTTTTTGGGGAAATTTTCTTTCGTGGAAAACAAACCCTTTACCACAGTGGAAAAGGTGTTACGCGTCCTTATCTCGTAAAAACACTTTCCTTTGGAAAACAATGTTTAACATTCGGATTTTTCTCTAGCATATTTATTTTAAGCATTGGCGTACCTGTAATTATGTTAATTTACTGGCTTATCGTGGGGACTTCACTTGAAAGTGCGGGCGATTTTTCAGAATTTTTATCGGCATTCAGTAATTCATTTATCATTTCAGGCTTAGGCGCATTACTCACTGTAATTTGTGCCTTGCCATTAGTTTGGGCAGCTGTTCGTTATCGTAGTTATTTAACGATTTGGATCGATCGCTTGCCATATCTATTACACGCAGTGCCAGGCTTAGTCATTGCCTTATCATTAATCTATTTTTCCATCAATTACGCTAATCACCTATATCAAACTTTTTTTGTGATTATCATTGCCTACTTTATGCTCTATTTGCCAATGGCACAAACTACATTAAGAGCGTCTTTAGAGCAACTTTCCGATCAAATCGAAAAAGTCGGACAAAGTCTTGGGCGAAGCCCTTTCTATATTTTTCGCACCTTGACGCTACCAGCCATATTACCAGGTGTGGCAGCAGCATTTGCTTTAGTTTTTTTGAATTTAATGAAAGAGCTTACCGCGACGCTTTTGCTCACACCAAATGATATTAAAACCTTATCCATTGCCGTGTGGGAACATACCAGCGATGCACAATATGCTGCCGCAACCCCTTATGCGTTAATGCTCGTTCTTTTTTCGGGTATCCCTGTATTTTTATTGAAAAAATATGCGTTTAAATAAAATGATAAATAATCCGTTATTAACCGTTAAAAATCTCAATAAATTTTTTAATGAACAACAAGTTCTGCACAATATTTCATTCAGCTTACAACGCGGAGAAATCCTCTTTTTACTTGGTGCTTCAGGATGTGGGAAAACAACCTTATTACGAGCGATCGCAGGCTTTGAACAACCCTCTAATGGCGAAATTTGGCTAAAAGAGCGGTTAATTTTTGGCGAGAATTTTAATCTACCAACGCAGCAACGCCATTTAGGTTATGTGGTGCAAGAGGGCATACTTTTTCCTCACTTAAATGTCTATCGCAACATTGCTTACGGATTAAGCAATGGCAAAGGAAAAAATAGTGAAGAAAAAACACGAATTGAACAAATAATGCAACTCACGGGTATTTTTGAGCTGGCGGATCGCTTTCCACATCAACTTTCGGGCGGACAACAACAACGCGTAGCATTGGCACGCGCTTTAGCCCCGAATCCAGAACTGATTTTATTAGATGAACCTTTTAGTGCCTTAGATGAACATCTTCGCCAGCAAATTCGCCACGAAATGCTCCAAGCCCTACGTCAAAGTGGTTCGTCTGCGATTTTCGTTACTCACGATCGTGATGAAGCCTTACGCTACGCTGATAAAATCGCCATTATTCAGCAAGGTAAAATTTTACAAATCGACACGCCTCGCACACTTTATTGGTCGCCTAATCATCTTGAAACAGCAAAATTTATGGGAGAAAGTATTGTTTTACCTGCAAATCTACTCGATGAAAATAACGCTCAATGTCAATTAGGCAATATTCCTATAAAAAATAACTCAATATCTCAAAAACAAGGTAAGATTTTGCTTCGTCCAGAACAATTTAGCCTGTTTAAAACATCGGAAAATCCAACCGCACTTTTCAATGGGCAAGTGAAACAAATCGAATTTAAAGGGAAAATTACCGCTGTTCAAATTGAAATTAATGGCTACGCAATATGGATTGAGAACATAATTTCCCCTGATTTATCTATTGGCGATAATTTGCCTGTTTATTTACATCGAAAAGGGCTTTTTTACGCTTAACAATAAAGCCTTATCTTCACAATAAGGCTTATTTTTAAACAATATATTCAAAAAAAATTCGTTCAATATTTGATATTAAACAGTCTACACCTAAAATATTTTCCCCTTTCCACGCCTGTTGCAAAATATCTGGAGAAAATTGCTGACTTGCCAATTCAGCTAACGGCAAATAACTGATATGCCAAGGCTCCCGCCCCACTTTCTTATTGGACTGCATATTCATAAAAGGCAACGCAAAATCAAAGTGCGGTAAATTTACCGTAAGAAATTCACTCAATTCAAAAAAGTAGCCGCCTTTTTCATATTCCCAAGGCTCTAGTTGTAAAGATTGACCTTGTGGCAAAAGATCAGGATCGAAAATATCCACTTCCGTTCCCCAATGATGGCGGCTAGCTGCTGGTAATGCAGACCAACGTAAAATCGCCTGACATTTTTGCCAGTCATCTAATTGGCTCAACTCTAATGCTTTGCCTGCGTCATCATGGACTTTTCTCTCGCCCTTAAATTTGCTGTTCCAAATAAGCTGTTGGCGTTCAAAATCACGAAAACTACTCGCTGGCTGTAAATTAAAGCCATTTTTTGCCGCACTTTGTTGCAACCCTTGAAATGCGTTCACAGCTTGCATTTGCAAAAAATGATTTGAGGAATGAATTGCGGGTAAATTGACTAAATGCTCACGGGACTTTCCTGTAAGCATTTCTGGGGTTAATTTCATTTTAGTTATCCAATAAATTCACTAACATTTTGTGATAAATTTCCCCGCACTTGCCAAGATCTTCTACACTGACACATTCATCGACTTTATGAATAGTTGAATTTAACGGACCAAATTCCACTACTTCTGCACCCATCAAGGCAATAAAACGACCGTCTGACGTGCCACCACCCGTTTCAGCTTGTGGCGTTATGCCTGTGGTTTCCTCAATAGCGGAGGTTATCGAATCTAATAATTTACCCGGTTTTGTTAAAAATGGTTTACCGGATAAATTCCATTCAATACGATATTTCAAATTGTGCTTTGCTAGCATTTCAGCTACTTTTTGCTTGATGATTTCATCCGTTACTTCTGTGCAATAACGTAAATTGAACTGAACATATAACTCAGCAGGAATTACATTATTACTTCCTGTCCCTGCGTGAATGTTAGCAATTTGTAGGCTTGTTGGCGGGAAAAATTCATTACCTTTATCCCATTGGTAAGTCGTTAGTTCTTGCAAAAATGGGGCTGCTTTATGGATTGGATTTTCAGCTAAATGCGGATATGCCACGTGCCCTTGAATACCTTGAATATAAAGGTTTCCTGTAATTGAGCCTCGGCGACCATTTTTGACAACATCGCCCAAGTTTTTAGCACTAGACGGCTCGCCAACCATGCAATAAGTAATTTTTTCATCACGTGCCATTAAAGTCTCAACCACACGCACAGTACCATCTTTTGCAGCCGCCTCTTCATCAGAGGTAATCAATAATGCAATAGTACCCTTATGATTAGGATTTGCTTTTACGTATTCTTCTGCCGCCACAATCATTGCTGCAAGGGATCCTTTCATATCCGCCGCACCACGCCCATAAAGCATTCCATCAATAATCTCTGCAGAAAATGGCGGAGACGACCATTGATTTTCATCGCCAGTAGGCACAACATCCGTATGTCCTGCAAACGCAATAACTAGCTCGCCTGTTCCGTGTTTTGCCCACAAATTCAACGTATCATTAAAAGGCATCCATTCAATTTGAAAACCTAATTTTTCTAAACGTTCGGCAATAATTTGCTGACAGCCTTTGTCATTCGGGCTAATAGACGGGCGACGAATTAAATCTTGCGCCAACGAAATCACTTTTTCTTTCATAAAAACTCCTAAGAAAATAACCGCACTTTAGGCAAAAGCAGCCTGATATTCCTTTTCATTAAAACCAATTAATGCCTTCCCATCTTGTAAAATAATTGGGCGTTTAATTAAAGTTGGATTTTCCTCCAACACGGAAAGTGCGGTGGTTTTATCAAGAGAATTTTTAACTTGCTCATCCAAATTACGCCAAGTTGTACTGCGTTTATTCACTAACACATCCCAGCTAAATTGAGCTTCCGCTTGGGTTAAAAAATTCGAATCTAAACCATCAACACGGTAGTCGTGAAGTTTGTGTTCAATATTGTGATCCGCCAACCATTTCAATGCTTTCTTTACTGTATCGCAATTTTTAATACCGTAAACTATAATCATATTTTTCTCTCTTGTTTGTTATTTTGCTGAGTATTATACCTGAAAAACAATCAATAACTCGAAGAAAAAATAGATGAAAAAACTCGTATAATTAGGCATAATGTTGTCAATATTCACAGTAAGGAGTCTCAAATGGAACTCACTTTTGAACAAATTTCCGATTTACTTAAAACTCAAAAAAAAGACAAGGAAGAATACGCTTTTAGTTTAGAAGAACGACAATTAGCTGCAAAAGCAAGTTCGGAAGCTTGGCAAGCTATTTTAAATCATAAAATTGAGCCATTCGATTTTAAAAAATAGAGTTGATTATGCTGCCAACATACGATGTTTATATTGCTGAAACATCAGGCGATTGCCTTGAAAATGATCTTCTAAAACGATTTATCGTAACTTATCTAATTCAAGATGATCTTGATAAACTAAAAATGGTTTTAACAAATATCCCGCAACTTAGACCATTCTGGGGAAAAACAGGCTATAAATACATTACAATCAATAATATCTATTTTTTATATGAAGTTGCAGAAGACGAAAGAAAAGTCATTATTTTAAGTGCTAAATTTAATAATAAACGCAAAACATTTAATTTTGCGAATACACTCAAGCAACAAAAAACAATGAAAAAATGGATTGAAGATTATCCTAAATACTATCCCAATAAATAAGCCCGATTTAATCGGGCTTATTTATTTTAGTTAGCCTAATAATTTATTTATGCGTTTAATAAACACAGCTGGATTTTCCAAAGATCCGCGCTCTGCTAACATAGCTTGTTCGAGCAACAATTCCACCCAATCAGCAAATTCAGTTTCATCTGCAATATCAGCCACTCTTTTCACTAAATGGTGTTCTGGATTAAGTTCAAAGGTGTATTTTACTTCTGGTACAGCTTGTCCTGCGGCTGCAAACAATTTCGCCATTTGGGTCGTCATTTGATCGTTATCTGTCGAAACTACCGCGGGTGTATCCGTTAAATTGTGAGTTAAACGCACAGTTTTCACCCGTTCGCCAAGCAAGTTTTTCACACGCTCAATAAAACTACCAAAGGCTTCATCTTGTTGTTTTTGTGTTTCAGATTCTTTATCCGCTAAATCGCCTAAATCCAAATCTGCTTTCGTGACACTTTGTAATTGTTTACCGTCGAATTCAGTCAAATAGCTTAACATCCATTCATCAATGCGATCGGAAAGCAATAAAACCTCAATGCCTTTTTTATTGAATAATTCCAAGTGCGGACTATTTTTCGCTGCAACATAACTATCCGCTGTAATATAATAGATAGCTTTTTGCCCCTCTTTCATACGCGAGATGTAATCTTCTAAAGAGACGGTTTGCTCGCTGCTATCATTATGTGTTGAAGCAAAACGTAATAACTTCGCGATAGTTTCTTTGTTAGCAAAATCTTCTGCAGGGCCCTCTTTCAAAACTAAACCAAACTCTTTCCAAAATTGAAGATATTTTTCTGTATCATCTTTTGCTAATTTTTCTAGCATTTGTAATGAACGCTTAGTTAATGCTTTGCGTAATGCCGCAGTAATTTTGTTATCTTGCAAAATTTCACGAGATACATTTAATGGCAAGTCATTGCTATCAATTAAACCACGCATAAAACGGAGATAATTCGGCATAAATTGCTCAGCATCATCCATAATAAATACACGTTGAACATAAAGTTTTAAGCCGTGTTTATGTTCGCGATTAAATAAATCCCAAGGTGCTTTAGCTGGCACATAAAGCAAACTAGTATATGCTTGATTTCCTTCAACTTTGTTATGCGCCCAAATCACAGGATCAGCAAAATCATGGCTTAAATGTTTATAAAACTCTTTGTATTCCTCATCGGAAACATCATTTTTAGAACGCGTCCAAAGTGCATCAGATTTATTAATTTTCTCCCATTTTTCACCGCACTCTTTGCCTTCATCATCATATTCTTTCGTCAGCATTTCCACTGGCAAGCCAATATGGTCAGAATATTTACCAATAATTTCACGCAAACGCCATTCGTTTAAAAATTCTTTTTCATCTTCACGTAAGTGTAAAATCACATCTGTGCCACGGGATTTTTTCTCAATATCCGCCACAGAATATTCGCCTTCGCCCGCAGATTCCCAAAGTACCGCTTTATCCGCCTCTTCGCCAGCTGCTCTAGTTTTTACAGTCACTTTATCTGCCACAATAAAAGCAGAATAAAAACCCACACCAAATTGCCCGATAAGTTGGCTGTTTTTTGCTTGATCTTGACCAAGTGCGGTTAAAAATTCTTTTGTTCCTGATTTTGCAATCGTACCCAAATGATCGATGACTTGCTCGCGAGTCATACCAATGCCGTTATCACTAATCGTGATAGTTCCTTTATCTACATCAAAGCTAACACGCACACGCAAGTCGCCATCGCTTTCATATAAAGCAGGGTTGGAAAGTGCTTTAAAACGTAATTTATCTGCTGCATCAGAGGCATTAGAAATTAATTCACGTAAGAAAATTTCTTTGTTGGAATACAAAGAATGAATCATTAATTGGAGAAGTTGTTTGACTTCAGATTGAAAGCCACGAGTTTCTTGATTTTGTGACATAATTTTTTCCTTCATAAAGATAAAAATTGAATGTCACAGATATAAGAATAAAAAGCAAGATTTCAAGGGGAAAAGCAAAGTGCGGTAAAAAACACAGGAATTTAAACCGCACTTTAAATGAAATAAAAAATTTCTTATCCCTCTTGATCGCTATAAATTTATATATAATGAATTCTGTTTTAGATACTAGATAGTAATTTAATAGTAATGAAACTTGGCTAGTGCATTCCCCCACTCCTTTCGCACTAGCCATTTTTTTTGGAATTTTGTACCATATCCCAACTTTTTCCAATCAACGATCTATTATGAATAATCTTGAACTTGAACAACTCATTAATCAAAAACTTTCTTCTGATAAAATCAATGACTATGCGCCCAACGGCTTACAAGTCGAAGGTAAAACAGAAATCAAAAAAATCATTACTGGCGTAACAGCGAGCCAAGCTCTAATTAATTACGCAATCAGTCAAAATGCCGATGCTATTTTGGTTCATCACGGCTATTTTTGGAAAAGTGAAAACCCTTGTATTCGAGGAATGAAAGGCAAGCGAATTAAAGCACTTTTAGTGAACGACATTAATTTATATGGCTATCATTTGCCATTAGATGTGCACCCAGAATTAGGCAACAATGCACAATTAGCCAAACTGCTCGACATTGAAAATTTACAACCATTAGAAAAAGGCTCGTTGAGTATTCCTGTTTGGGGCGAATTAAAAGAACCGATGACAGGTAAAGACTTTGCAGAAAAAATAGAAAAAGTGTTAAATCGAAAACCGTTAATTTGCATTGAAAACGGACCGCACTTAATCCGAAAAATTGGCATCTGCACCGGTGGCGGGCAAGGTTATATTGATCTTGCGGCAGAACAAGGCTGCGATGCGTTTATTACTGGGGAAGTGTCAGAACAAACGATTCATTCTGCCCGTGAGCAAGGATTACATTTCTTCTCTGCAGGCCATCACGCAACAGAACGATATGGCATCAAGGCATTAGGCGAATGGTTGGCGAAAGAATATGGTTTTGATGTAGAATTTAAAGATATAGATAATCCAGCGTAAAATTCAAAAGTGCGGTAAAAATATTTCTTTTTTACCGCACTTTATCTTCTGAAATTATCGTTTAAACATTCCGCCTAAACCGCCAAGACCACCTAAGCCTCCGCCCATTAAGCCTTGCATTCCACGCATCATTTTAGCCATGCCACCTTTACGCATTTTCTTCATCATGCGTTGCATTTCATCAAATTGTTTAAGTAATTTATTGACATCTTGCACTTGAGTACCAGAACCTAATGCAATACGACGACGGCGAGATCCTTTGATAATATCTGGGTTGGCACGTTCTTTTAAGGTCATGGAGTTAATGATTGCTTCCATTTTGATAAACATTTTGTCATCCACTTGATTTTTAACGTGATCAGGCAAATTTTTTGCACCCGGTAATTTCTCAAGCATAGACATCATGCCGCCCATTTTTTTCATTTCGATCAGCTGCTCGCGGAAATCATCTAAAGTGAAATCATCTCCTTTCTTGAATTTCTGCGCCATTTTTTCGGCTTTTTCACGGTCAACAGAACGTTCAAGATCTTCAATAAGGGAAAGCACATCGCCCATGCCCAAAATACGAGAAGCGACACGATCAGGATGGAACGGCTCAAGCGCTTCTGTTTTCTCGCCCACCCCCAAGAATTTGATTGGTTTACCTGTGATTTGACGAATTGATAACGCCGCACCACCGCGCGCGTCACCGTCCACTTTCGTCAAAATAACACCTGTAAGCGGCAATGCTTCATTAAAGGCTTTTGCCGTATTGGCTGCATCTTGACCAGTCATCGCATCAACAGTGAAAAGGGTTTCAATTGGATTTAATGCCGCATGGACTTGCTTAATTTCGTCCATCATTTCTGTATCAACGTGTAGGCGACCTGCCATATCCACAATCAACACATCGTAGAATTTCAGTTTTGCATCAGCAAGTGCCGATTTAGCAATATCAACTGGATTTTGTTTGACATCCGATGGGAAAAAATCCACGCCAACGGATTGAGCCAAGGTTTCAAGTTGCTTAATCGCAGCAGGGCGATATACGTCAGCAGACACCACTAACACTTTCTTTTTATGGCGTTCACGCAAGAATTTTGCCAATTTACCCACACTGGTGGTTTTACCCGCACCTTGTAAACCCGCCATTAAGATAACTGCTGGTGGTTGGGTTGCGAGATTTAAACTCTCATTCGCTTCGCCCATGGCTTTTTCAAGCTCACGCTGAACGATTTTTAAAAACTCTTGCCCCGGCGTTAAACTTTTATTGACTTCTTCCCCAAGCGCGCTTTCTTTTACTTTTGCGATAAATTCACGCACCACAGGTAAAGCAACATCTGCTTCAAGTAATGCCATACGCACTTCGCGTAAGGTTTCTTTAATATTATCTTCCGTTAAACGGCCTTTTCCTGTGATATTACGTAAGGTTTTGGAAAGGCGATCCGATAAATTCTCAAACATGGCTAACAATCCTGTTTTTATCAAAAAAATTGCACTGATTATACCGAAATTTGGGCATTTTTCATCATTTCAAATGAAAATGACTTTTTGAATAGGTTATTTCATAAAGAAAGTATAGGACATAAGGAAAAAGAATGATTATTTAGCCAATTTCGGGTATCATTCTGCCCATTCTTGGCTATTTGAGTAGCCATTTGATTTAATAAAATCAAATAACAAGTAAAAAGTGCGGTGAAAAATGACCGCACTTTTTGTTGATTCACAAACAAAAGGATTTTCTCTTGGATAGCATTCCCCTTAGTACTTTATTTATTATTCTTATTATCTGTTTAGTGTTATCTGCCTATTTTTCTGGTTCAGAAACTGGACTACTCTCCCTCAATAAATATCGTCTTCGTTTTCTATCTGAACAAGGCAATAAAGGCGCGAAAAAAGCGGAAAAACTGCTCGAAAAGCCAGATACCTTGTTAAGTTTTATTCTTATTTTTAATAACCTTGTGAACATCAGCGCATCTGCAATTGCAACAGTCATTGGTATGCGTTTATATGGCGATGTCGGCGTGGCGATTGCAACGGGTTTGCTCACTTTCGTGATGCTTGTCTTTTCTGAAATATTCCCCAAAACTGTGGCTGCAATGCACGCAGAAAAAGTGAGTTTTTTTTCAAGTCATATTTTAACTTCATTGCTTAAAATCTTTTATCCGCTCGTTTGGTTAATGAATATTTTTACTAAATCCTTGATGCAAATAGTAGGATTAAAACTTGATATGCAAAAACAAGTAATTAGTAGTGAAGAACTGCGTAGTATTGTGTCAGAAGCGGGCGAAGCCACACCAAATGAACAACATCCACAAATGTTGCTGTCTATTTTGGATATGGAGACAGTCACTGTTGATGACATTATGGTTCCCCGCAACGAAATTGGCGGTATAAATATTGATGATGATTGGCGAGCCATTATGCGCCAGCTCAATCACGCCGCACACAATCGTGTTGTACTTTATAAAGGCAGCCTTGATGAACAAGTGCTTGGCATTTTGCGTGTGCGTGAAGCATTCCGCTTGCTCCTTGAAAAAAATGAATTTACCAAAGAAACCTTAATTCGTGCCACAGATGAAGTGTATTTCATTCCTGAAAGCACGCCATTAAAAACGCAACTTGCAAATTTTCGTGCAAATAAAGAACGCATTGGTTTAATAGTGGACGAATATGGCGATATTAAAGGGCTTGTGACGTTGGAAGATATTTTGGAAGAAATCGTTGGGGATTTTACCACTTCCACCGCCCCAAGCATTGACGAAGAAGTAATTCAACAGTCAGATGGTTCAATGATTATTGATGGCTCTGCTAATCTACGCGATCTCAACAAAATGTTTAACTGGGAATTAGATACAGAAGATGCTCGTACTTTTAATGGGTTAATCTTAGAACACTTAGAAGAAATTCCCGACGAAGGTACAATTTGCGAAATTGATGGTTTACTAATCACTATTCTTGAAGTGGGCGATAATATGATAAAACAGGCGAAAGTCGTCAAACTTTAATCATAAAAAACTCCGCTAAATTGAACCGCACTTTTGACTTGGATCATAAGTGCGGTTCTTTTTTGCGCATTTTTTAGAAAAGATTTTTATAATTCTTTCTAGGTATATTTTGATAGAGAACAAAGATATGGAACACGAATATCAACGGGCGGTAACTCGCGTGTGCGTACAAACTGCACTGCTCTTGTTACAACATGGGGTAGAAAGTACCGTGGTGGTACAAATGGCGCAGCGTTTAGGCATAGCACTTGGCGTAGAAAGCGTAGAATGTGCGCTTACGGCAAATGCAGTTGTGCTGACAACCTTATCCGATAATCATTGCATTACCACCGCACGAAAAAATACGGATAAAGGCATTAATATGCAAATGGTCACTGATGTTCAACGTATTGTGATTGCTGTTGAGCATCATTTGTATGACTTAGAAATCGCACAAAGAAAACTGGATCAATTAAAACCGCTTAAATATAACCGATGGTTAGTGGTGTTCATGATTGGCTTATCTTGTGCGGCGTTTGCTCATTTATCTGGCGGAGATTGGATAATTTGTGGTATTACCTTTGTGGCAGCCGCCATTGCCATGTTTGTGCGACAAGAATTTTCAAAACGGCACTATAATCCCATCATTGTCTTTTCTATCACCTCCTTTGTTGCCTCACTGATTTCTGGCGTGAGCTTAAAATATAACTTAGGTAACGATCCTCAAATTGCGTTAGCGTCTAGTGTGTTATTACTTGTGCCAGGGTTTCCGCTGATTAATTCTTTGGCGGATATATTAAAAGGTTATGTGAATATGGGATTAGGCCGTTGGACGATTGCGACTATTCTCACTTTTGGCGCATGTCTTGGTATTGTATTCGCTTTGAGCGTATTACATATTACAACTTGGGGGCATTAAAATGTTATTAGATATAACAATATTTATATTGAAATTACTCGATGATATGTTATTTGCCGCAATTCCAGCGGTGGGCTTTGCTTTAGTATTTAATGTACCGCCCAAGGCCTTAAAATATTGCGCAATTTTAGCCGCACTTGGACATGTTACACGCACATTATTACTGCATATTAATATGCCTATTGTATTTGCTACATTCTTTGCCACTTGCGTAATTGGATTTTTAGGCGTGCATCTTTCCCATCGTTATTTAGCCCATCCAAAAGCCTTTACCGTTGCCGCAATTATCCCGATGATCCCCGGTGTCCATGCCTATAAAGCAATGATTTCAATGGTACAAATTCATCATTTTGGTTTTTCTGATGCTTTATTTGAACAAATGATTAGTTCCTTTATTAATACCAGTTTTATCCTAGGCGCAATAGTATTTGGATTAGCTTTACCGAGCTTATTGTTTTATCGGCAAAAACCTGTTGTATAACACTAAAACAGTGCAACAAAAAAGCCGACATTTTGTCGGCTTTCTACTATTCTTGTGATTTTTTCTTGAGATATTCATAAAGCTCATCTTTAATCCGTAATTTTTCTTTTTTCAAAGCCTCAATTTCCATATGAGTAGCGAGCTGAATGTTTTCCTGCATATTCTTAATTTCATGATCTAATTCGTTATGCTTTTCAAAAAGACGATCAAAATAAGCATCATTACTTTTAAGCTTGGTAATTAAGTCTCGATATTCGGGAAACATAGCATTGCTCCTATAGTGGTTTTAACTGGTTTAAGTTTACTACATTCGCCGCAAATAAACAGAAGACAATCTTAAAAATTTGACAAAGATCACAAAAATTTATTTCTTGCGAACAGCCCCTTATTCTTTTGCTTTTTTATTTCTTCCTGCACCCAAAATCAGCATCGCTAACAAACTTAGAATAATTCCAAAACCAGCACCAATACCCGTTGAAATAACATAAGGTTTCTCTGCCATCACAAGATTAGGCTGTTGAACAAAATGAAATGCCACCAAATTATTATCTAAGGGTTGGACAGATTGCATCATCTTCAATTTATTTTCCCAAGAGACATCTATTTTAGCGTCCGCCGCATTTTTCACTTGTTCAAATAACGATTTCCATTTTGTAATCAATTTATTATTTAATGTTTGGTGCGCTTGATTATTCACATAACGAATATATTCCACAAAAAGTTGATCCACTTCTTCACGATCAAAAGAAGATAGAATTAATTGATTAAGATTATTTTCTTGGGAAAATTTAAAATGTGAGGCAATTTGCTGAACGGTTGCATTTTCAAGTTTAGCTCTCGCTTTCACAAAATCAGATTGATTTAAAAAAGCCATTAATTGAGCGGGTGAATTCAGAATTTTTGTAAATTCATGATAGGCAGAATCTGTCGCCTTACGCTCAATTTTTACCATATTCACAGCATCAGCATCACCGCTCACTAAACTGTATATAGAAAAAAGAGAAAAATAATTTCCGAGTTCATTTATTTTAGGGGCTTCAAACTGCGCTCGCACTTGCCATTTTGTGGGATGAACATGCGCCCCTGCAAAACCAAGCCCGCCACCGATAAGCATAAATAGAAAAGAAAGAATAAATTTTCTCATAATTTACCTAAAATTCAGACTAAATGGAGCGTGGATTCTAACACAAAGTGCGGTCAATTTTTCTTTATTTTTATCCGTTGGCTTTTAAACTGGTTTATTTAAAGAAAGCACGCTAGAATAAGGTTATTTTCATTTCAACGAAAAAAGTAAGGAAATTCTATGATCGATCCAAATTTGCTCCGTAATAATTTATCGGAAGTCGCAGAAAAATTAAAATTAAAACGCAACTTTATTCTTGATACAGAAAAACTCACTTCATTAGAAGAACAACGCAAGAACTTACAAGTCACAACAGAAAATTTACAAGCTGAACGTAATACTCGTTCAAAAGCTATTGGTGCTGCGAAAGCGCGTGGTGAAAATATCGAACCATTATTGGCTGAAGTAGATAATATGGGCAACCAATTGACTGAAGCAAAAGCACAATTAGATGCGGTACTTGCGGAAATTAATCAAATTGCATTAAGTATTCCAAATTTACCCTCAGACGAAGTACCATTAGGCAAAGATGACACCGAAAATAAAGAAATCTTACGTTGGGGCACACCACGTACATTTGATTTTGAAGTTAAAGATCATGTGGCTTTAGGCGAAGAAGCAAATGGCTTAGATTTTGCCGCAGGAGCTAAATTAGCGGGCGCGCGTTTTGCCGTAATGAAAGGTCAAATCGCAAAAATGCACCGTGCATTAGCGCAATTCATGTTAGATCTTCATACAGAACAACATGGCTATTTAGAAACCTATGTGCCTTATTTAGTAAATAATGCAACACTTTATGGAACAGGTCAATTACCAAAATTCGGTGAAGATTTATTCCATACTTTAGCCTTAGAAGGCGAACAACCTTACGCATTAATTCCAACCGCAGAAGTGCCAGTCACTAATTTAGTGCGTGATGTAATTATTGATGACGCAGAATTACCAATAAAAATGACCGCACATACACCATGTTTCCGTTCAGAAGCTGGGTCTTACGGTCGTGATACTCGCGGTTTAATTCGTATGCACCAATTTGATAAAGTGGAAATGGTACAAATCGTTGATCCAGATAAATCTATGGAAGCACTTGAAGAATTAACAGGTCATGCGGAAAAAGTATTGCAATTATTAAATTTACCATACCGCAAAGTTTTACTTTGCACAGGCGATATGGGCTTTGGTTCTTGCAAAACTTACGATTTAGAAGTCTGGGTGCCTGCACAAAATACTTATCGCGAAATTTCTTCTTGCTCAAATATGTGGGATTTCCAAGCTCGCCGTATGCAAGCACGTTGTAAAGCAAAAGGGGATAAGAAAACCCGCTTAGTGCATACCTTAAATGGTTCTGGCTTGGCTGTTGGTCGTACTTTAGTGGCTGTGCTTGAAAACTATCAAAATGCCGATGGTTCAATCACCGTGCCAGAAGTGCTACGTCCATATATGGGCGGATTAGAAGTTATTGGAAAATAATCTTTCTATAAGATAAAAAAGCGTGGATTTTAAAATTTCCACGCTTTTTTATTATCAAAGCCTTACAATAACTGTTTTAAATTTTTTGGTATTCAAGCCAATTAGCAACTTTATTCTATTATACCTATAACATAGAAAATTTATCTTTCAATTAAACATCAATATCCAAAGTATTACTCTAAAAATATATCAAAGTAGCTAAATTATTGTAATATTAATTCACTTCATGATTAAAACAATAGTAAAAATCAATTTCAATAAATTAGATATTCCTCGTATAAAACAGTATAATTCCATCAATAGATCATAAACCAACAGGAGTATTTTATGAAATTATATGGTTTAATTGGTGCGTGCTCATTTGTTCCACATGTGGCATTAGAGTGGGTAAAAATACGTGAAAATGCGGATTATGAATTTGAAGCTGTCACGCGTGAGTTAATTAAATCACCTGAATTTTTATCATTGAATCCACGCGGGGCAGTACCCGTATTAGTTGATGGCGATTTAGTTCTATCGCAAAATCAAGCAATTTTGCACTATTTAGATGAACTTTATCCGAATTCAAAATTATTCGGTAGCAAAACGGTACGTGATAAAGCCAAAGCCGCTCGCTGGTTAGCATTTTTTAATGCGGATATTCATAAATCTTTTGTGCCTCTATTCCGTTTACCAAACTATGCGAAAGATAACGAAACACTCTCACACACTATTCGCCAGCTATCAGTAGAGCAAATTTTAGATCAACTTGCAGTCGCAAATGAACATTTAGAAAGCCATATCTATTTTGGCGAATCGATTTCAGTTGCCGATGCGTATCTTTACATTATGCTAAATTGGTGTCGAGCAGTAGGCATAGATTTCAGCCACTTAACTCAACTTTCAGCTTTTATACAACGCATTGAGGCTGATCAAGCTATCGAAAATGTGAGAAAAATTGAAGAACTAAAAGTATAAACAATAATGCCCCGTATCTTTGATCTTCCACAAGAAGTTAGACTTATTTAATTCAAAGACTGAGTTCTATCATTCACATAACTCAGTCCTTTTAGTATCCCCTGAATAAGCTCATGGCGTAATAATGAATATACTTATGGAGTGTTTTTTCATTTCTTCAAACGTCTCAAATAGTTCACCGTAATACATCATCCAAAGATGCCTTTCATCTTTTTTAGAATGACATTCTTTGCTTCCAGCTCCAAAATCCGATATTTCAAACGTTCATCTTCAGTATTCGGTTTAGATGACATTTAGGGTATATCGGATCCATGCTTAAGAAGCATCCATATTTGAGTATTAAGCCGTTCATACCTTGTATTTTAAAGACTTGTAACCATCAGTTAATAACAGCTGAATCAGCAATACCAAAAGTATAAACAGGAAGTTTATACAAAAAATTTCCCATTTTTAACCATTTGTATCACATTAAGTTTAAATTCAGCTAAACAATTTCGCGTCTTACCCAGCCCGCGAAGCCATGTAGCCCACTATGATTAAATTGGTTAATCCAATGTAGCAATGTTTTGCTATCAATTTGAAAATGTTTACGGATGAATGAATGATTTTTACCATTTTGAATATAAAATTCGATGACTTGTTGTTTGAAAAGAGTGTTGTCTTTGGCTATAAAAATCTGCCATCTTAGTTAGTTGCTGATTTAGTCTAATTTTTTGGGTACAGATCAAATATGAGTCGTTTTACCATTTATATGGCATTTTTATCTGTAAACTCACTATTTTCTAGAAATTCATTTTTAAATACATCTTTTACAACTAAATCCATTGTTCATAGATTATGACATTTATCTTTTTTATCCGTCATCTTACAATTAATTTATATAAGTAAAAATATCTTGTTTTTTATCATCATTAAATTTAGAATAAATATAAATAATTATCATTAATATTTAAGGATGTATATGAATATTATAATTAATAAACGTATCCTCTTATTAGCCACCCTTGTAGGTATTCAACTCAATGTAACCGCAAAGCAAAATTCTTCTAATTCTAATAGAGAGGAGTTATTACCTATCATTGTGAACACTAATGATGATAGTAATAAACTACCTGGTCGTTCAGTATTAAAACAGAAAAATATCGAACAACAACAAGCTGATAATGCGGCAAATTTAATTAATATCTTGCCAGGTGTGAATATGGCAGGTGGGTTTCGCCCTGGCGGACAAACATTAAATATTAATGGAATGGGTGACGCTGAAGATGTTAGAGTTCAGTTAGATGGTGCTACAAAAAGTTTTGAAAAATACCAACAGGGTTCTATTTTTATTGAACCCGAATTGTTAAGAAAAGTAACTGTGGATAAAGGAAATTATTCACCTCAATATGGTAATGGTGGTTTTGCTGGAACTGTAAAATTTGAAACTAGGGATGCTAGGGATTTCTTGCAAGAAAACCAGAAAATAGGTGGTTTGTTAAAGTATGGAAATAATAGCAATAATAACCAAAAAACTTATAGTACTGCACTAGTTTTACAAAATGAACAAAAAAATATTGATTTATTATTATTTGGTTCTATAAGAAATGCTGGCGATTATAAAAGACCCGATAATAGCAAAATTCTTTTTTCAAAAAATAATCAAAAAACTGGATTAATAAAAGTAAATTGGCAAATTACTCCTGAACATTTATTAACTTTATCCAGTGTTTATGGCATTCATAAAGGGTGGGAACCTTGGGCAGCAAAAAGAGATGTGACGTCGAGACCAACAGAAACAGAAATAAAACGCTATGGGATTGATGTTGCGTGGAAACGTAAACTTGTTTATCGAGATCAAAAAGATAAAAATTACACTTTAAAATACCACTACCTACCTGAAAATAATCCATGGATTAACTTATCTACTCAATTAAGCTATAGCAAAACCATACAAAATGATATGCGTCCCAAAGAAGCATCTTCAGTATTTGGTAGCAGCTTAGGTAATCAAAGCTGGATAGCTTATTCAGATCTTACTTTTGATATAAATAACACAAGTACTTTTAATATCAAAAGTACTCGGCATGAACTATTATTTGGTTTGCAATGGTTAAAAAACACAAGAAATACTTTAATGTACGATAAAAGTAAAGTGAGAAAAGCGGACTATAATTATGGCTATTTTCAACCTTATTATATGCCTTCTGGACGCCAGTATACACAAGCATTTTATTTACAAGATCAAATAAAATGGCAGAATTTCCTCTTTACAGGGGGGATAAGATATGACCATATCAATAATATAGGGCAGAAAAATTTAGCGCCACGATATAATGATATATCTGCAGGACATGATTATAGCCAGAAAAATTATAATGGTTGGTCTTATTATTTAGGTCTTAAGTATGATGCAAATCATTATTTAAGTTTATTTACGAATTTTAGTAGAACTTGGCGTGCACCTGTTATTGATGAACAGTATGAGACGCAATTTAAGCAATCTTCTGTGCCTGCAACCTCTTTAAATTTAGAAAAAGAAATGATTAATCAGACCAGAGGAGGAGGGATTGTTACGCTTAATAATTTATTTCAAGAGGATGATGCCTTTCAATTTAGAGTTACTTATTTTTACCACCGTGGTAAAAATGAAATATTTAAAACCAGAGGAGTTAATTGTGTAGGCAATGCTGCAGATACCAATAATAATGGTTGTCCTAAAATCATTGGAAATTATCGTAATTTGCCAGGTTATGTTATTCAAGGCGCAGAGTTAGAAGCTTATTATCAATCCACTTATTTATTTGGTGAGCTAACATATTCTTATGTAAAAGGAAAACGTGACACCTCACCAAGAAACCCATGGAGTAAAACCTCAACATGGATTGCAGAAATACCCCCTAGAAAGGCAACTGCTACTTTAGGTTTCAATGTTCCAAAATATTATCTCACAGTAGGTTGGCGTGCTGAGTTTGTAAGAAGACAAGATCGATCGCCATCGTCTGGAGACCCCAAAGCATCATCTTGGTCATTACCAGCTTCAAGAGGATACAGCCTACATAACCTATTCCTTTCTTGGAGCCCTGCAAAAATTAAAGGTATGAATATTAAAATTACAGTGGATAATTTATTCAATCGAGCATACAACCCTTATCTAGGCGAATTGGCTTCTGGAACAGGTAGGAATATCAAATTTAGCCTATCTCAGAAATTTTAGAATAAATAGCCCGATTGAATCTAATCGGGCTTTATCATACTATAATTAGGCAAAACCTAACTATAATGTCCATTATACAAGATTAATCATAAATATACTTTTTTGAAAAAAATTTACAGAAAATTTATCTTAATATAGGAAGTATATTAAGATAAATACATCATTAAAGAATGTAGAGATAATAGGTATAATCCCCTATACTAATTTTAGTATTCTTTGAAGAGCAAATTTAAATAATAAATCCAAAATAAATACAATATCTGAAATTATAGATAAGTATTAAAATTATATTTTATCTTTACCATATTACTATTCATAATAGAAACTAAATTCACCTAAAAATTTAAATATAATTTAATGTCTAGTCTAACAACAAAGCCAACGCATATTTCTTCTTGTTTTCCTTTCTTTCCGATTAATATCATTAGTTTTCACAAATATCACTATTCAAAACGACACCCTATGTCTTACTAACTTTTCTAATATAAGAATATCATTAGAATAAACTATTAAGAAGAAAGTTAAAGCTCCAGTATTATGTAACAAGTTATTAATAATTTGATATAACTTTTCATATAAAAGCAATGTACCTTTATAACATAATTACAATGTATCCTGTTATAAATTTATAGCAATGTCCTAAATAGTAAAGAGTACGAACAAAATACATATAGGTTATTAATTACTTTAAAAGTATTAGAATATATTTATAGATTTAGGAATAATTACATTTATCTATCAAAGTATGGTTAATCTAGAGAAATTTTTTACAGCAATACAACAACCTTACAAAGAATTCAAATATTCTGATTTTTAGGAGAAAACAAAAACCCCAGTTATTCAACTGGGGTTCTATATTTATTCTTTATCTAATTTTTTAATTTTAATTCTGTTTTTACTTAATTTAATTTTATTTGTCTTAGATTGATTTATATCTAGATTTTTATTTGATAACCCGGCGGTGCCCTACTCTCACATGGGGAAACCCCACACTACCATCGGCATTACAGCGTTTCACTTCTGAGTTCGGTATGGTCTCAGGTGGTTCCACCGCACTATCGCCGCCGGGATAATTCTTTGATAACTTCTCTCTTTGTTTCTTCTCTTTTACGACTTCACTTTTTTCGCTTTTCGTCTCTCTTCTTCTTATCGGCAACAAGCTGAACGTTTAGTTTAGTTAATTTCTTTTTCTTTCACTCTGTTTTCCAAAAACACTTGAGCGTTGTATAGTTAAGCCTCTCGGGCAATTAGTATCTGTTAGCTCAATGTATCACTACACTTACACACCAGACCTATCTACGTCTTAGTCTTAAACAACCCTTACTGTCTTAAAGACAGGGAGAACTCATCTCTTGGCAAGTTTCGTGCTTAGATGCTTTCAGCACTTATCTCTTCCGCACTTAGCTACCCGGCAATGCGTCTGGCGACACAACCGGAACACCAGTGGTGCGTCCACTCCGGTCCTCTCGTACTAGGAGCAGCCCCAACCAATTCTCCTACGCCCACGGCAGATAGGGACCGAACTGTCTCACGACGTTCTAAACCCAGCTCGCGTACCACTTTAAATGGCGAACAGCCATACCCTTGGGACCTACTTCAGCCCCAGGATGTGATGAGCCGACATCGAGGTGCCAAACACCGCCGTCGATATGAACTCTTGGGCGGTATCAGCCTGTTATCCCCGGAGTACCTTTTATCCGTTGAGCGATGGCCCTTCCATTCAGAACCACCGGATCACTATGACCTACTTTCGTACCTGCTCGACTTGTCTGTCTCGCAGTTAAGCTTGCTTATACCATTGCACTAACCTCACGATGTCCGACCGTGATTAGCAAACCTTCGTGCTCCTCCGTTACGCTTTGGGAGGAGACCGCCCCAGTCAAACTACCCACCAGACACTGTCCGAGACCACGTTTCGTAATCTTCGTTAGAACATCAAACGTTAAAGGGTGGTATTTCAAGGATGACTCCATAGAAACTGGCGTTCCTACTTCTTAGTCTCCCACCTATCCTACACATCAAAATTCAATGTTCAGTGTCAAGCTATAGTAAAGGTTCACGGGGTCTTTCCGTCTAGCCGCGGGTACACCGCATCTTCACGGCGATTTCAATTTCACTGAGTCTCGGGTGGAGACAGCCTGGCCATCATTATGCCATTCGTGCAGGTCGGAACTTACCCGACAAGGAATTTCGCTACCTTAGGACCGTTATAGTTACGGCCGCCGTTTACTGGGGCTTCGATCAGGTGCTTCTCTTTCGATTACACCATCAATTAACCTTCCAGCACCGGGCAGGCATCACACCCTATACCTCCACTTTCGTGTTTGCAGAGTGCTGTGTTTTTAATAAACAGTTGCAGCCAGCTGGTATCTTCGACCGGTTCAACCTTCAGGGGCAAGCCCTTACAATCTACGCCGGCGCACCTTCTCCCGAAGTTACGGTGCTATTTTGCCTAGTTCCTTCACCCGAGTTCTCTCAAGCGCCTGAGTATTCTCTACCTGACCACCTGTGTCGGTTTTCAGTACGGTTTAGTAAAGCCTGTCGCTTAGTGGCTTTTCCTGGAAGTGTGGTATCAGTTACTTCAGCTCCGTAGAGCCTCGTCATCATCTCTCAGTGTTTAATAGAAGTCCGGATTTGCCTAAACTTCCCACCTACCAACTTAAACGTGCATATCCAACAGCACGCTAACCTAACCTACTCCGTCCCCACATCGCAGCTTTACCAAGTACAGGAATATTAACCTGTTTCCCATCGACTACGCTTTTCAGCCTCGCCTTAGGGGCCGACTCACCCTGCCCCGATTAACGTTGGACAGGAACCCTTGGTCTTCCGGCGAACGGGTTTTTCACCCGTTTTATCGTTACTTATGTCAGCATTCGCACTTGTGATACGTCCAGCCAACCTCTCGATTAACCTTCATCCGCTTACACAACGCTCCCCTACCCAACAGGCGTATCACTAATAATCCTCACTCAAAGATGCCCGACTCAACATTCGGGTTGCTTGAACAACCTTTCATGCCGCTTCGCGCCATTCTAGCTTGTTAATCGTAAGGCGTATTAGTGATACGCCTGATGCCGCAGCTTCGGTGCTATATTTCAGCCCCGTTACATCTTCCGCGCAGGCCGACTCGACTAGTGAGCTATTACGCTTTCTTTAAATGATGGCTGCTTCTAAGCCAACATCCTAGCTGTCTAAGCCTTCCCACTTCGTTTCCCACTTAATATAGACTTTGGGACCTTAGCTGGCGGTCTGGGTTGTTTCCCTCTCCACGACGAACGTTAGCACCCGCCGTGTGTCTCCTGAGTATCACTCTTTGGTATTCGTAGTTTGCATCGGGTTGGTAATCCGGGATGGACCCCTAGCCGAAACAGTGCTCTACCCCCAAAGGTGTCCGCTCAAGGCTCTACCTAAATAGATTTCGGGGAGAACCAGCTATCTCCCGGTTTGATTGGCCTTTCACCCCCAGCCACAAGTCATCCGCTAATTTTTCAACATTAGTCGGTTCGGTCCTCCAGTTAGTGTTACCCAACCTTCAACCTGCCCATGGCTAGATCACCGGGTTTCGGGTCTATACCTTGCAACTATTCGCCCAGTTAAGACTCGGTTTCCCTTCGGCTCCCCTATTCGGTTAACCTCGCTACAAAATATAAGTCGCTGACCCATTATACAAAAGGTACGCAGTCACCCTTTCAGGCTCCCACTGCTTGTACGTACAAGGTTTCAGGTTCTATTTCACTCCCCTCACCGGGGTTCTTTTCGCCTTTCCTTCACAGTACTGGTTCACTATCGGTCAATCAGGAGTATTTAGCCTTGGAGGATGGTCCCCCCATCTTCAAACAGGATATCACGTGTCCCGCCCTACTTCTCGTTAGCTTAGTACCACAATATGGTTTTAAGATACGGGATTATCACCCTCTTTGATTGTGCTTCCCAACACATTCTCCTAACTATACTGCTATCACTTACTGGCTCTTTCGCTTTCGCTCGCCGCTACTGACGAAATCTCGGTTGATTTCTTTTCCTCGGGGTACTTAGATGTTTCAGTTCTCCCGGTTTGCCTCAACAAGCTATGTATTCACTTGTTGATAGTAGATTCTTCATCTACTGGGTTTCCCCATTCGGATATCTTGGATTAAACGCCTCTTATCGACTCATCCAAGCTTTTCGCAGATTAGCACGTCCTTCTTCGCCTCTGATTGCCAAGGCATCCACCTTGTACGCTTAGTCACTTAACTATACAACCTCAAATGTTTTCAACCACTTTAAGTTTTCACTTCCAAGTGCGGTCAATTTGATGTGTATTTTCATTCAACTAAACACTTGATTGCTTTTGTTCAATCAAGATTTTTTTACAAAACAGGTTTGTTTTTAGAGTTTCCTTTTCAGTTCTCTCTTTCACTTTCCTGTCTTGCCTACTCAGACTTTCTCTCGAAAATCTCTTGTTTTCAGCTTGTTTCCAATTTTTTAAAGAACAGTTGATAAAACTTTTCAGTTATCATCGTTAAATAAACTAAATGAATACAAATAAAAGGTTACACACTATATTCGTTTAGATTAGTGCTTATGACTTTCTTCTCTATTCTCTCTTAATTTACTTAACGATGATAAGTGGTGGAGATAAGCGGGATCGAACCGCTGACCTCCTGCGTGCAAGGCAGGCGCTCTCCCAGCTGAGCTATATCCCCATTTATCATTCATCATTTATTATATTAATTACTTAATATTTTTATAATAAATGATTGACCATTACGCCTTTATCCACTCTCAGAGTGGTGGGTCTGAGTGGACTTGAACCACCGACCTCACCCTTATCAGGGGTGCGCTCTAACCACCTGAGCTACAGACCCAAGGGTAATGTTTTCTTCTGCTCATTTGTCTACAACTATCAGCCAATCTGTGTGAGCACTCGCTGCCTCTCGTCTTTGGTAAGGAGGTGATCCAACCGCAGGTTCCCCTACGGTTACCTTGTTACGACTTCACCCCAGTCATGAATCATACCGTGGTAAACGCCCTCCAAAAGGTTAAGCTATCTACTTCTGGTACAACCCACTCCCATGGTGTGACGGGCGGTGTGTACAAGGCCCGGGAACGTATTCACCGCGACATTCTGATTCGCGATTACTAGCGATTCCGACTTCATGGAGTCGAGTTGCAGACTCCAATCCGGACTTAGACGTACTTTCTGAGATTCGCTCCACCTCGCAGCTTCGCTTCCCTCTGTATACGCCATTGTAGCACGTGTGTAGCCCTACTCGTAAGGGCCATGATGACTTGACGTCATCCCCACCTTCCTCCAGTTTATCACTGGCAGTCTCCTTTGAGTTCCCGACCTAATCGCTGGCAACAAAGGATAAGGGTTGCGCTCGTTGCGGGACTTAACCCAACATTTCACAACACGAGCTGACGACAGCCATGCAGCACCTGTCTCAACGTTCCCGAAGGCACTCCAATATCTCTATCGGATTCGTTGGATGTCAAGAGTAGGTAAGGTTCTTCGCGTTGCATCGAATTAAACCACATGCTCCACCGCTTGTGCGGGCCCCCGTCAATTCATTTGAGTTTTAACCTTGCGGCCGTACTCCCCAGGCGGTCGATTTATCACGTTAGCTACGGGCGCCAGAGTTAAACCCCAACCCCCAAATCGACAGCGTTTACAGCGTGGACTACCAGGGTATCTAATCCTGTTTGCTCCCCACGCTTTCGCACATGAGCGTCAGTACATTCCCAAGGGGCTGCCTTCGCCTTCGGTATTCCTCCACATCTCTACGCATTTCACCGCTACACGTGGAATTCTACCCCTCCCTAAAGTACTCTAGTTACCCAGTCTGAAATGCAATTCCCAGGTTAAGCCCGGGGCTTTCACACCTCACTTAAATAACCGCCTGCGTGCCCTTTACGCCCAGTTATTCCGATTAACGCTCGCACCCTCCGTATTACCGCGGCTGCTGGCACGGAGTTAGCCGGTGCTTCTTCTGTATTTAACGTCAATTTGATGTACTATTAACACATCAACCTTCCTCAATACCGAAAGAACTTTACAACCCGAAGGCCTTCTTCATTCACGCGGCATGGCTGCGTCAGGGTTGCCCCCATTGCGCAATATTCCCCACTGCTGCCTCCCGTAGGAGTCTGGACCGTGTCTCAGTTCCAGTGTGGCTGGTCATCCTCTCAGACCAGCTAGAGATCGCAGGCTTGGTAGGCCTTTACCCCACCAACTACCTAATCCCACTTGGGCTCATCCTATGGCAGGTGGCTAAAAGTCCCACCCTTTCGTCTCTCGACACTACGCGGTATTAGCGACAGTTTCCCGTCGTTATCCCCCTCCATAAGCCAGATTCCCAAGCATTACTCACCCGTCCGCCACTCGTCAGCAAGAAAGCAAGCTTCCTCCTGCTACCGTTCGACTTGCATGTGTTAAGCCTGCCGCCAGCGTTCAATCTGAGCCATGATCAAACTCTTCAATTCAAGTTCAATCGCTCAATAAACTACTTAGCTATAAATAAAACACTACTTAAAAAAGTAATTATGAATTTTCAGTTAAGCACCTATTAAGACTTCAAAATTAAAAAATATTTTTAAAACAAGTCAATCAACAAGTGCCCACACAGATTGTCTGATATATTGTTAAAGAGCAAAAAAGAACGACGCACTTGGAAACTTAAAAACTTCACAACAGTGCGTCGTTGTGTGCGGTGCATTATAGGGATTTTCAAATCCCTTGCAAGTACTTTTTACAAAAATTTTTGAAAAACTCGACCGTTTGTTGAAAATACATACGCAAAATACATAATTCTGCCAACAAACGGTTGATTTTTGATCTCAATTTATAAATTAAAGTTTACTTAGATCAACCAAAGCCTCTGGCTTAATATCGGCAATGGTACGATTGCTAGTTAATGTCATCGCTACACGCATCTCTTTTTTGAAAATGTCTAGCATATTTTCAACACCTTGGCGACCAGCTGCCCCTAAAGCATAAACAAATGCTCGACCTAACATTGTTGCGTCTGCTCCTAATGCCAACATACGGACTACATCTAAACCGTTGCGAATGCCTGAATCGGCAATAATTTTAATATCCCCTTTCACAGCATCAGCAATCGGTGGTAATGCTCTTGCACTTGAAAGCACACCATCTAACTGACGACCACCGTGATTTGAAACAACAATACCATCAGCGCCAAAACGCACAGCATCTTTCGCATCTTCAGGGTCAAGAATGCCTTTAATGACCATTGGCCCTTCCCAAAACTCACGTATCCACTCTAAATCTTTCCACGAAATTGATGGATCAAAGTTTTCAGTTAGCCAGCCAATATAGTCATCTAAACCTATTTGTCTCCCCATATAAGTTGAAACATTACCCAAGGTGTGCGGTTTGCCTTTGATACCCACATCATACGCCCAGAATGGGTGTGTAAAGCCTTGCAATACACGACGAATTTCTTTATAAGGCCCGCTCATACCTGAGTGCATATCACGATAACGCGCACCCGGAGTAGGCATATCGACCGTGAACACTAAAGTAGAACAGCCTGCCGCTTTAGCGCGCTCAAGTGCGTTTTTCATAAAACCACGATCTTTTAACACATAAAGCTGAAACCACATTGGACGCTTAATCGCAGGCGCAACTTCTTCAATTGGACAGATCGATACCGTTGAAAGAGTAAACGGCACGCCCTTATTATCCGCTGCTTGTGCTGCCTGCACTTCACCACGACGTGCATACATACCGCACGCCCCAACGGGTGCAAGAATAGTTGGCATTGAAAGTTTTTCGCCGAATAATTCAATGCTAGTATCCAATTCCGACATATCTTTCAACACACGTTGTCTTAAAGCAATATTTTCCAAATCACTCACATTACGAGCAAGTGTTTGCTCAGCATAAGAACCGCCATCGGCGTAGTGGAACATAAAGGGAGGAACACGGCGGCGTGCCGCTTCACGATAATCGCTAGCTGATGAAATAATCATTTTTACCTCTTATTCAATAAAATAGTGAAAAACCTGAAAGGTATTGTAACACTATTTTAACAAATTAAATAAAAATCATAATTATTTTGAGAACTAGATCACAATTTATTTTAAAAAAGTGACATATAGAAAAGATCTGGATAGAAAATTACCTATGAAATTAGGAAAAATTGTGAATTTATCAATATCACACCATTAATCTATTAACTTTTAATCTATTTTGATTACTTCCAAAAATTCAAATCCCCATAGATGTAAAGATTTTTTGAATTGATCTTCTTCGGGAAAATGTGTGGTGCAAAACATTTGATTATATTTTTCATTTTGCGCTTGTAGACTTTTATCATCAAGTAAATATTTTATCCGTTTAGCAATCGCTGCGCTCGGATCCATAAAATATTTAACTTGTGGCAAGCATAACTGAATTTCATCTTTGATTAATGGGAAATGGGTACAGCCTAACACTAATGTATCCAAATCTGCCATACCTGCCCACGGAGATAATTCATCTTTTAAGCTAATTAGATCAATGGAATGACCACGAATTTTTTGCTCCGCAATTTCGACTAATTTTGTTGTTCCCAATCTTTCAACAACACAATCTTGCGCAAATTTATCAATTAAATCATCGACATAATGACGTTTTACCGTACCCTTTGTAGCTAATAAACCAATATGTTTTGTCTTTGTCATTTCTGATGCAGGTTTAATAGCAGGTACAGTCCCAATGATAGGAATATCAAAAGCAGCTCGCAAAGGCGGAAGCACAACAGTACTCGCTGTATTGCAAGCTATCACGATTGCATCTAATGGATAATGTTGATTAATCAGTTGGCAAATTCTTAAAGTTCGATGAATGATACTTTCTTCTTCACGTTCTGAATAAGGGAAGCCAGCATTATCAAAGCAATAGAGATAATGCCAATTTGGTAATAATTTTTTGGCTTCACGGTATACGCTAAACCCACCAACGCCAGAATCAAAAAAAAGTACAGTTGGGCGTTTTTCTTTTTTATCCATTTAAAACTCTTTGAAAATTGACCGCACTTTTAAGCGTTTGAGTAAATCTCTTTATTATTTAACCAACGACGAATCAGACTTTCTGCTAGATCTGGGTATTTTTGGATAAGTGATTTCGCATAAAATTGCACCGTTGGTATCATTTTTCTATCTCGCATTAAATTTGCTACTCGCAATTCAGCAATGCCCGTTTGTTTAGTTCCAAGCACTTCGCCAGGCCCGCGAATTTCTAAGTCTTTTTCAGAAATAACAAACCCATCTTGACTATCTCGTAGCACTTGCAAACGTTTTTGCGAAACTTTACCGAGCGGAGGTTTATACATTAGTACACAAAAAGAAGCCGTGCTGCCTCGACCGACACGCCCTCGTAACTGATGAAGTTGCGATAAACCTAAACGCTCTGCATTTTCGATAATCATCAAACTAGCATTCGGCACATCAACACCCACTTCGATTACTGTCGTTGCCACCAATAAATCCAATTCTGCATTTTTAAAACGCATCATAACATCTTGTTTTTCTTGTGGTTTCATCCGACCGTGCACTAACCCAATATTTAACATAGGTAATGCCTTAGTTAAATCTTCCCAAATCGCTTCAGCTGCTTGAGCTTCTAAAACCTCTGATTCATCAATTAACGTACACACCCAATAGGCTTGGCGTTTTTCATTAACACAAGCGTTTTTTACACGCATCACAATTTCAGCGCGACGTTCTTCAGAAACCACTACGGTTGTTATTGGCGTACGACCTGGAGGCAATTCATCAATAATTGATGTATCCAAATCTGCATAGACGGTCATTGCCAATGTTCTTGGTATTGGTGTGGCCGTCATAATTAATTGATGGGGATAAAATCCCGCTTTTTCGCCCTTTTCACGCAACATTAATCGTTGATGCACCCCAAAACGGTGTTGTTCATCAATAATCACTAATGCTAAGTCGGAAAACTCCACTTCTTCTTGGAATAAAGCATGCGTCCCCACCACCATTTGTACCGCACCAGTTTTAATTTTTTCAAGCTCTGCTTGTCTTGATTTTCCTTTTACTTTACCGGCTAACCAACCAACTTCAATACCGAAAGGCTCAAACCAACGTCGGAAATTATTCGCATGCTGTTCTGCTAGTATTTCTGTTGGCGCCATTAAGGCGACTTGTTTGCCGTTATCAATTGCAGTTAAAGCAGCCAGTGCAGCAACCAATGTTTTTCCCGAGCCGACATCCCCTTGCACTAAGCGCATCATCGGATAATCCTTGATAAGATCTTGTTCAATATCCGACACTACTCGCGTTTGCGCATTAGTGGGTTGAAATGGCAAGGTGGCTAAAAATCGCTGTTTCAAATCTGTTTGATAATGTAGCGGTAAGGCAGAAAATTGCTGCGTTCCTAACCGCACTTTTTGCATAGCTAAATTATGTGCCAACAGCTCTTCAAAAATTAATCGTTGTTGTGCAGGATGCTTACCTTGCTCTAACATTTCTAATGAAATATCTGGCGGCGGACGATGCAGTAATCGCAATGCCTCTTTTAAACTATACTGATGTGGGTTAAATTCATTAGGCAAAATTTCTGCAATCTGAACTTTGTCGAGTAATGCCAAAGCCTGATCCGTTAATTTTCGTAATGAATTTTGTTTGAGCCCTTCCGTCGTGGAATAAATCGGCGTTAGCGTTTCTTCCAATACAATAGGCGCATTATCTCGCACAATTTGATATTCTGGATGATGAATTTCTGGCATGTGACGCCCACGTTTTACCTCTCCAAAGGCCTTTACTCGCACACCCACTTGAAAACTATTACGCATTCCCGCATTAAAATTGAAAAAACGTAACATAATTTTCGATGTGCCGTCTGACAAACTAACTGATAAAATCGGGCGACGGCCAAAAGCGACTTCACAAGTTTGTACAATTCCTTCAATGGTAAAATATTGTTCGGGACGGAGATGAGCGATTGGCGTAATTCGCGTACGATCTTCATAGCGAATAGGTAAATGAAAGAGTAAATCTTGCAGGTTATGAATGCCGATTTTTGCCAGTTTATTAGAAATGGCAGCCCCCACACCAGAGAGACTGGTTAAAGGCACGGCATCAAGAAGCTCAAGGTTCATAGCTCGTTAATATTACGTTTGACATTAACAACACCAGTAATGCCTTTAATACGATGAACAATATTGGCAAGGTGTTTAATATCTTTTACACAAACTTGCAAAATCACAAGCAATAAATTGTTCTCTAATTCTTCCGTCCAAATATTTTGAAGACTGCTTTCGCTCGCAGAAATTGCAGTCATTAAACTAAGCAAGGCATTCTGCTCATTCAATATTTCTATTTGTAATTCAGCCTCAAAATTCACCGCACTTTGAGCGTTATCCCATTGAGCCAAGGACTGGCGAAGAGCATTTTTTAAATTAGCACAATGTTGATGGTGTACCACAACTGTATTTTCTTGTGTACTACATCCCACAATAGGATCGCCCGGGATTGGATGGCAACATTGAGCAAATTGGGTTTTACCCACTTGCATTGGTGTAATAGTGAGCGTTTTTGTCTCAAATTCAAGATTCTTTGTTTCCACAACTTCAAGGGGAACGCCCACAAATTGATGCGCAATTACGGTGGCAGACTGATTACCTAAACCAATTTCTCGTAATAATTCATCTAAAGAAGAAAAGGTTAAAGCATCTAACACCGCACTAATTTGTTGAGTTGAAAAATCGCCTAAATTATGAGGCTGTAATGCTGCATTAAGCTCTACTTCGCCTAATTTCACCGCATCCTCTTCACAGCGTTGTTTAAGATAATGGCGAATCCGTGTTTTCGCACGAGCCGTTACCACGAAATTTAACCACGCTGCTTTAGGATACGAATTTGGATCGGTAATGATATTGACCGTTTGACCAGACTCAAGAGCTTGTGAAAGCGGATAAGGTTTATGCTCAACAGTCACACCAACACAAGTATTCCCCACATCTGAATGCACGGCATAAGCGAAATCTACTGCCGTTGCGCCCATTGGCAATTCAACAATTCTACCTTTTGGCGTAAAAACGTAAATTTCTTTCGGGAAAAACTCTGATTTTACATTCTCAATAAACTCAAACGAATTACCTACACTTTGTTGAATTTCGACCAAACTTTGCAACCAGCGTTGTGCGCGAATTTGTGCGGTTGTACTGTCGTTTTTACCATTTTCTTTATAAACCCAATGCGCCGTGATGCCCATTTCGGCGACTTGTTCCATATCTTCAGTATGGATATGAACTTCCACAGGAACGCCTGTTGGCCCAATCATTGAAGTTTGCAAAGATTGATAGCCATTTGCTTTAGGTACCGCGATATAATCCTTTACTCGGCCTGGACGTGGCTTATAAAGATTATGCATTTGCCCCAAAACGCGATAACAATCATCAACATTTTTTACAATCACACGGAACGCATAAATATCCATAATCGAGTGGAATTCTTGATCCTTTATGCGCATTTTTTGATAGATTTTGTAAAGGTGTTTTTCACGCCCCCAGACGCGAGCAAAAATCCCCGCATTTTCTAACCGCACTTTAATCTCTTGTGAAATACGTTCGATTAAATCTTGTCGATTACTGCGCGCTGCATCAACGATCTTTTTCAACACTTCATAGCGATGGGGATACATTGCCTGAAAAGATAAGTCTTCTAATTCATTTTTGATATGCTCAATGCCTAATCGATGAGCAAGCGGACAATAGATTTCAAGCGTTTCTTTCGCAATACGGCGACGTTTATCTGGTCGTAATGAACCAAGCGTGCGCATATTATGGGTGCGGTCAGCAAGCTTGATTAACACAACACGAATATCACGTGTCATCGCCAAAATCATTTTGCGAAAATTCTCGACTTGTGCTTCTTGGCGAGTACGAAATTTCAACTTATCGAGTTTTGATACACCATCTACAATTTCAGCCACACTGGCACCGAACTCGTCTTTCAATTGTTCTTCCGTGTAAGGTGTATCTTCAATAACATCGTGCAAAAGCGCAGCCATTACCGCTTCGTGATCTAAATGTAGTTGAGCAATAATAGAGGCTACCGCCACAGGATGGGTAATGTAAGGTTCGCCGCTGGAGCGAAATTGTCCTTCGTGCGCATCTCTTGCAATCACAAACGCACGCTTGATGAGTTCAATTTTATCTGCGGGCAAATACCCTTGAATAATTCGATCTAAATCCGCAAACAGTTCCAAAGGAGACCTACTTATCGTTGAAAAATATCGCCTAGGGCAATTGAAATGTTACCCTTTAGGTAAGACAAAAGTTCCCCAAAGGAGAACTACTATAACTATGATCAACCATGGGTATACCTACCCACAATTACAGAATACCGCCTAGGGTAAGTATACCCTAGCTTAGCTAAATATTACCCCTTTGGGGGTAAAAATTACGTTCCCCAAAGGGGAACAACTATAATCATAATTAACCGTGGGTATACCTACCTGCGGTTATAGAATATCGCCTAGGGTAAGTATACCCTAGCTTAGCTAAATACTACCCCTTTGGGCTAGAAATTACGTTCCCCAAAGGGGAACAACTATAATCATAATTAACCGTGGGTATACCTACCCGCAGCAAAAATACCTTTATTTTAAAAGATTATTCTGTAATTAATGCAACAGCTGCTTCTTCCGTTTCTTGCACTTTCGCCATTTCTTGGAATTCTTGTGCATCCATAATATCTTGATTAATCAAACCTTTTTCGATTTCACGCAGTGCGATCACTGTTGGTTTGTCATTATCTTCTGGCACTAACGGCGCACTTTGGTTAAGTTGTAATTGTCTTGCACGACGCGCAGCCGTTAAAATTAAATCAAAACGGTTACCAATTTTTTCTACCGCATCTTGCACAGTAACACGAGCCATAATTTACTCCGATTTGTCAAAAATTACTCTAATAATAAAGGCTAAACATAATACTCAATTTCATTTTATTTTGCTAGAAAAATCAATTTTCAAAAAAAGAAATAAATAATCAAAATACAATTGGAGAAACGTAACTTGCCACCCTTATTTTCGAATGACATTTTTTCAAAACGGAACTTGATTTTTTTTTAGAATGGTAATGTTTGCTACATTCATGTCAAACAAAATAAACATTTATTAACCACTAAAATCCCTAGGAATGAGGTTTTATTATGAAAAATTTATCCAAAGTTGCATTAGCTGTATTGGCTTCAGTTAGCTTATCAGCTTGCCTTTCTAACTCTAAACATGACAATAGTGCTGAACTTGTTAGCCAATATTCAAAAACTGAACAAGGTCAAAAAGATGTTAAGGCAATTGCAGATAATACTGCAAGTGGCTTAGCTAAACAGGATGCTAACGCAGTTAAGGCTAAAAAAGAAGGTGATTTAATTACTGCTTCTAAAAACGCAGCTGATGGTAACCAATTAACTCAAGTAGGTGTATTCCGTACCAAAGATGGCGTTCGTTATTCTGTTGTTACCACTGCAACCAATAAATTAGATGCTACTGCTGCGCTTACTGCCTTAACTGCAAAAAATGAAAAAGGCGATGATTACAAAAATCAACTTAAAGCAACATATACTGGTAACCTAGTTTATTCAGACAAGAGTGATAAAGAAGTAGATATAAAAATAGCCGCTTTAACACTTGATTTACATAATGATAAAATTGGTGGGGTGGCTGTAGATAAAGATAATCATAGAAACTTCCACTTTAAATCAGCTCCTGTTTACAACAATAACGGTGAATTAGCTTATTCAGGCTTAGTAAAAGTAGAAACTGGTGAAAAAGAAGTTGATTTCAAGGAAGAAACAGGTCGTTATAATGGTTTCTTCGGTGGAGATGCAGTTGCAAATGGAAAATATGCAGAAAATAATGTTGATCATTTGAAAGCAACAGCGGGTAAAGTAGATACTCCTAGCTTCACTGGTGCATATGATGCCAAAAAACAATAATTAAATAATTATTAAATTAAATACCCCACTTCGGTGGGGTATTTCTTACCTAAAAAATAAAATGAAAAAATTAACCGCACTTATCTTATTCACAACGACTTGCAGCTCTGTTTTTGCTGATATGATTAAGCGTGCTGAAGAAAATATCAAATCAGCTACGCCTGAAATGCCTGTTATAATACCTCAAGAAAAAACAACACAAGATGTATCTATTGTGTTAGAACGCCTAAAGAAAGATCAATCAACTACAGAAGAATTGTTAAATATCGCCATTGCTCGGCAAGATATAAACTTAATTAATCAATTATTACCAATTTATCAAGGTTTTAAGCAACAAGATTCTATATTGCTTCAGCTTGCCCAAGCGTTGCAAGCTAAACTAACAGGCGAATATACGAAAGCAATTTCTATTTATAGAAATATCATTGCTAATCATCCCGAGTTTAATCCTATTCGTCTAGAATTGGCCATTGCTTTATTTGAAGATCAACAAAATGAAGCGGCAGAATCATTATTCCGTCAAGTACGCAGTGATGAAAATTTACCCCCATTGGTTCAGAAACAAGTTGATGCCTATTTAAAAGCCATTGAACAACGAAATGGTTGGAATATTAGTGCATCAGCCTATTACATTCGTGATAAAAATATTTATAAACAATCTTCATCCCCTACATTTGATAGTGTTCAGTTAAAGGGTTTAAAAAAGAAAAAGGAAATGCTGCCACAAAAAGCAGAAGGATTTGGCTACGCAGTTAATATTGATCGAGATCTAAACATAAAAAATAGCCATTATCTTACTGTTGAAAATAATTTATATGGCAAATTGTTTTGGAATGAAAGAGAGGCAGACGAAACAACAAACCGAATATCCTTAGGCTATGCTTATAAAGACGCATTGCAAACATTCCGTATTTCACCTTTTTATGAACTTGGTTGGTATGGTGGAAAACGTCATAATAAAGTTTCAGGTGCGAGAATTGATTATAGACATTGGTTAAATAGCCAATGGCAACTTTCTAATGCGCTAGAATATGGGAAAAATCGTTATATTCTTAATAAAGAATTAAATGGATCGACTGTTTTTTTGTCTTCCACATTATTTTGGCAACAAAACCCACGTCAGTTTTTTTATGCTGGTGTTGATGTTAATAACACCACTGCTGATGAAAAATCAAAAGGATTTTTAACAAAATCTCTTCGTTTAGGTTGGGGAAGAGTTTGGTCTTGGGGCATTTCAAGCCGTTTACATCTTTCTTTTTCTGAAATGAAATACAAAGATCAGGCAAAATATTCTTACCTCTCTCTAGGAAAAACCAGAAAGGATAGAATTTACTATACAGGTTTAACCTTGTGGAAACAGGACTGGCATTTATGGAATATTACACCAAAACTACAACTAACTTGGCGTAAACGTAAGAGTAACCTACCTAATCTTTACAGCTATCAAGAAAAAAATGTCAATGTCATTTTTGAAAAAACTTTCTAAAAAAATCGGGGCTTTCCCCGATTTTTTAATTTTTAACCTTGTAATAATTGCATAATCAACGCTGAATTTTGTTTTTGTTGATAATCTTTAGTTAAGCGTTCCGATTGCAAAATACTTTGCAAATCTTTTAATGCTTTCTCAAAATCATCATTCACAATCACATAATCATATTCGTCATAATGCGAAATTTCACTTATCGCTTTTGACATTCGTTCAGTAATAACCTCTTCACTATCTTGCCCACGACCAATTAAACGACGTTCTAACTCTGACAATGAAGGCGGTAAAATAAAAATGCTTTTTACCGAAGGCACTTTTTTACGGATTTGTTGTGCGCCTTGCCAATCAATATCTAAAAATACATCAATGCCTTTTGCTAAATTTTCCTCAATCGCAGGTAAGGAAGTTCCATAATAATTTCCACCAAAAACTTTGGCATATTCTAAAAATAAATCTTGCTCAATCAAAGATTCAAACTCTTCTTTTGATACAAAATAATAGTGTACACCTTCAACTTCACCTGGGCGTGGGGCTCGGGTCGTATGGGACACAGAAACCATTTTTTGAGTTGAACTATCTGATGCCAATAACGCAGAAATTAATGAAGATTTTCCCGCACCACTTGGTGCAGACAAAATATAAAGATTACCTTGAGACATAGAACATTTAACCTTCTCTAACAATTTCAGTCTATTATGCAGATTTCTCTATAAAAAATCATCAAAAGTGCGGTGATTTTTTACGGTACTTTTTCATTCTAATGATGATTTGATATAGATCACAAAAAAGTGGTAGGGTTTATAGTTTTATAAAAATGCTCGTGCTATACTCTACAACACAGTCTTACTGAGTAAGTAGTGTTACTCAAAGCAAACAGATTTGTTTAACTTAAATAAAAGGTGA